>JAFLCK010000001.1:0-388515 GCA_017303615.1 Obscuribacter phosphatis (SeqCode)
CGGTAAGTTACCCAAGATCATTAGTTCGTCTGAGAATCCTCAGGTTTTGATGCTCGGTACTTCTCTTTCTCTTTATCCGATGGCGCACCTCGATGACGTAATGAAAGATGGGAAAACTCGTTGGGATTCCACATATGTGCGTTATCAGATTTGCCCCTACAGTCGAGCTAATTATCTAGAGAAAGAGCTGAGCGAGAAGCTAGACCGCAAGATTAAAGCCGTGAATGCTTCCGTGGTGGCGGCGGTGGTGTCAGACCAGTATTTGATTTTAGATAAATATCTAAAGAGCGGTAAGAGGCCGGAACTGGTTTTGCTCTTTATGGCGCCGCGCGATCTTTGTGCCAATAACAAATCGCAAATAGGCAAGAGTCCTACTTTCGAAATTTTGTCGGATATGCAGAATCTCGATGATCTTCTTGCCACCAAACCTGATTTTGCCTCTTTGACCGAGTTTGCTATTTCGAAGGTCTGGACCTATGCTGCCGCTCGCAATGACTATAAAAGTATCTTTGCCCAGGCGGCAAGCCGGTTTACCGGTCATCCTGTAGATTTGTACACGGCTAAACAGCAAATAAACAAGGGCGAAAAACCGGCCAATATCTTCGAAGTCGATAAATACTGGGAGGCTGAAGCCGTCTATCAGCAGCCTAGCAACGAACTCAAGCAGCTCGATGATTATCGAGAAATCTATACCACTTTTAGTGAAGAGCAGTTTCAGAACCAAAAGACTTTCTTAGATAAGCTATTTAAGCTGGCTCAAGAAAATGATGTGCCGGTCTGCGTGGTAAATATGCCGCTTACAAGGCAAAATTATGCATTGATGCAGAAAGGTAAGTATGACCTCAAGCGCTTTGAAGACACTGTGCAAGAGCTTGCCTCGCAATATCAGGTGCCTGTCGTAGAGCCTGGTAAAGAGCAAGGTTATGACTTGGATGATTTTGAAGACTGCGCCCATCTTAATCTAAAGGGCGGCACCAAGCTCTTTAGGTCTGTCTCTGAGGCGATATGCAGCAATCAGCGCATCGCTGCCAGGCTGACCGGCAGTGGTGTCATGGTTGGTGCCGGTTCGCTGCCGGCCACTAGATAAGTCTTAGATCTGCTACCCTAGACGGCTATAGATTCGCTCAATTTTTATAGTCGATTTTATCAATTACTGTTGTGACAGCTAGCAACTTTAGTAAGCAGTAAGCATTCTAAGGCAATGCCACTTTGCTGTGCTTGTTTTCTCTGGCAAAAACGCTAATCAAGGCTCCTGCTAATCTTGCAATACTCGAAATTTTAAAGCACAGCATCGGCAACTTAAGTTAGCCTCAGCTCTTTCCGAAATACTCTCTTCTACTAACTGCCACATCCGACACGAACATAACACCTGACTGGTGGCTGAATAGAGTTTTTAAACCAGCAAGAATCGGTTCCACTTTCTCTTCCGGCACCACAGTCAGTATCATTTCAAGACTCTCCGTACCACCAAACATGAAGTGAGACTCCTGAAATCCTCCATGTCCCTTTCCAGCGGTTATAGCAATTATGGTATATCCAGTAGCCTCGATTCTATCGAGCAAATCGGTAACCAGCTTTCTCTGTTCGCCGGAGACGACCACTTTCACTTCTTTCATTGGGTGTAATACTAAATCGTCCATAGAGTTTTCTCCTTCGCGTCTATGATACTGCTCCTACTCAGCTATTTGGCACTTCTTCGCGTTCTGGAGCGCTCTTTACTTTCTCTATAAGCTGCCATTGCCCATTAGCAGAATACTTATAGAATCGTCCACTCTCTCTGTCAAGGGCGATTAAATAGACCCATTCTCCATGATAAAAGCGTTTCAAGACTTCGTGCCGAGAGATAATCTGATCGAGTAAAGTCGTTGGCGCTTCTATCACTGTAGTCAAGCGCAGCGGCTGGTGGTACAAACTATCTCCCTTTGCAACGGTTTGCCAGGGTAAGCCGGTTCGCAAGTCGCTACTGCTTCCGGCCATAACACCAATGTTGCCTACTACATTGTGATAAACCTTGCTTCCGGCGCCGTAGAGCTGATTGTCCACGCCAGAAAAATAATGTTCCATATTGATCCACTGTGTGACAACTTGTGGAGCCGTCATTATCACTTCCAGGAGCTTTCCGCCTGGATCGGTTAGGTAATCATAGGAATGGAGGAAAGCCCGCCCCTCCAGACTTATCGAATTAGTTGTTTCCCGTCGAGCAATAATGAATGATGCATTACCGGATAGTCCCCATTCAGGACGAACTTGGCTCCAGTCAGCGCTGCGCTTAAGGACGTGCTTTGAGGCCATCTGCGGCGATAACTTCTCAGTCAATTCTGGAAATTGTGTACAGCGCTCAGCACTGGTTAGCATGCTGGCATGTTCCAAGTCATCATAAAGGCGTGCGATATCGAGTCGATGGGTAGTAGGCGCATCTTCCAAATCAAGTAAATCGACCCTATCTGTGGTTGTATTGATTTGCGCCGGAATAAAGTAAGTGTCAGCGGGAATCTCTATTCCTCTCTTGGCGAGAATCTCCCGAACTTGAATCTTATTAGCCATGGCGGCAAATGTTCTTGCATTTGCTTTTCCTTCATTGCCGCCACAGGCTCCGCAATCGAGAGCCGATTCAAATGGATTGTTATCCGAGGTACTTCCATGTCCACATACCATGATCAGGCGGGCGAAATTACTCGTCAGCCCCATCATTCGCAAGGCCGTTTCAACCGTGTAAACCTGCTCTTCAATAGTAAAGCCTGTTCTCGTGATTCTATCAAGCTGCCAGGAGAGACGACGAGGAATGATTTTGTATTCTTCTCGCAAGATAAGTAGAAACGCTTTTAGCTTTTCGACTGACACTTGCGGCAACATTTCCTGCAATTGATCTAGAGGTTTTTCCTCGTCCATTGCTGCTTGCCTAAAGGCCTCCAGCAACTCGGTCTGAACCGAACCCCTAAAGAAAGAGAAGTGTTCCCTGAGAGCCGTGCGAATTACTGTAAGTTGATTGCGAATTGCCATTTCGGTAGCTTCGACTTGCGAAAGCTTATCGATTGTTAGCGTTGTGGCAACCGGCGGCTCGATTAACTTCCTGAATCGAGCACTAGTGTCACGGTAGGAAACAGCCGCCAGTGTCTTGAACAAGAATGGCAGGCTGTAGAACCATCCGAGCGCTTCCACAGTCACAAAAGGTGTAATGAAGTGCTCCTTAAGATTGTGAAGTAAGGCGCGAGTGTCCTTTAGCAAAGCTGCACCAGCCCGAGAACGCTCCACCCGATGATGCTCGTATGTTCTTGGCACTTCGCGGACCATATTGCGAGCTTTCATAATGACCGGAAACTGGGCTGTTTCATGCTTGCTATCGATTGACTGAAATCCAATGAAGCAAATGAAGAAGCCGGCAAAACCGAGCGTTTCGTTGCGCCCCACAGACTCAAGATGGCGCCGAAATGGCTCAGAGCGAACATCAATACAAAATATTGACTGTGACTGCGGTCGAACTTGATGCGGTTCCAAGTCGGCATCAGCGCCGTCCGATTCTCGCCTGATTCGGATTGCCTCAGCCAGCTGTTCAACCAGTTTGTTCTGATAGTCAGCTTCCATTGCCTTAAGCCATACAATTCCATGTTGCTCTTCTGGAAAGTCCTCAAGCCAATCGAGTGCTTCCACAAGGCTTGCGGGATCGCTAGCAAGCAATTCCTGCGGTGGTATGTCTAAGCAACGAGCCAGCTCAAGCAATTGGAAGGCTTTTTGCTGTCTTGTTTTTTTAGAATAGGTCTCGCCTTCATTTTTGAGATAGTTCTCGGCTATTGTCTTTAAGTTTTCGAAGATCGCCCGGCCGGAACTTAGGCTGAGTCGGTCTATTTTGCGTGAAAGATCAACATTCAGTTTGCCGGCCGCTCTCTGTCTAAGCATGAAATAGACGAGAGGATTTGAACTCATGAAGTTTGTTATGGCACTGTGCGAAGCCCCTGTATTGAGGTTTGCCAGGCAGACTTGATTGACGAGGCAATATTCTAGCGTCAACCGGATGGCAAGATACTGCGTCAAGTCTGCCGGATACTCTTTCTGCCAAGGATACTCTGGATTCGATGCGCGGTACTTTAGAAAGGCCGCCCATCCGGGAAGCGACCCTAGATGAAGGCCAAAATAGTCATTTCTAGCTGAATCAGAAATTCCGAGTTCTTCGATAATTTTCAAGATGCAATCTTCCGGAGAATCCGGCAGCGCTCTTAATGTGGAAATCCAGTTCTCTCTCTTGCATTCGTCCGGGCATGGAGAAATTAGCGACAGGCTTTTCCATGTGCCGTAGAGGGTCTTCTTGCGTTCGGGCAGATGCCAGACTGACTGTCCCTCATCAACGAAGGCGCCGCACCACTTGGTCAATTCATTGTTGATGAATTGCGTGATATTGGTAGAGAAGGTCCGGTCGCACCAATCGCTTAGCGTCATGTTTTTCGTTAAGGACTGGATGTCATCCTCTACGCACTTCCGAGCATCAGCCTCTGCATCTGAGGGCTTCAAGGCGCTAGCGAGATGCTCAGCAAGAAGCAGAATCGTATCTCTTTGCTTACTATGCTCAACTAACTGCAGAATATTATCTAATGATGCAAGACTTAAACCCTGCAGTAAGTGCGCCTTTAGCACATCTGCTTTTGCCACTGTTCGTCCGCTCAGTTGAACTACAGCGCCAGCTGAAATTGGCGCCAGTACAGAGTCGATATGCTCTAAACTGATAAGTCCTTGACCATAAAATTGCCGGTATGTTTCACTTCCAAGGTAAGCATTGCCTCCAAGCAATCGCTGTGCTTCTTTAACAGCTTCCTCAAAGTGTAAATACTCCATCTCATGCAGTGGATTGTGGTGCACAAAATTTTTGATGGGCCAGTATTGGGCCAGGATTTCACTAGCAATCCCGACCTGTAAGCGAACCTCTAATAGCCGCGAATCTGAGTATTTTACGGATTTATCTAACATAAGGTCGAATCTCCGCCTGTCAAACTAACCGGGACTTGCATGCTCTTGGTTGGCAATGGAGGGATCGCCGATCCTCTATATGCGCCTTCCGGTTTTCTTACACTATCGAAAGTGTAAGGAATTGCTCCAGAGGTAAAGAGGAGCAAGATCAGTATTGCTAAAGCCACCACATCGCCTTTTCTAATATCTTCATAAATTAGGTCGGCTCTGCGCTTTCCGAAGAGCAATTGCTGCATAACAGATACAAGCAAAAGGGAGCAGATCATCGATATCAATACTATCCAAATTGGAATATAGACCTGATTTGAAGTGAGCATCATTGACATGGTCATGACAAACAAGGCAAAAGGCGGGAAGCCTGCGCAAGCCATGATCAAAAGACGAAAGACCAGACTGAGCCTGGGCATGGTCTGATCTAGTCCCGGCAAATTATCGCGCAGATTGTCTCCATATTTATCTCTTAGGTGATATGTGCACAGCAGAAGACCATTCAAGGCCAGTGCCACTGACACTACATACCAACCGGTCGCCTCGGCGCTTCCAGATTTTGCGACAAAATTCAACCAAGCCAGTGAAAAGAGAATGGTGCCTACTGAGGCAAAGGTCTGATCAATGTCAATCTGAGCAATGGCTCTGATGGTGCTCAGCAAGCCACCACATATTGATAGAGCAATAACCGTGCTTACTATAGGATCTGGAAACGGCATTAGATTAGTTGCAATAATTTGCCAGCCTAGACAAGGCAGAACAAAGGCACCAAAGGCGCGCACAGTGCCGGGAAGGCAGGAAAGCGAACCAACAAAGCCGGCGTGAAATGGCAAGAGAGGCAAGAAGACTGCCGCTACAACCAGTATGAGGATCGACTTAACTATTCCCGAGGCTAGAAAAGAAGCAGCAAAACAGAGAAAGGCAATTGAGAAAAAGACAGCGGTGCAATTAGCAATCGACTTGGTCTTGCCTCTCGATACCGCCAGAAAGATAAGTGTTATTAGCAACAGCGCTAAAGATATTGCCCTCATAGGCTGGACTGTTCTTTCGTCAAGATAGGCGAGACTAAATGAACAAAGCATCACTATGGAGGCAATTGAATGCGCTGCTTGTTGTCGGGGTTGCTGACTGAGAATGCTCAAAAATGCTGAAGCCGAAACAAAGAGGCTCAAAATACCGCTCTGGGAACTCCAGTTTCGGTCTGCTGGATTTAATAGGGAAAGAAAGATACAAGCCGATACGATCAAACCAGTGAGTTTGACCTGTTGTGGTTGACGGTGCCAGACAAGTCCGATAGTCGCAAAGACTATCGCCAACATACTAAGTGACAGAGTTAGGTCCATTAGAAATGAGTCCTCAAGGTAACCAATCAGGCAAGGAAGCATCCACCTTCTTTATGGTGCTATTTAAGCCTCGTTCGAGCCTCAAATAGAAGCTGTCCAAATAGAGCCGATTCCAAAACCACATAAAGAGGACAGGCGTAAGGGCTTTCGCCCACTGGGGAAGAAGGCTTTTTGCCTTGCGTCGATCGACGAAGTTCAAGCACCAGCCAGACAGTAGAATAGCCAGGACTGTGCAAATCATTGAGTTGAAGAACCAAAGAGGAAACGCTGCCGCACTGAAGTATCGGGCTGCTTCGCCGGGCTGGGGATATAAGAAACCAGTAAACGATTCTGTAGCCCAAACATATGTGAGAACGATGAACGAGACTATAGAAATCATTGTGGCTGAGACTCTCCAAGACTCAACTGTCCTAAGAGAATAAAGACTAAAAATGGCTTGTGAAGAGGTCACCCAGGCAAAGAATAGCAGCACGATTGTGCCTTGTGCTATGTGCGCGTCTACCACTTTGTTCGACACAACCAATATAAACAGTGGAAAGAGAAGAGTCATGAAAACCCCTGTTGTCCAGGGTAGTCCCCTGAATACATTGGATTCCGTATCTTCCTGCCTGGGTGGTAGGTGAGGCTCTTTTCGAGCTTTGTGAATAGCACTTCCGGCGCTCAAGAACAAAGTTGCTTTGAAGATACCGTGAGCAATTAAATGAAATATTGCAAGGGCGAAGGCTCCTAACCCGCACTCCATGATCATAAAGCCCATTTGACCCATTGTCGAAAAGCCGAGCATTGTCTTTACGTCTGTTCTTGTCAGCATGATCGTCGTGCCGACCAGGGCAGTCAGAAAACCTACCGCAAAAACCAAATGGAGTGTTTCTGGACTGGCTCCGTAGAGTGGTGCCAATCGATTGATCAGGAAGCCGCCAGCATTGACAATTCCAGCATGCATTAGAGCGGATACTGGGGTCGGAGCATCCATGGTATCAGGGAGCCAGACGTTGAGAGGTAGTTGTGCAGACTTGGCCATAGCACCGACAAAAAGAAGGAGAGTAATGGCTGTGATCGAGTTGATTTCAGGTCCACCAGCCCAAATTTGCAAAGTCTGAGACGACGATAGGGCGCGCTCGAAAAGATCTGGAAATTGCAAAGTACCGTAGCACTTATATGCCAAAACTGCACCACATAAGAGTGCGGCGTCACCAAGCCTTAAAATCACAAGAGTTTTGAAGGCAGATCGCACCGCCACTGCATTCTCGTTGTTGTGACTGAGCAGTAGGTAGAGAAACCAAGTCACCAGTTGCCACCACACAAGCAAGGTGAAGAGACTTCCACTAGTAACCATTGCCATCAAAGTGAAAGTCATCAGACCCAGTCTGCTGAAGAATCTTGAATAGCCGGGGTCTCCCTGCATATAGCCAATCGAAAATATATGTATCATGGTGCTCACTGTGGATATGAGCACCATCATTAGGGCGCTGAGGCGGTCAACATAGAAACTAAGACTCAGCCAATCGTAATTGAGAAAATTGCTCAATGGAAACTCGAACTGCTGAGGACCTGAACTTGTTACTGCGACCAGGGTATAGATTGAGCCAAGCAAGGCTGCCACAGCGGAAACCATGCCAATCCGATGACCTTGCCCGGCCATTTTTTTACCGAGCAAAGCCGTATAGACTCCGCTGAAAAGCAATATCGTCAGAATTGCAATCACTGCTGAAGGAATCATAAACGTGCTCCAGTTCTGCTCAGTTGCGACATATCAGAAAGTTGTCTTCTCATCAGGCGAACCCTTCCGCCTCTTCTGGGAAGTTGGCATTAATCTGTCTAGAATCAAAACGCTTCCCGGATAAGCCTCCGGTCTATGCCGAACCTGTTTCATCAGCTTCTTTCAAGTTTTGCTGGTAAAGAAACATTCAATCTACAACTAGAGAATCGCCGATCAAAAACAATGTAAGTTCTAGGCAAGAAAACCATTGCTTTCGTTACTTGCAAACGCTCAAACATTATCATATTACACTATTTTGAATATTTGCAATCATAAAACCTTACTATAACCCGCTGCGACATTGCAAAGCAGGTCTTACCGCCATTCCCAATGATCAGTTAAATATCGATGGCAGGGCTTTCAGTCAGTAGCCAACCGTCCTGGCAAAACCGTCCGCCTACTTAAAGAGGCATTTTGCCGTCCTGAATTGGAGCGCTAGCCGGTGTCTCAAAGAAGGATCTACGAAAGTCCGACGAAAGTTTGGTGAAAGGCTGTTGCTAAATGCTTTCGCTTTTCCCAAAAATGTGTTCGCTGAATATAGTGCCGATTCGGCTCAGTCAGTACGCAGTTGAAGGGAGAATGCTCTTGAATCCTAATGGCTTTCTCTTTGGGCGGAAGTGTTGTGCCTTCGAACACGATCAATTAGCAAAATAGAAGTAGGCACTATTATTCTCTCTATGCCGACAGCGCAGCCACCTAGTGCGCGAAAGAGAATTAAGAAAGAGAACTACCGAAGAGAAGCTGCAAGCGGCTGTTCTTGAAGCAGATCTAGCGGACGTGGTTGCAGGCATCTTTGTCGACGTTAGCAGAGATTTTCAAAAGTGCTTTGCGTATCTTCGTGAGGTGGAATCTGGGGCGGCCTACTCAGTCGAGGGCAGGGCATTCAGCATACTGGAATGTGCAGTATCTGAGTTCCTGCCTTTACCATGGCAGTCTACCTCAACTGCTAGTTTGCGCTTATTTCAATTCCTTTCAATTCTCCATCTTCGAATACAAACAAACCAGGTGATATTGGACGAGAATGATTTTTGAACAATAGTTTGGCTTGCTCTTGTAGAGCCAACAGGGCTTCGCCGTCATCTGCTTTGCAAAAGAGAAATAGATCGCGACCTGGAATGGCAAAGGCAAAATCTCGCTCTAAGGTTGTGCGAATTTGCTGCATGCATTCCGGCAAATGAATTGTATAGGCTTCATAATTGCCGCCTGCTGCCATAACATAGAGACGTCTGTCTCGACTGTACACATCAATGGCTTCGGGCAGGCAGCGGCGTAAATTGTCTTTGGCAATTTCCTTTAGTTCAACCAGCGATTTTCCGCATTCATCTATGTCTTGTTTAGAAACAGATAGGAAGAGATCGGGCAAGTCCAAGACAAAACTCAAATAGAGATCGTTAGTCAGCTCTTCGTAGAAAATTTTGTCTTCCATTTGATTGGTGCAATAGTCGATGTAGTCTTTACCTCGGCTTGTTGGGATAATGCGGTCGAGGTTTTCCTTGAGCGAGTACTCTTTCGTCATTGCGCCCATGGCTAATGTTGTTCGCAGTTTTGGCTTGCGCTCGCCTGGACAGTCGGCTACTTCCCTCCAGATGTTTTCGCTGAAGATGCTTCCGTTTTGACCATCTTTAGTGGTCACCGTGATGTAAAATTTGTCTGAACAAACGTAAGTGTTTTCAGGGTCTCTCTTTTGCAAAGCTTCCGCCATCAGCTCGGTGAATCGCTTTTGCTTTAGTTTGGCGCTTTCAACTTCATCAGACCAAAAGGCATCTAGTGTTTCATCTTCGCCAGAATTGGTCAGCGGCGCAGATTGCATGCCGATAGGCATCTTTAGCTTGTGAGCCGTTACCTTGAAGACTACAGTGAAGTCGGCCGGCTCTTCGGCTTTTTTTCCCGTTAACCAGCCCACTAAGGTTTTTAGAAAACTCATCGCTTAAACCCCAAGAGCTGACAAGAGTCGCATCAAGTAACAAATAGAACTAGCAAAACAATAGTAAAAGAAAGGACAAGCCTCGTGAGGCTTGTCCTTTGCTTTTTAACCAGTTTGTTTACTTGGCGGCAACAGGGCTGCCGACAGCTTCTAGAACACCGGGGTGTACGATCTGACCTTCGTGGATGTTTACACCCAGGTTGAGAGCCGGATCGTCGAGAACGGCTTGATAGCCGAAACGGGCCAGTTTCATGGCGTAAGGCATGGTGGCGTTGGTGAGAGCGCGGGTGGAAGTCCACGGTACGGCACCGGGGATGTTGGCGACGCCGTAGTGAACAACACCGTCTACTTCATAGACAGGCTGCGAGTGAGTGGTTGCTTTGATTGTCTCGATGCAACCGCCCTGGTCGATGGCTACGTCAACGATGACGGCACCTTTCTTCATTTTGCTGACCATGTCTCTGGTGATTAGTTTGGGTGCTTGCTTACCGGGGATGAGAACAGCACCGATTACCAGGTCGGCATGGGGCAATAGGCTTTCCAGATAGTGGCCTACCGAGAAGACTGTGCGAACCTGACCGCCGAAGACATCATCAAGATAGCGCAGTCTTTCTAGTGAGAGGTCGAAGATTGTAACGCGAGCGCCGAGACCAAGAGCAATTTTTGCTGCGTTGGTACCGACAACACCGCCGCCGACGATGATTATCTCGCCGGGCTCGACGCCGGGTACTCCACCCAGAAGTACGCCGCGTCCACCCATGGGGCGCTCAAGATAGTTGGCACCGATCTGGGTAGCGAGACGTCCGGCAATTTCAGACATGGGGGTGAGCAAGGGCAGTTGACCGTTTGCCAATTGCACTGTTTCGTAGGCAATACAGGTGGCGCCGGTTTTGGCAAGGTCGTGGGCCAGTTTAGGCATGGCAGCCAAGTGCAGATAAGTGAAGAGCAATTGTCCTTTTTTGAGGAGCGGCACTTCTTGAGCTTGGGGCTCTTTCACTTTCAAGATCAGGTCGGACTCACCGAATACCGAAGCGGCGTCGGGCAATATGGTCGCCCCGGCGGCTTTGTATTCGTCGTCGCTCATCCCGCTGCCGACACCGGCATTCTTTTCTACATAGACGGTATGACCTTCCGAAGCAAGAGATTTGACTCCAGCCAGGGTGATGGCAACGCGGTATTCGTTGTCTTTGATTTCTTTCGGTATTCCAACCTTAGCCAAGGTTCGACCCTCCAATAAGTGATAAATGCCTATTCGGCTCCAGAAGGCAAATTTTAGCCTGATGTATTTAAAACTAATATGCTCTTGATAGATTGTTTATTTTTGCTTCTGACAGTCTTGCCAAGTGTTGATTTTTTATTCGCCTCTTTCAAAGTTAAACTTTCACCTTGGCTTGCTGGTTTGCTTGAGAACGCTGATAGTTAGCTTCGATGGTTTTCATGGTGAGATACTAGCCCTAGAGTTTTAGTTCGGTTAGATAAGGTTCGATGTAATGAGTGAAATGGATGAAATAGTAATCGTTAACGGCGCCCGTACAGCTTTCGGTGCCTTCGGCGGTGGGTTGGCTTCCAAGTCTGCTACCGACCTAGCCGTTGCCGCTGCTGCCGGTGCCATGGAAAGATCCGGAGTCAAGCCGGAAGTTGTCGATTCTGTGGTCATGGGTAATGTCATCCAAACCAGCAAAGACGCCATCTATCTAGCCAGACATGTGGCTCTGCGTAATGGTCTGAAAGACACCACACCAGGTTTGATACTCAACCTGCTTTGCGGTTCAGGGGTCAACGCCGTCGCCACTGCCGCCATGCAGATTCGCTCGGGAATGGCTTCGGTGGTACTGGCCGGTGGTACCGATGCTTTGTCGATGACACCCTATTTAAACTGGAGCAACCGTTGGGGCGGTCGCATGGGTCACATGGAACTTTGGGATGGTCTGGATATTCGCGATACCTATGCCCGTGCCTCTATGGGTGAGACAGCCGAAAACATACGCGAAAAATACAATATAAGTAGAGAAGCCCAGGACGAATTTGCTTTGCGCAGCCAAACTTTGGCGGCAAAAGCCATGGAAAGCGGACGCCTGCGGGAAGAAATTGTCGGGGTGGAAGTGCCCGGCAAAAAAGGCAACACCGTTATCGAGAAAGATGAGCATGCCAGACCAGAGACGACCCTGGAAGGCTTGGCTAAGCTAAAGCCGGTCTTTAGGCAGGGGGGTACTGTTACTGCCGGCAATGCTTGTGGTATCGTGGACGGTGCAGCAGCTCTGGTCGTTACTTCGGCCAAGAAAGCCGAAGCTCTGTCTTTGTCGCCCATGATGCGGGTCGTTTCTTGGGCTGTTGCCGGTGTGCCGCCCGAGATTATGGGTATTGGTCCTGTGCCTGCCATACCGATGGCTCTAGAGAAAGCCGGACTGAAAATGGAGCAGATTGATTTGTTCGAAATCAATGAAGCTTTTGCCGTGCAATATCTGGCCTGCGAGAAAGAATTGCATCTGCCTCGCGAGAAAGTGAACGTCAATGGTGGTGCCATTGCCCTAGGTCATCCTTTTGGTGCTACCGGCGCCAGGCTTTTGCTCTCTATCGGTATCGAACTGCAAAAACGCAAAATGCGCTATGGCTGCGTCAGTCTCTGCGTAGGCGGTGGCATGGGCATAGCCATGATAGTAGAGAGAATTTAGCAGAAAGATTTAGTCGGGCAGCGAGTTTAAATATGAGAGATTCGCCAGAGGAAAGAGAGCGCAAGCGCATATTAGAGATGCTGAAAGGGACTCTCTTTCCTTGTGTGCGGGCGAAAGTTACTTTTGACCGCAAAAATGCCGATATTTATGAGTGGAAGCCACTGGGACGCTCTAACGCCTCGCGCGGCTATAACGGCAAGCTGGTCTATCTGCCCCTGGCTGAACAGCTCGGTGTCGGTCTTTTATATGACCAGGGCGATACTTTTGCTCATGTGCGTGATGTCGAACTCGGCCAATGGAATCTGACGATTAAGGCGGCTATGGATGTAGCAGTGACTAATCTCAAAAAGATCTCGCCGCCAGATTTTAGACGCATCGAAGATGGTATCAATCTTTTTGTCGCCGCCTGGCCCGATGAGCATACTTCAGCAAGACTTTTGGTGCCTGAAATATTTGCCGGTAGCCCCGGCGGCATTAAAGGACCCTTGGTTGTCATCGCCCCTTCTGCCGATCGCATTTTGCTTTGTGATGCCTTTGATATTTCGGCGATGATGCTTATGTTTGAGATTGCCGCCTCCCTTTGGCAAGCACCGCGGCCGATACCAATGCTGCCCTTGCTTTTTCGCTCCGGCACCTGGGATATTCTCAAGTTGCCACCCGATCATCCCTGTTACTACGATCTGAAGTTGTTTAGTCTAGCTGCTTTAAACTTGATGTATCAGCAAGAGTCTGAGCGCATTGCCATAGAAACAAATGACAGTGTCTTCTCACCCAGTCTAGAACTCGTGCAAGACTTTGACGAAGGGCGTCTTTATACGAAGGTGATTGTTCCTGAAGGGCGGCGCAGTATCTTGCCTCTTGCCGAGTATATAGAGTTTTTCAGAGAAGGGGCGGAAGGGCAGTATGAAAGTCTGGCTGTGGTCAGCCTGAACCGCGCTAGGGCTGGTCTTGGGGCGCGCATGGAAGTGGATGAAAATTTCCCGCCGCGCATTATTTTGCATTCTTTTCCAGATAAGAAGCAGCTGTCTGAACTGGGCTTTGAAAAGCCTAGCACTCTGCCTGTCTATGTGCCGCCGCCTGAGGCTGCCATTAAGAATGATGCCGAGACTGAAGAAGAATTGGAAGAGCAAGAGAACGATGATAGCAAAGAGGCTGTAGGCGAGAAAGCGAGTGCAGAGAACGTTTCAGAGTTAAACGACGAAGCGAGTTTGAAGCCGGTTATAGACCAAACTGTTAATCAAGCAACAGCTAGTGCAATTGATATTGCCCTTGATCAGGTGCCGCAAGAAGAAGCAAAAGAAATTTCGGACTCCGTCTAGATGGGAGCCGCTCTTAATGAACAATAGAAAGAAATTCTTTGTTTGATTTGATGTACTCAATTGGGACCCGACCTATATTTAGAGTCCTATAGCAGAAATACATGAGCTCTTATTTGCTGGAATTAGCTGAGATTGTTGGTATGCAATAATAGGCCAAATTCTTTATGAGTATATTTTGTGCATAACTATGTGCCAGAAGGTTCTGCAGATTCTTTCTTTGCGACGCAAGCAGGTGGCGGCGTCGGTGGAGAAAGTTTTGAGCAACTCAAACAGAAGGTGTTAGAGACTCCAGGGGATTTGGATGCTCGCCTTGCTCTATTAGAATATCTGCTTAGACGCAGAGCTGCATCCGCTCGAAAGCACTTGCTATGGCTAATAGACAATCATCCAAGGCATTGCGCCCATCAGTTCATAGTCTTACACAAGGTATCGACAACATACAGCGAAGGTCGCCAGCATTGGCTTCGTCACTTAGATAGTTGTTTTGACGATGTCGCAGTTGTATTTCACGCTGCAGTTTTCTTTTCAAGCTTAGCTCCTAAAGACTCTTTGCGACTCTTCGAGAGAGCTGCGGAGCTGGACCCCACTAATGAGGAATTTCCTCGAAGACTTTCACATTTATATGCGAGCATGGCAGGAAGCGGTTCGGCCGCTGAGAACGAATTCTTCGCGCATATGGCTGCGCAGCAGATGATGATTGCCGTTGAACGTTATAAGGTTCCGAGCACACTAGATTCCTACTTGCTGCCTTATTTTTCGTCTGAGCTTTCGCAGATTGCTGAACTGGTTATGCAATTTCACTTGTTAGAAGATGGTCGCAATCTGGGTGAGCTGTTAATAAAACATCGGTCAATAAATGAAGACCGATTAAATGAAGCCAAATTGAGTAAAACCCGATCTGGTAAGACCGGCACTAGTGATGGCATTTATGCACTCTCAGAGTGTTTGGGACATTCTATACTAGGTCGGGTTGAGTTAGCTTACGGACAGATCGAGGCAGCCAAGGAACAGTTAGAACTCATGATGCAACTTCCCGTCGGCAGGCGTTCTGATTGGAGCCTCGCAAATGCACTGCTGCAAATCGGTGAGACTCAGATTGTGTGCGAGTATATTGAATGGTTCGCCAATAGGCTCGGAGACAAGTTGACCGAGAATTCTTCAGTCAAGTTGAGTGCCGAGGATGTTTCCTTTATAACTCAGAAACAGAATCTTCTCATTAATTGGCTTAATGAGATACGAGCTGGGAGAATACCAACGCTAAGCTGATTTTTGCCTTCAGTACGGTAGAGCGCCCTCCGCCGATTGACTAAAAAGGCTAGGCACCTCCAGCACGTTGAAGCTTGTCTGTCCTGCCTCGACATGCAGTTCGAGAGCCGCAACCATCAGCAGTGGCGCTGCCTCAGTCCTCTACTGACCTAGGTTCATCAATGATGCTGCCACCAAAATAGCAATTAGACTGATTACACCGGCGATAAGCCCGACTATATGTTTCCATGTCAGGCTGAAACCTTTACTAGTGCGCTCTGGTCGAAACTGCCGATTGAGACGATTGATTTCACACTGAATGAAACCCAAGATGACAATGCCGGTTATTTCAGCGCCGATTCCAACTATCGTGCCCAAAGGTTCTGATATTTTGTCGCTCAATCTCTGCACTACTGCCGTAGCAAAGAAAATTATGGCAAGTGGAATTCTCGGCAGCGGCAGGCGCAGCCTGTCACCCAACTTTCCCGCTACCATTTCGTAATATTCAATCAGTCCGCTAAGGGCAATGGGCAAAAACAGTGTCGAAACAATCGCGCCTAAGCGTGGATGCTTGAAATATAGAAAGGTATTTCTGAATTGATAGAAGCCCCAGAAAAGCTGGTAAAGACCAAGCGTGAATATGTTCAAGATAATAAAGGCTTTTAAATCGATTTCAGCGCCCAGTGAATTGGCAGGATCTTCTAAGTGTTCAGTGATTCTTTTCTCTATTTCTGCTTTTGCTGTCATGTGGCCCTACTGCTTAGATTTGCTCTGTAACCGATATGCGTGACATTCTAGCGCATATCATATCTTCAATCACCATCAGATTTTGACGCAAACGTAAAGAGCAGTAGTATTTTAGGTCTACCACCGCGTTGCCCAAGATTCAGGTGCAATCTCTTGGTAGAGATTAGTTCTTAGATCGATTAGTTCCAGCGAGTCAATCAGGTTTTTCGATCGAAAAACCTTGCCTTGTTTAGCAAATAACAGATCGCCGTTACTGTCCCAGTCTGCCCAGTCTAGCCGACCAAGCTCTTTCAAAATTATGCCGCTGCTTGCTTCAATTTGATATTCAACTATATACCAAGGATTATTAGGCTCGGCGATGCCGCAGATGCTCATCTTGAGTTGATCGCCGTTGTTCCGCTTGCTAGCATCGGCAGGGCGGGTTTTGCTGTATGTTATCGGCAAATTGAAATGATAGAACGGCTCTGTTTTCTCTTTCGAATCACTCTCTTCCTTTTCTATAGGCTGCCAGCCGTCGCGCAGAAGGCGCAGATTATAAATGGGAAAGTCTTCACCGCAACCGGCTTGTTCATTTGTGCGCCCTATCTTGAAATGTTTTGGCAGCGAATTTTTCTCAGCTAGGGCCATTTGATGCGATGGATGATTCAATTGGATTTCTCTCTCTTGAACAAAGAGTCCGCCACCACCCCAGCAGTCACCTTTGGGCCATAGTGCCAGGGCAGATAGAAATGGCGGACGGCTTACAGCTGTCCATGCGTAAAGAGGTGGTTTATGACTGGCGGCAAAGTAAAGCAGATATTTGCCTGAAGGAGAGAGGTCGCAGCGCCTTTCATAAATGCGTCCCTTGAGCCATTGGCCTGGTGTAAATTTGTCTTTGTCTCTCTGCCAGCTCACTAATTGCACTCGCTTGGAGGGACCACGTCTAATAATCACTGCGTCGCTTGAATCTCGAGCAAGCAGAACATACAGGCGGCAATTTGAACGAGGCTGGTGCATGAGCTAGATGCCTTAAAAGAAGCGAGAGTCGCAGAGTAGAGCACTTTAGTTTATCGGGTGTTTTCGTCTTTGCAAATAAATGTCTTGTTCTCTCTAGTCTCTTCCTACAGCCTGTGCCATGGCCTTCAGAAAGATGGAGATCAGCAGATTAGAAGCTAGAAAGAGAAAAGAAAAAATTATTGCCGCAAAGTACTTGCGCAGGTTCATTTTGTATTTATTCAGATTGACCGATGGGCGCAGCTCTTCGTTGATTCTATTGATTTCCAGTTGCACAAAGACAAGCATAAAAAATTGCACAAAGCCGCAGCATAGCCACACTGTTAGGCGAAGCGAGGAAGATATGGCGTTGTTCATGAGCGCTGAATAGATATCGACTGCCAAGCTGAGCAGATAGCAGAAAGCAATTAGATTTTTAGGAATTTTGAGAGCGCTGCCCAGCTGCTTTGCTGCTTCTTCTAAATAGTTGAGCAAGGTAATTAGGGTGAGGGGCAGAAAGAGACATTTGACAAAAGCTGTCAACTTGGGATGTTTTTTGTAATGCTGATCTTTTTGGAAATTATGGTAAGCCCAGACCTGGGTAAAAGCGCCGAGGGTGATGAGGTTGAGAATGATAAATGCTTTTGGAGAGATGGGCATTCCGACAGCTGCTTTCTCGTTTTTTAAATAAGCAGCGATTCTGTCTTTATAGCTTTGCATTGGGTTAGTCCAGTTCTCCTTCAAATTTGCTTTCTTTCAAATCAATCTTTGAGAAACTCAAACTCGTATGGTTCAGCCGCTGGTTCGCTGCTTTCTTTAGGGGCAATATGTATGCTGTCGAGAGTGTGCATGATATAGCTTGCTAAAGACATTATGCGAGCTGTTTGCTGAATGGCGATAGGTGCGTTCTCTGGAATTCCTTTATAACGTTTGAAGAATCCAGCGATGATATCGGCTATGCCTTCGTTTTCAATGGGCGGGTTTTCCGGGCTGGCTAAAATACCTTCTTCCGCGTCAAAGGCTTTGCGTACCAATTCGGCACCTGACTCTTTGATATTGCCGCTGGTGGCAAGTCTAATGGCGTCTTCCACTTCTTTTACTGCCAAGGCAATCGCTTTGCCGTGCTGTCCTAATTCAAACGGACGCCAGCAGGAGTGATAAATTGCCGGATGAGACAAGGCGGCAAGAAAATCACCGCAGGGTGGCTCAGGTATTACCGCTGCCATTTTGCGAAAGCCGTTCAGGCGGTCGACGCGGCCGTTCACTATCATTGGAAATTCGTCTAGGTCTCTCTCAAAATCGTTTGCCTTAAGGCTTGGTACGAAATATACATTCGAGGCAAAGTAAAGCTGAACAGATTCTGTTGAGAAGCATGACTTGAGCATTTCGGAAGTCTCGAGCACCCAGCTCCAATTCTGGCGCTTTAAATCTTCCATCATTTGTGGCGAGTCTGCCTTGCGCGAAAGCAAGTTGCGACCTTTGGCAATGGCTTGATCTAAAGCTTGTTCTACGCGCTCTTTCGGCTGAGCGAGCGTGAGCCCGACAGCTGGTACCGGAGGCAGTTGGTTTGGACCTGGCATAGTTTCACCTTCCTATATTATTCGGTGTGCTCTATACGGATTTAGGGTTGGCTTCTGGCAACTTCTAAATCTGCTTTCCACTCTGGTTTGCTATTTAACGATATGGCTTCCGCATAGTCGGCTACTGCTTTATCTTTGTTGCCGCCAAGTAAGTAGGCTCTAGCTCTGAGAGCTAGTATTTCAGCATCAGAGCTGCTTGAATCGAGGGCGCGACTAAAGGCGCTTACTGCTCTTTCATAGTCGCCGGCTTTGAGAAATTCTTCTCCGGCGGCTCTATGCGCCAGCATATTGTTGGGATTTTCTGCGGTGATTTTACTTAAAGTAGAAAGTCCCGCTTCAGTTTCTCCGGTCCTTAGTTTGCACAATGCCAAACCAAGCAAGGCATTTTCGTTGCCAGGTTCTATAGCATTGATAAGGGTGTAATCTAACTGCGCTTTCTTGAATTTTCCTTGGGCAAAATAGATAAATGCTCGGTCAAAGAGAGCCGGTAGGTGACGGGGACTCTTTTGTAAGACTTCGCTCAGCACTCGTAAGGCACTATCAGAGTCGCCCTTAAGATGATGCAAAAGTCCTTGCTTCTCTTGGGCGCTCAAGCTTTCTGGGGCTAGTTTTTGGGCTTGGTCTAGGGCTTTTTGAGCATCGTCGAACTCACCTTTGGCTACCGCTTCGTCAAAGCCTGCTTCGGCTTCTTCTAAGGTTTTGTAATTAGTATCAAGCTTTAGAAACGGCAGAGTTGGTGTCTTATTCGGTGTTGTATTTGGTGTCTTATTCGGTGCCGAACTTCTGCCTTCGCTGGTGGCATCCGTGGTATTGTAATTGGCCAAATCTCTGTCTTTATCTCTATCGCTGCGGGGCATGACCAGAAAAGCAGTTAAGCCAATGGTGAAACCGAGGGCGATACTGCCCACTAGAATGGCTGTGATTTTGCTGCGACGGCTTTCAAAAATGCCACCAAGGGCTGAGGGGCGCTCGATGCTTCTCGATAGGCTGCGGGTTCGCCTCGCCCCTCTTGATTCTGCTTCTTCATCTTGGCGCTCGTCGCCTTTTGTGAAAGAACGAGGCAGTCGGCTTTTACGTACTGCTGGTTCACTTGGTTCTTCTGCAAGTGGGCGTTTGTTTTCGGTGATTGGGCGTTTGCTCTCTGTGGTGGCACGCGGTGTCGGAATGGCTGCTAAAGCTTCTTTTGAATAGGCTGCCGCATTTTCTTGAGACTGTATTTTCTGGGTGTTATCTTTTGCGGGCATGGTATTTTCTAGGTCTGCAGGCGTTGCCAGCGAGCGTGGCAGCGGTGGTACCCTCGTCGCATCTAGACCGTCGAAGTTTTGCTTGCCTTGAAAGTTTTGCTCGTTTTGAACTTCTTGCAGATAAGCCTGAGGGCTTTGTCTGACTTCTTGGCTGTGCGGCGGTTCTTCTGGGCTTTGTCTCGTTTCTTGAGAGGCTCGCTTGGGATAGGGCTCGTTTTGTGGGTCTAGGGCCTTTGGCTGGGCTGCTTCTTGTTGCTTTTTTTGCACACCGGCTGCAGTCTCGATTTCTTCCGCCAAGTTTGCAATTTCTTTCACCGGCTCTGGCATTTCTTGCTTGTCATAGTCAGGCATCAGCCATTCTAGCTGAGTGATTTTTTTTACCCCAGGTTTATTAACACGGTCAGGCGGCGGGCTAGGAAAACCGGTTACAGAAAAGCGTTTTTCCATGGCGGAGCGATTGTCCTGGGCGCTTTGCCCTCCTCTCTCTTGTAAGGGTTCGAGAGAATCATCGTCTTCGTCGTGGTGATTTGCATTAGTCACGATTGGCTTACTTTGCAGTTTTCAACTTTTGAATTGCGACAGAGTTTGGCGGCGTCATCGGCTGAATAGGCGAAAGGCGTGCCAGTAGCTGTGCTTCATTGCCGGTTGAGACTTTCTTGTTTTTGCCTTTGGCTAGGCTTGTTACTTGAATGGTGCCGCTATCTGAATTCACCGAGTTGCTTTGATCTAGTTCTTTGCCCGTTTTTCGCTTGCCTTTGCGGCTCGGCTCTTTGGTTTTGTTGCTTTTGGCGCTTTGTCTTTTGCCGTGCAAGATTTCGTCCAATACTTTTTCGTCAACATCGCCATAGCTTGAGTATGCACGCCGACACTGGGCTTGCGGCACAAAGGCAATCAAGCAAGATAAGACCGAGCCAGAGATAAGAAACAGAGCAAGACTAAAACTTGCCGAGTTCAGCTTTGCTTTTTTGCGGTTAGTGCCTTGAGTCATATGACATCTCTGCGGTGGGCCTTTTAGTTTTACCCAGTTTACCTGTTCTTTCATACGAAAAAAAACCGGCTTAGCGCCGGTTTTCTCAATTCTTTCAGAGGTCCCTTAAAGTATCTGACTAGTCAGCTTTTGCTGTTCCAGATGGTGACATAACGATTTTGTTTGACTGCCTTAGGTTCTTGACCGGTGGTCGAATAAATATATTTGGGTGCTTGCTCAGGTTGGGCTTCGCTGGCATCGGCTTCTTCCACTAAGCGGTTGGTTGTGCCGGTGGGATGAGCCTGTTGGCTGCGACGCATCTCTGGCAATATAGAAGGAGCGTATGCCGGAGGAGGCGGAACCAAATAGGCGTGTCCAGTTCTCGGGCGTGCTTTTCCTTTGCCCTTAGCTTGAGCATCCGGTTGAATGACCAAGTTGGAAGAGACCGCCAAAATTGCTGCGGTGGAAAATAGCAATGCCGAATGTTTGAGCATCAGACCCCCAATTAGCACCCAAAATCTGGATGCTTTTAATCTATGCCGTTGCAGGTACGTGACTGGATCATACCACTTGCCCCGGGGCGTCAAACTTATGGCGATTAATGTCTCGAAAATCCTGAATTATTGATTGAACCACTTGTGCTGCTTGGGGTGGCGTCTGTCCTCTAGGGTCACGTTTTTGCTGTCTTCTGGGTCCCAAGTGGCAACAGCCTGTCCCCACCAGGCTTTGGCGTCTGTAACAGTTTTGTCGTTTGGGCGAGCGGCGCGCCTTCCCCCGTTTTGCAGCAGTTCTTGTTGCTTGCGCAGGGCTTCCTTGGTCTTTTCCATTTTGGCTTGCTCAATCAAAACCTGAAACTGTTCCTCTACTGTTGAAGGATTAGAACAACTTGGTTGGTCGCCATGTTCTTGCGCCAATCTGTCTAGATTTTCGCGCCAGGGATTGACTTCGGGAGTTTCAACTTGTTGTTTTTTTGGGGCGCAGGACGAATGAATAAAGTGGCGAATTTGGTCAAGAAAGTTTTGAAAGGAAATCATAGTAATTAACTCCACGCTCTAAAGGCAGTATCAAAGGAAAAAATTTGTCGCACTCTTCGTGCTAAGTATTCCCGAGGGTTTTCGCCGGTAACGGCGGTATCCAAGAGGTTAAGCCGTGTAAACAATTAAAGCCCACGGCTTTTTGCTCGTGGGCTAATAACTGCTTAGGTTTTTACTTTAGGGAGGCTGCCAAGAAGTGTGTTTCTTTGTAACTTCTCGATTTTGGCTGCTTAGCTTGCCATTTCTACGGCAGTGTCAACACCGGCCAGCACAATAGTGGATACTTGCTGTTCCACTTTAGGCAGTTCGAGCCGCAGTTGGTACTCACCTGGTGGTTCAAAACAGTGAATGCAGCGGGCTTCGTATTGGGCGTCGCCCACCAAAATTTGTTCGCTTGAGTGCACTAGGCGCTGGGTGCGGCAGGCAAAGTCTGAACCGCATTTGCGGCAGACAGCCAGAAGTTTATCAACCCGGTCGGCCATAGCTAAAAGCTCGGGCACTGGCCCGAAAGGCTTGCCACGATAGTCGAGATCTAGACCAGAGGCAATGATTTTCTTTTTCTGGCGCAAGAGGGTCTGAATTACTTCCACTACGCCGTCGCCAAAGAACTGGCATTCATCTAAGCCAATAACCACGGCATGCGAAGAATACTTCAATATGTCTTTGCATTCTTCAACCACTATCGCTTGCGAGGTCATGCCGTTGCGTGACTCAACGTGGTTGGGTTTAGAACGAGTATCTGTTGCCGGTCTGAGAATGATGGTGGGCAGATAAGCCAGTCTGGCTCTTTCGATACGCCTGATCAGTTCGCTTGATTTTCCGGCGCTCATGCAGCCGACAATCATCTCAAAACGGTATCCGCTGAACATATTAGGTTTAGTCTCCCTGGGGTCAGTGAAGAGCCGCCCTGGCGGGCAAGATTTTCTCAGCTCACTCGATTATGTGGATGCAAGGCCGTTAAGTGGATAGTGAGCGTTGCCATGCGGATATTAATGGTAACCAAATTTGAACGATTTGCCAGATCAAATCGCTTTCATAATTGCTTTTCTTATGTTCTGTTTTTATAGCTTGGGCTTATTGAGTTTCGCCTGTTTGTATATCTCATTTTCGCTTGCCGACTTGGAAATGGGCACAGGCTGACCACGAGACATGCCGGAAGGCTGATGAAAACCCAAGATAAAAAATTTTCAGAGGACAGTAGAAAAGATGTCAAAAACAGAGCTGGCACCGCTGGTGGTGGCGAGTTGTTGGCGTGACGGCGAGGCGCGGTAAGTTTATCTTCTTTTGCTGGTGTAAAGAATTATTCGATTAATATAGGTGTAATTGCAGCTGCGCAGGGCGCCCTTGATAGCGTCACTACTTTCAAGCAAGGCGGCTCCGGCAAGACTTGAAGCAGTGTTGTTCAAGGCTAGTCCGACCAAGTTGCCCGTCGCTTGTACTCGCAGGCAGGCTAATTTAAGTGCTGTGAGACTGGCTCTCGCCTTTTCTTCGTCCGGTGCCAGGGCAAGCAGTCCCTTTACTTCCAGATCTGCCAGGACCTGGCACATTTGGTTGATATCGAGGGCAAGTTCTTGCAAGCTTGATGAGGCTTTGAGCAGATCGGCATAATCAGCTTGAAAATAACTGCGTACCAAGAGAGACTGTGGCGTCGTGCTTTCGGCCGCCGGTGTGATGCCTAAACCAGTCAGCTTGGTTAGTTCTAGAAAATATTGCTTTTGAAAGACGCTTTCTTCGCTGAGGCTCATCTCCAGCAGCTTGCTGCGGCTTTCTTTAAATTTACGCATATTCCTTTCGGCTAGATTGCCGAACTGGCTGAATATTTCAGCAATTTGCAAGTCTTCGGGCTCTTCTCTGCCGCTCAAAAGCAATTCTTTCTCAAGGCTGAGCGACTGCCTCCGCAAAAGCCTTTCCAGGTCTAGCAGGGTGGCTTCGATATCTCTGAAGCTGTTAAAGACGGCTAGCCTCAAGGCTAAATGAAAATAGTCGCTGCCCCTGAAATCGCAAATTGTCTGTCCAGCGGTCGGTGCGGAGGTCTCCTCAGCGCTCTTATCGGCTTCACTATGCGCCTTCAATCCAACAAGCTGTCGACTGCGCCCGGTCATCACTTCGTTTAGGTTGTCGAATAGTGACTCTCCACAAAGTGAGAGTCTCGGGTCGACCACTATTTCGGCGCTGTGCTGTCCGTTCAATAATTCGTCTAAGACCTGCAGGCGCAGGCTGATTAGTGAATTAACCGAATTAGCCGAGTTATTAACCGATATCGGTTTAACTGAAAGCCCGACATTTGCAGAAGTTTCGCCTGCAGATGATAGGCATCTAATGGTGAGTAGTTTAGCCTTTTGTACCAGGCAAAGACTTTCTAAAAGCAGGGGGTGTAACTTGCTTTCCCCATATTTGAAAGCGCCTGCCCGGGCGCGGCTCAACCAACGCGCCGTGCATACCCCCCAAAGGGCTTGTTCCGGCACTTCCATCTGGCCGAGATTGTCTTCTTCTATGCGAACTTCTATTTTTTTCACGGCGGGCTGGGTAATTAAATTTGAAAGAGTGCGGTAAAGCCGGCATTTTTGCATACAGCGCTGTGATTTACACAAGAGCCGCTTAAGAAAGCTGTCAAAGTAATTTAATTTAGCTTTGTTTTGCAGCTTTAAAGATCCGAAATGGCTGCCAAAGTCTGTCTAGCCAGTTCTATAGCTTGGCTGGTGGTGTTGGCACCGGGGGCGGTGCCAAGATTGCCATTGCTTGCATTACCGGAGCTTGTATTACCGGAACTTGCACTGCTATTGGCTACATTTACTGCTGCTGCCGCTCGACCGGGGCTGTACTCTAGACCGGGCACTGCCAGTTTTAGAAATAGTCTCAAATGATACTGTGCCTTTAGGGCTTGACCTTGTCCAGCTAAGCTCAGACCCATCAGCAAAGACGAATTGATATCGGTGCCGCCGTCTCTCTGATACTTTTCCACGGCCAGGGCGGCACCTTCATAATCGCCTTCGGCAAGCATGCACTTGGCCAGCCCTAGATAAGCCATGTTGTAACGCTTGTCTATCTCTAGGCTGCGTTCAAAATCAATGCGCGCTTCTTTGGCGTGACCGATGCGGCAGAGGCTGTTGCCCAGATTTATGCGTGCTTCGGGCGAATCCATGCCCACTGAAGCAGCAAGCTTGAGTGAGGCGTTGTATTCTTCCACGGCTTCTGCGGCTCTGCCCATTTCATCAAGCACTGTAGCAAGCCAGAAATGCACAGATAGGTTGTTGGGGCGGGCCATGGCGAATTGTTTAAAGCTGTTCAAGGCTTCGGGCAATCTGCCTTGTTGATAGAAATTGCGTCCCTGATAGAGAAGCTCCAGCCCGTTACTTTCTGTATTGGCATGAGCCGGGGCGCTCTGCAAAGTAGAGACAGGCGGTTGCGTGCTTGGTGGTGGTGTCTGTGCGGCAACCGACTGCACCGGCTCTAGAGCTGTGACCAGCAAGAGCAAGGCGAAAGGGATGAATGTTTTATACAGGGTATTTGTCACTGCCGTATTGAGACTGAACGTTACTAAGCGCGGTAACTATCCAGTTGCGATTGTATCTGATTAACGGTGGCATTGTCTCGTCATAGCATAATAGTGCGCCAAATTCGAGCAAGGCGAGAATACTCTCGGGTAGATTTTGGCTGGAATGCAAAGTTAGATAGAGGGCGACGGCTGCATCTTTGATATAGGGCAGTGCACCAGCCGGGGTCTCGTAGAGCGCGGTTTGAAAGCCGCATTCTTGCAAAAGCGAATGAGCATCGTCTGGTTTGGTTTTTGAGTTTTGTGCCGCCGTAAGAGCTTCGATCATGGGGCGGTGCTGCTGGGCAAGCACCGAGGCCACAGTCAGACCGCACGCCATGATGCTCTGACCTGTGCGGCTTGTGGCTGCTAAATTGCTGGCAAAAATCAAAGGGGCCAAGCTGGCGTAAGACAGTGTGCTGATCATTACTCTTGATCCTGGCACATCTGCTTTCGAGAGGCGTGCTTTGCTATCACTATTTTGGGTTTGCTTGGCAGCGTTGTTGTCACCGTCTAAAATCGGCGCACAAAGCAAAACACCCGGGCAAGCCACTAATTGGGCTGCTTTCAGTGCTTCTGAGGCATCAGCCTGGTTTGTCAATTACTTGTTTTCGCCTTTCTTATCAGTTTCTCTACCGGCAATTATAGGCTGGGTAAAGAGCGATTTGCCAGGGTGCAAGAGCTCGTTTTCGGCTGTTTTGCTGAGGTCGGTGATGCGGCCTTCAACCGGGCTGACCTTTAGCGGGTCGATGGTTTTGCCGGTTATATGTTCGCCTATAAGGTCTACTTGCGAATAAGGCAGCGCTGTGGCATTGACTTGTTTGTGCACATCATCGAGCGTGCGGTTGGGTCCAAAGATATTGAACTTGTACCATTTTTCAAGAGGGTGGAAGCGAGTGGCTATTGTGTATGTACCGTCCGGTTTTACTGCCTCGAACTGACCTTGGGCATTGCGAATTTCTAGATTCACTACTCTGTCGCCGGTGCTTGTCGGTGTTATCGGTGCTCTTGAAGCATCGAAGCTATAGCGCAGTCCGCTTGCTTGCACGAAGTTACCAGGCTCGTCCACCAACTCTGAGTGTGGTTCTTTAAACATAGCTTTGAATCTGTCTGCCAGGCTTGGTGGTTTGGTCATTGTCCTCTCGCGCAAACCATATTCGATGGCATTCTTTAGTTCGCTGCCTTTCAAGGTGACCATGACCAGCTCTTTTTGTTCGCCTTCACGCTTGCCGGCATTCATGACTATATTGGCTATGTCAAGGCGGGTGAGATTTTGACTGGCCGGCAGGTCGGCCCTGATGCCGCCTGAATGGACCATCACCGCCTGCGGTGCTCGATCGCCTAGGCGTTTCTTGAGACCCTCATAGATGGAATCGGCCATCAAGTTAGCTAGGGCGGTTTCTCTGTTGCGGCTATTGGCGACTTCATAGGTGTTTGCTGCAGAAGCTCCGTAGCTTTGATCTTTGAGGGCTTTGATGTCGGTCAAATTGGCATCGAGGAATTGGCGAGTGGCTGGGTCTTCGGCAATGTCGGCGCTTACTTGGTGCAATCTGCCGGTGGTTTGATAGCGGTGGGCGGTGCCGTCTGGTCTGATTGCCTGGCGCATTTCACCAACCCAGTTGCCGCTGTGTCCGGCTTGGGCAATAGGTATTTCGAAATTACCTGGTTGGCTTGATCTGACAAAGGGCAAGAGTGAAAGCGGGCTTGACTCGGGGTTAGAGCCGCGGGCGCCGACCCAGAGCGGACGAGGCAGGGCATCATGAGAATGCCCACCGAAAATGCCGGCTACTTTAAGATCTTTAGAAATTAGATGCTGAGCCAGCTTTATGTCTTCACCCAGGCCAAGATGAGAATGGATGTTGATTATCCTTACGCCTTGGGCATTCAGCTCTCTTATGGCTTTCTCTGCTGCCTGAGCGGCATCTATATATTTCAGTCCTTCGATGGCGCCTTCTTCGGTGGTAAGACCGATGGTGGCAACTTTATGTTCGACGCCGTCGGCTTTGACCGTGCGCACACTGTATGGTTTCAAGATGCGCTCATACTGCGGATAAGCCGAAACGTCCAAGTTGGCGGCAAGCAAAGATACATCCGGATTTTTCTGCAAGAGTGGTTCCATGATGGCTGGATAGCGGGCGACGTCTCCTTTGCCGCCCGGTGCATCATAGGCGTGGTTGCCCGGCACCAGTTCTTTGGCTCCGGCTTTGATCAAGATTTCGTTTTCAACCTTGCCGCCTTGGGTGAAGGCAAAGTTGACGCGACCCGATTCGATATCGCCGGGTACAAAGAAGCGTCCGTCCACACCGCGCTTAGCCGAGTCGTTTTGCAAGTCGCGCACCAAGGTGGTCAGGCGGGGCAGGGCTTCGGTGTTGCTGTGGAAGTCATTGATGTGATAGTTGTCGAGGCGCAGCACATCTGTATCGGGATTGACCTTGGCCTTTACTTTGCCGTAAACGTCTTTATATCTTGCCGCGCCGGTACCAAGAAAGCCCAGTCCGCCGCCCATGACACTACCAAAGGCAGTATCGGAGGCAATTTGCCCGCTCGATTTCAGTAAACCGTCGATTGGCTTTTCCTTTATCTCTTGCCAGTTTTCGCTGACTCGATGCGGGGTGCTCCAAATTGCTGCACCAGCCGCACCGCCTGTCAGCCCGCGCAAAGTGTTCGACTTAAAGCCGGCACTAAGCGATTCTTTGGCCAGTAAGTAACCTGTATGCTGAGCCACCGGCTGCGCCACCGAGGCCCCTAGTTCGCGGCGACCAAGGGCGGTGAAATATTGAGTAGAAACTAGTCTTTCTACTTTTGAGGCGCCTATGCCTGAAATGGCATCTACGGCGCCCCATACTAGGTCTTTGCTAGAAGCGGTATGCTCGCTCTTATCTAGAGTGGCATACTCCATGCCTGTTTTGCTGCCGTATTTGAGAATGCCACCTGCGGCCATGGCAGCTGGCAGCGAAAGGGCTCGGGCTAGAGGCGGCAAAGGCGCACTGCGCAAGAGTGAGTAGCCCACTGTGCCGCCTATGCCGGCGGTCAATGAACTGCCGACCTCGATGGCTGCGTGGGTGAAACCAGACTTTTGATTGTCTTTTGTGGCTTGGCTGAATTTGGTTTGTTCCAAGCTTTTCTTTGCTGATTCGGCGTTTTCAAGCTCAACGGCCGGTGTAAAAGCCAGTGTGCCTGCCTTTAGCTTGTCGGGCGATTGTGATAACGACAGAAGGTCGAGGCGGTTTGCGCCTTCTAAAGAGGAGTCGGTTTGCCTTCCCTGGTCTAAGGGCTGGGCTTTTTTCTCGTGCGCCGCTGCGTCGTTGAATGAAACCAAAACTAGTAGACCCCTTGCCGAACACGCTGTTGAGCAGTTGCCTTCTCTTGGCAACCTGAGGCTAGATTAACGTTATATAGTCTTTTTAGTAAGGTAAGATTCCCTATCCGACTACGTGATTTCCCCAATATGAGCGACCGTAAAGAAGCTAAAGAGATTTTAATAGAAGGGCTGCCTGTGGTTTGCGCCCGCTGCCGGGCTGCCATCTGTTTGAGGCAGCAGGTACTTAATTTGGCTTTGGGCGAAGACGAGACTTTGCTTTGTTTGCCCTGTCTTGCTCAAGAAAACGAGAGCAGTGCCGAAGACCTGCTGGTCAAGCTTTCGCAGTATATTCAAGGGCGCGAATGTTTTCACAAAGAGTGGATTCGTTACTGCGACAGAAGCTATTGTCCTAACCCCGGCGGCTGCTTGCCTGCAGTATGCTTTGGCCCAAGCCAATAAAGAGAGCCTGTAGAGTAAAGCCTATAAAAGTAAAGCCGCCAGAATAAAGAACTGACTAAAGCTAAAAATGGAAGAACTAGATTTGCGAGGGGTGAAATGCCCCATGAACTTTGTGAAGACTCGCCTGAAGTTGGACAAGATGGAACCAGGCGCTCTTTTGTGCGTCTATTTAGATCCTGGTGAGCCGGTGGAAAGTGTTTCAGAGTCGGTAAAGAGTGAAGGGCACTTGATTGAGAGCACTGAAGAGCAAACCGATAAGAGTTTTAGAGTGCTCATTAAGCGCGCCTAGGCTAATACTTTGCCTCTGGGGTTACAATTGAGTCTCGATTTGGTGGTAGAGATGACCTTGGAAAAAGAGAGAAATAAATCAGCTTTGCTTATATTGGCGCTTGTCGCCGGTCTGGTGCTAGGCGAAGAGGCAAGGGCTCAGAGCACCCATCATGCCCAAACTAAGGCTGGTGCTGTGGTTGCGAAGCCTACAGCGGAAGAGATTGCCGCCCTCAAAGCAAAAGTCGAGTCTGAACCAGGCGATGCCAAATTACGCTTCAGTCTGGCTGAAGCTCTGCGCCGCTCTGGGCAAATGAAAGAAGCTGCCCGCGAGTATTTGCAAGTGACTGAGAGCGAGCCGACTTTCTATCATGCTTACCACCAGATCGCCGTCATTGCCAGCGATAAGCATATTGTCGATGAAGCTCTAGGTCGCCTCAATTATCTAAAAGATGAAAGACCAAAAGACCTGCTTTTGCGTGTGGCGCTTTCTGAGCTTTATGAAAAGAAAGGTGATTACTTCGAGGCGGCCAAGGTCTTGATAGATATGGTCTACAACAACGAAGTGCCCGAAAAATACTCTCAAAAGGTAAGCAACCGCATTAGACTGATGCAGGCTAAGGCTAAAGATTCGCACGCTCTCGACAAACAGTCGCATATCACCGATGAACAAATGGAAAGTGCGCCGCCGCCCTTGCCAGAGACCACTCTAAACCGAGACCTTTCTATTTCTAAGGTGAAAGAGCCTAGAGTTATGCAAGGATTTGGTCATGCCACCTTACTTCCTTAAGTTTGCTCGCAGTGTGCTCAATATGCAGCATGCCCAGCATGATGAGATATAAATGAAAAAATACTCTGTCCTTGCCTCGACTTCAGTAATTTCTGTTTTTCTTTTGAGCGGTTGCAGCGGTCAGGTTCAGACCGAGGGGATGCATCTCACTCAGGTGCAGAAAGGCGAGCAACAAGCCACTAGTCCTTCTCTCTTTCAGGTCAATATGGCCATGGAAGAAGAGGTCTCGACCAAATGTGTGGAAGCCTGGCGCCAGGCTCTCAAAGGTGATGAGAAGGGCGCAGTAGCCAAGTTGGAAGACTTGCAAAAACGCTATCCGGCAGTGCAGACCATAGAGCTTATGCTTGGTCAGGTCAAAGATCATTTCGGCAAAAAAGAAGAAGCCCTGGTACATTTTCGCAAGGCGGCGGCGGGCAACGAATACAGCATGATGCACCGTTATCGCTTGGCTGATGCCTTGCGCGAGACCGGTCGTTTCGACGAGGCGATTCCTCTCTATCGCAAGCTAATTGAAAAGAGCGGCGGTGATGATATCTTTCGCGAGCCGTTCGATTTTGGCTTAGCTTATTGTCTTTTGTGCCAAGACAAGAACTCTGCCGAAGGGCAGAAATTGCTGGAATCTTGCTTGAAGATACGCCCTGATCACAAAGAAGCTTTGGAGTTTAAGAAGGCGCTTGCGGAAGGCAAACAAGCCAAGCCGGCAGCTAAGAGTAAAGAGGGAAAATAACTGGTCTTTCGGTAAGACTTGTTGCCTATGAGATTTAGCCCGTTTCTTTTGCTGCAGCGGCAATTGCGCTTTGCTTAGTTTTGACTAAGATCTGCATGTCAGGCTGATTCTTAAGAAATTTGGAAGTACAATGGCGATATCAAATAGATAGGCGAAGTTCAATACGGCTTCAGCCCGTCTTTACATTTAAATTTTGCTTTGCAAAGAGAGACAAGAAAACGAGGTTGGTCATGGCAAAAGAAGCTACCAAAGTCAAAGAAGAGAACCCGGTGCAAGAGATAAATATCGACGGTTTCGACTATGTCGAGTTTTATGTGGGTAATGCGCTGCAAGCTAGTTACTACTATAACCGCGGCTTCGGCTTCGATATTGTCGGCTATAAGGGTCTTGAAACCGGCAGCCGCGATACTGTTTCTTATGTGCTTGAACAAGACCATGTCAAAATTGTTCTTACCGGTTCGATGAATGCCTCTACTGAAGTCGCCGAGCACGTCAAAGAACACGGTGACGGTGTGAAGAGCATCGGCATGCGGGTCAGGGATGTAAAAGCGTCATACGAAACTGCTGTCGCTCGCGGTGCCAAGAGCATCTATGCCCCTAAGGTAGTGGAAGACGAGCACGGCACTTATGTTTCGGCTGCTGTCGCTACTTATGGCGACACCGTTCATACTTTTATCGACAGAAGCAACTATAAAGGTTTCGCACCGGGCTTCAAGACTATCCTTGGTAAGAGTGGCAACAGCACTGGCTTGGTTCATATCGATCATATCGTCGGTAATGTCGAAGCCGATAATTTGCAAAAGTGGGTCGACTTCTACAGTCAGATTTTCGGCTTCCATATCTTCCAATATTTCGATGCCGAAGATATCAGCACCAAATATTCAGCGCTTGTCTCAAAAGTAATGGCAAACAAGAGCGGCACTATCAAGATGCCTATCAACGAGCCTTACGAGCAAGGTCTGCGCAAGTCTCAAATTCAAGAATATATAGACTATTACAATGCGCCTGGTGTGCAGCATATTGCTATCACCACCCGCGATATCATCAAGACCGTGGGCGAGTTGCGCAAGCGCGGCGTGGAATTTTTGACTGTGCCCATGACCTATTATGAAACACTAAAAGAAAGAGTCGGCGAGATTGATGAAGACATCAACGAACTGGCTAAGCTTGGCATTCTTGTCGACCGCGAGTCGGAAGGCTATTTGCTGCAGATTTTCACCAAGCCGGTGCAAGATAGACCGACCCTCTTCTTTGAAATCATTCAGCGCAAGGGTGCCACAGGTTTCGGCAAAGGCAACTTTATGGCTTTGTTCGAATCGATTGAAAGAGAGCAAGCCCAAAGAGGAAATCTCTAAAGAGACAAGCTCGCAGGGGCAGTTAGAAATTGAGAAAGCGCTCTTTAGATTTATTCGGGAAGAGCGCTCTTTCTTTATAGAAAGCAAGTGCAGAAAGCAAGAAGAGAGAGCCTAAGCTCTCTCTTCTTTTGGATTTCAGGTGCGCTTGCCCTAATTACTTGGTGTAAGTAACGGTGCAGGCGGTTTCGGTCATTTCAAGCTTGGCGGTATAGCCGAGTTTGGTAGCCATGGTGGTTACGCAGGTTTCCCAGCCTTTGGCCATTTCATCTTGCTGTTCTTTGGTCATGGTGGTGGCTTTGTTCATAGCTTCCCACATGCCGCAGGTTAGATAGGTCATGCCGGCTTCTTTCTCGTCGCCCCAGATTTCAATCTTGCTGCCGAAAACATTGGTTTCGAATTCAGCGGTGGCTTTGACGAGTTCATAAGGGGTTTTTACACCGAGGGTGTGAAGATGTTCGATTTTCTTGGCTTGCATAGCGGAGCGAAACTCTTCTACAGCCTTTGTGCCGTACTGGGGCAGAATGCTCATAATGGTGGCAAATTGCGTACCGATTGTGCGAGCAGCTTCTTCTTGAACTTGAGCGAGATTCCAGGTGGCTTCAACGACTGTTTTTTTGATTGCTGTGGTTTGCATTATTCGACTCCGAGGAGTGGTGTGTGACAAATGCAATAGTAATGCCGTTCTTGCAAAGTTTAGCTGGTTTTAAGATCTGATTAGGTTTTTCTCTTGGCAAGATTGTTCTGGCTTGCTTCGCGGGTTTTGAAAGAATCGCGAAAGCAAATTTAGAGCCTCAACAGATAGCTGTAGCTCTGCTTACATAATTCTAGTTTTGACACAAAGCGAGTCTTCAGCGCCAACCTATGAGGTTGACCATGGCATAGGCGATACAAGCCAAAGCAAGCAGCATGGCAATCTTCAGCTGGGGCGGCAGTCTCTTTTCGTGTCCCTTGGCTAACTGAGCGTTTTCAATGTTAATTGAACCTTTGGCTAAGGCTAAATCTTGCAAGAGTTCATCGACACTTTCATAGCGCTCTTCTTTTTTCCTTTTGAGAGTGCGGCGGAAAATGCTTTTCACATGACTCGTGAAAGGCATGGCTTCAAAGGGCGGATTCTTGCCGGCCAGCTTACTTAAGATGATCGCTTCGGCCGTTGCTTCTTGAAAGGGCGGATTGCCGGTTACTAAATAGTACAAGAGGGAACCTAAGGCATAAATATCGCTTGCCTTGCCGCCTACCTTGCCCTGACACTGCTCTGGGCTCATAAAAGAAGGTGAGCCAATCAGCTCTGTGTTTTCGGTGCTATGTACAGCGAAGTCAATTAGCTTTAGTACCGGAGATTCGGCTTCTCTTGTTTCGCAGATGATAATATTGCCTGGATTTATGTCACCATGGGTGATACCGCAGTCATGGGCGGCTTTGATTACCGAAGCTATTTCGGTGAGGAAGAGTACGGCTTCGCCTTCGTCTAGGCGCCCCTTTAGCAAGATAAGATCGGTTAGGGTCTGCCCTTGTATATAGGGCATGACGGCATAGTGTAATTTTGCCGGTTCATCAAAACCAAATTCGATGAGGGGCACTATGCGCTTATCTAGGTCGGCATTGCTGCTCGCCAAATTTTGAGCCTTTTCAAAGTCTAGATTGAGCTTGGGCAGATAAAGCTTGACCGCCACAAGTTTTTGATCTTCAAGACATTCTGCCTTATAGACCACGCTCAAGCCCCCGCGCCCAATTCGCTCAAGAATGCGATAACGCCCGGCGAAAGTTTGCCCCTCGTTGATACGCAGACGCGAACTAGCTTTCTTCATCGAGTTTGTCAGAGACCCTGCCTCGGTGCCACCGGCTGTACCGAAAGTACGGGTGGGCTACCCAGCCACTGTTTGCTCCAGAGAATCGGTGTTTGCAGGCTGGCTCGATCTCGTAAGACTTCTTTCTGCACATCGTCTTTCATTTGTTCAAAGGCTTCAGTCACCGGACGAGGTGCTTCGCTCAGGGCCTCTATCAGTCTACGGGTGAAGACGCTATTGGGATAATTCTTTGACTCCCAGCTCACTTGATCTTTGCTGGATGAGCAGATGACAAGCTGTCCTTCGCCGATTTTTAGAGTCTCGGGCGTATTGGCCGGCTGCTTGATCAAGCCTTTGGCGCCGGAAGCGGCTGCGCTGTGGCAGACATCTAGAATCAAGACGACTCTATTTGAATGAACTTGCTCTTTCACCATTTTGCTGAGCCACTGCATGGGAATGCCGGTGGAGACCAAGCTGTCTTTATTTGTGTCATGCGCAACCAAGAAATTGACACCGTCGGCGGCATCGTTTGAGGGCGAGCCATGGCTGGAAACATAGACTACTACAAGGTCGTCTGGGTTGGCTAAACGCCCAAGCCAGTTCTCGCCCATGTTGCGAATGATACCGTCTCTAGTGGCGTTATCGTTTAAGAGCAATTTGACATGGTCTTTTTTAAAGCCGGCTTTCTGGGTGAGAAAATTAGCAAAGTCGGTGGCGTCTTTGGCGGCATACTTGAGATTGATGGATGAATCTCTGAAGTTGCTAATGCCGACAACCAGAGCCCACTTGTCTGTAATTGGCTTGTTGGAACCAGCCTTGAGATCGAGCTTGACTGCTGTTTGTTCGCTTGCCCCCGGCATCTTTTCCAAGAGGAAGGCGGCACGATTTATATTTGCTCTTGCTTCGTCGCCCTGGTTTAGCCGCTTTTGTAGCTCTGCCAAGTCTTGCAGATCTGCTATCAAGAGCGGGCTTTCGGCGCCGTGATTTTTCTCGATTTGACTGATTACAGATTTAAGCCGTTCGCAGGCTTTCTGGTTCTCGCCAAGGTCTTCTTCTAGATTGGCTAGCTCTCTTTGAATAGAAAGGCTGGCCAAAGATTCTGCAGAGAAACAAATTTGAGCATTAGCCAGGGCGTCTTCTAGATAGGTTCTCGCTTTGTCGTTCATACCGGCTAGGCGATAGATGCGCCCTGCCGTTCTTTCGATGTCGATGAAGTCTGGATTGGTCTTGGCGACGCTGTTGCGGGCGCTGTTCAGAGCCTCCTCGATTTTTTCAGTGGCTAGTTTAGGATTGTGAAAAGACTCGGCTTCGGCGATTTCTTTATAAAGCTTGGCGACAAAGATGTGGCTGTTGCCCAATATGGCTTTTGCTTTCAAGAGGGAAGAATTGAGCTTTTCTATGGCACTGTCATAATTGCCCAAGCGGCTTTCGATGCTGCCTTCGGTTACATCTGCGGCAATAGAATTAATTGTGTCGTTGCCGGCCAAAACCGTTTTATAAATGGCTTTCGCCTTTTCTAAGTGTTCCATGGCTTTGGTGTACTTACCGGCTTTGCTTTCAATATCGGCCAAAGTAACCAAGGTGTCGGCATAGGTAAGTGACTCGGTGCCGTTGGCTTTTTGGTCTATTTCTAGGGCAAAAGCAAGATACTTTTCGGCGGTTTCATAGTCTTGGTTTTTTACTGCTGTCTGGGCTAGACCATTTTTGTAGACCAAGGCAACATAGGGATGCTTCTCACCGAAAATGGCTTTGGTGGCTAAGAGCGCCTGTTGGCAGAGTTCTTCCGATTGTTTGTAATTGCCTCTAAGCTCGGCTAATTTTGCGGCGTTACAGAGAGCATAAGGCAGGGCGATTGATTTCTTGCCCTTGGGCGTTTTGGCAATTTTGGCGGCGCGTTCAATCAGGGGTACAGCTTCGTCTTGCTTGCCCCAACCTAGATAGAGTGCAGCCAAGTTATTTATGCTCAGCACGTTTTGCATAGACAGTGGTCCAAAACTGGAATCCCCAATGCTTACAGCCTTGCTCAAAAGCGCCGAAGCTTCGGTGTAGCGCCCGAGTGACTGGGCTTGCGAAGCATAGTTATTGAAGGCAAGCAGTCCTGCCTCGGTATAGATAAGCTTGTTTGCTTCTAAGAGAGCCATCAGGCTCTTGTAGTGTTCTTCTGCTTCTTTGTAGCGACCAAGGGCTGTGAGAGTGCTGGCCACATTTAAGAGCGCCTTGGCTTGCAGGAATGGCTGACCCTTTAGTTCTTTGGCTGTTTCCAAGGCTCTTTCGCTCACCGATAAAGCCGACTGATAGCTGCCTTTGTTATATTCAATTTGGGCTGTATCAAGCAGTGTGTTGACCAGGCTGACCTGGGCCAGCGCCGGTGCTTGCCCAGCTATCCATATATAGGAACTCAGGGCGGCACAAATAGATGCACAAAAGGCGAGAGATTTGCCTCTTAACGCAATCTTTCGCCTTTTGAAAACTCTGTTCATTTACCTACTGGTTAGAGGATGTTCTTGAGAGCTTTGATGAGGAGTTCGTTTTCTTGCGGCAAGCCGATTGAAACTCTCCAGCAAGTGGGCAGTCCAAAGGCTGTCAGAGGTCTGATGGCGATGCCGTGGCGCAAAAGTCCTTCGTGGATGCGGGCAACTTTTTCCTGGCTGCCCATTTCAATCATGATGAAATTGGAGTAGGAGGGGATGCGCTGCAAACCGAGCTTGTCGAATTCGCCGGTTAGGTAAGCCATGCCTTCTTCATTGTTGAGTAGAGTATGTTCGAGATACTCGTCATCATGGAGAGCGGCAAGACCAGCTGACTGAGCGAGAATATTGGGCTCGAAGGGCAGCTTGATGCGGTTGACGTAGTCAATCAAATATTCGTGACCGAGCCCGTAACCCAATCTGATGCCTGCCATGCCATAGGCTTTGGCGAAAGTTCTCAGGGTCAAGACGTTATCGAGGCGATAACGCATCGAATCGGGATATTCAGGGTTGTGAGCGGCGAATTCGTAATAGGCTTCGTCGAGTATGACGAGCACATGCTCGGGTACTTTGCGAATGAAGTTTTCGAATTCGGTGCGGGTGAAGATTGTGCCTGTGGGGTTATTGGGGTTGCACAGGTAGATTATTTTGGTCTTGGGTGTGACCGCGTCGGCGATGGCGTCGAGGTCGAAATGATAGTTTTTGAGCGGAACAGTATTGAGCTTGATGCCCTGGGCTTTGACCAGAACATAGAGTCCGATAAATGTACCTTGCGAAGTGAGCACTTCATCATCGTCGTGCAAGAAGGCACGAATGATATTGGCCATGGTCGACTCAGAGCCGCTGCCCAAGGCGATATTGTCGACCTTGGTGGCAAATCTTTCAGCCAGTGCTTCTCTTAGTTTGGTGCCGCAGAGATCGGGATAGCGGTTGATTTCAGTGAGGTTGGCCTGTATGGCGGCAAGGGCTGAGGGCGGCGGTCCTAGAGGGTTCTCGTTGGATGCCATGTTGATGAAGCGCTCGATACCGAGCTCTTTTTTCAGCTCTTCAGGCGGGCGACCCGGTTGATAGGGCTTGAGTGATTCTACGTGCGGCGGAACTAGGCGCTTCGGCACTTCCGGCTGCGAATCTGGGCTAAAGCGAATTGTGTTTTTGGGATCCGACACGAGGGCTAGTTGTTGAGACATCGAAGCTAATTGTTGGATGAATGTTGCCATGGCTTCCTTGTTCTTTCAAGAATTTGGTGGGATTTTGAAATTACTCTAGTTAGCGACTAACCCTGTTGGTTTGGTGCAAGGATAATTTCGCGAGAAGCATTAAACAAGCACCGGCTGATGAGAATTAGGAACGGCTTGTCATCCGACATCCGCTCTTAGCTCTCAGTTCGATATAAAAAGTATCACTTTAATGTCTTCACGACAAATTAATGACATAGCTTTTTAGCTTGGTTCAGAAAACTTTTAGATTTCCTTTGCGAATCCTGAAGCAAATTCCAAATCGACAGTTTGACAACTTAGGTCTCATGTTGGTTCTCAAGATGAGCCTGGCTTAAGACGCACCTATATATAGATTTCTGTTGCGCAGATTTGCTCAGATTTGCACCCGATTTGCATAAGATTCTGCACAACTGCGGCAAGATATGCTAAATTACGAAAACTAGCCTTTGAAGTACGCGGGTGTAGTTCAATGGTAGAACGGCAGCCTTCCAAGCTGCACACGCGGGTTCGATTCCCGCTACCCGCTCCATTTTTCAAACTGAATATTCTAAGCAAAAGTCGCATTTCGGTTTAGTTGCGCTAAGATAGACCCATCTTGCATAACCAAGGCGTCTACCGATTGTCTTTTTTCGGTCGGGCGCAGACAGAAAGGACCTCAACTGTGGCTCAAGAACGTCTTAGTATTTCAGATGTGCTGGTCGCTAGAAAGCGTATCACCGGCTTTGTCACCAATACACCTTTGAGAAAAAGTCACTGGATGTCGGATGTTTCCACCGCCGAAGTGTGGATGAAGCTTGAGAATCTACAAGTCACCGGCAGCTTCAAATATCGCGGCGCCTTGAACGCCATGACTTTTGCTAAAGAGCGCGGCTTGACCAAAGTCTTTACTGCATCAGCCGGGAATCATGCCCTTGGTATGGCCGAGGCGGCCCGCACCACCGAGCGCGAGACCACTATCTGTTTACCCACCAATGTTTCGCCAATTAAAAAGGCAAAGCTAGAAATGTTCAGCGTCGGCATCACTCAGCATGGCGACGATATGGAACTGACCGAGCAATACGCTGCCCGTTTGGCTCAGGAAAAGAAAGGTCTTTATATCTCGCCCTACAACAACCGCGAAGTTATCGCCGGACAGGGCACGGTCGGTTTGGAAATGTATGAGCTTGTGCCTAAGCTCTCCACAATAGTTGTCGCCGTCGGTGGTGGCGGTCTAATTTCTGGTATCGGCTTGGTAGCCAAGGTAATTAACCCGAAAGTCCGCATTGTTGGTGTGGTGCCGGCGGCTTCGCCTTCGATGCGCACAGCGGTGCAGTCTGGTCATGTTGTCAGAGTTATGCAACACGACACTATTGCCGATGGTATCGCCGGTAATATCGACCCAGAGACCATTACTTTCCCGCTTGTGCAAGAAGTGGTAGATGAATGGGTGACTGTGGAAGAGCGTGATATCAGGCAAGCCGTCTTTGATTTTCTTGAACACGAAGGTATGCTCATCGAAGGTGCCGCCGCTTGCGCCATCGCTGCCATATCAAGCAAGTATGTGGAATTTAAGCCACGTGAGCGTGTTGGCGTAGTTGTCTGCGGCGGCAATATCGACCGCAGTACTTGGCGCGAGATTGTCGGCGAGCAGTTGCTTTCGGCTGGCAAAGCCTAGAAAGAAAGAACACTGGTCTTAGTAATCTAGAGAGAAGCATCTGCCCTACTACTGCCACAACTAATTAATGCGGCGGCTAGCCATAAAGAAATAGTTGTACTCTTTTGGGTGAGGTTTTTTGCTGCGCCCAATCTGGCAGATGCGCTCAGCCGCAATTCGAGCGCCGACGATATTGCGTGCTGCCGGACCCAGTTCTAATTCGGCAAGGGGGCCGCTGACAAAGAGACCTTTGGCCGCCCGCAAATAATAGTCAATATGAGGAATGCCGCAAGGCGTTTCTTTTAGATCGAGGGCTCGCATTGTGTTTCTGACAAAATCACTTGCTCCTGTGCTTTCGGTGAAGCCTGTGGCCAGTACTACCAAGTGGCAGGGCAGGTGAGTGCCGTCGGTGAGCTTGAGCTTGCCTCTGTCTAGCATTTTGGTGTCGCCATCCAGGCTTTCAACTTGGCCAAGCACGCATCTCAGTTTGCCTTCCTTGACCGCAGTTTGTAGTTGATAGGCTATGTCTTGCGGGAAGCTCCCTTTATGTCTGGCTCCTTCCACTATTCTTCGCCGGTGCAAGGGGCTGCGAGCTTGGCGCAGCAAACCCAAGCACCGGGTTGAAAGCCAGCAAGGATCAGCATCAAATTGATAGGTCTGCAGTGGTTCTCGGTGCAATAGAACCACTTTACCCGGTTGTCGTTCGGCAAGAGCAAGGGCTGCCTGGGCGCCGCTTATGCCACCGCCGATGATGACAATCTCTTTGTTCTTTAGGTCTCTTGAAACTTGCTGATAACGCTTGTCGAAAAGGTGCATAACCTGGCAGTGGTCGTGTCTGGTTTGATTTGGTTCGGCGCTGGTTCGCAGCTCTTTTTCTGTCTTTGTCCAGTCGAGCGCCCAATCAGGAATGGCAAGTTTGTTGGCTTGGCCAGTGCAGATGATTACATTGGACGCCAAGAACTCCCTCTCTTCTGTTTTGATTAGGTATCTGTCTTGGTTTTTGCCTTTGTCTCTAGTGATAATTTTCGCCTCGCCGAAAACTCTGAGTTCTTCCAATTGGTTTCGTTCAATCAGAGCCCGGCTGTGACTATTGAAGGACCGCAGAGAAGGCCGGTCAAACTTAGAATAGAGTTCTGTGTCGGGAATTTTTTCATCATGCGCCCATTTGCGCAGAGCCTGGCTGCCCAGGTCGAGGTTGTGCTCGACCGGTGACCTTAGATATTTCATGGCAACGGCATCTGTTTGTTGCAGCCAGTTGGCAAGCGGCTCTCGATGATTATCGAGGACAGCAATTTTGTCTCGTTCTACACCTTTTCTATTCAGCAAATAATTGGACAAAAAAGTACCGTGGATGCCGCCACCCACGATTAGCCAGTCAAGATACATGACTATCGCCTCTAATTGAAGAATTACCGATTTAATGCAAATGATAGCGCATTATCGCTAGCTTGCTCAAGACTCTCAATTCAGCATTTACTTTCGTTAAATCTCCTCCTTGATATTTTGGTTTGACCCTGTAAAAGAGCCCTTCTCAGCTACAATCTGCATACTTCATATCTATTGGGAGATTTTCAGCAATGCGAAATCAGCTTCTTGTTACTGCGTTTGGCGAAGACCGCCCTGGCATTGTGGCTCGCCTAAGTGAAGTGTTCGCATCGCATGGCGGCAATTTGGAAGCCAGCCGCATGTCGCTCTTAGGCGGTGAGTTTGCTGCTATCTCGCTAGTTACAGTTGCCGACGAAAAACTAGCAGCTCTTGAAAAAGCCCTGGCTGATTTAGCTAAGGACGGGCTGACTGTTGCGTGCAAGCGCACTCGTTCCTTGCCCCTTGATGGCAAGACCCACAAGTTTTATGACATTCATCTGACCGGTGCCGACCAAGAAGGCATTGTGCACCGCGTTTCCTCTTATCTCTCGGGCGCCAAAGTGAACATTCACAACGTCCAAACCGATATCATCAATGCGCCGGTCACCGGCTTGCCTCTCTTCACGATGCATGCCGAAATAGCTGTGCCCGAGTCGCTTTCGTATGAGAAACTGAGCCAAGACCTCAGCCATATCGCCGACGAGTTGAACGTAGAGATCGATCTGGTTTCTTCGACCACTCTGCATGCCGAACTTGTGGAAGCCTAGAATTCGCAAATTAGTTTAAGAAAACAGTTTAAGAGGACAGTTTCATGAGAGTCTCTGCCATAGCCAGGAATCTTGCCGAAGTGGCACGTTTGAGCGACGAAGATATTTTGAAGAAGCTCAAGCTTTTGGGCGTCAAAATAGAAAAGGCTGAGTTTGAAGAACTCTGCCGCAAGCAATGGCGTGCCAGCAAAGTCACTTTCGACCTATGGCAGAAGCGCGCTTTTCGCTCGCAACAAGTGAAAGATCCCGGCTCTTGGGCTTATGCCTGTGTTGTCGAACTTTGGCGCCGCTGGCTGAAAGACGTGCCTTGCGCCGAGCTCATTGAGCTTGATGTCTTCAAAGGATATGAGATCTACGAAGATGGTCAGGAAGAAGAAGCGGCTGTGCTATGGGGTGAAGCCCTAGAAGGCGTGGTCAAAATTGGTCGCCAGTTCGGTGTCAAAAATCTCAAAGACATCGAGTTTGGTGCCAACACTGTGAGCATCTATGACTGGATAAAGGAAGCATTTGAAGAACTCTGGGCGCTCGCTCTCGATGACCCGAAATGGATGGAACGTCGCCGTGATATGGCCGCCGGCTTGATTGAGTGTTTTGCCGATGCTGAGAAAGCCAGCAAGCAACCAGCTTCAGCTCGTGATGATGGTTTTTGGCGCATGGCTATGGCTGAGTCGGTACGAGAACTTGCCGAAGAGGCGGAGTTCGAGGCACTCTTTGAAAAATGGCTGTCCGAAGACCCAACCTGGGCTGATGGCTGGGTCTTTTATGCCGATAGCTTCGATGAAACACCAGAGAAGTGCGAAGCGCTCTTAAAGCGTGCTCTCGAGCATGAAGATCTTGATGACAAAGGGGCAGTCTATATGTGCCTTGCCAATCATTATCGTATGCAAGGCAATGAGAGTTTGGCGCAAGAATATGATCTGCGCGGTAAAGAAGCTTTCTCTTCTGGCGGCTTTGCTCGCAGGCTCGGCCTCAACGAAGAGAATTCGCCGGAAGATCTCAAAAATTCATTCGACAATATTCTAGGCAAGTTACTCAAGATGGGTCCTGCGCTTCTTCAAGAAGAAGCGCGTCCCAAGGCTGAAGCGAATTCTTCCACCATGCAGGCACGTCCGATGCCTACAGTCGACACCGAGGTGGGTCGTAAGCAGCCCTGTCCTTGCGGCAGTGGTAAGAAGTATAAGCGCTGCTGCGGCTCTTAAAGAGATAAGACTTAAATGGCCGTGCCTTTCTTGAACGGACCTAGCTTAATTACAGTGTCGCTGCTTTGACCGCTGATTATGCTCATTCTATTGGCTGCCAGAGCGGCGTTATCTTTATTGAGAGTCATGTAATAGCTATAGCTGCCGTCTGGGTTTTGCACTACGCCCATGCCAACTGGTTCGGGGCGACGACTGGGATCGTTCGCTAGTTCCGGGCTAACTCGATTATTAATCGCTCCGCCGATAGTATTCAAAGCACGGGCTATAGACTCGGGTGTGGCATTGCTCATGGCCGATTCTTCTTTGAAAATGCGATTGAAAGTATCTACCGAATCTTGGCTCCATTTGTCGCCCTTAAGAGCGTCCCCAAGCAGGGCGCGAATACCCTTCTGTACATCTTCCGGATTTGCTGCCTGGGTCTTAATTACTTGGTCGCCGTTTGCACTTACCAATTCGAATTGACCCGGGGCGTTGAGTAATTGATCTGCCGATTTCTTTTCGTCCTCTCTTCCAGTTATCTTAGAAGCCAGATCGCTGCCGGCACCAACCGGTGTTGTCATCGCTTTGGCCGAATCAAGCACTAGCGCCGGTGACTCCTGATTCTCTGCGGCTTCTTGCTTTTGGTGCGGCTTGTTCTCAATCTCTTTCATAGTAAATCTCCCGAACAGGCTTTGCGGGGTGTAATCAGACTATACCCGGGCTTTGTAAAAGTCTTGAGAAAAGAGCAATAGATAGCCAATCAATCAATAAATAGATTGATAGAAAATGCCGAAAAGATTAAATCGGAGGGGAAATGAATTTTCTAGTCCTGCCCACTTTACAACCGCGAAAGTTAGGTATAGAATCGGCGGCAGCAAGAAGGAGTGAAAAGCTTTTTCTGCCCGACCCTTTGGTCGGAGTAGGGTAAATTAAGCCCTACTGTGTAACTTACTAAAAGTAGCTAGTGCCTTGTATAGCCCTAAGCCGGCTGTTCAAACCGGATGGCTCGCCATCTTTTGCTGGTTGGTCTAACCGACCGGCGAATTGCTTGGTCTTGCTTTCTCATTGGTTTGACTGAGGCGGAGCTTCTGCTTTGCAAAATTTTTACTACCTCTCTAATTACACTGGAGCAGCCATGTTAGCTAATCTTCGTTTCAGAGGACCACTGGGTCGAATCAAGCGGCCTGAGCCGGAATTTCAAGGTACAAGTCGGCGCGCCATAAACTATTTGCCTGGTCGAAACTTGTCGCCGAAAGTCGGTTTGAATTTTTCCTTTTCCAATAGACAGCCTATTTTGCCGCAGTTGGTCAATATTGAGGCTGAGAAGCTATCGGGCTGTATAAAGATGGAGTCAGGTCGCTATAAGTCTCGCTCGGCCGCTCTAATTTACAAGGGGAGGGTGATTGCCTGTGTTTACGGCAGCAAGTCTCGATCTGAACAAGTCTTTGGACCGGAAGCCTATAGTCTGATGATGAGCGAGATGAACTCGGTAAGTAGCGAAGTTGTGAGCTATGTACTCGCTGATGAACTGGTTGAATCGGCTGCTGCCATGTTTCATGGCGGGGTGATTAGCCCTGCGCCCGCCCAGGACAAACTTGAGTCGCTTGCCGGTTGCATGCAATATATTCATGATCTTGAATCGCCCGGTTCAGTTGCCGTGCTAGATGAAGCCGGTCAGCCGGTCTGCTTCCTCTACCTTTCCGGTGGCTCTTTGCTGGGAATGAATTCGTTGAATGCGCAAGTCAAAGATAAAGATATGCGGTCTCTAAAGCGTTATATTCAAAGACATAAAGCTCAGATTATGGCTAATTCCCTAGTCACCGCCAGTAGTGCTGCCGAGACTTTGACTTTCAGTCTCCTTGGTCAGAGTGCGCCAGCGGTTTCTGCGCAGAGGGGGCGCGGAGTCTGCAGTGTGACTGAATTGGAAGCTGTCAGAGACGCGGCTAATCTTGTCGGTGTCTATTCTTTTAAACCGACTGAAGCGGCTCGTGAGGTGCGCTCTGATCGGTTTATTAGCCGCAGAGATCTTTCTGCTAAAAAGACGACGATAGGCTTTAGCGTTGATACCAGTTTCGGTATCAATCCGAATGCTTGACAGAGCGGCAAAAGTTCGCCAAAGTTCTGGCGAGGTTTTGTATTTCTAAATTTCGCTCTCTATAGGAGTCGTCCTCTTTGAGAGTCTATGCCCTAGAGGTTTTTGAGACGATAGGTCCAGCCTTCGGTTAAAACTTCTAGGGCATCGGCGGCAAAAGGGTCTTCGAAATGCTCTGGACTGACTGCATAGACAGCCGTTGCATAGCAGGCAAGCAAGGCTTCGATAGCTTTGTCTGAGTGCAGAAAATTATGCATCAGATTGCGCTGGTTGATAATTAGAGCCGGGAAGTCTTTGAATGTGAGAGCTTTTCTCTCTTTGATTTTGGTGAGATTATGAACTAATTTCTCTCGACGCAGTTCGTCTTTGTCTCGAGACTGATCGCCCTTGTCTTTGCTTTCATAGCTTATATCTTGCAGCTTTAGAAAGGTCATAGTTGACTGGGGGCAGACTTCCATGACTGCGCAGCCGAAAGGGATCGGATCTTGCATCGGGCGCACGAAGTAGCGCGCCGGATCTAGGGTGGCAAGAAAGCGAATGGCGTGGTGCGTCTGATGCAGTCTGGATGGGTTGCTGCGCTTGAGAGGGCTGGCTGCGGTAGCACCACTGGCAGTGTCGGTTATGCGCTTTGGTTCTTTGGCGAATTCTTTGGCTATGGCAAGAAACTCGTCATAAGGCGTAAAGACCAGGTCTTCCACTATCTGATGCCATTCTTCATAGTTTTTCTTGAGTTTCTTTTGAGCAAGAAAATCAAGAAACTTTTGCGGTAGTGAAAGTGGGCAGTTTACACCCAGAGCTTCGATTGTTTTGTAAGCGGCGAGATCCTTAGCCAGCAGATGCGAGCCGGTTTTCTTGACTTCGATTATTTCCAAGCCAAGATTAGAAGTGCGTCCTACCACAAGCCAGGTCTCGGTCGGGTTTTCTTTGCTGCCGCTGAGGTCGGCGCCTGCCAATACTTTGTCGGTTTTCTCAGCTTTTGCGGTCATTGAATCGGCTCCTGACAAGGCTCTTGTTTTGCTTCAGGTAGTAAAACTGAAAACAGAGCTATTATAGTAATTCTTGTCCTGCAAAGGCGGCAGGTGCGCTTTGCCCTTTATATCAGTTGAGGGTTATACAAAGCTAGGCTGACCGTTCCTATAGAATTTAAATGCGCAGCTGTTGAGGTCTTTATGTCAGGCGATAAACCAAGAGTAGGTGTGCTTTATCCGATAGCCCGGCTGCTCGAAGCAATGGCCGGCAATAGTCAGGTTAAGTCTAGGAAGATCAGGGCTTGGTACGACGTTGTCTGGGGAATGCTCTCGGGTGAAATTTCAGTCGGTGATCGCGCTCCTGTTAGAAATACACCGCCCTGGGTCACACTTGAAGTGGTTCACGGAGGGTTTGCCACCGGTCGATTTCTTGCCGGTGGCGAAGTTTGTCAAGCTGAAAGAGCGAAGTATGCCGAGGTCATTTCCAAGTCTGGCGGTGAATTTCCAGGTCATCCAGACACTGCCGCAATTCGAACGGCCCTTAATAGCTACTTCCTTGAAGAGGGCGGTGCTCAGGAATTGTCCGATCTTTTGACGGCAAAGCGCTACCGTCTGCTCGTGCCTGAGCATGGTGCTTTACTGGCGGCTTGTTATTTAGTAGAGAAGGGCGAAGTCGACCGCGCTCACGACCTTATCGATAAGTTGGTGCCTTTCTTTTCCGAACTGGCTTTCTATCCGGTGGTCGGTATCTGTGGCGATACAAGTCAGATGCTCAGCGGTGATCTTTTTTCGGTAAGAACATGTTTTGATTTGAGTCGTAAGTTCGCCAGTATTGGTGAGCCTGCCGATCTAAAGCTAATGAGAAAAGTGCTCTCTTCTCTGCCTTTGTATGACCAAATGGTGGCTCTCTTGCTTGAAACTGTTGTCGGCGAGGCACCGAATTTTGTTGTTGACAGCAATGGTTTAGTGCATGATGAATTTAGGCAACCCTTGGTGCGTGGCGGCGAACCTCTTCAAAAAGCCGATGCAGATTGGTTTGTTCGTGCCAGCAAACTACTACCTCTGTGTGTCTCTGGTTTTCCTCAACTGAAGTCTCTTAAGTATGAGAAATCAATTAAGCATAAGCTTTTCTTGTGCTTCAAAGACTTTGTGGAAAATCGCCAGGCAAAGCGCATCAAACCATCTTGGCTTAAGTCGCTATTGGCTGCCTATATTTATAAGAATGGACTACCCGGCAGTGAGAAACTAAAGACACTTAGAGCTAAGCAGGCTGAGCAAGCCTCTCTGCGTCCTCACTTTCAGTACGGAAAGATTTTGGCGGCTCGACTTGAGAAGTTTGATCCTGAGGGCGGTTTGACCTCCGCTGATTTAGATAGACTTCTTTCTCCGGTAGTTGATGACGAACTCTCTTGTTTTGCACCAGAGCCTGCGCCGGAAGAGAAACTAGCATTTCCCAGTTATTTTGCTGCGTGGCTGCGTCAGGGTTTGGCGATGCCTCTAGCCGGTCTTATTGAGGCTGGTCTTGTCACTTCTAGTGAGGCGTTTGGTCGATTTCTACCCGAGCTGACCGGCCTCACCCTAGTGCGCACTTTGTCTGATGACAGGCTTGCCAGCTTGTATCTAGCCTTATACGGCGCATTTAGAAAGAGGCGCTCGCTCTTGCTGCTTAACTATCAAAGTCAGGTGCGCTTTGCTGAGCTACCCTGGGTTGCAGCTTTGTCTCCCTTTATTTCAGATATAGCCTCAGAAGAGGCTCTTAAGGCATCTGCTAAAGAAGCACTTGCCGATTCTCTCTCTTTGCTGCTCAATAATTTCCCCTATTCTATCTTGCCAAATAAAGTAGTAACCGAGCTTCTTTCTCTCACTGCTGCGGCTGGTCTTAAGGTGCCTCTGCTCTATGAGCTGGCTGCCGATATCTTTATGGGCAGTTTCAGTGAGAAGTTTTTGTTTGCTGCAAAAGATGCCGCCCAATTGCTAGAGGGGTCATTGTATGAAAGATACTACGGCATTGATTATGCTGAAATCAGAAGTATAGCCTCTCCTAAACTGAGCGAAGGTGCTAGGCTGTCGGAAGAGTTCGGCAGAGTTTGCGTTCGCATGGCTGGTCTGGAAAAGAGACAGGGCTGGGGCAGTAGTGCTGATAATGGTCGCGTTATCGAGCAGGCGCAGATTGTCACCACTCACAATATGGCTTCTTTAATTATTGCTCTAGATCTTGAGTTTGATGAGCGGCTGCATCTAGAGACCATGGTGCAGACTGCTTTTGTTGCTATTGTTCGTCTGTTGTCGAGGAAAGTAGATAACTGGCGCGCTGATTTACATCGAATCAAGAATGCCGCCTATGGCTTCAGACAAATCGTTCTTTATCTTTCTCTGTTGCAGAGCCGGGGCGCTTCGATTGAGCCTTGTTTACAGTTTATGGAAGAGCATTTGTCGATGCTCTCTGAACGTGTCAATCAGAAAGATATCAAAGATAGATTGTCTCCAATTTTGATTGGCTTGAGAGATGTTTCGGCGGGACAAGTTTTCGATAGTGCGGGTAGCACTGCCGGTGGTGGTAGGCGCTTCCTTGGTTGGTCAACAGAGAAGCACTGGTTATGCAAAGTCTCGCTCTCGAAATAATGTCTTTTGTTTTTTAGCTGTTTTATTTCATTTGATTCTATTGTCCTTTTGTCTTGCCGTCTGTTTCTATAGATATGGCGGGTACGGTATGGACTCGAACCTACAACCCTTTCGGGCACCCGTTTTCAAGACGGGTTGCTTTCCAATTCGCTTCGTACCCATGGCGCGCCGCGCAGGAATCGAACCTGCTCCTACAACTTTGGAGGAAGTTTGGACACCATGTCCTGCGACGCAGAAATAAGAGATGAAGGGAATAACCTGCATCTTTTGCTGAATTTTGCGCTTTTGCTAGGCGCTAATTATTTGATTTCTGAACGCCAGAAGTGTACGCACAGAATCAAGTACTTGTGCGGCTTCGCCGAGACATGACCGAGCGGCGGTGAAAGTCTATTTTGAGAAATTTGATAAAGCATTTTGCAGTACTCCAGACGAGGTAAAACATTCGAGCAAAGCTGACCGGCGCCAGGAGCGGCTCCGATTCTCGATTTTACCTGTGGAGACTAACGTAAACACTGTTCTAGACCCGTTTGTTTAACTGGTTCACAAAGCTGTTTGCTTTTACTTCTATGTTTTATTTGTAGCACATAGCCGCAAGTTTGCAAAGTGAAATTGCAAATGTACAAACTAAGTCTTTAGCTTATTTAGAGGGGATTCTTGTCTTAGTTTTGAAATACACCTTTAATCTCGGTGATTCCTTGATTCTTACTTTCCGGGTTCTGCGACCAAGTACTGGTATCACTATCGGTGATCATATAAATGCCTGGTTTGAGAACAACATCGGGCTCACAGAGCCAATAGGCATTAGGGACGCCGCCCTGTCCAGGGGCGGTATGGGTGCGCCACGGTCCGTAAATTGTACCGTCCTGGTGCACTAAGCCAATCTCGCCTGGATCTTGTCCATGTGCGTCGTTCCAGTGATAATTCATCATATTGGTCACCAAAAGTGGTGCTTTTATGCTAAACCAAGTGGGGCGACTGGGTCGATTGAAAACGGCGGCAATATTGCCGTTATTGAAGACCGAAGCGACCGGTTCGTGCTTTATGCTTGCTAGAGTTGTCTTGTTCTGATTGACCGGTGCTACCTTGATTTTTACTATGCCGGCATTGCCTGAAAGGTCGTTCTGCGACCAGGTGGACGGATCGCTGTCAATTACTGTATAGCTGCCTGGCGCTATGGTCACCATCGGCTCGCATTCCCAATAGGCGTCGGGCACTCCCCCTTGTCCCGGTTTGCCTTCGGTTTGAAATGGTCCATAAGTCGTGCCGTCCGCGCGCCTTAAACTGAGTGTTCCGGGTGTTTTACCTCGCCCTTCGTTCCAGTGATAGCTGACCATATAGGTAACAAGCGCCGGCCCCTCAAGCTCAAAGCGGCAGGGTTTGCTTGGACCATTAAAGACTCTATAAATGTTGCCGTTGTTGAGCACAGTCTTAGGCGGCAGCGCACGTTCTTTTGAAGGCGCGGTAGATTCAATCTGCGATGTCGGGTGTCCGCCTGATGCTGGTTTATTGACGCTTGTCGTAGCCATATCGAGAGAATCTGGTACGTCAAGACCGGCTCTTGGTGCAGTCGGCGGCGCCGCCAGGCATAATTCGCTGCCGTCCCAGCGGCTTTTCATCTCTGGGCTCTGCATATGACCGCGGTCACGCAAGACTTCGTTTTCCACAGAGTCTTTCATGTTCTGAAAGGCTGCACCAAGGGGTGTTTTGCGGCCGTTTTGTTTGAGCGCTTCAATAAGCCTGTAAGTGAAGACACTGTTTTGATAGTTCTTACTTTCCCATGACACTTGGTCTGGTTTACTGGAAGCGATTACCAGTTGTCCGGTGCCGGCCACCACCGCCGAGGCGCTGACGTTGGCTGTTCTAGTCAAGCCCTTGCTATCGGTTGATGCGGCGCCGCTATGGCAGGCATCTAGAATAATAACCACTCTTTCGCAATGCACTCTGGCTTTGATGATGCGCATCAAATCTTGTATGGGAATGCCTGTGGCATAGAGTGATTCTTTGTCGGTATCATGGGCGACAATATAGTTGACGCCGCCCACGTCTAAGTCGGCGGGGCTGCCGTGACTGCTGATATAGACCACCACTAAGTCGTCGGGATGAGCCACCCGGGGCAGCCAGCGGTCACCAATCGTGGCTAGAATATTGGCGCGTGTGGCTTTCTCATTGGTAAGTAAGCGCACATGGTCTTTACTGAAGCACCCGGGACCAACAAGAAAGTTGTAAAAGTCGGTGGCATCTTTTGCCGGATACTTTAGATTGATTGATTTGTCGGCAAATTGGCTGATGCCCACTACAAGCGCCCATTTGTCTTTGATAGGGCGCTCTTGTACCGGCTGGCTTTGCCTGGTGGGCGGCGTCGCTGCCATAGCGGGCAATATAGCGGTAAAGGCGGGGGCGAGCAAGAATACTGCAGAGGCAAACAAGATTACTGCAGAGGCAAATAAGATTACTGGCGCCTGCGCCCTTGCTCTTAACCCATCAGACTTAGATATTTTGCCCATCTTTACCTCAGCTGCTGGCTGACCGTCAGCACGTATTTTGCCAATAGTTTGGCAGAGGCGCCGGGCGCGGCCATCATGCTAAAGAGCTAGAGCTTTGGACTGATATCTATATAGAGCTTTAGGTAAGTCTCACTCGTCGAATTTAGAGTCGAGGTTACTCTTGATCACAGGCTCGGCCAATAGTTGGGGAAGAGGTAGATTGGCTTTCTCTATTTTGGAGAGAATGGTGCCGCAATAGATCCACTGTTCTTCGTTTGTAAGCCCCAGGTTGCCGTCCAACAAAGTCGCTTCATTGACTAAGTTGTTTACTTCTTGGGCTGCTTCTTGTGTTTGTGCTGGTGTAGATTCGCCGATAAGCGGCTGGCGCATTCGCTTGACCAAATCAAGCACCACCTGTTTCCTTTCATCGAGGGTGCTCTGAAACTTGGGTCCAATATAGCTGCTCTTTTCGGCGATCATCCGGGCATAAACATTAGCCAGCCAGGCAGCAAACTCTTGCCCAAAGGCATAGTTTTGCAGCATCTTTGGCAGGTTTTCAGCAGTGACCAGTTGGGGCGCCGGCGCACCGGTATAAACAAAGTTTTCGGCTTTGCCCTCGAGCATTTTGAGCAGGCTTTGATAGTAGCCCCAGCTATTGTCTTGAATAAGTCGCGTCGCCAAAGCCGTTTGTTTTTGCCCTAGGTCGCGCACCAGGGCATCTCTAATGACGAATACTTCATGCACATTGTCTTGGCAGTCGGCAACCGGTGTTAGCTTGATTTGTTTGCCGCAGTGCTCGCCCTTATCTATCAACAGACCAACTAGGCTGTTTGAAGTGGCTTCCACTACGCTGTCGCCTTCCACCCAATAGTGTTCGGCGTTGGGCATAAGCTTGTCAAAGTTTTCGGCAAACTGGGGGCTGCCGGGAATAGGCTGGGCATAAGCCACCAGCGCGGCTTTGTTCCAGTCCCATGTTTTTACTTCTTGGCGCAGTTGCTGCCCAAAGTCGCCTTGAGCGAGGGCGCCTGTGAACTGGCTGGCTAGACCGGCACCAAGGCTATGCCCGGTAACATAGATATTTTCTGGCGGTGGGTAATTGGCTTCGAGATGTTTGCAAGCAGCGGTGATTGTGCCAAGCATGGTCGGTAAAGAATCAGCAAAACCGGCAGTGACTTTGCCGACTTTGCTAAGCAGTGGTTTTTCAATTTGACTGTTGCTGCGTAAGTCGGTGATCCAATCGGGGTTGCCCTTGTGATCGCCGATTATATTCTGTGCTCGCCATACTGTTTTTGACAAAGAAGCGCCGCTGCGGCTGCCGCGAAAGACAATATGAGCATCATAGCCGGTGGCGGTTTTGTGCATCATGACAAAACCCATGAGGCTCCAGGAAGGATCTTTGCTGCCATCACTGCCGGTGCCGCCTTCAAAAACCACCAAATGATCCTTGCCTTCTGAATAGTCTTTAATGGTGAATTTTTCAGTATCGTTATGGGGATAGCTTGTCGGTTTTGAGCGATAGCGAATGCCTTCGATGGTTTTGATATTGCTAGTGATATAGTCCGGCGCGGCCACGGCCAAATAGCGCTCACCATCTCTGGTGAATGCCGGCAAGGCGGCATCGAGTGTTTTATAGTTGGTCAATATGGGGTCTAGATTGAGGTTGCTCTCGCCCCAGCCGCGAATAGCGTTAGGACCGCCGTAAAAGCCAGGTCTAGAGCCTAGAGCCGCTGCGTATTCGTGGGTGAAACGGCAGATATTGTCGCGTCTATCGCTGCCCACTCGCGACATCATGTCGTACCAAGGGTCGAGAGGCAGGCACAAAGATTGATGATAAAACTGATAGGCTAGGGTGCAAAGATCTAAGTTGAAGATGTTCTGTGGAACACCGTTCTGGCTGTCTATTTGATTGGCTATTGTTTGAATTTGTGCCTGGTTTTGGGGCTGAATTTGTGACTGAGCTTGTGACTGATTTGGCTCAGCGGCTCTTGTCTCTGTGGTCGAGAGGAGAGCAAATAATCCAAGCGCTGACACTAGCGCTGAAACTAGCGTAGGAATGAGGGACAAGGAAGCAACTGCGTTGGATACTTTTGCAGTGAGTCTATTTGGGTGCTTTGTGGTGGCTCTGAAAATTGGCATCACATTTTATACCCGGGCTTTCTATAGAGGTTGTCCCAGCGTCCTTCTATTTCGGGCTTATAGACTTGTTCCGCCCAGTCGGTTGATTCGATTTCTTCTATGTCAACTGAAAAATAGGCGTCTCCCTTGCCAAGTATGGCGCTACCGGCTTTGACAATTTCATCGGCAAGCTTCTGTTTTTGTTCTTCCGAGCTGCCTGGCCAGAGTTTTACGACTATGTGCGGCATGTTCACCTTCGTTTGATTGGTTATGGGGTCTGCATAAGTTAGCAGAATATGGCGCATTGTGGTGAGGTTTGATGGGGGTGTCCGTGGAATTGGGATGGGCGTGTTTTCAAGTGAATTGCGGTAAAAGTGCACACGATTGGGTGGCGACGATTGAATCAGATGGGGCGGAGCAATAGAGCTTCTTTAAGGCTATATGGATGATTGTGAGTAGATTGGCAAGAATTTGTGATTCAAGTTAGGGGTTGTTTTGGCTGGTTATTGAGAAGAATTGCGTTACAGGTGCTGCTCTTTGTTGATTTTGAGGGAGATGTTTTGACGCCCGATATGTTAGAAGGGTATCAAAGGTGAGAGTGGCAGTTTAGCTAGTCTGCTGAGGAGCTCGAGGCGATAAAGCGAGAGCGGGCTGACGCTTAAGAGACTATGTCTGATTGGATTCAGATGCCGCCAGATGGCGATATGGCATATCATTCGAGCGCCCAAATGAGAGACGGCGGAACCGCAGTGTTTAGCTGGGTGATGACTCTGCCAATAACGTCATCAAGAAATGCGTACCAATTTTGGTTGACGCTATTCTTATGTATAAGGGTAAATTTTCTGCTGAGGCAAGGTTCCAAGTGCTACATCGGGTCGTCTTAATTATTCCAGAAACTATACATGCCAACTCATTCATTTAGGAGCCGATCCTCGATATGTCTGATGACCGTCCGCGCCAGCTTCTTGCCGTAGATTGTTGACTTTTCCGCCTACGCGATAACGGACCATTGAAAGGAAATTCGTTAGTTACACTTTAGGTGCTTTTCTTCATGTCACCAACGATCAGGCGGATTGTTGACTATATGCTCCGCTTCTCGGTCATATTGATCTGCGATCGCCCTCAGCGCGGCTGCAAGGCGCTGAAAGCCTGCATTTTCTATACTTTCCGCTTTGTCTCGATAGGTTCTCGCCAGCTGTCGTTCTGGCGCTCCAGTTGGATCAATCCGATGAACTCCTCTCGAATTAGTTACCTGTTGTGAAAATCCTTGCCTCGACTTTTCAGCGTTCTTACTGTTTAAAAATGTAGCGACTGCTCGATGAATCCACAACCCGTCCGGATCAGGAGGAGAATAGAAGAGAACACAGCCCAAGTGGATCAAGGCTAAATCGAGGCGATCTGACTTGGTACATATGGTCGTTACTTCGCGGACCCAAGCCTCGAAGGCTGGCGCCGAAAAGGTGCCGTCGCTCTGCGTACCTGGGGGGGTCTTCCATCCTTGCAGAAGCCTCCAAACATTCATTGCGATTGCTTCTTCTTGCGGAGTTGGTGTTTTTTCTTCGCGTGGTTTATTGTGCGGATGGTACAGAAATTCAACTAGTTCGCAAAAAAACGCTGGAACTTGAGCGAGTCGATTTTCTAAAACCTTTGCAGAGGAGCCTTTGTCTCGAGCCAGTATTTGTAAATATTTCCACTCGACTCTAAACAATGTTTCTTGATCTACCTTAGGATGTGTCTGCAAGGACTTGATAATCTTGGCTATGCAGTAAATATCAGCGTTTTCGCCTTCCTTCATTTTTGTCGAGAGAAGTAATCTAATGCTTCTTTCGACATCAATTTGACCTTTGATATCTAACTGTTTTGCAAGACATGCAAGCGCTAGACGAAACCTTCCTAGCTCGATAAATTTGTCGATGGCTGCTCCTAAGTCTTCGGTTGTTTCATAAATGTCTGGATTTACGAGCATCCAATACTCTGAATCATTCTCTCCTAGCCATTCTTTTGCGATCTTCCAAGTGTTGGGCGTAAAAGGCAATAATGCGAGGAATTGACCAATGTCCGACTTTTGCCAAGACGGCTCTCTCACCCCATCAATCCACCCATCTCCATTGCTGTGCAGCCTTCCGCGAATATAGCCATGTGCGAATTGAATCATGGAGTTTTCTCTCAGCACAGATGGCAGAATCTCTGTATCGATTTTGGGCTCGGTAATTTGCGAGAAGAAGAAACCTACGTTTCCCGGAACCTCAACATCTCTTGCAAAATCGATGACACCAGATACACTACCATGGGCAAAGATTTCGCCTATAGCCTTTTGTCTTTTGTACGCCAGCTCTTTGCTCCGCTCCTCGATGCTGGTAGCTTCATTCATTAGCTCATCTGGAACATGGGAAAATAGTACTTTGTATAGCTGTCCAGGATTCTTTGGTGCAATTTCATAAGTTACTCGTTCTATATTGGTGATCGTTTCCACCGACAGTCCGCGATAATTTGACGAGTTGTGGATATTGAGAATTAGCTCGTTCAGCTCTCGCCATAGTTCCATCTTTTCCTGTTCTGAGGATTGCTGAAGTTTCTCTGAATTCACCATCTCCAATAGCTGCTCTAAATGAGCTGGGCTCAAATGTTCTGCATGGCGCACGAGCTCCGTCAATCGTGCAGCACTACTCTCTGCCATTAAGAGCATGATGGAGGCATAGGCCAGTACTTGTTGTTGGTAATGTTTCTTGCTAATTCCTATTTCTGCTTCTTCTGGTAGTTCTACACGGAGAAAGGTTGGCTTATGCGTTCCCATCGAGTTATGTTGTATGCCTGGTAGCAAGGCTAAGAGCAACTTCCAGGCAATTTTGGGCTCTTCTTGCTGAATCGTTTTGACGGCAACAATTCGCTTCTCCTGCGATGCGGTCGTTTGAGGTAACCAGGGTAACAAAATTGTCACCAGCGAGTTAAACGGTCTGTTTCCCCACTGTCCGCCTGGGTCGCGAGCCGCTAGATTGCTTAGGAGAATGCAAACTTGTACAAGATATCTCTCATCCCACGCCAATCCCTCGAGCGCCCAAAGGAGACCAGTTAAATAATTTTGCCCAGAGATACCACCGGTTTCCTGGCGAAATAGTTCGTCAAACGGACAACAGGAGATTGCCAGATTTTTCTCGACAATTCGCAGGAATTCATCAGGAGCCGCCTCAGCAATCTGGGGTAACAAATCGTTAAGACTACCCCAGATTAGCCAGTCGGCACTGCTAAGAATTTCACGTACGGTCAACAGAGATATTGTTTGGGCTTTACCCTCCGTGCAGTTGACGACAACCTCTCCACTACACCCAAGGAGTGCGAGCCCATCAGCAAGTCCTTTCCGCAATGACGACGAGTGTGTAAGTGACTTTCCCTTGATTTGGGCAGCAAAGCGTTCATCGGAGGGAAGTTCGAATTTTGGATCTGTCTCGCGCAGTGTTTTGACTGCAACATGCTTGAACAGATCCAGAGTTGTGTCAAACAGTCTCGGTCCTAATTCTGTCCAGAGTTGCCTGCGTTTTCCGATTGACCATTCTCCATCTTTGAGTTTCAGTGACGTTTCCGGATGTTGAAGCAATTGGCGCATTTTGAGGATCCATGTCTGAAAATCCTCTTGCACAAATTCCGAAACTGTCTCTCGATCACCATGAGTCTTTTCGTTCCAGCTGCCAATCATGTTTGCTAGTGCCAATTCAGCAGCGTGCGGAACCTCATTCCAGTCTATTTCCTCAGCAATTTCTTCGGTACGGAGTTCAACAGGAATTGTCGAAGATCCTGCAGGCTTGAAAGCATCTCTGAGATCTTCGGCAATGTTATCTCTTGATATTGCACCAGCATTTTTATTCCACGATTGAACTTCATCGACTATTCGAGACCAAAGCATTTGGGCACCACTAGTGGTGTACTGGCTCATTAATGAGTGCACCAGAGACAGATGAACACCTGCTTTTATATCGAGGTCGTAACTGAGTAAATGGAAATGACGCAAAAATTGAAACAGCCGATCATCGGCTACTTCAACTCCAGCGTTTGCCTTCTTGAGCTGTTCCCTGAATGCTTTCAATTTATCTTGCTTGTCTTTGCTGCTCAAATTGGACATATCAACCATGCGCAGAAATTCTTCTGCACTGTTCGTATGTCTCACCCATTCCAAGATTCCACGGGCGCCACTGATGTCAGTATTGCTCAATGGTCCTGTTATCAAAGCAATCGAATCGCTGCCTTCAGTGAACAGATCAGGATTGTTGAAATCGTTCCATGCAGCTTGTATCACTTCTCCGAACACTTTACCGGTAGCTGTTATCGCCACCGTATGCTTTATCTGAGCCAGCAGTTTTCGCTGCTGATCGCCACCGAGATTCTCGACAAAGACAATCATGTCGTCAGTGTCAAATCCGTCCATCTTTCCCTGCAACTTAATCTTCAAGATGGGCCAGCATGGCAATGATGGCGCGAAACCATTCGTGAGCATCAAAGCAACGAAGGACGCCTGAACGTGCGCCTCAAAGTGGTTGCCACCACCGCCCGTTGAGAATGGATTGCTTAACTGCTTCTTTTTACCAGACACGCCACCGCCGCTCCGATTTGTTGTTGCGTATTTATTTAGCCTCAGCAGGCACCAGTTAGGATCCTAAAACCAGACAGGTTAAAATGTCGATGCGGCTGTGCTTTTCTTGACAATACGCGGTGCCATACAGCTGTATGGATTCTAATTCTATATTCAACTCGCGGAATCCCTCAAAGCCCGCAGGGTTTCATATTTAACCAGAAATGGAACAAATTCAAGGATAGACAGCTTTGACAGGAGGTGAGGACAATGAGTAACGAAAATCTCAGAATGCCACTCACCATCCATTTGGTTGGTCCGGCGGTTGACAAACACCGCCTTTCTTTAGATCAGCTCACCCTTATTGCCGGGCAATTGCAAGTTGCGATTCACCGAATTGGCCGGATTTTATCGGGCGAAGCATTTAGCCTAATGCCGGGGCCGATATCAAAAGACGTAAAGGAAGCGTGTACCCTTGAGGTTGTGGCAATCAGACCGGGCAGCCTTTCGCTTGTCTGTGACTTCCCCATAGATTTAGCGCCAAGGACGCCCGAGCAACTATCGCTATTCAATGAGAGCGGCGCCGACGCTAAAAAAGTACTCTCAGAAAAGTCGCTAGAGGCATTTGTGCAAGGCATCTCACATGTTGGCGAAGACAGCTCACAGCTTCCGCATGGTTTTGATAAAGGAGTTTTGCTCGCGCTTCGGGAAGGTGGCAAACTGTTCTCTCTGGGAATAGATTCAATTGACTTCGAGCTTCAAGGGAAGAGCCCGCAGCCAATCAAATCAGTCTTTACACCAAAGGTGTACGAACGGGTAGTTGCGCGCATTCAAGAACCTGTCATCAATAAAGCCAGTATTGAAGGACTGCTATTGATGGGCGATTTCCGGAATACTGGCTATGCATGTCGAATTCATCCTAACGTAGGCAAACCAATTCGCTGCACCTTTGCTGAGGAGCAGAAGGAAGCAGTTTTGGCTGCTATGACACGACGCGTGAAACTCGCGGGAGAGACAGTCGAGATTAATCACGAGATAAAAAGTTTTCGAATTGAAGATATCGAAATCCTGGATACAGAGCAATTTGCAGGAGGACAAGAGTTCCATCCTTTCTTTGATAATCAAATTGATTTGGACGTACTTGCTGCGGAACAAGGCGTTCCATCTAGCGTTAGCGTCGATGAGTTAAAGGCGGACTTCTGGCCTACCGATGAAAAGGATGACGAGTTTTTAGATGCTGTTCGGAGTTGGCGGCGAGAGGATCTGCCTAACGCCTCATGACCGATCGTCTTGTAGTTGACACTGATGTCGTTTCCTTCGTCTTCAAGGGTGATACGCGCGCAAAGGTGTACGAGCCGCATCCTAAAGGCCGGCAACTTGTTGTGTCATTCATGACCGTAGCTGAATTATATCGCTGGACAGAAGAAAGAAATTGGGGCTTAAAACAAATCGCCGCGCTTGAAGCACATCTTAGGAATTTCGTGGTCCATCCCGTAGATCCCTATTTGTGGCAAATTTGGGGACGCATCATGACTGAAGGCAAGAAAAATGGAAAAGTCATCGCGTGCGCCGACGGCTGGATTGCAGCTACTGCGCTTGCTAACGGGATTCCGCTCGTGTCGTATAACGGAAAACATTACTCAGGTATTGCCGGGCTGTCGATAGTTTGCGAGACTTCGACGACTTTCTTCCTGACAGATGGCTCGCTCTCAGACAAACTAAGCACCTGTAACTCTTCTCTCCTGCAAGCAACGACTTCGCTCTCAATATTCCCTCTATCGCTCGCCCGTTTCTAGGGTGTGCTTTGTGCAACGGTTTCGCGCCGGATACGTAACAGCGAAACCCGAGGCAACGCGATTAATCATCGGGAAGACTCAGTAAGGCGAGTTTATCTATATACCAGAATTGGTGACAAATGCGCACGCGATTGTCTGCGGACGAACCGGCGTAGGCAAGTCCAGAGGCTTCTTCATCCCGAACCTGATGGAAAGACTCGGAACCAACATGATCGTCACCGAAGCAACGCCCGGATACGAACAAGGCGAACTGTACACGCTCACATCAGGGTGGAGGAAACAAGCTGGTCACCGAATCTATTCGTTCAATCCTGCCGATATGTCCTCTACCCGAATCAATCCGGTCGACCGAGTAAGAATGGCGCCGCAACTGGAAAAAGCAAAGGAAGCCGAAAAACTAGCCGACCTGATCATTATGAACGGCAGTGGCGAGGAACAACGCGTCGACCCAACATGGGACCGATCCGAAAAACAGCTCCTCGTGTCACTGATACTGCACGCAGCAGCGACTGATCCGGAAATGGGACATATCGGCGCAATCAGATGGCTCCTCCTCTCTGGAATTAATCGAGTCCGCGAGACGATGGCAAAGAGTAAATCAGAACTTGCGCAGATGGAATTCGAAGGATGGCTTGGATCGACTTCTGAGAACTTCAGATTCGGCGTGCTGTCGGGGCTGATGACGAAACTCAATCCTTGGATAACCGACCAGTTCGTAGCGCTAACTGAGAAGACCGACATCGACTTCGAAGAGCTAAGAAATCAGTTGTTCACCTTCTACATAGCGGTGCCCAGCCGCTCTCGTGATAGCAAGTTGATCGGCTCTCTCCTGGTGAACTTCCTCCTCGATTACTTGCTCGACACCAAAGCGACGATGAAGTATCCGACAGCGATGTTCCTCGAGGAATTCACAAACTTCGGAAAAATAGCCAACATCGCCAATGTCCTGTCGATTGTCCGAAAAGCCAAGATAAGTCTCGTGCTCGGATTCCAAAATTACTTCCAGCTCGAACGAGTCTACTCACAAAAGGAGGCTCAAATTATCTTCGATCAACCGGCAACGCAGATTTACTTCAGGCAGAAGAACTTCCGCGAAGCCCGCGCCCTGCGTGAAGCGCTCGGAACAACAACAATCGAGGAAGTCACCGTTAATGATACCGGTCGAGTGCACGAGTTCATTCAAGGTCGAGCGCTCGCCACACCAGACGAACTGATTAATTTAAGTGGCGAGGTTATCGCATTCACGAACGACACCTGGCCGCTCAAACTCCGGCTCAGTGCGCCGTATGCATACGAACATGCAATGGCATATCCACCGCCGGAACGCCCAGCTCACGAAATCACCGAGCACATTCGCTGGCGTTGTAGAACGACCGAGCAAAAGGAACCACCGCAACAGCAGCAGCAACAACCAACAAACAACGCCACCGAAAATCCAACAGGCGGAAACACCAGAAACCGCAGAAATAAAGACCGCAACGACAGAAGTCGCGACGCCGGAAATCGCGACATAAGAAACGGCGATAACAAAAATCGCGATAACAGAAATCGAGACAATCGAGATGCCGCAAGCCGCGATCACCATAACCGCAACTTCAATTCAAGCGCGCGCGAAACTAATGAAGACCGCTCGCAGGAAGGACAATCCTCACATTCACAGCCACTAGACAACTCACCGGAGGTCGACGACGTATGGCCATCATAGCGATAGCAACAGGCATCTTTGTGTTCCTCCTCACCGGAGCCGTAACCAACGAGCTCACTCACGATCCAGGAGCAGGCGTTTTGCCAGGACTCATACTCGGCTTCCTGGCAGCTTCCCCACTCTTCAAACTCGCCGCGCAAGAACGCTCAAACTTCCTGCACCCGGCGCCGCGCGAATACAACATCCCCGCCAAGCTTGCGTTCGCGAAAATCCGCGACTACCTCGCCGAAGTCTCCTACAACTACGGTGACAAATGGCACGTCGTAACCGCCGATACTCAGTCGGGTCGCATCACCGCCAACCTTCGATTCACCGATGAGTTCACTCGAATCGAGGGCGATGCACGCGGCAATATTCACACGCGCACGGAGCGCCTACAGCGCTTCCTTGCGGTCGAGATTCAAGTGCGCCCTACAGAGCGGGGCACCACTATTCAGCTTGACTTCTCTCCAAGGATTGAAGGGGTCTACTATGCGGCGTGCGACATCATTGTGAGTGATGTCATAAGCCGCTTTGACTCCATTTTGACTGACAAAGGTCGCAGCCTATAGGCCTGACGAGATCGTTGTATGATCTATGTCCCTAAGACGGCTTCAGCTGAATGGAAGCACTAAGCGAGTCAGATCTTTTGCCTTCCGGTTTGCCGTAAATAGCACAATGATGAAAATAAACGCCAAATTGACGCAAGAAGCAAGAATATTGCTGGAAGCGCGCGAAAGTTGCCATGATCTGCATGGAATGGGAGATATAGATGCGTCTGGCGACGAAGTTGAAAAACCCTGTCGCGATTTTTTGCAGCGTTGGTTGAGTAGGCGCCTTGCGATCACACACGGACAGATTGTTGATCAAAGCCTGAATGTCAGTGACCAACTTGATGTCGTGATCGCGGATAAACTAGCCGCTCCACCGTTGTACACTTCCGCGAGTGAGACCCAATACATACCTTTCGAATCTGTGTATGCAGTCGGTGAACTCAAAGCTACATACACGCTGTCAGGAGTGCGCGACTTCTGCAAGAAGCTTCGAAAGCTGCGAGAAGATCTTTCGCGAAAGGTAGTAGCTGGAGATGAGCTGCAAATTGGTGATACGACGATCAGCGGATTGCGTTTTGGCAAGCCTGGACGCCCGCCGTCAAACCAACTCTACAGCTTTTATCTCGCACTAGGGACCGAGACCGATTTGATGAATAGAATCAGTCGGCAATCTCTAAGCGAGTTGTATGAAGAGGAATGGCCAGATGTACCTTCCTGCATAATGGTTCTGCCCCAGACGGCCATCGTGCCGATGAATCTTAAATTGCAAGGCGAACATGTCGTTGGTTCGGCGCCTTTACTTCTGCCGAGGAGCGCAGACTATTATGCACCCGATGAGTCTTATGACGCGTATTGGACCGCCTTCGCTACAAATTTGACTAGTAAAGAAGAGATTGCAACACTCAATCTATGCCTGCTGCTCAGTGCTTTGATAACTCATATTCAGAGTTCACAATTGGCTCCTCCCCAGTTATTCGATTATTTGAAACATGCAGTTCAGCTCGAGAACAGCCGGTTGGTCGTTCTTGGCCCAATAGTTAGACAGTCCGATGAAAATGTACAAACCTACGCAACCGATGAAAAAGAAGAAACCAGCGAAAGCAAAGACACCCAAGAAAACAAAGACGCCGAAGAAGGCAATCAAGACGCCCACTGAACGAAGCAAGAATCGGTTGCGAACGTTGCCATTGTCTAACTTGCTTCGCAGACGACTCATGCATGCTTACAGAACCGTTCAGGAGCACGTAGAGGAAGCTAAGAAGAACGGCACTAAGACAGCACTGATGAGGGCCGAAGAATCTGCGCGAACCGCAATCACGGATCTCTTGCGGGAGTTCCTGCCAGAGGATTATGTTTTAGGACCTGGCATTATCACAGATTCTCGCGGCACATTCAGTTCCAATTTTGACTTGGTGATTCGTCAACCGGCACTAATTGACCTGGGGTTCCCCGATCGAAACGGTATACCTGTGATCGCTTATGAGGATGTTTACGCTGTCGGTGATATCAAAGTTCTTGCAATGCCGCAGTATCTAATGTCACTTGCTCAAAAGCTTGAACACTTGAGCACCAATCTACATAGAAAAAATACACCAGCTGACTTTATGTTTGATGCTGGCCCAATTCATCTTATGAGCGCGGACAATCCACCCTCAACGATGTATCGTAATCCGCTGTTCTCTATGTTTGTTTCCTTTTTTAAGAACCCTTTGGAATTCCCGAATCTAGAGACCGGGCAAGGCGATTGGTCGGGGTTTGAGTTTCTGAGCCAGTTCTATGAAGCAGCGCCCGCGGTACCAACGATAACCGCAATGCTCGATTCCGCGACAGTAATCCCAGCACAACTGCAAATTGATGAACAGGGAGAGGTGCTTGCCATCGGGCATTTGCAAACGCCAAGTTGGCTTCAAGAACGAGACGAAGATGATGATGAATACCGACACGAATGGCTTCTTTGGGCATCAAAGACGGGTGCTCCTCTCGCAAATTTTGCCACCTTAGTCAGCGCATTGTCCGATCACTTGCGCAAATGCGTGTTGCGACCAGCGGACATCGAGGACTATTTCGGTTTTCAGGACGTTATCGAGGGATTCGACCTGATTGCTCCGATCAGTACTGAAAGTTAGCATGTGAATCGCTATCGTCTCGCACGCAAGCGCTCAGTTATTCCTCTCCGTCGTTCCATTCGTCATAGACAGCGCGGAATGTAATGCTGTCGCTGAATTCCAGAGTTTAGCCTATTTATTTACTCAGCCCTTTGCAAGCCATCTCGCATACGCTCGTACGTCAATCATTGGCACAGTTCCGAGTGTTTGTAGCTTTGCTATTAGCTCTAAGAGGAATGCTGTCGCTGCCTTTGTGTTGGTTAATACCTGGTGGCACCCGGCTTCATCACACACGACAATGCCGTGCGAAGCGACGCATGCTAACTCCAGTTTTTCTAGTTGGTCATCCGTTTTTAGTGCCTTAAGAAACGTCTCGCCCAAAGCTGGAGACCAATCACTATCAAACGATAGAATGCCAGCCAAGATCTCAATTTGAGGCTTGGGATCGTAAGTTCCGCCTGCATGCGGTATTGGGAGGCTCGTTCTCGTAAGACCTCGAACTGTCTTAGCTTTGTCCTTGGCATACTGAACGTATGTTGCATTAACTGTCTGTTTGGCCTCGAAAACAGCGTACACACTTTCGGCAGGAATGATGATCTGATTTTCGAAATTGAAGACGAACGGCGTGTACTGCCGATCAAAAATTACTACGTCAATCTGTTCACTGAATTTGCCTTCGCTGTCCACTACATGCGCTTTCTCGGCGCTATATCGCTTCGGCAGATACGCTTTCATCAAATCGAGCCAGATATTTTCGCTGGCATCACCTTTGGTGCCGGGGTGCTGAAATGATTTTCGTGCAATAGACAGTCGGTTTTCAATATCGTCGTGCAGGCCGGACAAGAGGCGAGGCAGTGACCATTCTGTCATTTGATGATTTCCTCCCATGTCTTGGCAATGGCTGAAATTCGCGCGGCGCTTGCCACTACTGCCTTTTCAGAACTGGTGAGATCGTCAGAAATGATGTTGTTAGTGTTCGCCGGATCGATAATACGAGTCGTCGCTAGCGAGTCTCTCAAATACCCTAAAGCCTCTAGCACATTCGAAGCAAGACCACCGGCGTAACGGCGCCCGCTTAGTGCGTTGATAACTGAAAGCTCTACATAGAATGACGGAAAGTCCAAACGTTTTTGCATTCGCCAGAGCTTTATCAAGCGGCATTCATTAACAAAGCCACTTTGTTGCACGTAAGCAATGTGTTTGGCTACGTTCGTTTTAGTCCACGTGTCAGCCTTTCGGCGATAAAGACTGTGATCTTGCGAATATGTATCTTGACGCTTGGCTGGGACAAGGTCAACGCTGTATCCATTAACAGTGATGTTGAGTGACACATTCTGCCGACGCGGCGTGTACCCGGCTTTGTTCAAAGCGTCAGATAGTGATTCATAGATCTCCTTCAACGTATTCGTGGTCGAACCTGTGAGCGAAACAAATAGATCAATATCTGTGCCGCTGCGGTTACCAGTGCCTTTCGCGAAAGAGCCACTAGGCATTACGTAATCGAGCTGATTTCCAGCCCAGCGCTGAATGGTTGGCTGGATGATTGATTGTACGCTGCGCACCGGGGAAGTAGAACTAGTGTCAACTGCTTCGCGGCGCAATATTTGATACAAGTATTCGTCTGCCGTCATCAAAAATTCCTCGGATAGTCATTCGGGCCCCATGGAAGTTCGCTTAAAGTCCGAAAATATGGCGTAGTGACGCAACTACTTGAGAAGCCGCCTGGATCGCTCCTGCCGTGTTTTCGACCACCGCAAGCGCTTGCTCTATTCGGCCAACTTTGTCTTCAAGATCGTTGAGATTTTCGGCGAGTTGCGATTCTTCTTGGAAGGTTTGCGTGTTCTGCATCTGGAGCGCCTTAGAAGCCAGTCCGGCAAAGCGTTCTAGTTCCTCGGCTGATTGAAAGTAAGCATCGTCAATCTCTGCTTGCGGATTGTCGTACATCGTCTGTGCGGCCTTCTCCGCGCGCAGCACAATCGCTGTGAGACTATGAATCATTTCTGGGTGTTTCGACATTGGTACTACCTTTTCCCTGGCTTTACCAAACCAGCGAGCTTGTCATGTAAGGATTTCGCGCGAATGTACAAGGGCGCGGGATTTTCGTTGTCAATTTCTTGCACGTACTTTGTGAGCTTATCAAGCTCTGCTTCATAGGTCTTGCGATCAGACTCTGTGAATCTGTTTTCCTTCTTCTTTTTTGCAAAGTATCTCTTGTACACCGTTATTAGACGAGACGTTCGCGTTTTGGCGCGCTCTGCGCCTAGTTGCAGATCGTCCGACAAGGCAACACACGTCTGTGAATAAATTTGCTCATTTGCGCTGACTGTCTCGTTAGTCCAGTTCTCTCGAATGTATGCGAGAAGCGCATTAGCTCCTATTCTCCCCAGATCAATTACCGGTCCGCTCAATTCACGCAATTTCGCACCAGCTTGTTGTGCGCTCGGCAGCTTAGTGCTCATAACCTCTGCGCCTAGCTGTTCAAGCTGAGATCGTAAATCACCTAGCCGTTTTTGAGCCTCAGTCGACGTTTTACTATTTACAATCAAGTTGACCTGAGTTCCATATGTTTCGATTGTGCTTGCGTAGCATGTACGAGCTTGAACCGCCTCGACTGAGTAGTACGGCATGTGCCCGCTTGACGGGACAATTCCCGGAGCGTCCCTCAAAAGCTGAGCAATCGCTGCAACATCATCAGTAGATAACGAAGTTGAACCGATCGAACCCGGTGTATCTGCAAGTGGAACATCATCTACTTTCTGCCCATCTAAAAAAAGCTGTCGATGAATCTCATTGAGCTTCTGAAGAAAAGCTTTTGTCTTTTGAGTAGAACCTGCAGTAGTAGCATCCAGCTGATTCGTCAAATTTGAAACGCGCGGACTGCCGCAGCCAGTGAGGATGAATGTCGACCAGCAGACGACAATAGCCAGTAAAAAAGGACATGTAATTTTTTTCAAAGCGTTCTCCTTCCTAGTTCAGCGATCTTCACCTGCAATACTTACTTCCGCTCTACTTTCCACCACTTGTAGCCATCTTTCTCTTCCGGCACGAGCTCAAGCCCGGCGCCGACACTGCTAGTCCGTGCAAGATCCGAAATTAGTCCGTGCTGAATGGTATGACCGACCATTCCCCGGTCTAGCACCGTAAACTCGATGGTTTTAAGTCCTGGTACGACAGGCGGTTGACGCCAATCGATATCAACACCATCAGGACCAGGCATGCCTAATCGGCGGCGCTCATGAACAAACTTTGAAGCCCGTAGAGCATTGTCTTTTCCAGACGTTAAAATCCAAGTTTCCTGGGCATTCTCGCAAATGTCGTTCGCGTAATGCTTGAATGTACCGGTGTCGACATCGGGCGATGTGAGCACCACATCTGGTAGCTTGCTTAATGGCGTACCATGACAGCGAGCATTTTCGCACCGATCCCGCAGGGACCACATTACTAATCTGTTGCCCATGGAATGGGCAACCACGGTCAACTTCTCGGCGCCAATTTCCGCTTCGACCTGCTGAAGCAGTTTCTTAAAGTGGGGCAAGCTCCATTCAATATTGCACTCATCTTTTGTGTAGCCTCTGAGCTGTTCACTCGAGGGCCAAGAAAAAATCACTACCGGAGCGTGGAACTCAGCCTCAAGCTGTGCGCCGATGGATAGAGCGCCATCGAACGTGCTTTTGTAGCCATGCACGAACAGTATGACTCGATCGCTCTGGTTCGCGCGACTTCGAAGTTCATCAAAGAACTCACGCTCACTAGCGGATTGAGATTTCGTTGAACTCACTGAAGGTTTTTTGATCTTGTCGGCTTTTCCTCTCCACCCCATTCCGTAATCGCGCTTTGCATCGAAATTTACTCCGGCTGCCGGAATTGTCACCGTGCACTCCCCATATTCGAGTCCCGCCAGATAGCGGCGTTTCTTTGAATAAATCGGGGCATTTCGTGCAGTGAACCGCTGGCGGTTGGTCGCATAATACACAGGCATGGCTATGGATCTATTTGCTGTTGCATTTGAAGTCGCGCTGGCGTGCACGGCAATCTGAGCGTTCATGCAACAGACGATGACGATCCCCAGGACTATATATCTCTTTAGAAGTGCACGAAACTTCTTCATCGGGTTTCTCCAAAGTTTGAAGGTAGGCTATTCGCCTACCTTCTTCTTGACTGTCTGCTGATAGTTCTCTTTCGGATTTTTCTTGATCTCCTTATTAGAGACAAATCTTCCTGTGTCTGCGCTTTTGTTCACCTTCAGGGTGATTGTCTTTGTCTTTCCGGCCACGATGGACCTCCCTGATTGAATCTACAAGTCACTCCTTACATATACGGCCGAGCTGGCAATGTGTCAAGTCGGGCTCTATAGAATTTACCCAGAAATGTCAGTAAAACTGTATCTTGGCGACCGTGTATAATGAAAATGTCAGGCAAACTTGACACAGATCTTTTAGACAGAGATAATTCGCCCGATGGCTGCTCTCGACCATGAATTACTAAACAAGCAAATCGGTTCTCGTATCAAACAGCGACGTGCCAAGAATGGAATGACTCAGATTGAGCTCGCAAGACGAGTTGGTCTCAGTCGAACATCCATTGCAAATATAGAGGCAGGGCAACAATGTCCGCCCCTGCCCGTGCTTTATGCAATTTGTCACGAGCTTGGAATTGAGCCTAATGCCTTGCTTCCCGCGTTCGATGAAGTTATCCAGACCCCTTCTGGACTCGCCTACGACATCGCACAGGAACTAAAGCAAATGGGTGTTGGTAAAGTGTCAGAGCAGATCATGAACATCTTCAGCGAGGAGAAATGACATGCCTCAGATCTACAAGAGCAAAGCCGAGAGAGAGGCAATAAAGGTTTGGGTTAATGCTGGTCGCCCTGTCCCAGTGCCCGTCGCGGATATCATCCGTGACTATGGGTTAGTTCTGCAAGAATCTGTCCTCGAAGATTCGATCTCTGGAATGATGGTAACTAAGGAAAATGGAATTGCGCATGTAGTCATCAATCAGGGGCACCATAAGAATCGGCAGCGATTTTCAATGGCGCATGAACTTGGTCACTATCTACTTCATCGCAACGCACGCTCAATCTTTGTGGATGCTAGTGAACAGCGCTTCTATCGAGACGCCGAAGCTTCCACAGGCACCAAACTACAAGAAATCGAGGCTAATGCATTTGCAGCTGAACTACTAATACCTCAGGAAAGTATTGAGGAGCGAGTTCCCGAAACGCTTACCACGCTGGATGAGCCAATAATTGAACGTTTAGCTGAAGAGTTTTGCGTCAGCCAATCGGCCATGGTTTTCCGCTTGCAGAAATTGCGATTGCTAGAAGAGATATAGGATGTTCTGTGCACTAGATGTGGTGTGAATGTCCGAGTTTGTGCTGTTCTTGTCTGAGTGTTTGAGTCCGCGCAACTTCCAGTCCCGCTTTCGCGCGAGAAAATCGCTGAGCAATTGTCATTATGAATGTCACAACGCTGCCCTGTTAACTGTCTCTGTGAATGTGGACTCGTCAATCAGATTCTTGTTTCGGAAGAACTGAACTGATCCATCTGGTCTGGCATATGCTCTAAAACCATTATCCTCAGCCGCTTTCCATGCGAGTGCAAACTCCCCGTTCACGGTTAGTCCTATTCTAGGCACATGAGCATGCCGGCATTTGATCAGGACCTGTTTTGCTGCATCCAAACCTTCCTGCGTGGGCAGGACATCGCCTTCGTAGACACAGTCAGCGATTTCCGCGAACAACATGTCCAGATGACGAATTGCGTCATTTAGCCAAGCAGAATCAACCGGTATTGTAGTTGGTGGCATAAATTCTCGACCCGTTCGCTCTATTAGCAAACAAGCACTTTGAGATTAAGCACAGCAGCAAGACGGTCCATCTTATCCATCGATATTCCGTGATACTCATTGCGTTCGTCTCGCGAAACTGCGGATTCTTTGGTGCCCAATTTCTCAGCTAATTCGCGCTGAGTCATTCCTCTTGCTATTCGAGCTGCAACAAAATATTTGCCTCTAGAAGAAAACTCTTCGGCCGGTGGCAATTCGCCGCGCTTTAGTTTCTCATAGAGATCTATTTCTTCCTGGCATTGCATAGCGTAAGTCCAGGACGAAGACAGCGAGTCTTTTGCTTGTGCCTCGGACAAGCCTTTGCCTTTTAGTTCGGCTAACTGAGTTTCGTACAATTCCTTCAGCTTGGAAAGCTGCTTTTTAGCCGCCTCCAGCTCTTTATCTGTTTTCATCATGTGCTCTATTCTCCCAAGAGCTACTTCTTCAATAGCTTGATTATTCCTTTGTCTTCACCTTGTTTGGTTATGCGAAACAACTCTGAATGCGTTAGTTTGTCGCCTGTGATGGGATGAATTTGTCCGCTCCACTGACCGTATTCTGGCCACATCTCAACGTGATAATGCCACCACATTGGAAGCTGACCCTTTTCGGATGGGGCGGGACGTTTTCTGTCTTTGTCTTTCCATGTCCAGGCATTGTTTTTGTCTCGCTGATTCAATCGGTTGCAGAGTTCTTCTTCGAACTCGCTGTCAGACAATTCGGCGGTCTTTTTGACGACAAAGTAACCGTCAATATCGCCGGGATGCAGCTTGTCGGTTGCAAAAGAACCGTCTATGTAAATCTCGGTTATTCCTTCTGCCCACAGCTGGTCGACTAAGATCCTCAAGTTTTGAACTAGCTCGACTCTCCACTTTGTGTCCCAGGCGTCGTCTTTGTCTTCGCCACCGGTAACTAGAATTGAGCGCTCCAGCTCATCTAGCGTCATTGGATACTCGCCAGGTGGCAGGCGCCCGTCATCGTCAAACTGCAGATTGATCAGCATACCTCCATTGTGTAGCATAACATATGCGTTAAGTATAACTTGAGACCACCGTAACTGTCAATAAGTTCCCCGATTTACGTAAAGATGAGCCCAGTGGGGTGCGGTGAGTCGCCAGGTGGATGGTCGACGGCTAGGCCGATGTCGGCTAAATGAGCGTTGAAACAAAAAATCGCAGAGTCCCGACACTTTTCCCGACATTATGTCGGGAAAGGTGGTCCACACGTCCATGAGAAGCCTGTCGTGGCGTGTAGCTGGCTAGTAAATTGAGCCAGCGTATTTTCCTGTTTATGCTGATTTTCTCGCGCGAGAAAACAGCTATTTTCTGGAAAATGTCGCTCTGTCAATCGTAGGAACGCGTCTCAGCGGCTAACTGCGGTCCGGTTTTGATGATGGCAGCGATTGTTTCCAGTCCGACCGGTTCGAAGTTCCAGTTTTCAACGCTGACGTTGATTTGACGCCCAGAGACTTTCCATCGATTGTGAACGTGTCCGTGAATCAGCCATCCGCCGCAATCGACAGGACGTTGACCGTAATACTTCTGCTTTGGCTCTGTTTCTGCACGATATGGAAAGGGGTGCAACAGGACCATCGCTCCAGCAATCTCCTTTTGAACTTCGATCTCAACCGAATCGAATCCGGCATCTAAGTATGCCTGCAGCCATTTGCTTGGGCGACCGATCTTCGGGTGACAACGATCGTGGTTACCCGCTATGAGAAGCTTCTTGTCGTTCAATTGAGGCAAAATAGCTGCCACCAAAGGAGGTGGCATGGCAAAGTCGCCCAAGTTATACACCGTATCGTCCGGCGCGACAACACCGTTCCACGAACCAATCATGGAAGCGTTCATGTGTCCGGCTGGGTTAAACGGGCATTCCGTGTATTTTGATGATGTTAGCGTGTCCGAAATGATGATCGGACGTAAACCAGATGGCCATTTCTCTCCCTCTCAGCCGCGCAGATACTTATGCTGTTCTCGGCAGTGTCATCGGCAAAGTCGGAATCGAAAAATTTAGTCCAGTCCTCATACACGACGACGCTACTCGCTAGCCTCTATTGGCTGGCAGCGCTCTGACGGTCGTTAATATAATCAGGTGAACTTTCATAAGCCGTATCATTTCATGCACTTTAATAGCGCGCTGTCAGCGCTACTGCAGCCTTTTGTGCGGGCACCGCAGATGGTGGCATTGCCCGAGTCATCATTTCCCTTTATGCTTGGAGCGCCATGGGTAAGGCGGGAGGGTAAGGCGTGCGCTGAGCATTACCCTCCCGCGGGTTAGGCACTGGGTTAAGAGAGAGAGAGTATCGGACGTTGTCGCCGCGTTCTAAATTTGCCGATCGACAAATTAAAGACAAATCTTGTTGATACTCATTCCCGAAGCTCACCGAATCTTATCCCATTTGCGCTAGGCATTGCATTAGGCGCGCCCTTTCTACCCACCCCAACAAAAAACCGGCACCTCTTTCGAAACTGCCGGTTTTCTGTTTAATTGGTTGCGGGGGTAGGATTTGAACCTACGACCTTTGGGTTATGAGCCCAACGAGCTACCGGGCTGCTCCACCCCGCGTCGATACTTGAATGTTAACACACTACAACCCAAGTTTTGCTGAGAGGTTATTCTAATACTGTCCAATTGAGCGCTTTTGGCGCTGAAACACAGCAGGGAGCGGGAGTTTAAATAATGAAGGCAGTGTTACAACGTGCTTCACGAGCCAGCGTCGAGGTGGAAGGCGAGCTTGTCAGCTCATTTTCATCGGCTGACGGTAAAGCTTGCGGTCTTCTAATCTTGCTGGGCGTTGAAGAAGGCGACAGCGAAGCTGATAGCGTCTACTTAGCCGGTAAAGCCACCGAGCTGCGCATCTTCAACGATGATGCCGACAAGATGAACCTTTCGGTTGTGGAAGCCGGGGGCAACGTCATTGTGGTCTCGCAGTTTACCCTGCTTGCTGACTGGAAGAAAGGCAGGCGCCCGGGTTTCACCAAAGCGGCGGCGCCCAAGGAGGGCGAGAGGCTGTATCTGCACTTTGTCGAAGAGCTTAGAAAGCGCGGACTCTCAGTGGGCACAGGGGTTTTCGGCGCTCACATGGAAGTGAGCCTGGTGAATAGCGGTCCCGTCACCCTGCTACTCGAAAGTCGCGATGGCAAGCCTGTCTAGCTGAAATATTTTGTTCGTTCAGCCCTTGCCACACAAAGGCAAGCGCTGCAAACATTTACTGCTCAAGCATCCTGGCTATCGAGCTTAAATCAGGCTGCTAGTTGAAGGCGCACCAATTGCTTCGACTAAGTAGTCGCATTAATCTACGCTAATTTCGGCGGGGTGAAGTCTCTCTTGTCTACCTGGTTGCAAAGCGAACTGGGCGCGCCCCATCAAAACTTATCCACTCAGACCCGCATGCACGCAGACACGCAAAAACAAACAGACACATGCACTTACCACGCGTCCATCAGACAACACTAAGCTCAGCCCGCTTCAAAGCCCAGCCCTTACACACAAGAATCCACGCCTACCCAGCCAGGCTCTTGTCCGCCAAGATTGGCATCATCTCGCGACGCAGCTGTTTCTGCACTTCATCTATAGAGTTGCTGGCATCCAGTACTTTAAAATCGAACTCTTCCGCCATCTCGCTAAACTCATACATAATCTGCGATTGATAGAGCTTGAAAGACTGATAGAGATCGGTAGACATGCCTATGTCTCTGCCCGATTCGTAAAAGTCGAGTCCACCGCGGGTGGTGATGATGCGCCGCAGCAAGGGCTCGATGGGCATTTTCATATAAAAGACCATGTCGGGCGCGGGCGCAAAGCCATAGAGTTTGCGCACCCAGTTGGGGTCGGCACCGCGCACCACGTCGCGGGCAAAGGCGGTGTAATAGTAGCGGTCAGCCAAAACGATAAGCCCGGCTTTGAGGGCGGGCAAGATTGTGCTGTTCAGTCTCTCTGCCAGATCGGTGGCATACAAAAGCGAAAAGGTAATCGTATTGAGCGCGTTCTTATCTTTGGCTTTCTCGATTGCTTTGGCAATCAAGCCCGAAGACTTCCACTGGGTGCGGGTGACGCCATAGCCTTCCACCGCCAGCCAGTTGGCTAATAGTTCAACCTGGGTCGAGCGCCCGACGCCGTCGGTGCCTTCAATCACCACCAGTTTGCCCGGATACTCGTGCCGTTTTGGTTTTTCCATGGCTTCTCCTGCTTAACTGTTTAGTATGTCAGCGGCGATCTTGCGAAACATCACCTGCTGGTCGTGGATTGGTTTTTCGGCGGGCATGACATGAAATTCAAACTCTTCAGCCATTCTGTCGTATTCATTGATTATGCGGCTTTGAAAAATCTGGAATGATTCTATCGGGTCGTTCGATATACCCATGTCCATGCCCGACTCATAAAAGCCCGGGCGGCGCGATGTGGCGATGCGACTTAGTGAAACTTCCACCGGCACCTGAAAGTAAAAGGCTCCGTCCGGTCTTATAGAAAAACCATAAAGACTTCTAACCCAGTCTTTATCTACGCCTCTGGCTACGTCGCGGGCAAAAGCCGTGTAACAGTATCTATCGGCTAGTACTGTTAAACCTGCCTTAAGCGCCGGAATGATTATGTTCTCGAGGCGGTCGGCAAAGTCTGTGGCGTGCAAAAGGCTGAATGTCACTGGTATTAGCGAGTTTGCCGTTTTGGCTTTGCGTATTGTCTTCGAGATTAGCGCCGATGAATTCCATTCGGTAAAGATTACGCTCTGCCCTTTTGCCTCTAGCCAATTACGCAAAAGGTCCAGCTGGGTCGACTTGCCCGAGCCGTCTACACCTTCGACCACAAGCAGCTTTCCAGGGAATTCATGTTTTTTATGCAGACGCATGCCGCTTCTCATGAGTAGGGCTTAACTGTTTAGCTGGAGCCGATTGTATATATGTTCTCAAGCAATTATCTCCAGGCTCCGTTATTATATTAGATTCGTAGACCGTCTTAGGTACTCAGATGCAGATGTTTGTAATAGCTCTTTCCGATGCAAGATCAGATGCAAGATCCCATGTAAGAAAATCTTCTGGCAGCTTGGTCAAAGTTCTGCCGGTGGCTCTATCGCTTTCAATTATTTGTGGTGCGGCGCCTGCTGCGCTGGCATTCAAAAAGCCTGAGCTGAAATTGCCTTCCATAAAGATGCCCAGCATTCCCTTTGTCGGCAAAAAGAAAGAAGTCGTGCAAGAGGCCGACGAGGTGGAGGAACCAGCCAAGCCTGCTGCCCGCTCTGATCAGAGCGCAGCCGACCTCAAGAGTAAAGATGCTACTAATAGTGGTACCGGTAGTGGTACCGGTAGTGGTGCCGGTGGTGGTGCTGATGCTGGTGCTTCTAAACCTGCCGCTAAACCTGCGTCTAAGCAGATGGCTCGACCTATTGCCGACGACTCAGAAGAAGAGTCGACAGCCACTGAAAAACCTGCTGCCAAGTCAGCCAGCGATAAGTCTGAAGATGGTGAAGAAGGTGAAGAGGGCGAAGAGAAGAGAAGAGTCTTTAGACCTGGCATTGATAAGCCCAAGGACGAAGCTGAAAAGATCGAGCTGGAAGAATATCTAGACGAGAAAGAGCGTAAAGAAAAACAAGCGCTTCTGCAAGATTTGCTTGCACCGGCTTCTCCTATCGAAGAGCGAGACCCCGAGAAGTATTACAGAGAAGCTGTTGCTTTGACTAAGCAGAAGCAGTACAAAGAGGCCTTGCACAAGCTGAACAAAGCACTCAGTCTCAAGCCCAATTTTTGGGAAGCGCAGCATCAAGGTGCTGTGATTATGCATTTGCAGGGGCGCAACAAAGAAGCGATTGATCGCTATGAGTATATCGTTCATAAACGCCCCGACTATCTAGAGGCGCGCATTAACCTTGGTTCGTTGCTTGCCGACGAAGGCCGGTATGAAGAGGCGGAAGAGCAGTATAAGCAAGTTCTGCACCACAATTTTTATCTGGTTTCGGCGCATTACAATCTAGCCAACCTTTATTTTAAGCAGAACAAGCTAAATGAAGCGATTAAAGAGCTTAAGGCTTGTATAAAGATGCAGCCGAATCATGCTTGGGCTCATAATAACCTCGGGGTTATCTATCAGAAGCGCAACTATCTAGAGGAAGCACAAGAGCAGTTTCAACGCGCTCTCAATCTTGAGCCTGCTAATAAGACATTCTATGGCAATCTGCATATGGTGAAAGAGCAAATTAAGCAAGCGGCAGCCAAGCGCAAGACTGTCAAAGCTTAGCTGCTTAGTTTGTTTTGATTTGCTTTGATTTGCTTTGATTTGGTTTGCTGTAATTCAGCTTGTTTTAGCTTGGTTCAACTAGCTTTGATTTAGCACGTTCTAGTTCAGCTGTAAGCCTAGGTCATTGGTGAGCTGAATTTCTAACTCTTGTCCTGGGGCGAGGCTGACATTGTCGCCTGCCTTAAAGATGGCTATTGCTGAGCTGCCGATGGCGGTTGCCACCGCCGGTGCGCCCAAGGTGGCAACGTTGGCGGCGATGAGGGCGTTGCGGGCGGCACCTGAGCTATTCATGCCGGTCACCGAGCGCACGCTTGATTCTACTCTGGTACCAAAATTGGTGCCGGGGTCGAGTTGTCCTTTAGTATTGGTCAAACCTTTTTGAAATTCCAGGGCGGCATCTAATGGAATTACTTCACCCTGGGGGGTGGCGATTTGTTCTAGTTTTAGCCCTATTTTGGCAGCGCGGCTAAGCAGACGCGGTTTGGTCACTTCAAAGACACGTCCTCGCACCAGGCTGCCTTTGGGCAAGAGTAAAACAGTGCCGATAAACAAATCGTCTTTCACATGGGCTTCAAAAATATCGCCCGGTTGGCTGGTTTTGGCGTCTACTATGGTCTCGAGCACCAGTTTCATGTGGGTTGTGGTGGGCAAGGTGGCAGAGGCAAGATCTGCCTTTAGGGCTGTGCCCGATTGTCCATCGCCTGCTGCGGCTGGCAGCTGTATGCGGCTGCCCCCATCCTGCGCATTGTCGCCTTGATAGGGTGGTGCTTCATAGACGGCAAAGTCGGGCAGATTTTTAGGGTCTATGGCTCTGATTGGTTTGCTGGTTGTCTGATTTGACGGCGCCCAGCGCACTTGTCTAGAGTCGTTGCCTGCCTGCACCGCCCACGGTGCTATGCTGGTTGCTGTTGAAATTGTCAGGGCGATTGCGACCGACAGGGCAACTTTCTTTATGAGTGTTTTTTGATTGAGCATTTTTTCTCTCTTCAACTCAATGGGTCAACGGTCAAAGGTCTACGGTCAACGGTCTACGGTCAAAGGAATGGTACGAGATTTACTTAGACGTCAGTGAGGCAAGAAAAGATTCCACCACCGCCACATCTTCCGGATTGTCCACAGCCGGGGTGCGTCTGTGGTCCACTACAGCAACATAAATTCTGATGCCGTTTTCAAGGGCTCTCAACTGTTCCAATTTTTCCATTTGTTCCATTGGAGATTCCGGCAGTGAAGCTAGTTTTAAGAGGGTGTCGCGTTTATAGACATAAAGCCCGGCGTGTCCAAGGTGCTGGGCGGGGGCTTTTTCGCCGGCGGGACGCTTGTCGCTGTCGCGGTCGAAGGGCACCGGCAGTCTTGAAAAGTACATGGCGAAGCCATTCAAGCCTACCACTGCCTTTACTATAGAAGTGTTTTCGATGTCTTCCTGATTTTTGAGCGGGAAGGCCAGGGTAGACATTTCCACATGGGCATCGCCATTGAGAACCGGTTCGATAACTTTATCGACCAGGGCTGGGTCTATGAGCGGCTCGTCGCCTTGTATATTGACTATGATGTCGATATCGGGTCTCAGCGAGGCAACTTCGGCAAGTCGGTCTGTGCCTGTGGGATGGTCGTCTCTGGTCATGACAAAATTGCCGCCAAAGCTTTCTACGCAGCTTTTGATTCGGTCATCGTCTGTGGCGACCAGCACTTCGTCCACCAGTCGACACTTTTCTGCTTGTCTGTAAACTCGCTCGATCATCGTCATGCCGGCGATTTTGACCAAGGGTTTGCCTGGAAATCTTGTGCTGGCATATCTTGCCGGCAGTACCGCAGCCACTTTTAACTTGCTTTTAGTTTGAGACATTTTTCTTGCTATTGGTCTTTTGTCTGGTGGGGGCTATTTTGGCGTCTGAAGCAATGATTATTATCAGCTTTATTTGGCAGAATTGCATTAGGCAAAACTGCATTTTAGTTTAAGCGGATTTATTGGTGATTCATTAAGTCGTTGGCGTTTGTTGTGAACGCAAAGGGCTCGACGTTCAACTTCGTGAAACCTTTGCGGCTGAAGAAAGAATTGATAGAAGTGGCTAGGCGCATTGTCAAGGGCTACTCCGATCCATTTTCGGGTGTGAGCAAATTTTGCAAGATCGTCCCGAGTGAGTTTCTTTGCATGGTTATCTGGTCAATCGGGTTTTGATGAAGACCTTTGGTTCTTCTGAGCGCTTGGGCTTTTACATATTTGGTTTAAGAAAGACTGTCTTGTGCTCAAGAATATTGCCGGGCTGTCGGCATCGAGCATGGCTGCGAGCATGGCATAGAGGAACCGCTTGAGAAAATTATGGTGAAGCCGCCCAACAAGCCGGTGTTCGCATTGAATATGGGTCTTTCGCATCCACAAAGGGTGCTTGACCTTTAATTTCCAAGCTGAGAGTCTATAGCCCTATGACTAGAAGCCTCTCTGCCAAAGAACACCCTATGGCCCGCAAAGTTAAGGTGATTGCCCATCGGGGTGGTCGCGAATGGGCGCCGGAGAATACTATGGCGGCATTTCGCCAGGCTCTCGACCTCAAGGTCGACGGCATTGAGCTCGATGTGCAGCGCTGCGCCACTGGTGAGTTGGTTGTCTTTCATGACGATGATGTCGGGCGCACCACAAACGGCGTGGGCTTGGTCGCAGATATTAGCCTGGGCGAACTGCGCCGCCTCGATGCTGGTTCTTGGTTCGATAAGGCCTTTCGGGGTGAGCAAGTGCCCACCCTGCAAGAAGTCCTTGAGCTTGTGGACGGCAAGTGCATGCTCAATATTGAAATTAAGAATACGCCGGTCTCTTATGAAAATATTGAAGAAGATGTAGTGGCTTTGCTTGCCGATTATGCGCATAAAGAGTCAATAATCATCAGCTCTTTCGACCATTATGTTTTGGCTCGCCTAGCCGACATAGCCCCCGAGTACAAGCTTGCCGTGCTCAATGACGCTGTTGTGCTCGATTTGCCCGCTTATCTGGCTCGTTTGGGTGCGCTTTATTATCATCCGGGCTTTGATTCTTGTCGTGCCGATGTTGTGGAAGAGTGCCATAAAAATGGCATTCAGGTTAATTCTTGGACCATTAATGGGCGCAAAAACTGGAGCCGATCGCTTGATTTAGCGCTGGACGGTATTGTTACTGACGATCCGGAAGACCTCATGGTCTATCTAGGCAGAGCTGTGGCTGTTTAACGCAAAGTCATAGGCGCTAAGTTTTATTCTAGTTTGGCTAGACCACGCCTGGCCAGGTCTTTCAGCTCAAGCGGGGCGCTGCTCTCTAAGACCCTTTGATAAAAGACTTTAGCTTGGGCAAAATCATGATTCATCACCGAGGCGATGCCCTTTAGATAGTCTAATTCAGGCGCTTGCGGATAGAGTCTAGAGAGATTGTCTAAATGGTCGAGGGCGCTTCGGTAGCGTCCCTGCTTAATTTCTCGCAGGGCTTCTTTGACCATCGGGTCGGGCGGGCGCCTCAGTGAGAGATTTGTCTGTCCTCTTTGGCTTGCTGCTTTCGCTTGGCTTTGTTCGGCACCGGCACCAGTATTTTCTTTTGTATCTATATTTGCTTCGCTATTTTGGTCGCCAGCATTGTTTTGTGGCACATTGTCGGGCAGAGTCAGACCGGGGCTGCTGCCAAAGCTTGGGCCGAAAGTGCTGAAAGGTGCAGCCGGCGGGATTTGTTCTTGGGCTCTGCCGGCTGCGCCCGGCACTGCAACAAAGCCACCGTTCAAAGTGGGATCGATGTTGAGGGCGCTACCACCTGGTGTGTCTAGCGGAGAAGGGTTGGCATCCGCCGCGGGGATGCCGCCTTGATCTTGAGAGCTTAAGGATTGCAAGCTGGACGGCTGAGATGGGTCGCTAACTAAGCCGGTGCCCGATGGTGAGTCTAAGAGACTGCTGGATGTGCCGTTTAGCTCGTTTAGGCTGGAAAGGTCACCCTTTTGCACCGCCTGCATAATCGTGTCTGAAATGCTCTTGGGCAGATAGTCTTGAATGCGTGAGGGGGCTGGGTCGTCGGGGCGCCCCAAGCCCTGAAAAGGATTGCCGCCGCCCGGTGCATCTGGATGGGCGGGGATGATATCTTGCCCGCTTGCCGCAGTTATGCCGCCGAAAGAGGCGGCGAGCGTAAACCAGGTGAGTGCTAGGTGTCTCAAAGAGATGCTCATTAGCGCATATTTTGTCTTACCAAAATTGAGATTCCGGGCAGTTCGAGGTTTTTACCACGAAGGCTCTGCACTATACCCACTAAAGCACAAAGCAGAAAGAGTTTGGATATTATGTTTAGCGCAAGAATGAAAATGTCTGAAATGGCTCCGCTAATGGGGGCGGTAGCGCTGCCGAAAAGGCTCAAGATGCCGGTGAGGGTGCTGACCAAGATGCCGCCACCCATAGAAATAAAGATCTGGATGATGCCCAGCATAATCGCCTGCAAGAAGTGAAAGCGAAAGAAAGTAGCATCTTTGTAAGTGCCGTTGGCTATGCTGTAGATTAGCCCGGCAATGCCTCCGGTTAGATAGCAAGCGGCGCAGACTAGTTTTGCCGAGGTGTCCGGGCTTTTGAAATAGTTGTACTTGCTCATTTCTTACCTCCGGCCGAGCCGTCTGACCTGTCTTTTGCTTTTAAATTGTACCGATTTTGGCCGCTTTTGCCTGTTTGTCAGGGTTGTGACGCCGAAAATGCCCGATTATCTTCGATTTGCGATTATTTCGCGCCTTGGCGGGGAAGAACTTAGGCAAGTATGCCACACGACGAGAATATCAGCGCTCATACTATTTACATCCTCTCGGCTATCGAGCTTGAGGAGGTTATGGCTTGCGTGCATGAGCTTTGTGCTCGGGCTCTTTCGGCGCAGAGCACGGCAATTCTTATGTGGGACGCCGATCTAGAGATGTTCTCTGACCAGTGCATCTATGGCGATATGAAAGGCGAGTTTTCAGAGCTGGTCGAGCTTTATTTGGGCGCGGCGGCTGATAAACTTGCCGCTTACAGCGGCGATGAGCCGCCAATAAGCAGGCATAACGCCGATATCAGGGTGCATCTGCTCGATCTTGCTTGGCTTGAAAATGTCGATCGCGCTCTGCTTTTAGGCATGACTGAAGGCCTAGGCAAGGTTTATCAAGTAAGGGTTTATTTTAAGGGCGAACTTGTCGCTGTGGTTTTGGTGGCCGGCACTGAATTGCCCGACCCTTTGCATACCCAAGATTTGATGTCGGGGGCTCCTATTGCTCTAGCCCTTAGTCGAGCTTTCGAGATGAAAGAGTTGCAGCGCGAGAACGAGCGCCTGCGCGGGCAGTATGAAGAAATAGAAGAGAAAACCAGTTCGATGGAGGAGCAGACCCTCAAGCTCATTCACGATATCACCGCCCGTGACTCAATCAGAATGAAACAGCTTGAGCGTGAGCGTCTGGTTTATTGGATTTCTAATGCTGTGCGCAGCTCGGTGCATATCAAGCAGGTCGTCGACATCACAGTCGAAAAGATTGGTACTACATTTGGTGTTAGTCGTTGTTTGCTTTTACGGGCTGAGGCAAGTGGTCCGGCTGTCAGTGAAATCGAAGTGCATGAGTATATTAAGCCTGGTCTATCGGCTTCGCGAGAGCTTTTCTATACCGATATCGGCCGTGAGTTCATCAGGCTCGCTTTGGCTAAAGAGACACCAGAAAGCATAGATAGTGCCGATCTTAGCGGCGGCGGCTACTTTAATGTCGCCTTTCTGCGAGAGTTGCGCATTAAAAGCGGGCTAATTGTTCCCCTAGTCATGCGCGATCGCATTTTAGGGGCTCTTTTCTTGCAGGACATCGATTTTGACAGAGATTGGAGCATCGACGATATTTCTTTGATTGGATCGCTTGCCGACAACCTGTCTGTGGCTATAGAAAATGCCGAGTTGCATCTTGAGCGCGAAATGCAAGCGGTTACCGATGGTTTGACCGGCGTCAATAATAGACGCAGCTTTAACGAGAATCTTTTGAAAGAGTTTGAAAGGGCTAAGCGTTACGATCAGCCCCTTTCTCTAATTATTGTCGACCTCGACTATCTGAAAAAGATTAATGACCAATATGGTCATATGGCTGGAGATGAAGCAATTCGTTCTATTGGTGCTGTTCTTAAGCAAAGTTCCCGCAGTACCGACTTTGTCGCACGATATGGCGGCGAAGAATTTTGTCTCTTGCTGCCCAACACCGAGATAGACATGGCCGAGCAGCTAGCCGAGCGTTTACGCCGTTGCATTAACGAAGTGACAATTGCAGAGTATGGCAATATTTCAGCCAGTCTCGGGGTTTCTAATTTCCCTTTGCATTGTGATACCGCCGAAGATCTCTTTTCGCAAGCCGATGAAGCTCTTTATAAAGCAAAATCGGGTGGCAGAAACTGTGTGAAAGTGGCATTGCAGCATGATACCGAGGCTGACGCCGGCGCCAAGGTTTGATTTGTATATAGATTCTGAAGATTCTGAAGATTGGGGAAGATTCCGGGCAATCTTCTTTGTTTGGAGGTATAAAGTCTATTGAGCACATCCGCATCTGGGGGTATTGAATAGTGAGCATTTTCGACAATGTCATTAATACGGTGGCTAAGGAAGTCGGTAAGGTGCAAGAACGCTCGCAAGAGATGATGCAAGGCTTCAATCTCAATAGCCAGGTACGCGAGCTCGAGCGCAAAAAGAATGCCAAGCTGATGGAGATCGGTCGGGTTATTTTCGATAAGTATGAACATGACAAAGAAGTCAATGAAGAGAAGTTGAAAGAGTTGGTTGCCGAAGCTGCTGCTTTTGACCACGAAATTGCTGTATTGCAGGCTGAAATTGACCAGCTCAAAGTCAAGAACGATCCAGACGCTACTCCTAGTCAGAAAGCGGAAGCAAAAGCCGGTTATTCAGCTTCACCGGGCTTTACTTGCCCGGCTTGCGGTGCGCCTGCCAATAAAGAGAAATCTTTTTGTCCCAGTTGCGGTGCTTCTACCAAAGGCGAGTCTAAGAATGGAGGCTCGCATTCCTCTTCTGGTTCCTCAAGTTCTTCCGGTTCTGACGGCACCGAAGAAGTAGAAGTGGAAGCAGAGCAAGCTTAGTCTATTTTTGCAAAGATAGAGAACGGTTTTCGTCTTGCTTGGCTTTCTTTTCATCGCCTAGTAGTCTGTAGGTTTTTGCTCGTTCGGCAAAATTACTGAAGCTAGTCGGGTTCAACTTGGCTGCTTGATTCTGATCGTTTAAGGCATTTTTGTATTGTTTCAGGCCGATATAGGCTTGGGCTCGCATGCGGTATAGATCATCGTCTTGGGCACTGACTTTGATTAGTTTGTCGAGGTCTTGAATGGCCTCGGTGTAATAATGAAACTTGAGATTGATAGTCGCACGTCTCTGTATCAAATCAAAGTTATTCGGCCTGAGCAAAGTTGCTTTGTTGATTGCTTGCATCGCCTGACTGTACATTCCCAGAGCATTGGCTTGTTCTGCTAATTTCATCCAAAGACCATATTCTAGAGGGTCCAATTCGGTTGCTTTAGTTAGATCCTGTAACGCATCTCTCGGTCTTTCCAGTTGATTGTAGACAAGGGCTCGATGTTTGTAGAACTCTGCACTTTTCGAATTGATACTGATTGCTTTATTGAAGCTATTCAAAGCCTCATTCATTTTGTCTTTTGAGGCATAGTAGGCACCTAGATAGTCGTATGCTTCGGCCATTTTGGGATTAATAGAAAACACTTTCTCCAGGTCTTTGACACCACGCCGCTCTCGTTCCTGCTCATCAGTAAGTTCGTAGAGCAAGAAATTTCCCTTTGCTCTTAGTAAGTACGCCTCTGCGTAGTTTGGCGAGCATTCAATTGCTTTATCGAGCGCAGACATCGCTCCGTAGGGATCTCTGAATTCTTCCTTAACCAGAGCCATTTGATAATAGAGTCTCGCATCATTCGGAAACTTCTTGATTTCTGCGGCTACTAGTTTTTCTGCGCCGGCTTTATCCTTTTGAGCAAATAGTATTTTGCAGGTCTTCCTTAATCGGACAAGACCTTCGGAACTCATTTTACCCGGAGAGGCAGGCTGTGCCTTCAAGCTCGGCGAGCCAAACATAAGACAGGCTGCTAAGAAACAGACCGGTAAAATCAGTCTAGAAACTAATATTTTTTGCCGCCAATTTTTACTGACTAGATTGTATTTGGCTTTGGTCATCTCTTACTTCAGTTTTTGTGCCTTGAGGAAGGCGGCTTTCTGTCTATCGTTCTCAGCTTCTTTGTGCTTGCCGGTTCTATCATATACTGTTGCGCGCAATTCATAGTAAAGCCCGATATCGGGGTTAAGACCAATTGCTTCATTAAAGCTGTCGAGGGCTTTGGCAAAATTGTTTTTGGCTAAGTAACATTTGCCGATGGCGACATAATTGTCTTCATCAAGTGGCGAAAGAGCAATCATTTTGTCATAAATTAAAATGGCTTCGTCAAAGCGATTGAGAAGGGACAAAATTCGAGCTTTTAGCAAGAGAATTTCATAGGCTCGCCCGCCTTTGTCGTAATTGAGACAAGCATCGACTACTTGTAAAGCTTCGGCATAACGCTTTTTCTGAATGAGCATATTGGCTCGACTTTTCCACATCGTTTTTTCGTAAGGTTTGAGTTGGCAAGCTAGTTCGATGTCTTTGAGTGCTTTATCGGTTTGGTTGGAAAAGTTGAGGGCGGTGGCTCTATGGCAGAGGAATGTGTAGTTTCGCGGTTCTACTTTCAAGGCTTTGTCAAAGAGCTTTATAGCATCTAGATAACGGCCTTCTGCTGTTGCCCATACCCCTTCATAGTCATAGGCGGTAGCTAGATTAGGATTGAGTTTTGTTGCTTTGGTCAGGTCTTGTCGAGCTTCGGACAAATAGTCTTGGCCGATAAAGTGTTCGCTTAGAACAAAATAGGCTTTTGCTCGCTCTAGATAAGCTTCGGCAAAGTTGCCATCTAGCGCTATTGCTTTTGTTAGTTCTTTAATTGCCGGTTGTGGATCTTTACGGTCATAGATCAAATTAGCCATCGCATAGTGCAGCTTGGCGTCTTTCGGGAATTTTACCAGTCCTTCCTGCAGTAAGCTAATGGCCATCTTGTGGCGATAGAGCATTTCCATAGCTCTAGCCTTGAGTCGATATTGTGCTGCTGCAGCAAGACTGTTTTGATTTTTCTTGTCATTGAGAATATCCAGTACTTTGGCTGCTTGTCCTTCTTTTAGAAGTTTTTCGATTTGATCTTCAAATGAGAGCTTGCTATCACCGGCGGTGCAAAAGCAAGGCGCCCAGACTGCCATCGAAAGCAGAATAGGCGCCAATTGCATGAGAAGTCTGATCTTTAGGGGCTGGCGGCAGTGGGCAGCTTTTAGCTGTTTGGGTCGCAAGCTTTTGTCCTTTTGAGAGTTTTAGTTGGTTTATCTACTGCTGGTCTTAAACTCTCGTATTTTTGCCGCAGTCGGGGCAAAAGAAGAAGGAAGGCGCCACTTCTACACCACAGTGTGGGCAGTTTCGTGTGGTTACTTCTTGATCTTTTGTGGGAAAGCGACCGGCCATGATTTCGGTATAGGCTTTGGAATCATGCCATTGTTTGATTTCTCTTGCTCTGTAGACTGGAATTGGATGCGTCATGCCAAGTTCAATTAAGAGCTTGTAGACTTTGTTTAGGGTGCTGTAGTCGAGATCTTCATAGCTATCGGCTTGTCTGAGAAACTCTTGCGTATCCATTTCATTGAATATTGTTTTGGAGCCGGCCGAGAGTTTCATATGTGTATTGAGGCAGACTTTTAGATCTTGTGTGACCAAAAGTTCGGCGCGGTCGGCGGTCAGTTCTGACTTGCGGTACCAATCAAAAAGTGCGATGCGCAGCGCCATTTGGGCTAGCCCCGGAATTGGCACAATGGCATTGGAGATTTGCAGAAGCAATAAGACCAAGCTGCGATAGAGTACGTGTCCAGCTTTGACGTGTCCCAATTCGTGACCCATTACACCCATCAGTTCTTCTTCGGTAAGCAAGTCGACTAAGCCGCTTTGCAGTACCACGAAGGGACGGTCTACGCCAAATGTAAAGGCATTGACGTAGGGATTGGAAGCCAGAAAAAGATCCGGCTCGTGCATATCTAATATCTCAGCTGCTTCTTTGAAGAGTTTATAGACACGCGGGCATTGTTTGGGGGTGACATGCACGGCGCCGCCCAAGAGCTGGGTTCTAAAATAGCGCTCGGCGCCTAGTTCGATAAATTTATGTACGACTTTGTCTAGAACAGGAATTTTTCTCAGTGCTTCCAGTGCCTGTCTGTCTTGCGGATGCTCGAAGGCTGTTGATGAAATTCTAGGAAAGCGACGCCTTGTGGTAGTTTCAGAAGGGCTCATGCCTTAACCTCCGAGCAGTAATTACTAGAGTGTAGATACCCACTTTTATAGCGCGTTCTTCGCTTCAATGCTTACGACTTACTTAAGTTTGCCGTAAGAACTGCCAAAGACCAGGGTAATTACTGTGTTAAGGCTGTCCTTTATCCATGACGCCTTCCCATTTGGCCAGCACCACCGAAGCCAGGCAGTTGCCGAAGACGTTTACTGAGGTGCGAGCCATATCCATCAGTGTATCGACGCCCAAAATAAGAGCGATGCCCTCTAGGGGCAGGTTGAAGTTGGCCAGGGTGCCGGCCAAGATCACCAGAGAGGCCCTAGGTACGGCAGCAACACCTTTGCTGGTAAGCATAAGAGTAAGCAGCATCAAGATTTGCTGTTCGATAGGCATATGTACGCCCGCGGCCTGCGCGACAAAAACCGCCGCCAGCGAGAGATAAAGGGTGGTGCCGTCTAAATTGAAGGTATAGCCCAGGGGCAAGACAAAGCTGACTATGGGGCGAGGCACACCGATGCTTTCCATCGACTGCAAGGCTTTGGGCAAGGCTGCTTCTGATGAAGTTGTGGAAAAAGCCAATATGAAAGGCTCTTTCACAGCTGCAAGAAATTTCTTGATTGGCACTTTGGCCAGATACATTATTGGGCCAAGCACAAAGACCACAAAAACAATTAGGGCTAAATAGAGGGTGCCCACCAACTTGCCCAGCGATACCATCACATCGAGACCGTATTTGCCCACAGTGTTGGCCATGGCGCAGGCCACTCCAAGCGGTGCCACTTTCATTACATAGCCTGTATATTTGAACATTACTTCAGATAACGACTGACAAAAGTCGACTATTTGATTGGCTTTGGCTGCTTTTACACCAAGGGCAAATATGATCGTGAAAACTACAATCTGCAAGACATCGCCGCGGGCCATGGCGTCGATTATGCTTGTGGGAAAAATATGAACGATTAGATCGCCGCCTGAGGGCTTTTTGGCCAGCAGTTCACCGGCTTGGCTGGCTGAGGCATGCGATAAGTCTATGCCGGCGCCTGGTTGCAACCAATTGACCATGAGCAGTCCCACTGCCAGGGCGAGAGTGGTTACTACTTCGAAATAGACGAAGCAGCGAAAGCCGAGGCGCCCAAGGGAATGTCCATGCGATGAACCGGCGATACCGACCACCAAGGTGGCGAAGACGAGTGGGGCGATGATTGATTTGATTAGATGCAGAAAGACATCGGCGCCGGGCGCCATGGCCATGCCTATATTAGGAAAGAAGCGACCAACAGTGATGCCGACCACAAGACCGATGAATATTTGGGCTGTCAGTCCTAGGCTGAATTTCTTCTTCTCTTCGCCTTTGCTTTCTACCGCAGGCGCAACCGCCGTCTCGCTCAATTTCGACTCCTCAGAGTGTGACTATTTAGAGTGTGACTATTTCCAGACCGCGTCCAGCCAGAATAGCCAGCGTGCCCGAGATTGATACCGAAGAGACACCTTCCAGCGCCGGCAGAGTGCTTTGCACCTGCGGGGCGCTTTCTTGGGCAAAAGAAATGATCGTGCTCAAGTCTTTGCCTTCTGTGTTTCTGCCCACTGCTACGGCGCGGTTGCCCTGGCAAGCCATGGCCACGCCGTCGTGCGGTAGATCGATAGAGCCGCGGGTGATGGCTTCGGGTCCATCTTTGCCCAGCACCAAAAAGAAGCCGCGTGAGTCTTTGTCTATAGCGGTCATGACCAGACAGTTGTCGGTGATAGCCATGTCGCGAATAGCCAGATTATCGAAATGTCGTTTGGTCTGCACTTCCATGTCACCGCCGGTAGTGCCCTTGTTCAAGAGGGCGAGGTCGTTGAGGCTGGACAGTAAAAGCTGACCGCCTCTAGCTTGGCAGCGGTTGAAGAGCCCGGGCACTTCAAAGCTTTTTTCTTTGACAAGACTTTCTTTGTAGACCTGAAAGACGGTTATCTTGGTGGTCTTCTCCAAGGGCTTGATGGCATAGCAGCGTTGTTCGCTTTCCACAGGGTCAAAGCAGATCTGGCTGGCTTGCACTTTCACCTTGGTTATTGGTGTTTCTAGAGAGTCTTTTTGCATCTGGCGCATGCTTAGCTCGTCTTTGCTGAGGCAAAGCAGTCGACTGGCGGCGCCCACCAAGACCTTAATGGGGGTTTCGGGTTCGGCGGCGGCCATGAGCATGGGGCGCTCGGGGCGACTGATGTTATACAGTTGCAACTTCGAGCCGGCAATTACTACATTGTCGCGAAAAGCCGCCAAGCCAGATGCTGCCAGTCGCGGAATTGTGTAAGAGGTGGCTAGGGCAAAACCTTCTTTGTTGCGATGCAAAAGCTGCACGCCCGACCAGCCCGAGGCAATATAAATGAGTGGTTCTCTATAGATGACTGCGGCTGTTCCCTGCGCCGGCAAGCCGCTCTCATCTTTGCTTGTTTTTAGGTCGATAACTTGTTCGCGTTGCAGGGCGCGATTTGAATCGGGCACTAGTGAGATAAGATTCCGTTTGCCCTGGCTGCGACCGACTACAACATATCTGTCTTTCTGGGCGCTGGCCGACTCTACTGAAAGCAGTGGATCAAGTGTTATCGAAGCCAGGGCGCGGGCATTGACGCCGGTGCTCAAGGTGCGGGCCAGGCAGCGTCCTTTGCCGGGGCGGCTGCCTCTTTCATAGCCGGCTACCAAGACAGAGTCCTTAAAGCGGCTCAGTACTCGGAAGTCTCCCTCTAGAGTTACCGAGCTTTGTACTTCGGGCGAGCCGGGGTTTTGCAGAAAGACATAGTCAACATAAGAACGTCCATTTTGGCTGTCTGAAGACAAAATAGTCAGTTGCTTTTCGGTCAATTCAACTTGTCTGATTGGATTTTTGACGCTGAGGCTAGCCAGATAAGAAGGTTCTTTCGCCTCGCCACGACGACTGGGGGCACCATATATAGAGGCAATGGCTTCGCCCGAGCTGGCGGTTCCGGCTATGCAAATCAAGTCGCCCCAGGCAGTAATTGACTGCGCGTCTTGCATTCTAGTGAGAGGCATTTCGCTAACTATGCGCGGCTCGGTGGGCGGCACTAAAGAAATCGAGATCAGATTGACTACGGCTTCTCTATTTTCATTGTCGCGATAGACCAAGCCATAAGCAGCATAAGGTGTGACGGCAAAGTCGATGACTTTATTGCCGAGACCGCTCATAGAGGCTAAAACTTTGAAGGGGGGTTTGCCGGGGGCGGGTTTGCGCATGTCTACCACTGCCAGGCGTCCATAGTTGTCGGTGAAACAAAGATAACCTTTGTCCATCACCCCGACATGGTCAGGCAAGATTGCCGGCGGCCATTCTTCTTTGAAAATTGACCGAGGTCCGCCGCCAAAGCCTCCTGCTAGAGGATTTGCCGTTCTGGGCGCCTTGCGGGCCTGGGCAGCCGGTGTGAAGAGGTCTGAGAGCAGGAAAGTGCCGCCCAGATAACCAAAGGAAGATAACAAGAATTGACGTCTGTTAGGCATGGTCAAAAATTCGAAAAGCCCCGCGCACTGTACCGTGGCTGGCTATTTTGGCACATTTGCCGCCTGTTTTTGGCTGTTTGGGGTGCGAGATTATTTTAAAGTAGTGTATGCAGCAAATTGCGGGTAAAGCCGATGGCGACAAAGAGAACCATGGCTGAAATATCGATATTACCGATGGGCGGCACCACTTTTTGAATCGGCGAAATAACCGGTGTGACAATCATGTCGAGGGTGCGCCAGGGCTGGTCGTATCTGTTTATATTGGGAAACCAAGAAATCAGGCACCAGAGCAACAGTGCCATCGAAAATAGATTTATGACCAGGTCAAGAACTGTGACTACTATTGCCATCGCACGATAGTTCCTTAAAAGCAATGCTTTGAGCGCAATGTATACTCAAGAAATTGTAGCATTTTCGCAGCATTTGTTGATATTCGACTTTCTCCCCTTGAGTTTCGAGACCGGGCTAGTCATGCTTTTGCTATGTCATCGAGCGAAAGAGAAGAGAAATTAATCGCCCGCATCAAAGAATGGACGGCAAGTTCCTTTATCGGCGACGATTGTGCTGTTTTGCCCGGCTGGGGTCTGGTCAGCAGCGATAACTTAATTGAAGGGACACATTTTCGCTTAGATTGGACAGATTTGGTTTCTTTGGGCTGGAAAGCCTGTGCCGTTAATTTGAGCGACATTGCCGCCATGGGCGGTATGCCCCGCTATATGACGATTTCGCTTGCTTTGCCGCCCTATATCGGTGAGTCGGAGTTGCGTCAGTTTTATCTGGGTTTCACCGACTGCGCCGGGCGCTACCGTACTCGCATTGCCGGCGGTGACCTGACCCGCGGCGATAGGTTTATGATCGCCGTTACAGTCATGGGCGATTTGCATAGTGCCGGAGTGATGCGACGCAGCGGCGCGCGTCCCGGTGATGTGGTCTTTGTCAGCGGTTCTTTCGGCGACAGCGGCTGTGCTCTTAGTTTGATCAGTCGTCAGGGCTTTGAGTTGGCTCAGAGCGGCGAGCCGCCGCCATCCCTTGGTTACGGTTCCCTTCCCCTTTCGCTCTTTCGACCGGGATCGCCTTCCAGTCAACTGCTCTCTCGGCACTTTCGTCCCGTACCGCGCCTCGAAACCGGCTGGTCTGTTGTTAGCGCCACCGGCGGTCTGGGTTCGCTTATGGATTCGTCTGATGGTTTGGGTGACTGCTTGGTGCAAATAGCCAGAGCCAGTTCAGTGGGTATGGAAATCGATCTCGAGGCTGTGCCGATTTCTTCGGCTGTAGGGCAGTACAGTCGGCAATGGAAGCACGACCCATTGGCTTTTGCCTTTTATGGCGGCGAAGATTATGAGCTTGTCGGCACAATGCCGCCGGCTTTATTTGAGAAAGTGCGAGAAGTCGCCCCTGCCAGCGCCCCCTTGACCGCCATCGGTCGGGTGGTTGAGTCTTTTGGCGATGCCCGCCAGGCGGTGCGCTTTTATGAAAGTGGCAGGCCTAGCTCGCGTTTGGGTGGTTTTGCCGACATGAAAAATTGTTTTCAGCATTTTGGCGGTTAGTTTACAGGTGGTTTAAGTGATTAAGAGGGGCTAGCGAAGGGGGAAAGTATGACTGAGTGTATAGGCGATACCAAAAGAGTGAAAAGTAAGGCCTTGAAAATAGATGGCAAGGCAGTGGCGCAAGCCGTCAAAGATAGGCTTAAGAAAGAGATTGAAGCTCAAGTTGGAGGTCAGGCTGATGGTTCGGGCGGCAAGCGTCGACCTGGGCTGGCGGTGGTTTTGGTGGGCGATGATCCGGCTTCGCAAACTTATGTCAAAAACAAGATTGCCTCTTGCGAAGAAGTGGGCATAGTCAGTTTTCATCACAGACTTGCCGCCGATGTCAGTCAATTGGAAGTGCAGAATTTGGTGCGCCGCCTGAATGAAGATGAAGCGGTGGACGGCATTTTGGTGCAACTGCCCTTGCCTGCGCACATAGATACTCGAGAAGTGCTTTCGCTTATCGACCCTGATAAAGACGTGGATGGTCTAAGCGCCGTCAACCAGGGACGTTTGGCTATCGGAGAGCCTGGTCTTTTCCCCTGCACACCTCTTGGTGTGATGGAACTTTTGCGTTATGAAGGGGTTGAGCTTAAGGGCAAGCACGCAGTTGTGGTCGGACGCTCGGCTTTGGTGGGCAAGCCGGTGGCCCTGATGCTCCTGGCTAAAGATGCCACTGTTACTGTTTGCCATTCCCGCACAAGCGATCTGCCGGCTGTTTGTCGCAGTGCCGATGTGCTTGTCGCCGCCGTCGGACGCGCCAATATGATCAAAGGTGATTGGATCAAGCCAGGAGCGGTGGTGATTGATGTGGGTATCAACCGCATTGAGGTAAACGGCAAAGGCAAATTGGTCGGTGATGTAGATTACAATGAAGCGGTCGAGGTGGCCTCAAAGGCTACTCCGGTGCCGGGTGGTGTCGGACCAATGACTGTGGCCATGCTGCTCTCCAATACTTTCACTTCTTATAAAAGACGATGAGTTCTAAACCGGCCCTAATATCACTAGCTCTTTTGGCACTTTTCGGGCTTTTGCTGGGCGGTTTCGGCGGCGTTAAGCTGGTGCAGTCGCTTGGTGAGAGAGGCCGGCGCATGATTGACCCGCAGGAAATTGCCCGGGCTGTGTCCACTTTTCCTTTTTCGACACAGTCTTTGGGTAAGCCCTACCTGGCAACGGCATCTAAGAATGCCACTCTTTGTCTATTTGAAAATAAGGATGTCGGTCAGCAAAGCCTCTTGTTTAGAGAGATGCTCTTATTGTCGGGGGGCAAAGCTGCCGGCTCTCAGTCTGATGACTCGAAAGAGTCGGCCGGTGACCTTTTGCTCGATATTTTCAGCGATAACTTTATTGTTGGATCGGCTAAAGATCTCAATATGGGGCGACTTTCCACGGTTAAGAGTCGAGATTCGTTTGCCGTGGGCAGTGCCAGGTGTCGCTATAAGCTTGTGACGATTAGAGGGGCCGATGATAAAGACTATGAAGGCTTTATCGGTTCAATGGTCGGCTCTAAGCATCGCTATATACTGCAGACCACTGTGCCTGCGGGCAAGACCGTCGATTTAGAAGCTTTGCGTCGCATCTTTCCCGAGAATCTAGAATAAAGCCAAAGCTGGCGAGACTCTCTTGACTGCCCGGTCGTTGGTCTTGGAGTTAGTTTATCTGGACGATAGACCGTCTTGGGCTAGCCAAGAGTTTATACTGAAGCGAGCGCTTGTATAAATCGATTTCTAAGGAGTTCCTAATGAGCGACGGTCATCATAACGATCCTGCTAAAGGCTGGCTGATTTTCTTCTTTGCTTGTTTCGCCTCTAGCGTTCTAGCCCTAGGTGTTTGGGCTTGTTTCAACTATAAAGTAGATGCACCGGAGCCGACAGTGGCTGCCGGCGGTCACCATTAACAGGTCTAGACAGTGGCAATAGCTGAAATATTGTGCGTTGGCACCGAGCTTTTGCTCGGCGATGTACTTGATACTAACTCACAATTTTTGGCGCGCGAACTGGCTGTTCTAGGCATCGATTGCTATTACCGGGTTACGGTCGGCGATAACCCCGAGCGCATCAAGGGCGCGCTGCGACAGGCTTTAGGGCGTTCCGACATCGTCATCACTTCAGGAGGTTTAGGACCAACCGCCGATGACCTAACCACCGAGTGCATCGCCGCTGTTTTCGATAGTCCTATGGTTGTCGATCCCGAAACTCTAGCCTTTATAGAAGAGCTATTTCGCAGTCGCAATCTGGTCATGCCTCCCAGCAATCGCAAGCAAGCCATGCGCCCCCAGGGCGCAGATATTTTGCCCAATCCGGTGGGTTCGGCTCCCGGCATTATTTGGGGTCTAAGCAAAGAGGCTCTGCAGAAAGCCGCAATAGAAAGCGACTATGTTGCTCAAGATTCGGTCGATGCGCCACACCGGGTAATCCTTACTTTTCCCGGCGTGCCTGGTGAATTGAAAGCTATGTGGAGCGAGACGGCCGGACCTTATTTGGCCAAGCATTATCCATCCGGCACAATTTGGTCGAAAGAGCTCAAGCACATAGGCATTGGCGAATCGGCCCTGGCTGAAAAGTTTTCCCATCTACTTGAACTGTCTAATCCGACCGTGGCGCCCTATGCCGGTCGTTGGGAATGTCGCCTGCGTGTTTCGGCTAAAGCCGCCACCCGCGAAGAGGCACGCCTGTCTGCCCAGCCGGTAATTGACGAGATCAGGCGTGGCTCGGGCGTTACCCTGTATGGCGAAGACGACGATACATTAGAGTCTGTTGTGGCCAATCTATTGGTGTCGAGCGGCAAAACCATCAGCCTGGCTGAAAGTTGCACCGGCGGTCTGATAACCGAGAGGCTGACCGATCTGCCCGGCAGCTCGCGTTTTATGCATTCGGCTGTGGTGGCTTACAGCAATGAGGCTAAAGAGAAATTTTTAGGTGTCGACGAGCATCTAATAAATAAATACGGGGCTGTCAGTGAAGAAGTGGCTGTGTCCATGGCTAAAGGCATTTTGACCGCCACCGAAAGCGATTTGGCTCTGGCCGTCACCGGTATTGCCGGACCCGGGGGAGGCAGCGAAGATAAGCCCGTAGGCTTGGTTTATGTGGCGCTGGTGGCCGCTGTCAGCCCAGGCAAAGAACCTTTGTCGTTTGTGCGAAAGCTGCTTTTGGGCTCTCGCATCAACCGTTCGGAGGTGCGCTACCGCACCGCCAATGAAGCACTGAATATGGTGCGACTTTTCTTGCTTGAGCCATCCTCCCTTTAATTTTGCATTGACAAGAGGATAATCATGGCGAAAAGCGGGTATTAAGGGATCTGGAACCTGTAAACTAAAGCGATGAACTTATTCAATTCGGAACAGCCCAAAAAGAATAATATGCCGGACCGGACCTTTATCCGGGACGGTGTTTTCCATAGACAGCTCTCTAATGTAAGAAACCAGGTCTGGAGCGACGGCAAAGTCAAGGCCCTAGAGCAGGCCAATGCCCCCGGCGAAAGGCAAGCTGGCGACATTTTCTCGCATGTGCGGGAGGGCGATGAAGAAATCACCCTCACTTCCGATGATCTCGACCTGATTGCTTTCTATGATGGTTTGCCCGGTTGTTATAACTTCCGTTATCTCTTTCGCAAACTAACCAGGGAAGTAAAGCGGTCCAAGCGATACAACCGCCCCACTTCGGTGGTTATGGTCGGTGTTGATGGTTTTGACAAGATTGAATTGGGCTTTGGCAATCTCGCTGCCGATACGGTTGTCTTTTCGGTAATTGAATTTTTGCTTGCCGGTATTCGTTCAGATGTAGACATGTGCGGACGCCTTGCCGACGACCGCTATATTTTGGTGTTGCCTGAAACACCTGGTCGCGGTGCCACTGTCTTGGCCGATCGTCTGCGCAAGCGCTTTGAAGAGTTAGACCTGCGGCATAACTGGCACAAGCTGCCGGTTACTCTTAGTTTTGGCGTGGCCTACTTCCCCGGTCATGGCGATGACCCGCGCGAACTAATTGCTCGTGCCGATCTGGCTTGCGAATTTGTGCAGTCTAGAGGCGGCAATGGTTTTGCCTTTGCACCCGAGGCATAAGAAAACGCACCGCTAGCGGTATCAAAGTTTCTGCTTCTATAAAATCAGCATGGCATCGCCATAGCTATAAAAGCGATAGCGCTCTTTGATTGCTTCTTGATAGGCTTTCATAATCAGGTCGCGACCGGTGAGGGCGGCTACCAAAACCAAAAGGCTGCTTTTAGAAAGATGGAAGTTAGTGATCATGCCGTCTATGACGGCAAAATCATAGCCCGGTTTTACATATAAGCTGGTGGAGGCATTCTCTCTGGCTTGCAGCTTGCCTTTCACCACGGCGCTTTCGAGGGCTCTTAGCGAGGTGGTACCGACCGCTATCACGCGTCTGCCTTCTTCTTTTGCCTTGTTTACAGCGGCAGCTGTTTCTTCACTGATTGTATAAAGTTCTTCTTCTATTGTATGGTCTTCCACCGATTCTTCTATCGGCTTAAATGTGCCGGCACCCACATGTAGGGTCAGTCTCACCGTTTCTACCCCTTTCTCTTTGAGAGCTTCGATTACCGCCGGGGTAAAATGAAGTCCGGCGGTGGGGGCGGCCACTGCACCGGGGGCGGTGGCAAACATGGTTTGGTACAAAAGTAAGTCTTGGGAGCGGTGTTCGCTTGTCTGATAGTCTCTCTGAATATAAGGAGGCAAAGGTGCAAAGCCAACTTTGCTGAGCAGATCGTAAACCGCCGACTTTTCGCCGAGGTCGACGAGCAGGCGCTTAAAGCCATCGGGACCGGTGACGATGTCGTGTACTTTGATCAAGCATTGGCTGCCGTCGTCTTTTGTCACCATTAGTTCTTCGCCCGGCTTTAGCCGCTTGATTGGCGTCACCATGCTTTCCCAAATAGAAACATTGGTTGATAAAGGCTTCAAAAGCAAGATTTTGATTGTGCCGCCCGAGGCGCGCTTTGCCACCAAGCGTGATGGCAATACCCGGGTATCGTTCACCACCAAAAGATCGCCTTTCTTCAAGATCTCAGGTAGCTCATAAAAGCTTCTATGAGAAAAACTTTGCGAACTTCTATCAAGATGGAAGAGCCTGGAATGGTCTTTCTTTTCCAGTGGTTTTTGAGCTATCAGTTCGAGTGGCAGATCATATTCAAAATCTGCCAGCTCAAGTTTTTCTTGTTTGCCGTCACTTTTGACCCAGTTCAAAATCTAGATACCTGCCTTTTGCTAGGAACGCCTCGGCTATTGTACCAAGGCTTTCGGACGTTCCTTTACAACCGCTTAGATACTGCACTGTTTCTTTAGAATTGCGCCACTCTTTCAATAAGTCTTTAGCCTTTGTCGGTTCGCTGCGGGAAAGGGCCGATACGGCGTAAAGTTTCGCCGGGGCTGTGCCGCAAGCAAGCAGCAGATTGAGATATCTAGTGGTGCCGACACTGTCTTTACTCTTCTCTTCGATTAGCTTCTTATAGGCTTCATATTCCTTGCTCATCGAGCCACTCTCGCCTGTGGCGCTACTATACATGGCCGGGGCGCTCAAAAGTGTCTTTATGTAAGGGGGGCTCTGTTCCAGTAAACTTGCTTTCTCTAGATCTTCTTTGATTATTATCATAGCTTCGTTCAGTTTAAGGGTCTTGTCGCTGCTGCGGTCATAGGCATTGTTAGCCATGCGCACCATTTCTTCATCTTTGACCCTTATCACTGGCATTGCCGAGAGATGCCAGTTCGCGCCTCTATAGCCGCCTTCGGTCTTCTTTAGAAAGAGAATAGCTTTGCCGCTTTCAATATGGAAGCGAGCGCAGATAAAGTTCTCGCCGCCTAGTATTTTAATTTCTGGCGGGCAGCTGCCCTTGATTGTTTTGATTACTCTGGCTTGAGCCTCTTCACTATAGTTAAATGGGCGACCTGTCTCATTGCATGCCCTAACTTTGTCTATCTGCCCCAAGACAATCAGGTCGGCTTGCTCGGTCATTTCTTGACGATTGGCTATATAAGCTTTCGCCGCTACAGGCAAGGCGGTCGCGCCAGAGACCAAGAGCAAGGCTACAATAGAACTCAAGGCAAAATCTAAACCAGACATCAAACCAGACCTCAATCCGGACCTCAATCCGGACCTCAATCCAGACCTCAATCCGGACCTCAAGATAAAGCAGCCAAATACCGTTTCGATAAGTTTGATGAGGGTCTTTTTAGTCATCTTTGCTACCATAGAATGGTTTTGCCAATACAGAACAGTTTCAGTTTGAAGGCCGTCGGTTTTGAGTATAAATCCAGTTTCCCTCAAAGAACGCATAATCGAAACCGGGCTTTCCCTGGGTTTTAACCGGCTTGTTTTTGCGTCGATTGAGCCTCTTTCTGCCGCTAAACAGTCTACCTATAAAGCTTTCCTTGCCAACGGTTATGCCGCCTCGATGGATTATTTGGCCCGTGAGCCCGAGCGGCGCTTCCTTCCGCAACGCACATTTGAGCAGGCGCGCACTGTCTTGACTGTTTCGGTCGGCTATTACAACAGCCCGCCGCCACCGCCTGCAAATGACAAGACTGTTTATGGGCGGGTAGCCGGTTATGCAGTGGGGCGCGACTATCACGTGGTCATGCGCGCCAAGCTGAAGGAATTACATGCCTTTATCGAGAAAGAGTGCGGACGCAAAGTAGCCTTTCGCACCGTCGCCGATGATGCCGCCTATTTTGAACAGGCTTTTGCCGAAAGACATGGTCTGGGCTTTGTCGGCAAGAATACATTAGTTATTTTGCCTCAGCTTGGTGGCTCGTACAATCTTATCGGTGAGCTGTTTTTAGATCTTGAATTGCCAGCAGATGAACCTTATGTCGGCACCTGCGGCGCCTGCTTTCGTTGCGGCGTCGCTTGTCCCACCGGCGCAATCAAAGAGTTGTCTCTTGCCGGCTCTGCTTTGACTGCGCTGGGGCGAGAGGATGATACTGTATATGGTGACAATTTAGCCGCTGGTGCTAAGACTTATCTAGTTGATGCCCGCGCATGTCTTTCTTTTTTGACAATTGAAAATAAAGGCGGTATCGAACTATCTTTGCGAGAAAAGCTAGGTGACTGGGTCTTCGGCTGCGACATCTGCCAAGAGGTCTGCCCTTACAATAGCCGTTTGCAGAAAGAAAAGAAGCAGGCGATATGGCCTGAGTTTCGTCCTGAAGCCGGTGTCGGACATTATCTTGATCTCTTTAGCTTGTTTGCCATCAAAGACCAGGAAGAGTTTCATCAGCGCTTCCTCGGCTCACCGGTGCGGCGCCCCAAACTGCGTGGCATGAGACGTAATGCCCTGGTGGTGATCGGCAACCAGCTTGCCCTTGGCTCGTCGCTTGCTTTAGTGGTCAATGATCTGCGCCAATATTTGCTAGCCGAGACTGATGAAATGCTTATTGAACATGGACTGTGGATGCTCAGTCGCGCCTCTAAAGATTCTGCCAGCGCTAATTGCGGACTCGACTTAGCGGCATTGAAAAATTCTCTCTATCGGCGTTTGTCGCCGGAAGGCAAGAGGCTTGCCGAGCGTTACTTGTAGACTTTTGACTGTAAGACTTTACAGAGTATAATAAGCTGCTCTTGAGGGGTGTCATGCAGTTTCTTTATGTTTTTCTCGGTGCAGGTTTGGGTGGCGTTTGTCGCTACTTGTCCTCCACCAATTTGCATAAGTTCTTCCCCGAATTGGGTTTTCCCATCGGGACCTTCTTTGTCAACATGGTTGGCTGTTTTTTGATTGGCTTGATTGCCCAGCTGGCTGAGACAAAAACCGCTCTGGGCGGTGACGTACGCTTGTTTCTCACTGTGGGAGTCTTGGGCGGCTTTACCACATTTTCCAGCTTTGGCTATGAGACTGTGCAGCTCATTAAAGACGGCGAAATCTGGTTGGCTCTTTTGAATGCCTTTGGGCAATTGGCTCTGGGGCTGATTTTTGTCTGGTTGGGTATTGTACTTGCACGTTTGCTATAGGTTGAGAGATGGTCGATAAAAAAGCCGGGCTTTTGCTGAGAATTTTCATCGGTGAGTCTGAAAAGAAAAATGGCAGACCATTATATGAATGGTTGGTGAACGAGGCTCGTCATCGTGGTATCGCCGGTGCCACCGTCTTTCGTGGCATTATGGGCTTCGGCGCCCATTCGCTTGTCCATACTTCCAAGATTCTCGATCTCGCTTCAAACCTACCGGTGGTGGTGGAATTGAGCGATACAGCCGAGAAAATCCAAGATTTTCTAGCTGTGGTGGAAGAGTCAATTAAGGACGGTATGGCGACCTTGCAAGAAATAGAAATGCATATCTATTCTTCCAAATAGGCAAGGTCTTGACTTGGTAAACAAGCCAATTATTAATCGAGCCAGCTGTTAAACAAGCTAGCTATTAATCGAGCAAGTGCTGCTGCTGCCGCTTTTTATTTGCGGTCCCAGGCTTTTTTATCGAGATCCCATTTGCCGGCCGGTTTATTGTCATAGTGTGTGTCATAGACAATTACCTTGTTGCCTTGGCGCCCGAGTGTATATGATGTGCCACAAAGCTCTTTATTTACATATTTGAGCATGTCGTCCACATGCTTGTGACCTGTCTTTTTCGATTTATCGCTCTGGTTGGCTTCGTCTAGAGCGTTGCGCATCTGAATGTTAAAGTTAGGACCATTGATGGCGATGTACTCGGCACCCTTTTTAACCAGATCTCTGAAATGTTCATTTGAAATGGGCATTTCTCTCTTGGCTGCCGCAGCTCTTTCTGCCGCCGAAGCATCGCGCCGGGGCGTATCGTAAACATGAACATTGCCCACATCTATGGTCAAATCGGTAAGTTTCGGACCGGCTGAACATTTACCCGGGGCGATGGTGCCGTCGGAGTTCATTACTCGATGGTTAAGCGTCGGGCTATAAGCATCGGCGTGCAAAGCGCTTGTGTGACCGCCGTCTTGTTTGCCTCTTCCTTGATCTTCGTTTGCTTCGACGCGTTTGCCTGCCATCTTGTGTCTCCTAAAAGCTTTTGCCTGGAGATCATGCCCTGTATAGACAAATCTCAAACAGATTGCCCAGTTACTCGCCAGTCCAGCTTTATCTAAAGTCGGGTTATTGCCCCGATAGTATAAATTTGAGCGAGATGAAGAGACAGGCAAATAGCAAAAGAAAGCCCAAGAGATTGCGGGTATTGGCTCTTTTAATTTCAGGACTGATATAGCGTGCGAGGCTTTTATCAAACCTGATAATTAGGGTGGCTAGTTCCTTCAAAATATTGGCAAAGAGTATCACTACAAGCGTCGGTAGAAAAGTGAAGGGAGTGCTCAGTGCTTCCTGCACTAGTTGTTGTCCCTTGCCTCTCTGATAAAGCAGCATGTCGCTAATTGCCCCATAGAAAATATTTTTGCGAGCCTTGAGCGCTTCTATAAAAAGCTCGGCATCGCTTAGATTGTGCGGGTTGAGCCTGAGAGCTTCTTTTAAGCTGTGGTAGGCTTTTTCTGGATCGCCACTTTCATACGAGAGCTGTCCGAATATTCTGTGTAGCCTGCTATCCTCAGGGTTGAGAGCCAAAGCGGCTTGCAGTATATCTCTGGCGTCTTCTGTTTGATCTAAGTAAATCTGGGCTTTGGCATAATATTCTAAAGCCTCCGCGGCAGTTGGGTTTAGCTTGGTTGCTTTGTAGGCGTAGTCACGCATTTTTAGATAGTTTTGTCTCTGTTCTTCCAGCACGGCAAAGAGCAAGTGCACATAATAGTTTTGCGGATCCAGAGTAATGAGATTATCTAGGTGTTTGGCTGCTTCTATTAGATTGCCCTGGCTTAGATAGATAAAGGCGCAGTTCTCTACCGTATGTGCAAAGTTAGGGTCTAAAGAGAGGGCCCTGGTGATTATTTGATTGGCTAGCTCAAACTGCTTCAGTTCTGCGAAAGTAACCGCCAGCATATTGAGCAGTCCGATATCATCTGGATCTTCAATCAGTGCGTCTTTTAATGCCGTTAGAGCATGGGGATATTGGCAGCTATCATAATAATAGTAAGCAGTTTGTCTTGCTGATGCCATACTCTTTTACAATCTACTCACTAACTTATTTGTTCAGCCTCTCACCCAGCCAAGGCGGGGGACCATCGCCTTTAGTGTGGCTGCTTCTAAGTTCAGTGAGACGTTTGTCCAAATATTCGACCAGATTTTCTTGCTGCCATTTTTCGGCTAAGTTCAAGGCTAATTTATACAAGACTTCGGCGCGATATTCTATCTCGCTTTCAGCTGTAATCGCCAGCAAATAAGCCAGACGCAGCTCGTCTTTTTCTTTCTTGCGTAGCTCATAATCGACCAAAACCCAAGTGCTGTCTGAGTCGGCAAAGCCTCTATCCAGCCACTGATCATAGTTTTTGGTTATCGCTTTTTCTTCTGTATTGTCTTTTTCTAGCTGCTCTTCCCGGCTAATTGCCTTCACCGGTGGTGCTAGCTGGCGCTCTAGTATTTCACTTTCGTCGCTTTTCAGTAATGACGGTCCGTAAAATATCGAGAGCAGAAATAAGATAACTGGTAAAGAATAGGCATTCTGTGAGAGCAGTTTGACCGGCATCTGGCTTTCTAGTTTGCGATCTAGGCGCAAAGCAAATAGAGCCAGTTCTGAAATGGTCCAAAGAAAGAGAATAGGTAAGGCCAAAACAATGAGTATAAAGATATTGATCAACCGCAGTCTTTCGATGGTCAATCGCGGCACTATATAGAGATACCAGAGCATCGAATAAATAAAGGCAAGCAGGGGTGATCTGCCTTTCTGGTTGATGATTAGTGTCTCTTGGGCAAATTCATTGCCTTGATCTATGGCAAAAGTTTTTCTCAAGTTTTCTGCGGCTGCCTCGTATCTGCCTGTGAGGCAGTCGAGCCGGGCTAGAGCAGCCAGGCAATTGGCATTTTTGTCGTCAAGCTCAAGGGCTTGGTTGAGGACCTGTCTGGCTTCGTCGTCTTCACGCTTACTTATATGAAAGAGTGCCAAATAAAAGAGGGCATTGGCTTTCTTTTCCTCTTGGCAGTATTCGAAATATTGCTCAGCCAGCTCTTTCAGCTTCTTCCAGCTGCGGCTGCGCCGTGCTGCCTCAAGGGCAAAGCCATAGGCGAAAGTGTCTGCCGGGGCAAGCTTTAGATATTCGACCAATTTGCTAAGAGTCAGTTTGTATTCTTTGTTTTGAAAGGCGATTATGCTGGCGACTCTAGTTAGAGCCGGCTCTGTTGTATTTATTTTTTGCAGCTCACGCAGCTCAGCTCGATTTTCCGAGGAGAAACTGACCAGCGCCTTAGCTTCCAGATGTCTACACTTACCCTTAAGGTCTAGCTCGCCGGCTTTGCACGCTTTTTTAAACTCCTTTTCGGCGGCGGAATAGTCGCCCTCATTTAAGAGTGCTTCGGCTATTTCGGCGTGACTAAACTTATCGCTCATTTTATTTGATATCACCCGCGGTATTTAGCCAGTCTGGTCTATCGGGCTCGGTTTTGCTTTTGCCTTTGACGTAGTCTTTATAGGCTTGCAAAAGTCTTTGGGTGCAAATTAAGCGAAATCTGGAATCTAGATCGTTTCTGTCGCAGGCGGCTTCAGCCAGTTTTTCGGCTTCGTCAAAATAGGCAAGAGCCTTGAGCGGACTGATCAAACTGGCCTCGATGATGCCCAGCCAGAATGTTGTCAGCAGCCGTCTTTCAGGGTTTTGAGGGTTTCTTTCTTTTTCTATTTGATAGAGAGTCTCAAAATCTTGCCGGCTGCCGCTTAGTTTTTTGCCACTGACAAACTGCTTTCTAAATCTAAGAAAAGACTGATCAGCATTGGCTTTTGTTACTACCAGAGCCTGTCTTTCCGCCCGTTCTTTCGCCTGGGTAAATTCAACCATTGTAAAGATGCCGCCGGTCAGTAAGACAAACACAGCTAGACCAAAGAGTGAATAGTTATTGATTTTTACCCAGCTTGGGGGTAAAAGTTTGGCTGAGCTAGTCAGGCGCAGTAAGAAAATTGAGAGCGTGTAACATAGAAAGATTGGGATAACCAGAGCGAGTAAGGCTGCATATTCAAGAAAGACATTTCGGCCTTCTTGGCTGGCGATTTCGCTTTGCCTCCGACCGACTTCCCCGATAAATTTGAGCAGTGGTGCCACCAGTCGATTTTCATCTTGCAATAAGTTGACTAAGAGTGTCTGCGCCTTTTTATCGTTTGGATTTAGCCTTAGCGCTTCTTTTACATGTTCGAGGGCCAGTTGGCGGTTATAGCTTTCATTAAAGAGAGCGTAATCGTAGTGATAGAGTGCATTATTTGGCGCCAATTCTAGAGCGGTGCGACAGGTGTTTCGAGCTTCTTCGTGGCGATTGAGAGCCCAATAGGCGCAGGCTTGATTGACCAATAGGTCTGGGTTGTCTGGAGCGATTTCGAGGCCACTTTGGGCATAGTAAAGGCCTGTCTCTGGGTCTTCCTTTGCCAGGTAGAGATTCGATAAATTGAGATGGGTATTATCGTCATCCGGATCTAGATTGAGAGCGTCCAAAAAGTAAGCTTGGCTCTTGTCAAAGAGCTTCATCGCCCGGTAGATTTGTCCAATTGTCTTGAGCGTCACTATATCGGTCGGGCAGTAGGCGAGAGTCTGTTCGCAAACATTTATCGCTTCGCTATTGTCACCTAGGGCCCAGTGGCAGTAGGCCAAAAGCCGCGCCGCCGGAAGGTTGTCTGGTTCAATAGCCAAGACCGATAGGGCTTCTTGCCTGGCTTCTTTAAAGCGGCCTTGCTCGCCGAGCAATTCGCAACGTCTTAAAGCGACGTCGACATTTGGGTTGCTGTTTTCACTTTCACTTTCCGACAAATCGTATTCCTGAGATCTGGGAGATACGGGCTAATCTATCGGGATTCCAATTATTTGTTCGGGTGCCTATTTGTTTTCTTCGCTGGTGTTGCGTTGAATCATCTCAGTAAGAGAATCAATGATTGCTTGGTCTGTTTTGTGTTGCAGATCGAGGGCGGCCAGCAACTCTTGTCTGGTCATCCAGCCTTTAGAGAGAATCAATTCGCCTATGGGAGACTCGGTTCTCTCTTGTTCTTTGATTAGTTCTTCCAGTTGACCGAGGGTAAGTTTACCCTGTTTGAGCAGCACCTCTCCCAGCTTTTCAGAGCGGGTCAGGAGTTCCCATTTCTGGTCTTCAGATAAATTTTCGGGCATGGTTATCCTCTTAGGCGGCTTTTGGTGTGCTTTTAGATTTTTGCTCGCGCCACCAGACAAGCAGGCAGCTGGCGTTGAAAATAGATGAATAGGTACCGGATATGATACCGATGAGCATGGCTAACACGAAATCTTTGGTGGTGACTCCGCCCAAGAAATAGAGGGCTGTCAGTGTGATCACAACCGTTAAAGATGTGTAGATTGAACGAGCAAGAGTCTGACTAACGCTATCGTTGGCGACGTCGCCAAAGGTCTTTTTGTATTCTTCTTTGGTTTTTGGATCGACAACTTTGCTGCCCACAAACTTGGCGTTTTCTCTGACACGGTCGAAAACGACGATGGTATCGTGCACAGAAAAACCAATTACTGTGAGTACAGCCGAGATGAACAAGCTATCTACTTCTGTGCCGAAGAGATAGCCCAATAAGGCGAATACTCCTACCAGAACTGTGATGTCGTGCACTAAGGCGGCGATGGCGCAGACGGCAAAGTCAAATTTGAAACGATAGCTGATGTAGGCAACCATGCCGCCAAAGGTGACAAGCAACGACACCAGACCATTGGTCAATAGTTCAGGACCAATTGTGGCAGTGACTTTGTCCACCGAAATTGATTTGAATGTGCCCAGCTTTTCGATCAGTTTCTTGTCTATAACTGCTTTTTGAGCTTCAGTATCGATTGACTTGGTGCGCATGACCACGGCTTCTTTGCCTGATATGGTTGCCTGCTGCACTTGCGAACCGTGGAAGCCGCATTCATCCAAGACTTCTCTTACCGCTTCCAGGCTGGCTGGCTTGTCAAACTGATATTGCAAGATAGAACCGCCGGTAAAGTCGATACCAGGCTTGAGCGGGGCATGGTATTTGCTCATGCAGGCGATGATGCCGATGATACCGGGGATGGTTATAAGCAGTGAAATGCCGAACCAAATATTTCTGTATTTGACCAGGTCGACTTTTACGTTATCTAGCATCGGAGGTCTCCTTGCTGGCTTGCGAGACTTTCTTGCCGTCGAATCTATGACCGAAAAGTCCGCGTTCTTTGGGGATTAGGTGCAGCATGGTGCGGGTCGCCGAAATGGCAGTGAACATCGAGACGAGCACCCCGATGGCCAGGGTGACGGCGAAGCCCTTCACGATTGAGGTGCCGAAAACCATGAGCACGCCGCAGGCGATAAGGCTGTTGACGTTCGAGTCGAAGATTGACGACATGGCTCTGCCAAAGCCGTTCTCGATAGCCACATAAAGATTGCGACCGCGATTCAGTTCTTCTTTTGTTCTTTCGAAGATTAGAATGTTCGCGTCCACAGCCATACCAATAGAGAGAATGAAACCGGCTATACCAGCCAAGGTTAGTGTTACCGGTACGGTTTTGAAAATGGCCAGTGTTGCCACTGTATAAAGAATCAAAGCCAGGTCGGCGATTAAGCCGGGCAAGCCGTAAACTGCCACCATAAAGACCATTACAGCCGCTATGCCGACTGCCCCGGCAAGCAAGCTCTTTTGTATAGAGTCTTGTCCCAGGGTGGCGCCTACCGATCTTTCTTCCAAAATTTCAACCGGCACAGGCAGGGCACCGGCGTTTAGCTTTAGGGCCAGATCGGCTGCTTGCGCTTGGGTGAAAGAACCGGTTATCTGACCGCGTCCGCCGGTGATTGGTTCATTGACGCGCACACCGGGATAACGTTCGATTGGAATTGGTCGTCCGTCAGGACCGCGGTCAACCGGCTGGCCATCAAGAAAGATACCGATATAGCGACCGACCAAGCGCTTGGTCAATTCGCCGAATTTCTTGGCGCCTTCTGGTTTGAATTCAAAATCAATTTGATAGGTGCCGGCTGTTGGGGTCGATTGAGCATGCTTGAAGTCGGCGCCGGTGAGACCGACATCTTTCCAGGCGATGCCGCCTTCTGAGGTGAAGACCATTTCTTTGAATTCGAGCAAAGCTGTTGTACCGATGCGGTCTTTGGCTTGCTGGGGATCTTTGATACCAGGCAATTCGACAATTAGTCTATCTTTGCCGGCTCTTTGCACCAAAGTTTCAGAGACGCCTAGAGAGTTGATACGGTTGTTGATGACAGTCTCGACGCCTTGCATGACATGGTTGTCTATCACAGGCACATTGGGTGGAGCCGGGATGGCTCGCAAAAGTAGCTGGCTGCCGCCGCGTAGGTCTAGACCGAGCTTTAGGTTGGTAAAGACCGTATAGCCTTTGACATGACCCAAAACCTGAATATTGTTGCCGATTGAGGCGTTTTCATATTCGGTCTTGACGGCGAATTCTTTCTGATAGTCGTTCATCTTTGACCAGTCAGGCAATTTCTCAACCCGCTTCATGATTTCCATGCGCAGCGGTTCGCCGCTCAGAGACGAGAGGTATTCCCAATCTTTAACAGTTTTATTGGGAACCACCTGAATCAATGTGGTCAGAGACCAGATCAGAACTGCAATAACCGTTATCGGTTTCCAGTCGCTGAATAGGGCCTTTATGTTTGGTCCGGATCCCCCGACCTTGCCGGGAGACTTGCTGCCAGCCTGTCCAAGTATGCTCATTATTGAAAGTACAGCCTTATTTAGGAAACTCTAGTAGATAGAGTTCCCCATTATAATAAGTACGCCGAAATCAGGGATTATACCGAGGTAACAACCTGATTGCCTCCCTTTTGGAAGGCTGCCTCCAGCGCCTGAATGGTTCGGTGAATCAGTTCGTCGTGTTCGCGGGCGTGGGACGGGAACGCCGCCACTCCCACCGAAGTGCTAACTTTGAGATTGTGCCAGTTATGGGTGATGTCATGATTGGCCACCCGGCTTCTAATTCTCTCGGCCACAATTGCCGCACCCTGGGCATTGGTTTCAGGCAAGATGATGGCGAACTCGCCGGCTGAATAGCGGGCGGCAATGTCAACATCGCGCACAGCAGACTTGATGACGCTACCGACCAATTTCAGCACCGAATCAGCTGTGATGGCGCCAAAGCTGCGTTGCATTTCGTCGAAGTTGTCAACTCCGGCAATGATTAGTGAAACCGGGCGTTTGTAGCGCTTGGCCCGTTTCAACTCGTCTTTTATTTCTTTCAAAAAAGTACGACTGTTGTAAAGATCGGTCAGTGAATCAATTAAGGCCAGGCGCTCAATATCTTCACCGCCCGAATTGGAAAGGGCTGCCGCCGTAGTGGTCAAAAGAGAGCGCTCTTCCAGCTCCTTTACTCTTTCGATGACCTGATTATCCATATAAGTACGGGTGCCTGCTCCGCCCTTTACCTTTTGCGGGTTTTCCAGCACCCGGCAAAACATACAGGTTCTACCGCTGCAAATATGGTCAGTACGTCCTGCCATCACTTAGCCCCTTGTCTAGACTTTTATCAAAAAGCCGTCCTGTCGATTTCCTTCTATATACCAGGTTTGGCTGTCTTTATCTACGAATTATTTGCCCAAATCTGCCCGCCGTCTACAAAGACAGCTGCAGTTTCGGTGCTATGGGCAAAGAAGGCGGCATAAGCCTCATCCAGGCATCTTACCTTGTTTGCTTGCGCCGGTTTAAAGATGGCTAGATCGGCTTTGTGTCCTATTTGAATGGCGCCCAAGTCGCTCCTGCCCGCCGCTTTGGCAGCTTTCTCGGTGATAAAGCGATGCAGACTGCGGCTGTCAATGCTTTCTTTCAGCCAGGCGGCCTCCAGCCTCGGGCTTAAGTCGGGGCTGGAAGCCAGACTATCTGTGCCCAGACCGGCCGGTAGTTGCAAGAAACGCTTGAGGTCGGGGCTGCCATTACCTAAAGTGGCATTGCTGCGAGGGCAAAGGGCGGCTCGGGCGCCGCTTTCGGCAAAGTGTTCAAAGTCTCGTTGGCTAAACTTGAGACAATGAGCGGCAATAAGCCTGGCGTTCAAGACTTGATGCTCTTGCAAATGCTCTACCGGTGTACGTCCCTTCCCTCTAAAGCTCAAGCTCTCCAGCAGATCTTCCCTGCTGCCCGGCGGACTGACCCACCTTATATAGTCGTCGATTTCTTGATCCCCAGCGTGCAGCCAGAGGCACTCTTGACTGCTCTCGGCGAGATGGGCGAGTACAGGCAAAGAGTTTTTCTCGGCAAAGGTATCGGCCTTTTGCCAGAGCGAGGGGGCGACTGTGTAAGGTGCGTGCGGCGCCACAGTCAGTGTCACTCTATCTTGCTCGGCAAGCAGCGGGTCTTGTTTGAGGGCTTCCCATCTTTGTCGCCAGCGCTCAAAGTTGATAGCGGCGCGGCTTTCATCTAAGCCAAAAAGTTCAAGCCCAACCAGACCCTTCAGACCTGCTTTAGCAAGTGCTCGGGCGGCTTCGCCGGTATAAGAGCTGTCGACGCAGAAGGTCACGCCTGCGGCAAGAAGCTTTTCGGCACCGCTTGCGGCTGACTGTCTGAAGTCTTCCTCCGACCATTGTCTAGACTTTGAAACTAGCTTATAGAGCCATCTGAAGAGGTTATCTTGAGAAGTTTGCTTTCCCTCGTCTTTTTCATATTGCTCGTAAAGATCGGCAGCAGCAGTGTAGTCAAGGTGGGTGTGCAGGTTGATCAGACCAGGGCTCAAGATGGCGCCTGGAAAGTTTATAAAGCGATAGGCAGAAGCTTGCTCCCCGGCCAGGAACTTGTCTCTTGACTCTTTACCTGTCAGGATCTTTTTTATCAGACCCTCTTCGATTACTAGGGCCGCCTCTGCCGCACCGCTGCCCAAGCCGTCAATTAGCCAGTCGGCTGCCAGGAGAAGGGGCGGATTTGTACTATAATTCACTTCTTATCAACCATTTCAAGCCAGATCATGAAAATAAGTATCGACGAATTAGGGCAATTAGGTGAAAGACGTTTTACTATCGATTTTTCAGAAACCTTGCCCGTAGATGATGCCGTGAAGCCTGTAGTTGGGACACTTACGGTCTCTCGCACCGGTGCTGGGGTGAAAATCGCCGGCAATGTTAAGACCCTTCTAAAGCTTACTTGTGAAACTTGTTGGCGTCAGTACTTCCAAGCCCTGAGCGTGGACGTGGACGAGCTTTTGGTGCCTTATCGCGACTTGGTGGAAGAGTTTGAAATGGGGGCGCCTCGCGAAAAAGAATTACTTAAGAATGATTTCTATGAAGAGATTGGCCGGGATGGCATTATTGACATCAGCGACGTTGTGTATCAAGCTGTAACGTTAGCTTCACCTGTCTTTTGTCGGTGCGGTAGTGATTGTTCCGGTCCTCCAAAACCGGGAAATCCTGATTCCGCGGCTGTTTCAGAAGACGGGGCGGCAGGTTCTAAAGATGAACGTCCAATCGACCCACGTTGGAAGAACCTAAAGACTCTGTTTCCTAAGCAGGACTGAGCCATTTTTCGTAGATAATATTTGGTCCGGATATGTTGGAGGATCCATACAGCCATGGCTGTTCCTAAGAAGAAGACTTCTCACCAAAAGCAGCACCAGCGCAGAGCGCACTGGAAAGCCGCTGAAATGAACATCGATACTTGCTCGAACTGCGGCGCCCCTTGTCGTCGCCACACCGTCTGCGGCAACTGCGGTTACTATCGTGGTAAACCAGCTCGCCGCGCTGACGCTCAGGCTTCCTGATAGTTTGTAATTAATCGGCGGCGTCTCTCGTCTTAGGTCGAGAAAAGCCGTCTGATCGGGTGCATACAGTTTGACAAACGGCTTGAGCCTTAACTGGAGCCTGGAGCAATAGATGATACGAGTGTCCATAGACGCTATGGGTGGCGACTATGCGCCCCGCGAGGTGGTGCATGGTGCTGTGCTGGCCGCACGTGAGTACGGCGTTTCGGTGCAGTTGGTCGGTCGCCCTCAGGACATCGAAAATGAGCTCAAACGCCATGAGATTCAGGGGCTGAACGTCTCAATCGTTCCTGCTTCTGAAGTTGTGGCTATGGATGAAAAGCCCAGCAAAGCCGTTTTGCGCAAGAAAGATTCATCTATAGTGAAAGCAATGGCCCAGGTTGCCCAGGGTGACGCTGACTGCGTCGTTGCCTGCGGTTCGACCGGGGCTGCCGCCGTTGCCGCGACTTTTATTATTGGGCGCTTGCCCAATGTCATGCGCTGCGCCATTGCCGCTCAGATGCCCACCATTCACACCAAGCACTGCATCGTCGTCGATGCCGGTGCCAATGTCGACTGCGATGCTGAGATGCTTGTGCAGTTTGGTTTGATGGGTTCGATTCTTTATTCCGGTCTCAATAATGTCAAGCGACCGCGTGTTGGTGTGCTCAATATTGGTGCCGAAGAAACTAAGGGCAATGATCTGGTGCAGCAGACTTACGCCCTTTTAAAAGCCAGAGATGATCTTAATTTCATAGGTTTTGTCGAAGGTCGCGACTATCCCATGGGCAAAGTGGACGTGGTCGTCACCGATGGTTTTACCGGTAATGTCTCGCTCAAAACAGCAGAGGGCATTGCCAAGATGGTCAACCACATGCTCAAGCAAGAATTGATGAGTTCTATGCGCGGTAAGCTGGGCGGCGTTATTGCCAAGCCGGCATTTAAGGCGCTCAAGTCACGAGTCGATCCTGATATCTTTGGTGGTGCCCCACTGGTTGGGCTCAAAGGTGTATGCGTGATTGCCCACGGCGGTTCGCGTCACACAGCGGTTAAGAACGCTATTCGCGTCGCCTGCGACATGGTGCGGGCCGATGTGGTTGGCACAATCGAAAAAAGTTTTCGCTCCACTAAAGCTGAAGTGAGATCATAGGAGAATTGAATAATGGCTAAGCTGGCTTGCGTGTTCCCTGGGCAGGGTTCTCAGTCTGTGGGCATGGGTCTCGACCTTGAGCAGGGCAATAGCACCGCCCGTGATACCTTTGCCAAGATTGACGCTGCGGCCGGCCGTTCACTCAGTCAGCTTTGCTTCCAAGGTCCGGAAGATGCCTTGAAACGCACTATCAATACCCAACCTACTATATTGGCTGTTTCTCTTGCTGCCTGGGCCGCCTACCAAAAGGCCGGCGGACCGAAACCAGACTTTGTAGCAGGACATTCGCTTGGTGAATTTTCCGCTTTGTGTGCCGCCGGTGTGCTCAGCTTGGAAGATACAGTTAAACTGGTAGAGAAGCGTGCTTCTCTAATGGAATCTTGCCCGAAGGGGGCGATGACTGCCGTGCTCGGTATGAGCGCCGAGGCATTGGAAGCAGTTTGCCAGGAAGTTTCGCAAGCTTTGCTAGCCGAAGGCAAGCCTGTAGGCGGTACCGAGCATGTGGTTCTGGTGGCTAATTTCAATACCCGTGAACAATTGGTTATTTCTGGTAATCCCGATGCTGTCACCAGGGCTGGTGCCTTGGTGAAGGAACGCGGCGGTAAGGCGATTCCTCTGCCGGTCGGTGGTGCCTTTCACTCACCCCTGATGTCGGCTGCTGCTCATGAATTTGCCCAAACCTTGAAAGACTGTCAGTTTGCCCCCGCTGCTTTTACGGTGGTGCAAAACTTTGATGCCCAGGGTACAAAAGAGCCCGAGGTCATGAAAGAGAAGCTCGGTCGGCAAATGGAAAGCGCCGTTCGTTGGACTGCTACGGTTGAGTATATGGCCGCAAACGGCGTCGATACCATTGTCGAAATTGGACCTGGTAAAGTGCTTGCCGGTCTGGTCAAGAAAATAGATCGCCAGATCAAAGTGTTCAACATCTTTGATCAAGCCAGTCTCGCCGAAACAGTAGCGGCTTTGTCTCTTAGTGAAAAACCAGCTCTTGCTTAGAAATGCGGTGCATACTTATGCCGCGTTTAGCTAATTCCTGAAAGAAGCGATCTGCTGGTACGGCTACTTCTGGTGCCAGTACACCGCGGCTATGTATGGTCTCGTCGCATAACATCTGTGCCACTATAGATGGCGGCACGCCGGTATCTAAAGCGCCGCAGGAAACATGCCAGCGCTTATCGTTGTATACCGTCGTTTCCATGCGGCACATGGTCCTCCTTCCTTCGATAACTCCCACTACATCTACTCTTACTACTTCGCAGTCATCTGGTTCTACTTGGGGAACGGGAAATTGATTAATTAGGGTGGCTAGAATTTTGCGCGGAGAGAAAGCACCATCGGCGGTGTGAATTTTTTCTTTGGCTCCCAACCCGAGCGACATCAAGAACTTGATTTTTTCGTGAAACTCAATCGGTAGTCCCAGTCTGAAAGTTACCCTTTCTACGCCCTTTGCCTTATAAGTCATAGGCAGGGTCAAGACTTCGGAATGCAAGGTATAGATGGCATGTTGTTCACCCACCGGTGCTGGAAAATCTACGGCGATTTCGCCTGAGAGGGGTGGCATCTCTTTATAGTCGCCATCGAAAACCATGGGCGGCATAGTGTATTCATCGATGAGGGTCTCGATGGAATAAGGCGGCAGGAAGGGATGATCGAGGGCGGTATTATCTATCGAGCCGACAAAGATATCGATAGACTCCAGGCTTTCCATGTTTTCTTGGGCTTTGGCGGCCATGATATTGGTCATGCCCGGGGCGGCACCCATGCCGATTACAGCCGTCAGTCCGCTTTCCTTGAAGCGGGCGTCGAGCCTTAACTGTTCTTTGCTGACATGAAAGAGTCCGCCCAGATCTGTATAGTGGCAGCCGGCTTCCAGTGCTGCTTCCATGACATTGACATTGTGATAATAGGGGGTGGAGTTAATTACACAGCTGGCATTCTTGAGGATCTTCACCAGCAACGGCTTATTGGTGATGTCGGCAAATTCGCCTCGTATGCGTTCTCCCACCACTAGTCCGTTCTGTTCGGCCAGGCTCTGGGCTAGGTTGTCAGCCTTTTCGCGGTCATAGTCGGCCACTATCACTTCGATTTCCGGGTTGTCCAACAGGTCTCTGACGATAACCTGTCCCATGGCGCCAGCGCCGCCTATTACTACAACCTTTTTCATTGCCAATACCTGCCTGTTTCTTTCTCCAGGCAGTTTAGTTTAGCAGCTCTAAATTTTTAGTAGCCCTTATAGCTTGAGCCCGAATAGTTATTGTTGTTGACCGGCACTGTGGTGGACTGATATGTGCGCTGGCCGGTGGCTGAGCCATAGGTGGTGTAATTGGTGGGGCGGTTGAGCACCGGCTGTCTGACCAGATAAGGGTTTTGCTGCCCGCGCATCTGCTGCTGCTGTTGCTGTTGAGGTCGGGTGATATTCCAATTGGGATTGAGGTCGGAACGCATATAATCGCCGGCCATGCCCACGGTGGAACCCATGCGGGCGCTCTGCAAGCCCATGGCGTTGGCGGTGGTGCCCGGTGTGATGCCGCAGGCACCGCCTTGCTGACCGGTGACTTGGGGCGGCATGGGCAAAACAGCCGCCTGAGCAGACCGGCTGAGAGTGCCACCGGTGATGTAAGTGCCGGGTTGACCGGCGAGCCCGTTGTGTCCGGCTTGTACCCTGGTGTCTCCGATGCGGTAGTTATAGTTTTGAGCGGAAGCCGGGTCTGAACTCCAGGCCAATGCTACTAAAGCTAGCAAAACGATGTTTCTGAAAGTTTTCATGGTAAGAAAATGCTCGGGGCTTGGGGCTTAGGCGAAAAATAGTAAGGGCACCAAAATATTAACCGAGGATAACCTTGCCTGCGAAAAGAGGCAAGTAGCTAGCCAACATTTTTGCCAATTAGTCGCTAAAGCGAAAGCGAATCAAGGCAAGAATGGCCCAGATGCCGTCTTTCCAAGTGATTTTCTTGCCTTCATCATAGTCTCTGCCATAGTAAGAGATTGGCAGTTCATAAAGTTTCACCCCTTGCTTGAGCACTTTTGCTGTTATTTCAGGCTCAAAGTCGAAACGGTCGCACTTTATTTTCACTTTCTTGAAAATATCTCTCTTGAAGACTTTGTAGCAGGTCTCCATATCGGTAAGCGTGGCGTTGTAGAGAATGTTGGTGACCAACGAAAGAAACTTATTGCCGAAAAGATGCATTATCTTGAAGGCTCGGGTGGGCTTGCCGCCACAAAGACGCGAACCATAGACGACATCAGCTCTTCCTTCCACAAGGGGGCGCAGCAGTTCGGGGTATTCTTTCGGGTCGTATTCCAAGTCGGCGTCTTGAATCATAATCAGGTCGCCCTCGGCATAACCCTGGGCTGTGCGTAAAGCCGCTCCCTTGCCTTGATTCTTTTCGTGATAGTAAATTTTGGCGTTGTATTTGGCGGTGTCCAGCTCGCCCAAGATGGCGCGGGTATTATCAGTAGAGCCGTCGTCGACAATAATCAGCTCTTTCTGTAGACCAAGACTGTCGGCATTGTGAACCATGTCGAGCAGGGTAATCAGGGTCGCTTCTTCGTTAAAGACTGGAATTAAAATTGATAGGGTTTTCACTATGTTTCTCAGTTAAGCAGGCAGGGTGAGGGCCCGTTTATGGGCCTGGGTTTCGAGTTTGTCATCTAAGGGTTTGAGGTTTTGGCTGCCATAACGTCGGCTCAGCGCCTGACTCAAAAGCAAATCGGCAAATTCAGGGTTCTTCGGCAAGAGTGAACCGTGCAAATAGGTACCATATATGGTTCCTTGCGCCAGTCCCTCCATCTTGTCTTCGCCGTTATTACCGTTGCCGACAATAGCCTTGCCTAAGGCGTTTACGCCCTTGCCCAGATAAGTTTTGCCGCTATGATTTTCAAAGCCCACTAAAGTGGTGGCATCTTCACGCTTGACTATGACATTTCCGATCATGCGTCGGTTGCCTGCCACGGTGTGGGCGTCAACCAGTGAAATCCCTTTCAATTCGGGACCTTCATGTGGTTTGTAATAATGACCAAGCAGCTGATAGCCGCCACAAACGGAAAGCACCACTGCACCACCTTCGGTGGCTTTCTTGAGGGCTTCGGCTTTCTTCAGTAAGTCTTCGGCGATGACAATCTGTTGTTTGTCTTGGCCGCCGCCCACAAAGTAAAAGTCGTAATACTCGTGGTCGATTTCTTGTCCTAGATCGATGGCGTCTACCTTGACTTCTATTTGGCGCCATTTTGCTCTTTGGCTGAGGGCGATGATATTGCCTCTGTCGCCGTAGATATTGAGAAAGTGTGCATAAAGATGGGCGATTCTAAGTTCCAATTGCAATTTTCTCCATCTCTACTCGCACTATATATGGTGAAGCACCGGGGCAAACTTGCTTTGCCGAAAACTTATCTTTGCTTTTGCACCCTACTTATTCTAAGCCCAGTTCTCTGTTTGCGGCGCTTGGCTGCCCCGGCGCGATAATTCTATTTATATGTGAATTGCTCATCTGCGAACTGGCATGACTTTTGCAGTCGAGCAATTTATTACGAAGCGCAACTCTTTGCAGCCGCTGCTGATAACTGTTTCCGATAATTACTCTCTTGAAAATTGCAGTGCTCGAACTGCTGTTACAGGCTTGAATTCCCGTCTTGACGATGCCAAGAAGCCAAGTATTATCAGTCTTTTGGGATTTCGATTGGATATATTTTGGGCGATCTGAATGTAAATTATTAGATTGATTTAATAAGCCTGGATTCGCCAGTAGATGCGGGTTTTCGGGACATATGTGCTTGCCTGTGTGTTTTTCTAGGTTTTACTACTACTACCGTCTGGAATATTTACGTTATGATGGCGAACGTTAGAGTCAGGTCATTGCTGAAGGAGTGATTACTATTATGAAAAAGGGGTTTGCAACCTTTCTTACAGCACTTGTTGCCGTAAGTGCGAGCACCTTGATCAACGCAAATAGCGCGAATGCTCAAGGTGCAACTAATATCAGCGAGTTGACAGACGTAGTGGGTAACGAGTGGGCTTACAATGCCCTCAAAGAACTAGTAAATGGCGAATGCCATGTGCTGGTAGGCTATCCGGACAGAACATACCGTGGTCAAAAATCCACAACCCGTTTTGAACTGGCAGCTGCTCTCTACAAATACGAACAGTGCATTCAGGAGCGCCTCGCAAAGAAAGCCGACAAGGCCGACCTCGAGAAATTTGCCGCTCTTCTGGAAGAGTTCCGTGGTGAACTCAATCAGTTGAAAGCACGTGTTGACAGTCTGGAAGCTCGTATGAAAGCTGTTGAAGAGAAAAATGCCGAACAAGATATGCGTTTGGCATACGCAGAAAGACAGAAAGGATTCATTTGGGAGCGCCTAGTCAAAGGTACATTTATCGATGTGCGTGACATAGGTGTCGGTGTTGGTCGTGGCGCTAGAGCCATCTACGAATACCTGTTCTAGAAATCTCCCAGCGAGAGCTTGGACCTGACCTGATCTACGCGGAACTCCCGACGGCTTGACGGCCGGCGGGAGTTTTCGTCTAAGATCCGAGTCCAGCTCTCTTTCCTTTTTCTCTCCACTTTCTTTTCAAGAGCCGACCGTGGTTATCTCAACCAGTGCCTATGCTCAAGAGCTTGCTTTTGCCCGCCAAATAGTGGCGGAAGCAGGCAAGATTGCCATGAGCTATTTTGATACCGGTATCAAAGTTGATACCAAGTCAGATGGCTCTCCCGTCACGCGCGCCGATAAAGAAGTAGAACAATTTATCAGGGCTCGGCTGGAAGAGCGTTTTCCCGAAGACGGCATTCTCGGCGAAGAAGAAGGCGAGGCGCGTAAGAAAGAGCGCACATGGATAGTTGATCCTATCGATGGCACTTATAACTTTGCTCGTGGTATACCAATTTGGTCCACCTTGCTTGCCCTCGAAGTCGGGCAAGATATTGTGCTTGGCATTGTCAGTGCACCGGCAATGAATGAATTTTTCTATGCCGAGAAAGGCCACGGTGCTTTCAAGGGCGATAAGCAAATCCATGTTTCGCAGGTGAATAAACTGGCGTCGGCTATGTTCAATTTTGGCGGGCCGAACCGCATTGTAGACAAGGGGCTTTGGCCTGCTCTCACCGAATGTGTCAAGTTGACTGAGAGACAACGTGGCTTTGGCGATTATCTTGGTTTTTCTCTGGTTTTTGAAGGACGTTCGGAAGCCATGCTTGAAACCGGTGTTCAGCCCTGGGATCTGGCACCAATGAAGATTATTGTCCAGGAAGCCGGGGGCGAGTATTTCGACCTTGCCGGCGGCGAATCTATTTATACAGGCTCTTGTCTAGTGGCGAACAGATTGCTTATGCCGGAATTTAAGCGGATCTTTTACAAGCCGAAGATTTGATGCTTTCTTCTTTATAATAAGAGCGTTAAAAGACCAGGAAAAAAGTTTGGACAAGTCTGAATGGTCAAAATCGATGAAGGTTCGCCTGGCCATGTTTATGACCATGTCAGGTGTTTTGCCGGTGATCATTTGCCATGTCATTGTCTTTAGCGTTACCGGCGGATCTGTCCAAGAATTCTTCAAATACGTTCCTCTCTATATTCCGCTACTTTTAATCTTACTTGGCATTAACTGGTTTCTGGCCGAACTGATTCTGAGACCGCTCAATCAATTACTTGCTGCCACCACCAAGTTGGTAAGCATGGATATCAGACAGAGACTGGAAGTAGATACCCATGAGCCGGCTGAGACTTTGGAGTTGCGCCGCGCCTTCAACAAACTCTTGAACCGCCTGGAAGAGTCGCTCAATATTCAGTGTCAGTTTGTCGCCGACGCCTCACACGAATTGCGTACACCGCTTACTTCCATACAGGGTTATACAAAGCTTTTGCTTAGGCGTGGCTCGAATATAGATGCCAATCTTTTGGGTGAAGCACTACAGACAATATCAGACGAGTCGGGTCGTTTGATCAGGCTCGTCTCAGACCTCTTGCAATTAGCCCGTGCCGATGCTGGTCAGGCAATTATCAACCAACAGGAAGTGACCGATCTGCGCGATGTGCTGCAGAGTGTGGAAGACACAGTGACTGTGATTGCTCCTGAGCAGATAGAGATTCAGTTTATTATGCCGCAGTCGTCAATTTGGGTTTATGCCGATTCCGACAGATTGAAGCAAGTCTTTCTCAATCTCACTAATAATGCCATCAAGGCTACACAAGCCGGGGGCAAAGTTACAGTCACCTTAAGGCATACCGACAACCAAGCGATTATTAGAGTGATTGATACCGGTATTGGTATCGCTCCCGCCGACCAACAGCGCATTTTCGATCGCTTTTATAGAGTAGAAAGATCGCGTACGCGCAGTCGTCTTTATGGCGGCGGCACCGGTCTTGGTCTCGCTATCGCCCTGACAATCATCAAGGCTCATGGCGGCTCGATAGAATTAGAAAGTGAGCTAAACAAAGGTTCTACTTTTACTGTGAAATTACCTGTTACTGAAAAGACTTCCATCAAAACAGCCAACCCCAGTCAGCCTAAGGACAGTGCCAGGGCTGCCGAGCCGCCTAAGCTAGAGGGTCCCGATAAGGCTTAATTCCGTCCTTAAGATTATCTTTCATCTAGCAGCGAGGGCGAGCATGGGTCGGAGTATTTTCACAAATAGAACGACAGTCTTGTTTTTGCTGGTTGTTTTATATGCCGATCCGCTTGCCAGCGTTAAGGTTTTTCTTCCGGTTGTTTCATGCAATGCCGCTGTTTTGGCGTCTCCCCAGCAAAAGAAAAAGGAAGATTTAGCCAAGTACTATAAAAATTTGGGCGAACAATCGATGGACAAGGGTGACTTTGTCAAAGCCAAAGGTTTCTTTGAGCAGGCGGCAAACTTAGGCGCCAAGGACAGCGAGGTCTATATCGGGCTTGGCCGCTGCAGTTATAACACTTTCGATAAGTTTGGCTCTGGTCTTGATGAAGCAATCAGGCATTTTAAGAAGGGTCTGGAGGTGGAACCGAATGCGGTGCGCTGCTATAACCATTTATCTGAAATATATTGCATACAAGGGCGCTATGAAGATGCTTTGAAGGCGGCCAAAGACGGCAGTCGGGTGGCGCCCTCTGACGTGTCCTCTTATGTTTGCCAGGCTGTAGCTTTGAGTAATTTGAAAAGATACGACCAGGCTATTGAAGCCGGCAATACTGCCGTTAAGCTCGATAGCAATAGTCTTGTCGCCCGTGAAACAAGGGCTTCGCTTTTGGAGGAACGCAAGCGTTATCTGGAAGCCGCCGCAGACTATAAAGTGCTTTTGCAGAAGAGTAAGAAAGACTCTTATCTATATCGATATGCTTTCTGCCTAGATAAGGGCGGCAAAGGCAAAGATTCTATAGCAATATTGTCAACCTGGTTGAAGGATTTTCCCCAGGACGAGCAAGCGCGTTTGCAGAGGGCGCGACTTTATGTTCGCTTTGGTATGCTCGCGCAAGCTGAACACGACTACAGCGCCGCTATTCTGGATGCGCCTACAGCAGCGTATTACAAAGAAAGAGCGGAGATTTATAAGAGACAGGGGCGGCTGGATTTGTACCGGAAAGACCTGAAGGCTGCCGAGAATAATTGACCCGTTTTCTGGTCGAGAGACTGGAATCTCTTGTAGTGAGGGCGTTCTGGGCGATTGGGCACGAAGCTGATGGTGCTTCTATGGTGCAGCTGTGTTATGTTAGAGAAAGATAGCTAGTGTTGAGGCTTGTTTTTCTTGCATTACCGAAACTTGATACTAACTATTTTGATGCTCTGGTTTGCCGCTAGTGCCTTTGCTTTGCCGTCTGCAGGCGCTCAGCCGAGCCGCCCTAAGAGCGTCGTCGACCGGTTGCTCTATGAGGCAGACCGCCTTATGTCGCGTGGTGATTTTGTCAACGCTCGGGTTTTATTGCTGCGAGCGCAAAAGCTCGAGCCGAATAATGCTTCTGTTTATAAGAACCTAGCTCGCACCAGTTCCAATAACATTGAAAGGCTTAGTGATGGCTTTGTGGAAGCGGAGCGTTTTCTCAAGAAATCTATTTCACTTAATCCTAGAGATGCCCATACTTACAGTCAGTTGGCTGAGCTGAATGTCACCAAGGGTGACTTTCAGGAGGCTCTGAAATATGCCGATATAAGTATCAAGCTTGCACCTGATTTTAATGATGGATACTTTTGTAGAGCTTTGGCCCTGAGTAATCTGAAACGTTATGGCGAGGCGGTAAAGAGTATCGACAAGTATATTGAGTACAGCGTGCCTAAAGATAAAATCAAAGGGCTAGATACCAAAGCTTCAATTTTAGAGAACGGTGGTTTGCATAAAGATGCACTGGCTGTATACAGAAGCGCTTATGCGATAAGTAAGCAAGATACTTATCTGTATAGGCAGGCAAGTTGTCTTGAGAAAGACGGAAAGTACGACGAGGCTATACAAGTCTTGAACGGTCAATTGCGCATTAATCCGCATGATGATCAAGCTATGGTGCAGAGAGCCCGCATTTACAACAAAGCTGGACAGGCGGAGAAAGCCCTAGCCGACTATACCGCCGCCATCAAAGAATTGCCGGCTTCGATTTATTTTAAAGAGCGAGGCGCCATCTATAAGAAAATGGGACGCAGCGATTTGTTCGAAAAAGATATGAAGGCGGCAGCCAATATTTAAGTCTAGCTAAGTCTTACAGAGCTTTTCTCAGCCTTAATATCAAGTCTCGGGTGGCGGTCAGTACTTTGTCTTCAAATGCAATTTCAAAGATCTCGGGGATGACCTGACCGCCTCTACTGTCGTGATAATAGTCGATATCATTGGCTGTATCTGCCAGCCAGCGAAAGATGCGGCGCTTTTCGCTCTCTGGTAGACCGCCCAGTAAATAGGCATACTTTTGGCGGTTTTCGCGCGATTTTCGGTAAGGTCCTAGTCTATCCAGTCTAAGGCCTGGCTTGTGTCGATAGACTTTACCGGCCTGAAAGCAGGCGTATTTTCTTTGCAATTCGTCTGCTGGTGCCGGCGCGTCAATTTTGTGTTGCTCGGCAAACTTGTTATCCTGCCAGACCATAAAAATTTCATGTCCGCTTCTATGGCGCAGATTGCTGTAATCTCCGGCATAGATGTCCACAAAGGGAAAAGTGGCGGTGAACTGCGGCATCCTCTCTAAGTCGGCGATAGCTTGCTCTTTCTGGCTTAGCCAATGATTAATCTCAATCAAGTCGCCGAGGCTCAGGTGGCTGTCCTTATGATAGGGAACTGCTAGATCTAGTTTTCGCGGCGTTTCTGTAGAAAGCCAATTGAGCAGGGTTTCAATAGAATGATCTTGGAATATTGCACCGCTTGGCCGCACTTCCATTCCTTGGGCAAAAAATCCAATAATGACTGAACAAAGTTCACCAAAGGCCGCTTCGCCTTGCTTTAACTGCGGACGCTCGGTGATAACTAGGCATTGATCTTTGCCAGGCGCCATCTCATAGTTGAAAAACTCGCCTCTCACTTTATTGCCCGCCACCGAGCCACTAACGCAGAGCGCTGCCAGTTCCACTGCTAGCGGCGCGGGGCAGTTCTGATTTATCTGAAGGAGGTTATTCATCAATATTTAGGAGTAGCTTTCAATTGGTCTTGAATCTGTATGCCGATAGACTTGGCGAAATCATCTTGGGCGCCAAAAAAGTCCCCCCGCATTAGTTTAAGTTTGCTGCGCTCGACATAGACCGCACTTTCTTCCGGTCTAGCTTGCACCACTTTATCTAGGTCGGCTAGTGCCTCTGAGCTGTCGCCCCATTTGGCAAGATATTCTGAGCGACAAAGATAAACCGAAGAATTTTCGTCAAGCTTCAGAGAGCGCTCAAAGTCTTCCAGAGCCCCCTTCCTATCGTTCATCTCGGCTTTTGCAATGGCTCGACCAACATAGGTTATGGCGTTATCTGGTTCCAGTTTGATCGCTCTATTGAAGTCATCCAATGCCCCTTTGTAGTCTTTCAGGCGCACCCTGGCGTCTCCTCTTCGGGCATAGGCACCGGCATTTTTGGGGTTTAATTGCAAAGCTCGGCTGAAGTCTTTCACTGCTTCATCGACTTCTCTAATTGTGTATCTGGCGGTGCCGCGCTGCCGATAGAGTTCATCATCTTCTTTGTACTTAAGAGCTTCGGTATAGTCTTCCACAGCGCCTTTATAATTGCGCTGTTGGGTTCTGACATAAGCTCTAGCTCGATGTCCGACAAAGGGATCATATTCAATAGCAATCTTATAGTCGTCAATCGAAGCTTGAATTCGACCGGCTTGGTGATTGACATTGCCACGATTGACGTATAATTCGGCCAATAGTCTTGCCTTGTCAGTTTGCTTTGACTTGGTCAAAAGTATACTGCGATCGATTAGCTCCAATGCTCTATTGTGATTGCCTAGAAAGGCAAAGATCTTGGCTGCCGGTAGCAATATAGCAAGGCTATCCGGGTCTTTGCCAACAGCTTTGTTGCACTCTGCTTCTACGCCTTCCTTATTGCCCTGCTTCCCATATTCAATAGCCCTCTTCAGGCTTTGCAGAGCCTCGGCTGTATTTTGCTTTTTCTCTTTGAGATTGTCTGCTTGAGCGCTGGTTGTCAAAAGTATCAAGCAGCAAAGCAGCGGCACCAGGCTCAATTTATCTAATCGTCTCATCATCGTCATAGCATATATGATATTAGAGCCAATGCTCGCTTTGAGGTCTATGTGCAAAACATATTAGTGCAGACAACTAAGTTCCCCCATGTGCCGGAAGGCGATCTGGAGCGCAATAATGGCTCGCCTGGAAGCGCCTTTGCCATCTGGCTCAGTCAGAAACTATCGGCTATGGGGCTCAGTTGTGATGAGGTTTGCCAAGAAGATTATGGCTGGGGCTTTTGGATTAAGTCCAAGGAGCACACTATTTGGATTTGCGTTTCCTATGCCGCCGACGAGGATGAAGACGGCAAAGCCATATCCAAGCCTGATTCTGAACCGGCTGATTGGTTTGTCAGTGTCAACTTTGAAGACCCGATGTTGCTCTTGAAACCTTGGCAATGGGGGCGCTTCAAAACAGGCGGCGAAGAGCAAAGAAGGATAGCGAGTTTGCTTCTCGATGCGCTGCAGGCTGAGCCTGAAATAACAGTTGTGCGCATTGAATAATTCAAAACCGCTGCGGTCCGCGCACTATGCTTGCTTTTGATCTTGCTGCCACGCCTCTGAGCATGCCGCTAAAGACAAATTCGTGCAGTGGCGTGACCGCCCACCAATAAGCTAAACCAAGCAGTCCATGAGGAACAAAACGAGCAATTTGTTTTACTTCAGTCAAACCGTCTTTATTCTCGATCTGAAATTCTAGAATGGCTTCACCTGGCAGCTTCATTTCAGCCAGCAGCAAAAGCTGCTTTTCTTTTTCTACTTCTATTACCCGCCAAAAATCTAAGGCATCACCGACAAAAAGTTCATCGGCGTTGCGTCGTCCCCGGCTCAAGCCGACTCCGCCCACCAGCCGATCGAGAAAACCCCTCAGCTTCCAGAGCCAGTTTCCATAGTACCAGCCTGTCTTGCCTCCTAGTCGCACCAGTCTACCCCAGACCTCGGCTCTATTGTCTTTGACTGTGATGCTTCGCTTGTCTTCGTAGTATGTACCGCCGGCAAAGCCGGGATCTCCAGGTGCCAGCCATTCAGCCGGCGGCATTTTGCCTGCATCGGTCCAACTGCTTTCCACACTTTGATTGCGTATGCGTTCTAGTGCAATTCTGATTGCTTCATCGGGCGTCAAAAGATCTTGCTTGATCAGATCTCTGATCTCGTTATTTTGGCAGACCACCGGATTGCGCAGACCTTCAGCCAGTGGCCTGGCAATATAAGATGGTACCGGAGTGACAAAGTGTATCCAATAGGAGCTGAGCCCTGGGGTGAAGACCGGTACCGGCAGTATCAAGCGCTTAGGCAGACCGGCATGCTTGGCATAGGTCTGCATCAGTTCCATATAGGTCAAGATGATCGGACCGCCAATATCATAGGTATTGCCGGTGGTGGCGTCTACATCTAGGCAGCCGACTAAATAATTTAGAACATTGCGAATTGCTATGGGCTGAGATGGAGTTTTCACCCAACGCGGTGTGATCATCACCGGCAGTCGCTCTACCAAATAACGCAGGATCTCGAAGCTGGTGCTGCCTGAGCCTATGATCATGCCTGCTCTTAGTGTAGTAACCGGCACCTTGCCCTGGCCGAGAATGTGGCCGACTTCGGCGCGCGACTTGAGATGTTTGCTTAAGTCTGGGCTGTCTTCGCCCAAGCCGCCTAGATAAATTATTCGCTTCACTCCAGCCTTTTCGGCTTCTTCAGCCATAAGCTTGGCGGCTTGCCGATCTGCCTCGGCAAAATCTCTATTACTGGAATTCATCGAATGAACCAGATAATAAACCGAGTCGACACCGGCTAGTGCTTTTTGTAAGGCTTCTCTGTTGAGCACGTCCACGGCACAGAGTTCAACCCCTTGCCGGGCGGCAAAAGGGCGAGAGGCAAGCTTGGCCAGGGACCTTCCGGCTGCCCGCACCTGGTAACCCTTGGCGGCAAGCAAGGGCACAAGCCGCGCGCCCACATAGCCGGTAGCGCCTGTGACTAAGATGATTTTCTTCTGGTCGGCAAAATTACTATCCATACTTGCAAGTATAGACAAGTTGGCCGGGCGCGGTGACAGTTAGGCTTTAGGCCAAAGCTTCGGCCAGGAAATTTTGCATAGCCTGGAATGAACGTTTGTCTGCCGACTCCTTGTAGAGAATGCCCATCTCGGGCATATTGGCTTCGGGGTTGGAGAAAGCGTGGACTGTCTTGCCATAGGCATGAATTTGCCAATCGGCGCCGGCGGCGGTCATTTCTTTGGCTAATTCGACCATTTGATCGGGCGTAGCCATAGGGTCGTCGTAACCATGCAGCACTAATACTTTAGATGTAATCGGCTTTTGCTCGCCCAGTTTGGGGGCGTGGAACAGTCCATGGAAGCTAACCACCCCTTTCACGCCAGGGGCGGCGCTGCGGGCCAGGTCGAGCACGCACAGTCCGCCGAAGCAGAAGCCGATGGCGCCAATTTTGTTGCCGTCGACCATATCTAGGCTCTGGGCAAAAGAAAGCGCAGCCAAGATACGTTTGCGCAGCATGGCGCGGTCATCCATAAAGGGTGTCATCAGCTTGGAATTTTCTTCCATGGTGGTGCCGCGACGGCCTTTGCCGTACATGTCAATGGCAATACCGACATAACCCATCTCGGCAAGCTTTTCGGCTTTGCTTCTTTCAAAGTCGCTCTGACCGCCCCAGGCATGGCTGACCAAAACAGCCGGCTTCGCCTTGGCTCCGTCCTGAAAAGCTACATAGGCTTCACAAGTGAGATTGCCGTCTTGATAGTCTTTGTATTGCTTTTGCATTTTCCTTGCCCTTTGATCGCCTTATCTACATTAGATTAGTGGGGAATTTTCCAGGCTTGGCAATAGTTTTGTCTAGTCGGTCAGGCCAAAGAAAAGATACAAACAAAAGAGAGACCTCGATTTCACTTTCGGTCTCTCTTTTTGGGTCTTGGTTGGTCTTTATTTAGCAGCAAGGACTATCTTTGGAACAGGAGCAGGCCTGTCCTTCTTTGTATTCTTTGCAGCAGCAACAGCAGCATTCGCACCCTTTGCAGGGAGTACAGGCAGATTTTTCGCAGCAGCTGCAACAGCTTTGCTTTTTGTCTTGTTTCTCTTCGGTCATTTTCTAATCCTCCCGGCTCTTGCGAGCACTATTTATTGTTCTCTGCATCATTGAGCAGGCACTGCGCCTTCTTTAGTATGTCAATGAGGCAGCGGTCTACCACTCTGTAATAGATCATATTGCCACTGCGCTTAGTGGCAACTATGCCCCGGTCCGCCAACCTTTGCAGCTGGTTTGAAATTGCTTGAACGTTCATGCCGAGGCTCTGGGCGAGGTCGCAGACACACATTTCTTCTACTCTCGCTAAAGTGTGCAAGAGTTTCAATCTTGTGTCGTTCGCCAGGACCTTGAATAGATCCTCTAGATCATTAGCTTCCTTGTCGGTGAGCGGTGTTTCGTCAGGAAGCATGACCTGCACGGGGCAACAAGTATCTTTGAACTCAACTAATTCAAGCTTGGCATCTTTCAAGATGGCATTCTCCAAACCGGCACATTTCAATATTACACTATTACACGAGTTTGTGGAATGGTGTAATTATTAAATTTGACCTCGGCTAAGCATTCAACCCAATAGCCCATTAGAATTGACAGGTTGGTGGAAAGATAATTGAAAGCGAACTTCCAAGCTGCAATATCCCTGATAGTACTTCTGTTTTCTTGTACAGAGGTGCGGGCGCTCAGCAAAGACGATTTGATAGACACAAATAGACCGAGTTTTTGTCAGTCTTCTTTGATCGTGCCCAAAGGCACTTTGCAGCTTGAAAACGGTACTCTTTATCAGAAGTTCCAAAATAGTGCTAACTACTTCGACATCCCTGAAACCCAGGTGCGTCTAGGCGCCTTAAAGCGCCTAGAAGTGCAGATGTTCGTGCCGCAGGAAGTGATCTATAAAAGACGGGGAGAATCTTATAACGGTGCTTCCGGTCTTGGTGAAGCCGGTTGTAAGTTTCAGCTTATAGACGTACCTAAATTTCATGCCTCTCTGGTTGCCGCAGCCAATATTCCCACTGGCAGCAAAGCTGTCTCTGGAACGGCTGTGCAACCTGTTTTTCGCCTGCCCTATACGATTCAGCTTACCGACAAGACTGCTCTTTGCGGCATGCAATCATTGATCTTGATGAATAATGCCGGCGATTTGCAATGGCAGCCCTTTGTCATGCTCAGTCGCAATATCGGCGATAGAGCCAGCATTTTTGCCGAATATGCCGGTTATTTCATTCAAAACCAGAACAAGCCCTCACAGCAACTTTTGCACTTTGGTGGTGTCTATAAATTCAAGAAAGTCCATCAGGTCGATTTTGAGTGTGCCACCGGCATGACCCGTACTTCTCCGTCTTTTACAATCGGGGTGGGATATTCATACAGATTCGATCACCTGCCTTGGTGAGTGAACTATGATGGAGATGGTGGTGTTTTTTTTATATGTTTTGAGAGAAGGTTTTGCTTATGCGCGGTTTTTCCCTTTTCCTTTTAGTGTCCTCGATGATTATTGTCGTTAGTTTTGATTTGGCTGAAGCTAAAAACAAGAAAGTGGTGAAGCCTCAGGTCATGCCGGCTAGCTTCAAACAGGCGGTGCAAGAATTTGGGCAGCAGCACTATGGTCCGGCTGCCGCTCTTTTTGAGAAGGCCGACCAAAGCGGTTATTGCAACGATCAGTCGCATTATTATTTGGCTCTTTGCTATCACAATCTCAATCAAACACAAAGGGCGATGCAGCATTATTCTTGGGTTGCATCTTATAGCAAAAATCCAAATATGCGCTATCAAGCCCAAGTCGGCTATGCCCAGGTGGCACAGTATGCCAGCCATCGTACCTATGCAGGTGCCGGTCCAAGCAGTGGCTTCAGTGCCTTTTCTGGCGGCGGCGGCGGTGGCTGAAGGCGTTGAATATTGCGTCAGGTTGGCGCAGTAAATAAGATTGATAGAACGAAGAAAATTAAGGAAGGCAGTTGATTTACCCGCCTGCTTTATCTAAATGAGTTGGCATCTCTGGTGGTGGCAGTCCGTAATTTTTTTAACTTGTCTATGCTTTCTTCTTGCCTTTAATTCTTTGCCTGTTACTGTTCGTCTGAATGCTTATTGTCGGTTTAGTTGGTCGACGTAATTGGCTCACAGTGTCTCTTTTCTCGCTTGGGCGATTAGGCCGCTTTTGAGAATTTTCTCAAAAGCGGCCTGTCGCATCTTGTCTTTGTTTTCACAAATTGACTGGTTTGATTTTTTTTGTTTTTCACTCTCATTTTCTCTTCATAGCCTTATACGGCTGCCAGACTTGGTTTTGGCTTGCGGGGCGACTTCTTCTGGGCTTGATCAATTTTAATTTGGGGTATAATGAAAAAGTCATTAATTGGCAGTTGGCACGTGGAATCCCGGTCTAGGATTTCTGGAGAATTTAGTAAAATGAAGTCTTTTTCTAGAGTCAGGCGAAAGCCTGGCTGTTCTAATATGCGCGCCCGGCTGCAGCGCGGTAATATGCTTGTCTTCATTACGGCATCTACAATCGGGCTTTTGGCAATCTTAGGTTTCTTTGGGCTTGGTTTTGTTCGGCTCTTAGGTTCCAATACTGAACAACGTACAGCGATAGAAGCGGCTGCCCTGGCTGCTGCCCGCGATCTTAGTCAGATCGCAGTCGAGACTCCAGATTATGGTCTGGTTTCGCTATCAGATGCGGCCCCGGTCGGCAGTGCCACTGCCGCTGGTGATAATTTCTATACACCGGTGCGCAGTATAAACGGCCTAATCGGTACTTTGCGGCTCGATTTGATCATTGCCGATCGCTTGGGTGACAATAACCTCAAGGCGATCATCAAGAAAGATCTGGCCAAAGCCCTCAATGCTCAGACTTTGCTTGGCGCTGAGCTGCAAAAGGCGATTCAGCCGGGCTATGTATCAAAAGACAAAGATGGCAATGTCATCGAAGTTTATAAGAGTGCTGAAGCTGCATATAAGCAGAACGGCATTAGAATGACTCATAGCTCGGTTTATACAGACGGCAATCTCAAGCTCACTCTGGGCGCCATTAATGGTGGTTCGGTAACTAATATCGGCTTACCTACGCCAATCAACTGGGCGGCTGTGCCGGCTGGTGCTTCTCAGAACGACAAGTACATGAGCTATATCAATATTCCTTATGACAATACCGACTTTGTCTTTGCCGGAGTGGGCGATTCCATAAAGCTGGTCAACCATCAAAACTGGGTGCCTTCTGTGGCTGGACTGCCTTATCAGCTGGCTACAGTTGTGCGTGCCGAAGCTGATCAGAGTATGAAAGATTCCTTCAATGCCAATGGCTATACGGTCAAGGCCGCAGCCTGTGCGCAGCCGGCCAATGTGGTCGATCCAAAACCTGCTCCTGGTGCCCTCACCTTTAGTTTTCCTGATGGTCTCTGTCCCGAAATTACAAAGCCGGGCGATATGCTTACCAATCCTGATCTGAATAAACCAGGTGTCGGCTGTTCTTATCAATATTCAGACCGCGGTGATTTTCCCTTCCCCATGGGTGTGGCTCTATTGTTAGACCGCACCTGGGAATTTGATCCCCTCGATCAAAATATGGGTAATGTCTTTCGCAAGGCTCTCTTTGATTGGTGGCGGCGTGCCGGTACCAAGCTAGATATGGCATCGGCTGTGGCTATGCTCAATGACAATGCCTTCAAGTTTCAGCAACCAAGCCCGCTTATGATTGACTGGAAGACCCATGCTAAATTGGGTTCGTCGCAGTTATATGTGCTTGGCCAAATACCCAACGGCAATATACATGTTTATAGAGTTCGCCCCCAAGACGGAGTTATCTCTTATCAGGTTAAGCAGCTTGAACCGGTTGAATATCTGGTTTCAGGACAGAATCAGATGTTCTCGGAGAGTATTGATGCCATAAAGAAGAGCGCTATAGGAAAGATGCAACTTGGTCCCTTTAATTTCGTGCCCGATCTAAAAGAGTTAAACAGAATGACTTTGGAAGATACCTGGGATATCTATCTGCGCGATCAGGTCTACCAGCCAGGTAAAACTGGAGGCAGTCATTCCGGTGAACCTCTCGACAATGATGATACTGCCTGGTCGCCCTTGCCCGGCGATATCGGTAGTTATAGTTTTGGTGCCAAGTCTTATGTGGCTGGACCAAAAGGATCCGGTAAGACGCCTATACTCTCCAATCAATCTGATTTTGCCGAGACAAGCGGCTTTCCTGCCAGCTATTACAAACAGTATGCGGTTGGCAGCGGTCAAAGACCTACTTATCTGACAAATGGCACTGCCGTTGATATTCGCTTTAGGCGACAGGTCGAGGCTGGTTCATTGCACAAGATACTTGGCGACAAGACCGGTTATGTTGGTGAGAAGTTCACTAACCCCGCACTGCCTGCTATAGCTCCTGCCGGTGGTACTGATTCTGACGGAGACGGCGACATAGACGGTGGTGATGACGACTAATCCCTAAGTCGCTTCGCTAAATCGACAATAAAAAAGCCTCCGCGTGCGGAGGCTTTTTGTTTCTCTTAGCGCCTAGATTATTTCTTGGCGGCTGCAGCTTCTTTGGGGGTAGGAGCGGCTTTGGGAGCAACAATCTTGACCACGATTTCATCATGGGGATTGAGAATTTTCACGCCTTCAGCCACTTTTACTTCGCCGAAGTGGATGCAACCATCAACGGTCTGGATGGTGGACATATCGATTTCAACAAAGTCCGGAATCTGACTGGGCAAGCATTCCAATTCAGCTTGCTGATAGTTTTCGACCGGGATTCCGCCAGCTTGTACGGCAGGGCAGACACCGACGAATTTGAGCGGTACTGATACTGTGAGCTTTTTGCTCAGGTCTACTCTGTAGAGTTCTACGGTGTAGACAAAGTCTTTGGTTGATTTGCGCTGTACTTGACGAATCAAGGCATTGATTTTTTGACCTTCATAATCAAGTTCGATCATGTGAGAGTAGGCGGCGGCTGGAAGGTGGCCGAACTCTTTGGCGCAGAACTGAATGTTTTCAGAGGCCACACCGGCTCCATAAAGGGTGCCCGGGATTAAACCTTCGCGTCTCAGCTGGTTCGGGGTTTTGGCCTGGCGCTTAGAGACTGCCAGTGTAAATTTCTCCATGACTCTTTTCCTGCATTTTGGATTAATGGGCTTAGTTTTAATGGCTCTTTGAGAGCAGCTGTCTATCTAGACAAGCAGAACTGGGGCGCAAGGATTCGAACCTCGGAGTGTCTGGACCAAAACCAGATGCCTTACCACTTGGCGACGCCCCAATAAACCCCAAGACAAAGTCAGAGGGTAAAGTGCATTCTATTGAATGATATACATTCGTGTCAATGAAATAGGCTCTTCTATTCAGCAATATTAAATAAAGAAGCGAGCGATTAGAGGTCTCTGTTTAGACTCCTCTGGCGCTATTAGCCTGTTCCATTAATGATCTGGCGAAACTTAACGACTCTTCACTGGCATTGCCGCTGGCCATGGCGGCAAGCGATCTTAGTCTCATTTCATCATCTAGCTTGCTGACGCTGACCACGGTTTCATCTTTGCGATGTTCTTTCTTGACTTCTAGGTAGTTGTCAGCCACTGAGGCTACAATCGGCTGGTGGGTAATACACAGTATTTGATGAGAGCGTGAAAGGGCGGCTAGTTTATCTCTCACAGCATTGAGCACACGACCGGAAAGTCCGGTGTCTATCTCATCGAAGATTACAGTTGAAACATGGTCTGCCGAAGCAAATATTGTCTTGATAGCCAACATAATGCGTGACAACTCGCCGCCCGAGGCAATTTTGGCCAGGGGCATGGCTGGCTGCCCAGGGTTCGGGCTAATCAAAAATTCGAGGCGATCGATGCCGCTTGGTCCACAACCGGGGAGTTCCTGAAAAGAAATCTCAAAGCGGCATTTTTCCATGCCCAGGTCTTTCAAATGTCCTTCTACTTTGGCAGAGAGATTTTGTGAAAGCTTGAGCCTCTTTTCGCTTAGTTCGCGGGCGGCTTTCATCATCGTGCCTTCCAGTTCACCCAGTTCGTCCTGCATTTTGCTCAGGGTCAAGGCGCTGTTCTCGAGGCGGTCGACCTGCTCGGCTAAAGCCGCTTCTTTTTGCATGGCCTCAGCCAGAGTCGGACCGTATTTGCGCTTTATCGTAGAGAGCAGAGCCGCTCTTGCTTCTAAATCGCTGAGCGTATCGGGGTCGGTGTCAAGGCTGTCGCCGTAGCGTCTCAGTGAAAGTGAGGCTTCTTCAATCGAAGCCAGTCCGCTCTGCAATGTCTCCACCAGTGGTGCCAGGCTGGGGTCGAAACGCAATGATTTTTCTACTTCGCTAAGAGCTTTCTGCACTAGATCGACAGCCGAAATTTCTTCCATATTGCCGCCGGTCAAGAGTTCCTGCGCAGTCATTGATTGACTCTTTAGATCAATGGCATTGACCAGCACGCTAATCTCACGCTCAAGTTCTTCGTCCTCGCCGGCATTTTCTAGCCCGGCATTATTCAGTTCTTGCCATTGAAAACGGGCAAAATCAAGGGACTTGAGTCGGTCTTCTTCAGACATGCTGAGATTGTTCAGTTCATTGGCCAAGTCTCGGTGTCTCAAATAAAGTGTTTTCACTTTATCGACCAGTTTTTGATGGCTCTCGGCGCCCAAGCCGTCTAAAAGTTCCAATTGCGATTGGGGCGACATGAGGGTGCGGGCTTCGTGTTGGGCATGCACTGTCACCAGCATCGCTCTCAGTTCAGCCAGTATATTGGTATTAACCAAGGTGCCGTTTATACGCACCTTGCTGCCGCTCTTGCCTATCTCTCTGGCGACGACCACTTCGTCGCTGTTATCTTCGGCAAGCAGTTCTTCACGCTTCAGAAAGGCTGTCACATAAGAGTCGGCGGCAAAGATTGCTTCGATGAAGGCCTTCTCTTTCCCAGGTCTGATTATAGACGGCGATACTTTGCCGCCCAGCACCGCACTGAGGGCGTCCATCAAGATAGATTTGCCGGCGCCGGTTTCGCCTGTCAAAACATTTAATCCGGCGGTCCAATCTACCAGAGTGTTTTCGATGAGAGCAAAGTCTCTAATGTGTATACTTTTGAGCATGCACCATATATAGGGTCGAGGGTGGGAAACGAAGCGGGGCCCGTATTTGCTTGTCGTTTCTTATAATAGCTCGAAAACTATGTAGTTTCCAGATTTTCTAAAAGTGCATAGGCGGCGGCTAAGGCTTCGACTGCTTTTGTTTTGTCCGGTTCGCCCAGATCTAATTCCTCGAAAGCGTCGAGCAAATTCTGTTTCACCGCCGCTAGTGTCATGCCGTTTAGCTTGTACTCTTTCAGTGTCTCTTTGTTTTCACCGGGCTCTGCTGCTATTTCAGCATTTTCTCTGCGCGAAAATACCACCAGATTGTCTTGCCCACCGATGGAAAGCAAGCGAGCTTTGCCGCTTATCTTGACGGGCTTCCCGTCTTCTATCTTGTAGCCGCGACGGTGTAACTCTTGCAGCACATCTTTGGCGGTGATTTCATTGGTGTCCATTATTTCTCGACAGACTTTCTGCCAGTCGCTGCCGGCCAAAGCTTGCCTGACGATGACGTCGACAGTCAGCTCTTTTATCGTGAACTTTCGACTTTGGCTTTTCTCAACTTCTTTGAACTTTTTCAGACGCGTCAAAATAACGCCGCAAGAGGGACAAAAAGCCCAGCCTGTTTCGACTGTGTAAGAACAATTCTGGCAGTGCATTTTAGACTGCAGTCAATGCCTGATGGTTATGAATGGAAACCTGGGCGGCCACTTGCTTGGCGATAGACATGAAAGCCTGGGTGACCGGGCTGTTTTCATCGCTGACTGTGACCGGCACACCGGCGTCGCCGCCCATGCGCACTTCCGGATCAAGCGGAATCTCGCCCAAGAAGGGCACTTCGGTTTCTTCGGCTAAACGCTTGCCGCCGCCTCTGCCAAAAATTTCAAACTGCTCACTTGAGCCTTTGGGCTGGAAATAGCTCATATTTTCTATGAAGCCCAAAATCGGCACTTCCATCTTTTGGAACATGGTCAAGCCGCGCATGCCGTCCAGCAAAGCCACTTCTTGCGGAGTGGTGACGATGACGCCGCCGGAAAGCTGGGTGGCGGTGGATATGGAAAGTTGCGCGTCGCCTGTACCCGGGGGCATGTCGACGATAAGATAATCTAGCTCGCCCCATTCGACATCACGCAGGAATTGTTTGATGCCTTTGTCGAGCATCGGTCCGCGCCAGATAAGCGGTGTGTCTTTAGGGACAAAGAAAGCCATTGAGATACATTTGACGCCATGGTTCTCAGCCGGAATGATGCGACCATCTTTAGCAGTCGGTTCGTAATTATCGACGCCCATCATGATTGGAATATTGGGTCCGGTGATATCAGCATCAAGGATGCCAACCGAGGCGCCCATCTTTGCCAGGGCTACAGCCAAGTTGACCGATACTGTAGATTTGCCGACTCCACCTTTGCCCGAAGTCACTGCAATTAAGTGCTTGATGCCCGGTATCGGTTCTTTGTCTGAGTTTTTGCGCTGGTTCGGCACTTGCGCTGTGGTTTCCATTTCCACAGTCTCAATGCCGGGCAGAGCCAACACCACATCTTTGCACTCTTGCTCCATTTTTTCTTTGACCGGGCAAGCGGGTGTGGTGAGAGTCAGTTTGAAGCTGACCTTGCTGCCTTCAATCTTTATTTCGGAAATAAAACCGAGGGTGACCACATCGATGTTGAGGTCGGGGTCCATAACTTGTGAAAGAGCTTTTTTGACGTCGGCTTCTTGAACGCCGGTTTTCTTACTTCCGAACATGACTTACCCTTGGCTGGCTACTATATCAGTCAGATCATAGCCTCTGCCGGGGCTCACTGTCCCGATTCTAATAAATTATTTCGTGCCTGCTTGAGGTGTTGTACAGAAGCCAGGCGGTCGGGGTGGCTGGGGTCAAGCAGTTTTTCTCTGATGACAAGTGCTTGGCTTAGCGGTTTCACAGCCTTTTGGCGCATGCCGGCGTCTAGATAAGTCTGTCCCAATATGTCAAGGCATTCGGCTCTTTCGGGGTGTTGGGCGTCAAGGTTCTGTTCTTGAATCAAGAGTGCCTTTTGCGCAAGCAAGACAGCCTTTTGATAGTCTTTCTGCCGCCTGGCTAATTCGGCTTTGCCCATCAAAGTTTTTGCCGTCAGGCGGTGATTGGGACCTAGCTTTGCCAGTCTAATATTTAGAGCTTTTTCAAAGAGAGGGCCGGCTAAATCGTACTTGCCTTCCTCTCGATAGAGCGCCGCCAGATTGTTATAGTCTGAAGCCGTATCGGGATGTTCTTGGCCCAGCACGGCTAAGTCGAGGGCGAGCGCTTGCTTGTAGTACTTCTCTGCCAGGTCGTATTTCTTGGTCTCGCGGTAGAGTCCACCGATATTGGCTAAGATGTAGGCATTGTCCACATCGCTCTTGCCTACTTTGGCCTCGTTAAGGGCAAGCGCTTTAAGATATAGATCTTCCGATTCTTGATAGCGACCCTGGTCGCAGAGCAGTTTGGCATAGCCACACATAAACTTGGCCAATTGCGGTGAGTCTTGTTTGACCTTTTCTTGCCAAATATTTAGCGCTTCTTTGTACTCGCTTTCCGATTCTTTATAGCGACCCATTTCGCGCAGAAGGGCCGCCAGATTGTTATGAACTACAGCTCTTTCCGGGCGGTTTTCAGCAAAGTTGACTTTGGCCGCTTCGATTGTTTTGCGATAGTAAGGCTCGGCTTCTCGGTATCTGCCTTGTTGGCGATAAAGCTCAGCCAGATTGTTCATGGCTCGCACTGTGCGTTTATCGTTTTGCCAGTCGCTCCCAAATGTCTCGCACAGTGCAAGAGATTCTTTTAGATAGGTTTCAGCTAAGGGGTAATTCCCTTGTTTGTAGGCGCTTTCAGCTTGACCAATGGCGCTGTAATAAGGACTGCTTTGTACAGCCAAGAAAATGGCATAGCCAATCGAGATGGCATAGACTGAGCGTCTGTACCATTTATATTTTGGATTATCGAGCACTTTCTCTTTGAAGTGCTTCTGCCACTTCTTTATTTCAATAGCCATTGTTTGCCTATGTTCAATGATGAATTTGATGATACTGATGAAAAATCAGCCAAAATAGTCAGATCCAAATAGACCTGACCTGCCTTTTGGGCAAGAATGCAAAGATATTTCTTGGTGAACTAGTAAGTTTCTTTAGATTACAGGAAAGGTTCGCGAAGTCAAGCGGAATTTGGCAAACTCGATAACGAGGGGCGGCCAAAAGGTTTTAGCGAATGCTCAAAGTGCTCAAGAGCAGATCTTCGAAACCTTGTTTGTTGACTTGGGTGGCTAGCTGTACTTTTCTGCCAAAGAGAGCTTGGTTTGTGCGCCCCATGCTCTTGCCCGAGGTGGAAACATCGATTTTTATGTCGCTGAAAGTGAAGAGACCGGGTTCGATGGCCACGGCTGCCGTAATTGTGTCCCAGAAATAGTAGTCGAAACCTTTGACCAGCGACCAGAGTTTGGCAGCTAGTGCCGATGCTCGCGATTTCTCCGCCTGTGCTTCCAATTTGCCGAGGAAGTCTTTGGTCACAGGCAGCTCATTAGTGAGATCAAGGGTAATGAGCTTGATAGGCAATTTGCTGTCTACAATTTGTTTGAAAGCAGACGGGTCGGCATAGACATTCCATTCGGCAGTGCCGTCATGACCGGGTTCTTCTACATTGCCTTTCACCCTGATGGCGCCGCCCATGATGATGAATTCTTGAATGTTCTTTTTGATTTCAGGATGGTTGGCCAGTAGATTGGCCATATTGGTGAGCGGACCGGTGGTGACCACTGTGATTGGCACTTTTGAATTGGCGATGCAGTCCAAAAAGACACTGTCGATGCGGCGGGGGCGACCCTGCTGATAGGTCTTTTTCAGATAGTTGTCTTCAAAAAGTGGCAGTTCATTGATTATGTAAGATTCTCGGCGCCAGTTATCCGGAAAAGGATTGGGCACTTCATCTTCGGTGACGGCTATTTCAGGACCTTCTATATCGAGAAAAGTCGCTATCTTTTGTGTCGCTTCAAAAATCTGCGGTGCATAGCAGTCACCGTTGGTAATACCAACAGCCTGCAAGTCGATCTCTGGGCTGAGCCAGAGCAATATGCAGCTTAGTAAGTCGTCGACGTGACCGTCGTGGTCGTGAATGACAGTTCTTGGCATTTTTTAATTTTACTAAGGCATATACACCCTTTCAATAGAAAAGGCGCGCTTGATAACCGTCTCGATTCAGACCTTGTCTCTGGCTGGCTTTGAAGGGCTGCGAGCAATTAATAAAGTTAAAGAATGCCCAGGTCCATCTTTGCTTCTTCCGAAGCCATTGTTTTGGGATCCCAGCGAGGACTCCAGACCAGTTGCACGTTTACCTCTTTTACCCAAGGTAATTTTTTGACTGCTTGGTGACATTGGGCTTGTATCACGGCTCCGACCGGGCAGCCCGGTGAGGTCAGGGTCATTTTCACAACCACATTGTTGTTGTCGATTTTTACTTCATATATGAGCCCGAGGTCGACTACGCTGATGCCCAGTTCGGGATCGACCACTTCTCTCAAACATTCATAGACTAAATCTTCTTGCAGCGTTGTCGCCATTGCATTTTTCCTTAAGTGCTGTGTTTACGAGTGGTGGCAGCACTTTTTCTCTGCTGCTTCCAAGCCTTCAAGTAGTGTGTTCCAGGGCAGAAGGGCGCATTTGATTCTAACCGGATACTTCTTTACCCCGCGCAAGGCTTCTAGGTCTTCCAATTCCTCGTCTAGGGGCAGTTCTTCGCCTTTTGTGAGCATCATATTCTTGAAGCTCTCGATTATTTCTCGCGCCTTCTCCAGGCTTTGACCCAAGACTGCTTCAGACATCATTGAACCAGAGGCTGTATTGATTGAGCAACCATGCGCATTCATCTTAATGTCTTCGACGATACCTTGATCGTTCAATTTCAAAAAGAGAGTCAACTCGTCTCCACAAAGAGGGTTGACACCTTCGACTTCGGCTGAGGCGTCTTCGATTTTTCCCTGATTGCGCGGATTATGATAGTGGTCGAGAATCGTTTCTCTATAAAGATCATCTGTAAGCGACATTACCCATTACCTTATCGGCTTCCCTCAATGCTGCAAGCAGCATATCTACTTCTTCGAAAGTATTATAGATATAGAAACTGGCTCTGGCCGTGCCCATCACTTGCAGATCTTTCATCAGGGGCTGGCAGCAGTGATGTCCAGCTCTGATGGCGATACCGGCATCGGACAAAATTTGACCGAGGTCGTGGGGGTGAATGTCTTTCATATTGAAAGATATGACGCCGCCTCTTTTCTGCGGATCTTTCGGTCCATAGATTGCAATGCCGTTTATCTCGCGCAGACGGTTGAGAGCATAGCGGGTGATTTCTACTTCGTGTTCGCGAATATTATCTAGACCAAGTTCGCTGAGATATTCAAAGGCTGCCGCTGAAGCAATGACGTCGCCTATATTGGGCGTACCAGCTTCGAACTTCCAAGGCAATTCGTTATAGCGCGAGCGCTCGCGCGAAACGGAGGCAATCATGTCGCCGCCGTACATATAGGGAGGCATGGCTTTGAGAATGTCTTTCTTGCCCCAGAGTACGCCAACGCCGGTTGGTCCGAGCATCTTGTGCAGCGAAAAGGCGACAAAGTCGGCATCCATTTCTTGCACAGAGATTTGCATGTGCGGCACGCTCTGGGCGCCGTCCACCAAGATGATCGCTCCTTGTTTATGGGCTAGAGCAGCCAGTTCTTTGATGGGATTGATTGTACCGAGAACGTTGGACATCTGAGTGACGGCCACAATTCTGGTGCGGGCGCCTATTAACTTCGCTGCCGCTTCCATGTCGATTTCGCCTTCGGCGGTTAATTCAAGAAAAACCAGTTTGGCTTCTCTTTCCTGGGCTAGTACTTGCCAGGGCACCAAGTTTGAGTGGTGTTCCATAGGCGAGAGTACTATTTCATCACCGGGAAGGACGTTTTGTTTGCCCCAGGTGGAAGCCACAAGGTTGATACCTTCGGTGGTGCCGCGGGTGAAAATTATTTCGCAGGTTTCTTTGGCATCGATAAAGCGTCTTACAGTCTCTCTTGTACCTTCGTACATGGCAGTGGCTTCTTCCGAGAGGGTGTGAATGCCCCGATGTACATTGGCGTTATAGCGTTGATAATACTCGCTGAGTTTGTTGATGACGCTGAGCGGCTTTTGCGAAGTGGCGGCGTTGTCTAGATAAACCAGGCGTTTACCGTCCACCTCTCGTCTCAAGATGGGAAAGTCTCTGCGGATTTTCTCTAGATTTAGACTGGACATTGCTTCCTTCGTTTCGGGTTTGTCTAGAATTGTAGCCATCTTCATTCTCCCGATTGGGTCGAGACATAAATTTCCCCATCTTTGACAGTCACCTTGTAGGTGGGTATGGGTAACACCGCCGGCAGTGATAGGGCTTTGCCGGTGGTGACGTCAAAACGGGCTCCGTGTCGGGGGCATTCGATTTGGCAGCCGTCTAGTTCGCCTTCTCCGAGTGGTCCGTCGTCGTGACTGCAGACATCTTGTACTGCATAGAGCTTGCCGTCTACGTTACAGATAGCTAGGTCAAGATCACCAAGCTTGCAGACTTTCACCCCTCCGGGCTTGAGTTCATTAAGGCTGACATTCTCAACTTTAAGCTCTGTCATGGCTCACTCTTCTTTTCTGTTTTACATTTTGTCTTCTATGCGACTGGCGGCTAGTTCTGCCAGCAGATCTTTTACGCCGCTTATCGGAATCACATCAAGAACTTGCTGGAAGAAACCGGTGACAATAAGCTCTTCTGACTGACTGCGGGTCAGACCACGGCTCATCAGATAGAAGAGTTGGTCTCTATCTACCGGGGATACTGTGGCCCCATGAGAGCATTTTACGTCGTCGGCGAGAATTTCTAGTTTGGGGATGGAATCGGCTTTGGCGGCGCGACTGAGCAAGAGATTCTTGTTCGACTGATAGGCGTCGGTGCGCTGAGCGACTTTGTCGACTATGACATTGCCTTGGTATATTGAAGTCGAATTGTCTTTCAGCGCTACTCTGAAAACAATGTTCGAATTGGTATCGGGAGCTTTGTGCGCCGCGATTGTATTGTAAGCATAGTGCTCTTTCCCGGCTCCAAGCACAATGCCCTTCACCGCTGCCTGCGCCCCTCTTTCTTCTAAGACGGTCTCAAGGTCTGACTTTACTTGTCCACCGCCTAGTCCGGCGGTCGTGAAATCTATCTGGGCGTCTTTACCCATGTAGGCTCTGACGCGGTTCACAAAGAAAGTGCCGGGGGTCAAGTTGGTGACTTCGGCTACTTCCACTCGGGCTCCTGCCTCGACATGAAACTCCACTACGGAGTTAACCAGGGCGGCTGTCTCATTGGTTGTTTCCGAAGCCGTGGTCAGGCTGACAAATTTTAGTGTGGAATTGGCTTCTACATGCACTATTACTCTAGGAAAGACAGCGAGATTGTCACAGTTATCCACATCTTTAGCAGTCTTTCCGGCTGGCAAGTTTAATGCCATCACAACTGGTGCGGTGACTGTGGTGTTTCTCGGAACGTGTACATAGAGACCTGAGGCGCTCAGGGCGGTATTCATCAAAGTGAATTTGTCCTGCACTACTCCTTGCTTGGCGTCAATAACACCGGCTAGTTTTTCCAGATCTTTAGCCGTCGTCTCCGTTGCCAGAGCCTGGGTGAGGGGCAAGACTGTGATTTTCTTTTCTGCTACTTCTTTAGCGGCAGCGAGATGAAATGCAGAGGCCGCGTAGTCTTCCATATAGACAGCAGCTGTTTCACCAATTTTCTCAAGCGAAGCTTGGAGATTGACGCTTGTGATTTTTGCTTCTTGCTTGGTTAGAGTCTTTGCCGGGTAGAGTTTGCCCAGGTCAAGCTTGTTAACCGTTGTCGAGCGCCAGTCTTCGTTTTTGACTGTCGGCATTGGTGCTTGCAGATAGCTTTCCCAGGCAGACAGGCGTCTGTCTTTCAGCCATTGGGGTTCTTGTGTGGCAAAGAGACCTCCCACCTGGTCTTTAGCCAGGGTGCTCACTTGTGGTCCTTTCGCTTGCTCCGACATAACTTTGCAGTTTCCTCTCTTTATTACTGATTAGCCTACAGAACCTTCCATCTCAAGTTGAATGAGACGGTTTAGTTCTACGGCGTATTCAAGCGGCAGCTCTTTTGTGAACGGTTCGAAGAAGCCATTGACGATCATGGCGGTGGCTTCGTCCTGGCTGAGACCACGACTCATCAAATAGAAGAGCTGCTCTTCGCCTACTTTCGAAACAGTGGCTTCGTGTTCGATGCTTACTTCTTTCTCGTCTACTTCCATGGTCGGATATGTATCGGAGCGTGATTTTTCATCGAGCAGGAGGGCGTCGCATTTTACAGATGACTTGACGTTTTTAGCCTCTGGATAGACTTTGATTAAGCCTCTGTATGAGGTGCGTCCGCCATTTTTGGAAATGGACTTGGAGACAATCATTGATGTGGTGTCGGGGGCGCCGTGAATAATTTTGGCGCCGGCATCTTGGTGCTGATCTTCACCGGCAAAGGCAATGGAAAGCACTTCGCCATGAGCCTTCTCACCCATCAGATAGATAGCAGGATACTTCATAGTCAGTTTAGAACCGAGGTTGCCGTCCACCCACTCTACTTTAGCGTTGGCATGGGCGACCGCACGCTTGGTGACCAGGTTGTATACGTTGCGCGACCAGTTTTGAATAGTGGTGTAACGGATATGGGCGCCTGGTTTGGCAATAAGTTCTACAACGGCAGAGTGCAGTGAATCAGATGAATAGACAGGTGCTGTACAACCTTCGATATAGTGAACGAAACTGCCCGGTTCGGCGATGATGAGGGTGCGCTCGAATTGACCCATGTTTTCAGCATTGATGCGGAAATAAGCCTGCAGGGGAATCTCTACTCTGACGCCTTCAGGTACCCAGATGAAGCTGCCTCCCGACCAGACTGCCGAGTTGAGAGCGGCAAATTTATTGTCGGCCGCTGGAATTACCGTGGCAAAATGTTTGCGCACGATTTCTTCATGCTCTCTCAGACCGGAGTCCATGTCGAGGAAGATAACGCCTTGTTGTTCAAGATCTTCGCGAATGGAGTGATAAACCACTTCCGATTCATATTGGGCGGTGACACCGGCTAGAAACTTTCTTTCAGCTTCGGGAATGCCGAGGCGGTCGAAGGTATTCTTGATATTGTCGGGTACGTCTTCCCAATTCTTCTCGCCCTTGATTGAGGGTTTGATGTAATAGAAGATATTTTGGAAGTCGATATCATTGAGAAGATCGCAGTTGCCCCAGGTGGGCATGGGCTTCTTCATAAAGATATCAAAAGCTTTCAGTCTGAAGTCGAGCATCCATTGCGGCTCTTTCTTCATTTGCGAGATTTTGGTCACTATTTCTTTAGTTAGACCCCGACCTGATTTGAAGACATAGTCTTCTTCGTCGCGGAAACCGTACTTGTAATCGGTGCCTATGCCCTCAAGCGCCAGTTCGTCGCGGGACGGGGTTTTCGATTCGGTGCTTTCTTCAACTTTAGACATGATTACCGTTCCTTATATTTTTGCAGGCTCAGCGGCAGGCTCAGTGGTCACCCAGTCATAACCACGGCTCTCCAGTTCTAGAGCCAATTCTTTGCCACCCGAGGTAACAATCTTGCCGTCTTGGAAGACGTGCACGAAGTCGGGTTTTACATAGTCGAGCATGCGCTGGTAGTGAGTGATGAGCAGTATGGCTGTTTCATCCGAAGCCAGAGCATTTACTCCTTCCGACACGGTTTTGAGAGCATCGATATCGAGACCCGAATCGGTTTCATCGAGCACAGCAAGGCTGGGCTTGAGCAAAGAAAGTTGCAGGATCTCGAGGCGTTTCTTTTCGCCGCCCGAAAAACCATCGTTGACGTAGCGTGAGAGGAATTCATCTTTGACGCCGAGCTTAGCCATTGCAGCTTTCAGCTCTTGGCGGAACTCCTTTACCGGTATCTCTTTGCCGCGCTTGCTATTGGTGATTTTGCGCAGGAAGTTTGAAACCGAAACACCGGAGATGGCGACGGGATATTGAAAGGCAAGCGATATGCCGAGTTTGCAGCGCTCGTCGGGAGACATTTCGCTGATTTCCTGACCTTTATATAGCATTTGACCGCCGGTCACTTTGTAGCGGGGATGACCCATAACCGTATAAGAGAGGGTGGACTTGCCCGAACCATTGCGACCCATGATGGCATGTACTTCACCGGCGTTTATGGTGAGATTGACGCCCTTGAGGATTTCTTTTTCCTCAACTTTGACGTGCAGGTCTATGATTTCGAGAATTCTCTTGGAATTGGAATTTGACGCGGTCATTGATTCAGCTACCCTCTATAAATGACTTTCCGGACTTTTCGGTCTAGATTACTTATACGATCTACTCTTGGGAACAAGCCTTAAATCGATCCAACCTTTGACCTAGAGCATTTTATAGATAAAATAGTATCAAAAATCGGTTTTAGTTCACCAGATTTTTTATAATGTATTTGGATATATGACAGAGCTCTATTCGGGAGCGGTCGAAAGAGGGGGTAAATTAGGTCCAATTTGGAAAAGCTTGAGTTTTTGCAGTTAAAACCACCTGGACTTTTCTCTTATAAAACCTGGTTTACTATTGAGAAAAAGACACAAATCAAAAGTAAGTGATTAGTTATGTTGACCCAGCCTTTAGGCGACGCCCCAGAGAAAACCCAAGAAGCCCTTCTTCTTTATTTGAAGAGAAAGGGTGAACTGACTGTCGGAGAACTCTGCGATTTGCTCAGCATAACTTCGATGGCTGTGCGCCGCCATATAACCCATTTGCAGAAAGAAGGACTGATAGAGTCGCGCATGGTCAGGCAGTCGCGAGGCCGGCCGACTTATCGCTATAAGCTTTCCAGTAAAGCCGAGGGGCTTTTTCCTTCTGCTTCAGCCAATCTTGCCGAAGACCTACTAGAGGCGGTTTATGAAAGCCGCGGGCAAGAAGGGGTTATGGAACTTCTCGCTATGCGCAATAAGAAAAGATTGGAGCGGCTCTTGGAACGCGTCAAGGGCAAGAGTTTGAAAGAAAGAGTGGCAGAGGTTTCGCGTATTTTTTCGGAAGACGGTTATATGACCGAATGGGAAGAGTTGCCTGACGGCAACTTCCTCATCTATCAAAGACATTGTGCGGTGCACAATTTGGTCAGCAAGTTTAGCCAGGTTTGTTCCATGGAGCCTAGCTTGATGGAATCACTTATTGGTGTGAAAGTGACTAGGGAGAAGTATATTCTCAGGGAAGATCCCCTCTGCGCCTATCTTGTGCACAAACCAGAATAGGGTGCTAGATGCCCTTCAGTTGCCAGAAACTTGCCGGTGTACGCGGTGAGATTATCGATAGTTTGACAAAGTTAGCCGGTCCGCGGGCGGCGATGGGCAGACCACCGGTGATGATTAGCTTGTCTTTGGCGCTGACCAGGTTCTTCTTGAGTAAAGTATCCTCCACAAGGGCCAAGGTCGACTCCGAATCGCTAACTTCGGTGAGCATCAAAGGCGTGGTGCCCCAAGTCAAAGTGAGCTGTCGATAGACATGGGTGAGCTGGGTAAGAGCCACAATAGGCGCCGGTGGACGGAATTGAGAAATCAGTCTGGCTGTTGAGCCTGACTTGGTGAAAGTGGCAATGGCTCTGGCATTCATGTCGACCGCCATGGCGCAAGCGGCGTGGGCGACGGCATGGGCGGAAGAATAAAGTTCGTGCTCATGCAAATTAGAGCGGTCCTGGCTATTTTCGGCTTCGTGGGCAATGCGGTCCATCATTGTCACAGCTTCCACCGGAAAGGCACCCATGGCAGTTTCTTCCGAAAGCATGACGGCATCGGTGCCGTCGAAAATTGCGTTAGCGACATCGGAGGCTTCAGCCCTGGTTGGTCTAGGATTGTTAGCCATCGAATCTAGCATCTGCGTGGCCGTGATCACTGGTTTGCCTTTGGCATTTGCTTTACGGGTGATTAGTTTTTGTGCCGGCGGTACTTTTTCTGGGGGCAGTTCCACGCCGAGGTCACCGCGGGCGATCATGACTGCGTCGGTGACCGCCAAAATCTCATCCAGGCTGTCTACAGCTTCGGGTTTTTCGATCTTGGCAACGACCATGACCGGCGGCCAGTGGTCCCCTATCAGTTCCTTCAGCTCGACTATGTCTTGGGCATCTCTTACAAAAGAGAGGGCGACAAAGTCTACTTCGCAGGCCAGTCCTACTTTCAGGTCTTCACGGTCTTTTTCAGTCAAAGCTGGAATCGAGAGCCTGACGCCTGGAATATTGATTCCCTGATGGTTTTTGAGAATACCGCCGATGATGATTTCGCATTCCACATCGGTTTCAGAAGTGCGCAGCACTTTCAGTTCGATCAAGCCGTCATCCAGCAAGATGACGTCGTTCGGCTTTACTTCTTTGGCGAGGGGGGGATAGTTGGTACTGACAATACTTTCATTGCCGCCGTTTTCCAGCTTTTTGTTGGTCAGGGTGAAAGTTTTACCGCGCTCAAGCATGACTGCTTCATTGTTCTGCAATTTGCCGGTACGCAACTTGGGTCCGGAAAGATCGAGCAATATGCCGATGGGCAGCTCCATTCGGCTGCTTATCTCTCGCACGTCCTTGACTACGTCTTGGATAAACTCGGGAGACGAATGGGAGCAGTTGATCCGGACAACGTCCATTCCGGCTCTCACCATCTCGGTCAACACCTTGGGGTCGCGGCAAGCGGGACCAATGGTGGCTATTATTTTTGTTCTAGTATTCCTCATAAGGTTGATAAGGTACAACAGTGAGGCGCCGGGGCGAAAGGGTAAAGGCTTGTCATTGAAGAAATATCAAAAGAAATAACAAAACAGACACCAAAAACCCTATGTTTGACAAGTCTTGCAGGGAAAAAGCGTGCGCCGGGGGGGGGATGTCAGGAGTGGTGGGGCAGGCGAGGTAGTAGAATTACTCTCATGAAAATCGTAAAGCCGCTTCTTCTTATTCATCTTCTGGCCAGTGCTCCTGCCTTTGGGCAGACCTTGGATGCCGGCGGTAGACCGACGGCTCCCCATCCGAATCCTCCAAGCGCTGAGGAGAGAGCCAAGCAAAGAGCTCAGGCTCTCAAAGACCTGAACATTCCTGGTTTGAAGTTGAGGCCTTATATACCGGAAAACTTTCCAATCAAGCCGTATCCCAACGCCTATGACAAAGGCTTTGTCAATTCGACCAGTGGTAAGCCCACAGCCGGCCTGACCATGTACAGCAAAGATGCACCAGATGTAGTGCATAAATGGTACATGGATGCCTGCCGCGAGGCTAAGCTCAACACAGTTACACCAAGCGAAGAAGGGCGCAAGGCAATCGGTAAGGTCGGTGATCTCTTTATAATCAATGCCGACAATCTTAAGCAGAAACTTTCCATAGTACTGGTGCGTAATCCAAAAGATCGCGGCACGATTATTTCAATCAGCTGGGCCCTCAAATAGCAAATCAGCAAACAGTTAGTTAAGGGAAGGAGCATACCCCAAGTGCGTGCACATTGGTCCAGCGCTTTACTCTAATTTGACCTAGGCAGCCGTTATAACCGGTGCCCGGTTGCCAGGCTACATCTTTTTTCCATAGACCCCAGCCGAGAGCTAGTTTGGGCGAGCAAAAAGGGGCTGGCACAACTGTGGGAACAAAGAAGATTGGTGCTGGCATCGAGGCTTCGTCTATAACAAGTTTTTCTGAACCGTCTGGATTATTGGAGATCATTGTTGCTAACCAGGGGGATTCTGCAATGGCAAGAGGCGCCGGATTGCATTTCAGGCTCATACCATCTGGACTGTAGAGATAGAAATCTCTCACTCCGGCTATGAGGGCTCCAATTGTCACAGGATTGCTCAAAGCTTGATGCACCTGGTTAACACCCACTGAATGGCCAGTCACCGATATCATCTCATTGCAGCGGTTCGTTAGGTAGTTTTCTACCGCTGTTGTGTTTCCTTCCGGCAGTCCAAAAATGATACCGTCTAGGCTCCTGCCTACCACGTCAGTGCCGAGCAGAACGCTCATTGCCGACACTGTTGTGCAGAGCAGTCCACCGCCCGGCATGCTGCTGCTTTGCGTCTCGGTTGTGTAGCCATAGGTTTGCGCAATACCGAATTCGGTGTCAGGGAGTGGCGGTGGTCCGCCTGGGTAAAAGAACCAATGAGACTTGTTTTCGTCTACGTGAATCTTCACGAATGAATGAGGCATGGCCAGTTGAAAGGGCTCTCTTGGATTGGTGAGCATCCAAGACATCGCTTTTTCTGTGGGTCCGTTCTTGACGGCTTCGCCTTCACCAGAAAAAGCATTTGGAACAGCAAAATTCCAGTTGAGCGGCTGGTTCTTCATTGTGTTGGCGTCGAAGGTTGAACGCGCCACCAAATGTGGTTTGTCGTCAAACTTGAAAGGCACTTGCCAAAATGTTTTGTCATTTACAAGCAGCGGGGTGTAGCCTTTGAGAAAGTAGAGCTTTGCCGCGTCAGCGGGAGGATTAGGCCTTGTGCACTGGGTATAGTAGTTATTCGGAAGTACATAGCCCGGAGGTAGGTTGAATAGAGGCGGACCTCCGTTGAGCACGATATTGCTTTCGCAGCCTCTATCCAGCAGTGAAGTTTCCCAGTTGCTGCCTGCCTTCACCTTTATTTGGGCACCATTGCCAAGCATTCTCACTGAGTTTTGCCCGGCTACATCTTGAAAGAATTGATGAAGTCTCTCTTGCTTCATCAGTTCTTTTGCCAGCGCATCCGAAGTTTGTTGCGCTTCGCTGAAGGCATTTGATACATTGCCCTGTCCGCTGCCGGCAGTACCCTCCGCTTGCATTGCCTGTATGTTGATTGCCATGAGCATGGCCTTGCCCCACATACGGTTTACTCGCCGCAGGTTTATCTGACCGTCTCCGATGAGATAATTTGCGGCTCGATCTGTGGTTATATCAGCGAATGTACTAGCCGGACCTGCCGGAAGAGGCACGCTAATTTTGTCTAGGGCTTGTTTTCCAGCGTTTAAGATTCCAGCATCTACGGCATTTTTGGTTTCCTTCTGACCGCCCATAAAGAGCACAAAGAACAGAAAGGCTGAGCCCAGCACTACTAGGGTAAGGGCTAGGATTGTGGCAAAGGTAATAATCGAACCACGCTCTTTGCGTATGTTTCGGCGTTTTGTCATTTAGGTCAAGCCTCTCCTATTTCTCGCCCACCAATGGCTCCACTGCTTTAGCTTCGAACGTAAAGGTAGAGAAACCTGGAAAGGGTACTGGAAGGTTTACTATCATTCTTGTCGTGCAGGCTACTTTGTCGCCTTGATACGGATAGTCGAAAGCCTTTATTTGAAGTGTCTTAAGAATGGGAGAACTATGAAAACTGTTCAAAGTTGTTTGGGCTGCGGTGAAAGCCGCTCCTGAATCTGAGTGATTGGCACCGGCTCGGGCGGCATTCTTTGCCGCTGTATCATTCATGGAATTGGCGATTACAAGCACAAGCAAGTCTAGAATTAGCAAGGTGATAGGTATCAGAATGAGAGCGGCTGTCACGGCTTCAACGATACTGTGTCCATTCTTTCTGGGGTGGACTCTGCGAGCAATTTTCCAGTCTCTATTGAACATGGTCAGGATTTTCCATCTGGCTTTCTGACGTGACCGTGAAGCTCATTGGTCCGTTTAACCCCGGTACATTAATGACGGGTAAGGGTATCGGCAGAAATGGATTGCAAACGACGGTCGTCGATACAGTCACAATTTTATCTTGATTCAAGGTAGCGTCTGTTTGACCGTTTCTGTAAGAAATCACAGTGCTTGGATAGCCGGACATATTCACAAAATGACCCATGCCATTGAGCCACTGGTCGGGGATGCCTTTCTTGATTGGTCCGGCATTACTCAAGGCTTCGCTGCTCGGCAGTAGAGCCGCCTCATGCACTTGATTGTAATTGAGCACCATACAGAGTCCATAAGAGACACCCATGGCCAGCATATCTACCAGTGGAAAGAAGATACAGATAAGAATTAGACCCAGAGCTGGTCCAAACTCGGCTATCGAGGCGCCGCCTCTCTCGTTTCTCTTTCGTCTGGTTTTCATATCTTTAGCTGGCATATCTTTAGCTGGCATATAAGTATTGAATTTAAGTAAGTCTAGGTGATTTTGGGTCGAATCTGTCCTATTTATACTCTCGACTTCGTCGCTTTAGGAGAATCAGTTCAGTCTGCTAGATTAGAACTTTGATCTACAATATAAATTTCAGAAGGGTTTAATAAAAGTGCAAGAAGGCGGAGAGTCAGATCAAGAAAAGCGAAAGGTCGCTAAGACCAAGCTTGAAATGCATTTCGACCCCTCAAAGACAAAAGAGCGGCGTCGCCGTGTGGCAAAGACTATGCTGGAAGCCGATATGGCTAAGCCTGATATCAAAGCTCTAATGAATTTGGCTGCCAAAGCCGCAGAAGAAGCCACAGTCAACCCTGAAAATACAGCTCTTCCTAAAAACTCTCTTTCGGAAGATGCTTCTGCTGCAAGCAATAATGATAATGCCGCGGGTGGTAAGAAACCCCGCCGCGTGGCCAAGACCATGCTGGAAAACGAGGTGCCGTCTCTATCTGAGACAGCCAAACCGGAACGGAAGAAAACAAGACGAATCGCCAAAACACTAGTTACCACTGACATATCAAGTATTGTCGAGCAGGCTGCTAAGTTTAACGATCAGGTTCTTGGTCAGGCCCTTAGTCAGAACATGAGTCAGACCCAGAAAACTAAACAGCCCGTAGCCAAGACAATGATTGATCACGACGCGCTCAATTTGGCGGTCTCGCAGTCTTTTGTTTTGAAGGAAGCGCGCATTAAAGAAACTATCAAAGCCAAGGCCCTTGAGCCGCAGGCGCAGATAGATCCTATCCCTTGCCGTAAGAAAGCCTTGCCTTGCCCCTGGAAGTGGGCTGAAGCAGAGGGACGCGAGCGTTTTCGCTATTGTCAGCGCTGTCAAACCCCGGTCTATCATTTAGAAGGTCTGCAAATAGAACAGATCGACGCCCTTATTTTGCAGAGAGAAAATCTTGAGAAGTACACTCTCTACAAGCGCAGTGACGGCAAATATATGACCCGCGATTGTCCGGAAGAGGTGAAACATAAACGCGAGAAGCTTATGTTGATAGCCGGTATTGCCGCTTTCGCCATCGTGGTGGTCGCCCTCTTTATTATCTTTCCTCCTTCGGCGCCTCCTTCTAGATCGGTTCAGTCAGTTACCGAAGCGCAAGAAAAGCCGCAAGACAGCATTAACAATGCTTTGCCGCAAGGAAAGCCCATCTCGGGTGCAGCCGGCGGCAAGGTTAGAACGGGCGGTACTTTTCACTATGATGCCGATGCGCCGGATGCTGCCAGGGTTTTGCAAGCACCACCGGTGGCTGCACCAGGCAGTGTTAGCGAAGAGGCGGCACCGGTGCCGACCTATACCAAAGAAGATGAAACCGGCGAATTCTGGAAAGAAGAAAAGAATGAAGGTATCGAGTCAACCGGTCAGTATCCCAGTAGTGCTCGTCCTTGATCTTTTCTATTCGATGCGAAAATGAGTGCGACCGGCTTTGATAACGTCGCCAGGGGTTAGCTTTGTGGGTATTTTTACAATCTGCTCGTTCAAGGTGGTGCCGTTACTGCTCATCAAGTCTTCCAACCAGAGACGGCCTTGATCCCAGAAAATGCGGCAGTGATTAGCCGAGGCATAACCATCCTCTGCCAAGACTAGGTCGCAATCAGGATCTCGCCCCAAGGTCACCGCCTGAGTCTGTATTGTGAAACGTTGACCGTCTTCTAGATTGACCAGAACCGGCAAACGTGTCCCCTGTTGCCCTTGTGATTCTGTCATTTTCCCCTCTAGACTGTAAGCGACTGCGAGAGTGTTGTTGGCGAGAAGTTTTTCAGATCGAGATCTTCGCCGTTGAAGAGGCTATCGGTATCTTCCAGTTGAGCCAGTACTTTCTCGTCGACATTACCACTCTTGATCATCTTATAGAGATCGTCGAAGCGTTCTTTGTGCTCTTTGAAGCGGTCGGTGGCGTAGTCTTTTGCTTGTCCGGTGGTGACCAGGAAGGGCCAGTCGGAAGAAGCGACCAATAAAAGTTCGCGGGCTAATTGCTTGGCGGCACGGGTAATCAGTTTGTCATGACCCACCGCAGCCATATCTGCCACCTCAGCCATTTTCTTCTCGCTGTCATGAATTTGGGGCCACATCCATTCGGTCTCATCGTTGAGCCAAACTTGATAATGACCGCCCGAACCCCAAGAAGACTGCTTCAGTTCGATTGTTTTTTCGGGAGGGAATTCGGAAAGGTAATCGGATGCTTTGGTCAGTTTGACGGCTGTATAGGTTTTTAGCTTGCGAATCACTTCTTTCAGCCAGGTGACGCCTTCGAACCACCAGTGACCAAAGAGTTCGGTGTCGAAAGAAACCATGATCAAGCCTGGTTTACCGGTTGCTTTCAGATGCTCGGTTAGGCACTGTTGTATGAAGCCGGCGTAGTGATCAGAGTTCTCGCGCATGCGGCTCTCGGCTGCTTCGGGATTATAGATTTCTTTGGCGCCAAGGTCGGTACTTTTCGAAGTCAACTTCCAGTAATGCAAACCCGACTTGTCGTCTTTTTTGTGGAACTCACGATAATTGCCGTCGCCTGGATAACCGTGGTCGGCCGACCAAACTTTGTATCCAGCTTCTTCGTGGCGACCCATGACTGCAACTGGATACTCTTTTAGCCAGAAAGCTTCGTGGGTATCGAGACCGGTATCAGATGTGGTGGCGGTAGGTATGTATTGAACCGAACCATAGGGTCCGACTATTCTTCTTACTTCTGCTGTTTGACCGCCCTTAATGACAAAGCTCTCGGTGAAGAAGTATTTGATGCCGGCTTCGTACATGTATTTTTCAACACCGGCGCGTCCGTTTTCTTCGGGGCGATAGGCGCATTCCGGCAGCCAGAAACCTTGCGGGTCTTTGCCGAAATGTTTTCTATAGTTGGCTACACCTGTTTTGTACTCTGCTTGCAGAGTGACATCTTCCTCTAAGAGAGGCGAGAAGCAGTGGGTGGCCGCCGACGTTGTGATTTCTATGGCACCGAGATCTTGATAGCGTTTGAAACCGCTCAAGATGTCTCTACCCCAGCGATGGGTGAAGTCTTTTTCTATTTGCTTGAACCAGTTTAGATAAAAGCGGGCAAGCTGATGCAGTTCCGGATTGGGTGTTTTGCCTTGATTTGAATAGCGTTGTTCATCTTCGCTGGCCGCTTCAATGCGAGCTTTCAAGAACTTTTCGAAGCCTTTCTTGAAATGTTCATCGGCGAGCTGTTCGCAAAGCACTGGTGTCAGACCGAGGGTCAGGTTGGCATTGATACCGTCATTGTGCAAGTCGGCAATGGCGTTGAGCAGCGGCACATAGGTCTCCGCCATACACTCATAAACGCTTTCTTCACCGAAGGGCCACATGCCTGCCTTTTTGTAATAAGGCAAATGGCTGTGCAACATAAAAACGAACGAGCCGATGCTCAAGGTATTTATCCTCTAAACGCAGCAATGAAAAGCAATGAAACTTAACTTGCAAAGAACACTCTGGAATATATCAATTGTGCCCAGGTCGTATGGGTCTATTGCCGCAACCTGTAACTATTCTTTATTGCTGGTTTCGTCTTTTACTTCGATTAGCAAGCCTTGGGGAGCGGTCTGCGAAAACTTGCCGCTTTCGTCGTCAAGGGGCTTCTTTTCGCTTGAATTGGAGTGCGACGGTAAGGCTGGAATGCCGATTTGTGAAACTGGTGGTGGCGCTGTGTTTTCGACACTAGCCGGCCCTTTTGCGTCTTGAGAGTTTGCGTCTTGAGAGTTTGTCTCTGGATTTTCTTGCGCCCTATTTTTGATTTCTGGTTGCGCAGGCGGCAATTTTGTCTCTTTGGTACTGGAGACTTTGCTGAGCGTGAAAAAGGCCGCCCCCAAGCAGATGACAAGAATGGTAATAATGACAACCGCTGCTGCCCTGCTGCTTTTCTTGCTAGGCTCTCCGCCGTTTTCTTTGCTGGCACCCGGGGTCTGCACGAAAGCGGCTGTTTTGGGTTCTTCCCCAGTGGTATTCTCTAGCGCTGCTGCTGCTGTTTCTTTCAAAACCGCCAAGGCTGAAGCCAGTTCACTCATCTGCTGGTAACGGTTTTCGGGATTTTTTTCCAGGCAACGCCCGACAATCTCATCGAGTTCGCCGTAAGCTCCTAGATTGATCAAATTTGCCAGCGCCGCCGGCTTTTCATTAAGGTGCATGGTCATTGTGTCGAAAGCAGAAATGCCGCGAAAGGGCGGTCTGCCGGTCAAGCACTCAAAAAGCACGCAGCCCAGTGAATAGATATCGGATCTTGCGTCCAATTCGTTACCCTGGCACTGTTCAGGGCTCATGTAAAGGGGGCTGCCGAAAACTTCACCTTCTATGGTGAGCTGTTCGGTCAAATTGCTGGCTTTTCTGGCGATGCCGAAGTCAACTATCTTGAGCTCCATGCGCGCTTCATCGATGAGCATATTGGCCGGCTTGACGTCTCGGTGAATGATTCCTTTGACATGGGCATGGCTCAGCGCTTTGGCTGCTTGGGCCATCAGGTTGAGAGTTTCTTTCAGTTTCAGCTGGCGCTCTTTCAAAATCTGTTTCAGTGAGCGTCCCGGCACAAATTCCATGACTAGAAAGGGCACATCGGCTGTGACTGTGTCAAATTCGTAGACGCAGACAATACCGGTATGGCTGAGCACCGATAAAGACTTGGCTTCTCTCTCCAGCCGCTTCAAAGATTTGGGATCGGCAATCAGATCTCTGGCCAGGGCTTTAATGGCGACCGGTCGTCCGGTCTCTAATTGCACAGCTCGATAGACCTGGCCCATGGCGCCTTCGCCAAGTTTGCCAAGGATGCGATAGCGGCTTTCTAATGCTTTCTCGAAATCGGACACTTTTATGAACAAGACCGGCTTATTATGGCGCGTATAATATCACCTTAGATGGTTCTTACTCTCTTCCCTAAAATAAGAAAGGCAGTCGATGCTTAACGATGTCGAGAATACCGGAGTCGACCCTGAAGAAGTAGATTCGGGAAATGGCGAAACTGACAATCTAGAAACTTTGGGAGAGGGCGCTTCGGAGTCGGAAAAGACCGAGAAAAAGCGCGGTCGTCCGCCCATAGCCCGCAAACCTGTGGTCAAACCGCCTTCTGCCGAAAATAAGGTTGTCAGGCTTTTGGAGAAGAACCCACTTGGCATGACTTTGCCTGAAATGGCCGGTGGACCACGCCAATTGAAACGCATCAAGACCCTGCGTCCGATTCTGGCAGAAGCAATCAGACTCGGTTTGATTATGCCGGTTTCGCAACGTGCCGGTCATACAGTCTATAAACTGGTGAAGCGCAGCTAAGCTGAATTTTTAGGCGATAAAGACTCAATAATGTCGCTCAGAAGCTTATCTAGAGTTTTTGTCGCACCTTTGAGAAAGATGGTTTTGTGCTGACTATGCGCTCCACTTTCTAGGCTTATAGATGATTTAGACAAGCCTAATTCTTTGGCTAGAAACTCCAAAAGAGCTTTATTGGCTTCACCCTCTTTCGCCCTCGCTGCCAGTCTTACAGCCAGTCTAGCGGTGCTCACCCTCGGATCATCTGCCGAGATCAAGGCGTGGAATTGGCTAACGGCCTTTCCCGGCTCCACTAGGACATAGAGTTTGATGCCGCCTCTTCTGTCGTCTACTCGATAGGGTTTGTCATCTTTCATAGGGGCAAAATGCTTAGCCTGCTCTTGCTGATACAATGCCATAGGTATTCTACAGTTTCATTTAGGAAGATAAGGCATGGCTAAGGCCGATATAGCTAGAGTAAAGATTGCCGGTTTCGAAACCTCACCTGAGCGGTTTTTGATAATTGCCGGGCCCTGCGTCATTGAAAGCTATGACATTTTGTACAAGACAGCATCTCAGATGAAAGAGCTAAGTAAGAAGCTCGACTTTGATTTTGTCTTCAAGTCTTCTTTCGATAAAGCTAATCGCACTTCAGTAAATGGTTTTCGCGGACCGGGTCTGGAGGAAGGGCTGAAAATGCTCGCCCAGATCAAGAAAGAACTGGGGCTGCCGGTGCTCTCAGATGTGCACGAAAGTGAACAGTGCAAGCCTGCTGCCGAAGTCTTAGACATATTGCAGATACCAGCCTTCCTTTGCCGCCAGACCGACCTTTTGGTTGCCGCCGCCCAGACCGGCAAATGTGTCAATGTCAAGAAAGGACAGTTTTTGGCGCCTCGGGACATGCACAACGCTGTCAAAAAAATTGTAGACAGCGGCAACAAAAATGTCCTTTTGACCGAGCGCGGTGCCAGTTTTGGTTATAACAATCTGGTCGTTGATTTCCGCTCTATTCCGATAATGCAAGAAGCCGGCTATCCTGTGATTTTCGACGCCACCCACAGTGTGCAATTGCCCGGCGGCGCCGGTGATGCCTCAAGCGGACAACGTCAGTACATCCCCACTCTAGCTCGGGCGGCGGTGGTGGCCGGTTGCGATGGTATGTTCATGGAAGTCCACCCCAACCCAGATGAAGCCAAAAGCGATGCCGCCAACCAGGTGCCTCTCGCCCAAGTAGAAGAGCTAATCAGTCAGTGTCTTAAACTGAGGCAGATCTATAAGTCTCTTCCTGATTTGGAATTACCGCAGGTGGGCCAATGCAAACAGCTTGCCGCCGCAAAAGGCTGACTTTTCACTTAAGTTGTTTCTTGTTCAGCCAGGTGTTTTTGCTTGGTCCTGTTTTGCTTTGCTGCCCGTCTTCAGGTCTGATGGCCGAAGAACTGCAACAAGAAAGCGGCAAAGAAGATAGTGTCAAAATCTTGACCCAGCTATTGAGCCATAGTTTGGATGCTTATGGCGGCGCCGAAGCTGTGCAAGCACAGATTGCCGGTATTACTGCCGTAGGGCGCGAGCTGGATGCCACCGGCGGTAGTGGCGATACCATCGATGCTATGGTGGCTAAAGATTTGCCGCTAAAAGATAATTTCAGGCTGTCGCGCAAAGGCAATCTCTGGAGACTGGACCACGAAAATTCGGGGCTGAGCTGGTCGCAAGGCTTTGACGGCAACTTGCCCTGGGTCAAGAGCGGCGGCAGCGTGCAAGACTTGCAGGGTGATTCGGCCCTATCGCTCAATTTTGAGACTATGTCACCGGCTCTTGTTCTCTTGGAAGTGACCAAGGGGTTGGCTTCTGGTGCCCTGGACGTCAAACTGAAAAGCCAAAAAGATAAGCATGTGGTGGAAGTGCAGAGTAGCAACGGCGACAGTTTTATCTTAAATATCGAACCAAATTCATACCAGGTTACTTCTCTTGAAGTGAAAGGCATCAAGCTCTCTTATAGTCAGTACAAGCCCGCCCTTGGTTCGGTCTTCCCCTTTAGGCAGACCCGCAGTGTTTCGGGTCGACCTGCTCTTGTGCGAGTCTTTGATGATGTTTCGCTGAAGAACAAGTTTGCTCTAGATGAATTTGATAGACCGGGCGGTACGGTCAAGTTGAGCCGTACTGTGCATTTACCCTTTGATTATAGCCAAAGAGAGCTATTGGTTAAGGGGCGTTTGAATAACGGCGAAGAGTTGGAATTTTTGTTTGATACAGGCGCTTCTGAGACAATCATTGACAGAAGAGTGGCTGCAGAGAATCTTTTGCTTAAGGAAGGTGAGTCTAATTTAGCCGCCCTTGGTGGGGCGGTTGCCACCAATACGACGACCATCGGCCGCCTTGAATTGGGTAATTTAGTAGTCAACGACTTAGATGCCCGTATTCTTGATCTCTCCGGGCAGTCGCGCCATTTGGGGCGTCGTCTCGCCGGCATTATCGGTACAAACCTGATTAGCCGCTATGTGGTGGCAATCGACTATGGTAAAGAACAAATTAGCTTTTTTGATGCCGATGATTTTGTTAGACCGAATGATCTGACTGTGGTGCCATTTACCAAACGCACAGCCCCTGTGGTGAAAGTGCGTGTCGGTGGCAAAGAAGAAGTGCAGATGCTAGTGGACACAGGTGCGGCCTATAACAACTTGCCGGCTGCGGTGGCGCAGCGCTATGGTGCCGCTGCCGGGCAAAGATTTACCGAGGGAACCGGCTTGGATGGTCGCAATATCAAACTTGGTCGTGTCACCATAGACAGTATCGCCCTGGGTTCTAAAACAGTATCGGCGGTCGACTTTACCTATACTTTGGGGGCTCAGACCGCTGCCGCCAATTCTCAGGGTTTCTTCCAGACCAATAATCTCGGCATTATCGGTAATCCATTGCTTGAAAATTTTGTGGTCTACATAGATTATAAGTTTCAACGCATGTTGCTCAAGTCTTCCTCTGTGGTGAAAGTGCGTTCCGAAATCGATGGAGCTATCAAAAAGGGCGACGACCTGTTGATTCAGAAGAGGGAGTTTAAGTCGGCTGAAGTCTACTATCAGAAGGCTTTATTGTCTGCCACCGCCAATGGTGATAAGCGTAATGAGGCGAAGGTCTTAGGGCGCATCGGCAATCTCAAGAGAATGATGGCTAAAGATCTGGGACGCCCTGAGCATGCCAAAGCCGCCTATGACAATTTCACGAGAGCGCAAGCCTTAGCCAAGCGTATAGGCGCGGGCGACATCGAAGGGCGTATTCTCGCTGATTGGAGTTTGCTCTACCTCGATACCGGCGCTCTAGACTCGGCTAGACAAACAATGGACCGGGCTCTGCTGCTAGCACCGCAGGACGCAGCCGTCAATGTCGACTGTTCGGTGCACTTGTTTAAAGCCCAGCGTTATCCAGAGATGCAGCGTTATATAGAAAAGGCTCTCTTTCTCGAACCTAGCAATTGGCAGGCTCTGTGGTATCAAGTGAAGTTGGCTGAGACTTTTGTCGATTATCAGAAAGCAATCTCTACACTGAAAGAGATTTTGCATTATTATCCGTGGGCTCGCACCGCGCAGGAGAAGCTGAGCCAGGTAGAGACCGAAATGGCTAGAGTTAAAACTGAAGGACCAAACGATCCCTTCAAAGAGTACAACAATTTTCAGCGCAAGCTTTTGAATAGTCAAAAGCCTGCACCGGGTTCCGTTCCGGCTAAAGTCGGCACTACCAACCCGCCAGTCAAAAATAATGGTACCAATAGTAATACTAATACAAACATAAGAACTGGCTCTCCGCTTTTGTGGCGCCGCAATGGAGGACGATAGGAGAGGTCTTATCTAAGCAGCTCTTTTTATTGAGGATCGGCAGTGAATAACAAATTGATTTTTAAGTGGTGGTTGGTCTTCTTTGCCATAAGCGCAGTCGGCGGTTTTCTCGCTGGTGGTTTCTTGGGCATGATATTTGGTTTTTGTCTCGGCGTATTTGGGGCTATTATTCACCAACCCGAAATGGTGAAGCCCTTAGTGATGACAATCTGTCCCATCGTAGGTATGTTGGCTTCGCTACCTATTTCGTATTTCGCCTTTAAATTTGCCGTGGGCAAAATCTTGAAGGAATCCAATTAGTTAGTTTTTGGCTCTTGCTTTTACTGCCCCAGACAGCTCTTTGAATTGGGGACCGAAATAGTAGCGGCGCATTTCTTTGTAAGCTTCTTTGTAGGTGTAGCCGTCTTCGCTCACTCTGTAGATGCCGATTAAGCAGCCGGTGCGGTCTGAGCCATGGGCGCAATGCAGGAAGACAGGGCGATCTTTCTCTCTGCCTTCTTTTACCGCCGCTAAAAAGGTCTCTACTTGGCTCTGAGTCGGAGCCTTATCGCTCATTGGTAGATTGATATAGTCCATACCTAAAGTCTGAGCCAGAGCCTTTTCTTTGCTGGTGCGCGCCCCTTTGGCGCGCAGATCGATGATGGTTTTGATACCGCGATCGCTCAACTTTTTCAGTCCGACTTCGCTGGGTTCTCCCCCTCTATATAGGTAAGGATGCACCTGGTGGAAATTGGGCAGGTCGGCTTTTTCTTTTTTCTTGCAGGTTTCAATATTTGAATCTTGTCCGTCTTTGGCAAAAGCTACTGTGCTTGAGAGCTGCCAGAGCGAAAAAAGGACAAGCAAAAAGAGAAGATTTAGCCTTTTCTCGAAGTCGACGAATGTTTTGGGCATATTTCTGTGTTATTACACCTTTGATTAGTTAGAGGCAAAGGTAAATATGGAGCAATGATTTTTCAAGACTGCTTTGCAAATTATTAACCTTTGTTAATTTGAGCGATTTTTATCTGATTTCATTGAACTTTTTCAGTCCAAATTACGTTTATACAAGTGAAGCACCCAGAGGTGGTTGATAGCCGTGGAGCTGACCGACGAGGAACTAATTAGAAAATATCGGGAAGGAGGCGATATTGATCTCTTCAAAGTTCTCGTTAGGCGTTATCAAACCCGGGCCTTCGCCCTTGCCTATCGTCTGATTGGCAATGCCGAAGAAGCGGAAGAAATAGTCCAGGACTGCTTTATCAAAGTTCATCAGAATCTTGATAAGTATCGCGCCCAGACTAGTTTTGCGCCCTGGATTGCTCGAATCTGCCAGAACCTTTGTATGGACGCGATACGAATGAAGCAGCGCCGAAGAGACGATGAAGTTCTTTCTTTCGATCCGCAAGCCTATGGCAGTGATGATGAATGCGGCAGTGGTGCCGGACGAACTGTGTCTCAAGTGGCCGATTCAGGACCGAGCCCATCGCAGGTACTCGACAATCAAGAAGAGAGTCGTTTGCTTGAAGAGTCGATCAGGCTCTTGCCGGATAATCAAAGAGTGGTTCTGGTATTGCACGATATACAGGGGTTTTCTTATCAGCAAATTGCTGAAATAGTCGGCACCAGTATAGGGACAGTGCGTTCACGTCTTCATTATGGGCGAATGAAATTGAAAGAGATGCTTGATCCTTACTACAGCGAGCACGGCTGCCAGCCAGTGAAGTCGCGCTGAGTTATTTGAGGTTCTTATATGACCAGTCAGGAAAATAATCTAGGGGGCCATGAAGAGTGCGAGAATGAGCTCGAGCACTCTGCTTGTGAGCATGAGCTCGAGCACTCTGCTTGTGAGCATGAGCTCGAGCACTCTGCTTGTGAGCATGAGCTCGAGCACTCTGCTTGTGAGCATGAGCTCGAGCACTCTGCTTGTGAGCAAGTGCATGAGATGCTCGGCGCCTATCTCGATTTGGAGCTGAGCGAAGCAGAGTTTGCCTCGGTCGACTCTCATTTGAGTACGTGTTCGACTTGCCAATCTCAGCTCAAGGCGCTCGAAGCATTAGTCGACAGACTTAAGGCTCTGCCCGAGCCGACATTGAGTCGGGACCTGGCCGATTCTATTGCGGCGCGTTTAGAGAAGGCCGCGCCGCCGACTCTTGCAGACTCAGCTGCGACATCGGCTGAAACAACTGCTGCGCCCCCAGTGGTTTCTATGCAGTCCTTCGCAGAAAATAAGCGCAGAGTCGGTACTTCTCGCTACGCAGCGGCGGCGGCAGTTGTGGCAGTTTTGGCCGCCGGTGTCTACTTCTTTAGCGGCAATCGCAGCCAAACTATTCCCACCTTGGTGGCTCAGGCGCCCACTGCCTCGATTGGTGAACCACAAAAGAAAGCTTCTCCCACTGAAGCGGTGCGCTCTAATCAGAAGGATGTAGCGACTGCGCCTCTTGCTAAAAATAACCCGGTGAAGCCCTTGTCGAAGGATGCTAAGCCGGCTAGGCCTCGCAAATTAGAAGCTCTTGCAACAGTTGCTTCTGCCGATAAGGATGATGTCGTGGATGCTTACGATGATATTGTTGGTGGTGGCGTAGACGATTACGGCATCAGTACTAATGAGGATGGTCTTTATGCAATTCAACTTTAGAGCAAATGCAACCGCTTTGTTGCTTGCTTTCACCTTGATGCAAGCAGCCTCTCCTCTCGCTTTTGCCGCGCCTGAAAGCGGCGCCGAAGTGATGGAGAGCGGATCTGGCGATAAGGCTGGAAATGGAGAATCTGAAACTAGATTGAGACGCTTTAGGCGAAACTTTGATAGTCAGTCCGGCGGAAGAGAGATGGGCGGCGATGATGATCGTTTCGCCCGTTTGAAGCAATTGCGCGAGAGCGGCGATGGCCCAGTGCGCAATCGCCTCAGAAGTATGCAGGGGAGTGGACTGAGTGGTGGAATTGGCGGCAAAGGCTTGGGCATGCCCGGCCGTACTCCGCTCAACCTCACCGAACTCAATCTCAGCGAAGAGCAAAAGAACAAAATAAAGACGATGCGCAGTCAAACTCAAGCAAAGGCTAAAGAGCTGCAGAAAGATATCAAAGCGAAACGGGCTGAGATGCGCGATTTACTCTTTGAACCAGGTTCAACGGACGAACAAATAAGAGCCAAACATAGTGAATTGCGCAAAATTCAAGGTGAGGCTGAAAGCTTGATGATTGATGACTTTATAGCCATTCGTTCCGTTCTAACTGCCGAGCAGAAAAAGAAATTGCCTTCGATTAAGCCTGGCATGCGCAAACCCCAGCCCTCTCAACAAAGTTCGCAACAAGCTTCGGGACCGGCTATGAACTCCGACAACTAAGGACCCTAGCAAGCCGGGCGCTTATTTGCCTTTACCTTTGCCTTTCTTGACTCCGCCCCAGTCGAGGATAAATTCGGCATCTTGGTCGGTGGGTGTGGAAGTAACCGGTGGTTTCTCTTCCGGTTCTTTGGTTTCTTCTTCCTGTTTCGGCTGGGGCTTAACCGCCGGCTTTTCTTTCTTAGGCTTGGGCTGCATTTGTTGCGGCGGCATCATCGCCGGTGGTGGCTGCATGCCGGGGAAGATGAGCGGTGTGGGCGGCGGCGGCGGTACTAGTACGCCTGCTTTCGGGCGCTTGGTCGGCGGTCCGGAAGGAACAGGCACCGGCGCATAAATTGGGTATGGTTGCATCGGCACAGCGGGCATGCCCTGTCCTGCAGACGGCACCAGTGATTGCGAAGATGGTGTTACTTGCTCGGCTGCTTTCGGCTTACTTGCTTTGCTTGCTTTCTCAGGCTTAACTGCTGCTTTATCTTCTGCTTTTTCTTCCGGCTTTTCTTTGCTCTCTGCCGCAGTGTTTACTTTCTTCTTGCTTTCACTCTTCGCTTCCAGCTTGCTTTCATTCTTTTGCATGCGCGCTTTCGCTTGGGCTTCTTTTTGAGCTTCTTTCTGAGCTTCTTTCTGAGCTTGCTTGCGACGCTCTTTTCTGGCTTGCTCTTCTCTTCTAGCTTGCTCTTCTTTCTTGGCTTGTTCTTCTTTCTTGGCTTGTTCAGCCTTTTGGCGAGCTTCTTCTTTGAGCTTCTCTTCTTTATCGATTTCTTCGCTCGACCTGATTTTCGGTCTGCCTGGCAGTCTGTGGGTTTGCTCAGGCTCTTCGCTTGGCTTGGGTGTGTCGCCCGGTTTATCTTGCGGCTTTAACGCCGGTTCTTGACTTTCAGACTTTGATTGAGGCTGTGCTTTTGTTTTGCCGCCGGTCAAAGCTGACAGTCTGTCGTCGGTACTGCCCCCAGATCTGGTCGCCATAGCCAGGCGAACGCTTTCTTGATGGGCAATAGAGCGGTCGGTCAAAGTTTTGCTATTCGTACCAAGCCAGCGCACAAACTGCTTACGGGCAATGATCGAATTAGGATGATTAGCCAGGTCTCGCTGAATCTGTTCCAGTGATTCCAAGGGCTTGCCTCTTCTGCGAGTGACCTCGGCTAATTCCATGCGTGCCATTGATAAGCGGGGATTGATGGCAAGGGCTTGTCTTAGATAGGTCTCAGCTCGGTCGAAACGGTCCATGCGGTTGGCCAGAGAGCCAGCTTCATAGCAGAGGTCGGCCAGAAAGGTTGATTTTGTGCCGTATTCAGTGACGGCCCTTTCGATGGCGGTGCTGTAAAACTCAAAAGCGCGCTCTTTATTCTGGTTGAGCAGGGCTTCCATGGCTTTTAGGCGTAGGTCGCTCGGGCTTTCCATAAAGCCTGCTTCGGCTTGAGCGGGAAGATTGGTGGAGAATTCACTGAGCCCCAATGACAAAGCAGTCAAAAGGGTGAGCGCCGCTATATGTGTGCACAGTGCTTTTCTCAAGCGCTTTCTACCTTCAAAAACTCTATAACCGCAATAAAAACTCTGTTAACGTTAGAACCTATGTGAACCTGTAACCATTTTAATGCTAACTTCATAGAACGCCATAGGGTTTCGCCTGGGAAGAGTAATTTGTCTCATTTCTTGTTAGAATTTCTGGTCCGCCTGAGTCGGCATGAAATGAGGGAATAGCGGTGCGAAGAACAAAGCATCAGAATCAAAAAGGTCGTGGTGACAGAAATAGCAGAGAGCAGTCATCGCCTGCCGCCAGCACGATGGCGTTTTCGCACCAGGGCGCGGCTTCCCGCATCCTCATCTCACGCGGCTATGACATAAATACCAATATCGGCGAGGGTTTCGGTCCTTACCGTGTGGAAGGCGAGCAAGAGATTCTACCTTTCGCTACTTCAGCCAACGTAGCCTGCGGCGCCCATTCTGGCGATCCCAGCCTTATGGAAGCTGCTCTGGAGAGCATTCGCTATTACGGTCTAGCTCTCGGTGCTCATATTGGCTATCCCGACCTGGCTGGCTTCGGTCGCAGAGAAATCCACCTTACTTCTGCCGAACTGAGAGCCTCTATTTTGTATCAATTGGGCGCTCTGTCTGGTTTGGCTCGCACTTTCGGCTTGGATATAACCCAGGTGCGCCCCCATGGCTTTCTTTACAGACAAATGAGCCATGACATTCGTATCGCCACCATTGTCGCCCGAGCTGTTGCTGAATTTGATCGCTGGTTGGTGCTTATTGGTCCGGCGGGCAACACATTGCTTGCCTGCGGTGAGAGAGCCGGCATTCGTGTGGCTGGAGAAGCTTGGGTTGACCGCTCTTATGATGCCAATGGCAGTCTCTTGCCCCACACTCATTCCCGCGCCATTATCAAGTCGCCAGGCGAAGTTATGAAGCAAGTGAACAGTCTATTGCGCTATGGTGAAGTAACTGCCTCGGATGGCAGTCGCGTACCGCTTGAGTTTGAGACCATTCACTTGCACAGCCGTATGCCCGAAGCCCATGCTGTTGCAGAAGAAATTCGGCGACTCATACCCGATGCTTCGGCATTGACAGCAGAACCCTACTCTATCGACACAACCGAAGACTCAGAATTTCCCAGTCTTGCATATTCTGTCTAGGCGCGATTTCGCCGCGATAAGACATTAGCCGATTAATAGGCTTTGCTTAGGGTAAACGCTGAGCTGGCGGCACAATCTCGTCGTACCAGCTGCCGTAATATTCTGGGTAATCCTCACCTGTGGTTGATGTAATCGTCTTCTCTAGAGCTTTGCGAATGGCTTTGCGCCCGCCGCGGCGATAGCGCTTGAGCCACTCGAGTTCTTTTGGATCTACTGGCGTTCCGGCCTTAATCAGCTCTTTGACAATTTCTATTTCGTGCACAATTGCTTCGGTTTCTTCTTCCAGGCAACGGTCGATAAATTCCTGTCTGCCGGTTTTGCCTGGGATAGGATCGAGAGTGGGTTTGACCAGAGCGTGTACAAATTCATGGGCAATGCTTATCAGCTTGTAGTTGCGCGGGCACCAGCGCCCGATATAGATAGTGCGTTTCTTGCGGTCATAATAAGCCCGGCATGGTCCATCCACCAGCCTGATTCGCACGCCAGCTTCTCTGATTTTGTCAATATCTTCCATGAGGGTGGGCGACTTCAATAGTGTCTCGACCATCCTCTTACCGAATTGGCGTCTCAAGTTACGCAAGGAAGTGCTTACTGCCTTGGCTTTTGCTTTTGTTTGTTCAGAGTCGGTCTTTCTTGGCATGGTGGTCTCTTGATTAATTCATATATAGATCGGCTATAGATTAATTCTATAACAATATGTTCTCAAGGGGAAGCGTTGGAAAGCCTGAATTCCTGGCAAGTTTGGCTTGGCTCTTGATGCTTGGCAGGTGGTGTTTAATATTAATTTTTGAGATTTGGCCAATTGTAGATTCTCTGTCTCAAATAGTCCGCCCTTCAAGCACTTCAGGACCTAATGCTCTTGGGGCGCCAATTAGTTATCAGTCTCAAAAGCCTTGTTGCGTATGCCTTACTGGATTTCGAGGCGCAAAGGCTTGGCTGCTGCCGCAATCTTGCCAGTTGGGCTATTTTAGAAAGTAAGCCAGTTGGCGGGTGTGGGATGAATAGCTGGTCTGAGGGCCCAATTTCAATTTTGGCTAGAATTCGTAGGCAGTCTTCCGAGGCTGATGGGGGTTCTAATTTTTGGGCTGCGCTCAACCGGGACGTCGCCGACCTAGCCGCTGCGCTTTCACTTCCCACCCTCAGTTTGTTTGCTGTAGATGCTTTTTCCATCGAGCCTGGTGTTGAAGTTAGAACTCGTTATTTGGTTGGTTTGACCGGTGCGCTTTTGCAAGGCTTGGTGCGCGGTCGTGACTTCGCCAGAGAGGGGCGTCGTCTTGAGCCTGAGTCAATCACCTCCGAAAGCTCGTTTCGACTTTTGTGCTCAGCCGAGGCTGCTGCCAACTTGTCACTTGGTCAAGCCGTCAAGGTCGCTTGCGCTGAGCTGCAACAATTGTGCCATGCCGGCGATTCTCCCGTTCTTTCTCTGGCTGCTGTGCCGTCCCAAGATGGGCAAGAAAAGACAGGCGGCTTGCTCATACCGGTCACAGTCACATTGACCAATGCCAGTCGTTTGCGCACTCAGAGAGTATGCGGTTTGCTGTTGCTTGGTTTCTCTTCCAGTCATCCGTCGAAAGATGAGCAACTGTATTGCGAAGAAACCGGTTACTTGCTGGCCTCTTTGCTCTCACGTCCAATGTTGTCTCTGCTCTCTACTCGGTTTCAGGAAGATAGCGCTGCCTCCCCTGAATTGTCCCGCCGTCTTTCAGCCGAGCAGTGGTTACGGCAATCTATATGTGCGGTGCATTCTTCGCTTGACCGCGATTTCGTTATGCAGACTCTTGCCGACTCATTGGGAAGGGGGTTGAAACCTTCTCGATGTTTGGTGGTGCGCACTGCCGGTGGTGCGGCGCAGGTCTTGCATGAATGGGAAGACCCTGATTTTTCTCCTCTAGGACTCGGTCGCACTAGTCAGTTTCCGCTCTTTGCTTGCGAATTGTTGGAGCGTTTGTCTGCATACAGCGATCTTTCCCTCCTCAAGCAGGAGGGACGGCTCAGCGAAGATGAGTATGACATGCTCAGTTTTGATGGTATAGAAAGTATGGTTGGCTTGCCTCTTTTTCAGGGCTCGTCAAGCTTTGGCGTTATTGCCTTGGTCTCTTCTAAAAAGAGGCATTGGTCTGACCTTGAAATGGAATGTTTGGACACTTTGACCAAGCAAGCTTCTATTGCATTAGGTCATTGTCTTGAGTTTCAAAGTGTGCGAGATCAGCTATTTCATGCTGGTTTGATGAGTAATTTGACCGGGCAATTGATTTCGGCCCTAGAGTCGGTTTCAGGCAACCAGAGAAGCCTTCGTCCCCTGCCAGAAGAAAAGTCGAGCGAGAGCCCGGAGGCTAATCTTTCGGCACGTGAGTTGGAAGTATTGCGCCTGATATCTTCGGGCTATGCCAATAGAGAAATTGCCCAAAGACTCTTCTTGACGGAGTCGACTGTGGAATTGCATGCTTCTCGCATACGCAAGAAGTTGAAACTGAAGAGTCGGACAGCTCTGGTTAAGTATGCTTGCGATAAGGGAATAGTTTGAGTCGCACCGCCGGTAGTGCTGAAAGAAGATAAAGAAGTAGGGTTAGCAGGCTGAGGCTTTTGATGCCACCGACTACGCAGAGATTTTCAAGCAGACCGCCGAAGGTGACACCAAGCAAGTTGGCAGCCAGCCCTAGATTGGCATCTTTGATCTCTTTGAAATAAGAGGAAAAGAGCACGCCGCCGAAAAAGACTGGAAGGCAAGTGAGCACTGTGGTCAGGATTTTTGCCGAACCGGAAGGCAGGTTGAGGTTGGCTAAGGTGAGAAAGAAGTCTGACAAGAGTACGATCGTAAGCAGCAGATAGCAAATGGGCTTGACCTTTTTGAGCTTATCGTCGCTAAGCTTGAGAACGAAAAGATTTGCCAGAAAACCCAAAGTCAAGAAAGAAAAGATGACAACTGAACTGACGATCCAGGTGTTACCGAAGAGTAGAGACAACTCGGTGCAGCACTTTGTTTCCATTAGCATAAAAGCTTCACCGAGAGTGAACATGGCAAAAGATTGCGGTGCCAAAACCGAGGTCTTGTCTAGTTTGAAAATAAAGGGAACCGGGATGAGTATGGTGAAAATCAGAAAGGTGCTGTAGATAATCAGACCGGTGGTATCAAACTGAAGATAAAGGAAGGGCCAGTCGTCGGTTGCTTTTCTTATTTGGGCCTGCGTCTCGTTGGGCTGCCAGACAATTAGTTCTTTGTCGGCGCTGAGAGCTTCTTTGACAAGCTCCGGAATCTTGCTTTCTTGCATTTCAATGCCCGGACCGAACAAGAAAATACAGCTAGAGAAGCTGTCGTCGCAAAGGGTAAGTGGTGCCTTACCATTTGCGCTCTTAATTGTATTGTAGAGTCTGGCTGTGACCGGATGGTCTCTACCGGTGGCAAAACTCATTGCCACAATGCCATTAGGCTTGAGCAGTTTGAGTGCATCTTTGATGCTCTCTTCGGTAAAGACATAATTGTCCACACGCATGAACGAGGCTGTGTTCAAGGTGCCGCCCGGGTCTAGATAGGCGAAGTTTACTATGTCGAATTTTCTTTCGCTATCATGCAAATTAAGAACGGGCATCGTTGATTATCAGTTTGATTTTGTCATCGAGATAAGGTTTGTCAGGATGGATAGTTTTGCCAAAATTTCCAATAACCGGGTCGATTTCAACGGCATCTACCCTCTCTACTCCTGCTTGCTTGAGGGCAAAAGCCGTATCGTTACCCGAACCTGAACCCAGTATGAGCACGTCTGAGCTGGACGGAGCAAAGCGATAAGGCAACTTCATTAGTTTGTAGGCGTGAACAAGAAGGCGTTCTCCTTTCTCTTTGTCCTGAGAAGGCGAGGCGGCGTCATAGCTATCAAATTTTTGCTGATCGGGCACATGGGTGGCGGAATGGAAATAGACGTTATTGCAAAAGAGATTGTAATTGCCGGTGCCAAATGGACTGGCACTTGGTACGTCGAAGCTTTTGATTTCGAGCTTGCCGTAGGGCGACCAGAAAGCCCCTTGGGCAGTAAAGAAAGAGGCGATTATGATTGGCAATAAAAGACAGAGTAATTTGGCATTTTTGTTATAGGTATAGGCGGCGGCACCGGTGATGGTGAGCCAGAGCCAGGGGGGTGTATTTAGAAAGGAACAAACGGCAAAAGCCAAGACCCCGGCCATTGAACCAAGAATGTTGACTGAATAGGCCTTGAGCGGTTCTCTTCTTTTGAATTCTTCGCCGACGGTTGCGCCTATGCATCTAAAGATAGTGAGTAAACTAAAGGCATTGAGTGCAATTAGTACAAGGCTGATTGTGGCACCGGCGGTGGTATTGTTTTCATCGATGCGCAAAGAAAGATCTTTCAGGGGGGTAAGCGGCACCGCTATCACCGAAATGGAGAGCAAGATGATTGAGAGCGCTGCTTTCCAGGGGGTGCTCTTCTTATCAGGCTGGGCAATGCCAGCTGAGGCTCCGATAAAGACCAGCATCAAGACTAGATTGGGAAAGGCCCTCAGTACCGGAATTTCTATGCCGAGCCAGCGAATGGCCATGGTTTCGGCAAAGAGCATGACAAAGCTTGAGAAGAATAGTCTATCCATAAATTTTATAGCCGGCCTCTCGCTTTAACTTCTAAGTATTTTTCCACCAGTTTGTCCGAAAGGTCTTGGGGGGCGGCATCTAATATCAGACAGCCGCGCCTGGTCAAGACTGAAAGTGCTAGTTCTCTCTGACTGAGTAGATCAAGAGCGACAGCCTTGCGATATATTTCCAGCTTTTGCTCTTTTTCATCTTTTTGATCTCTTATGGCAGAGGCTGCTATTTGCTGCACATTTCTATCTTTCAAGGTGACGCAGAAAGGCAGATGGCGCGGGGCTAGGCTGGCTAGACCTGATAACAAGGACTGAGAACCTATCGGGTCGGTCAGGTCTGTGAGCACAACCATAAGCGAGCGTCCTTTTTGAGCTTGGGCAAAATATGACAAGATCCCGGCATAGTCAGGCTCGACCATGCGAGGTTCCACAGCAAAGGTGCTCTCTAAGATGCGATGCATATATGGCTTGCCGCGCTTAGGCGGCATATAGAGTAGGGGTTTGTCGGCAAATATGCCGATGCCCACTTGATCATTATGAGACAGACCGGTAAGAGCCAGACAAAGGGCGGCATTGAGAGCCCTATCAAAGCGACTCAACCCTTCAAGGTCTGATACCATCATGCGTCCGGCATCGACTAAAATCAAAAGCCTTTGCTCTTGTTCAGCTTCATAGGTGCGTATCACCGGTCGGTCTCGTCTGGCTGTTGCCCGCCAGTCTATGGCTTTGCTGTCGTCACCGGCGCTGTAGTCTCTTAGTGAAGCAAAGTCTGTTCCCTGCCCCCTTTTCTTTTGGTGCAGTTCTCCCAATTCGGAAGAATGAGAAAGTTTGACCGAAAGATCATGCAGGGCCTTGAGATCGCTGTAGACCTTTATTTCTTGAGGCACCTTGACTTTCTTTTCAACAAAAAACAAACCTAGTTTGCTGCGGTAACGCAGGTTGATATTGCCGAACTTGTAGGCGCCCCGCCTTCTTGGGCTAAGTCGGTATGAGATCTTTACTGTGCTTTGAGGTTCCAACCTGGCATGCAAAGTTGCCCCTGCTCCGGCTATCTCTGGGGCATCGTCACGCACGAGGCAGTCTAGAGCCAAGGCGCCATTATTAGAGAGGGTGAGAACTACGTCGTTTTCTCTGCCTATTGAAAGTCTAGCGTCTACTTCGCGACTAGCGGAGAGTTGAGTAGCAGGCGGTGTCAATTGGCGGTCTATCAGTACAGCCAAAAGCAAGAGCACATCTAGAACCAAGCCTAATTTGGCCAGTTCTGGCCACCAAGCTGCGGCTGCCAGAGGGGCAATAGCCAGTATGGCTAAGAGATAGAAACGCTGACTGGCCGTCATCTCGGTACGGTTACCTGGCGCAAGATAGTTGCCACTACCTGCGATATCGTCACGCCGTCCAGTTCGGCTTCGGCAGTAAGAATAAGGCGGTGTCTCAAGACTGGTTCAGCGACAAACTTGATATTGTCGGGGGTGACAAAGTCGCGTCCTTCCATGGCAGCATGAGCTTTAGCGGCAGCCAACCATGAAAGTGCCGCTCTAGGGCTGGCACCCAGTTGCAGGTCTGAGATATTGCGCGACTTTTGTACAAGCTCGACCAGATAGTCCATGATGCTGGTTTCTACCTTTACTTTTAAAAGCTCTTCGCGGCATCTGAGTATTTCTTCTGTAGAGGTGACCGGCTCTAGCTTGCGACTATTTCGATACTTTCCTTCCTGCCAGTTGAAGAGCATCTTTCTTTCCGCATCGGCGCCCGGATAGCCAATCAAGACCTTGAGCATAAAACGATCGAGCTGCGCTTCGGGCAAGGGATAAGTGCCTTCGAATTCAACCGGGTTCTGGGTCGCCACCACCAAAAAGAGTTCGGGCAATTTCTCAGTGTGTCCATCGAGAGTCACCTGTCTTTCTTCCATGGCCTCGAGCAAGGCTGATTGCGTCTTGGGCGGGGTGCGGTTGATTTCATCCGCCAAGAGCAGCGAAGTAAAGACTGGACCTTTCTTGAGGTTGAAAGTGCGACTATTGAGGTCGTAGACACTTGTGCCGACAATGTCGGAAGGGAGCATGTCGGGTGTGAGCTGGATGCGCCCGAATTCGGCGCCGACAAGTGAGGCTATTGTTTTCACCAAAAGCGTCTTGGCTGTTCCCGGTACGCCTTCCAAGAGCACATGTCCGTCGGCTAGTATAGCTGTCAAAATTTGGTCGATAACCATTGACTGTCCGACTATGATCTCGTTCAACGCTTCTCTTAGCCTTGAAAAAGTCACTTTGGTCAGGCTCAGTTCATTTTGGCTGGCTGAGGATGTCTCCACTGCTTCCTGTTGCATCATTCTTCCTTCTTTTCATTTAGGCTTCTCAGTATCTTATCGCATGCTTGGGTCAGTCTAAGGAAGTCTTCATCGCTGAGTTCCTTTGTGAGAGTGGAGCATTCTTGGATTGTGGCCACGGTAAGGGCGGTAAGCTCGCTTGCGGTCGACGATTTGTTGATCGCCTCGATGAGATTTTGGGCACCCTCGTGGGGCGAGACCGAGTATTTCTTGGCAAGGCGATTGAACATCTGTTGGTAGATGATCTCTAAAGCGGCTTGGCGTGCTTTGGCTCTAGCGTAGGTGTTTGAAAGTCCGTCTATGTATTCGCTATCGGCGATGCGTCGTTTCTTTTCGAGCTTTTGCAATTTACCGAATCTCTGGTGTGTGCTGGCAATACCGATGCCAAGCAAGATAAGAATTTGCCAAGTGACATAGCCCGCCGGTCCCCTCAGAAAGTAGATCAATACATTGGAAGATGGCTTGAAGCCGTGACAGCGTTCATCAAAGATAATGTCGCCTTCGGCGCTGCTGAGCCAGTTATAGAGAAATTGAAAATTACCCCAGTATTCGTTTTTGGCAATGAACTTGTTTGATACCATTGATGGTGCAGTGCTAATCATCAGGCGGCCTCGCCCCCAGTTTTTCTGAGCAATAATCGTATGACCATCTACTTTGGCTAGAGGTTGTCCGCCGATAAGTCCTTCATTGGTGGTCAATTTGAGATTGTGGAGATGGCTGTATAGTGCGGCCAGATTGTTCTCATTGCCGACTTGCTTTTGCCAGTCGATATCGTCACTTGGTGCGCCTTCCGGGCTCTTCTTGTTGATGCGCTCGATGCTCATGCCCACTTTGTCCAGCATGCGGCGGCTGAAGGAAAAACGAAAATCATCCAGGTAAACAAGAGTGTTGCCGTCTTTCACCCATTCGAGCAGTTCCTTGACTTCGTAATCGGCCAAGGCTTTATCTGGTCTGACAATGAGCAGGGTGCCCCGCGCCGGTTTGACAAACTCTTTGGTTCTAGTGCCGTCTAGAATTTTAGGCAGGTCTTGCCCGCCCTTCAATTTTCGATAGGGTTTTTCCCAGCGGCTAATGTGCTTTTGAGCTTTGCCATGATTGACTTTCTCGAGCAGCTCGAAAAGCGCGCTTACTCCGCTCGGCTTCAAGTTGTAGCTTGAGGCGAAGACCTTCGACTCGGGCATCAGCTTTTCCATGTCCTTGTCACTATTAATGGTGGCATAAGTCATCAAGCCGCAGACCAGAAATAGAACGAAAAGCTGCAGCATCAGCCCTTTGTTTTCGCGCTCTTTCGGTGTTGAAGGGCTAATCGTCATTCTTTCAGACGCTCCATTTCACTAAGCTTATCTAGGCAGAATGAAAAGTCCTCCGCGCCCACTTCGGCAAAGCCGAACCAAATTGTCTCTACTCTGTCTACCAATGAGGCAAAGAGCTCGTCAAGTCCAAGATATTGCTGATTTCTGGTCTTGTCCTTGATTGAATAGAAGTATTCATAGTTGGTTTTTGTCGGTGCAAAGGCAATTATGCTTTGTTCGTCCAGCCAATAAAGGGCGCTCATATAGAGGGCTCGCACTGCTTCTCTATGTTTGCCGGCGCCGGCTAGTTGCTCGCCTTGCTCACGCCAGCCCCTTCTGTCTAGTATGGTTTCTCGGTCAATCAGTCCTGCTTGAGCCAATTTTTTTGCTGCGGCTATATGACGCAGTCTGCCGGCAATAACCAGTACCAGGCAGATTGCGCAAATTATACCTATTCCCACCACCAGATATTGCACAAAAGAGGCTGCGGTTCTCGAATCGGATGCGGTTCCAATCGGCAAGCGTAAGAGTGAAAGGAATTCAGAGATGGCTCTCAGGATGTTGGAAATCAGCTCTTGCAGCCAGACAAGCGCACCAGGTGGATCGTGGTACTGATAGTCTTTGGCGACGGCCGCTATCTCTTTGGCAATATTCTTTTCCACTTAGACCTCGGCAGTTGCTTAGATTAGAGCGCGGTTGCTCAGGGGAGGCTCTTCTCTTCTGTCGTTCTGTTCGAGGTATTTCATGCGCTTGAGCAAGTCGCTGCCTTCTTGTCTCATTTTTAGGTCTAGATAGTAGAGCCCATATGCAACATGGCAGATTGGTCCAAGAACCATTTGTGAAAGGGTTTCCCAAATGGCGCTGAGCACTTGCAGCCAGACCGGCAGCTGGGTTGTCTCGCTGGCACCCGACGCCACTCCCGCTGCCAGAAAGTAGATTATCGATATTATGAAGATAGGCAAATTGAGGGGATAAGCCAAGATGCTTATGGCCAGGGTGGAAAGGAAGCCGAAGCCGATGGTCCGCAAGAGTGAATTGAGGGCGAAACTGAAAGATTTGGAAATTAGTGTGCCTAGGTCTAGATCTTCGACGGCAAGCCCATAGTAAGCCAGTGAACCGGCGAGACCGATAAATATTAAAGATAGAACCGAGCCTATAACTGAAATGGCTAGCCCTACCGAAGCTAAGATGGCGGGTGATCCCGATGTTTTGAGCATTGGTGTCAGAAAGGCGGCAATCAAGGCCCAAGTGATTAAGGTGACCACCATAATTGCCATCCAGGCTAAAAACAGGGCGACAATCTGCCAGATTTTCTTTTTGCTAGCGGCGATTGCCTCTTTAATATCATCGGTAACGCCAGTGAACAGACGCACAAGGGCCAATTGTCTGACATATAGAATGATCACGCCGGTCACCAAGAGGGCTATGCCTATACCTTCCACTGCAATCCAGGCAGGGTTTGGCACCAAGGTCTTCCCCTTGAAAATATGGCTTGTACCTATGCTGACCGCCACTCTGCCGAGGCTGAGAATTATTGTCGGAAGTAGCAAAGTGCGGAAGATAACAGGCAAATTACGTCTGAAAATGCGAAAGCCCTGTCCGATAATATCGCCGACGGACTGTGGTCCTTGAAAATGTATTTCATGCTGCAGGCTCAGTTTGGTATCGGTCAAGCGATGCTCCTTAAGGATGGGCTTTCAGTTTCTATATTGATATTGCCGCTATTCTCAGGCAATATTCCCGGTTCTTGCATAATTTATTGATGTGCTTACAAGCTAAGGGCTTTCTTAGTGTTATGGTGATTGATAAGATGGGGAAGAATTATACTGAGCTATAGAGTCTTGCCGGGAAATTTAGTACCAACAGTTTTGAAGCTAAGAGTTCTAAAGACCAAGGGTTTTAAAAGATAGAGCTGTCAAAGGAAGTTTTTGAAGGATCTTAATGAACAGTCCACTCGTACAAAAACTGACCGGAGTGCGCGACTTGCGTCGCATCCTGGAGACCACAGTTAAAGAGCTGGGCGATCAGTTTTCAGCAGATGCCTGTCAAATTGTGCTGAGCAATCCTTTGGACCAGAACGTTACTTCTATTTGTGAGTATCGCACTACAGGCAATGTCCCGCCGGGAAAATCAACCACCCTGCCCTTGGTTTTGCAGGGGCGCACTTTTGGCTCTCTCACTCTGAGTCGTTCGGTTGATGTTACCCCGGAAGAGCTGAATGTGATGAGAGTCATTCTCGGCGAGCTGGGCGATGTTATCAGACTGGCGCAGATTAACGACGTTGTGCAGCGCGATACTTTCCGAGATACATTTCTCGTCGAAATAGGCAATTTGATGACCTATTCACTGGGCATCGGCGATGCCTTGTTTATGGTGGTCAATATTCTTGGCAAGGCACTTAATGTCAGCCGATGCTTGTTTATTTGTACAGACGACCAACAGGCCGGTTGGAAATGCTATGAGTTTTGGCAGCAGGATAAAGTGCAAAGTCTGCAACACTGCTATTGGCCTTCGGCAGATTCTTCTCTGGTAGCACAGATTTTGCTTGCCCGTGAGCCGCTCAAGCTATTTGAAGGTCAGCAGAATAGCTATGTTTCTCCAGCTCAGGAAGAATTGCAACTAATTGGTGCCAAGTCCTTGCTTGGTGTATCACTGCGCAGTTCACACGGCACTCATGGCTGTGTCATTTTGCAGCAATGCGACTATCGCAGAGCCTGGACCAAAAATGAGCTTGATATGGTCCAGAATGTGGCTGACAAAGTTGCTGAGGCTCTACTTAAATTGCCGGCTGAGAAAAGAGCGCGTGAGCCGATTATGCAGTTGCATCAGCGCATAGTCTCATCGCCGACCGAACAGTCCAGTGCTTCAGCAATCGATGTAAGACGGGCTCTTAAAGGTGCTTTGGGGCAACAAGCCATTCCTCAAGCCAGTAAGACCGGGCAGCATGCGGTGCCACCGCCACCGGTGCAACCGGCTAAGCCGAAGCCTCCGGCGCCGCCGACGACTAAACCAAATGCCGCCACCGCTCCTCAAGCTAAAGCGCAGCAGGTGACCGGCGAATACCCGGCGCAAAATAGTCCGCCCCAGGTCTTCGACGCCTCTCAGCAAGCGAAAATTCAACAAGTCACGGGTGATTATCCCGCCTCTAAAGTGCCGGTACCGCCAAATCATAATGCTCCGGTCAGCTTGCCCCAGCCCCCGGCACCAGCTCCGACACAAGCATCTACTCCAGCGCCGACTCCGGCATCAACTCAGGCTCCGGCACCGGCTCAAGCTCCGGCACCAGCTCCGGCTCAAGCTCCAGTACCAGTACCGGCTCCGGCTCCGGCTCCAGTACCAGCTGCGGCTCCTGCACCAGCGGCCGGCTCTGCCGACGATCCATATGCAGACTTAGATTTCGGCGATCTACCAGAAGACCTAGACCAAGAGGCTACTATGCCTCCCTCCGGCATCTCGCCTGTGTCGATCACTCCTGTTCGTCGTGAGCGTGAAAAAGATCCACAAGCTGAGACAATCGCCCCGGGGGCTGTATTCGGAGCTGCACCGGCAGCAACTCCAGCTCCAGCACCAGCACCGGCTCCTGCTCCTGCACCGGCACCGACACCATCTCCTGCTCCCGCGCCTGCGCCAACTCCAGCAGCAGCACCGGCACCAGCACCAGCTCCAGCACCGGCACCAGCACCAGCTCCAGCACCGGCATCAGCTCCTGCTCCATCACCGGCTCCAGAACCAACTCCTGCTCCGGCGCCTGCGGCTGATGCAGGGGCTGCAGGATCTTGGGGCGATCTCGATTCTATTCCTACACCAAAGAGTGGTGCCTCCGCTGAATGGGGCAACCTCGATGCTATTCCCACACCGGCTGGTGGTGGCGCTGCTGGTGCCCCTTCCCCTGCCGGCGGCTTGCGCGGCGGTCTAGGCGGGTCCATGTTGGGTGGTCGCCGTGGCGGTTCTCTCAAGCCCAAATTGGGACAGACTCAGCCTCCTGCACCGCCGCCTGCGCCTGCCGCTGTCTCTGCACCGGCTGCTTCTGCCCCTAGCCAGGAATTGGATGAAGAGGCTGCTAAGAAGAAGCTCGATGCTCTGATGAAGAGTTCTAAGGATGAGACTTCTGACTATATTTTTGCCACACCGGGTCTTGATATGCGTATGTTGGGACGCATTGATGGTTGGGTCTCACAAATAGAAAGTAAGGACAAATATGAACCGGGACATGCTAGAGCTGTAGCCGAGTATGCTCTGGCAATTGCTAGAGAGATGGGCCTTAGTGGTCCGGAGCTTGACGTGATCAGGCAAGCTGCATTGGTTCATGACCTTGGTAAGCTGGGCTCGGCCGCTCAGATTTTGCAGAAAGCCGAAACTGAACTTTCTGATGCCGAACTACTTATGGTCATGCATCATCCCATAGACGGGTCCGAGTTGCTTGACTCTTTCCCTGATTTGAAGCCCCTTGCGCCCATAGTGCGCGCCCACCATGAAGAATTTGACGGCAATGGCTTCCCTCTTGGACTCAAGGGTGATGAGATTCCACTAGCGGCGAGAATCATCGGTCTGGCTAATCGCTATCACGAGATGGTCGCTAAGAAGCGCAATGGCTCTAAGTCTGAAGATCCGACCAAGGCTCAGAAAGACGTGGTTGAGAATGCCGGCAAGATGTTCGATCCGACTGCGGTACAAGCTCTGATTCAGGCTCTGGCAGCTGGTAAAGTACCAACCTCTATGTAGAGGTGGGCTTCGCCTCTGGTGTCGCCTATGGTGGCATTGGCGGAGGCTTTGAGGCTGCCTAAGCCTAACTTTAGTTTGCGCTGAACTTTTAAGAAAAGCTATGTTTGCTCTAAGTTGAACCGACTGGACCCTATACTCATTTAGTTCATTCACATGCAGTTGCCAGTCGGCAACAGGAGGTTTCTGTGAAACGTAAAGCTTCTGCTCATTGGGCCGGTGGTCTTAAAGATGGCAAGGGAACAGTCTCGACCGAGAGCGGTATTCTCGAGAAAACCCAGTATTCCTTCGGCACCCGCTTTGAAGACGGCAAAGGTACCAATCCGGAAGAACTGATCGCTGCTGCTCATGCTGGTTGTTTTTCGATGGCTCTTTCCAACATCCTTGGCGAAGCTGGTCTGAAAGCTGATTCTATCGATACCGAAGCCACCCTCACTTTCGAAAAGACAGATGCCGGCTTCACCGTTACCGAAATCCACTTGGATCTCAAAGCTGCCATCCCCGGCAGTGACGAAGCCAAATTCATGGAATGTGCTGAGAAAGCCAAAGTAGGCTGCCCCATCTCCAGATTGCTCAACACCAAGATCACTTTGACTGCCAAATTGGTAGCCACTGTTTAATCGACGGTTTGTCTGTTGAAATAGAGAGCCCTCTATATTAGAGGGCTCTCTTTCCTTTATCTACCAACGCGGTCTACTTGCCGGAAGCTTGCCTGCTCCCATTCTGTTGGCGCCCATACTGTTGTTTGTGGCTTGTCCGGCTGCGTCCCTCATGGCATCGCCCTCTTTATTTCGATTCGATTCGGGATTGAAATCCATCTTTTCCTTTTGGCTTTGAGATTCGGGTGCCGACTTGCCGTGTCCTCCGTTAGACTCGGGTGAGAACTCTGGGTCCAAAGTCTCTGAGTGCTCTTGAGAAGACTGTCCGTGACTGTTTACCTGATCATTTGCTTTAGACTGAGCTGGCAATGAATTTCTATGGTCACCGAAGAGTTGTTTGTTTTCTTGGGCGTTGTCGTTTCTGTCATTGACTATTGAACCCGCCCCATCGGCTCCGGAGTCTTTACCCAGATCTTTACTAGAGTCTTTTTTAGGCTCTTGTCCCGGCTCTGGCGCGGCGCCCCCCTTACCGTCGCCGCCTGTCCCGAAGCCACTCGGGGGCATATTGTCGTTTGCTCCAGCGGGGCTGCCGTCTGCCATTTGCTTTTGACTGCTATTGTTCGGCATGTCTAAGTGATGAATATTGCTTGCTTCTTGAGCGCTATTCTCGCCTTGCTGGTCTTGATCTATTTCGCTCGAAGGGGCTTCACTAACAGTGTCGTCCTTGTTGCCATCCAGCGGATTAGCGTTCATCGCCTCTTGGGCCCCTTCCGCATTGGCTTTGCTTGCAGCGCCGTCTTTCTGACCGTTGCTGTCTATATTCTCGACTCCATCTTTACCCGATTCACCAGCTTTGCCTGCTTTGTCTGCGTCTTTTGGGATTTCTTCTGAGCCCTCTAGAGACTTACTATCGTTGCTATTGATTTGTGAGTTCTCTGCATGTCCAGCTCTGCTCTGGCTATCGCTATTCTGGCTGTCGCCGCTTTTACTGTCACTACTCTGGCTGTTTTCTGATTTTTGGCTATCGCCTGTGATTTCTAGATTGCCTAATTGTCCATTTTTAGCCATCTGTTCGCTGGCTAGAGCATTGCTTACTCTATCGTTGGCGGCCATCTGCTGAAAGGCGCCGTCGCTGTAGGTATTGGCTGCTTGCTGGCTTATTTGACCGTCGCCGGGTTGGCTGAAATTTTGGCCTTCGAAATTGTTTCTTACGCCGTCAGACTCGGGGTTGCTCATTAGTAAGTACCTGCAATAGAAGAAAATTCTGTCAGTGTTAAGTGAGCAAATGCTAAGCTTGTCTGCGTGATAAAGACGTGAAAGAAAAAGAACCTGCTTGGGCAGGTTCTTTTAATGGTGTTCTGTTCGGAATTAACCGAGCAAGATAGTTTTAGCCGAGCAGGTCGCTGACATCCATTCCTTTCAAGCTCAAAGAGATTTTGTGCTCTTTGGGCGAGAATTTCTTGATGATGGCTTTGACTTGTTGTCCGACCTGTACCACTTCTTCAGGTTTGGTGGTGGGTGATTCAGACATTTCTACTGTGGGCAGAAGGGCATCGACGCCGGGATAAATCTGAACAAAGGCGCCGAAGCTCTGGATTTTGCGAACGGTACCGCTCACAACTTGACCTTCGTTGAACTTGTCTTCGATTTCTTTCCACGGATCAGGCTGCATCTGCTTGAGGCTCAAGCTGATATGACCTTTCTCTTGGTCCACTTTGAGAACTTTGGTGGTGACCATCTGTCCGACTTTTAGCACATCGGAAGGATGCGAGACGCGCTCCCACGAAATTTCGGAGATGGGCAATAGACCATCCAAGCCGCCCAGGTCGATGAAAGCGCCGAAATCGGCAATTCTGACCACTTCGCCGGTGACGACTTGGCCGCTTTCCAGGGTGGAGAGAATTTTTTCTCTTTGAGCTGCTTTCTCTTCCTGTACAGCCAGTCTTTGGCTGAGGATGAGTTTGTTGCGCTTGGTGTCTGTTTCGAGAATCTTCATCGGAATTTCCATGCCGATTAGTTCTTCGGGGGTGGTGCCTTTGACGCGCAGTTGGCTGGCCGGTACGAAACCTCTCAGTCCGTATACATCGACTACTACGCCGCCTTTGACCACTTGTGAAATCTTGGCGCGGATGGTGTCATCGTTGCGCTTCATATTTTCCAGCTGGACCCAGCCTCTGGCTTGGGCGACTCTCTTCAGTGAGAGGGTAAGCTGACCGTTCTCGTTCTCTTCGCGCAGAATGTAGAACTCTAGGTTCTCGCCTTCTTTGCAAACATCTTTGATGCTGTCTACGCTCATGTTGGAGACTTCTTTCAGAGGTACGAAACCTTCTGATTTACCGCCTACATCAACGAGTATGCCGTCTCTTTCTATACGAACTACGCAACCAGGGACAATATCGCCCTGTTCGAATTTGAAGCTAAGAGATTCCTCAAGAAGACGCTCGAATTCGGATTTTGCGTTTTCCAACTGCTGTTCTGCCACTGAAATTGTCACTCCCTTGTCCTTTAGAATTGGTGGCTCGGCTACTGTCATTATGGTTACTCCAAGTACTTTGCCAGGCTGTCAAGCCACAGACGCCTTAGCACGAACCGCCATCCAGCGGGGTACGCTTAGATGGTTGTGCTGGTGCGACTTATTAGTTTACGTCTCTGGGGCACAAGCCTTTCAAGACTTCACCTTACTCGTATTCAAAGTTTAGGAATAAACATTTAAATAGAGCGGTCGCACGCTGGCGAGTTCCACAATATAGACCAATGTATATGCAGCTTTCAAGAGAAGTATTTGAGGTTTAAGTGAACATTTAGACTTGAAGGGCTTCTAGATGGTTATTTTCCGCTAAGGTTGCCGGCGTTTCCTTCTCACCGGCTTTGACCGGTTTGGGTTGCGTGTATTTGCATCCGATCTTAAAACGGCACCTTTTCGAATATAAATGTATGCCTTGGGGGTATGCGAAGGCTATCTTGGCTTGTCGGTCAGCTTGGTCGCAAGCGGCTGGCCAAGCCGATTTTGCTCGATAAATTCCACGGCATTCCTGCGGCTTATCTGGCTCTCTCTTGACTATAATTTACTCGGATTTGGATATGTGAGGCGGGGTCATCGAGGCCTTGCAGGGAGTTTTTCAATGAGGAAAGTTCGTCATTTGACCCTGGTTGCTTCGGCAATCAGTATTGGAGCAGGGCTGGCCGGTACCTCGGTTGGCGCCAAGCCCCAGTTGGAGTTGCTCAAGTTTTCCGGTTCGAGTAAAGCCGAAGCAAGCCAGACCGTAGTGGGCTCGGCTGAACTGGATCGTAGCAGTCAGAAAGTAGAAGCTTTGCGCAAGCGCACTGAGCAGGCTCGTCAGCAGTTGGAAGCTGCCAAGGCTCATTTGAGAGCGGCGGAAGCTGAGTACAAAGCCGCTCGTGCCGAGAAAGAAGCTTTGCTTTTGAGAACCAAGGCCACCGAATTGGCCAGTTCGGCTAATGACCCCACCCTCAATGCAGCCGCTGAAGTGAAGACTGAAAACGCCTCTGGCGGCGAAGCCGTAAGCACCGGCGCGCCAGTGCCAAACAGCAATAACCTCAGTACCGGCAGAATCGACCCCTATGCTGCCTCTCCAGCTGTTCAGCCGGCTACGCTCAATGACTTGGGCAATCTAAGCCAATAGCCTAGTTTGTTTAGTTGAAGTAATGAAGAGGGCTCGCTAGAGCTCTCTTCATTTTTTAGGCATGACCTTTTCATAAGCCAGGCGAGCTGCTTCTTGCTCGGCTGCTTTTTTTGATTTGCCACTGGCGCTGGCTATGGTTTCTCCAGCAATCTCCACCGAAACCTTGAAGGTCGGCTCATGCGGCGGTCCTTCGGTTTCCAAGACTTGGTAGCTTGGCAGCCCCTGACCCCTTGCTTGGGTAAACTCCTGCAACTGTGCTTTGAAGTTGTCCTTAACTTCGTCGCGGTCGGCAATGGTGGTGGCGTCGCCGAAAAGTCTCACGACAAGACCTTGCACGTGGAAAAGACCAAGGTCTTGATAAATAGCGCCAATCAGGGCTTCTAAGGCTTGAGCCATTATGGAAGGGCGCATCTGAACTTTCTGACCAAGCAAAATAAATTTGCTTAGTCCCATGTTTTGGGCGATTTCAGCCAAGACCTTATCTGAGACTATGACCGAGCGCAGTTCGGTAAGTTTGCCTTCGTCATATTCGGGAAATCTTTCTAGTAGATATTCGCTGACAACAAAGCGCAAAACAGCGTCGCCGAAGAACTCCAGCCTTTCATTGTCCTTGGCGCCGGGCATCTCTTTGGCGGCCGAGCTATGGGTGAGGGCTTCATGCACGAGACCCATGCGCCCGCAGGTGACGCCCAATCTAGAACACAGTTGGTCAATCTCCTTTAGCCTTTTGGGAGAGGGGGAGGCGCCTGCTTGGTTTCCTGATGAATTCATTTGATTTTCTGATGGGCTGAAAGTAGGTGTTGTAGCAATATTTGTTATTGCAATCGGTCTGGCCGAGGTTCGTCTCGGTTTGGTGGGTGTTTTAACGGTCGTTTCCAAAAGATTCCTGCGCCTCATGTCTTCCTATTACCGAGACTACAAGAGGTAAGGTGTGAGGTCCGGCTTTGTTAACCATTGTTTCCTCAAAAGCGCCTTAGATTGGCTTAGTTACTTGGTTGTTTCAACTCTAAAACAGAGGGGCTTGCTTATCAAGAGGTTGTTTCACCTTAAGTTAACGACATTTCTTGTCGTGTATCTATAAATTCGACTTTTATTTTTTGTCGCATGTCGGGCAATTAAGGCATTTTCCATAATCCTGATTACAACCGGTGGGTAACTGTGCTTACCTGGCTATAATCTGGGTATCATGCCAGCTAGTCTTTAGCCTGGTATGCTTTAGGACGAAATAAAATAGTTAGCCTCTTGATTAGTGGCAGCCAGGAAGCCGTAAATTTAGTATCGAATCGGAACTGTCTTCTTGAGATCGTTCCGCCAAGCACCTAAATGAGCCGCTTCGGGTTGAAACTCTTGAGAGGGTCAACATAAGAGGAAGGCTCTGATCACTATGGATCAAAGTGCGCTGCAGATAATCCAAATTATTCTCTTCGTGGTGGTGGGCTTTGCCCTGCCTGCCCTGGGCATGATTTTGCTTGCCTGGGTCTTGCAGTTGGCTCTCGGCTATCACAGGCCGAACACCATCAAGAATCAACCCTATGAGTGCGGTATGAAACCGTTCCAGGAAGCCCTGGTTCAGTTCGACATTCGCTATTACCTGTACGCCCTGCTCTTTATACTCTTCGATATCGAGGTGATATTCATTATTCCGTGGCTTTTGGCTACCGATAATATCCCTCGCATTTTGCTGGGTGAAAATTTCAACAGTGTAATAAGCACCGCCACCTCTGGCACTTTGCTCAGTCTAAAGATGATCGGACCAGTCGAAATAGGTATCTTCCTGGTCATCCTCACCACTGGTTTGGCTTATGCCTGGAAGAAAGGCGCCCTTGAGTGGGAGCAGTAAGTAAAGGGTTTCGTATAGTTTCACCAAATTTTCAGAACAAACCAAATTTCCAGATAAAAATAGGATAGGGAAATGAGTGAAGGCAAACTAATTCAAACAGGCAGTCCGCAGGTTCCAGAAGAACTGCGCGACACTGTCACTCTCACCTCGCTTGATCATGCGATCGACACACTCGGTGAGCTTCTCAGCCCGGTGATCACACCCATAGCCAATGCCGCCCGCTCTAATTCGGTCTGGCCTCTTACTTTTGGAACTTCGTGCTGCGCCATCGAGATGATGTGCGTCGGTATGTCAGCCTTCGACATATCTCGCTTTGGTTCTGAAGTTTTTAGAGCCACTCCGCGCCAAGCCGATATGATTCTCACTGCCGGCACGATCACTCGTAAAATGGCTCCGGCGCTTATTACTCTTTATGAGCAAATGCCCGAACCCAAGTATGTCATCGCCATGGGCGCTTGCACCATTACTGGTGGCATGTTCAATGACAGCTATTCGGTCGTCCAAGGTGTGGACCGCATCATTCCCGTCGATGTTTACCTGCCGGGCTGCCCGCCTCGACCAGAAGCTATTCTCGACGCCCTGCTCAAGTTGCAACAGAAAATCAGAACTGAAAACTACCATGAGCGCAAGAAGCGTACTTACAATCAGCGCGCCGTTCGCTATGTCGACTACGATACTGGACGCTTGGTCGACGACCTGGTGGCTGAGGCTAAAGCATTCACCGACGAAGTTACTGAAAAGAAACAAGCATAGGGTCTACTAAAAGAAAATGAGTACTGAAGCAAAACCGCCAGCCCAACCTGAAGCTCCTCTAGAGCCGGGTAAATTTGGCCAGTTCTTGAAAGAGCACGGCATCTCCACCAATAGACTGCCTGATTCTTGCGGTGTAGAAACCATCACCATCTCGGCAGATGATCTGCACCAAGCTCTCAAGCTTCTGCGCAGCTCGCAAGAAACCAAGCTTGATTTGCTCATCACCGTATCTGGTGTCGACAATAACGACACTATCGATGCCGTTTATCACCTTTGGTCCTACTACAACAACGACGAGCTGGTCCTCAAGGTGATGACTCCTAAAGCTTCCATTCCAGAAGGCAAGCTTCCTGAAGTACCAAGCATTTCCAACTTCTGGTCGGCTGCTAACTGGCATGAGCGCGAGACTTATGATTTAGCCGGGGTTAGATTCACCGGTCATCCTTATCCCCGCCGCATTCTCAATCCTTGGGATTGGGAAGGTCACCCTCTTAGAAGAGACTACAAACAGCCTGCAGACGATCTCAACTCCAAGCACAAAGTCAGTTTTAGATAAGCAAGGCATTTAGAAATAGGATCAAGAAATGGCTACTGAACTAGTTAAAACAGAAGACTTCAGAACGGAAGATCTGCGCACCGATGAAATGATCATCAATATGGGTCCGCAGCACCCTGCCACCCACGGCGTCTTGAGACTGATTTTGACCCTCGATGGCGAAAAGGTGAAGCATGTCGAGCCTATTCTCGGGCACCTGCATAGGGCCCAGGAATGGCAAGGTCAGAATCGCACCTGGTTTCAGTATCAGGCATTGATCGACCGAGTCGACTATCTATCTGGTATGTTCACATCATGGGCTATGGCTCGTTCATGCGAACAACTCGATGGTGTCACCGTGCCGCCTCGCGCCGAGTATCTGCGAGTCCTGGTGGCTGAGATGAACCGTATCTCTTCTCACTTGCTCTGGCTTGGTACCTATCTAATAGACCTTGGCGCCATGTTCGGTTTCCCTTTCTATCCTTTCAGAGAAAGAGAAAAGCTGCTCGACCTATTTGAAGAGATTTCCGGTCAGCGCATGATGTTCAACTATATAAGAATAGGCGGCGTGCACCGCGATCCCAAAGCTGAGTGGTTCCAAAAGGTACGCAAATTCACCGAAGAGTTCCCTCAGAGAGTTGATGAATACGAAGCCATAGTTACCGAAAACCCTATCTTTCTTAAGCGCACCAAGGGTGTTGGTATTCTCAAGCAGTCAGTAGCCAAAGACTATGGTGTTACCGGACCCTGTATCAGATGCTCTGGTATTCCTCTGGATTTGAGAAGAACCAAACCTTATTCCGTATATCCCGAACTCAAATTCGATGTCATCACCTATGACAAAGAGGGCGATACCTGGGACAGATACATGGCTCGTATCTTGGAAATGCGTCAATCGAACGAGATCATCAAACAGTGTCTCGACATGATTCCCGCAGGCGAGATCATGGGCAAGAAACAGATGGCCGGTATGCGTATCAAAGCCGGTGAGGGCTTCGCTGCTGTCGAATCGCCTCGGGGCATCATCGGTTGTTATGTCACCTCCACCGGTGGCGAGAAACCTTTCCGCTTCCGCTGGCGCAATCCTTCATTCTGTAATTTGTCGGTGCTGTCCGAACTTTTGGTCGGCAGTCCCATCGCCGATATTATGGCTATCTTCGGTTCAATTGACGTCATCCTTCCCGATGTAGACAGATAACCAAATTAAGTTGAAAGAGATAAGAGAGTTAAAAAAATGATTTCAAACGGCGCCGAAATTGGAAAACTTACCTTACTTAGTGTGGTTTGGCTGACTATAGTCTTTACCGCTGTCTGGATGGCCACATGGGCGGTCGGTATTTTACTTCCCATGCTGTTGCAGAACGGTCTGGGCGAGAAAGCCATGCTCATCAACGAGATTCTGCGCTTCGTCACACCGGTTGTCTCAATCTTGGTATTTATTCCAATCAACGCCATGTTCATGGTCTTGATCGAGCGTCGCGCCCTGGCTCTCTTTACCGTACGTAAGGGTCCGAACATAGTTGGTCCAGATGGCTATTTGCAAACCGCTGCTGATGCCGTCAAGCTTCTCTTCAAGGAAGACATCACACCAATCGGCGCCGATGCTGTCATGTTCACTCTTGCTCCCATCGTATTTTTTGCTCCTTCTATTTTTGGAGCCGTGCCGCTTCTTGCTGCCGTTACTAATAACCATGCTCTTTTCCAAGTTTTGAATTTACCGACCGGTATCTTCTATGTTCTCGCTGCTGCTTCTGTGCCGGTTGTGGCTTTGGTGATGGCTGGCTGGTCTTCAAACAATAAATATTCATTGGTCGGTGGTCTGAGAAGTGCCGCCCAAGCCATTAGCTACGAGATTCCTCTGGTGCTTTCCATAATCACAATCTGTGTTTTGGCCGGTACCTTAGACTTGGTCAAGATAACTGAACAGCAAGCTGGCGGTATTCTCAACTGGAACTTGCTGGGTGGTGGCGCCTTGAGCGGCATCGATAAATATCTGGCAGCGATGGTCAGTGGTCAGCCGGTGGGCAGCATACTGCAAGCCAGTTATCCCTTTTCGGCTCTTTCAGCCGTGGCTACCGGTGCTCTAATCTGCTGCACCATCATCAGCTTCTGGCTTTATCTCACCGGAGCCTGCGCCGAAATCAACCGTATTCCATTTGATTTGCCTGAAGCAGAATCTGAGCTCGTAAGCGGATACAACACAGAGTACAGCGGTATCAAATTCGCTATCTTTTTCTTGGCTGAATTCACCAACCTATTCGTCGTATCTAGTATCGCCACCGTCATGTTCCTAGGCGGCGGCGATAATCCTATACCGGTATGGATTTTAGACAAGCTGCCACTTCTGCCGCAGCTGGTGCAAGCCCTGAGAGATTCTTTCTTAGTGCAGACTCTGCACTTGATCAATCCTGAGACACTTTTCTCTACTCTTTGGGTGATTCTCAAAGTTTACTCACTGGTCTTCTTCGCTATTCTGATTCGCGGCACCTTGCCTCGCTTCCGCATAGACCAGTTGATGGACTTCGGTTGGAAGCGGCTCATTCCTCTTTCTTTGATTGTTTTTGTGATTGTGGTATTCGCAAGGGGGTTGGTAAACTGCCATGGCTAATTTGTTGGCTAGAGCTTTTCACGGACTGAATCAAGTCAGACGCGGCTTGGCTACAGTATTTGGTCACTCCTTCCGGGAGCCTATCACCAAAGAGTATCCCCAGATTGTGCCTGATATCACCACTAACTTCAGAGGACGTTTGGCTCTCACAGTCAACCCTGAAACCGGTGACCATCTCTGCATTTCCTGCCGTCAGTGCGAACGTGTCTGCCCCGACAAATGTATCGAGATTACTTCGGCAAAGAGCGCCGAAACAGGCAAACTGGAACTGATTGACTTCAAGATCGACCACGGTCTTTGTATGTTTTGCGGACTTTGCACCGAAGTTTGTCCTACTTATTGCATCATCAATACAAACGACTTTGAACTTTCGGAGTATGCTCGCGAAGACCTCATTTATGACTTGAAGAAGCTCACCTTGAGCCAAGACGAGTCGGCTTTCTATTTCGAGCGCAAAGAAATGCCTCTTCCCAAGCCCAAGCCTGCTAAAGCCGCTCCTGCTGCCGGTGCAGCCCCTGCTGCTAAACCTGCCGCTGCTGCGCCTGCCGCTGCCAAAGCTGAAGCTCCTAAAGCCGAAGAGAAGAAAGAGGAGCCCAAAGCTGAAGCTCCTAGAGCAGAAGAGAAGAAAGAAGAGAAGAAAGAGGAGCCCAAAGCTGAAGCTCCTAAAGCAGAAGAGAAAAAAGAAGAGAAGAAAGAAGAGCCTAAAGCCGATTCTCCTGCAGCCGAAGAAAAGAAAGACTAACTACAAACTAATTAGTTTCGAAATTACCGAAAGAAGAGGACTAAGAAAAAATGCTTGCAACTTTGTTAGCAGCTCCGGCAGTAGAGACCTGGCTCTTCTACATCTTTGCCTCGCTGGCTATTTGCTTGGCGGTGGGCGTTCTAGTGGACCGCGTCGTCATTCGAAGCGGTTTTATTCTCATTGGAGTATTCGGAACCATCGCCGGTCTCTTTCTCTTGTTGTCGGCACAGTTTCTAGCCCTGGCTCAGATCATGATCTATGCAGTGGCTATCACACTGGTTATTGTTATTGCCCTCATGTTGACCAATCCGCGCTCCGAAGTGGAAGCCGCCCCCGGCAGTTCGGATAATTTGCCTCTGCCCGCTCAGATTTGGCAGAATGTCAAGCAAGGGTTTCCTCTCTGGGTTTCAGTCTTTATCTTTGCCACTATCTTTGCCGCTCTTACCGGCGAGAAGCGCTGGCCGGTCTCGACCGAGGCTCTACCCGACAATGCCGTGAGAGTTTTGGGCGAGCAGCTCACCACTTCTTACGCTATTCCTTTTGAGTTTGCTTCTGTGCTCTTGCTCGCCGCCTTGATGGGCGCCATCATGATGGCTAAGAACGAGAAGCTCGAGTCCACTGAAGTTACTTCCACTGAAGAACAAAAAGCCGAGGAAAACTTGGCGCTTTCGAGGTAAAAATGAACGCACAAAAAACTGCCGGTGTTGCTAAACGCGAACGTGAAAGTTTTTCGGCCAACCTAGCCGTTGTCTATGTCGCCATATGTGCGGCTGTTGTCGGTACCTTCACCGGTCTTGGCGTCGAAAGAGTGATCACCAATCACTATGATGTTTGGTTTTCCTTTATGCTAGCCGGTTTAGGTTGGGCTTTTCGCTCTGTGGGCGGTAATAAGCCGGTTATCGTGGCGACCACAATTTTGTCGGCTTTCGTCATGCTTACCTTTTATCAAGCGCCTCTAGTCAAATACTTAGTGTTGGCAGCGGTTTTGTTCGCCATGGGCGTCTATGGTATGTGCAAGTCGCGCAACGCCGTGAGAGTCTTGATGTCAATCGAACTTATGCTCAATGCAGTCAACATCAACTTGATTGCTTTCTCTCGCTATGTCGACCCCACCCAGCTAAAGGGGCAGTTGTTTGCCATCTTTATCTTGACCGTGGCCGCCGCCGAAGCAGCAGTCGGCTTAGCTATCGTGCTGTCACTCTATCGCAATACTTCTACAGTAGATATGGACAAGTTCAATATCTTGAAGTATTAGCGACGAGAAAGACAATTTATGCTCAAGGTTGAATATCCACAATCACTAGACATTGTGGATATTCTTCTCTTTTTCCACCGATGCCATTGTGGCAGTAAAAGTAAACATAGTCTTTGCCGGGACTCTCAGCCTTTAGCCTAATTAGAGTCTTCGCTTCTTGATCGCGCTTGAGCAGGGCGTTCTTGATATAGCAAGTGTAAAGCGGCAGATCGCGCTGTTCTATTTGAACATTGATGGCATCGCCTTTTTTTACTGTCATGCGATGAATAGGCAGTTCGGTCGGCGGTCTTTCATCGGGTACAGTGGTGGGAATCGCCGAGACTGCGTTGCCACCCGGCAAGGAGGCGTCCATCTTTACTGCTTCCGGATCTCGCGGTGCTTCACTGGCTTCCGGCTTGTTCTGGCAGACTTGGGCTAAGTCTATGAAGGCTTCGGTGGAATGCACTGGATTGAAATATTTCGATGCAGCAAAAAGAGCGGCAATAATGACGATCAATATAAGCAAGTTTTTTGGATTCATAAAGTTGTCTCTGTATTGGTCTCTGGCTTGGGGGAACTCTTTACGAGATAGCTATTGATGAGATAGCTCTTTGGATTAGTCGATTATTTGCCTATTGGCAGTGTGAACTTCTCTCCAGTCACATCTTCAAAGATGCGCAGTTTGTTTTTCATTTTGTTCTTTATGATGATTTTGGTAGGGGCGAGAGCGGCCTTAAGCAGCTTTTCTTCTTCTTCGTCGACCGATCTGCGGTCTATTGCAAGTGATTGCAGTTTCATAACTTTGAGCTGTTTCAAGCCATTATAGGTGAGCGCTGTAATCCGTAAATCAAGCCCCTTCAACCCTTTTAGCTTAAGTAAGTGCGGGATGCATTTATCTGACAGCAGGTGATTTTCTTGTAGATTTAGATACTCAAGCTTTTGGCAACCGGCTAAGGCGGCTATATCTTGGTCTCGCAAATGGCATTTCATCAGGTCTAGATGGGTAAGCGAGGGCAGATTCTTTAGGTATTTGAGGTTCTCCACTTGCAGATCATTAAAGCGAAAAGAGATCTCTTTCAAATGGGGTAATTTGGCTAGGGCTTTTATGCCAGAACCAGATATGGCTGCATGACCGGCATCTAGCTTCCTCAGCTTGCTAAGGGGCAGCAATTTCTCCAGCCCTTTATCGCTGACTTCGCTATTGCTGATGTCTAGTTCATAGATGTTTTTGAAGCGGGCAATAGAGTCTACAAAAGAGTCTCCAATGCCAGCGTAGTCAAAACCCATGGCGATTACTTGCTCGGTTGGAATCTTGTTTATGCTGTCTGGGTATTTGACGATGGTTGGGTTATAGCGCAAATTTATTGTCCAATCTTTGCGCAGTCCAACATTACCCATGGCGCGACAAAATAGCTTTTGTCCTAAATTTTGGTACTGAGGTTTCTCTTCGATGGTGATGCGATAAATTTCTCCCACACTGTTGTCGACCGGAAAACGATACACCACCATTGGTGGCGTTTGAGCGCCGGCAATAGGTGGTCTGATGATTTGTGAGAAGAGAGCCAAGATTGCCGAAGTAACAAGCAGAGATGCAGATGCAAAGGCATAGAGCGATAGGCTTTCTTTAGGTTCATTGCTGCTTTGCATTTTAGGCGATTTTCTCATTGATTCTGTTTCTCTTTTGGTCAGCTGCGCGGTATAGTCAGCCAGAAACGGCTGCCTTTGCCAAGTTGGCTTTCTACGCCGACTTCACCGCCATGAGCTTCGGCCAGCAATTTGCAGATAGCCAGTCCTAGTCCAAAACCTTTACTTTTCTGGCCTTGGCTGTCTTCGCTGTTTGAGACTTGATAGAATTTCTCAAACAAATGTTCTTGATCTTCTTGTTCCAGTCCTGGTCCTTGATCTTGCACAAAGATGACGACAAAGTCGTCTTGCTTGCCGCAGTATAGCGAGATGGTTGATTGGGGCGGTGAAAACTTTATGGCATTAGATAGGTAGTTTAGCAAAATCTGCAAGAGTCTCTTGAAATCGCCGTCTACGATCTCACCGGTGCAGGTATTGTTTATCTTGATTTGCTTTTCGCGGGCAAGGGCTGAGACACTCTCTATAGCTTCAGCGGCAAGCTCACTGACATCGATTTCGTCTATCTCCAGCTCGAGCTTTCCTGCTTCTAGTTTGTCGATGGTAAGAAGGTCATTGACCATCTCTACTACCCGTTTGATATTGCCTTGTACCGAGTTGATCTGCCGCACCGCTATTGGTGGCAATTCAGGCATCTTGTCGCTGCTCAAGATTTGCATTGAAACCTGGCAGCTCATCAGGGGCGACCGCAGATCGTGCGCCACCATTTCCATCAATGACTGTCTGTGGTCGTTGGCTTTTTTGAGGTCTTCGGCGGCATTATGCAAGACTTCATCTAGATAGGCTAGTTCATCGCTGCCTTTGACATGGGCGTCCAAGAGTTGTCCGGTGGGAATTTTGCGGGCGTTTTCCACAAGTTGTGAAAGTCGCCCGGTGATGTCGTTGATAAACCAAATCAACAAAATACCCACCAAAATAAAGTTGACGATCATACCGATGAGCAGCTGGTCTTTTACTGATTGTCTGGCTCTTGCCTCTTCTTTCCTTACTTTAGAGAGTTGGTCTTTCTCAGAAGAGATCATGCGCATCAGCACCCCGGTTCTCACACCAACTTCTTGCATGGTCTCGCGAAACTCTTTCATATGGCTCCACAAATATGTGAAGCTGTTTCGCTCTTCGGTCGGTTCCAGGGCTTGCAGTTCCTTCAGCTGCACTTCGACTATTTCGCGCATCTGCCTAACATGCCCCAACTGCTTGGGGCTGTCGGCCAAGAGATTCTCTAATTCATCAAATTGGCGACGCAGGTCGATAAGGGCCAGTTTGCCTTCTTCGGCATAAGGTTTGTGGCCGGTAATTATATACGTTCCTAAATTAGAAGTTGTGCTCATGAAAATGGCTATAAGCCAATTCACTTGCTCTACCACGGTGCTTTGTCTTCTCTCGGCAAGCGCCATTCTTTCTGCTTTGGCGACCACGCCGCCCAGCTGAAAGAAAAAGATAGTCTGAATCAAGAGTGGCAGAAGCACAAGAATCAAGCTCTTGTGCAAGACCTTTGGCTCTAGGAGTTGTTTAAGGGTTGAGTTCAAGAATGGTTTTTCTTATCGCTGCCTGTCAAGATTCTCAGAGTTAATCTGTCTTTTCTGGCAAAGTCACTACCTAGACCCTCAATATTATCTCCTAAATTAGCCGCGTGGCGGTCTAATTACTTTCAGGGCGTTCATGTTATAGCGTTCCGGCTTGAAACTTTCGGTGAGCGGTCTTATGGACCAGACACCGCCTTCGGCTCCGTTATTATCGGCAACAATCAGATTGCCTCTAGAGTCTTTGCCCACCACCATGGCTATGTGACCGGCTCCGCCGCCTTTGTTGGCGTCTCTACCCAGCTTCTCCCCGAAAATGACATCTCCCGGTTGAGCCATATTCATGCTGGAGCGGCTCCATCCAGAGTCGCGCAGATTGTTGTATAGACCTGCTGCCAAAGGTGAGGTCTGAAATCTATGCCCCATTTCTTTGAGCATTACACCCAGGGAAGCAGCGCAACCATATTCGCCGTCTTCGGTCAGGTTTTTGTAGGGGCTGCGGCGCCAGAGCTTTTCACCTTCGTGGGCCTGGGCTGATGCTAAGGGGTCGGCCGTTTTCTTTCTCATGCCGGCCAGAATCAGCTCGGCGTCGGCATCACTCATTGTGCCTTTGTTGAAGGCGCCGGCTATTTCCAGTGATGGCAAGATGCTGCTTTTGTCTGCTTGGTGCTGGCCCTGAGGGGCATCTAGCTTTTGCAGATCATTTAGCTTTTGCAGATCTTGGGGATTGAAGACGGCAAAGTTTAAATTGTCGTTGCCGGCATTCTCAACGGTGTCTTGTTTTTTTGCATTACTAAAGTCACCCATTTCAGGGCGTGCATAAGAAATCACCATATGGTCACCTATGGCTTGAAAAGAAAGAGGGGCGGGTTAGCTCTTCGGCTTATGGCGCTAGATTACAATGACATCTGTGAAAAATTTGTAAATCGCTTCTCAAAACCTTTGAAAATTATTGAGCCCGGAAGATTTCCTCCGGGCCCAGGCAGCAACTATAAGTTAAATGATGACCTGTGAATAAATCGTGAAAGTCAGAACTTATTTTCTTCGGTGGTCAGGGTTTCTCGCAAAAAGCCCTGAGCCCAGCTGTGCAATTGATTCCAGCCGATCGCATGGCGCAGACTAAGCATTCGTCTGTGGTTTTCTTCGGCATCTGCTGTGAGGGCGTTAAACAGTTGGCTGCTCAGTCCGGCTGCGTCGTTAGGATCGACAAGGTAAGCGCCATGGCTCAGTTCTCTCGATACTCCGGCATTCTTAGACAAGACCAGGGCGCCTTGCTCGTCTTCTCTTGCAGCAACGAACTCTTTGGCCACCAGGTTAAGCCCGTCGGCTGTGGAATTGACGCTCAGTACCGAGGCCTTTTGATACCAGGCGGCCAGTTCTTCGTGGTTGAGAGAGCCCTTTATATAGATTATCGGCGACCAATTCTCTTTGGCGAATTCGTTGTTGATAATGGCTATCTTTCTTTCCACCGCTTCGGTGTATTCTTTCAGCTCGTCGCTTGGCTCTTTTACTTCTTGGGCAATTTGCACAAAGTGAAAACGTTTGTGCCATTCCGGTTTGTTTGAGAGCAGATGCTTTAGTCCTTGCAGTCTCTCCAAAATGCCTTTATTGCTCTCTAGGCGGTCTACACCGAGAATTACCTGCGGGGCAAGGTCATGCTTGAAAGCCAGTGCTTCAGAATAGGGCTTTGATATTCTGGCTAGATTTTGCCAATAAGGCACATCTATGCCCAGAGGCATCACCGATAGTTTGGTTCTCTTCCCTCTGTCAGAGATAAGAGTCATCGCTAGTCTATCTACTTCCAGCTCGGGATAGAAAAACTGGGCGGCGTCCATAAAGTTCTCTGCATAATCTTTGGTGTGAAAGCCCACCAATCTGTTTTGCAGCAGTGCTTCCACTAGTTCTTTGCCGCAAGGATAGGCAGTAATGATTTTGGCGCTGGGAAAGGGCACATGCCAGAACTGTGAAAGCAGGATGCCGGCTTGCGAACCAATAAGCATTGAGGCAAGCGATAGCTGATAGTCGTGCAGCCAGAAGAGACTGGGATAACTGTCTGAATTGGCAATTAAACAATGCGAAGCCATAAGCTCGTTCAATTGCTTGAACGATTTCCAGTCTTCTTGGTCGAAGATTGCTCTTTCGGGAAAGCCGTGCAAAAGCGGTGAAAGATAGCTCTGGCAGAAGCGTCTGTGCCCGTCCATCAGGCGCTCTGGCAAAGTTGGTTTATGAAAGGAAAAGCCGAAATAAGTGGGAGACTGTGCTTTTTGCTGCTTAACCGAGAGTCTGCCGTTGCCTTCGCTTGGCGGGGTGAAATCAGCTTGGGGCTGCTCGGTGAGAGCATACCAGTTCACCCTGGTGTTGAGGCGTTTCACCATCGGCGCTAGTGAGGCGGGAACACCGCCGACGCCGCCGGGGCCAGAGTATGAGATGACACTGACACTAGGCAGGGCTAGTTCCAGTTCTTCGCTTTGCGGAACTGATAGAGCCGATTGGGCTCTGGCTTGCATTCTAGATTGCACTATGGAAGACATTTTTCTTACTCTCTGGAGCTTGTGAGCATGGCTTGGAAGTGGAAGTTCAAAAAGATTTTTGAGAAGACTGACAGAAGATTGCTCGAAGACTGAGGGTTAAAACTCAGACTAAGCAACGCTGGACAGTCAGCCGACAAAAGCAAATCTAAACCGCATTCTCATCGAATGCAGATGCATATTGCGTCGGGGATGACTTGTTTTAGAGATTCCAGCTGAGTCGGTCACGAGAAACAAGTCTTGAGATGTCGGGCCCGGCGGATAGACCCATGGAAAGGTTGCTCTTCCGGGACAGATTTCTAAAGACTCTATGCAGCTTCGTATAAATTAAAGGAAATCGACCCACATAGCAAGTTGCCATGGGTCGATTTAATTGGAGTTCTTGTTAATCTGCCGCCGCTTACTCTTTGTCTTCTTCCGAATCACCTTCTGAATCATCTGCAGATTCATCCAAAAGTCCAGGAATGTTCTCGATTTCAATGCGCCCCTCGGCAATATTTACGACCGGCACCAAAGCTTTCACAAACGGTACCAAGTATTCTTTTCCGGCTTTGTCGCAAACTGCCAGGGTGATATTGCTGTCGCCGTAGACTGTGCTTACCTTGCCGAAAATTTTAAGGGGATGTCTGGTATAGACAGTCAGACCAATAAGATCGTCTATCCACCATTCATCTTCGTCTAAAGCTCGCAGTTGCTCCTTTTCAGTATAGACCGTGTAGCCCAAGAGTTTTTCACAAGCAGTGCGGTCGGCAAAGCCCTTTAGTTTAAGCAAGACCAGTCTTCCTTCGCAGTAAAGTCTATCAACTCGGGCATTGATGCTTTCAGCAGCGAGTGCTGAAATGGGTGCTGTTAGCTTGACGCTCTTGATACCGCATATGAGGTCAAAGTCGGTTTCCAAAGAGAGTTTGATATCTCCTTTTAAGCCCTTGAAACCTACTATTTTGGCAATCTTTGAATTGAAACTGTCCATTAAATTCCTGCTCAATGGCTTTGACGCGGGCTTTGTACCAGCGGTCGACTATCTTCTTTCCATCTTTTGAAAAGCTTATTGTCAAAATCGAATTGATCTAGAACTCGTCCGACCACAAAATCAATTTGATCGCCGACGCTTTCGGGGCGGTGATAAAAGCCTGGTGAAGCGCAGGCGACGATGGCTCCGGCTTCGCTTAAGCTAAGCATATTCTTCAGTTGGATGTGTCCGAAGGGCATTTCTCTCACCACCACCATGAGCTTACGTCTCTCTTTGAGAGTGACTGCTGCGGCTCTGTGAATGAGATTTTCAGTCAGCCCGGCGGCGAGTGCACCAAGACTGCCAAGGCTGCAAGGCAGCACTACCATGCCCCTGGTGCGATAGGAGCCGCTGGCCACGCTGGCGCCGTAGTCGTTCAGTGGATGCAGTTTTAGTGGTACTGCCTGTGGTAGCTTTAAATAAGCCAGTAGTTTACTTTCCACTTCGTTGCCGAGTTCTAAGTCATGCTCTTCTTTCATGACTCGCTGTGCCGCTTTAGAGAGCAGTAGGTCTACCGGCTGCCCCGATTCGAGCAAATATTGCAAAAGTCGCAGTCCATAAATGGCGCCGGACGCCCCTGTAATTGCCACCACAAAGGGCAATTTCTCTTGGTCGTTGTCTTTCATCGAGGGTGCTCTCTTTCTTCTCTTAGCTACCTAGAAATCGCTGCCGGGCTGCTTGCTCGGGGCGATAGTTCCCATATTATTACCGCTATTTGGGGCATTAGCGCCGCCGATGCTGCCGGTCTGATTGCCACCTTGACCTCCTGCCGGTCCCATTACCGCAGAAGGACCGGAAAGATCTTGCACTTCTGGCTGTTGATTGTCTTTATTGCGCTCGCGGGTCGGACTAAATCTTCTGCCGTTCTTAGGAGCTTGTTTGCCTAGAGGGTCATCGTCTTCGCTGACCATATCGATAGAACTGCCGCCGGCTGAGGCGCTGTAACTAAGCTTGAGAGGCGCATCTAATCTGATTGTGATCGGTGAGCCGGAATAGATATAGAGGTCTCTGCCTTTTTTTATAAGAGAGCGGATCACTTTCTTCTGTCCATCGCTGCCGCGATTGTCCTCGCCCAAAATTGGGTCGTGCAGCAATTCATCTTTTTTGATCACAGCCAGTTGTCCATTGCGTTTGGGGGCGCGCAGCGCCGGATTGACCGCATCAAAACCGGACTGGGAGCCGACATAGGCTACCGAGCTTTTGCGCCCGGAAAGACCCTGGTAAGTGCCATAGCGGCTATGTGTCACCTCACCGCTCATGGAAGCGACTATCGGATAACTCATGCCACTGGGCATCTGCAGCGACATAAGTTGTGTGCGCAATTTACCTAAAGGTTTGATGCGCTTCTCGCGGTCTTTTTCTTGCCTTGATGAAGGAATGGCTTCCACTACTTCACCAATGATTTGAGAACCCGTAGGGATCAAGACTTCGGTGCCGTTAGCCATAACCGGAGCCGACACTTCTATTGAGAATCTCTCACCAGGCTTGGATGCAGTCGAGCCTATGGTCGATTGTATGCGCCCTTCGAATGACGTGCCGATGGGCAGAACGGCTGATTTACCGGCTAGACCGCTATTGTGTTTGTAGAGGTCTTGCTGGCGGTTTTGCGCCTCGGCGCTTTGATAGATAGCCAGCCCTAGACAGGCCAGCAAGATTGGTTTGATTGAATTTCTCATCACAGCTAGGTCTCTTCATCTTTCGTGTCGTCTTGGTCTGGTTGTGTGCTGCCAGCTCGCTTACTTTTGCTACCCTTCATTCTAGACATAATAAAGACAGCCAGCCAAGAAACTGCAACAACAGTGACAATAACCGAGACGATGCGAATCAGTCCCGAAACATAGTCGAAAATTGAGCCGAGCATAAGTGAAGCGGCAACAAGTACGACAAGGCCACCTGCATATTTGCTAAGGTTTTTCGGTAGAGCCATAAGTTTGCCTCGTTGGAGCTGAAGATTTAGCTGGATTAGCTAAATTGACTAGATTAGATTATTTGCGGAATCTTTCTATCATCGCCGGGGCAACCACTTTAGAGCCTACAAACCAAGCGGCTGACAAAACTATAGGCAGAGCCAGGATTCTAATCAAGGGCGGTAGGATAGTATAAAAACAACTCAGAGCCACCATGGCGATACCGATGCTAATGACATAACAAAATTTGGTGATCATCGCTTCCTGTTCGTCGCTGTCCATCTCATCGAAAGAAGCTTTGAGAGTATTGGTGTACTTCTGCATAAAGCCAGCTGCCTTGCCTTTGACTTTGGCGCTGGAACTTGAGTCGGCTTTGTCCCCGGCATCTGGCGAGGCGTCGAAGACTTCATCTCTACCTTTGAGATTTCCTTTGAAGGAACCGTTAAAGGCTCCTTTCGCTGGTTTCTTCTTGCCGACCGTCATAGACTATCCCCGTCACTAAACTCTCTAATATGATACCCACAATACAACTAAACACTTACATTAGCTCACCGGTCTTGTCCATAAGCTCATTTACCCTTACCCCCGCTTGTTTTTTTCTTCAGCTTGGCTAGACCCGATTCAACTTCCTTGCGCTGCGGGCTGCCATCTTCAGCTGCTTCTAAAAAACTTTCAGCATAAGACATGGCTTGGGCTGGGTCTTGTTTATCAGACTTGGTATAAAGATTGAAAAGTCCGAAATAGGCTTCTGAATATTGTGGATCGGCGTTTAGCGCCTGCTTATAGTGGTCTATGGCAATTTCGGGAATCTTCCAGGCGGCATCCCCCAGTTTCACATGTCTTGAGGCCTCGGTGCGCTGCGAGTTGATCTTGCTCAGTCCTTGTTCGGCACGGGTGCTCACCTCGGGCAGTTCTTTGGCATAGTTGAAAGCCTTTTCCGCCGCCTTATAGTCACCTTCGAAATAGCATTGTTCGCCGAGTGTGATTACATCAAAGGGTTCGTCTTTATGCTTTTCGATAACGTCCAAAAACTTCTGCCTGCCTTCGCGAAAGCGTCTTTGCGAAATGGCTTTGGTGGCTTCTGAAAGCTCGATGCTCTCTTGCAAATTGCGGGCGCCGTCTTTGAGCACTTTGCCTTGCACAGCTTGTTCAGTGATGATTTGCTGCAATCTGTCCATGTGTTGGCTAAAGTTGGGCGGGAAATTGCCTTCTTTGCGATACTTGCGAAAATAGACCCGGGCCAGTCCAAGCATGGCTTTTGGGTCATCTGACTTGGTGGCGAGTATGGTCTTGAATTCGGTTTCGGCCACATCGAGATTATCTTGACGCAGGGCTAGCTCTGCCAATTCTGCTCGCATAGCCCAGTCGTTGGGCAAAATCTCAAGACCGGTATGGTACTCGGCAATTGCCATTGCGCCGTCGCCGCGCATCATATAATGTTCAGCTTTTCTTTTATATGGCTCAGGATTGCGGGGGTCTTCCATGCTGGCTTTGTTCCAGCTTTGCAGTGCCGAGGGACCATCACCCTGGCGGCTTTCGATATTGCCCGCCACAGTATGCCATTCTGAATTGCGCAGGTCGGCTGGAATAGTCTTTAGTTCTAGATAGGCCTCTTCGTTTTTGCCTTGGGCCGACAAGACAATAGCCTTTTGCAAACGAGCGGCTGAATAATCAGACTTGAGCTGCAAGGCTTTGTTGACCAGTTCTTCCGCCTCTTTGTCTTTGGCATCGAGCTTGAGCAGAGCCTGGGCCAACAAAGTGAGGTTGACACAGTTTTCAGCTAAGTTGCAGGCTTTTCTTAGGGGAGGCACGGCGGCTTCGATATCATCTTGGGCAATCTTGACCATGCCGAGAGTTTGCTGGGCAATGACTATATCTGGATTTTGGTCTATCGCCTTCTTTGACAGACTCTCAGCTGCTTCCAGCAATAAATCTCTTTTGGCGGGCGAGGCTACAGTCTTTGAATGCACATAGGCGACATAGCCGGTGGCTGCTTGCACATTAGGGTTATCGCCAAATTTTTCGCGACTTTTTCTGAGCAGTTTTTCTGCTTCGACAATCTTATATGGTTTCTCCAGACCTTGTTTAGCCAGTGTTACTGAGAGTCCGGCCACAGCATCACCGTTTTCGTCTTCGCCTAAGAGCTCTCGATAAGCTTCTTCTGCTGCTTTCAGCTTGCCCTGCAAAAGCAATTGATCAGCTTCGGCCAGGGTCATAGCCAGGGCCGGCAACTCGACAATGGCGCCGCTCAAGAGCAGACCGAGAGATAAAGATAAGATTGTCGCTTTGCTATTTCTATTCACGGTTTGACTCAGTGGTACCTAATTTGTGTGCCTCAATTGCGCCCTCTTGAAAACCTCTATAATTTAAGGCTGAAAGTGCATTCTGACAATAGCTGTTTACCCTGTAATTATTATCCTAATAACGGCATCCCAAAACGGCTGCCTATTTCTTCTCCATGTCTTTGACCTTCTGTTCTTCTTTTTCTGCTTCTTTGGTTTCACCCATCGATCTGAGCAGTTCGGCTAGTTTTTTGTGCACGCTCGGCAGCTTGGGTGCCAGTCTGGCCGCCTCTCTCAAGATTTCGGCCGCTTCCACCTGTTTCTTCTCGGCCAAATACTTGTCTGCATCTTGCACAAGCGGCTTGACTCGACTTTCTTCCAATCTTATCAATGCTTCTTCGGCGCCGCTTATTTTAAATCCGGCGGCTTGGCGATAGCTCACCGAGGCGTCGTCGATATTGCCTTTCTTTTCCAAAAGCGTACCTTTGAACATCCAAGCTTTGCCGTCGGCGGCATTGGCTGCCAACAAACTTTCAATTTCTTTATCGGCTTCATCAAGCTTGCCGCTCGACAAAAGGCTTTCCACTTCGCCGTATTTCTTGGCTGCTTCCGCTTCCGCCTTGGCTTTCTCGGCTGCCGCTTGTGCGGCAGTACTAGACGCCACCGGCTTGCCGTCTGGTCCGAGCGCCGGCTTGCCACCAGTTTCGGTGCCACCACTGGCTACGCCTTTTAATCTATCTAGAGACGGAATCACCGCCGGCTCTAAGAAAGCACTGATAGATTTGGCTTTTTCCAGAAGCTCGATGGCGCTTTCTTTGTCGCCCAGTTTTTCCTTTAAGCGCGCCAGAATATAGAGCAGCTGCACATTGTTCGGTTCTTTAGCCAACATGTCTTGAATTTTTTGTTCCGACTCGGCGACCCGCAAATTGGAAGTTATGCCAACAGGGGCTTCGGCTATAGCCCGGTGATAAGCCATGCGGGCCTTGGCTAGATCTGGATTAGTCGGCTCCAGTCTCCAGGCTTTTTCGTAATTGACCTTGGCTCGGTCGTAGTCGCCCGAGAGCAAATAGGCTGCACCTAAATTGAGCAGGTTTCTAAAGCTTGGATTGAGGGCCACGGCTTCCCTGGCTGTTTCAGCCATGCCAGATAAGGCCTCACCGTTAATGGGGTTGAGCATAACAGCCCGGCGATACTCAACGAAAGCATTGTTGAGGCGCTTTATATAAACTGTTTTGTCTGGATAAGCCTTGGCTTTATAGGCAAAGTCTTTTAAGGTGTCGGCTAGTAAAAGATGACAATCGACAAGCAGGGGATCATCTTTTGGCCAGCTCTTGCGCAAGGCTTGAATAAGCTGGTCATAGCCTTCCATTATTTTTCCGCCCCTAAGCAGGCAGCGTCCAAGTTTGTAGTGATTGGCTCCTGAATCCGATAGTCTGAGGCACTTTTGATATTCGACTACGGCGTCGATGAAGTGTCCGCTTTTGTCGGCTCCTTCAGCCAGGCTTAGTCTGTAGGACTGATCAAGCGGGTTCTTGCCGAGATTGGCTAAGCATCTATCTAAATTACCGTCGGCCGGTCCATTGTGTTCGTCGGCAAAAAGGGCTTTGCGATAGTGATCGATGGCGGCTGTATAGTTTTTCTTGCTCGCCAAAATATCGGCATATCTAAGGTGCGCGCCCGATAAATTGCGGCGAAACATTGTATTTTCGGGATCGCCGTCCAAGGCGATTTCGTGTTCTCTGATGGCTGCGTCCCAAAGTCCCTTAGTGCCCAGCTCCACGGCTCGGTTATTGTGTTCAAGTGGATTGGTGGGTTCGGGGGTGGTGAGATAGACTCCGCCGCCTCCTCCGCGCCCTTTAGCTTGGGCTTGGCAGTGCGGTGAGGCTGTACTAAATATAAGTGACACCAGGGCGAATGCCAGGGGTTTTGAGATGCGGTGAGTTTTTGAATCTGGATCTTTATCGGTCATTTGCCTTCTACTTACAGCCTAATAAATAAACATGCCTTGCTGCATTTCCTACCCAGAATACGCTTCAGGTTACGGTTTATTGTAGTCTTGTTCGAAAAATTTGCTGGCTATTTTGCAGGCAAGCTCGCAATTGCCATAATTAATCTGGCGAATTTTCCGGTGGCAAAGCTTTTCCGATTAATTGCAGATAAATTTGCGGCGAAATGGGAATCTCCCCATTTCGCAAAAATGTTATCTAGCCAACACTTGCTCCTGGAATACTGTAATTTCTTATTGACAAGGGGCGGGTAAGGGCTTACAAATGAGGGACTCCGCTTGCTATCTGGGGTTTCCGTGCATATTTTTCGAGGGGTCTTAAACAGGCGCATAAAAGTTCGCATAATCTAGTTGTCAAGCCCATAAATTCACCATTTTGGCGTTCTCTACTTACTAAAAATGGGCATGAAATTGCTAGAAACCGGCCGTGGTTTCAACCGTCCCGTGGAGGGATATAGTGTGATACAAGCTCAAACAACCATATCAAGAGTAATTCTTTCGGCCCTGATTGCCTCGGGAATCCTGCTTCCATATATTTGCGAACCGGCTCTGGCGCAGTTGCCGCCAGTCAATATGGGCAAGTGGGTCCATCAACCCGGCGATAACCAATATTCCAATGAAACCCAGCAGTCCCGTCATGGTGCTCCGGCTCCCGTTCAGCAAGCGGCTCCGGTCAACATTCCGTTGGCTAGCCCAGGCTGGCGTCCTACGCCCAAGCCCAGACGTGCCGACATATCGCTCCTTCCCATCGTGTGTGAAGAGCCTGTGGCACCGACAGGCTTCCCTCCCATGCCCGAGCAGCTTGATCTGCCCGGCTTGAAAGGCGGTGGCATGATTCGCATAGCCGGAGGCGGTGGCGGTGGTGGCGGTAGTTTCTCTTCTACTTACGGTGGTTCTGGCGGCGGCTCGGTATCTGTTGGTGGCATGGGTGGCCCGGCAGGAGGCGGCAAGGTGAGCACCTCGCAAGGTTATACATCAGTGCCACCTGGCGCCTTCGTCAAGCGCGAGACTCCTTATGGACGCGGCAATACCAGTTCTGGTCCCGGCGATGTTTTTGCCGGCACGGCTCCCTCTCCTCAGGTGAGTGCCGCTCAGAATGCTCTGAAACGCATGGGTAAAGAACCCGGTCTCGATGATAAGGGCTACCAGGCTGCCCCGGAAGCCCCTCAGGCTGTACAGGTCAATCAATCTACATCGCAAGACCTTTCTCTGCCTGACGATGAGATGAATAGTTACTCCAGTAACAAGAAGCGCTCCAACAGTCAGGGTAGTCGTATCTTGCAGCGTACTGTCGGCAGAGTCGGTAACCGCATGATCAACAGCATCAATGCCATGCCGATACCGATTAGATTTCCTGGAGGACGCTAAACAACAGGTTTAAGCAAGCAAAACTGGCGAAAGATTTTTACAATCAATAATTGGAGTTGGCAGGGATTTAAGAGGACAATTTTATGAATCCGAATTTTCTAAAATCGAAATATCTAGCAGTGCTGGGAGCTGTTCTCGGCCTGGCGGTATTTTCACAAGTTGAAGCATCGGCTCAGAATGCCGGTTCTATCAATATTAAGAAAAATCAGTTGCAGCAGGCTGGCTGGCACAAGTCGCCATTGCAAGTACAGATCTTGGATGATGGTCCGGTTATCAAAGACTACCGCACTGCTCCAGCAAGCGATCAGGGTTACAACATCCCACTCGCTCCCACTGGTAACAATGGCGGTCGCATTCCCGAAGGCGGGTTGCCCTTCAATACCGGTTCTGGTCCTGTAACACCGCGCATTCAGACCCCTAATCTGCCCCAGGCTGGTTTCGGTTCGAATATACCGGCTAGAGGCATGGGACCAGCCACGGCTCTGCCCGGCGTCAAGATGGGCGGACTCGGTAATCAGTATGCTCAACAGCAACAGGCTAAGACCAATACAGCCGCCCGCCCTGTCGGATTGGGTAAACCAGCTTCTGGTATGCGTGCTGCCGCAACGCCTGCCAGCTATGGTTCAAGCTATGGTGGCTCCGGTGGCGGCGGTGGCTACTACGGCGGCGGCGGATCCAGTTCGTCCACTGCAGTTAGAGCCAAGTTGCTCGGTAAGTAAGGAGACTGAAGTTTCAAAATATGAATTACGTCCTCGTTATCCTTGTCCTGATCGCTTCCACCACAGTCCTGAGCGGCTGCGGTGGAATTGGCGGTGGCTTGGGTAAGAACGACAGTCAAGCCATGGTCCCTTCAGGCGGAGGTGCCCTCGGTCGTCTCCGTCCGCGAGTTGATCCTAAGTTTGTCGAAATGGCTCAGCAAGAAGAGCAGGCAGACCAGGAACAGGCGGCTTTGCGGGCCCAAGCCCAGGCTCAGGGGCAAGGTCAGGGGCAAGGACAGCGCGGTGGTTTTGGTGGCTTCAGCTTTGATGGCCTCGGCCGGTTATTGCCTAAGGTTTCACGCGATCCAATCTCCGGTCAGAACGCCACTGCTTCCTCCGGTAATTTTTCCGGTTTCGGTTTCAACCAGGCTCAAGGTTCGGTGACTGGCCTGCCCACCGGCGTGACAGATAATGCAGGCTCCACAGCCTCTGCCGGTCAGATTCCCGGCACCGGTAAGCCGGCTGAAGAAGCCAAGCCTGTAGAAATGGCTTCCTATGGTAATTCCTATCAGAGCGCCTTTGGCAATGCCGGAGTCGTACCGCCGCCGCCGCCAGGGTCTTTGGTCAGTGGCGGGTCTCTAACGCCGCCACCACCGGCAGTGACGCTTTCCACCCAGGCAAATGTAGCCTATAACGGTGATGGCTCGGCAAATCCCTATGCCAACCCTTATGCAAATCCCTATGCTAATCCTTATGCCAACCCCTACGCCAATCCTTATCTGAATCCATACGGCAATCCCTATCCCGGCGGCTATCCGCCACAGATGGCGCCCCAGCAGCCTGAGCGTCCAGCAGGGCTTTTTGGCGGTGGCGGTGCAGGCAGCGGTGCCGGTGGACAACGTAGACAGTCGGACGATGAACCTGAGAAGAAGAAGTCCACCTTTGTTCCGATTATTCCTAAAGGCATGGACGCCAGATCCCCTTACCAACAGCGTGATGATTTGAAGATTCTCTGGAAGGGAGCTCTAAACGGCGGCGCCATTAAAGATGCAGTACGCGATGCCAAGCTGGCTGAGACTCTTTCTCGTATTGATGTTGGTTTGCCCGGTGATGCCACCAGGGGTAGTTTCAATGTCAATCCTCGCCAGGTTGATGCGATTTTTAAACCAGTGGCCATGGACAAAAAGACCTATTCCACTGTGCGCCGCATGCAGACCGACTTGGTGCAGTCCTATTACCGATATCTTTATGCCTATCATAAATTTGCTCTGGCTCAGCAAACCCTGGCCGCTCGTCGGCAAGAGGTGGAAGTGGCCGGTTCCGACTCTGAGAAGCAGAGAGCGGCTGCCGATGTGGCTCAGTCTCAGAATGAGGCTGATTCTGCTAAAGAAGATCTGAAGGCGGCACAGATGGAACTTGCTTCCACTGCTGGTGTATCAGCTGCCCGTTCGATCATTGGTAAGGTCTCTGGTATCTCTCCTTCAGCCGAGTCATTAGCTGTCGCCGAACCTGAACCCGCGCCTCAGCCCGACAAAGGTGGTTTCGGCTTTGGTTCGCTCTTCGGCTTTGGTAAGGCTGAAGCTCCTAAAGAGAAAGTGGCAAAAGTGGCAGCCGTTCCTAACGCTAAAGCGAGCAACAAAAAGGAAGACAAGAAAGGCGGCAAAACTGCTGCTGCTTCTTCTTCCGGTGCTGCTTCGGAGTCGGACCTCAAGTCTGCTCCGGTTGCTCAGTCTGAACCCGAACCTAAGGCTGCCGCTGCCAGCGCTCCCGGTATTTCGATGGAACTCAAGGGTGTGAATGTGACAGCCCGCAAGTCGATTCTGACTGTATCTATAAAGAACAACAGCGATAACGATTTTAGTTTTGACCCCGAGGCTTTTTCGGTCTCAGAAAATAATCGCAAATTGGCAGAAGCTGCTTTGCGAGCTGATTTTGAAACTACCTTGGTGCAGCCTAATCAGGAGGTTAAGGGCACAATTACAATTTTTGGTCGACCCTGGAACGATCGTCTTTCGGTTTCACTGACGGACGGAAGCCGGAATGTGCCATTGCGGCGATGAACAGTTTTTCTTGAAACCTTACTAAGTGTCTTTACAGCGCAATAGAGAAATACGATGAAGAAGATGATTGCAAATATATTGAAATCTTTTGAAAGGACCGAGGCTAGTTTTAGTGCTCGAGCCGGTCATATTTCTATGCTGGTTTTTAGTCTGGCAGCCTTTGCCTTCATCGGAGGCTCATTCTATAGTGCCGCTTCTGCGCAGGCTGTGCAGGTAAATCACAACGCCGCCCCTGGTCCAGACACTCCCACTGGTCAAGACAGTTATGCCAACCGCGAAAGGTATCTTGATAGGAACTATTGGGCTAAGAAAGACTGGGAACGAGACAGAGCCAGTATGCAGAAACGGCCTGGTACTGAAAACTATATCGAGGCTGAGCCGATAACGGCTCCTATGCGTCAGTTTATGACCACCGGTACACCGGTAGACAGTTCTGGAAGGAACTGGCTTTTGCACATGGAAGAAACCGCCGGTACTACACAAATATCGCCGAAGAACCTTGGTGATTTGCAAGATGTTTACTCTACTCCCGGTTTTCCGATTACTGATACCAGTGCTGGTATTCTACTCAACCAGGCTTTGACCAGGGGCTTAGAGCGTTCTCTTGACCCCGAGAGACTGCATTGGAACGTTGCCGGTGCGGCTGGTCTCACCACCGCTGGTGCCTCGAACAGTTCGGCATATGGCGGTGAAAACTCCTTAAACACTCTATTTGAGCGCATTGTCGAAGCAGATGGCTCAGGCGCTCTCATTAACGTGGCTAATGAAGCTTCCGGCACAGGCGGTAATGTCGGCGCCCTCTTTCGTACTATTCCTGATGCTGTAGGTATGGTCATGCAGATGTATAAGCATGTCTATATACCGATGGCTATTCTCTTCCTATTGCCCGGAGCAGTGATCAGCCAAGTCAAAGGAATAGCTGCTCGTGGTCTTGGTTCGGTGGTCAATGCACCCGAGGCGATGAACCCCTTCGACGGTATCATGCGCGCCATTGTGGCTGTATTCTTGATTCCCGGTACCCAGGTGATTGTCAGCTGGTCTATCGACGTTGGCAATTCGATGGCTTATTCAATGCGAGACTGGGTTGATATTCCAATGATTGTCAACTGGTGTCGTGAACTATCTTATGACCCCAAGCCGGGCAACTACGACAACACCATCTTGCCTCCTAATGCTAACCCAAATTACAGCGGTGGTGGTGCCGGCGGTGGCGGAGCTTCCGGCGGAGGCGGTGGAGGCGGCGGTACTTTTGCTGCCTTGGGCGGCTCCTTCTTGGGCAGCATAGGCGCCTATCTGGGCGGTCTGCTTGATGCTGCCTTGGGTGGTTGGTTCGCGCCGGGTGAAGGTATCTTCATGAACATGAGAGAAGGTACCGTGCATATGGAGCGCCAGGGCTTCATATCTATTATTTTGCAGTTTGCCTTCAATTACATGGTTTGGGTGGCAGCACTCTTCCTTGTAATCATGTCGGCATTGCAAATTACCCTAATTTGCTATCTGTTCTTGATGGGACCATTAGCTGCTGCTTTCTATGCCTGGCCCGCTACCGGTCAAAGACTTTTTCGTGGTGTTTTCGGTAACTGGGTGGAAGCCGTCATTAAGGTTTCGCTCTGGCGATTCTTCTGGATGGTAATTTTGGCAGTCATGACCCAAAGACTGATCTACACCGGTGGTGGTACTTCAGACCTGCAGTGGGAAGTGTGTATTTTCGCCAGCTTCCTAGGTCTACTTCTTTATGTTCCTACCGAGCCTTTTGTGTTCGATCCCAAAGGTGCTTTCACTCGTGCTGAAACTCAGTACCGCTCCGGCATGCAACAAGGCATGCAGGCAGCCGGTGGCGGCGGCGGTGGCGGTGGCGGCGGTGGCGGCGGCGGTAAAGATGCTGCCCCCACGAGCAATAAAGGTTCAGGCAAGAGTGAAGAGGGTGGTGACGAAACTGAGTCTAGAAACTCTACCAGTGTTCAAGGCAGACAAGGCAACGATAGTGCTGAAGGTAATCCCAATGCCGCGCCTGATACTCGTGGTTTGAACATAACCGGTAACGCCGGTGCAGACGGTAAGAAAGATGGACGCGTTGAAGTAGCGCCTCCGAAGGTGAGCGGCGAGCAGCAGGGTGACAACGCCGGGCCTAATACTGGTAAGCCTCCGGGCGAGGCCGGAGGCAGCGGTGCCAATGCTAATGCTTCTGGTGCAAGCAGTCTACCGCCTGGGCAGAATGCTGGAGGACAGGGCGGAAAAGGCGATCAAGGCAAGATGCCTGTGCCACTCAGTCCAAATAGCGGTAGTGCCAAAGACAAGAGCTCGGCCGCTGTGCCTCTGGCCAACGCTGCGGCGGGCAGTGGACAAGGCGACAAAGGTTCGTCTGGACCGGGCGCAGGCAGTGGGGCTGATTCACCGCCTCCGCAAGCCGGCGGCAACCAGAACGCTGGTCAGGGCGCCAAGAGTGGCGATGCCGGCAAGTCCGACTCTGCACCTCAGAGCGTCACAGTCGACGCTTCCAGTGGTCAGGTCGGTGCCAGCGCCAGTGCAACTCGTACCGCCGACCTGGCAGGCGACAAGACTGTCACCGACATGCAGGGTAAATCCGGCGGCTCGAAAGAGGATAAGAAAGATGCGTAACTCGATGAGGCAAATAGAAATGCGAAAGGCCGTTCACAAGAAGCAAGACCTTAGCTCGCTGCTAGTCATGGTTGCTTTCTCTCTATTCTTTAGTGTGGGTGCGGCATTTGCCCAGCAGCCAGCGCAGGGTGGTGGCAACTCAGCCTCCGAGCAGAACGTTGAAGGTGCGCCTGCTGTTAGAAAAAATTATGACGACAGGAATAAATTTGCCCAGAGAGAGACCGAACTAAAGGGCAACGGCAAAGATGCCGGCGGTCCCACTGAGATTACCAACAAGAGTGGGCCGTATTCGCTCGTTCCGCCAATGCCTGTCTGGACCTCAAATGCTCCGGCAAACTATTCCCACCAAGATACTGAAAACTACACCACCACTGGTGCCTTGCTCACTGATACTTCATTTGGTATTCAGGCCAATGGCGCCATGACAAAGATGGTGGAGAAGGCTTTCAGCCCTGAGCGTATCATGCACGCCGCCAGCGGCGTTGGTGGTGTCGCGGCAAACAATACTGCCAACTCTGAAGCTGGTGTTACTACTAACCAAGCTTATTCAGCTATAGATTATTGCAAGCAGTTCCTTACTAACTTCACCGCTGAGCCCGGCAACGTCTGGCAGGATATTAGAGACCATCTATTTATTCCTATGGCTGTGCTTTTGCTCTTGCCTGGTGCAGTGCTCGCCCAGGTTCGTGCCATCATCGCTCAGGGTTCTCCTGTGCTGGTTGGTGAGGCTCACCCCCTAGAAGGTCTGCTCAAATCTATTGTGGCTATCTTCCTCATTCCTGGTAGCTTCTTGGTTATCAACTACGGCATTGACGTGGCTAACTCGCTCACTTATACAGTGGCAACCGAGTACACGCGCATCTTTGGCTCGGACATGTACGAAGATGCAAAATGTGCCGTTCAGAGAGCTTTCCCTGTAAACAGACCACAAGATAACCTGAACACCTTGCGCGAAACTCGTCAGCCGGCTGCTTCCGGCGGTTTCTCTGTCTTTGCTGTACTTGAGCGCAATACACTTGGTATTGCTCTAATCGATCCTTGTTTGGGCATCTATCAAAGTATTTTGCCTGATGAGACTGTCCCGCAAGTGATGAACGCCATGCGCGCCATGGTTAATAGTATGGGTATGACAGCCGCCTTGAGCTGGAACCTTTCTTGTGCTTTCCAGATGGCCTATCTTTATTATCTCTGGTGCATGGGGCCTATAGCCGCTGCACTATGGGTATGGCCGATTGCCAAAATGAAAGCCTCACTCGGGTCTTGGGTTGAGGGTGTGATCACAGTTTGTTTCTGGAGCTTGTTCTGGAACACTGTCATCTTGCTTCTTGCTTGCTTTAAAGGTGTCGGCTTTACCGGCACCATAATCGTCGCGTCTCTGCTTGCTATGGCTGTTGCCGCGATCAAGTCGGCTTTTGACTTCTCGGGTATGGTCACTGAAGCTGTGATGGCTGCTCAGAGTGCTGCACAAGCCGGTGCTGCTGCCGCTATGAAAGGCGGAGGCGGTGGTGGCGGCAAGGGCGGCAGCGGAGGCGGTGGCGGCGCTTCGGCTGGCGGCAACCAGGGCGGCAGTGCCAGCAGCGCCAGCAGAGCTCCAGCGGCTGCTGACAGCGGATCTTCTGCTGCCGGTGTCGGTGCGACACCAGCCGACGGTCAGCCCGTGGCACCTGCTGGTCCTGGCGTGTCCGAGACTCGCAGTCTAGGCGGCGCGCAAGATTCTGCAACTGTAACCCCCGGCGGCGCTGACGCTGCTGGACCAGGTGGTACTGCCGATAGTGCTGCTGAGGTTCCTCTTTCTGGGCAAAGCGGCAACGACAACATGGACGGCGGAGCCGGTGACGTCTCGGCTGTACCTCTCTCCGGTGATGCCTCCAAAGGAGCTAACGACGGCAAAGCTGCCACCGCTGGCGATCTGGCTGGTCCTCCACCCATGGGTGACGCAGCTGGGCTCGATGGCGCCGGCGCTTCCGGCGCAATGCCTGGCTTGAACGCAGTGGCTGGTAATACCACTGTCGCTCAAGACACCGACGCCAATGTCTCCAGCCGCTTCAATGCTGAAGGTGAGCACACTGCTAAGTTTGGCAGTCAGGATAATCTCAACACCAGCAACAACGCCAATGTAGACAACAATAGCTTCCTCGGCGGCGCCGCCGGCGTCTTTATGGACGATGCGGCCCGTGGTGGATTCACCCCGACTGCCTTTACCGGCTCCAATGACTTCAACACTGCCAGCCCACTGGGACTGACTGCTGGCCTTGGCGGTAATGACGCACTCAGCGGTGCTGGAGGACCTTTGGACCCAGGCATGAGTCTAGGAACTGGTCTAGGCACCGGAATTGGTGCGGACGGTAATTCGCTCACCGGACCGGGAGGAATGCCACTTGCCGGTAATCCAAGTCTTTCCGGACCTGGAGACGGTGATCTGAGTAGAGTCGGCGTGGACGGCGCACCAGGATTTGCCTCCACGATGAATCCTCAGGACAGCGCTAAAGTGGCAGGTGATATGCTGCAAGCGGCAGTGAGCGATCCTCAAGGCTTGACCACATTCAATGGACAGCAGATGACCAATGCTGAAGCTTTCCGCGCTGCTAACGGTGTTTCCGCCGATGCCGTGCAGAACTCTCTGCAGGTCAATCCCAGCTCTCCTGAGTATGGACGAGCTGTAGAGGCGTCCATCGAGGGCAATCAAATTGCCAGCGCCAACCCTGGAATGTTCAGAGATGCTGTGTCCAATCCAGATGGTGTGACGAGCTACAACGGTCAGCAGATGACCAATGCTCAAGCCTTCGAAGCTGCTAACGGCTACAGCGCCGGCTCGGTCCAGGCTGCCATGGCTGGTGATGTGGGTGCACATAATTCCATTAATGCCGGTCAGGCTAGAATGGAAGGTGCTCAAATCGCCGGCTCCAACCCCGAGATGTATCGTCAGGCTCTCAGTAATCCCGACGGCATAACTTCGGTTGGTGGTCAACAAATGACCAATGCCGAGGCTTTCGAAAGGAGCCACGGTGTAACCGCTGAAGTTGTACAGGCGGCGATGGGCGGCAATGTGCAGGCTGGTTATGCCATTGATTCTGCACAAGCACGCATGGAAGGTGGAGCTATTGCTTCCGCCCATGGCGACTTGATGCAGAGAGCCCTTTCTGCCCCGAGCGAACCGGTAAATTATGGTGGTCAAACCATGCCTGCCGGGGAAGCATTCGCCAGAGCCACAGGTGTGAGCGCCGAGACCGTACAAGCAGCTATGAACGGAAGCGTTGATGCAGGCCGAGCCATCGATGTGGCTCAGGCTCGCATGGATGGTCAGTCCATAGCAGGCGCGTCTGGACAGCTCTATCAGACAGCACTCAGCCAACCGGATGCTCCGGTGAGCATGGGTGGACAGACCATGCCTGCCTCGGAAGCCTTCCAGCGCAGTTACGGCGTCAGCGCCGAGACTGTACAGCAGGCTGCTGCGGGCAACTTCGAGGCCGGGCGCTTGGTCGACACCGCTCAAGCGCGGATGGACGGACAGGCGATCGCCGGTTCGGCTGGGCCGCTCTATCAGACTGCTTTGAGTCAGCCTGATGCGCCGGTGAGCATGGGTGGTCAAACTATGACTGCAGGCGAAGCCTTCCAACGCAGCTACGGGGTCTCGGCTGAGACTGTGCAGGCTGCAGCCTCTGGCAATATCGAGGCCGGAAGGTCGATAGATGTTGCTCAAGCTCGCTTTGAAGGTCAGTCGATTGCAAGTTCTGCTGGAGCCCTCTATCAGACAGCTCTTAGCCAGCCGGATGCCCCAGTCACTGTCGGTAATCATTCGATGCCGGCCGGCGAGGCCTTCCAAGCACGCTACGGAGTGTCGGCTGAGACTGTGCAGGCGGCAAGCGGCGGCAATATCGAGGCGGCAAGAGCCATCGATGTGGCCCAGGCTCGCATGGATGGACAGTCGATTGCCGCATCGGCAGGACCTGTCTATCAGACTGCTCTCGATAATCCCAACACACCAATTTCGGTTGGCAATCAGACTATGCCGGCAGGTGAAGCCTTCCAGCAGCGGTATGGTGTCAGTGCCGAGACCGTGCAGCAAGCTATGAGCGGTAATATCGATGCCGGTCGTATGATCGATGCAGCGCAGACCCGCAGTGAGGCTGCCCAGATGGTGCAATCTGTTGGTGCCGGCTATTACACCGCTGCTGTCAGCGATCCAAACGGAGCCGCTGTCGTCGGGGGTGTGCCTACCACCAATGCTGGTGCCTTCCAGATGATGACCGGTGTACCGGCTCAGACCGTGCAAGCGGCCCTCGGCGGCAACGTCGAAGCTGGAAGAGTGATCGATATGGCCCGCATGGAAAGTCAGTCAGTTGCCCAAGGCGGAGCGCCTGCTTCATTCAGCATGGCTATGTCTGCCGACGGTAGTCCGACCAGCTACAACTACAACAGCAGTATCGCTTCAGGCCCAGCACCGGTTGATACCGGCTCCGGCGGCGGTGCTCAGTACACAGTAGCTGGTGGTTCTTCGACTTCTGTTGACCCTGTATATGGTGGCGGTGGCGCGGCCCCTGCTCCAATTCAGAATGTCGCCTACAACTCGGAGAATCCTACCTATAATGCTGGTTTCGTCGCTGGCAATGCAGGTGCTGACAATTCTGGCGGAGCCGTCTATGGTGCGCCGAATGCGCCGACCGGCGGCTATGATGCCAGCAGCGGCGGCTACGTTAGCGGCACCAACTATGTGACCGGAACGGGCGGCGGTGAGATGATGAGAGACTTCTCTTCTCAGCATCTGGCCGGTCAGCAACATGCAGCCAATACCGGTGACCAGCCTCCTCGCATAGAGCCACAGGGCGGCGGATCTCCGCAGCCCGCCGGTGAGATGCGCATCGCCGATATCGGTGGTGTTGGCTGGGGCCAGCAAAGCCACGGTCAAGGGCAAGCCCAAATGCCTGCGCCATCTCCTGATGCAGCAAGCGGATGGGGTCAGGCTCCAGCGCAGCCGGTGCAAGGGGCTGACGCATGGCGGGTGGCACAAGCCAATGAAGCCAGTGCCCAGGCTTGGAGAGCGCCAGACCAGGGTGCTATCGAGCAGCGTCAAGCACAGTCGTCGATGCCGCACCATGACAGTGGTATGATTGCGCCGGTGATTATCCCGGCTGCCAATCGAGCTCCGGCTCAACCGATCAACTCGGCAGGCAGTCGCGACATAGCCATGGCTAAAGATGCGCAGGCGAAAGAGGCTGCGGCTAAAGCGAAGGCTGCCGGCGAGGCAGGTGGTGAATCTGCCGGTGCTGAGAAGAGCACAGGTGAAAGCCTCGGTGAGCAGATGACTCAAGCTAGCAATCGCAAGATGGGTAGTCTGCGCAATTGGGCTCAAAATTCTGGCCTAGATAAAGGCAAGAAGAAAAAGAAAGATCCCAATGATCCGGATGATAGCGAAACGGTCTGAGCATGAGGAGAAGACCAGCTAGACAATAGATGACAATTGAAAAGAGGCGATTTGATACCAGCTATCTCTTCGCCTCTTTTCTAGAAAGGGTTTTCGCTTGGAGTTAGATAACATAGCCGTTCGTTGCCCTGACTGCGGGCTGAAGTTCATGACCAGGCAGGTGCGTGAGTTTGTCGACACCGGGCTTAGAAACAGTGAACTGAGGCAGCATGTCTATGATGTCACGCCCTGTTATGAACCCTATGCCATAGCCACTTGTCCCAGTTGCGGCAGGGCCGACTGGGCGCAGAGTTTTGAACGCACCATGGAAGACTGTGCTCTCTTTCAGGCGCGCTCGACACCACATTTGCAGTACAGGGCGGCAGCGATGCGGGCGGAAAGAAAAGATTTGAACTTTTGGGAAGCCGGTATTTTCTATCTCTATGCCGCCTGGTGTGCCGATGACGGCGGTGCTGTGCCTCAGGCGAGAGAGTATAGAAGAGCCGCCCTTGAGATGCTCGCTAAGGCTCTGTATGATGTTTCCTGCCCGGTCGATAGCCGTGTAGATGTCGAGTATTTGATTGGAGAGCTCTATAGGCGCATCGGTATGTTTGATGCTTGTCGTAATCACTTTGCCGGTGTTATCTCGCATCTTCCTTCGTCTTATGCGATCATGGCTAGAAAGCTGATGAAATTAGCCGAGAATGGACAGTCAGACCTGATTCCCTTTGAAAGTTGAAAAAAGTGGAATATGTAGGTAGAGGGGTGAATTATGTCCAGGGTGCATAAAGTCATAGTACTGAACAAGCCTTTCAAGCTGTGGGACTTTACGGTCCGTCAGCTCTTGATGCTGGTTGTCTCCATTGCCATTTCTTTCTACATACTATCGGCTGTGCCGCAGGGTTGGAAGGTCGGCAACTTGCCTGCCAATATCTTGCTTGCCATTGTCTTCTTCTGTTTCTGCCTGCCGGCTGTCAAGTTTACCGATCTGAAGCCCATGAGCTGGTGGCGCAATCTGCTCCTTTACAAGTTGCACCTGGTACCAACGAGTTTTATTCCAAAGCCAGAGCCAGGAAGGCTTTATCCTGATCCGACCATCCAAGAACCCAAGAAAAAGAGCGATGATTTCTACATCGGTGGGTGATTAGCCCTCTTCCGTTGTAAACTTAATTTATGGTAAGAAGCGACAGCCAGTATTCAGCTTTACGAGGAACAGGAGGACGAGGTCCTTCTGGCGGGTCTAATTCGGGCGGCCGGAGTTCGTCTGGAAGAGGCTCGGGCGGAAGAGGCTCAAGCGGAGGCTCTGGCGGCTCTAGAGGCAAGGGCAAGCCGCCCGGTCGCGGTCGCTATGACGACGATGATGATGATGACGATTTAGACGAGGACGAAGATGAGGAGAGTTATGGTTTAGCCACGCCCTCAGTCAGTGGCAAACGTTTAGCCACAACGCCGCACGCCTCTTTCCAAAATATTGTTGCCGGCTTTTATAACGGACTGCCTGAAAAACTCAGGGAGATGCTTCCTTTTGGTGAAGAGGAAGGCGATAACCACGCCGATGATGGTCCCACCGCAGACAAGAGAGGCGCCAGCAGTTGGCAAGACGTTTGCTTTATTCATTCCATTCCGGGTGAAGACGAAGAAGAAGGTCTGGTTGTTTTATCAGACGGAAGCTTCCGCAAATATATTTCTTGCAAGGGCATCAACGCTTTGCTCTTCGATGAGGCCGAGCGTGAGACCATGGCTCGAACCTTTGCCAATTTTGCCAACTCTTGTGAGTCTGACATTCAGATTATTATCAAGAGCCGTAACCTATCGGTAGACGAATACTTGTCTCGTTATCAGATCTTACTCAAGACCGACAACGACTATCTCAAGTGGTATGCCGACTATACCGACAAATGGTTTCGTAAGGTACAAGACGTAACTTTCGTGCCCCAGCGCGATTTTTATGTGGTCATCAGTTATCATCCGCCCGATTGCAAGACAGGAAAGAGCTGGAGCGGTAGACGTTCAATTCAGAAGCACGAAGAATATCTCGAGATATTGAATCGTCTCAAGAAGACTGCTGTGGAGCAGTTGCGCACATCAAACCTGAGACCGCAAGTTTTGTCGCGCAAAGAAGTGCGCAATTTGATCTATTCAGATCTCAATCCATCGCTCTATCAGAAAGATCCTGAAGCACCGCCTTCCCGCTCTAATATGTCGGAAGCGTCTACTTTGGCTGGTTCGGCTATGAAGGTCACTGATGAATATGTTTGGCTGGACGGCAAATACATCGGCACCCAATATATGTTCGCCACACCCCATGAAACCTGGATGGGATGGCTGGTCGACTTGCTCACTATTTCGACTGAGTACACGCTCTCTCTCTTTATTCATCAATGCGACCAAGACCGGGTAAGAAAAGAACTCAAACTTAAATACCGCATGGGTCACGTTACTTCCACACAGTTGGCCACCCCCGACTTAGAAGGTATCGAATCGACTCGGTCGGCGGCTCAAGCCATTCAAGAGTTTTTGCGCAGTTCCAACAAAGCTTTTGATGTATCGCTCTATCTCTCTACAGCCAGTGACAGCCCAGAGCACCTGGCTCAAAATATGGATGAGATCAGGCGTGTTTTCAAAAACCGCGGCGCTCAGATGGATCGCGGTCAGATGTTGCAACTCGATCTTTGGCAATCTACTTTGGCGGTCGGCGTCGACAAAATGGCTGTTGTCCATCGTGTCATGTCGCCAATTGTCGGTACGATGTGGCCGTTCTTTACTGCCTCTTGTGGTACTCCCGATGGTGTGCCTTTCGGCTTTGCTCTTGCCTCACGCGAACCGGTTCTGCTCAATCCATTTTTTAGAGGGCAGGGCAAAGACGCGAACAATATGTTCGTAGTGGGAACCACCGGGGCGGGTAAATCTTTTGCCGTGTCGATGATGATGCTCAGACTTTTGCCGCTCGGCACGCGCTTTGTGCTCATAGATAAAACAGTAGACAAATTTGGTGCTTATCGCTTCATCACCGAACTTCTCGGCCCCGAACTTTGTGCCTATGTCGACTTGGGTCCTTCCAGCGGCTATGTCTTGAACCCCTTCGACCTCGGTCCTGAGGACAAGATGGGCGAGCCTTCCGCCGACAAAGTTTCAACTCTGCTTTCTCTTCTAGACTTGATGCTTGCCCCTGAAGGTCGCGAAGAACTATCTGTAGAAGAGAAGTCTTTGCTTGATGGTCTCATCCGTCTAGCCTACATGGAAGCCAGTTTCCGCAACCAAGTACCGACGATGACCGACTTGGCGCAGGTAACGGCTCAGGCTGCCGCCAACGAAGTTGATCCTTTGCAGAGGGATCGCTTGCAACAGTTTGCCCGAGGTCTTTCACTCTTTACCAGAACCGGCGCTTTTGGCGGTCTGGTGGACGGTCTAACCAATATTGAGACCGAGAAACTATTCATCGTATTTGATACCAGAGAAGTAAACGAACCTCGTCTTGAGCGTATAGCTGTTTTCATCTTGGCTGAATTCATCAGGCGCAAAGCTGCCGATTCTAAGGCGCGTGGACAGCGCTTTGCTGCGGTTATAGACGAGGCTGCCACTTTGATGAGATTTAAAGCCGGGGCAAGACTATTAGATGACCTTTCGAGGCGAGCCCGTCACTACGGTATGATGCTCGTCAGTATCACTCAGCAGTTGAAAGACTTCTTCAGGCAAGCCGAGCAAGCCGATTCGGTTGTGAAAAACTCGCACATGAAGATTTTGCTCAGGCAAGACCCCAGCGACTTACGCATGCTCAAAGATACCTTGCGTCTCACCGATGCCGAAACAGCAGCCATCGAGCAGTTCAGCCGAGACGAAGAAAAGCGCCGAGACAGCCAATGTTTGCTTATTGTAGGGGCAGTGCACGGCACGATTAGACTTGTGCCCAGCCCGATGGACTATTGGATCTGTACATCCGAACCAATACGCGATATTCCGCGTCGTTTGCAGATGATCGAAGATGTGAGAAGACGCAATCCCAAGCTTTCGCATACCGATGCTTGTCGCCAGGCTGTCTATTACCTCGGTCTGCAACATGAGGGTTAAAGCTTGAGGTCTAGATCTTAATGGAAAAGATTTTTTCACCAGGTAAATGGTTCGTTGGTTTTTGTGCTCTTTTTGTTTGTATTTTTCTTGCCCTCAAATATGTTCATCAGGCGCGTCTTGAAGAAATGGCTAAGTTAGCCGCCGCCGATATGTTTACCTGGAGTTGGGATGGAGCCGGCGTGCAGAGCAGCTGCGAAATTACTAAAGCCAAGGTTTTGAAATCACAAGACAATGATGCCGAAGTGATGGTGGAAGGCGTTCAGAAAATTACGAAACAGGGTCAATCTTCTACAGCCGATTGCAAAGCTGTGCTTAAGATGTATCGCTCGCATAATAACTGGATGCTGGGCACGATGGAGGCACTCTAACCATGTACTGGAAGGTGCAAAAGATAGGCCCGGAACAGCTCATAAAAGCCTATGGCGTGCACATTCTTTTGGGTGTGAGTGTGATTATCAATGGCGTCTTGTTTTTGACCATGCCTAAGGGCAATAAAGTATCAAGTGAAACCAAGCAGACTATCGATGCCTTTGTTAGAGATGTGACCATGCATTTGCTTGATTCAAGTTATATCAACTGCGAAAAAAATGTTATGGAATTGCGCAAGGAACTGGCTCCCAACGTTTTTGCCGCAATGGCGCGGAGCAAAATGGTGCCGGGCACAAATAGCGAGCTTATCGGTCTGATTCGCGATATGAGCGAGCGCAAGCAAGTTTGTGCAGTGCGTGTAGACAAGGTAACCACAGGCGATCCCGACAACCGCGGTATGATTCCGGTGGAAGTGCAAGGGGTTTGTGCCCTTCACTCATCGCAAGACACCGGAGAGACTAACTTTCGGTTTCGCTATCTGATTGGTCAACATGCTGAAACGAAGGCCTTTTTGATCGCCGACTTTCACGACGAGACGCCGGTGCAGCCTTAAGTTAGTCGCATCTGTTGGAATGACTTTAGTGGAGCGAGAGTAAGAGCAGTGTTTTCAGGAATCGTTGAAGAGGTCGGTGTAGTGCTTGCAGTGGAGGACACCGGCGAAGGGCGCCGCCTCAAAATAGGTGCTGCAGGAATTTTGAGCGATGCTAAGCTCGGTGAGTCTATTTCGGTCTCGGGCACTTGTTTGACAGTCACTGACTTTTCCGTCGACTCCGAGGAGGGCAGATGGTTTGCCGCCGAGGCAATCAATGAGACCTTGAGGCGTACACGTTTGGGCGAACTTGAGGTCGGCTGCAAAGTCAATTTAGAGAAAGCTTTGAAAGTGAGCGATAGACTGGGCGGGCATATCGTCACCGGTCATATCGACACAGTCGGAGAAGTAGCCGCTATCAAGCAAGATGGATTCTCTTGGGAAATTACATTTAAAGCGGACCGGGCTTTCGCGCCCTATTTCGTCGAGAAGGGTTCGGTGGCGGTGGAAGGTGTATCGCTCACCGTGGCTTCCTGCTCCACCCCGAGCAAAGCCGATGATGAGTTTACTTTCACAGTGGCGCTTATCCCCCATACCTTGGCGGTGACAACCCTGGGTGAATTGAAGGTGGGCAGCCGCGTCAATCTTGAAACCGACATCATTGCCCGCTATGTGATTAGGCTCACCCAGCTTAATTAAAAAGAATGCATAATAAAGAATCGCATAATATTGGTCCCATAAAGGTCCACGGGGGCTATGCTTTAGGTGTCGCTTGACATATGCGACGTCAAACCGGAGGCTAGCATGTCCGAAGTTAGATTCGACAGTGTGGAAGATGCCATCGCCGATATTAAGGCTGGCAAGTTTGTAGTGGTCTGTGATGATGAAGGTCGCGAGAATGAAGGCGACTTGATTTGCGCCGCCGAATTAATCACCCCCGAGAAAATAAACTTTATGGCCACTGAGGCCCGGGGCTGGATTTGTTTATCGATTACCCCTGAAAGGGCAAAAGAACTCGACTTGCCCCTCATGGTTGAGCGCAACACCGAATCGCAGAGCACGGCCTTCACCATCACTGTCGACGCTGATACTAGATTTGGTGTCACAACCGGCATCAGTGCCTTCGACCGTTCTACAACCATCAAAGTTTGTGTCGATGAAATGTCTAAGCCCGAAGACCTGAGACGCCCCGGTCATATATCGCCCTTAGTGGCTAAAGCCGGCGGTGTCTTGCAGCGAGCCGGTCACACCGAAGCAGCTGTCGACATGGCTCGCATGGCTGGTCTCAAGAGCGCCGGGGTGATTTGCGAGATTATGAATGCCGACGGCACCATGTCGCGTGTGCCGCAATTGCGCGAGTTTGCCGACAAGCACGGCCTGAAGTTTATCAATATTGCCCAGCTCATCTCTTATCGCCTAGGCAAAGAGCGTTTTGTCGTCAGAGAAGCTGAATGCACGTTGCCTTCCGCTTATGGTGAGTTTAAGCTCTATGCTTATCGCAATACGCTTGACGGGCAGGAACACTTGGCTGTGGTCAAAGGTGATGTCACAGGCAAAGAAGATGTGGTCATTCGTGTGCACTCAGAATGTCTCACCGGCGATGTCTTCGCCAGTTTGCGCTGTGACTGCGGTCCCCAGTTGGAAGCAGCCATGGCTCTCATAGCCAAAGAAGAAACCGGTGTCTTGGTTTATTTGCGCCAGGAAGGCAGAGGCATTGGGCTGCTCAATAAGATCAAAGCCTATGCTCTGCAAGAAACCGGCAAGGACACAGTGCAGGCTAACGAAGCCCTGGGCTTTAAGCCTGATCTGCGCGACTATGGCGTTGGTGCTCAGATTCTTTGTGATTTGGGCTTGACCTCGGTGCGTATCGTCACCAACAATCCAAGAAAAATTGTCGGCTTGGAAGGCTATGGCTTGAAAGTTACAGGTCGGGTGATGATGCCGCCGGCTTGCAACAGTCACAACATGAACTATCTGCTCACCAAGAAAGAGAAGCTAGGGCACTGGCTTGAGCTTGGTGAAGCGGCAAAAGAGAAGACCACAAAAGGAGAGTTAAATGTCTAAGGGTCAACCTGAAGTAATCGAAGGCAGATTGATTGCCACCGGTTTGAAGTTTGCCGTTGTAGTCAGCCGCTTCAACGATTTCATCACCAAGGAATTACTCTCCGGTGCCACCGAATCGCTCAAAAGACATGGCGCCGACCTCTCATCAGTTGAGATTATGTGGTGCCCTGGTGCCTTCGAAATACCGCTTGTGGTCAAGCATGCCGCCCAGAGCGGTCGCTATGATGCCGTCATCGCTCTCGGTGCTGTAATTCGCGGCGCCACCGCCCATTTCGATTATGTAGCTTCTCATAGTTCTTCCGGTCTATCTAGTGTCGCTCTTGAGACCGGCATACCGGTTATAAACGGAATCTTGACCGTGGACAGTATCGAACAGGCTATTGAAAGAGCCGGCACCAAAGCCGGTAATAAAGGAGCCGAAGCAGCTGTGGCAGCCATTGAGATGGCTAATTTGATCTCGGCGGTTAAGTCGCAAGCAGCAGCTAAATCTTAGCGCTGTGCTCAAATAAATCGGGCGGTCAGTCGACCTGGCTTTTGGCCAGGTCTTCTTTGCTTAGGGGGAAGTCTTTGAGAAACTTCTCTATTAGCCCGGCAATTTTAAAGACCTGCAGCATATTGCCTTCCACAGTTACTTCTTTCATCAGCAAGGCTCTAGAAAGATGTATTTTCTTTTGAATGAGACCGGCTAGGGTCATGCCGCTGAAGTGAAAACAAACATCTGGTCTATCGAAGGCTGGGTCAATAACTGTCAGCATCGCTTCGTTTTCGCTATTTGGTTTGACCTTGAGCATCCAGCCAGGAAAGCTTGAGGCCCTGAGCTTAAAGCCGATTTTGTGACCATTGATTTTGGCGTGTTTCAAGGCCCCTTGGGCGAGCTTCTCCGGCACGAATTCTTCGAAATAGAAGCGTGCCACCTTTTCAGAATAGTCTACAGTTGTTTCCTGCGGCTGGCTTTGCGGCTCGCCCCAGTGCATCGACTCGGCATAGTCGATAAGTTTGCTCAGATATTCTTTGTCGGCCACCACCGGCAATAATTGATAGCGCCCGCTTACTTCAAAAAGATTGCGAGTCTTTACTTGCACATCATCAATCAGCATCTTGCGCAAAGTACTTGGCAGATTCAAATCATCGGGATCTTTCGCTTCGATTTCTTCTGCCTGGAGAACTGTCGCTAAGTGGCTCAGCCACTCGCGATTGAGTGAGGCCTGGGTTGATACCAGATTACAGATACGGGGGCGACTTTCGTCTTCTAGTAAGCGCAAGAAAGTATTGACGGCATGATCAATTGGTAGAAACCAGAGAGTGGAATCGGGATTGTAAGCCAGTTTGAGCGGACCTTTGCCCTTTAATGGTTTGCTGTTTTGTTCTTTCAATTCACGCAAAAGTGAATAGATGCCGGCAATGCGACTGGTGCTGCCGTCTTTTGTATCGCCGGAAAGCATGGGCAGTCTTACCATATACCAAACAGATTCACTGCCCGATAGACTTTCCAAAAGACGCTGCTCATATTGCTGGCAGGTATTTTCCCATTGGCTTTGGGGTTTGCGCCTGCCAAATTCAAGTTCTTCCGGCACCACACCATCTTTTTGAATGCCGCCCCAAAGCGATGAAACAATAAAAATAGGCGTGTCTTTATGACTGCGGGTCAAGGCTTTTAGGTCACCGCCGGTCCAGGGGGCACGCGCCCCTCTTGCTTCATCAAAGTTGGGTGGTAGGGCACTGAATATGATGGCATCATATTTCTGATTCTTGCCTTCCGGGCTCTTCTTGTTCTCGGGACCTTCTACCACCTTGAGGCGGTCTTGAAAAGCGCGAGCTTTTTCTTTGCCGCCAAGGGCTAGGTCGAGCAAGCTGCGAGCCTGAGTTGTCAAATCTAAGGGCGATAGGCTCAGTATATTGAGCGAAGATTTTGACGCGAAATGGACATGCCAGCCCTTCATGACAAGAGCTGCGGCGATGGCACCATTGAAAGAAGTAACCGGTCCCCAGATATAGGCTGTTTTGTGGGTCATTTGGGCAGTATTTCGCTGAAATTCATCTCGTCTTCGACCAGGCAGGTGCCGGCTAAGGCATCGCCAAGTCTCATACTATCTTCCCTGGCGTAACTGCGGTAGGCTTCAAGAGGAACTATTACCAATACGTAAACAGAAAGAACTGCTTTCAAGACCTCTTTCACTGTCACCACGGCAGTAGTCAAGCTGACATGAATTTCAAATAAATGCAAAAGGCGTTCGGTAACTTGCAAGAGCAAGAGGGGTCCCAGATAAATAAGATTACGCACCAGAACCTGTTTCAAGGTTGGGCCTTCGCCTGTGGCCATGTCTACTACTCTCAAGCCCATGAGGTTTTTGCCCAGACCCCTGCCGCCATAAAAGAAGTCTCTAAAACAGAGAACTAGAGGAATGACAAGTTGGTTGGTGAGTATGGTCTGCATGGGAATGAAGCCGGCCACCAGTGAAATTATGTAGGCGGCACCAAAGTCTATGCCCAGCGCCACCAATCTCTTGCCTGGCTCAATGCGGCTTGGTTCAACAACAGCGCCCTGCTGCTTTTCGGCGATATATTGGTTGATTTTGTCTAGAAAGTTGCCGCTTTGGCCACTTGAGGGCGAAGCCGATCCTCTTTGTGTGCTTTGTCTCTTGCTTGGCCTAGATTTAGACCTTTGACGGGCAGAGGGGCTCTGTTCTTCCTCAAAATCGTCTTCGTCATCTTGAAATTGATTGCGATTTGCCTGGCGCGGCGGCGGCCGTCTTGAAGAACGGGCATAGGGCTCGTCATCGTTTTGAGATCTTGACATTCGTTGTCCCGGCAGCAAGCTTACTTTCCAATAATAAACTAAAACCTAGAGTAGAGATAGCCGGGTCTTATTAAGAGTAAATGAGTATCTGCACCCCTTGGCGCTTAAGCCGACTAACATTTGAGTGTTAAGAACTTAGCTTTGGCTCGGGAGAATTTGACGTGGAAGATAGAGTAACTGTAATCGTCGACGGTTTGAGAACACCCTTTGGAAAGCTGGGTGGCTCGCTTGCTTCTTTGAGCGCCGTCAAGTTGGCTACACCTCTGATCAAAGAGATTGTCGAACGCAATAAAGTCAATCCTGAGGCAATTGATGAAGTGATTGTCGGTCAAGTTATTCAAGCCGGCAGTGGTCAAGTTCCCTCTCGCCAGGCTTTGCTTGCCGCCGGTCTACCTAAGACTACCGAGTCGACCACGGTCAACAAAGTTTGTGCCTCTGGCATGCGTGCCGTGACTTTGGCCGATCTGCGCATTAGAGCCAATGACGCCGAGATAATTCTTGCCGGCGGTATGGAGTCTATGAGTCAGGCTCCTTACATAGTGGAAGCTAATTCGGCTCGTTTTGGTAAGCGTATGGGCCATGTCGCCTTTCAAGACGCCATGCTGGTGGACGGTCTAGAGTGTCCGGTGAGCGGCGTGCACATGGCTGTGCACGGTGCCAAGGTGGCGGAAGAGTTTGGCATCACAAGAGAAGAGCAAGATCAGTGGGCGGTGCGCAGCCACAAGAAAGCAGTAGAAGCCCATGAAAGTGGTGCTTTTGCCAAAGAAATCTACAAAATGGAAATACCAGCCGGTAAAGGTCAGACCAAGATTGTCGACCGCGATGAATCGCCCCGCGCCGATACTTCTATGGAAGCTCTCGGTAAGCTGAAGCCGGTTTTCTATGACAAAGGTTCTATCACCGCCGGTAATGCCCCAGGTGTTAACGATGGTGCTTGCATGCTGCTCGTCATGAGCGCCGGCAAAGCCAAAGAGCTCGGTCTCAAGCCCCTGGCAAAAATTGTCAGCCATGCTTCTATCGGGCAAGATGTGCCTTACTTAGCCACTGTGCCTGCTCTTGCCACCGAGAAAGCATTGAAGAAAGCCGGGCTCTCCGTGAAAGATTTAGAACTGATGGAAATTAATGAAGCATTTGCCGCAGTAGCTCTGAAGTCAATCAAAATGCTCGGTATCGATCCTGAGAAAGTAAACGTGAACGGAGGCGCTATCGCCCTCGGTCACCCGATTGGTGCCAGTGGTGCTCGTATACTTCTTAGTCTGGCCCGCACTATGGAAGCTCGTGGCGCTAAACTCGGCGCCGCCGCCATTTGCTCTGGTACAGCCCAGGGCGATTGTGTCATTCTCAGCCGCGAAGGCCTTGATTAAACACCAATAAACACCAGACAAATAAAGGACTAAACTGGAGTGTCAGCAAGAGAGCGCATTGTCGAGCTGGCTAAGCTCATCGAGCACCATCGTTTTCTCTATTATGTCGAACAGCCTGAAATCACCGATTTAGAATTCGACAAACTCTTTAGAGAGTTGCAAGCCTTAGAAAGCGAGCACCCTGAGTATGCCAGCCCCGACAGCCCCACCCAAAAGGTAGGGGCCAAGCCCAGCACCGACTTCAAAGAAGTAGTGCACAAGATTCCTATGCTCAGTTTGGCTAATGCCATGGGGCAGGAAGATCTTGTGCACTGGCAAGAGCGCCTGGCTCGGGCTCTGGCTGACGACCAAGCGCTGGAGAGCCTCAAATATGTCAGTGAGCACAAAATAGATGGCTTATCTGTGGCGCTCTCCTATTTGGACGGCGACTTTGTCCAGGGTGCCACCAGGGGCAATGGCGAAGTCGGCGAAGATGTCACCCTCAATCTTAAGACTGTTTCCGGCTTGCCGCGCCGCCTCAAGCCGGTTGCTCTCTATAAGGACGGCACGGTCAAGGCGCCGCCTGCCCAAGGTGGCGATTTTGAGCTTTATACACCCGCCAAGGTCGAGGTGCGCGGCGAAGTTTATATGCCCGTGTCAAGTTTTTCCAGGCTCAATGCTGCCTTAGAAGAAGAAGGGCAGCCGCTTTTTGCCAATCCACGCAATGCCGCTTCTGGTTCGCTGCGTCAGAAAGATCCCAATCGCACTGCTAAGCGAAAGCTAGCTGTCTGGACTTACTTCCTCTATATTTTGGACGAGGGCGTCAAACAGCCCGATAGTCATTTTGAGAATCTGGCTTTACTGGAAGCCATGGGCTTTCCTGTGGAGCCGAATCGCACTTGCACCGATGCTCATGGCTTGATGGACTTTGTCACAAAATGGCAGGATGCCCGTCATAAGCTCGATTATCAAACCGATGGTGTAGTTGTCAAGCTAGACGATCGCAAACTTTGGGACTTGCTTGGTAATACCAGTCATTCGCCGCGCTGGGCTATCGCTTATAAATATCCACCAGAAGAAGCCGAGACCGTTATTGAGTCGGTGCAGTTCGATGTCGGTCGCACCGGTGCGGTCACTCCGGTTGCCTGTCTGACCCCGGTCAAGCTGGCCGGTACCACGGTGAAACGCGCCACTCTGCATAACAAAGACCAAATTGAAAGACTTGATATAAGGCTTGGCGATACCGTGGTGGTGCGCAAAGCCGGTGAGATTATTCCCGAAGTAGTATGCGTCAAATTTGAGAAACGCCCTTCTGAAAGCGAGCCTTTTCACTATCCAGAGCGCTGCCCGGCCTGCGACAGCCAACTTGTGCGCATCAAAGAAGAAGTGGTTTATCGCTGTTTGAATGTCTATGGCTGCCCAGCCCAGCGCCTCAGGCGGTTGATTCATTTTGTCGGCAAAGAAGCCATGAATATAGACGGTGTCGGTGAGATGCTCATCGGTGAGTTATTCGAGCGCGGTATGGTTAAGACACCGGCCGACTTTTACAGGCTGACAATCGATGATTTGCGCTCTTTGCCCAAGAAAGGCGAAAAGTCTGCTGAGAACGCCATCAAGGCTATCGAGACCTCAAAGAATAGACCTTTGGCGGCGCTCTTGTTTGGTCTTGGTATCAGGCATGTGGGCGCTTCAGTGGCTGAGTTAATCGCTGGTCGTTTTCATTCTATGCAGGCAATCAGCCAGGCCGGCAGTGAAGAGATTGCTGCTATTGATGGTGTCGGTCCGGTTATTTCGCAAAATCTAGTTGAGTATTTTGCCGAGCCGGAAAACCAGAGCATCATCTGTGAGTTGAAAGAACTCGGGGTGAAGATGGAAGATGAGTGTGGCGGCCCCGAACTACCTCAGTTCCTAGCCGGACTGACTTTTGTTATTACCGGCACATTGGTAAACATGGAGCGCACCGAAGCTGAAAAGGCTGTCAAAGCCAGAGGCGGTAAAGCCTCATCTTCGGTATCCAAAAAGACCGATGTGGTGGTGGCGGGACCGGGGGCCGGCTCTAAATTGGCTAAAGCGCAGGAACTTGGTATAAAGGTTATTGACGAAGTCCGCTTTCTGGAAATTTTGCAAAATGAAGAGAGACCAAGCTAGAACATACAAGCGGGCTATTGCTCTGGCCTCCGGTCTGCTTTTGCAGTTTGGTATGCAGCCGGTTTTATTGGCTGGTCCGGCTCTAGCCCCCGCTCTGGCTAAGGTCTCAGGCAAAAATACAAAAGACCCGGCCGATAAGAACACAAAGCTGGGTAAGAAGCTTTATGAGAAGGGCGATTATGACGGCGCCCTCGATGCTCTTTTGCAGGCCAGTTATTTTGCCCGAAATGGCTACAATCCAGAAGCCTTCTATTATTTGGGCTTGACCTATTTTGCTAAAGGGCAAGACCAGAAAGCAGTCGATGCCCTCACCAAGCACTGCGAGCAGTCTATCGAGAAGACTGGGCGTGGTCATTTGGCTTTGGCCCGCTGTTATACACGCATGAAAAATTATAGAAAGGCCCAGGAAGAAATTGGTCTGGCTTTTCGCGACACTGAGTTTATGGATCCGCTTACCCGTGAGATTCATCTGGCCAATGGCATTAATGAAGACAGCGCCGGTCATCTCAATGCTGCCTTGAGTTCTTACCGCGAAGCTTTAGGTCAGTACCAACGCGATTGGGATAACTATGAAGCCTGGATTAGATACAGCGAATGTCTGATGAAAATGAAGGAATGGGTGAAAGCTCATACTTCTCTGCAAGACATGGTCAAAACGCGAAATCCGCTAATTGGCATAAAGTATGAAAGAGTCTATCTCGATATCGGTATCTGTCTTTTGACCAAGGGCAATCACCAGGGCGCTATCGAGGCTTGGCACCGTGCTTTGGAATATGATCCCAATAATAGAGAAGTGCACTTGCAATTGGCTATGCTCTTTGAGTCGGAGCGGCACCTTAGCTCGGCTATGAATGAGTACAAGCGATTTGTCGCTTGCTGCGGCGACGAAGATAAAGAGCGAGTCAGACAAGTTGAACAGCGCATTGCCACAATCGAGCACAAACTTGCCTCTGAAGCCCCGCCTGCGCCGGTGCAGATGCAATATAACCAAGAGACCAGTCGCCCGCAGCCGGCAGAAGAGCCGCCAAAGAATATGCCGACAGATCCTGGTTTTTAATTGAGAGTTCTAGTTAGAGCATCTAATTGGCATAGAATCAGCATTTAGATTTAGAGAGGAAATTTCATTGAAAATTTTAGTACTGAGCACCAGTCTCAATCCTGAAAGCAAAAGCAGAGAGATGGCGGGCTCGGTGCAGTCATTTATCGAATCGTCTTTGAACCAAGGCGATACTCTGCAGTTTGTCGACATGCGTGATTATCCCTTGCCTCTCTGTGATGGTGGTGCCGCCTATGGTGACGCCAATGTGAAACATCTAGGCGCCATGATTGCCGAAAGCGCCCTTATCTTGGTGGCTTTTCCAGTCTATAACTATTCTTTTTCGGCAGTCTTGAAGAACTTGATCGAACTTACCGGCAAGGCCTGGGAAAACAAAATTGTCGGTATGCTCTGTGCTGCCGGCGGAAAATCTAGCTATATGTCAGCCATGGGTTTAGCTAATTCACTCATGCTTGATTTTCGCACCATGATCGTGCCCCGTTTTGTCTATACCGACGGTGATATCAATGAGCCCAAGATACAAGCACGCTTGCGCGAGCTTGTCGATGACAGTCTGCGCATAGCTAGGGCTTTGCAGAAAAATTGACTAAAGTGATTTCTTCTTGATAAAGCTTGGCGGTGGTACGAAAGCCGGGGGTGGCAAGGGCACTGGCTTATAGCCCATCAGTCTGGTTTCCACTCCGGCACCTTTGGCTTTCACTAGACAGCCGGTGCGCTTCGAAAAATAAGCTTCAATTTGATCGGCATCTGAAAGGGGAAAAGTGGTGAGCCAGCCCCTTACCGGTTCACCGTCTATGGTGGTGTCAGGCAGCCTTTTGGCTTTAGAACTCTCATACATGGCTTCATCATAAATACCCACACCCAGATTGGTCAGGTCTTTCTCTTCATAAGTTTTTTCTTGTTCGTTGATGATATATTTTTTGCCGGTCAAATAATTGAGGATAGTGACTCTATCTACGTTGACCACCACTTCTTCGACCTTGGTTTGACCGAGTGTATTGTGCACTTGCTGCGAAAACTGCACCAGATTGGCCAGTTCCTTTATGCGCATATGACCTTCGCCGTCACAAGAAAGCATGACCGTGCCCGCACCCTTGGTCGATTTGGTTTCGAAAAGAGCCTGATAAGCTGTGGTCGGATAACTGCTCTTCAGTTCGCGTGAGAACTTGGGATCGGCTTGCCGCGAAACGGCGCTGAAGCCGTAGACGCCCAGAACAAAGGCAATACAGATAACTAATGGTACCGCTCTGGATGCCTGGTCGGACATGCCCCTGTCACTCCTATCTTCTAATGATGCGCTTAGGCATTTTGACATGCTTAGGCACTATAGATGCATTTACTTTACCCAGAGTTTCTTCCAGATTTTTGTCTATCTTGAGGGGGCTACAGCCTGTGATCGCCAATACTTCGCTGCCTAGCTTGCGCAAATAAATATACTCTTTCACGGGGGCGCCTTCCAAAAGTCCGTCCAGCTCTAGATAGTAGCCTGGACCGGTGCTCGTCGTTATCTGTTTGCGATTGATCAGCTTGCTTTCTTCCAGTTTGGCTAGGTTTTCCTTTTCAAAAGCCTTGGCTTTGGCTTCGTTTAGCCTGCCCTTTTTGAGTTCGAAAAAAATAGTTTTTTGGCGCTCTTGATAGGGTTGCACCAAAATATCGTTTGGCAGAAAGGGGTTGCGGGTGAGATTCCAGCCATCGGGAATTTCATATTGAAAACGCCCTGAAAGGTCAATAAGCTTTGCCCATTTGGGTTCGCTCTTGGTGCTTTCTGTAGCTTTTGCCTTTTTGCTCTCTAAATTATCTTGATTACTGGGCTCAGATGGCTCTGTTTTCTGAGGCGCCTCGGCCTCTTCAATTTGAGCCAAAGCTTTTGAGCTGAAAAGCGAAGTGCCGAAATTAATAAAAGTCAGCAAAGTAAAGAGCAAGATTAAGGGCAATTTTCGCCCAGGCAACAGGTTAAATCTTCTCGCTTTTTCCTTACTCATCTCTTCTAATTCCGCGAATTTGTCGGTTGCTATCCCAGGAAAAGCCCTTGGGATAAGGAGGCTTTCCTGCCACCTCACTTTTAACATACTAAAGGCAGATTCAGCACATATAGCAAAGGCGGACTAAAATTGGGTAAGTTGTCATTATGCCAAGTTGTTGGTCGGTGCCCTTTTTTGAGGCGATTATGGTCGAAGCAGAGCAAACAGCAGAGCAAACAGCAGAGCAATCAAAAGAACTATCAACAGAGGTTTTTGATGTTGCCGCCAGCGGCATTAATGTAGTCAATCTGGTCAAGTCTTACAAGGGCGGCAAGGTACGCGCTCTAGATGGGGTTTCACTGTCGATTAAGCCGGGAGAGGCCCTCGGTTTGGTTGGTCCGAACGGGGCTGGCAAGACCACTCTGATTGGCTGCATGATGGGTTTCTTGCGCTATCAGTCAGGCGAGATTACCATTGACGGCTTGGCACCGGACGATTTGGTCACTAGAGCCATGGTCGGTTATCTGCCTGAGCGTCTCACCTTTGACCGTTGGATGACTGGGCGCGATTTTTTACATTTTCACCACGAACTCTGTGGTCGTCCTGAAAAGCTGCGCCTGCATGAATGCGAAGAACTGCTCAGGAAAGTAGAGTTAGACCCGGCCGCTTGGTCTATGGCCGTAAAGAAATACTCACGCGGCATGCTGCAACGCCTTGGCTTTGCTCAGGCTCTGGTGAACAAACCGCGTTATCTTTTGCTTGATGAACCTGCATCTGGTATGGACCCCCATGGGGTCTTAGTGGTGCAGAGTTTATTGCGGGGTTTACGTCAAGACGGGCTCACCTTTTTGCTTAACTCGCATCAACTCGATCAAATTGAGCGCAGCTGCGACCGCGTTATTTTCATTCAGAAAGGCAAAGTCGTCAGGGAAGAAAATCTGCGTACCCGCGAAGAGTCTGTGCCTCGCACCATGTGTATTTCTTGGTTGGGATATAGCGATGAAGTTTTGGTGGACAGCGCCCTAGTCAGCAAAATTGCCACCGAACTTGGGGCCACTCTCGAGCAGTTTAGCCAGACCGAAGCCAATGCCTCAATCACAGTGGGCAGTGAAGCCGAATGCGCCAGACTAATTAAAACTATGGTGGAAGCCGGAATCCCAGTGACGCGAGTTGTACCCGAGCTATCTCGTTTGCAAAAGGCCTTTGTCGACGAGATGAGTAAAGGAGGGGCAAAGTGAATCGAGCTATCTGTGTAAATACCTGGAGGCAGTTCAAGTCGAATAATGTTCGCTTGATCTTGCTGACTCTAATGATCTTGCTGCCCTTAGGCGGCACTACTCTTATGCGTTGTAATTCTTCTGTGGCGGTTGACGATGCTTGTTTATCGCCTCCATTTATAGCTACTCTTTTTACTTTGCTTTGGGGTATCGGTGTCATTGGTTGTGAGCGGCAACATGGCACCATATCGCTTGTTCTGTCTCGTCCAGTCTCGATAAGCCGCTATGTTTTCAGCAAGTGGTTGGCTGTTTCGATTGCGGCATCGATATGTTCTTTGCAGGCTTTGCTAATCGAGCAGTTCGTTTCTGTGGTGCTCTCGCCCTCGCTTATGTTCAATACTGAGTTTCTCGTCAATGGACTAGAGCGGGTTTTATTGTGTTTCAGTACAGCTAGTGTTTTGATTTTCTTTTCGTCCTTGGTGACAGGCATAAAAGACTTGGCTTTGATTGCCGGAGTATTATTTGCTGGACAGGTGATGCGCAGCTTCTTTGAACCACTTACTTATAATTCGGGGCGTCTCTTTGGTTTGTCCCAAGTGCCAAGCTTTATAACCAATTTCTATAATGCCTGTGCCGATGCTTATTGTGTCTTTCTCTATCCCAATATCCCGGTGGCCGATATCCTCAATGGTAGTGCCGAATTTTTCACTTATCTAATTAACTATACTTGCGTCATTACAGTCTCTCTGTCGATGGCGATCTTCTTCTTGTCTCGCAAGGAGTACTCTTATGCCCATGAATAAAGACTATAAGGGTACTCGCTCTCAGCCCCGTGCACTCTATTTGGTGGCGCTCCTTTCGTTTGGCTTGGCTGCCTTTTTCTGTTTAGATAAGCAGTTTTCACTGCATCTGACTTATGACCTAAGCTCACCATTTAGACGAAAGCCGCCTTTGCAATGGCGCACCCGCAGTGAAGCTCTTAGTGAATGTGCCAAAGTGAAGAAACCCATACTATATGTGCTCATCCAAAAAGGAGAACCCTTTGCTTACAGGTTGGAATCAGAGGGACTCTCTAATCCCGATGTCAGCGCCTATATTAATGAAAACTTCCTGCCGGTGCGGGTGGAAATGCCTTCCGGTTACTCCAATGAAGTGACTGAAATGAGACTAGGCGAAGGATTTAAAGGCTTTACCGACCAGCTCGGCTCAAGAAGGCAAACTGGACTTTTTGTGGTGCCTTACAAACTGGCCCGGGCTAAGAGCGACGAAATATCATCCAGTGCTAATTTGGCAGAACTTGGTCGTAATCGGAATTCTGATCTTAACAATCAGGTTTTTGGCGATGGTTATGAGTATGTTTATGGCGAGGAAGATTACCGCTATTCTGGTTTCCGTGGCAGTCCTGTCACAAGAAAGGCGCCTTACTTAAATTCTTATCGCGATATACCAGACTTGATGAGATATCTTTATCTGGCACGCAGCTGGCATACTCTTAAGCCCACCAGGGGCGAAGTTAATTGGCTTTCGCACGAGGTTTTGAAGGAACCCAACCATGGTGACAAGCCAAGACTTTTGGTGATGGTCAATGATTGCGGCAGTGCCAGCGATAGCTTTAGACTTTCTTGTTTGCTCAGTCCAGATGTACGCAGTCTTATCGAAAGTGATTACAGACCGGTCTTTGTTGAGTTCCATCCCTACGAGCCCGAGAAAGATAAGTCTATTCAGTATCTGAAAGAACAATACGACCTGCGCGCTGAACACGATCTGCCTGCTGTAATCAAGGTGGATGATGAGGGTCGCAGTAATATTCTCAGAGGCAATATCTATAAAGATAACCTAATTGATTTTCTTAAGTCGCATGAAGTTCAAAAGACGCAGAGCCAGTAATTTCATTAAAAGTCAAAGTCACCAAATAGAAAGAGTAAAGCATGAAAATTTGTCTTGGCGGCGTCACCGGCTGGACCGGCAGCGCAGTAGCCGAAGCTATTGTCAAAGCCGATGGGCTTGACTTAACGGCAGCACTTTCGCGAAGCAAAGGGGGCAGTGTCATCGAAATAGCCGGGGCTGCCGTTCCTGTTTTCGCTCAGTTAGAGACAGCTTTGCAAGAGCGGTCATTCGATGTTTATGTCGACTACACCAGCGCTCATGCTGTTTATGCCAATGTTAAATTGGCTCTAGAGCACGCTGTTTTTGTAGTAGTGGGCAGTTCTGGATTAACCGAAGCCCAATATAAGGAGCTGGAGGCTCTTGCTCTCTCTAAGCAAGTGGGCATTATTGCCTGCGGCAACTTTTCCATTACCGCCGCCCTCGCTATTCATTTTTCGCTTTTGGCGGCTCGCTATCTGCCCAATCGCGAGATTATCGACTATGCCTCGGCGGCCAAGTCTGATGCCCCGAGCGGCACCACAAGAGAGTTGGCTGAGAGACTGGCAGCCGTACCCTGTGATGCCGAGGCTCTGTCGGTGCAAGATCAAACTTCGCCCGGGCGTGGTGCCGATATTGCCGGCACAAGGGTCCATTCACTGCGTTTGCCTGGTTATACTCTGGCTTTTGATGCTGTCTTTTCCAACCCGGAAGAGCGGCTGGTCATCAGTCATGCCGCCGGCAAAAGCGCAGCCCCTTATGTGGACGGAACCTTGCTTGCTATTAGCAAAGTGCAGCAACAAAAGGGGCTTTGCCGGGGTATGGACAAACTACTTTTTCAGTAATTATTTGCCTGTGTACTGAGGTGTACGCTTCTCGATAAAGGCTTTCACGCCTTCGGCGAAGTCATCGGAGCGTCCGGCAATTTCTTGCAGAGAAGCTTCGTACTCTAGGAGTTCTTCTAGATCGTGGAAGATAGCTTTGTTGACTGCCCGTTTGGTCAGCCCAAAAGCTTTACTTGGGCCGGCAGCTAGTTTTTCAGCCAGGGCAATCGCTTCTTTCATCAAGTCTTCTTCAGCCACTACTTTGTTTACCACGCCCAGATTGAAAGCTTCTTGAGCTGAGAGTTTATCGGCTGAAAGCATTAGTTCAAATGCCTTGGTGGCACCCACTAGACGTGGCAAGATAAAGGTCGCTCCCGAGTCGGGAATGAGACCAACTTTGGTGAAAGATTGAATGAAATTGGTCTTTTCTGTGACGATGCGGAAGTCGCAGGCGAAGGCAACTGAGGCTCCCGCACCGGCGGCGACACCATTGACGGCGGCGATTATGGGCTTTTCCATGCGTCTAAGTTTGATCACTATCGGGTTGTAGCGTCTTCTGATGCTGTCGCCCAGAGAGGGGCGCTGACCCATTTCTTGGGCGATGGACCGACTTTGCAGGTCTTGCCCCGAGCAAAATCCGCGTCCGGCGCCGGTGACCACTAGCGCTCTTACTTCTTTGTCTTTTTCCATCTCTTTGAGAGCATCTTGCAATTGAAAAGTAAGCTCGTCATTGAAAGCGTTCAATTTGTCGGGGCGGTTCAAGGTGATGATACCGACGCCGTTTTTCTTTTCGGTCAAGAGAATTTTTTCGTTGTCGCTGGACATTTTTTAGATCCTGTATAAGTGTGCGAATTTGTACGAGATAAAGACTGAATCAGCGTCCGGTGAACACTGCTTTGCGCTTTTCTAGAAAAGCCTTCATGCCTTCTTTCTGGTCTTCTGATGAGAAAAGCATATAAAAATTCTTGCGCTCAAAATTGAGACCTTCGGCCAAGGTGCCGTCAAATGCTTTCAGCACCGACTCTTTCGCTAGTCTTACAGCAATCGGTGATTTGGCGGCGATTTCTTTTGCTAGATTTTTTGCTTCTTCTAGGTATAGTTCCACCGGTACTACTTTATTGACCAGTCCCAGTTCATGCGCTTCTTTGGCGCTGAAGGGGCGTCCGGTCAGAACCAGTTCCATGGCTTTGTATTTGCCGAGTACATGGGTCAGTCTCTGGGTACCGCCGGCACCGGGTATCACTCCGATATTGATTTCTGGCTGACCAAATTGAGCAGTCTCTGAGGCGATGATAATGTCGCACATCATCGAAAGTTCGCAGCCTCCGCCCAGGGCAAAGCCGCTCACTGCAGCAATAATTGGTTTCTTGATTTCTTTTATCTTGTCCCAGGTGGCGAGGCGGTCTTTGAGCATCATCGAAACAGTAGTTTCATCGCACATTTCTTTGATGTCGGCACCGGCGGCAAAGGCTCTTTCTGAGCCGGTTATGACTATCGCTCTTACTGATTCGTCGGCGTCGAATTCGGCCAGTGCCGCCACCAGTTCGGTCATCAGCTCGTGGTTGAGAGCGTTCAGAACCGTAGGGCGGTTCAAGGTGGCTATACCTATGTAACAATTCAAAGAAGAGGGCGAGCCTGCTTCTTCTTTTGAGGTCAGTATGTTCTTGTAAGTCATTGTCATCACCATGGTTATCTATGTTCTCTTAAATTGAAGTGAGTCATCAAAACTTGTGTCCGCAGTTACCGCAGAAACCGTAATCTTCAGGCATTTGAGCGTGACAGGCGGGGCAGCTCTTGCTGGCGCTGGCTTCCGGCGCCGCTACAGCCTGTCTGATTTTTTTGTAGTCCATCTCTTGTTTGTTTCTGAATGAATACAAACCCTCTGCTGTTTCGAAATGTCCGGCATGCAAGGTCAGCCAGTCTCTGGCATGGCCGATGGTCATAGACCAAGAGAAATCACGCCAAAAATTGAGCTGCTGCTTGGTATAGCGAGTGCATTCGGGAAGCTTGTTATAGAGCTTTTCCGCTAGTTCGGCGACGGCTGCATCAAGCATCGAATATGGTACTACCTGATTGACCAGTCCCCAGTCGAGAGCCGTGTAGGCATCGATAGGCTCGCAAAGCAGAAGCATCTCACGGGCTCGTCTATCGCCAATGATCATAGGCAGCCATTGGGTGGCACCGCCGGCTGCTACGCTGCCTCGAGCGGCGCCCACTTGTCTTATCACCACGTGGTCGGCCGCTACCGCTAAGTCACAAGCCATATTCAGCTCATTGCCTCCGCCTACGGTCATACCATTCAAGCGGGCGATAGTGGGCTTACCGATATTGCGCAGGCGGTCATGCATTTCGATAAACTGATACATCCACTTGTGGTAGTTGTTCGGCTTTTTCAAAATGTATTCTTCTTGCTCTTTCAGGTCGGCACCAGTGCAGAAGGCTTTGTCTCCGGCACCGGTGATGACCACGACGGCAATGGCGTCGTCGGCTGCAGCATCCATATAGGCTGTACCCAGCTCTTTGAGAGTGAGGGTGTCGAAGCAGTTGAGCACATCCGGTCGGTTGATGGTCACTGTCGCCACATAACCGACCTTGCTATAAAGAATGCGCTTGAAGCCGTAAGCTTCCGGAGCCATTCCGGTAAATACGGCCTCGTTTGAATGTGCCATTAAAAGCTCCTTTGAAGAAGAAAATTAGACCGCAGCCGGTACTTTTTCTTCAATTACTACAGATGCAAACATCATGTGCACGATTTCTTTAGCAAAGCCCATAAGATTTTTGGCTGCCGCTCTTCCTTCCGGCGATGCCATGGCGCTGTCTAGGGCTGCCTGATCTTCGAAATAAAGTTCAGCCATCATGTAAAAATCGTTGGAGGGCATGGGTGAACCGGTTACTCTTGATACTTCTGCTTTTTTCAAGCCGGGCATTTTCATTGCCAGCGGAATATGCGAGTTGAAGTAATTGTCATCGAAGGCAGCAGCGTCTTGCGGCATTTTGTAAAGAGCGATGAGCTTAACCATTTTTATCTCCTTGGTGCTTACGTTTATCAATAACTCTCACCGCTTTGCCTTCGCTTCGCGGTATCGAACGGGGTTCCAATAACTTCACTTCAGCTGTCAATCCCAGTGAATCTTTCATCAAATTTTGAATACCCTGGCAAAGGGCGGAAAGCTCTACGGTTCCATCTTCGAATCTTCCCCAGCGCTTGATCATGGCTTCTGTTACTTCCACCTGCACTTCTAAAGTGTCGAGTGCCTTATGACGGTCGACGACAAGCTGATAGTGCGGCGCCAGCTCTTCCATCGAGAGCAGACATTTTTCTATTTCGGAAGGATAGAGATTAACGCCTCTAATGATGAGCATGTCATCCAGTCTGGCTTTCACTCTAGACATGCGTCTAAAGGTGCGGCCGCAGACACAAGGCTCGGTGCTCAAGCGCGAAATGTCTCCGGTGCGGTAGCGTACCACCGGAATCGCCTCTTTGGTGAGGGTGGTGAAGACCAATTCGCCTTCTTCTCCGTCTGCCAAAACTTCACCGCTATCCGGGTCGATGATTTCTGGAATGAATAGATCTTCCCAGATATGCAGACCGTTTTTGCCCTCTAAACATTCCATAGAGACGCCCGGACCCATAACTTCAGAGAGTCCATAAATATCTAGAGCTTGTATTTTGAGCAAGGCTTCAAGCTGAGCCCTCATTTCTTCGGTCCAGGGTTCGGCTCCGAAAATACCGATTTCTAAATTAATGGTATCGCGGGCGATGCCCATCTCTTGCATGGTGTAGGCCATGTTGAGCATATAAGAGGGCGTAGCCAGAATAATCTTGGCGCCGAAATCTTGCAAGAGCATGATTTGTTGCTGAGTGCGCCCACCCGAAGCGGGCACGACAGTGGCGCCCAGGCGCTCGGCGCCGTAATGCATGCCCAAGCCGCCGGTGAAAAGACCATAGCCATAGCTATTATGGATGACGTCGCCCGGTCTGCCGCCGGCGCAAGCCAGCGAACGGGCGCAGGCTTGCGCCCACACATCTATGTCGTTCTTGGTGTAACCGACCACGGTGGGCTTGCCCTTGGTGCCTGAAGAGCAGTGCAGACGGTTTACTTCGTTTAGGGGGACGGCAAAAAGACCAAAAGGATAGTTCTCTCTCAGGTCAGTCTTTTTCATGAAAGGAAAACGAGCCAGGTCTTTGACCGAGCTGATTTTTTCTATATCGCTTTCTTTGATGCCGGCGGCCAGATAACGCTCTTGCATGACCGGGTTATTAAAGACGCGCTTGAGAACGGTCTTGAGCCGCTCCACCTGCAAAAGCAATAGATCAGGACGCTCGATTGTCTCGCGCTCCCTGTCCCACATATAAGTTTCGGACTTAATAGCCACAGCAAATCGATCCTGCACATGTTACAAACGCTCACAATTATCCCTTGTAGATATATCAGTTTCAGCTTTTGTTAATGTCCATAAGCCTGCTATCATCAAATCTCATGGTTGTTGTTTGATTAGAGACTAAGGTGACATCACAAGGGGACAATAAAGATCGGCTCTTGCCGGTTTTAGCCATTCTGGCTGCACTTGGCCTCTTGCTGTACGCTTGGTTGCAAAGCTCTGTCTTCCCCACCGCCTCTCTCAATCTTTCGGTCAGTCGGCAGCAGATACTCGATAAAGCCCGCTTCTTTGCATCAAAGTATGGTTACGACGGCAATATCTTTCCCGAGCCGGGTCAGTTTGCTCCTCCTTCGCAAGCTCAGCCCAAAGCCAAAGATAAGCCGGCTAAAGATATCGAGTCGATTGTCTTTACCAGTTTCGAAGAAGCCAAGACTTTTCTGGAATGGGAACTAGGTCTGAATCGCTCTGCCAAGCTCATGCAGGGTGAGATTCCAATATGGGCTTGGTCAGTGCGCTTTTGTCGCGAGTTTGCCATGGAGCAGTTTCGCGTCTGGCTGTCGCCTGATGGCAAACTGATTGGCTTTAGCCGCAATATTGAGCCTGAGCGGCCGATGAAAAGTCTCAACCATCAAGAAGCTATTTATCTCGCCTCCGATTTTCTGAAAGGTGAGGCGGCTGTGGTGGCCGGCACCTGTAAATTAGTGAGAGACGAGAACCGGGGGCAACTGCACCGCACCGACTATACTTTCGTCTTTGAAGATCAGACCAAAGACTATGCTGGCGGTAAACTGCGCCACTATATCGGCATAAGCGGCGATCAGATTACCGGCTATACGCGCTATCTATTTGTGCCAGACAGCTTTTCGCGCAAGTATGAAAATCTGCGCTCGTATAATAATTTGCTGCAGAATATTGCCTCGATTTTTTACGGCACCTTGCAGATTATCTCGGTTTTGGTGGTGCCCTGGGCAATATCGCGCAAAGAAATGCGTTTTCGCTTTGCTGTATTCGGCGGCTTGATTATGGCGATTGTTTCTTTGCTGGACCGCATCAACGACTTTGAGAGTTATCGCACCTCGTACGACACTGCCGTCGCCTACAGCGATTTTGTGCTTGGTTACTTCACCAGAAGCGGAGCTTCGGCGCTGGGCTCTGCTCTTGTTGGGGCGATTTTATTTGGCGGCGCCGACACTCTTTATAGACGCTTCTATCCAGATCGTGTCGCCCTCGAAAATTTTCTCAGGCTGCCTGGCTTCCTCACCAGTGAAGGCTGCAAGGCGCTCTCGGTCGGGTATCTTGTGGCTGGCATCCATCTTGGCTGGATTGTTCTTTATTATTTGCTGGGCGATAAGCTCAATTTTTGGTGCCCGAGTGGAATTGATAGTGTCGAAACTTTGAGTTCGTCCATGCCTTTCTATTCTGCTATATCGCTTGGTTTGCACGCTGCCTCTCAAGAAGAGACCGTGGCTCGTATTGTTGGGCTTTCTATTGTACAAAGGGCGACCGGTAAGTTTTGGTTGGCTAATTTTGCCCAGGCGATGATCTGGGCTTTCATGCATAGCTCTTATCCGCAACAGCCTTGCTTTGCCCGCGGCATAGAACTAACCGTGGTCGGTTTGTTCTATGGCTACATTCTCAGGCGCTATGGACTGCTGCCGTGTTTTATTGGGCATTATTTGCTCGATGCTTTTCTTGATGTTAAGCCGCTTTTCTCAGTTGGTGCCTCCCAGCCCTTCCTCTGGTTCTCCTCCCTCTTGCCCCTTTTGCCTTTCGCCCTTTTGTTGATAGTATCACTGGCGGTGCGCAGTCTCAGGCGGTCTTCACACTTTGATCTTGCCGCCTTCGACCTTTCCTTGACAAATCGGGCCTTGCCCAGTGCTGCTGCACCCTTGGTCGACAACGCCAAGCTGGAAGAATCGGCCTCAGTTGAGCATTTTCAATATAAGGGCTTTAGCAGGCGTTTCCGCATCGTTGCCTCACTTTTTTCTTTGCTTGCTTTGGTTACTACGTTCTTCTTTCACCTGCCGGTGCCGGGCGATAACAGCCGCGTCAAAATCAATGCCTTTCAGGCGATGGATAGAGCCTCGCAGATTCTCAAGCAGGCGGGCATCAATGTTTCTCATCATATGGTTTTGCCGACTTTATTCAGCAATGTGGGCACCTATGAGATGCAATATCTCTATGAGAAAGTCGGGCGTGAGAAAATGCTGGCTCTCTGTAACCAGACTCAGCCCGGTTTGCTTTGGTCGGTTCGCTATTTTAGATTTAGAGATCCGACTGAATATCACGTAGAACTGAGGGGGGATGGTTCTGAATACTCACTCAATCTCACCGAAGACGACGATGCCCCGGGTAAACGCATCTCTGAAAAGGAAGCCACTGCTATTGCCCTTGCTTATATCAAGCGGGTGCATCCAGAGTATAAGAACTTCAAACTTTCCAAAGTAAGCTGGGAAGACGAGAAGAATCGGCGTGACTATTCTTTCGAGTTCGGCGTGCCTGAATATCAAGTGGGTGACGCCCCTTATCGCTTTAGTTTGCAGGTGGTGGGCGACCTTCCCTGCAATTTCAGTCAGGCTTGGCAGATACCCGAAGCCTGGTCCTTCGAGCGCAGCAAGGCCCGCCCATACGACACAGTTCTCGAAAACTTACGGCTTTACAGCGCGGTAGCTGTGGGTATTGTCCTTCTGGTCTGGGTGGTCGGCCTTTTGCGCTCCGGTGTGATGCGCTTTCGTGCACCGCTTGTGGTGGCGCTTTTGCTTGCTCTGGTGCCTTTGCTTGAACAAGTCAATCATCTACCTTCATTTTGGTCCGGCTATAGCAGCGAACTTACTGATATCACTTATATCACTGAGCGTGCTCTCTCTCTGGTGCAGCATTGCGGCGGTGTCTTCTGGCGGGTTTTCCTCACCCTTACCCTTTGTTTTGCCGTCTTTCGGCTTTTGCAGCCGGTCTTTAAGACCGAGCTTTTCCCTCTCTTGTCTGCGGCGTTCAAACCTCGCGGTGTAGTCGATAGGCTCACTCAAAGAGAACTCTGGATTGACGGCATTATCGCTGCTGTGACCATCGAGGCTCTGACGCAGTTACGCGAGACTTTGCGCTCGGTTTTGCTCTTTTATTATTCGCCCGATATTAGAAGCGAACGTGTTGATATATTGGGCAATTTCCCCGAATATTTCTCGGCTGTTTTTTCAGATCTTTTAGAGCTGCCCCAGTCTTTTCTTATGTCGGCTGCCGGGTTTGTCATCGCGGTGGGGCTCTATGTGCGCTTTTGTCGCAATTTCTGGTTTTATATGCTCTTTTCGGTGGTCTACGATCTTATTGTTAATTCTGGGCAGCGTTATTGGCAAGACTATCTGATCAATGTCGGCTGTGGTGCCATCGGTTCGGCTCTGCTTTGGTACTATTTGGCAAAACTGGCCAGGCTCAACCCGGTTGCCTATTTGGTCAAGATTGTTTTAGACGACTGTTTGGTCTTTATCTATGCAATTTATGCCTATGGCTTGCCGGCCTTTGCACCAGATTTGGTGGCGCTGTTGCTTTATCTATTGTCGCCTTTGGCTGTTGTTCTTTACATAACGCTGCGCAATAAAAGTTTGAAGGCTTCTTGATTGGCCAGCTTAGGGCTTGTTTTCGGCCGCGTGCTCAGGGCTTGAATTTGTTTTGAGCTTGACCGGCGAATGCTCTAGCGCCTTTTGGCTCTTGTGTTCTTTGTACATCCAATACAAAGTAAGAGTGAAAACGATGGCTAAAAATGTAAGGTTTATTCTAATGCCCCATGGACGATTGACAAATTTCATCTCATTTAGCCTCGTTGCTGTTTTCTGCTTTAGCGGCTTCCTGTAGTACCGGCGGCAAATAGTTCTTCATTTTAAGGAAGTAGGACTGTCCCTTTTCACTGACTTTGGTTAGAACCGGCTCCATAACTAAGAGCTGCGATACCGAAAAGGGCAGTTTCTGGTCTCTTCTGACCATGTGCAGCCTTAGAGTGGCGGCGCAAAGCCGAGGCAGTTGCTTTTCTATTTCTGGTGCAGGCATTTTTGTGCCATCGGCTTTGATAACAGCGCCGGCATCTTTAGGATGCAAGTACTGAGTGGCTTCCTCTCCGAAAAGATTCTTGGCGATTGCTTCTGCTCTTTCATTGCCGCCGGTTATGGCTTTAGCTCTGCTGTCGGCGTCATGACCTTTTTTCTCCAGCGCTTTGGCTTCTTCTGGAAAGTCGGTCACACCTTTGACAAGCGATGGGCGCAGGCGCAAGCAAAAGCCTTGCCAGGCGTCGGCATCCGGATTAGCCAGGAAAGTATTGAACTCTTCTTCGCTCATGTCATAGCCGTAAGCCATTTTTAGAGGCAAGAAAAGGGGCTGAAACTTGCCGTCGACAAATCGCAGATCGACATTGACGTCCCAGTCTTCCGGTCTATCAAAGACTGTTGTGGCTTGAACAGTGGTGGCGATTTTGCGGCAATGAGGTTCACCATATTCAAAACTTTTGCCGAACATGAAAGCAATATTGGTGGCTTCATTTGAAGCATAGACAAGATAGGATGCCCAGCCTAATGTGCCCGGACAGCGGCAGGTGTTGACCCCAAAGCCCTCCACGGTTTTTTTGTAATCGCCGGCTTTGATATTCTCCATAAATTCGGCGGCTTTCTTGGCGGGTGTGCCGCTTTCGGTCGGTGCTTGAAAGGCTGTAAAGGCAACCAAGCCGAAGACTGCCAGAAAGAAGACTAAAATGAGCAAACGCGGCATTAACTAAATCCTTCAATAGCTCAATCAGTGACAGCTCAATCACCGTCCAATTAGTCTAATATAACCCAATTTCGCCAAACTCCTAATTGCGGCAGCTTTCTAGTTATAAACCGCTAAAGCGCTGGCGCTTTGGTTCAGATAAAATCAGCAAAATCGACAAATTGGAGTTGTTATGGGGCAGAACGAACTGATGGCAAACGGGTTGACGCCCTTTCTGCTTGGCTTGGCGGCGTTAGTATGTGTTTTTGACCTGGTGCGCTCCAAGTTCTGGGCCACGGTCGAGAGCAGCGCCCTCCAGACCCAGCTCAAACCATTACTTACCGTTTTCGGTGCTCTTGCCGCCTTGGGGGCGACCGGATTTTTCTTGCATTTAGAACTATTGCAGGCTCTGCCCTTTGCCTTGGGTGGAGCAGTAGCCGTTTATCTCACCAATGTCATCGACCCTGCCAAGCATAGACATATGCGCACCACCTTCTTGCTTGCTGTTTCAAGCTTGCTGGTGCTTAATGGCGGCGAGCATTTTGTGCTTAATGCCGCTGCTTATGTCTGCGGCATGTTGCTTCTCAAGGTTGTGCAGAACTTTGCCGCCCAAGCCGGCGACAAGGTGCGTCTCGACGATATAGCCGCTTCGTCAGCCTATCTAGCCGGTATGGCACTGGTTGCTTCGCAAGGCGGTACACCCACTGGCAAGAATGCCGATATCATCACCGGTGCTTTCGCCGTCGCCACCTTGCTCAATCTCATGCAACGGCCCTTTATGCATGACGACAAACTTTTGGTGAAAAGGCTGGTGCTCACCATTTCGGGCGGCTTAGGCATGTTGGTTGTGCTCACCAAGGCACTCACTTTGATTTCATTCACCAATCTGGCTGCCGTGGTGGGCGGTGGTTTTGGCTTGATGTATGCCCTCGATGCCTTCGGTCGCATGGCCCAAGACCCAAAATATGACGACAGCGAGCGCGCCGGCAAATATCTCAAGTCCCTGCTTCTTGTGGGCATCTTCACTTTGCTTTCCACCAGGCTCTTTGGCAATGTCGGCATGGCCGCGCTCGCTGCCTGCGTAGTGGTGGGAACCTTCAGCCAATTGCCGGCCTGCGCGGCCCTCTTCTTTGCCGCCCGGCTATTCGAACAGGCTTTCGCCAATCTTTATGTGTCCAATGTCACCGGTGTCAACCTGCAGCACTCTTATGTCAGCGCTGCTCAATATCTGGGTTTCTTTGTCATAGTGGGCGTTTTGGTGCTAATCAAAGCCAGCCGTCAAGGCCGTGTCGATGCCGCCGCCCTAGCTGTAATTGGCACACTTGGTGCTGGGCTCACCAGTTTCTTCTTGCATGCTGAACCAACCGCTTCTTATCTGGTGGCTCTGGCGGTGGCAGGTATAGTAGCGTCAATTTTGCTGCAAGGCTATTTTGCCAAAGAAAAGGAAGAAAATCGCTGCCTATCGGTGATGCTCTTGCCTGTATTGTCGTCAGCCTTTGCCTTGCTTAGCGGCGGCTTGGTCGAACAAGGTCTGCATGCTTCCATGCAAGATAGGCTCAATGTCATCGGCGGTCTGGCCGGTTTGACGATTGTGCTTATGCTTGTGCAAGGGCTAGCCAATAAAAAATCAGGTGGCAATTCAGGGCCCGATACGGTAGCTGTCTCGGGAGACTAGTTTGATCTGGTCGTGATCTTTCAAATAGACTTCCACAAGTTTAGTGCGATTGTCTGAAGCCATTTCTCGTCTCTCTAATTGCAGCTCTTTTCCCTTCTTTGCCCCCAAGATCTTTATTGATGCGTGCTCGCCTTCGACCTGGCAGCTGATTTCGACTGGAAAGTCGAAGCTGTTTTTGATCTTGAGGTCTTGCAGTCCGTACCAAACTGTGGCATCTAAGCCCGGTGGTACTGAGGCGACTGTTTTGACATGGGGTTTGCGTTCCACCACATTGAGCCCGCTTAAGAGGGCAACTTGATAGAGCGTGGAAGAAATGAGGCAGATGCCTCCGCCGGTGGTCTTGAAGCGATCGTTGCCCAGATAGCCGGGCGCCGGAAGATAGCCGTTCGATACGGTTCTCTCACCAAGGCGATTATTGAAGGAAAAGACCTGTCCCGGTTGTATGACTGCTCCGTCAAGGCGCTTGAGGGCGCTGTTGAAGTTAAGCCTGTGCTCTGGTGAAAAGCCGTATAGATTGATCGAACGAACGGCCATTTCTTGTGAGAATGGATGAGTGCTCAAATAGACAAAGACGAGCAAGGGTATGGCCAGCGCCAATATTATATTGGCAGGTTTGGGCGAACGCAGTTTCATAGGGCTTACTCGACTTTGCTTTTTCCGCTGGCTATTCGGCTATCTTCAATACGTCCAGATTAGACAAGCCTCTCACAGCTTTTGTATACATACCTTCCATAGATACCGGCGGTACTCCTACTTTTCCGGGCAATTCCATTCTTATCAAAGTGGAAAACTCAGATTGTCCTGGTTTGAGAGAGGCTCCGAAATAGATAATGCGATCGTCCAAAACGTCTTGATGAGTCCACCAGGGCTCACCCCAGTCTCCCAGGGGGGCATTGGTTTGAGTCTCTGCTTCGATATTGCCCTCTTTGGCGCTATCTTGCACAACTTCCGCGCCGCTTGGTAGGCAGGCATCCACCATAATATAGGGCAGTTCTCTAGGCGTGGTCACAATGGTCTTCATGAGCACGGTTTCGCCGGCTTTGATTTGACCATCGGCAATGGCTTCTGTCTTCAGTCTTACTGTACCGTCGGCAGCAGGCGGCAGTGCTTTGATGCGATAGAAATGTCTTTCCATTTTTAGATCACCAGGCAGATTCTCCACACCGGTGCTGGTTTGACCATTCAGATTTTTGAAATATCTGGTTTCGGCAAAGTAATACAAGCGGCCGCCGCCTTTATTGGCGATGATTGTTTTACCGCCTTGGGTGCCCAGTTTATCGAAACTGACCAGGGTCTCTTTGCCGTAGCGATTGCTGTCACTATAGGCGATACCATCTACCAGGCAAGAGAAACCTTGACTGAGCGTATCGGAAAGACTGGCTTTGGCGTCCATTCTGCGAGCGGCAATTTCTTCTATCAGCAGGGCTTTGAAGACTTGTGCCGTGGCTTTGGTTGAACCCCAGCCTTCTTTGCCTCTAGTGATAAGCAACCAGTTTTTGGTTTTCTCAATTATCTCTGAATTGGGCTTGACCTCGACAATGGCAGCCAGGGCAAGCGCTGTTGTTTCTTCCGGCGAGAATCTATATGAGTACCAGAGCTGTTCGCGGTCGCCAAGCTTATCGGCTAGTTTCTTGGTATATTCCCAGTCAACTGTAGCATCGGTGTTGTTGGCGATTTCTACCAGTCTATTAATTGCAGCCGTGGCTGTGTCTCTTTCTGATAAGCCGAAATTATTGGCGGCACGCGCTAGATAAGCCAATGCTTCCGGTGTCAGCTGAGGCAAGACTTCGGTGCTTCTCAAATAGGTCAAGACTTCTTGCTGGCTGCTTGCTTTGAAGCCCCACAGAGACTGACTATAGAGCATATAGGCCAGGTCTGTTTGATTTTCCTTTTCGCTCGGGATTTCTTTGAGACGTTTAGGGTCTTTGAGAGCCTTGAGCAAGAGTTTGGCTCTTTCATCTGTCCATTGCGAAGCTCGTTTCATAGCCTCGCGGTCGACGCTGTAGCCGGAATCAGCTAAGAGTTTCATCCCTTCCATGACATAGCTGGTCAGATATGGTCTACTCTCATCGTTCTGCCACCAGCCCCAGCCTCCGTCGCCATGCTGATAAGAAGTAATCTTAGCCATGGCTTCTTTATAGACTTTATCAAAGAGCTGTTTTTCACTGCTGGAAAGCGGCATATTGAGCTGCTTGCTTAGTTGCAGGGCTATAGTCGAAGGGACAAGCCGGCTCATTGTTTGTTCGGTGCAACCGTATGGATATTCGATGAGAGCCTTGAAATTACCCAGTACAGGACCGATGGTCGAACCACTCAGGCTGAGATTGCGACTGATTGTACCGGGTACGGCATCGGCTGCTTGAGCAAATTCGACCTGTCTTTCTAGGTCGTCTCTAGTCATCAGACCGGCTCTTACCAGACTGACAGGTACACCCATCGGTCTAACCGAGACTGTCTTTTCAAGCGCGTCTGCGGCGGTCTGTCCAACGGCTGTAAGCTTGATTTTTGCTTGACCGACGGCGCTGGCGGTTACGGCCCAAGAGAATCGCTTGGCTGCATCGGGGGCAATTGAGATAGTCTGAGCCAAAGGCACATTGGTGGAGAGCCCGTCGCCGGAAAGCTCGAGATTGAGTTTTACGTCTTGGTTTTTGCTTGTATAGTTGTGCACCACCGCCGTCACCAGTCCTTGATCGCCTTGCGAGAAGAAGCGAGGCAGAGCCAGTCTGGCAATAATGTCCTGGGTGGCAATTACTTTTGACACGGTACTGCCCACGTCGGTGCCGAGAGTGATACCGCGCACAGTGGCGCGCCAGGTGGTCAGGTTGTCGGGCATCTTAAACTTGACCACTGCCTTGCCCTGGCTATCGGTGATCAGGCTTGGGAACCAGGCGGCAGTGTCTTTGAAGTCTTTTCTCACCCGCGGTTCCATCTTGTCCGGTCCGCCTGAATATTGTTCAGGGAAAGAACAGAGCGTGGTCACCCAGTTATTGACGCGACTGTAAAAGAACTTACAGATGTCTTCAGCCGCTTCGCCTCTGATGGCATAGATACTTTCGTCAACAACCGCCATCGCCAGTTCCGCTCCGACCACAGGTTTGCCGGCTTGGTCGCGGGCCTCTATGGTATAGACGGCATCATCGCCGGGTTTATATTTCTCTTTGTCGCATTTAACGGCTAGCTTCATAAAGTGCGAATCTGGGCTAACCAATACGGTCTCTTCCAGGGTGTAGAACTGACGCTTCTTGCCTACAACCGCCACCGAAACAAAGCAGTTGGGGGCGTATTTGTCTTTGATGTCCAGTTCCACAAGTTGAGCCGAGCTGGTCAAGGGCACCACTTTCAGTTCGTGAATTTTGGTGCCTTCCACCGAGACAAGAGCTTCAAAGCCCTCTTTGCCTGTGAAGGGTCCGCTCAAAATAACGCGGGCTTTGTCGCCTGGTTTATAGACTTTTTTGTCGAGTTTGATAGTTAGCGGTTGCACTTTAGCTTCGTTTTCAGCAAAAAAGAATGGTTTTTCACCCTGAGCTATCCATATAGAGTTGGTGTCCACCGCCTTACGCTGTTTGTCGTCAATTGCTTCCGCCACTACATAATAGCTGTCGGAAGGCAGTTGATCACCAATGAAAGCATCAAGCGAAGCTTTGCCTGCACCATCGGTGGTGACAGTTTGTTGCACCACTACTTGGTCGGGTTTATATTCTTGTTTAATGCTGTCATAAGGGAAGCGCATTATCTTGATGTTTACAGCTTTGTTGGCTATGGCTTTGCCTTGATAGTCGACAGCTTTCACCGAAACAGGCAGGCTCTCGCCTGATTTGACCACATAGCTGCGCGGGTCGACAAAGAGGGTAAAGTCGGCTGCCGACATCGGCACATAGCCGCTGGAAACCACGGAGAGCCGGCTGATATCGGTAACTTCAGCTTCTATCTTTAACTTGCGGTCTTGGAAGGTCGAACCGATAGGACCACTAGCCGGCATTGTCGGCGCCGTGGTGTCGAATTCGACAATCGCTTCACCGTTGGCGTCGGTGACGGCATAACCTTCGGTCAGGTAATCACCTGAACTGCTGTCATAGTCGTCACCTTCGAAGCCGTCAAAGAAGCCGTAGTATTCGGGGCGGTCCATAAGTTTCCAGCGAGCCGAATAGTCGGTCGAGGAATAGATCGAGTACTTCACCCGCGCACCAGCTACTGGTCCACCGAAGTAATAAGTAGCCCTCACTCTTGCTCTGCCTTTTTCGCCCATGAGCAGTCTTTCTGAGATAGGCTCTACTTCTACCTGATACTCGGGTTTTCTATATTGCGCCACTTCAAAAGAGTGATAGCTTGTGTTTTCGCCACCATATGCAATTTGTACCTGATAACCGCCGGTTTTGCCATTTTCTGGAATATTGATCAAACCAGAAAAGGCGCCGTATTTATTGGTTTTGAGATTGATGCTCTGAATAGAATTGTTGTCAGGGTCTTCAACAGTCATAACCAGCTCTTCACCGGCTCCGGCATTGACTAGTCCGTCGGCGGCCACTTTGCGGCAAATGCCTTTGAACATTACTGTCTGCCCCAGTCTGTAAACCGGTCGGTCAGTGAAGAAATAAGTTTTGCGCGTATCAGAATCTGAGCGCCAATAGTTATAGCCGCCATAGGCTTTATTTTCGCCTAATTTGCCCAAGATCATCAGATCTTGCGACGAAACTGATTGTAGATCTTTGCTCATGGCAATGCGGGCGATGCCGTCGGCACCGGTTTTTGCACTGGCCTGAACGGCGTTCAAGTCATCTTTGCGGTAAAGAGCCAGCTCCACATTTGGTGCGCTCTTGAGGGTGACCAGGTCTACTGCTCTCACCACTGCTTCATCTGGGCTTTGTTTTATAACCAAGCCGATATCGCTGACTGAAAACCAGGTCATTGCCGTCGCCCCTTCTTTGCCGAAGAGGTCTTTCACCTGACAGACAGTGAAGTAGTCACCAGGCGGCAGCGGCTTATCGAAGGCAAATTCGGCATGGGAAGAATCACTCGAATCTTGACTGAGTTTACGAGTAAACTCTTGCAAAGGATTAGAAAAAGGATCTTTGAATTTCTGCGCCGAGTCTAAGTACATAGATAGATCGGAAGAAACGGTCACTCCGATGCTTTGGGCGTACTTAACATCGAGCAATTTTTTCAGCTCGCCTTTATAGACTTTGACAGTGGCTTCGGCGGCACCGGTGGCATTCACCCAAAAGTTGGGTTTGTCTTTAGTAGTGAAAACTCGACTATTGGAGGCAATATTGACACTTGGCGAAAGCAGGCTCAATTTGAGGGGTTTAGGCATTTTCGCTACTTTGCCGTCTTCCACAAAAAGCCCACGGGCGAATTCGCGACCAAAGCCGGGTGCTCTCACCTCTAGGGTGTACTCACCCACTGGCAGCTGATCAATTTGAAAACTGCCATCATTATTTACCCAGGCGCCTCTTTCCACATGGGGTCCGTTGCGTGGACCGTTCACCAGGGCATAGACCCGGTTGCCTTTCAGGTCATAACTAAATAGATTGGTTTTCGGCACCTCTAGGGCGATACTACCGGCAAGAGAGCCGGTGGGCGTCTCCAGCATGATGGCAACGAGCCCTAAAAAAATGATATTAAGAAAAAGAAATTCCCATGAGAGCAGGGCGTTTTTGATGTTTTCAAAGAGGCTTTTCACAGCTAATTACCTGATGACATGGGCTTTTAGTACATAAATTTGGCAGGCTTCCTTGGGGTTTATACCAGCTTTGAGTTTGCACTGCATTACTTGGTACTGAGGGCTGGATGCCTCGCCGGGCAAAAGCACGGCCCCTTTACCGCCGCTGCGCACCATCAAACCGTCGGTGAGCGGATGCAAAGTTTCGGTACTTCCTTTTGAAACCGGCACCAGTGCTTCGATTACCGTAACCTGAGCTTTCAGGTTGGCAATTTCTTTAGCCTTGATGGGCGGATAGCGGTACTCTTTGCCTAGGGCGTCCACCGTTGTATAGACAGCAGCGCTGACCAGGTCGGAATACCTGGGATTGACCGAACCCCAGCAGGCTCTGGTTTTATCTCCTTCGAAAATAGTCACGAATAGCCCTTTCGATTTACGATACTGGGGTGGAACATCGAATTCTTTCACTAAAGAACTGAGGTTTTTAGGCGAAGCCGCGAAGTGATTTTGCATGGTGAGCATGGCAATCTTATTTAATGGAACGGTCTTTAAGTTTTTGCTAACTTGCGGCGTGGCAAAAGCGACCGGTGCGCCCAGGCAGGCTAAGGCAACAACTAGTGCTAATCTGTACATGCTTGAAGTTCTTATATTGAGGGCGATGGCGCGCTAGACCTATTTATTATGTCTTTTCGCTCAGGCTATAGTCTTGCATAAAGTGTGAAAATTCTATTGTCTGCAAGTAGGGCGGATGTCAAGCTCTTGTAAGAAGAGATGAGAAGTGAAGAAAAGAGTGTTTTGTAAGGGCTCTAGATATAGACCTTTAGATAAAGACCTCTGCAGCAAAGAGATAACCTAAAGTCCAAGAGTGAAGAAGATAAATCATGGTTGATTTGAATAGAAGGGGCTTTATTCGTTCTCTCTTTTCCATTGGCTCAATTGGTGCCGCCTCGTCTTCTGAAGCACAGGTGGAAGCTAAAGGTAAAAGCGCATTTGTCTGGTGCGATTTGCATAACGGTCATGTCGGCTTCCCCACCGGCTTAGATGCACCGGCAATAAGACCCGGCTCCATCGCCAAGCTCATCGCCGCCGCCGCTCTGGTGGAAGACGGCTTTAACACCAATTTGCAGTTTGAATGTACCGGGACTTATAAGGCCGGCGTCAAAGAACTTTCCGAGGTGCATTGCCAGTTTGCCCATGGCAGTTTAGACTTGCGCCGTGCTTTAGCCTATTCATGCAATTGTTTCTTTGCCCAAGCCACCCGCGCTCTCACCACACGTGCCTTTCTGACCAAAGCCCGTGCTCTTGGTCTGTCGTCGCCTGTGGCCGGTCGAAGCAGTGGTTTATTTCCTGGTGCCGAGAGTGAAAGCAAACCGTCTTTGCCCTACGTTTTGGGTCTGGCTGCCGATTTTAAACCCAATTGTCTGCAGCTAATGCGTCTGGCCGGGCTGATTGCCATCGGCCCAGGCGAGCGCCTGCCGGTTTTGCACAGCAGCGAGAACTTTGAACTGAAAGATAAAGAGAAACCACTGGCGGTGGCATTGACTCGCAAGAGCGCCGAGCTTTTGCGCAGTGGCATGCGGCTGTCTGTGCAAGAAGGAACCGCCGCCAAGCTTGATCCTCAAAACAAAATGCAGATTGCCGCCAAGACCGGTACCACCGATCATGGCAAGAAATTTCAATCTCAGATAATCGGCTTTTTCCCCTACGATAAGCCGCGCAATGCCTTCTGTCTGTTTAGTCCTGCCGGTACTTCCGTCGACGCTGCCGTGCCCGAAGCTTCTAATCTGATACTGTCTACTTCTTGGTGATTGGTGAAATTTTGTCAGTTAATCAAGCGACTTCTATAGCTTTCTTGCTCTTTTGTCAGTTGTTTTTTAGTGCTTGTTGCTTGCCGTGTTTCGCTTTGCCGGCCCAGGTGGTGGTCAAACTTTTTTCGGCAGCAGCTTCTTCAAAAGCGCCCAAGGTTGAGCCAATCACACTGCGAGCCCCCTTTGTGGTCTTGTCGCCTCAATCAATCGTTCTAGAGCGCGGAGTCTATAGGCTTGATGCCAAAGATGGCTCTGTGCAATTAATCAAGAACGACTCTGCCAAAGGGCAAGCCATTGTTCGCGGCCGCTTTCTAACAATGGCACCTCTGGGAAAGTACTTGCACGTTGAAAAAGGTGACCGCAGCCGCGATCTTACTGGACCCCTCACCGCCAGATGGAGAGACGGGATTTCATTGACGGCCAGGTTGCCCCTGGTCGACTATCTAGCTGCCGTGGTCGGTTCAGAATGCCCTCCTGGTTTTGAACCAGAAGCTCTGAAGGCTTTATCGGTCTTGGTGCAGAATCGATTATTCTTTGAGCAGGGGCAAGAGGGTGGTATCACTGATGATACTAATGTCATGGCTTATTTAGGGGCTCAGTATGCGCGTCCGGAATGTCTTGCCGCTGTGAAAAAGACTCTCGGTTACAAGTTGATGGAGGATAAGAAATTACTTTTCCCTTATTTCCATTCCACTTGCGGCGGCAAGCTTTCCACTATTGCAGTTTTTGACGGCAAGATAAAAAGTGGTACCGTCGCTAGTCCCTTGATTTGCCCATATTGCAAGAACTCACCCTTTTGCAAAGTGCACCGAGAAGTGCTCTCGATTGCTGAGTGCAAGGAGATTTTTTCCTTTGTACCTTTGCGCGTAATGCAGGTGGATACCGCCCGCCGCCCACTCAGGGTGAAAGTGGCAAGCGCTAATCGAGAGTTTGAGCTGACAGGCTATGAACTGTGGCTCAAGCTTGGGCAGAAACTTGGTTGGGGTTTTGCTCCCGGCCTATCTTTCAGCTTTAAGCCTGACGGCAAGGGCAACTTGCTTTTTGAAAGCATAGGCGCCGGGCATGGCGTCGGGCTTTGCCAATGGGGGGCCCAAGGGCAAGCTGTGCAGGGGAAGACCTTTGCTGAGATTCTGCGCTATTACTTTCCGCAATGCCGTCTGGTATCACCAGGCAGACTTAAGTAGCTCAGCTAAGTAAATTCAATTGAACGCTGGGCTTAAGCCGCTCATCTCCTGTGCGCTTACCGACTCCAGACCAAGATAACTGTATTTAAGCAGGGTATGATGGTTCTCGCACTTAAGGCAGTCAAAACCATAGACCGATACTTCTAGTTCTTGCCCGGTAGGAATGAGAAAACATGGAGGTGGAGCCAGAGGGCAGTCGACGGTGATGCCGTCGAGCGGTCCTCCGAAGAGTTCTACCATTACAGCTGTTTTTTCACCGTCGACAAAATACATTGTCCTTCCTCTCTGTTATTTGCTTTATCCAACCGATGTCAGACCGGTCTGAGCTAGTTCTTGTCTGACTGTGGAGACCCACTCTTTGATTCGTTTTTCGGTCAATTCCGGTTGATTGACTTCATCGAGAACCAGACCCAAGAAGGTATCGTCCTGCAGTGACTCTGAATGTTCAAAGTCGAAACCGGCGCGACTGACCCCGCTGCCTATCACTCTGGCGCCGCACTTCTTGACGGTGTCATAGACAATTTTCATGGCTGAGACAAAGTTATAGCCATAGCCGTATTGGTCGCCGAGGGCAAAAAGAGCGACTGCTTTACCGTTCAGATTAGCCGCCTCGAGAATATGCAGTGAGTCTTGGAAGTCGTCGGTTAATTCACCGTCGCCCCAGGTTGAGCCGCCTAGAACCAGTAAGTCTGCTTCTTCCAATTCTTCTTTCTTGACGCCATAAATGTTGCGGCATTCGCTTACCAGGTCGGCTAGTTCCTTTTGTATTTGTTCGGCTACGGCTTCAGTTGTGCCGGTTTGTGTTCCGAAGAACAATTTGCCTTTCATTTCTATGCTCCTTATTTTTTTGCACACAAAAATCTGACCCATTATTGATAATGGGCTTTGCTATTTGAAAATGAGTGTCGTTTGGTTTTGTGTTTTTATTGAGAATAATTCTCAATTGGATGAGACTAGCCTAGCGCTGATGTCTGTAATTTGCAATATTTTTGAAGATAAATTTGTGAGATGTTCTGATTTTATTATTGAGAATGATTATCGTCGTGTTCCGGTGTTCTCTGACCCTTTGTTTGTTCTAGTTGCTCCTGAACTTTTCCGATTGGAATTTTGCCTATCAGTTCTTATCGAAGCGGCATGCGGCGTAGCCGAGTATCTTTGCACCTTCTTGCAGTTCAGAGACCTGCGGTGTCCAGCCCATTTGCAGGTGCCAATTTAAGAGATCTTCGTTAGTCGGTTTTCTTTCAAAGACGGCGACCGCCGTCAAATGTCCTACTCAACTGGCTGCAAGCACCAGGCATCGAGATGATTTGCTGATCGGAAAAATAAGGTCAAGTGTAAATTCATCTTGGGAGAGCAGATCCATGTTGATCACGGCGATGCCGATGCTCTCTAGGAAACGTAAGGCTTGATCAAGGTTTTGACAGTTTTGCAGTCCTTCAAGAGCGGGCAATTGCCGGCAAGCTAGGCTCACATATTCTTTGAAGTTCATTTATTTCTTGCCTCGCTGTACTTCTATTAGTAGAGCAGCTGGTCGAGGTTGCGTAAATTCCCTAATTCGGGTAGTTCTTAGAATTGGCAGATATGGATCGGCGGGCCATGCCACTCTTATCACCGGCATCCTTCTCAAAGGCACCATTCGGGACCGATTATATGCATGCAATAATTGTTCGCGAGCGCCTTAGGAGGATATTCGTGGATATTAGTAATCTTCTCATTGGCATTGTCGCCCCGCTTGTTATTATGTATGTAGCCCTAAAGCTTAAGAGCAACAGCAAGGCTGGGCTCAAGCAAATTGATGAGGTTCTTGAGCTGCATAGAGAGACTAATAGTCTTATGAGGGAGATTCTAGCTGAATTACGCGCTAGACCAGAATCTTGATTTCTTTGATTGAAGTGTATTTGAGCCGGTTCAATGAGTTACGATTTCATCGCTTGTGCTAGGACTTTAGAAGAGTCGGATTTGCTCAGTTGGAAAACGCAAGACATTGATGAAGCATCGCCTCAAGAAGAGGAGAAGCTAAGGAAATTCCTTGAGCAGGTACTGTCGATCTTTCCGGCCGTCGAAGAGGATGGCTTGTCCTCGGAATTTTGGAGTTACACACCGGAACTGGAAGCTGGACGTGCCAGCTTAGTTCTCTATGTTAGCTATAGTGAGGCATCTTCTTTCTTACACGAAGTTGTTAGAATCGGCAGAGAATTGCAGGTTTCAATCTTTGATCCTCAGACAAGTCGGATTTATAGACCAGATGGATTTAGTGGGCTGACACTAGAAGTTGAGAACCAGGCTAGTTATATAGCGCCAACCAAGTCTCAAATCAGAGAAGCAGTGCAAGGACTAAGTGCTAAAGACGGACCTTCTCTATTGTTCATGGAAGAGAAGGGCTCAAGTGACTATAGCCAAGTTGCCGGTGGTGATGGTGCATTTACTCTGGAATGGCGGGAGCATGTTGGAGACAACTTCAAGCATTATGTAGCTGGGCTGAAATCTGGAAACAAGAACGAGGAAGTCAAAATTTTTACCAATGGTTACCACGTCAAGGTGAAGGGCAATGAAAGGCTGGGAGTAGTTGAAACCGTGGCTCTATTGACTGCATTCGCTGAAAGTCGGACAAGACCGAATGAGTATGAATGGAGAGATATTACTCATAAGTTTTTATAGTTTTAAGCGATATTCCAATCTATTCGCCGCAATTGTCTAGATCAAACCGAGGGGCGATTCTCTATAATTACGCTTTGCCCCGGCTCGGCTCTTTCAAGGGAGTATCCATGAACAAGACTTTCAAGCATGCATCTGCCAGAGCCAGTCTCTTCCAAGAGTCTGTCATAAGAGAAATGTCTAGGCTGGCTCTGCAACACAAAGCTGTCAATCTTGCCCAGGGGCTGCCCGACTTTGCTTGCCCGGCCGAACTGAAGGAAGCTGTAACCCGCGCTACTCTCGATAATGTCAATCAGTACGCCATCACCTGGGGCGATAAGCTGCTCAGGCAGGCGATTGCCGAGAAGACTAAGCGCTTTCAGGGCATCGACATTGATCCCGAGAGCGAAATCACCGTATGCTGCGGCGCCACTGAAGCCATGGTGGCGACTATGATGGCTCTAATTGATCCCGGCGATGAGGTGATAGTCTTCGAGCCATTCTATGAGAATTATGGACCCGATTCGATCCTATCCGGGGCGGTGCCCAGGTATGTACGCATGAGAGCACCCGACTGGTCTTTTGATGAGGCTGAGCTGGCAAGAGCCTTTAACGATAAGACCAGGGCGGTGATTATCAATACGCCGCACAATCCGACCGGTAAGGTCTTCAATCGCCAAGAAATGCAGGCTATCGCCGCGCTCTGTCAGAAATGGGGCGTACTTGCCATCACTGATGAAATCTATGAGCATATTTTGTTTGACGACAACGAGCATATTTCGATGGCAACCCTGCCTGGTATGCGCGATCTGACCGTCACCATCAATTCACTCTCCAAGACCTATAGCGTCACCGGCTGGCGTGTAGGTTGGGCGATAGCCAGTCCCGAACTCACTTTGCCTATCAGAAAAGTGCACGACTTTCTCACTGTTGGCGCACCAGCGCCCTTGCAGCGAGCCGGTGTGACAGCGGTCAACATGCCCCAATTCTATTATGACGAGCTTAAGCAGGAATATGCAGACAGGCGCAAGTATATGCTCGAAACCCTAGATATGATTGGGGTTCCTTATACAAATCCGCAAGGCGCCTATTATGCTTTTTGTGATATCTCTAGTTTCGGCTTCAAGAGCGACTTAGACTTTACCAAGCATTTGGTCAAAGATATTGGTGTGGCTGTGGTGCCTGGCGGCAGTTTCTTTGGTGATTCGCCCATTAAGCATAACTATGTGCGCTTCTGCTTCTCGCGGCAAGACGAAACCTTGAGCGCTGCTCGCGAAAGATTGAAAGACCTCAAAAAGCGTTCTTAGGTCTTAGTCTTATGGCTTAGTCTTATGGCTTATTCTTGGGGGGCTATTGCCTAATTTTAGTTGGCATCAAAGAGCGCTTTGGCTAAAAGCCCGACTGAGCCAACTGAGCAAATAAGCATCATGCCTGCCGGCATGAATTTCTTGGTCTTTATATAGCGAATGATGAAAACTACTGTCAGTAAGCTTGAGACCACCAGGGCGCCCATCAGTCCCTCTCTGAGGGCTGATTGTGCGGCGATAAAGCAGCCCACCAGGGCTATGCCGCTAACCAGTCCCGAGATTAGGGAAGCTTTGCTTTTGGCTTTGACATAGCCCATGATACCGCCGGTGATGACAATTACGGCAAAGGCGATAACTGAGATTTTTGCAACTTCAAGCACGATTTTCTTCCTGTCTTTTGATATTCCTAATTTTAACCATCAGGCCCCTGACTGGGCAAGCAGTTCTTTGCGCAAAGTCTTGATTGGAAAAGCATTTTCGGTGCCGTCTCTAAAGGCGGTCCAGGTACCGCGATTGTCAAAAAAGCCCTCTCTCTGCGACTTTATCGACCAGATTCCCAATAGGCTCTGCCCGTCTGCGCTCATCTGTCCACGATATTCGACTGGTTCAAGACCGGGCTTGCGGTACTTCTTTGTGAAAGAGATATTGGGATAGACGAACGTGCCGGTGACAAAGGCTTCTCCCAGGCTGCAGTCGTCTAAGATGCTGCCTTCGATATAGCCTCGGCTTTCAAGAAAAACTGCTTCAAAAGTCGAGCCGTCGCTGTCGTCTTGGTAGCCGTACTTGCCGAGCCACGAGCCTGCGATGCTGTGATTGACTTGATCGCTCATTTACTTTTCTAGGGTTATTTGATCTATGATTTTGCCGTCTTCGTCTAGCTGTTTGAATTTTAGCTCTTTGCCTTTGATGTCTAAGACAGTGAGGCTGTGTCTGTCGGCTACAAATTTCGGCATATAGTCGTTGCCCTCGCCCGCCTTATATGTGGGGTCTTTGACATAAAGGTTGGCGCCGCCCCCGCCGGTGACTATATGAATTACACCGTTCGCTTTGGTTACTTTTACGCCATCAAATTTGGGGTCGGTGTTTATGATACCGTCTACGGTGCCGTCCGGGTTGAGCTTGAGGGCTTGATCTTTGCCTGCTGGTTTGAAAGTCAAGGGTCTTGATCTTTCATAGCAGTGTGAATGACCGCAAAGCACCATATCTACTTTCTCTTCTTGCAAGATATCTTGAGCCAGGCGCATTCTTTGTTCTTTGCCGTGGGGAGCGTCTATGCTGAATGCAGGCTGGTGATAGGTGACGAATTTCCACATACCCGGCTTTACTTTTCTCAAGTCTTCTCTCAGCCAGTCTCTGATTTTTTCATCAGACCAGTTCATATAAAAATTGCCGTCTATGACAGTCCAGTGGGTGTTGCCATAGTCAAAGGAAAAATTAGCCATGCGCGGAAAGGAATCTTGGGCGGCGCTGGTGAAAGCTTTTTGTCTTTCTGGATTGCCCTTCAAAGTGGGGATATTGGTGCCGCCGGTGGTGGCGCTGAAGCCATTTAGAGGTACTTGAAAGAAGTTGAAATAGCCTAGAGCGCCTGGATGCTTGGTGAGGTCTACACCTCTGCCCGAGAGAGCTATGTCGTGGTTGCCCAGCACCGGTACTACAGGCACCGAGCGAATCAAAGGCACGCCTTCCGCGTCAGCTTTGTCTCTATTGTAAATTGGAAAATAGTTGGAGAGGTATTCATCAAATAAGCCTCTTTGATAAACGATGTCTCCGGGGATGACCACCAAATCTGGGTTTTGCTTGTAGCATTGATTGGCGATGTTCTTTTGACCGGTGGTGTTGGCACCGCAGTCTCCAAAGACAACAATTTTTAGTTCTGATCTGTCTTTTTCTGAGCCATGGCTCAGTCTGGCATAACCAGAGGCATTGAAAACAGGCTTGCTGTTCTTTTCAATTACATAAGAATATTTGACGAAAGTTTTCTTGAAGCTGTCGCCGCTAAAGTCGAGGTCGGCGCTGTATCTAAAACATGGTCTGGGCAGGCTCAGTTCTCTTACCGCCATGGTCAGCGGCACTTCTTTGTCGGCAGCTTTTACTTTGATTTTAAAATCGGCTTTCTCTTCGGCAAACCATGTTATGGTGAGCACTTTTCCGGCTTTGTCGGCAAAGTTATAACCTAGCTGCACATAGGGTTTGACTAAAAAGTTCGGGTCTTTTTCAGGCGCAGCGGCACAACCGCTAATTGCAGTGCTAGCTGCCGTTGCGGCGACAACAAAAAGAGAGAGCAGGTTTAAGCTCAATTTTTTTAGACGGCTAGTCTGAGGGCGAGACAAAGTAGTGCTCATCTGAACAGTTCCTCAAAGAGCCCGATTTGGGTAACCGACCTTCTATCTATGTTTTTAAAAGATTTGCCGAGAGGCGGAATTGAACCGCCGACACAAGGATTTTCAGTCCTCTGCTCTACCGACTGAGCTACCTCGGCATACTTGGCTGGCAATTGAATTACCAGAACGAGCGGAGTCAATGCCCCGAACGTTCAGTAAATATACCACAAGAATATTTTGGAGCCGTTTGCCTAAAAGGCATTGAATAATTTCGTTTCAAAAATTAGTCGAGAATCACTGCCCTGAAGTGCTTACCATGCCGGCCTGCTGGTAAAAATTGATTATTCGCAGACCTTCTGCTTCTTTCTTGACAAGAAAATTGAGTTCGAGCGGCTGGCTGCGCGGCGCATAGCCGGTGTCTTGTAAAACCAGTACGCCGGTAACGCGCAGGGGCACGCTGCCGTCTGGGTTGATGGCAAGAGGTGAGACTGTGGCAATCTGGAAATTTCCCACCTGTCTGCCTGACCTTATATTTGCTGCTAATTCTGCCGGCCAAAAGAGGGTGACGAAAGCATCGGTGGCTGGCGGTTTGATCCAACTAAGGGCTTCTTTATGCGAGGCGTCGGCTGTGGCCTGTTGATAGTCCATGCCTTTAGATAACCACCAGCGAATAAATTCGGTAGCCACCTGGGCATCGGCCGCACTGGGCTGGGGGCTGGGCTGTGAATTGGGCTGAGCATTCTGCAGGCTCTGTCCATTCTGTTGGCTCTGTCCGTTCCTTTGATTTTGCCCAGCCATTTGGTTTTGTCCGCCGGCTTGATGATTGGCGATATTGTTCGCGTTTCTGGGCTGTTCGCCGCCTTCTTCTGGCAAATCAGCTTCTTGTCCGGCGCCATATTTTTTTGAGAAAAGCCTGGCGCCGTTTGGATCTTTTTGTCCGCCGGTGACAAAGACGGCGACAATCATCATGATGATAAGCCCCATGATTAGCTTGTCGCGCAAAATCTTTTCAAGAATAGCTCGCACTATTTCGGCCAACATAGTTTATTTACCTGCTTAGTAGTTGCCTATTTTCAAGGGGCTTCATCTTTTCTTCTTTATTATCCAGGCAATTGCCCTTACAATGTTGTTGTCGTATTGCTTTATTTATCCAGAATATAGAGGTCTCTTCTTTGAATAACAAGCGTGGCCAAGAAAAAATTAGCACAGAAGAAGACGGCATCAATAATGAAGTGGAAGCAGAGCGGGAAGGCAATGGGGAAGAGTCTTTCCAGGGCTTGCCTTCTGAGCCGATTCCGGGCTTTGAGAAGCTGAGTGCTCAGAGCGACGGCGCTAACGCCGAAGACATTTTGACTGCTCGCTTGCCGCGTCCGCAAAGTGGTAGTCAAAAGTATATCTCTTATACTATCAAGCTTCCTTCCGACCAGCTGGCCGCCCTGCAAAATATCTGGCTCGAGCTGAAGCGACTATACGGCGCCCATTCGCCCGATAAGAGCGGCATGATTCAGTTGGCAATACAAGATTGGTTGAAGCGTTGGGACGGTCCCGACAGGCAGAAGCTCTTGATCGAACTTCTTGAAATTAGAGAAGACACCAGACGCAGACAATATAAGAAAGGCTGACACACTAAGCAAGCCTAAGTAAGGGCTCTTGCCCTAGTCGTGCTTGAGGTGGCGATAGAGGTAATAGCCGAAACCGCCGACACAGACAAGCACGATTACCAGGTCGAACTTGTGCCAGATGCTTCTGAAAGTTTCCATGTTTTCGCCGAAGTAGACCCCGACCCAGGTGAGAAAGTAGCACCAGATCAAAGAGCCGACAAAGGTAAAGATATTGAACATGAGGAAGTGCGCTTTCAGCACTCCTGCCGGGAAAGATATGAAAGTGCGCACCACAGGCAGCATTCGGCAGACAAAGAAAGTCATGTCGCCGTATTTGTCAACCCATTTCTCGGCCAGTTCCAGTTCCTTTTCTTTCAATAGCAGATAACGTCCGTACTTGGCCAGAAAAGGGCGACCGCCATACTTACCCAAAAAGTAAGATGGAATCGAACCAATGACGCAGCCGACCGCACCGGCAAGGGCTGCCAGGTGGAAGTTCATTTTATTTTGCTGCACCAGAATGCCGGCTGTCGGCATAATCGCTTCAGAGGGAAGCGGAATGTTGGCCGATTCGATTGCCATCATGATCATTACGGCAAGATAGCCGCCTTGAGCAACTTGGTCTTTGATCCACAATAAAATAGGATCGATAAGCTGGTGTAGCACTTGTATATCTCCGTTTGGGCAAACTTTGCCAGTCTGCGAGGTTGATTTTAGCGCTTGTCTTGCTGATTCCCTTTAGAACGATCTTAGGCAATCGGGAATATAATCTTATCTGCTATGGAAAAATTGCCCACCGCTCATTTCACTTTGGCCACGGCCGGCCATGTCGACCACGGCAAGACAAGCTTGTTGCGGGCTTTGACCGGCGTCGATACCGACCGTCTCAAAGAAGAGCGAGAGCGGCAGATGACAACCGATCTGGGTTTTGCGCCCCTGATCTTTAAGGGCGAAGACGACAGACCTGAGATTATTGCCGGTTTTATCGATGTGCCCGGGCACGGCAAGTTTTTAAAGAACATGCTGGCTGGTGTCGGCGGGGTGGAGATAGCACTACTGGTGGTGGCGGCAGATGAAGGCCCGATGCCCCAGACAATTCAGCATATTAAGATTCTCAGTCTGCTTGGCGTCAAGGGCGTCATACTGGCTCTCAGCAAGGTTGACCTTGTCGGGTCCGGCAGCGGCAAAAAGACAGTCGAAGAGAGCGAGGAAGATTGCCGCCGACTCTTGCAAGAATATAGACTGGCGGTCTTGCATTGTGCTCGGGTAAATGCCCATTCGCAAGAGAGTGTTCAGTCCTTAAAGCTAGATATTGAGCGAGTTTTGCGTGGCTTACCTAGAGGCGAATCCGATATAAAAGAGCAGGCTAAAGCCGCTAGTAAAAAGAAGGCTGGTGATGCTTTCTTGGCCGTCGACAGAGTTTTTGTCAAAGCTGGTTATGGACGAGTTGTGACCGGTACACTGCTTGAAAGTGAGTTGAAGAGCGGTGATTCGGTCTATCTGACAGGGGTGGGCTTGAGCGCTTCAGCGCGCGTGCGTGGGCTTGAAAACTTTGGTCGTAAGCTGGAAAAGGCCTTGCCAGGGCAAAGGCTGGCGGTCAATCTCACCTTTAAAGAAGAAGTTGCACTCAGCCGAGGAGTGATTATCACTGGGTCTGAGCCCCAGACCTTCGGCGGCATTTTGGCGGTATTGCAAGATGCTGAGGGCGGCAAGCTCGAGCATTGTAAGTTGCCAATGCAGGTGAAAATTTATCATGGCACGGCCGAGTACCCGGCTTATCTGCGTTGGCTCGATAAACGGCAAGAGGGCGGTTATTTTGCCCAGTTGGCCTTTCAAGCGGAAGACGGGCGTTTCCGGGCGCCTGTGCGTTTGCAAGATCGCTTTATTATGCGCTGGGGCGAGACCGGCAGTGATATCGCCGGCGGTACTGTCTTGACCGGCGACCGCCCGACCTATCTCAAGCGCCATGCTGTAGCATCCTTGCTTTCAGCTTTAGCCGAACTGTCTTATCAACGGGCTCTCGACTTGGTGCTCGCTGAGTATCCCCGTCTGGCTTTGCAAGAGGCTGAATTGTCCTGGTTCTTACCATCTAGCCTTGAGGTACGATCGCTTGCCAAAGCAAATGAAATCGAACATTTGGCAGGGCATTTTTTGTCTTTTGCCCGCTATGAAAAGCTGAAAGAATCGGTCAAGTCGGCTATGTACAAGCAGCTTGCGGCGGGGCAGGGCTTTGTGGTTATCGAGTCATTGCGCACGGCGGTTTGTCCTTTCCTAGAGCGCGAAGTCTTTGGAGAAGTGATAGCAGCAGTGCTGGCAAGCGAAAATATGACCAAGCCGGAAAGTCTAGAGCGTCAGGGCGATCGCATTGTCGCCACCACCCAGAGTGGCATCAGCGCTGAGGCTGCCGCTTTGCTTGCCCTAGTTGACGAGAAAGCAATATTGGAAATCAAAGAACTGGCTAGTCTTGCCGGGCTCAGCTTGAGGGACGCCAAGCAATATCTAGAGGCTTTTGAGAAGCGCGAGGAAGTCTTTGTTGTGGCTTATGACTTTGCTGCTTCTGCAAAAGAAATAGCCCGAGCCCATAAGATTTTGGGTAAGCTTTGGCAGTCTAAGCGAGATATTTCGCCTTCAGACTTTAGAGAGGCTATGCAGATCAGCCGCAAATATATTATGGCTCTGCTTTCCTTTTTTGATGATCGTCAAGTTACCAGGCGGGTGGGCAACGGTCGCATGCTGCTCAAGGCGCCGAAAGCCGACTAATTATCTCGGGCAATGACAATGTGGTCTGAATTATGGGAAAGACGCCGACCTTGTTTGTCTTTGGCATAGAGACGTAGTTCATAGATGCCCAGGCTGGGGAATCTACTAATGTCCAATACCACTTTTCCGGTTTTCTCACCGCTCGGTAGGTCGATTGTTTGCCCTGTCACTTTGGAAGGCTCGGTGCCGTTCTGATCTTCAAACAAAAGATTGGCTCTTGTGATTTCAATGGCGCCGCCGGCTGCTTCGGGCAATTTTAGATCGTATTGTAAGATGCCTGGTTTTTCTTTAGTGACATGCAGATAGCCTTTGTTGCCCAAATAGCCGCCGCCCTCAAAACTAATTGAGGGGCAGACCGAGTCGGCTTTCAGTATTTCGATTTTTTCAATTTGGGCTTTCATTTCATGGGGCAATTTCAAAATAAAGCCATGACATTTACCGCCTAGGCTCCATTCGGGCAGGCTGCGCAAAGGCAGAACCACTCTCAGATTTTGCCAGTCTTGTCCGTCTTTCAGATAGGCGTGGGTGCGTGATTTGAGGGCAAATTCGGGCACCAGATCGTTGCTGTACAGCAAGTCTACGCCGTCATGCAGGCGACCGACATCGCTTACTTTCATGGTGACGGCGACAAATTCAAGGGCAAAACAGGGACGGTCGGCAATGGCTAGTTTCAACTCTGGGCGACCCCAGCGACCTTTGCCGCCTTCGACACTGAGGCTGTTCATGTCGTATTTGACTTCGCCGTGATTTTCGGCAGGGCTCAAGATTTTCTTCAATTCTTCGCCCGCATATGTCGATTCAGTCTTGCTGTCATAGTTGCTCTGGTCGAGGCTTACAGGCATAAGCGCTTTTGCTTCTCGGTCAAAACGGAATATCTTTACTTTGTCGCGGTCTTTATAGAGTGATTCTTTTATATAGCCAAAGGGAAAAATCGGTTCGAAGCGATCGACCATGATGGCGTTGAGAACATCACGACTGAGCTGTGGGGCGCGGGTCATACCGGGCAAGGCGTTGCGGCAAATATAGGCACCGTGTTCTTGGTCGGGCAAGCCCACAAAAAGTATCTGCGGGTCACCAGGCAGTTCACTGTAAAGCTTAGCTAGAGAGTCTCTAATGGCATTGGCTGTGTTGCCGGCATTGACCCAGGCAAAGTTGTTCATGCCCAGTATGGCAAAGGCTAAAATGGCGAAAATGCCTGAATGAGTTAGTTTTAGACCGGTCGTTAGCGGCTCTGCTTTCTTGCCTCTGACGGTTACCACCGCAAGAGAGAGCAGTAAGCAGAGGGGCACGGTGGCCAAATAGGCAAGGCGGCTGCCTTGCAGGTCGTCAGAGATGGCGAATACTTTATAAACCGGCAAAAGACTAAGCACCAACCAGCCAGATAGAAAGAAATAAAGACGCATTAGCGCCGGCAGCTTAACTAAATTGGCAAAGGAAAAGAGGATACTGAGGATGAGGCAGGCGTCCCAGCCTTTCGCCCAAATCGATCTGACGCTAACTAGTTCGCGATTGAAAGGCTCGAAGAACATACGCAGCCCGGCAAGCCATGTATAGACAAAAGCTTTGGGGTCGGAAATAAAGAAGAGTGAATCGTCATAGCCACCGACCATGGTGCCGAGAGCAAGAAAACGCACACAAAAGTAGACGGCGATCAAAATAAAGAAAGGAACCGAGGCAAGTACTGCGTCTAGGGCTCGGCGCAGCATGGCTTTTGCTTCTACGCCGCGGGCGCTCGATCTTTGTGGAAAGACCAGTTCAAAAAGGACGAAGACCGCCGGTAAAGTGATAGCCATTTCTTTTGAGAGCAGACCTAAGGCTAGGCTGACAATCGAAAGTAACAGCAGCAGTTTAGTGTTGTTGCCGCGCGAACGAGCTTCTAAATAAAGCCAGAAGGAAAGAGTGATGAAGGCGGTGACCACTGCATCTACCCTGCCGGTTATCCATGAAACTGCCTCGGGGTGTAAGGGGTAGAGCCCAAAGAAAAGACTGGCAAAGAAAGGCCAGGCATAGTGCAGACTGGCATCAGGGCTTGGTCCTTCGGGCGGGGCGCCGTCTGGGCTGCGTCTAAGACGCAGAAAATTCTTGCCTAAATGCCTGGTGATAAAGAAGATGGCCAGGGTGGAAGTGAGATGAAAGAGCAGATTGGTTATATGGAAGCCTGTGCCGTTGCGATTGAAGAGCACATAGTCGGCGACCATAAAGACTGAAATGAGCGGACGATAGAACTTAGTGGTAGTGCCGTCCAGCCACGAACTGTGGAAGTTGCGCCAGATCAATTCGTGGTTGACGACTGCATCTTTGAGCCAAATAAGATGTACAAAATCGTCGCCGGCAAAGAAATCAAAGATCACGCTTTGATAGGCGAGAGCCGTGATAACAAGGCTGGCTATCAGCAAGACCGCAGTCAGTGATTTGTTTTGAGAGCTCACGAAACAGTCTTTCGCTGCCTATTTGGTCGAACCAATGGCTTGCGGCACAGCCATACTGCAATCAGCAGTCTGTCCGCTGCCAGCCTTCTTCATATGTTCCTTGATAGATGCGGCTACGTAGACCACTTGCTCATCTGTCAGTTCAGGATACATCGGCAAGGACAGTACCTCGCGCGAGAGTCTTTCTGAGATAGGGAAGGAGCCCATGGTGGCGCCGATTTCTTTGAAAGCGTCTTGCACATGAAGCGGCACGGGGTAGTAGCACATCGAGCCTACACCTTTGGCTGAAAGGGCAGCAATCAGAGCATCGCGACGGGGATTCTCCAAGCCGACAGCATCGGCTGCTCCCAAGACGCGGATGGTGTACTGGTGATAGACGTGTTTTACTTCTTTTTCTGCTTGTTCTTGCGGCACACCAGCCAGGCTCACTGTCGGTGTGACGATGCCGGGGCAGTCGGCCAATTCGCGGCTGTATATTGCTGCTATCTCGGCGCGGCGAGCGTTCCACTTGGCTAAGTGGGGCAGCTTCACGCTGAGAATGGCGGCTTGCAATTCGTCTAGGCGGCTATTTACTCCGAGTTCATCGTGGTAGTAGCGTTTTCTCATGCCGTGAGCACGAATGGCTTTTAGTCTCTCGGCCAGCTTGTCGCAAGATGTGACGAGCATACCGGCATCACCGGCGGCACCAAGGTTCTTGGTGGGGTAGAAACTTGTGCAGGCGATATCGCCCATCGAGCCTGTGGGTTTGCCGCGATAGAGGGCGCCTATTCCCTGGGCATTGTCTTCCACCACTTTTAGATTGTGGCGGCGGGCTATCTCCATGATTGGTTCCATGTGGGCCGGCAATCCATAGAGGTGTACCGGCATAATGACACGGGTCTTGGCGGTAATCGCCTTTTCGATCATGGCTGGATCGATATTGAAGCTCTTCTCGTCGATATCGACAAAGACTGGTTTGGCGCCGCGCAGGGCGATGGCTTCCACTGTGGCGGCGAAGGTGAAGGGGGTGGTGATTACTTCATCGCCTTCTTTGATGTCTAAGGCCCAGAGGGCGAGAATCAGTGCGTCTGTGCCGTTTGCCACTCCGATGCCGTACTTGGCTTGGCTGAGAGCGGCGACTTGTTCTTCCAGGGCTGTGACATATTTGCCCAGAATATAGTTACCGCTGCGCAGTACTTCCAGCACAGTGGCTTCCATTTCAGATTGAATCGATTGGTATTGCGCCTTAAGGTTGAGAATTGGTACCGAATTGCTCATGACTGATAAATTCCTGCTGTGAACCGCCGCTCGCCATAGAGTCGGCCAGTGGTCAGTTTATCGGTTTCCGGGCGCGATTCAAAGTGAAAGTACCTAATAATGCAGATAAGTGACTGATAAACCAGGGGAAAATCAGGTCTTTGCGTTATCTTAAAAAAATAAAAGGAAGGGCTTGGCCCCTCCCTTTATCTTAAAAATTGACTGATTTTCCTTAATTAGCGCTTCTTGCTGGGCAAGGCTACTGTTCTGGAAAGGGCATTGGTGACGAAGAGGTTGAGGCTGACGCCTTCTCTTTCAGCTCTGTCTACGAGAGCTTTGTGGAGCGACTTGGGCAGACGAACGGTGAACTTGCCGGAGAACTTCATGTAATCCTCGTCACCGCCGCGGGAAGCCGAAGGCGCTTTGGCTTTGGTTGTGTGCTTGGCCGGGGCTTTACGTCCCAGTTTGCGACCACCACCCAGTCTCTTTGTGGCTACCTTAGCCGGTTTGGCTGATTTAGCGGCTTTGGGCTTAGCTTTGCCACCAGCTTTTTTTGCAGCTCCTGCCATGTTTCACTCCTTAATGTATGTAGGGTTTTTGCATTCATTCAAATGCGGCTGTCGTCGGTTTCTTGATTCGGGCAATATCCGACGGAGGACCCCCAGTTGTTGGGAGTTCTCTCATTTTGTCGGTGGATATTTGGTTCACCACCGTTTATAAGGTCACCACCACTCTAGGTGGCACATATATTGTACCAAACATCTATGCGTTTATAACCTATTGGATATACATTTTTCTTTTGTGGCTTAAAACGCTCACAGGGTTGGGTTCTCGGGTTTTTCAAATTCCGCTAAAGTGATACCAGGGGTGGAATTGGTCCTGTCGGTGGTGCCGCACCATGGCTAATGGCTGATACCAAAAGTAATGACCGGTCTTGAGGCTTGAAAGGCAAAGCCATGGGCGATTTGCGCCTTTAGATGTACAATCGCATCTGACCAAGAGATTTTGCAATGGCGCGACTTCTATTAGTAAAGCTATCTGCCATAGGTGATGTAATTCATTGCTTGCCGGCGGCGCATCGCCTGAAGCAGGCTCTGCCTGGGCTGGAATTGCATTGGTTGGTGGAACCTTTGGCGGCACCGCTACTGGTGGATAATCCTTGTGTTGATAAGGTGCATGTTTTTGAGAAGAAGACATGGCTTGGTGGTCTGAAAAGCGGCCAGCCTGCCACCATGCTCAAGTCTGTAGCCGCTTTGCGGGCCTTGGTTTCAGAGCTTCGGTCTAAGCAATTCGACTATGCAATAGATGCCCAGGGTTTGTTTAAGAGTGCCTTTTTGGCTAGGCAGTCAGGAGCAAAAAGAGTCTTTGGCTTCAAAGGCACCAGGGAAATGTCCGAGTATTTGCTTAGCGACAAGTTGGATATTGGCGACTATTTCGGGGTTTCCAGGCATGTGGTCGATCTCAATCTAGCTCTTGCCGACTTTGTCATCAGTACCGCCCGGGGTGCCGCACCGCCTGCTCAAGAAAGCTCAGAACAAGATAACCATACATTAGTCTGTTTTCCGCTGCCCTCGCCTCCACCTCAGTCTGAGGCTAAAGTTGCTTCGCTCTTTGGTATGACGGCGGCACCAAATACGGCGACCAAGAATATCGGCTTTATCGCCGGCACCACCTGGGACACCAAAATTTGGCCGTCAGACCACTGGATCGAGCTTGGTAAGCGCCTTTTGGAAGAGGCAGGTTTAGATTGTCGGATTTTTTTGCTGGGTGGTCCCTCTGACCGGACCACAAATCAATACATATATAAAGGATTAGCTTCGGGCACCGGGGGTGGAGGCCATGTGGCTGATATCACTGGTGAAACCAATCTCATAGATCTGGTGGCACTTTTTGCCAAGCTCGATTTGGTCGTTGGCGCTGACACCGGTCCATTACATTTGGCTTGTGCCGTAGCTTCCGCCTTAGATTCTGGGGCAACTTCGTCGGCCGAGCCCGGCAGCCGGCATAAATCGACGACAAAAGTGCTGGCCCTTCACGGTAGTTCGCCTTGGGGGCGGAATGGTCCTTATGGTTCGCCTGAGCAGGTGGCTGCCTGTCACTTGGATCTCTCCTGTCAGCCTTGTTTCTCAAAGAAATGCAGTTTAGGCACCATTGCATGCATGAAAGACCTTCCCAGCGAGAAGGTCTTTCAAATGGTTATGACAATGTTGGGCTGATTATTCGCAGACCCATTTATCGACGGCGCGGTTCCAGTCTTTGATTAGTTCTTCGTCTTTGAAGAAGAGACCGATTTCGCGAGCTGCCGATTCGGGACCGTCCGAACCATGCACCATATTGCGACCGATTTCGACGGCCAAGTCACCTCTGATGGTGCCGGGGGCCGATTGAGCCGGGTTGGTGGCGCCGATGACGTTGCGAGCTAGGGTGATGGCTCCTTTGCCTTCCCAAACCATGGCAACAATCGGACCAGATGTGATGAATTTCACCAGGCCGTCAAAGAATGGTTTGCCTTTGTGCTCGCCATAGTGACGCTCGGCCAGTTCCACCGGCACTTGCATTTGCTTCAGTCCGACCAGTTTCAGTCCTCTACGCTCAAAGCGTGAAATGATTTCGCCGACGTAACCGCGTTCTACGCCGTCTGGCTTAACAGCCACAAAGGTTCTCTCTTGAGACACCGCTATACCCCCTGACAAATTTTCCGACATGGGCTTAAGCCCACCAAATATATTAAATGGCGGGCGCCCGGCAGAGATTTGACGGACCTCATGTCAGGAAATCTTGACTAGCTTGGCGTATCTGGGATCTAGCCGTTTTTCGCCCCATTCGGCGAATTTGACCACATAAAGTTCTTTATCTTCATCGCCGATAACTTCTATCATCGTGCCAATACCAAACTTAACATGGTTGACTCGGTCCCCTACGGTCAGCTTTTCATAGGTTGGCGGGGGAGTCGCTTCGCTTTCGGCTTCTTTACGCATTACCCGTGGTTTGGGCTGTGATTGCGATTGATAGGGCGAGCTGGAGCTAGCCGGTCGGCCGCCGGCATTGCTGCCTGGCTTATTGCCTGGTCTAGAACTAGAGCCATATCCAGAACCAGAACCATATCCAGAACCATAATTAGAGCCGGATCTCGAACCGGAACCATATCCAGAGCCAGAACCAGATCTAGACTGTCCATAGCCTGAGCCTGAGCCATAACCGGAACCATAACTAGAATTTGAGCCCGAACCAGAGCTGTTTTTGCGCGGATAGTCATTGCCGTACTTGCTTTCGAAGCCCGAGTACTCTCGGTTTCGCTTACGGTCCTGGGCCCCGTCGCGATTGAAGGACGACTCCTCATCGGGAATGCGTTCTCTTTCGTAACCGCCACCGGTTTCGTAGCTCTTGCTCTGTCCCTGACTTTGTCCCCAAGTGCCGGCCTGTCTTTCGACATGTTTGGCAAAGCCGTCTTCACCGGTGGGATAGTAGCCAGAGATTAGACCCGGTTGTATCTCTTTCAAGAAGCGACTGGGAATGGTGAAACTGGATGAGAAACCACCGCTGAAGCCACGTCCGATCATGGAGCGTTTTCTTGCCAGGGTGATATAGAGTGTGTCGCCTGCTCTAGTGACAGCCACGTACATCAGTCGCCGCTCTTCTTCCATTTGGCTGGGATTATCGAGGGAACGCACGTGGGGGAAGAGACCTTCCTCTAGACCCATGATGAAGGCGGTGGGAAATTCTAGACCTTTGGATGAGTGAATGGTCATGAGCTTGACTGTGTCTTCCGAATCTTTCACCGAATCGAGATCGCTCACCAGCGAAATGCGAGTCAAGAATGAGTCTAGGTCAGGTTCGTCAGCCATGCTTTCGAATTCTTTAGCCACCAAAACAAATTCGCGTATGTTCTCCATACGAGAGAGCGCGGTTTCGTCTTTGGCGTTATTGGCTTCGTCTTCCAGCTTATCCATATAGCCTGTGTCGATGAGAATCTTTTCGAGCAGCTCGGACACGGCTACTGTTTCAGACATCTTCTGCCAGGTCACCACTTGGCTGGCAAAGGTTTTCAGTGTTTGCACAGTTTTGGCAGAGAGCTCCGAGATTCTTTCGGCTTCCAAACAGGCTTCTATCGAACTCATATTCTTCAGTTCGGCATAGGCGTCAACTCTTTCCAGAGTGGTCTTGCCCAGTCCCCGCTTAGGCACATTGACCACGCGGTTGAAGGCTTGTCCGTCTTTGGTGTTGTAGACCAGCTTGAGGTAAGCAATCATGTCTTTGATTTCTTGCCGGTCGTAGAATCTGGTGCCGCCCACCACTACATAAGGAATGTGGCTTCTCACCAGGACTTCTTCTATGGCCCTAGACTGCGAGTTGGTGCGGTAGAGAATGACGCATTCGGAGAGTTTTCTGCCCCGAGCCCGCGATCTCTTCAGTTCTTCGGCTATATAAAATGCTTCGTCTATTTCGTCTTGGGCTTCATAGCAGTTGATTTTGCCGCCCTTACCGCGGTTGCAGCGCAATACTTTGTCGATACGCTCGGTGTTATTGGCGATGATGCTGTTGGCTGCTTCCAAGATAGTAGAAGTTGATCTGTAGTTCTCTTCTAGTTTGATCATGCGGCAGCCTTCATAATCTTTTTGCAGGCCGAGGATGATGCGGAAATCAGCTTTACGCCAAGAATAAATAGATTGGTCTACGTCGCCGACCACCATGATGGAGCGCTCGTTCCAGAGCCCTTCTTCGCTGGTCGGCAGGCTGGGATTGTCTCGCTTGAGGTAGTGCTCAGGGCTGTCTACCCTCGATATAAGTGAGATTAGGTCGTATTGCGATTTATTTGTATCTTGAAACTCGTCCACCAAGACATGGCGGAATCTTCTTTGGGTGCGCTCTCTCACCTGTTGATTTTTTTGCATCAAGTCGGTGAACATCAAGATTAGATCGTCAAAGTCGAGAGCATTGTTGCGTGAAAGCTCACCTTGGTAGGCTGTGAAAATTTCGGCTAGACGATTTTCTCTGTAGTTCTTTGCTTCTTGGGCATAGACTTCATGGGTGTAGCCGTCGTTCTTGAGGGCCGAGATTGTGTGTTTGATCTCTTTGGGGACAAAGACCTTGTCATCAAGATTGAGTTTGACAATCTGGGCTTTGATAAGACTTTGGCTGTCGCTCTCATCATATATAACGAAGTTTTTGTCCCAGGTGAGACCGTCGGCAGTTTTGTAGCTGGCGATTTCTAAGCGCAGAAGGCGGGCGCAGATGCTGTGGAAAGTACCTATAGTGATGCGTCTGGCTACCTGGGGGCCGACAATGGCTTCGATGCGGTGTCGCATTTCGGCGGCGGCTTTGTTGGTGAAGGTGACCGAAAGAATCGATTCGGGATCTTGATTCAATTCAGAGATTAGAAAAGCTATACGTTTGGTCAGAACCGTTGTCTTACCGCTGCCGGCTCCGGCAATAACCAGGGACGGACCCCAGCGCTGTACGACCGCCGAAGCCTGCTCGGTATTGAGCCTGTCAAGCAGCTCTGGGTGTTTCAAGGCTCCTGGCTGGTGAGCCGAGCCGTAATTTCCTGGATTTTCCATAACGCTCTTGGCTTCCGCCGAAATATCTATAGCCACAGCCAGTCTCCAAACGTAAGTTTAACTGAATTGCCAAGAAGTTCCGCCTTGGGCGGATATATCTTCGCTATGCGATGGACTCTCTTTGTTAATCCCTTGAGACCGGGACAGAGGCGCTCATCTCCCTTATTTTCCTCAATAACCTGGCTTATCGTTAATTAAAACTTGTAAACAGCAAAGCCCTTGCTTTTGCCAAAGCGCTCACAAGGCTTGTAATCTTAAGCTTGCCATAAGTTTCCCCAGGCTTCAAAATTTTAGAAATTTAGATAAGTAACCCGGAAACTAGCTAGAACGAAAATCAGATATATAAAAGGGATCGAGAAGTATATGCCGTTAGAACCGACTGCCGCCACAATTCCCACCGTCGATGAACTGGCCCAAGAACTTTTGCTTATTCAGCAATCAGGCCCGAGGAAAGTGGCAATCATCGGTACCCGTAACCTCCCCCTCACTCACCAGCAATTGGTAGAGATGCTTTCTTATGCTCTGGTGCTCTCGGGCAACCAGGTCGTCACCAGTGGTGGTGCAAACGGTACCAATATGGCTGTGATTAGAGGCGCCCAGCGTGCCAATCCAGACCGCCTCAACATTATTTTGCCGCAGACAATCAGTCAGCAACCGGGCGAAGTGCAGGATCTCTTGATTGGTATAAAGAATATCGTTGAGTATCCTGAAAGACGTACCATGACTCTGGCTGATGCCAGCCGCATTTGCAACCACGAAATAATCGATCGCTGCCAACAAATAATTTGTTTTCTCTACCACACAAGTCATACACTATTAGAGTCGGTAAATTACGCTAAAGAACATCGCAAGATAGTTACTAGCTTTTACCTAGACTAGTTGTCGGCGGAACAAACTTAAATCTAATTTGAAAGCTGTCTCGGAAATTTCCGGTCTGACCCAGAGCTGCGGCTTAAATCTTGCTGCCGTGCCTGAATGTGCTTATGCCATGATGCCGGCGCCGGTTGCAATATTTTTACCGGCTTTCTGCTCGATGGCGCTCACTGCTGCGATTTTGCCGTTCTATATAAAGCGCTTGAAAGATCTGCAGATCAATCAGTTCTTGCGCGAAGAAGGCCCTAAAAGTCACGCCCACAAGGCGAAGACTCCGACCATGGGCGGGCTCACCTTTATCTTTGCCACCACTGCGGTTTGTCTGGCTGTCAGTTTTTTTAAACCGCTCAGTCTGACGGCAATCGCAGTTGTCATTACCGGCGCCCTTTGTGGAGTGGTTGGTGTTCTAGATGATTCAGCCAAAGTAATAAACAAAGCTAATAAGGGCATACCGGGGCAGTTGCGTTTGCTCATCGAAACCATACTCGGTGCACTGCTTGCTTTCATCATTGCCTGGCAGGGTCATGGAGCCTTGGTCTTGCCTGAGTTTCTTTTGCAGTCATTTCCGGCATTGGCCTCCCATACCGGCACCCCCTTCGGTTTTGTCGCTCTGCCTCTACTTCTCTTGGTGCCCCTCGGTGCCTTTTTGGCTGCCGCCACCACCAATGCCGTCAACTTGCACGACGGCATGGACGGGCTGGCAGCCGGCACCTCCTGCCAAGTCTTTGCCTTGCTTTCGGTCTTGCTCTATGAAACCGGACAAAGCGAACTTGCCACCATAGCTGCTACCGCTGCCGGTGCTCTGCTCGGCTTTCTATTTTTCAATAAAAACCCGGCCAAGATATTCATGGGCGATACAGGCAGCCTCTTTATCGGCGGCTTGATGTCTTGTTTGGTTCTAGCGGGTGGCTTGCTTATCTGGTTCGTGCCTCTTGCGGCAATTTATATAGCCGAAACCCTGTCGGTTATGATCCAGGTCGTCTATTTCAAGCTGACCAAGCCTTATACTCCAGAAAAGGCCATGAGCAAGCTGGCTTTGATCAAGCTCAAACTTACTAAGAAGCTACCCGGCGAAGGCAAGCGTCTTTTCCGCATGGCCCCCCTGCATCACCACTATGAGGCGGTCTACAGCGAAAAGGGCGTGAGCGAATGGCAAGTGGTGGCGGCGTTTTGGGCTGTACAGTTTTTGCTTTGTCTGATTGTTCTGGTCGGCTTTGAGTGGCTAAGAGCTTCTTTGCCCTGTTCGGTTTTTCGGCTAGAATAGGCAAGCTGATTTGAGAAAGTCAGCAAATCATCAGAAATAGTCTTGAAGTGAAAGGTCCGCAATGCAGACCCCGTACGCCCAGGTTGTTTCCGACCTGGTTTCACAGGGCAAGTGGGAAGAAGCTTACTCCGGCCTTGTGCAATACACACAACAGAATCCTGTGGCAGCCACTAACGATCCGGCTGTGCAGTTTCAATTGGGTGTATTGGCCTTTAACTCGGGCAAGCTGGCTGAAGCAGAAAGGCATCTCAAGACCTCGCTCTCCATCGATTCGGACAATCCTGATTCGCATTACCAGCTAGGCTTGGTTTTGCTCAAAGACGAGCGACCCGATGAAGCCGTCCCCGAGTTTAGAGAAGCCTGCGAACGTCGCACCGACTATGCCGTCGGTCATTTACACTGGGGCATAGCGCTTGGGCAGATGGGCAATTGGCGCGGGGCACTCGGGCAGTTCAATCAATGCCTCAAGATCGATGCCAATATGACCGCTGCTTATATTCAGGGTGGTCTTATCTGTTTTCAACTGGGTCAGTTCATGGAAGCGGCTCAGTATTTTCAGTCGGCGGTCAACCTTGAGCCTGAACTGCCGCAGCCTCTAGTTTCACTAGGTTTAGCCCTTTCGCAGCTCGGCAATGAAGTTGATGCCGGTAAATGTTTTTTGCGGGCTTGGCAACTGGACGGGCGCAATGTCACAGTTTTGCGCCATGCCGCTTCGGCGATGGCTTTCATTGGTCAGATAGACGATGCCGTGCGTCTTTTCCAAGAGGCGGTCAATCTTGGGCATCGCGGTCTGAATGCTAGAGAAAGGGCTCTCATATATAACGACTGGGGCGTGGCACTCTTCCGGGTTGGGCGCACCGAAGAAGCTTCTGAAAAGCTGATGGAAGCATCAGATATGGATTCCACCTCGGTGGAACCGACAATGAATCTCGGCTTGGTCTGTGTACAGCTGGCTGAGTACGAACGCGCCGCCGATGCCTTTGAAAAGACCCTTGTTCTAGAGCCAGATTCCCGAGATTTGCGGGTTTATTTGGCGGTCACCCTAATCTTGCTCGGGCAGTTCGAGCTAGCGATTGAACGCATGATGGAGAAGGCTCCAGATAATCCGGGGCAGTACGATTTTTGGCTGGGTCATGCCCATCTAGGTGCCGGCAGCTATGACCAGGCGGCTAGGCATTTTGCCATGGTTATTCAAGAGACTCCGGCAAATTATCAAGCCGTAGATGGCTTGGGCTGCGCCCTTTTGCTCTCAGGCAACTATCAAGATGCCATCGAAAAATTTAAGACTGCCATTAGTCTGCGGCAAGATTATGCCCTCGGTCATCTGCACTTATCGAGAGCGCTGGATCAACTAGGTGATGCCAACCTCGCCCGCGAGCATCTGAAAGAAGCCGTTCTCTATGATCCCGAATGTCTGGTGCATCAAAAAGAAGCCTTGGACAAGATGTTGAAAGCCGCCAACTATGAGCTCGTGGAAGCGCAGGCTCTCAAGCTTTTGGCTGCTACTCCGAAAGATGCCGATATCAGAGTCTCTCTAGCCCGTTCGTATAAAGAGCAGAATCGTCTTGATGAAGCCCTGGCCGCTGTCGAATCGGTTTTAGCCGAAGACCCCACCAATGCTGAAGCGCGAGTGGTGTCAGGTCAGGTCTATCTTCTGCAGGGGCGTTTTGTCGAAGCCGATGAAAGTTTCCGTATTGCTTCTGAAACCACCGATGGTGACCATTCACTCTTTTATGCCTGGGGCAAGACCCTCTCTTTGCTTGGTTTGACCGAACTTGCCCTAGAAAAATATGAGAAAGCCTGCGAGCTTGACCCTTATGATGCCGATGTCTATGACGCTTGGGGTAATGCTTTGAAGGCGCTAGGCCGTTTTGCCGAGGCGGCGGAAGTCTATAAACGAGCGGCTGAGTATCTCTAAAATGACCCAGAGCATTGCCCGTGAGCCTAATATCGATAGGTCGAAGAGCCGTGAACTGACTAGTGAACTCTATTTGAAAAGCGAGCAATTGCTGAGGTTTCGTATCGCTTTTTCGCTTGTCAGTTTGTGTCTTTGCGTCGGCATCTATAGTTTTGCCGGTGTCGAGTTTGAGTTTTATCGCGCTACCGGTATCATCTGTAGTGTCAGTATCTATTCTTTTATCGGGCTTGCCTTTGTGGTTAAAGCCCTGCGTAGCTCGCGGGCTAAGCTGCAGAGCTTCAATGCCATTTTGCTTGTCCTCGATGCTCTCGCTCTTACCGGTCTGGTGCATTTTACCCATGGCATCGAATCAGATCTCTATGTGCTTTATCTCTTGCCGATCATGCTCTCCAGCTATACTTTCGGGCGGCGTGGCATCTATCTTGTCGCTGCCTTTGTGGCGCTTTGCTATATCGGTTTATTGGTCTATGAGAGTTCGCCTCTTTTGCCTTATCTCTTGCAATCGACCAATCCGCGCGGCTTAGCTAGTGCCTTTGCCTTTAAGCTCTGGCGTCGTATTTTCGCCCGTGCCTTTTTCTTTACTTCGGTGGCTTTTCTTTGGGCCCGTTTTTGTGACTATCTTAGCCGGGTTAGCCGGCGCAGCAATGAACGTTTGCTCGAACAATTAGAAGCCAACGAAAAGCTCATCGCTGAGTCGGAAGAAAGAGCAAAACGAGAGCGACTGATTAACTCTATCAACAAAGGTGTGCGCAGTACACTCGAACTCGATTCGATCTTGCGCTCAGCCGTCAATCAACTCAGCCAGGCTGTCTCTGCCGATCTTGTCGCTATTCTCTGCCCGCCTACCACCGGCGAGTCAAGCAATATTTATGTGCAAGCTTCAGAGCCGTCGACCGCTGCCTTAGATAAAGAAAGTGTCTCTGGTGCTGAAGCTCCGCCTAGAGGCTCGATTTCGGCTAGGCTGCAGAGCTTTATTTTGAGCAGGCGCTCTTCCTATCTAAAGGATGATGCAGGCAAAAAGATAAAGACCTTTGTCTTTACAGATGCTCCAGCCGATCAGTTCTTTGCCGATGTAAAAGAAGAGATTGAAAGCTCGGGCTTTCGCTCTGTCGTCTTGCAGCCCATGATGTACGGCGAGATTTCGCGAGGTGTGATTATTCTTGCCGATCGCCGCAAAGATAAGGTCTTTGAAGAATCGGAGCTGGTCTTGACCAAGGTGGTGGCTGGGCAGGTGGCTGTGGCAATTGAACATGCCAACCTGGTGGGTGAACTTTCCAGCAAGAACCGTGACCTGGTCGGCAAAAACCTCAACCTTGATGCTAAGAACCTCGAACTAAAGACAATGCAATCGCAGCTGATTCACCATGAGAAAATGGCTTCTCTAGGTCGTTTGGTGGCGGGCATCGCCCATGAACTGAATAATCCGATTAACTTCGTGCACGGCAATTTGCCTTACCTCAAGCAATATGCCGATGAACTTAAGAAATTGGTCGACAAAGCCTCTGAAATCGAAGAAGATCATCGCCGCGACTTTGATGAGCTCAAGCGCAAGATCAAATATGATTTCTTGATAAGCGACCTCGATAACATCATCGCCGACCTCAATGAAGGCTCTGAGCGCATCCGTCATATTATTCGCAACCTGCGCAGTTTTTCGCGTCTTGATGAAGCCGAGCTGAAAGAGGCTTCCATAAGCGAAGGTATCGAATCGACCTTGAAGATACTTTCGCAGTATTACGGCAACGACAAGATACCGGTGCATTTCAGCCCAGGCTTTGCCGCTATGCCGCAGGTGCTTTGTTACCCTGGGCAGCTCAACCAGGTCTGGATGAATTTGCTTTCTAATGCTGCTCAGGCTATGCAGGGGCAGGCTGAAGCCCGCCTCAATATTCAGGCTGAACTGGAGGGCGAGAGTGTTCTGGTTCAAATTTCGGACAATGGGCCTGGTATTAAGCAGGAGGTTCAGAGTAAAATCTTTGATCCCTTCTTCACGACCAAGCCGGTCGGGCAGGGTACCGGGCTTGGCCTATCAATTTGTCATTCCATAATCGAAAGACATGGCGGGCAGATTTGGTTTAGCAGCGAGCTGGGAAAGGGCACAACCTTCTTTGTCAGGATCCCCTTGACCGCCAAACGACAAAGCCCGAACTTGCCGGGTGAATTGTCTCAAATCAGTGAGCCTGATTGAGAAAGCAGATTTTTAGAGATTCTCCGAGGTAACTTTTTCAGAATGCGCCGACACAAAATTCTGGTTGTTGATGATGAAGTGCCCAATTTGAGGCTCTTGAGAAGAGTGCTTTCGGAAGACCATGACATTTTCGAAGCCACAGGCGGTAAAGAAGGTCTAGAGATTCTGGAGAAGGAGCCAATTTCGCTGATCATCACCGACCAGCGCATGCCTTCGATGACCGGGGTGCAGCTTCTGGAGCAGTCCCTCACTCTCCGTCCCGACGCCATCAAGATTCTTCTCACCGGCTATACCGATGTGCAAGCCTTAATCGATGCCATCAATGCCGGGCATGTCTACAAATATATTCCCAAGCCTTGGGATGCCGACGAACTAAAGCTGACTGTACGCCGTGCCCTGGAAGCCTATGAGCTGAAAGAGAATAATGACAATCTGGTGGTGGAACTGCGTGCTGCCCTGTCCGAGCTTGAAAGTCTTTCGGTGGGAACGATTCGAGCCTTGGCCGATGCCCTCGATGCTAAGTGCGACTATACTGCCGGTCATAGCCTGAGAGTCAGTCGTATTGCGGTGCTGATTGGACGCCAGCTGGCTTTGCCCGACGATATGCTGCGCGACGTTGAGCTGGGCGGCATCTTGCACGATATCGGCAAGATTGGTGTGCCCGAGTCTATCTTGTGGAAGCCCGACAAGCTTACCCCGGAAGAAAGGTCGATTATGTCCAGGCACCCGGTCAAGTCGGCTGAAATCATCGGCGATTTGAAGGGGCTCGTCAGGGCTCGTGAATATGTCAAGCACCACCATGAGTATTTTGACGGTTCCGGCTATCCCGATGGTCTAAAGGGTGAAGACATCCCGATTGGTGCCCGTATTATCCTCGTTTCTGATGCTTACGATGCCATGACCACCGACCGCCCTTATCGCAAAGCCATTGGGCATGAAAGAGCCATCCAAGAATTGCGCAAACTGAGAGATACTCAATTTGACCCGAATGTGGTCGATGCCTTGCTGGCGCTCACCGAAGACGGCGGTAAGGAAATGGACAAAGTGATCAAAGAGCAGTTCGATGAAAGTTTCATCGGTCTCACTCTTGCTTCAGTAGATCCAGCGAAGACTGGAAAACAGTATCGGGAAGAAGCCGAACGCCGAGCCCGTCTAGCAAACTCCTGACCACTTGCTCTGAAGCATCGGTGAGGGCGCAGAAGTTTTTGGTCTGAGGAATCAGCTTGGCTGGTTCGGTGGGACCAAATAGAGCCACTACTTTCTTGTTTAGTCCGACTGCCACGTGCATCGGTGCCGAGTCTACACAGATGAAAAGGTCGGTCATCTCAATTAGGGCAGCTAGATCGGCCAGGCTTTTGGTCTTGCCATAGAAATTAATTATGCGCTTTGCTTCTTCGCCAAGCTCGGCTTGCAGGTCCTTCATGACCTCTTCATCGTCAGGTCCGCCTGCCAAGATCACCTCGGTGTTATCGAGCTTGAGCAGTTTGCGAATCAAGTCGAGCCAATGCTTGCTTTCCCATGTCTTGATGATGCCTTTCTGTACCGCCAGTCGGCTCGTACCCGGATGCAAGAGTAGTCTTTTTTTTGCTTTTGCTGCCGCACCGCTAGTAGTGTCAGTGCCAATATCAGTATTAGTGGCGGTGGCACTACTTAAATCTTTCAGTCTTGCTTCCAGATGTTCTTCCTCTGCGGCAAGAGCAGCTTTCATGCGCTCTCGGCTCGATTCTTGTACATAAACTTCTGGAATTTGTATGACTGCAGCCTGCCTTGAACTTTGCTGCGAAGACTCTTCTTGACCAAGATATTTCGCTAGGCCGCCACTTAAATCGTGATACATATTGCCGGCATATTGCTCTTTATTGAGTGGTACCGGATGAGTGAGAAGCAGCCTGGAGAGCGCGCTTGTGCCATAACCAATGCGTACTGGTATGCCTGAGGCAAAGAGCAGCATTGCCACCATGGGTGAAGACCCAGATGATATGACTAAATCATATTTGCCTGAGCGGGTGAGATTGAGAAGTTCAAGATAATCACCAGGCTTTAGCGGCTTTTTCTTGATATCGAAGAGCAAGACTTCGTCGACTAGGTCGCTTACTTCTTTCACCGACTTTGAGCGCGGCTCTAAAATCAGAGAAATGCGGCAAGAGGGCAAGAGCCGCTTCACTTCCTTGAGGGTGGGAAGAAATAAAATTTCATCTCCAATGCCGCCGAAATTTATGGTGAGAATTTTTTGCGGTAGGGCTTTGCTTTGAGAGGCTGGCATTATTGGCGCCTTTAATTATTTTCCAGTGGGTGCAGCTTTAAAAGAGGGCAAGAAATTTTGTCATTTTCCAATCGTTTCATAATTAAAAAAGGACAGCACGTATAATATCCCAGTGTTTAGGGATCCGAAGATAGCTTGAAACTATCCAACTGGCTTTTCATTTTTCTTGCCTGCGCGCTTATGGGAGTGCTCGGGGCTTATGTTTATGTATCGGTTTCGAAACCCCAGCTCATGCCGCCGCAGCTGCGCATAGCCACTCTTCGCAAACCGACCACTATATTGATGCTTGGTACCGACGTTGTCTATTCCGATTCGGGACGCCGCCTCAAAGCTGATAAAGACGCCTTCACCGGGCGCTCCGATACGATCATGGTCGGTCGTTTGGATCCTCTTGCAAATACATTGCGGGTGATTTCGATACCGCGCGATACCCTCGTAGATATTCCAGGCAACGGCACGCAGAAGATCAACGCTGCCAATGCAATCGGTGGGCCTGATTTGGCAAAAGCAACCATAAGCAATTTTCTAGACACGCCAATAGAGCACTATGTTGTCCTGAACGTACATGGTTTGGTCGACCTGGTTAACGAGCTAGGCGGCATCACTGTGGAAGTGCCTAAGCGCATGCAATATATGGACTGGACCGCCAAGCTCAAAATTGATCTGGAGCCGGGCGTGCATACCCTTACAGGCAATCAGGCTATGGGCTTTGTTCGCTTTCGCCATGATGCGCTCGGTGACATCGGGCGCGTGCAAAGACAGGAAATTTTTCTTAGAGCCGTGCTGGACAAGGCGCTCAAACCCGAGTCTTGGAAGCATATTCCCAAGCTCATCGAAATTGCACAGAACTATATAAGCACCGACCTTAGTGCTCAAGAAATTCTTGAGATGGCTAATTTTGTACGTGGTGTTCCAAAATCTAACCAACTCTTAACGATGATGCCAGGCAATTTCTCTCCAGGCGGGGACTGGGCTGTGGAAAGAAGCGATGTCAGAAGGATGGTGGCTCGGCTTATGGGCGCCAACTTTATTGAGACCACCAGGGATAGTATCAGAGTCTCTATTGGCAACTGTAGCTCTACCGAGGGTATGGGCTTCAAACTGGCTAAAATACTGGGTTCTAAGGGCTATAAAAATGTCATTGTCCAGAAGCGAATGCTTGAGTTATCAGACTCCTTGAAACGCACGAGAATTGTGGCTCAGAAAGCCAATCCTGAAGATGCAAGTTTAGTGAAGTCAGACCTGGGTAATATAGGAGATGTGGTTAATGCATCTGTTGGAGATATAGAAAGCTCGGTCACCATAATGATCGGTGATGACCTGGTAGAGAAAATTCTCACAATAGAAGCTGACTCATCGACCCGGGAAGGAGGGTCGAAAAGCGCATCAGGAGCCAGTCCTTAGCGGACTGTAAAGGGCTCTGTAACACAGTGAAAAGTGAATTGTTCAGACAATATTATTTTTCACTTTGAAACATGGCTCCGCACTTAGTATTTCAGTGGTGTACATTTGAGGCGATTGCCATTACACTCCTTGGTGAGGCAATCTTAGAACTCTCTCAGACAAACTCTTTTCTTCCAGGCGTTACTTCAAGGCATCCTAGAGCAATCTAGAAAAGGCAGGCGGCATGATTCATTATGTATATTCGACACGCGGCGGCTACCTCTATTTGGTAGGCAAGTACAACCAACAGCCCAAAGTTGAGGGCAACACCGAGTTCATTCTTTCGGTACCGGAAAAGACATCACAAGCTCAAATCGATACCCTGGCTCATCGCAGATTTATGGAGCACCTGAGACGTCCGCGCAAAGTACAGCACGATCGTCATAAGACCGAGACCAAAGTAGTCGAGAAAGAACTGGCTACTGTTTGAATTTCGAACTAAGTTAGACCAAGTCTAGTGTAAATCAATGTTAAGCCGCCCCACTCAACCGGGCGGCTTTTCTTTTGGCGCCATTCTCTCTGTTTTTGTTATTTCTCTCTCCATACTGGGCATCTTTAGGGCATGGCGGGATGTCTTTCCTGTTTTTTCAGATAGAGTTTCATATTTTGCAAACTCTTACTAAAACCGGCTAATATGAGTTTGGTCACATTTGAGGGGCTTAGATATGTTGGACGAGCGCAACCGGAATCTTCACCGAACTACTTATATAGGTGCGGGTACAGGTTCGGGTCGAGGTACTGGACCAAAGAGAAAGGCAAAGCGGTCCAATCAAGGCTTCACCTTGATTGAGCTTCTTGTGGTCGTAATCATTATTGGTATCTTGGCCGCCATTGCCCTGCCGAACTTCATTGGCGCCCAGGACAAAGCCCGTGAAGCTTCGGTCAAAGCCAATATGAGAACCGCTCAAATTGCCGCCGAGTCTTTTGCCACCGATTCGGGTGGTTCTTATCCAGGCAGTGTCGATGACTTCAAGCCCTATTTCCCAGGCGGCTCCAGTGCCAAAGGCGGCAGTAACGGTAACCCGCCGGTTAACCCATTTTCCAACACTGGCTCTTGGCCCACAGCCGGCAGTGTCACCGATGTAGCTGCAGCTCGCGCCGCCACTCCTGCTTCTATCGGTTCAGCCGGTCAAATCGAATACAGCGCCATCGGTCCCTCCACTGGTCCCACCTCTTATGCTATTCGCGGCGGCAACAAAACCGGTGTCGCTCTGGCAGGAACCGCCCCCGGCACCACCCTTGTTCTCTCAAACCAGTAATAGCTAAAAGCGACAGTAGAGATTTTGTTTAGGCTAGTTCTGCTTGTTTGCGCCCTTTTTACCTGTTTCTTGGCCCGGCAGAAGTGTCTGACTGCCTTTGTCGGGGCTCCTATTGAGACTGGCAGTCGCTTGCCCCGAGCCGCCGCCGTCAAGCTTGTATCTCTGGGCTATGACCAACTGCTTGCCGATCTATATTGGCTCAAATTTATAAGTTATGAAGGCGATAACAGAGCCAGGCTTTTGGATGGTTATGCTTCAGCCTCAGCTTATCTAGAGCTAATCACCGGGCTCGACCCTCGCTTCACCGAGGCCTATTGGTTCGCTTCTTTCAGCGTGGGAGCGGACCAAAGACGTCCCGACTTGGCTGATGCAATTCTGCAAACTGGTATAGAGAGAAATCCAGATAACTGGTATTTGCCTTATATAGCCGGGCTGAATGCCTATTTGAACTGGCATGATGAAGCCAAAGCGGCAAAGTATTACCGCATGGCGGCTCGCTTTCCAGAGGCTCCACGCTGGCTGGCTGGGCAGGCGAAAATCTTAGAGAGCGGTATCCCGTCTATAGTTAAGAAGATTCGCACCTGGGATGCAATTTACCGCTCCAACGAACCGGAGAAAGTGCGCAACCGCGCCAAGGAGCAGCTTATCGCACTATGGTTGGCTGTTTTTAATAGTAATGCAGGCAAGCAAATTAAAGAACGCGCTCGCCAGGCGCTTATCGATTTAGACTATCAAGTCAATTGACCGGCAAGATAACTGTAGAATATCAATCTATAGATTAGGCGGCACTGGAGCGGCTATGAAATTCGGCGACTTTGACTTGCACATTATTAGAGAGTGTACTTTTCGCCTAGATGGCGGCGCCATGTTTGGTGTTGTGCCAAAGACAATGTGGGGCAAGTTGACCGATGTAGACGAAGCCAATCGTGTGCTCTTAGCTTGCAATCTTTTGCTGGTCGATACCGGTAGCAAGAAAGTCTTGGTTGAAACCGGTATGGGTGATAGATGGAGCGATAAAGAAAGACAACGCTATGATCTGCATACCCTCAAAGCACCAGATATGGTGCTGTCTGATCTGGGGCTGACCCCCTCTGATATAGATTATGTAATTATCTCGCACCTGCATTTTGATCATGCCGGTGGCGCTACTATTTTGAGAGACGGCAAGCTCAAGGCCACTTATCCTAAGGCTCGCTATATTGTGCAAAAGGGTGAATGGGAATTTGCCTTTAAGGCCAATGCCAGAGCAAAAGCCAGCTATCGACCCGATGATTTTGTACCTTTGCAAGAAGCCGGACAGTTAGAGCTTGTCGATGGCGACTATGAAGTTTGTCCGGGGGTGCATGTGCAGGTAACCGGCGGTCATACTTCGCACCATCAAGTTGTCTATCTGCAGTCTGGTGCTCAGCAGGCTGTCTACTTTGCCGATATTCTCCCTACCCGCAGTCATCTTTCACCGCCTTGGGTCATGGGTTACGACCATTATCCGCTGGCCAGTTGTGATGTTAAGTCGCAGTGGTTGGCTGCTTGTGCCAGCCAAGATTATCTCGTTATCTTTGACCATGAGCCGGGCGTGCCCTGGGGGCGGGTTAAGCTCAAGGGTGAAAAGTTTGAGTTTGAAGCACTGCCTGAAAATTCACTGGCTTTGCCCGCCAGCTTAAAGACTAAACAAAACTAGATAACTGGCTAGCCGCCCCAGACAAATGCTTTCTGAAATTTTTCGGCACGCTTGAGACTGGCTTCTATCCAATCTCTTTTGGCCGAAAAGGGTGCTTTTCTCAAGACACTAGCACCCGAAACTGTCTGCACTGACTGGCGGGGCAACTCGTCTTGATTAGCATTCATGAGCTGCAAAAGCTGTTTGGCCACATCGATGCGATAGCCTGCTTGCTTGCGATCATAGTCGTCTAGAACTCTGCCAATAAAAATGTTCTTGCCCGGCTTGAAATTTGAATCGGTGTCTTTCGCCCCCATCGATAGCGCATTTAGTTCGCGCACCAAATGCCCAGGACAGAGTATTTCAGACTTCCCTTGGCCAAAGCCCTCGACTTCTTTGTAGTTGCAGGGCACTTCAAAAACGGGGCTCCAGGTTATGCCTTCGTCGCCCTCTTCAAGTTGTCCGGCCACTGTTTCTTGCTGGCGCCAAACACTAATATAAGGCACCATGGCTCTAACAAGCATTTTATTTTCGGCTTTCAAGCTTGGTGTTTCGGCTTCAATCAATTTTCGCTCTTTGTAGGGAAAAGACATTTGAGTGAGATAAAACTCTAATTCTTTGATCGAACGAGCTTTGAGGGGACGCACACCTGGTCTGATATCTTTTCCCTCTAAAAGAGCGTGAATCTGAGCCAGTGATAAGACCATTTGGTTAAGCCGTTTGCCATCAGCATCCAGACCACCGATACAGTTGATGCGAATGCCGTCCACACTTGGATTGTCTTTGACATATTGAAAAAGCTCGCGTCCGCTCATTTCAAAACAGACTTGCATACCGCACTTTTCTTGCGAGGTGATGGCGTCAATCAGGGCTGCCTCTGAATGTAGGGCTCTGTTTAAGCTTGCCTTACCGTCTCTTCCTTCCACCCAAAAGCGAGCATTCAAGAGTAGACTGATTTGCTCCTCTGCTGCGGAAGGTTTGACCAAGACCCGCTCAAGCCGCATGGCTTGGCTCAATTCGTCAAGGCGAAAGAAATATTTTGAGCTTAGATAGAGCGGTTCATCGGCGCTTTTGCTCGCCGGAAAGATAAGAAGTCCGTCAATCTGAGCGGCGTTTTCTTGTATAAAGTTAAAGAGGTCTAGTCCGTTTATTTGGGCAGTATTACCCTGGTCAAGCGGTTTTTCATATAGCGTCAAAAGAGGGCGCGCTGTGTCGATAAGCGGCTTAGGTGTTTGCTGGTTTTTCTTGGCTTTGTTCTTCTTGATTTTCCCGGCTTCTGCCTCTGTAATCTCGGGAACGATACGACCACTTGCATCGGTGAAAGGCAGGTATTCGAAATTGTCGGGAACAGCTGTGCTAGAAAGCGGCTTGCCGCTCTGGTCGAGGGCTATATGCCAGGCTTGGTGATTTAGTATCGCCCGTAGTACCGTTGAAAACTTGGAATAATCACTTTCGGCAAAGAAAGTTTCTTTCATCCACTGGTCGAAACGTTCTCTGTTGAGGGCTTCTTCCAGTCGATATTGCTCCAGCAGTGGAGAAGGACCGGTCTTGAAGCTATTGCGAATTTCTCTTATGTCTTCATAGTCCAGAAAAAGATTATCGAACACTTTTCTTACCTGGCTTCAATAAATTTATTGTGCAGCTGTCCGCAGGCAGCGTCTATATCGGTGCCGCGCTCTAATCTGATGGTGACTGTCTTGCCCGAACGTCCGGCAATATCTCTAAAGCGTTTTTGTGTAGAAATATCGGGGCGACCGTAGAGCACTACACCTTCTTTATTTCTGGTGGGGTTGAAAGGGATGAGATTGATATTGCAGTGCAAGTCGCCGACCAATTCGGCCAGCTGTCGGGCTTGGCTTTCGGAGTCGTTTATGCCTTCTAAGAGAACATATTCGATGGTTACTCGGCGTCTTGTTGTGTTGACATAGTCGTGCACCGCTTCCATAACTTTATGAATGGGATATTTGGTTGTAATAGGTACTATTTCTTCGCGGGTTGCGCGGTCGGGTGCGTGCAGCGAAAGTGCCAGGGTTATGGGTAGGTTGGCGGCGGCCAATTGGTTGATGCCCGGTACGATGCCCGAGGTCGAGACTGTAATATGTCTTGCCCCGATGCCGACCGAGTTCATAAGAGTTTTGATCGATTCAATTACTGTGTCGGTGTTGAGCAAGGGCTCGCCTTGCCCCATATAGACTATATTGGCTACACGTTTGCCGCTTTCGCGCTGAATGCTCATTACCTGATCAACTATTTCTTGGTGGTTGAGATTGCGCTTAAAGCCTAAATAACCTGTGGCGCAGAAAGTACAACCAACTGCACAACCCACTTGCGAAGACAAGCAAGCCGAGAGGCTGTCTCGATCATCGAAGGCAATTAAGACCGATTCAATCAATTGACCGTCGGGCAATTCGAATAAATATTTGCGAGTGCCGTCTTTACTGACCTCTAGGTGAGCCAGTTTTAAAAGTTGAATTTCGGCTACTTCCTTAAGCTTAATTCGCAATTCTTGCCCAAGGTCGGTCATTTCGTCGAAAGACTTAGCCCATTTTGCATAAATCCAACTATGTATCTGTTTGGCTCTAAATTTTGGTAATCCGAGACTATCTGTGAATTCGGTCAGTTCGGCCAGGGTCAGACCAGACAGCACCTTCTTGCTTGTCTTAGATTGTTCTGATGAAGTTTCCTTATCCAACTTTTACTCCCGTTTTTTCAAACTTGCGGCGTCATTTTGCTTCTTGACGTCTTCTTCTTGCCTGGGCTTGCCGCCCCTGCTTTCTTGTCCCTCCGATAATAGCAGCCCGGCTGCTGCTAAGGGTGACATATCAAGGGGATTCTACCAAGATGTTAAAATAGGCTTTGTTGCAAGAGTATTGTGGCGAAAGGAGGGTTAAACTACTCCTTTGGCAATTGTTCTGCGTGTTTTGTGCCTTCGGGCAGGAGTTAGGTGAAAGAATGAGTAATTGGGACGACGGCGTCAAGAACTTCGTCAAGAAGCTATTTGGCGACACCAATGAGAAGCGTGTGAAAGCGCTCAAGCCTTACGTTGTCAGGGCTAATTCTTTTGCCGATGCCTTTGTTAAGCTCAGCGACGACGAGCTTAAGGGCAAGACCGCCGAGTTTAAGCAGAGAATTGATAATGCTCTAAAAGATGTTCCCGACGTCAAACTTTTAGCCGATGATGTGCCGAAAATGCCTGGGCAGATTCGCACCATGAAAGACAAAGCCCTGGCTGAAGTTTTGGAAAGCATCTTGCCTGAAGCTTTTGCTGTTTGCCGTGAAGCCGGTTCGCGTGTGCTCAATATGCGGCACTTTGATGTGCAGTTCATGGGCGGCGCCGCGCTTCACTTCAATAAAATCGCCGAGATGCGCACCGGTGAAGGTAAAACCCTGGTGGCTACCTTGCCCACCTATCTCAATGCTCTGGCTGGTCGCGGTGCCCACGTGGTCACGGTCAACGACTATCTAGCCCGCCGCGACTCTGAGTGGATGGGTCGTCTGTATGGCTATCTCGGTCTTTCTACTGGTTTGGTTTATTCTCATCAACCCGACTGGGAAAAAGCGACGGCTTATCAGGCTGATATCACCTATGGTACCAACCACGAATACGGTTTCGATTATCTGCGCGACAATATGCGCAAATCGCTCGATGAGCTTGTGCAGAGACCTTATTACTTTGCCATCGTTGACGAAGTCGACAATATCCTCATCGACGAAGCTCGTACACCTCTAATTATTTCGGGTTATCCCCGTGAGTCTTTCATCGAGCTTTATGTGCGCATGTCTCAAGTTTCGCCCTTGCTTGAGCGGGGCAAAGATAAAGACGACGAAGACTGTGACTATTATGTCGATGAAAAACAGCGCAATGTCTTGCTGACGGAAAGAGGCATAGTCAATGCAGAGAAGATGCTCGGTGTTGACGACCTTTTCGATATGCATCACAACTATGCCCATCACCTCACTCAGGCGCTGAGAGCAAAAGAGATCTATAAGCTCAACACCGACTATGTAATTGTCCCCAACGAAGAGGGCAAGCCCGAAGTCACCATCGTAGACGAATTTACCGGTCGTATGATGCAGGGACGCCGTTGGAGTGATGGTCTGCACCAGGCAATCGAAGCGAAAGAGAGAGTGCCGATTCAAGAAGAGACAATGACTTTCGCTTCCATCACTTATCAGAACTTGTTCAGGCTCTACCCCAAACTCTCGGGTATGACCGGTACAGCCATGACCGAAGCGCCCGAATTCGCCAAGATTTACAACCTCGATGTTGTTTCCATACCCACCAATAAAGAATCGCGCCGTGTCGATCATCCAGACGTCATCTATAAAAATGAGCGCATGAAATATATTTCGGTGGTGGAAGAAATTGTCGACCTGCATCAGTCTGGGCGTCCGGTACTGGTCGGTACAGTTTCAATCGAAAGATCTGAGCTTATCGATGAAATGCTCTCTAAGCCGGGCCCGATGAATGAGTTTCTGCTCTGGAAAGTCAAGCGCCTGGAAGAGATCATGAAGAGGCGTGGCTTGGAAGGCGACAGAACAGCGGCTTTGAGCAAAATATTAGAGCGCCCCGGGCAGATAGATGCCGAAAAATTTGAAGAAGTGGTGAAGAAGCTGGAAGGCGAACTCTCTAAAGAAGAAGAGTTCCTCGATCGCTTGTTCTCTACCTTGCGCACTGCTAAAGTGGTTTCGGCAATTAGAAAGGGCATCCCGCATTCGGTTTTGAATGCTAAGTTGCACGAAAAAGAAGCGATGATTGTCGCCCAAGCCGGTCGTAAGGGCGCTGTCACCATTGCCACCAACATGGCGGGTCGCGGTACCGATATCTTGCTTGGCGGTAATGCCGAATATCTTGCCAAAGAAAAGCTGGCTAAAGACTATAGCCCCGAAGATCTGCACTCAGACCCTGAGAAGGCGGCTGAGTATGAGGCTCGCCTTAAAGATCTAACCAAAGAAATGAAACAGCTGACCGACAAAGAGCATGAAGAAGTCACCAAGCTTGGTGGCTTGCACATCATCGGTACTGAGCGTCACGAAGCCCGCCGTATCGACAACCAGCTCAGGGGACGTGCCGGCCGTCAGGGCGACCCTGGTTCCACCCGTTTCTTCCTTTCCCTCGAAGACCAGCTCATGCGTATCTTCGGCGGGCAAGCCATTTCTCGTTTGATGGACCTGATCAAAGCCGACGAAGACATGCCTATCGAGTCGGGCATGGTCACTAATTCTATCGAAGGGGCGCAAAAGAAAGTAGAAGCGCACCACTTCGACATGCGTAAGCACGTTTTGCAATATGACGATGTGCTTAGCACCCAGCGTGAAGTTATCTATCGCGAACGCAGAAGAATTCTAGAGAAAGCCGACTTGCGCGAAGGCATGCTCGATATGCTGAAAGAACACCTCGACTTGGTTTTGGAAGGGCATCTAGATCCTGATTCTCCGCCCGATCTCTTCGAAGAGACCGGCTTGCCGCAAGCCCTCCAGGCACTATCTCTCGACATTCCCATGATGCACGATGTAAAAGTGGAAGAACTGAAAGGTCTTTCTTACGAAGACATGCGTGAGAAGCTATGGGATGCCGTAGAACTAGCCTACAAAGTGAGAGAAGAGCATGTTGGTCTGGAGGAGATGCGTGAGTTTGAGCGTCAGGTCTTGCTGCACAACATAGATAGTAAGTGGGTTGATTATCTGCACAATATCGATCTTTTGCGCGAAGGCATTCAACTTAGAGCCTATGCCCAGAAAGACCCGCTGCAAGAGTACAAGCGCGAAGCTTTCAATATGTTCAATCAACTCTTGCGCTCTATACAGGCCGAGTCGATTCAGCAAATTTTCAGAGCTCAGCCTCAGCCTGAGCCCATGGAAATCTTTGATATTTCGCAGATTACACCCGAGATGCTCGACCCCAGCCAACTGCCGGAAGGCGTTAGCGCCGAAGAGTTTCTCAACATTTTGCAGATGGAAGTTTTGAGGCAGCAAGGTCTCACTCCTGAAATGTTGGAAGAGATGATCGAAAGCGGCAATATCGAGATTGTTGCCGAGGGCGAAGAAGCTTTGAATCGAGCCATTCAGGACGGTACTGAAGCTGTGGCGGAAGCCCACCAGGCTCAAGGACCTGAAGCGGCTTTAGATGCGGCTTTGGAAGCGCCTTTAGAAGCGCCTTTAGAAGCAGTTTTAGAGCCTGCTTTAGAGATGCACTCTGATACGGCAGCCGGCAAAGAAAGCTAATGCTTTTCCTCTCTTTTGCCGGTGTCGGTCATGATCTGGCTGTAGCTCTCATCGAGGGGGACGCCCAGTCTGAACCACAGGTTTTGTGCGAAGAGCGCCTTGATTTTGCGGGCATGACCTCGGAGCGGCAAGGTACTGTTTCTTCTCTGATACCGACTATAGATAAGCTTTTCAAAGAAGCTGGAAGAAGCAAGTCGCAGTTGCAGGCTCTAATTGTCGGCACCGGCCCTGGTGGCTTTACCGCCGTGCGGGTTTTATTGGTGACTGCTCGCACTCTCGCCCAGGTTATGGGTCTGCCCTTGATTGGCATTAATGCTTTGGAGGGCTCGGCGCTGCAGATGGCAGAGCGTGATCATATCGAGAGCCTGGCGCAGACAGGCGGCAGATTGCGACTCTGTATCATCAAAGAAGCCTCTAAAACTCACTGTTATGCCGCTCTTTATTCTATAACTATAAATAGATTAGCAAATAGCTCTGGGGCTCTGCTTGACCTCAAGGTAGAGCCGGGTGATTTAGAGCCTTCTTACTGGACCCTAAGCGAGACTCTTGCGTTTCTAAAAGAATTGACGGAATGGCAAGACGGTAGTATCGGCTGTACAGTCTATGCCGATGCCGGAGCCCTGACCAAACTAAGGCAGGTTGCCGACGAGTCTTATCAGTCTTATGAATCTGTGAGAATCATCGACGACCCATTGCATCCCGTAAAGAATATGGCCGTTACCCAGGCTAAACTGGGCATTCTTAGGTTATCTTTGTCAAAAGAGTCTTTCTTAGACTATATGAAGGTGGAGCCCTTGTACTTAAGAGGGGCGTCGGTGACGCTCAAAAAAGATGGTGTTGTACAAAGAGTCGAGAGTCATTGACATAAGCCCGCTCACAGTCGCCGACCTTGATCAGGTGATGGAGATAGACCCTGTTGCCTTTGGTTCGCATCATTGGACCCGGCAGTCTTTTATCAACGAACTGGCTAATCCTAAAGGTTTTTATTATGCCGCCCGTCTTGCAGATTCAGACAGGGTCTTGGGCTATTCCGGTTTTTGGCGGGTAGAAGATGAGGCTCATATAACCACTTTGGCTGTGCATCCAGATTTTAGGCGGCAGAAAGTGGGTGAGAAACTCCTCATAAACGATATTATTCAAGCCCGCAAACTTCTTGCTGATTGGCTCACCCTCGAGGTGCGGGTCTCAAACCAGGCGGCTCAGAAGCTTTATGAACGTTTCGGCTTCAAGTCTTTAGGCATTAGGCCAAACTATTATCTAGACAATGATGAGGACGCCATGATCCTCTGGACTGATAGGCTCAATTCGCCAGCCTTCATGACCCTGTTTGAAGAGCGATTAAGAGAAAATGGCTGGCTGGAGCAGCACAATCTCAGTATCGAGTCTTTGCATGAACTCTTTGGAATCGCGGGCGGTTAAGGGGCTTTTAAGAAAAACCGAGAATTTCCTCATTTTTTAGCCGTAATGTAAATACAATGGATATCTTCAGGGCTTGACTAGTGGTGAGCATCCCTTAGACAATAGCTTTGCATTAAAGCTAGGGAAGTTCAGGGTAGGTGTCTTTGCGTAGAACTCAACAAGTAGCTCGCATAAAACGTAAGTCGACAGTTGGCCAGGTGGTGATGACCATGCTTTCTGTTTTGATTATGTTTTTGGCTGCTTTCACCGCCCTCGCTGTGCCTGTTCCCACCCAGCGCAATCTGGTCAATTTTGTCGATAACCGTGTCAGAGTCGGTGCCCAGGCTCTTCCGGTCAAGGCACAAGAGAAAGTCTTTAAAATTTACCCCGAGCTCAAGTCGGCTCCCCCAGCCTATCGCAACCACTATTATTGTCCATTAGCGCCGGCTGCGGTTGTGGTCGGTTATATCTTGGGGCCGGCTCTCTCAGCTTTGGCAGTCGGCATTTTCTTGTTTCTTGGTCTGGCTGGTCCTTTCTTTGGCGTGCATGCCTTCGCCGGTGGTGGCGGACTTTCTTATTGTTACGAGCCCGGCTTTGGGTATCTACTGGCACTCATTCCTACAGCCTTTGTCGCCGGCATGATTACCCGCGGCAAGCGCACCAGTCTTTCGCAACTGCTCGGTGTGGCTGGTGGTCTCACTGTTACTCATTTATGCGGTCTAATGTATCTCTTTGGTTCGGTGCTGGTTTCTTATCTCATCAATGGTAATTCAGCCGCGCTTTCCTGGCAGCCTTGGGTTTTCGAACTGGCACGCAATATGACCTGGTATCCCTTGCCTTTCGATGTTATTGCCGCTATTGCTCTCATTGGTATCGGTTTTCCTTTCCGCTGGTTGGCTTCCACTTTGAGCGCTCCCGATATTGCCCGTTCCGCTTCTGCTGCAGAACCCAGCGATGCCGTACCCTTTGCCGCCGAGCGCCTTGAGAGCATCGAGTACGTCTGATGCAAGGCAAGATCATCTGGTATTTGATTATGCTTCTATGGAAGCAAAGGCGCAAAAAGAATTTGCCTGCTAATTCAAAGCAGAAGAAAGCGAAGCCGGCTTTGAACGGCAGGCTGCTTGGTTTAGGATTATTTGCCTTTTCTGGACTTTCGCTGGCTGGGTTGGCACTCTTTTATTACGGCACCAAAATAGAGACTCGCAGATATCGGCTAGAAAATCTTGCAGTGGAGACCGAAGAAGAGTCGCTCATGCCTCTGATTGCCGCCGTCAATGCCGAAGATGCCACCGCCAAGGGCGGAAGACCTGGGCGCCGCTACCAGAATCTCAAAATATTGCATCTTTCTGACCTGCACTTGAGTGGGCAGGATGATCACAAAGTGGAATTTATTCGTGGTATCACCGATGATGACTATGACCTAGTTGTCTTGACTGGCGATGTCTTTGAATTTGAGCATGGGCTCAAGTACGGCGAGCAGCTCTTGAGTCGCAAGCCGAGGCTTGGTGCCTATGCCGTTTTTGGCAACCACGACTATTACGATTACTCCATTCTCAATAAAACCCTCGGTCGTGTAGTGCGAAAGTTGCGCCACCCCCCCAAGAAAAAAGATGTTACGCCCCATGCGCAGGCTCTGCGAAAAGGCGGCTTTGTCCCCCTTGTTAATGAATCGGTGCATTTAGCCGACGAAAATATCTTTATTGTCGGTATCGATTATCCTGGAATCGCCCCCGAGCACTTGCAGACTATTATGGATAGGGCTCCTGCTGCGGCTCTCAAGCTGGGTCTGTTTCACCTGCCCAAGAAACTAGATATGTTGGCGCAAGCGGGGTTCCATCTGGCTTTTGGCGGTCATACCCATGGGGGGCAGGTGCGTCTGCCGGGCTTTGGAGCCTTAGTTACCGATTCTGAGCTTGAGCGTCATGAGGCAAGCGGCTTGATCAAGCGAGGCTCTACCACCTTCCACATATCACGCGGTTTAGGCGCCGACCCGCGCAGCAATATTAGATTGTTTTGCCCGCCGGCTGCCACTGTTATCGAGCTGCGTCACGGTCTATACGTGTAGTATTGGTATCTGCTTTCCCCAAGCCGGAATTAGAGCTTGAGCCGTCAATCTGAGGCTGTTGATTGACCGGCGGCGCCTTATATAACTCGCTGGCGCTTCTGCCCTCGCCTTCTTTCACCAGGCTGCGCCACCTCGCCAGTGAGCTTTCTTTGCTGATCGACTTGTTGTATTCAGAGCCCATCTCATAAAGGCGTTTGCGATCTTCTTGAGTCAACCTTTGGCTGTATTGTTTTTCTTGCTCAATCTGTTTTTTCAGGGCTCCTAGATTGAGTGCCTTTATTTCGGCTTCTCGGCGCAGTCTCTGAATACGCATTTTTTCACTTTGAGGAGAACTGGCTGTGCTTGCCGCTTTTCCATCTAGGAAGCTTTTCGGCTTTTCGTTGTTAACCCAAGATGGAGGACGGAAAGCCGGCACCACCGGCACGCTATTTTGAATTAGACGAAAGAGTGAAGCCAGCAGATTCTTTTCCAGCTTGAGCTTGTATTTGCCCTGGGCATCAACCAAGGTACCTTTAGCTTCTGAGCTGGTCACTGTGCCTAGGAAAACCGCTTTCATGGCTTTGCCTTGCAGTCTCAATTCGGGGTCGGTTTCGAAAACTAGTCTTTGCTTTGGCTTTTGTTGATCAAAGTCGCCTTGCAAGTATAGACAGGGCGAACCGGCATAGACCAGTTCGCCGTTCAGTTTGTCGCCATTGCGTACAAGTGATATTTTCACCAGCCCAAGGCTGCGATCGTGCGCCACATATTCGCCGGCAAAGTCACCGGCGATGTAGTTCCACAAGCCTATCAAGGCAAAGATCAAAAGTAAGCAAAGCGCTTCATTGCTGATTAGATTGATCAGTCTTTTGCGCTTGCGTTTCTTTTCTTTCTTTTCGAAAGCCTCTTCTTCTTTGGCTCGCCTGTCCAATTCTCTAAAACGTTCCGACGCCGCTTTATCGCCTCGGTTTGGTGGGCGCCTTGCCCTGCTTCGGTCGTAGCGATCGTCTCTGTCGCGCATAGTTAGGGAATGAGGTCGGGCTGCAGCCGGTATAGATAGCGAAGAGTGGCGGCGTCACTCGGTGAGATGACACCTCGTCCATAATAGACACTCATCAAGTCTGAGGCATTAGTGCTATGTCCCTCAATGCCCAGGGCATGACCAAATTCGTGGGTGGCGGCGGCTTTCATTTTGCCTAAAGGCATCGAACCGCCTCTGCCTTCGGTGGTTCTAAGCACAATCACCACCGGTTTGAAATTGGCTTGGCCACCGGCGAGAATGGCTTTGTATGGAAAATTTGTTTTGGATGTATAACCGCGAATGTCATTGGCGAAGAGCGCCATGCCCATCTTGTTGACAAATTGTTTGGTAAAGAAAACATAGATATCGGCTTCGCTTGGGTCATTGGTGAATTGATAGGAAAGAAAACCTTCTTTCTCGAAAACCTTCCAGGAGGCAATACCTTCGTAGGCTGCCTGGTAATGCCCGTCGACATAGCCTTCGGCAATCCCTAGGCTGTTCCATTGTTGCGGGTTTTCAATAAGCTGAGCAACTAGCCCCGGCCAGGCCGAAAGATTGTCTACATTGGCTACCGGCGCTCCCAGTTGTGGATCAATTACCGAGTCGAGACTAAGTCCGCGGCTGATAAAGACTCGCAAGGGCATTTGTTCTTTGAGCCAGCGAATAACGCCGAACTGACTTTTGAATTCAGGATAGACTCGAACCGCACCCGGGTTTTGTTGGACTGGTCTCTGTGCCGGTCTCTGGGCCAAAGCCTGGCCTGCGCTAAGTCCCAGCATGACCAATAACAGTCCGATAATACAAATTGTCAGGCGCGCTCTATGTTTCATTTCAGCTCCCGTCACTAAAGATATATGCCACGAATGTGCAAATAGGCTATATCTATTGGTAGATGATAATGTTCTTTAGACTTTCTTGCTCGAATCTTTACAGGCAAAATAAACGAAAGGTTAAAACCATTGCTGAATCGAGGTTTTCGGTAAAAAATATACCTACAGCTAGCACCTGTCCGAATTTTTCGGCAACTATCGCAGAAACTCCAGTAGAGAGGCACAAGGGATTGAGCCTGTTGGGGCAGCACCAACCCTGCGAACAATAAAACAAGAAGAGGCTCCTGAATGGAGCCTCTTCTTTTAGCAATTATTAGAGTGGCATTCGTGCTAACCTAATTGCCTGAATATTTCGCGAATCGTACTCCTGGAGCGGGTGTGTCTATGACTTTAGCTGATCACGGTCATCGTTTAAGAGCAGTGGTTTTGGCGGCAGGCCAGGGCAAGCGTATGAAGTCGGCTTTGCCCAAGGTCTTGCATGATGTCTTAGGTAAGCCCATACTGGGGCGGGTTTTGGGGCAATGCGCCCGACTCGGCTGCGAAAAAATGCACGTGGTAGTTGGTCATCAAGCCGACTTGGTCGGGCGCTATGTCAGCGATAGTGAATTTGCACAGTCGTCCTGCACCCATTTGCAAGAGCCGCAGCTGGGCACTGGTCACGCTGTTTTGCAAGTGGAGCCGGCCTTGCTTGCCGATAATTTCAAGGGCTATTTAATCGTTACTGTTGGTGACGCCCCGGTGATTCAGGCCGAGACTCTGAGAGCGCTTTTAGATAAGCATGTGCATAGCGGTGCGGCTGTGACTGCCCTTACTGCCATTGTTGATGATCCCAAAAACTACGGACGCATTGTTCGTGATCAAAATGGGGCGGTCAAGGCTGTTGTTGAAGACAAAGATGCCAGCGCCGATGAAAAGAAAATCAAAGAGGTCAACACAGGCATTTATTGCTTGAGCTGGCCGGCTGTGCAGAATGGGTTGAAAGACTTGAAATGCGAGAATAAACAGAAAGAATATTATCTGACCGATTTGGTGGGCTGGGCCCATAGCGCGGGTCTGGGGGCTGAAACCCAGGTTCTGGAAGACTGGCGCGAAATGGCCGGTATCAATTCCAGAGTCGAACTTTCGGAAGCAATGAAATATTTGCGTGATATAAAGCTTAGCCGCCTCTCTCTCGAAAGCGGTGTCACCATTGTAGATCCCCAGTCTACTTGGATTTCTCCCGAGGTGAGAATCGGGCAAGAGACTTTGGTTATGCCTGGTTGTATCATACTTGGTGATGTGGAGATTGGCTCCGGCTGTCAGATCGGACCCTATTCGGTGATCAAGGGCCGGGTGCGAATCGGAGATGGCACCAGTGTGAATCATTCCCATGTCAATGATTCGGTCATTGGTGCAAAGGCTAAAATCGGTCCTTTTGCTCATCTTCGAGAAGGCAATAGCGTCGGCGATGCCTCGAAAGTGGGCAATTTTGTCGAGCTAAAGAAAACTACCGTGGGCGAACATACCAATGTTTCCCATCTATCCTATGTTGGCGATGCCGCCTTGGGCAACAATGTCAATATAGGCGCCGGCACTATTACAGCCAACTACGATCACATAACCAAGAAAAAAGAACGCACCATTCTCGGTGACGGTGCTTCGACCGGTTCCAACTCTGTACTGGTTGCACCGGTGGAGCTGGAAGCCGAAGCAGTGGTGGGGGCTGGTTCGGTGGTGACCAAGAATGTGCCTTCAGGCGCCTTGGCTGTGGCCCGTTCGCGCCAGGAGAATATCGAAGGCTGGGCGAAAAAACGCAAAGCCAAAGTTAAGACCAGCTAAAGAAACTAGCTATCTAGCAATTTTTTGAGATTCCAGAATCTATCTAGAGTGTCAGAATTTATTTTAGAGTTCCAACTCTAGATTCAGAGTTCCATCTCTGGGGCGTCTTGATTGGAATCTAGGCGAGAAAGATAGTTGAGCCTGCGTCTTTCGCATTCGGCAAATATGGGCGACTCAACTGTCACTATCTTTATCAGACCCAAGGGAATGAGATGTCTTGAATATTCAGATTCGGAGACGCCCCCTTTATCAGGATCGCCGTATGTCTCTAATTCCACATAATCTTGCCCGATGCGCAAGAGTCTGCCGATGATGGCAGTGCCATCGGCGAAGCCGAGGCGTGTCCAGCCTCTTGAATCACATAATTTCTCTAGTCGCAGTCTTAAATTCATATTCTCATTATAAGACGTTAGCCTTTCTTGGGCGTATATTCGATCTATTTGCATTGCTAAATCGTTTCGTACTGATTTTTGCCTGAAATATATATTGTCAAAGTCTAAGGCAAGATTTTAAGTAGACAATTTGGAAAGTGACAATTGGTGCCGGTTTCTATTAGATATAGCGAGAAGTCAAGAATTGCTTCTCTAGTTGGATTCTCTAGAATGAACCTTAACAAGCGCAATCAAATTTGATTCGCGCCACCAGATAAGATGGCAGAAATATATAAAGCAAACTAGATTCGAGGCGATTAATGCAAGAAGATCTCATTCCCGCAAATCTACGTAAACGCCTAGAGGAGCTAAAGGAAAGGGAAGATAGTTACTGGCACGACGAGATGTACTCAGTAGAAGCTCTTACCAATATGGCTTACAGGCAAGAATTAGAAAGATCCTTTAGTCTTGATCCACTAGGCGCCTTGCCGCCAAGACAGGGCTTCTAAATCTCTCAATCAGTAAATTGGCTAGGCAAAAAGATCCGAATTGATTCGGGTCTTTTTGTTTGGTAAATTATCAGACTGATTTTTACTGATACCGTAAGTGGTGCGGCAAGCTTGGAGTGGTATTCCTTCTCAGCCTCTAATTTTGATTGGTTTCCACAGGCTTTGGCGCGAAATAATCCGCCAGTCCTCGAGCTAGAGATTTGCCGGCTTTGGCTTGCCAATCGGGATTAATCAGATTGCTGTATTCGTCCGGATTGACCACAAAGGCTACTTCAGCCAGCACCGCCGGCATCGCTGTTGGTCGGCACAGGGCAAGGTTTTGATAACGCTCGCCTAAGTCGGGCAAATTTAGATCTCGCACCATGGCATTCTTGATAAATCTAGCCAGTTCTATCGACTGAGGGTGGTAACGATAGGTGGAAGTGCCGTGCTCTTTCATTGGATCTCTGCCGTCGGGCAAAGCGTTGCCGTGTACCGAAACTAAGACATCGACCTTTTTGGCCACTGCAAATTTGACTCTATCGGCGAGACTGACATCGACGTCTCTTTCTCTAGTCATATAGACCGTCGCCCCCAATCTTTCCAATTCTTTTTTGAATTCCAGGGCGATGGCTAGATTTATCGTGGCTTCATTAATGCCTGAAGGTCCTAAAGCACCAGATTCATTGCCGCCATGCCCAGGGTCGACGCAGACTTTGAGACCGCTCAGTCTTTTATCACCTTTAGTCAAGGCGGGCGGATACTTGATATGCAAATTAAGGGTGTTATCGCTGTAGTCGAGATAGTAGCCCCATTGTCTATTGGCTTTCAGAGCCACATCTATTTCATAAGTGTGGTCGTCGGGTTGCTTCCAACTTATGTCTTCAATAAGCTTTGCTTCTTTCTCGTCTGGCGGTGCTTGATAGGCCCAGTCGGTGTCGGCCTGGGCCCCAAATATTTTTAATACCAGCCTATTTGGTTTGGTTTGTTGTTCAACAATAAATGGCAGTCTCTGGCTCAGTGGAATACTTACCACCTCGCCATAGGCGTCTTTGCCCACTTGCAGGGTGCGGCAAACGGCTCTTGGAATTGGCGCCCCGAGCGGCTCGAATTGCAAGTCTTCTCTTTTGATCCAAACATGCTTGCCGGGCCTATAAAGGCATCTGATATTGTCTTTCTGGTAGCCGTCGGTGAGCACTCTCACGCCTGCCGGTAAAGGTGTCAGTCTAGCCAGTTCCGGAGCCACTCTCACAATTGTATCGTCGTGCAAGGTGAAAGCCGTCAGTGGTTGTCTAACCACCGACAGGTTGACTGCAGAGGCAAGACTGGTTGATTTACCGTCTTTGGAAAGCAGATAGCGGGGCTGAGCATTGACGAAGTTATCGCTTGCTTCAATGCGATATAGCCCTATGTATAGGTCGGAAGCTTGTTGTGGATAGCGCTGAAATAGCTCGCCATAAGCCACTTCCATGCCGCGATTAATGGTCGGTGCCACGCCGCCTTTAACCTGGGCCTTTAAGCTGCTCAAGGTGGAAAGCTTGATTTTCTTGCCGGCTAGTTCAACACTAACGGCTGCATCCGGGGTGGCCCGACAGGAAAACTCTATGATATCGCCGGTGGTGAGGGCCCTGTCTTCTTTGGGCTCTAGATTGTCAGGCGAAATTAAGAGACTCTGGCTTGGTATGCCGGGTTTCAACTTCTCTCTATTGACCTTCAGTTGCTTGGCAAAGATCTGACCGCTGGCTGCCTCTTTGTATTGCAGCTCAAAGTTGTTCTCACCTCGGCTAAGTGGTATCACATGGGCAAAGTATCCATCTTTATTGAGTGTGACCGGCTTGCTTGTTTTGCCGTCGCTAAGGGTGAGGCTGCCCCCGGTCAAAACAGCACCGATGATAAAAGATGAAGGGGCGGCGATTGCTTCAGTCGACCGAGGATAGACCACTATGATTGGGTTATCTTTGCTCAGGCTGAACTTACTAGACTGTTTGAGAGGTTTTTCCGGTTCTTTGCTGCTGCTCTCTCTGCCAACTTCTGTATTTTCTTGGGCATTGCTGCAAGCGTTTAAGCTTAAGGCTAAGAATAGACCGGCGGTTAACGAAATGGCTGAGAGCCTGGAAACTTTGCTTGTCTTCATTTATTTGCTGCTGTTAATTGCCCAGTTATATCTCGTATCGTATTCATCGAGGCTGAATACCTGGTCGATGGCCGGCTTGCCTTCGGGCAAAAGACTGTAGATATATTTGTGCAGATTGCGATGGCGTGTTGAAAAAATGCGATTATGCCATTGGAACCAGGTGGAGAGCATAAATTTTCTGCCGTCCGGTGAGACAAAGACATTTTCTTTGTTGGTTATGAAAGCGAGGCGGTTAGCCAGGCTGTCTGCATTTAATGATGCGCCGGTGATCGCATGGTCCAACAGATCTGGCTCGCCACGAGTGCCTCGGCAAAGTAAAAATGGAATGGCATCTTTGTCATAACTGCTGGAAAAGGTATCAACTAAATCTGGATAAATATGATTGCGCAATATCTCTTCGGCGCTCAATGACTTACCGCCGACCACAAAGCGGTGGCGGTGCAAATCGAGACTGACAACTTTTGCGGTCTTGGCCGGGTAATGGTCGGCTGTGCATTTCAGGGCTAGTAAGTTGTAGGCGTTTATCCAATAAGCCAGCTTATCGTCTTCGTCTTCGAACTTGTCACTGCTTTGGCCGGCTAATTGCGCCAGGGCTTTACCTAAATTGGGGCTCTTCTTGACTGCGTCATAATCAACCAGTCGGCGCTCTCCCACTTTGACCACCACTTCTTTCAAAAGCTTGTCATAGCTTTCAAAACTCGGTTTAGCCGGGTGTTCCACCCTGACAAACCAGGTCTGCACCGATTCAACCGTGCGATTGAAGGCGGTGACGCCCATGGCCAAAACTCCAAAGAAGAGCATGACGAAAGGAGTTACAAGGACCAGATTGTTTGACTTTATGCCCATATCTAAAGTTTAGAAAGATCTGGCGAATAATGCAAAGAAAAAGCCAGGTTTTCAAGAAAAACAGACTAAATAAGCGCAAAAATAAAAGCCCCCGGCTGACCCGGAGGCTTTTAATAAATGGTGGAGCGTACGAGAGTCGAACTCGTGACCTCTTCAATGCCATTGAAGCGCGCTACCAACTGCGCTAACGCCCCGACATGTGGATTTATATCACAGATTCGGCGGACAAAGCAAAGCCCGATTGCCTTGCATTTAGGCTTGTTTACACAAAGCTTCTATATTTGACCCGTTCCTGAACATTTCCTAACTGCCCGAACCGCCCAGAATTGTTCAAGATCGCCAATAATTACCAATGGTATCCTTCAGCCCCGGAGGTTCTTGAATACCGGTGCGCAGACATGAAAACTTATTAGACGACAGTTCGGCTTGCCTGCTTGTCATTGATGTGCAAGAGCGCTTTGCCCCACATATCGAAAATTTCGAGCAACTCGTCTCAAAAATTGTCACTATGGCAAAAGGGGCAGCCATCTTAAACTTGCCCATAATTGTCACCGAGCAATATGTCAAAGGTCTCGGTCCCACAGTTCAACCTATTAAAGATGCTTGCCTCGGCGCCCAGTATTTTGAAAAGAATTGCTTTCCTGTGACGACTGATGCATTTCTTGCGCATCTAGAAAGTCTTGGGCGTAAGCAGGTGATTGTCACCGGTATTGAAACCCATGTCTGTGTTAATCAATCGGTGCATGAACTCTTGCGCCATTCCTATCAGGTGCATGTCATCGAAGACGCGGTGGGCAGCCGTGAAGCTCTGCACCGTAGTGTGGGGCTAAAGAAAATGGAGAGGGCGGGGGCGATTATTTCATCCACTGAGACAGCCCTCTTTGAGATGTTGAAAGAGGCTGGCACGGCTCGGTTCAAAGAAGTGCAAGCGCTGGTTAAGTGATTATGGTTAAGTACAGTAAGTTTAGAGACAATAACATTAATACTAAATGGACCAGGCTTGCCATGGCTCTAAGCCTTGCACTGTTTGCCTCGCCGGTCTGGGCGCAAGAAAATGTCAAAACTGAGCCCCTGGCTGTCGACCAGAGTCAAGGTGGAGCAGTCAGTCAGGGCGAACAATCTAAGAACAGCCAGGCTAATCCAGCCGAAAATAACTCTGCCAATAACTCTACTAATAACTCTTCAGAGCCGGCCAGACAGGGTGGTCAAGTCTTTAGAGATCCCCTCGACCAGGTAGATGCCCCCTCGCCTGCTCAGCCCTTACCTGACAGCGCCACAACCACCACCGGGCTTTCTGGGCGACAGGCGCAAGATCCCGCCAATGTCTCCGGGCAGACTTCCGGCTTGAACACCGGTAAGAGGCAGGAAGACTATGAAGTAATCAATACTCAGGCTGAGAGCTTCAGGCAGAAGTTCTTACAGGGTGAAGCGATTGAATTGCGTCTACCCATGGGCGGCGAGCTTATGCCGCTTTCACCAATACTGCCGCCAATTAGACTGGAAGCCAGTTATACCCAGCCGATTTCTCTCAAGGAAGCGGTTCTTTATAGTCTAGACAATAATCTAGCCATTCGCATTCAGCGCGAAGTGATGACCCAGAATAAATGGCTTAGTGTCGGTGCTTTTGGGCGCTTTCTTCCCGATGCTCTAATGAGCTACCGCTCGCAATACCAACAGGGTACAACTCTTATCGGCGGTACCATTCCAATTACATTTGCCAACCCTTTTGTCACTGCTCAGGCCGGCTATAGATTTTTTGGCTTTAGAGGCGGCAGTGTGCTATTCGGTTCTCTATCAAGTTTGCACAATTTTAGGGCCAGTCGGGCTCAATACCGTGCCACCATCAACGATACCTTGCTCAATATCACCCGCAATTATTATGAGCTTGTGCGCAATCAGGCCCTTTTGCAGATTCAGTCGAGAGCGGTCGATGTATCGAAGGCTCAGGTCGACCTAAACAGGCAACTAGAGAAGGCCGGCACGGGTACCCGCTTTCAGGTTTTGCAGTCTGAAACACAGCTAGCCCGCGATGAACAAGGTTTGCTCACCCAAGAAGTGGGACTGCGTAACGCTGCCATCAACCTGGCTACAGCCCTCAACCTCAATGCCACAGTCAACTTGCTCTCGGTAGAATCAGAAGTACGAAAAGTAAGACTGGTTGATCCCGGGCTGGATATCAATCGATTGATTGCCATTGCCATCGATAATCGGCCCGAATTGCGGCAATTCGAAGAGTTGCGCATTGCCGCCAAGCGTAATATTCAGGTGCAGGCCGCTCCTCTTTATCCCCAGTTTCAGTTTTTCGGGACAGTGGCCGGTAACGGTCAAACCCTCGGCACTTCATACACGACCACGGCGCCTTCTTATACCGCTGTGCCTCTGGCGCAGCCGGCAAGCGCCCAGTCTATTCTCACTAATGTCAATGACTTTGCTCGCATCACCACTGCCAACACAGTGGTGCCCGCCGGCATGTCTTACAGCCCCGGCTCAGTGATCAATAGAAAGATCAGAGAATCTGTGCAAATTGGGTTTCAAGTCGATTGGAACTATCCATCGCTCGGCGTGCCTGATTTAGCTAATGTGCAGGCAGCGCGGGCTCAGGCTAGACAAGCCAATCTGCGCGTCAACCAAACCATTATGGATGTCTACCAACAGGTGCGACAGAGCTATCTGCAGAGCCAGACAGCCGAAAGACAGATAGAAGTAGCCACCAAGGAAGTGCTTTCTTCGGCGGAAGAACTGCGTCTCTCTAGGGTGCGTTTGGCAAACGGCGTCGGTACAAACATCGATGTCATCAATGCCCAGCGCGACTTTACCCAGGCTTTGGTGCGTAAGGCTTCCGCCATCATCGAATTCAATATTCAGCAAGCCCAACTCTTGCGCGATATAGGCATCATCAGCGCCGACAATCTTACTTCCGGGCGTCTGGTCAGATAGGAAGCCAAAGTGCAGTCTGTGGTCTAAAAGGCACTCTATTTTATTGTGTACATTTTGTTGGGCAATTTTTCGGCTGAAAGACTATAGCCGCCAGAAAGGTCAGACTCCTGGTCGCCTATATTGACCAAAATTTTGTAGCCCATATCTTCTATCTGCTTGCGATATTCCGGCTTGATCTGCGATGCGGCAGTGCGGTCGTGGTCTTTGCGCATATAGAGTCCGTCGTAGACTATGCCGGCTTTGATGAGATTGGCGATAGTGGCCCTGCGCATGTGTTCCTGTCTGCCTGTGATCAGAAAAACAGCAATGCGTTTAGAGCGAGCAAATTTGAGTAAAGCTATTGATTGAGGCAGCGGCTTGGCTTCGGCTTTCGCCATCCAATCTTCCCAGCCCGACCAATCAACCGCTTTCACCGCTGCTTTGGCTTTCTCTTCCATGTAGGCGCGGTTATCGAGGATGGTTTCGTCTATGTCTGAGACTACTGCCAAGCTGCTTGGGTCTATGTTCTTGTTTTCTTTGAGGTACTTTTCAATAAAGTCGCGCCCTTTCTTAACGGCGGCGCTGAACTCTTTTTGATAGCCGGCTGAATGTGAGTACTTAAGACCGTTTTTTAGCTCATCGGCACTTTCGGTCTCTTTTGTGGTTTCGTCTTTGACCGCCGCCCAGGCTGGGGCCGACAGAGCATCGGTCAAGAAAGACTGGGTTAAGAATAGACCCAGGCCTAAGGCAAAGGCCTTACCGGCGGTGATATTCAATTGAAATTTGCTGATTTTCTGCAATTTAGCTCAATCTAGTCATATTGGTTTTGAGAACGGCTTCTATTTTAACCTAGCCCAAGCCGTTCATTCTCACACCGCGACCAGCTGCATAGGTGGCACTGCCGCCTATTACCTTTTGTCTGCCGCCCAGTGGTTTGACTTCGACTTCTCCCACCGACTCTTCCACGGTTACTCCGTCGTAGACGCCCCAAGAGCCAGAGCTTAGTTTCTTGCTCTTCGGCTTTATCTTGTGCAAAAGGCGATCTGATTCAGCAATGCAATAAAGAAGGGCTCCCGCCAGTAGTGCGCTCGCCAGGTAAAATGGAATATCCACTGCATGTCCTCCATTGCCGACCAAGCTAGATTAAATCAGGGCGAAATCGGTTGTAAATGGGGAAAATACTCATATAGCCAAAGCCCTGCCGGAAATACCGACAGGGCTTTGCTTTGGACCTGAAATAAGAACTAATGCAGATGCATTAATGCTTAACTAAACCGGCTAACTCTTCATAAAGACCGGCAATTAGCATGGTGATCATGGCCGTTTTAGGGTTTTCTTCTGAAAAGCGCGTGAATTCGCGAGCCTTGGTCTCGAATAGACCGAGAAGTCGCTTGTCTAGGGCTTTTGCATGCTCGTTGTGAATGATCTGCATTTTGTTTGAAGCTTTCTAGTTTGATTGATATTGGCAAGTAAAAGAGAGAATAGTTAAATTTTACTCAAAAGAGCAAAAACCGCAATAGATAAAGGCTCGAAATCTCCTGAAAAGTCTAGATTTTATTTTCGCAGTAGTGTCGCCGGTGGTGCGGTATATGCTTTGTTTATAAATTGTACTATGATGATGTTATGAGCCAGCTTGCCACTTCGGTGCAGCCTACGATCAAGCAACTTCTCGCCACCGACGCCCTGTCCGAGGCTCAGGTTCTCTGTGGCGAGCTAGAGCGTCCCATTAGTCAGGTCATATCGACATTGGGCGAGTCTCCTCGCCCCGGCAGCTTGGTGGTCACTCAGTCCGAATCGGTTTTCAATACTGAAGTGGCTGTTTTGGCAAAATTATCAGCCTTAGTAATCGTGCGCTCCACCCCGGCTACTCCCGAATCAATTGCGGTCGGTGCTGCCAAGGGGGAGGGCGAAGCCGCCCTAGGGGCTTTCAACGATGCCGCTCTCAAACGCCTGGTCAAGCGCTGCAAAGACGCAGACATTCCTCTACTGGTGGTGCCCAGCTACGGCGATCCCGTGCAGGTGCTCGAAGACGTTCGTTATGTCTTCCTGCGAGAACTAAAACTTTCTTCGGCCAGGCTTTATAGCGTCATGCTCTCTATCGCATTAGAAGAAGGTCTCGATGGTCTCATCGAAGTTGTCTCCGGCTGGTTGAACCGCCCTCTTTCGGTGGAAACGGCAGACTTTAAGGTGTTGGCGGCGCGCAATATGGGCGCCACTCCGGCCAGTCAACAAAGACATTTGTCGGACGAGAGCATGAAATGTCTCAGAATCTACAAGAAAAATCTCGAGGCTCTCTCTCCTAAGGTCCGTCCCTTGCTGGACGGGCAAGCCGATCTTCACATAGCACCGGTGCGCCTCGGTCGCCGTCTAGTCTTTCCTGTGCCTTTCAGCGAGCTGATTGCCGGCTATGTTTCGGTTATGGTGCGCCCCCAGGACGACCTCAATCAGATTGCCGAATATATGCAGCCTTTAGCACTTGCCTGCAAGGTAGACTTTTCTCATCGCTTGAAAGATTCACCATCTTTTGCCGCCACCCAGCGCACACTCTTGAAAGATCTAATCTCGGGGCGGGGCTTGGCCAGTGCCGACCAAGAGCGACTTGAGCGCAGTTTCGGCTTTGATCTTTGCGACGGCTTTCATGTCTTTGCCGTAGATGTTCAAATAAGCAAAGAAAAAGGCAAGAGTGAAGCACCAGTTGTGGTGCAGTTTCCCGACGACAAATTTATCTCATGCGATCTTGAAGGGATGCGAGCCTTTGTTGTTCCGCATTTTGCTAAAAATGCCGAAAACTGGCGCAAACATGCCGAAGACATCATTGCTGCCATTAGAGATCTCAACAAAGGCGACGGCAATAAAGTAGCCGTGAGGCTCGGTGGCGGTCGCTTGGTCGAGACCATGCCCGAAATTGCAGATGCCTATGGCGAAGCCAGACAAGCTTTGGTTATTGGTTCGATGATGCACGGCGAAGGTGAGTTTTTGCTCGAGTACGGTGAACTCGGGGTGCGCCGTCTGCTTTATCTTATCTTTGATCACCCAGAGGTTGAGCGCTTTCTGGAAGAGACCTTGAGCCCTCTGGCCAGTTATGACGAGGAATGGGAGTCAGAGCTGGTCGATACTCTAAAGGTTTATCTAGAACATGGCGCCAACCTCAATTCGACGGCGCGAGCCCTCTTTATTCACAGACATACTCTGCGCTATCGCCTTGAGCAAATTGCCGATATTCTCAAGGTCGATATTGACTCGCAAGAAGTGCTGCTCAATTTGCAGATTGCCTTTCTAATTAAAGATATGAAAGAAGGCGGGAAGAAGAAACAGTGACTTTGCTTGCCGCTCAACAAGTGGTGAAGCGCTATGAAGGTGCTTCGGTCAATGCCCTGAACGGTGTTTCACTGCAAGTGGAAAGCGGCGAGTTTTATAGTTTTCTTGGACCAAGCGGTTGCGGCAAAACCACTTTACTTAGAATCATCGCTGGTTTTGAAGATGCCAATGCCGGCAGCGTACTCATCGACGGTAAGGTGATGAATGCTTTGCCTGCCCATAAAAGACCGGTCAATATGGTCTTTCAAAGTTATGCCCTCTTTCCCCATCTGAGTGTCTTTGAAAATATCGCCTTTGGGCTGAAATATGGCGCCGGGCGTAACATCGCCAATTTAGATATAGTCTCTGAGGTAGAGAAGGCTCTCGATATCGTGCGTCTTAAACAGTTCAAAGATCGCAAGCCCGACAAACTCTCAGGCGGGCAGCAGCAGCGCGTGGCTTTAGCTCGTGCCTTGGCTGTACGTCCCCTCGTGCTGCTTTTAGATGAGCCGCTCTCGGCTCTCGATGTGCAAATTAGAGAGGAAATGCAGGTCGAACTCTCGCGCCTGCAGAAAGAATTGAATATGACCTTTGTTATGGTCACACATGATCAGTCTGAGGCTCTTGCTCTCAGCAGCCGCATCGCCGTTTTTAATCATGGCAATATTGAGCAAATCGGCAGCCCGACTCAGGTCTATGAAAATCCCGAGACTTTGTTCGTTGCCTCATTTATTGGTGATTCAAATGTCTTGGCCGCCACCCTTGTCGAAAGTGACCAAGAAAGCCAGTCGGGCTCTGCCGCTGATCTGGGCCGGCAAGCTTATATGCTTGGCGACGGCCAGAAGATTTATGTCAGATCTGAAGCTTCAGATGCTTTGCCTAGGCAAGCCCGCCTGGTCTTCAAACCAGAGGCTCTGCATATAGCCGCTTCGGCTACCGGCGATTGCGAAAATCAGATTAGGGCGAGCGTCAAGCATCTTTCTTATCAAGGCAGCTTTACCGATCTTGTGCTGAGCAGCCAGGGTTTTGAATTTAAAGCCACTCTGCCCTCGTCAGAAGTGAAGGCGGCCAAGGTCGGCGAAACTCTCTTGTTTGCAATCAAGGGCGAAGTGAGAGTGCTGGCTGATGAATGATTTTGAGGCAGATAGACATTTGACTGAGCCTTTCAGTCGGCGCCGCTTTCTCAAAGGTGGGGCGCAGGCTTTAGCTGCTTTTCAGGCTTTGCAGCTTTTCGGCTGTGCCGAGCCCAGTCGGCAGAACGAAAAGCAACTGAATATTCTCAACTGGGCCGACTATCTGCATCCAGATGCCATACCCGAGTTTCAAAAGCGCTACGGCATCGAGGTGGTCTACGATACTTTCGCTTCCAATGAAGCTCTTTTAGCCAAGTTGCAAGCTGGTGGTACCAAATACGATATTATTGTCCCTTCCAGCTATATGGTGAAGAATCTCAAAAAACTTTCTTTGCTTGCCGAACTGGAGCATGATCGTATAACTGGTATGAAAGGGCTTATGCCGCGCTTTCTCAATGCTCAGTTTGATCCGGGCTTGCGCTATTGCATGCCCTATACCTGGGGTACCACTGGGATAGGCTATAACGAAAAGATTTTAGACAAATCGGGCGGTAGCCCCGCTTTAGCTAGTGGCGACAGGCAACGTCTTTCCTGGAATCTCTTTTTTGACCAACGTTTTGCCAATCGCATAACTTTGTTGGACGACGCCCGCGAGGCGATTGGCATGTCTTTGAAGCGCAGTGGTTACTCTTACAACACCGTCAATGTCGCCGAACTAGAAATGGCGGCACAGTCGCTCAAAGAGCAGAAGAAGCTAATTATGTGCTATTCCTCAGACCAAGTGATTGTCGCGCTCTCGTCCGGTGACTCGCTTTTGTCTCAAGTCTATAGCGGCGATGCCTACCAAGCCCGGCGCGAGAACAAAGACGTGCGCTATGTAATTCCCTCCGAAGGGGCATCGATTTGGACTGATAATTTTTGCATACCGAGGCAGGCTCCCCACAAAGAGAATGCCTATAAGTGGATCAATTACATGCTTGAGCCGGAAGTCTCGGCTGCCTGCGCCAATTTTACTCATTATGCTACGGCTAATTATCTTGCTTTCAAGGGGGTCGACCCCGAACTAAAGCAAGACCCAAATTTGTATCCGCCCGAGAGTGTTTTGCAGAGATGCGAAGAATTGCATGATATAGGCAAGGCGGTTTTTCTCTATGACCGCCTTTGGACTGAAATCAAATGTGCTTGATTATTTGACGGCGGTAAGATAGTTCGAACCGGCGTCTACTTCTTCGATCGTGATATTGCTAAAGTCTTTGAAAAGGTCGTGCAATTCTTGGTTCTGATAACGTCTCAAGAGCATGCCTTTGCGCATCGGATCTGTATAGACATGGGTGCCGTCTTCCAGCTCGAAATATTCGCCGGGTCCACCGCCCACATTATCGAAACAACCGATGAAGACTCCGCCTGGTTTGAGCATCTTGAAGATGCGATCGGCTATGTCGCGGCTCATGTTGAGGGGGAAATGCTCGAAGATTGAATTGGCGACGACGGCGTCGAAAGACTCTACTTCGAACTCCATTGTTTCGATGTCGCTTACTTGAAAATCAATAGAGTGACCGTCTTCTCTGGCCCATATTTTGCCTAATTTTATGGCTTGGGCTGATACGTCCACGCCGGTGACCTGAAAACCTTCACGGCAAAGATAAATCGACAGCCAGCCGGAGCCGCAACCCAGGTCGAGCACCTTGTTTACGCCTCTTTCCTTCAAGTCGGCTGGAATGCGCGGCACATAAGAAAGCTGGGGCAGTTGTTTATAGGGACGGGTGACGCCGCTCCAGGCTTTTTCCCAGAAGGCCAGGTTCTCCCTGTAGATTTCCGAGCTTAAGTCTAATTCCACTGCCGTTTGCCTTTGCGCCACGATATTTACCATTAACTTTCCACTTGACTGGGTCAGTTAATGCTAGCATGACCACGAAAATGCATATATATCTGATCACAAGAAGATACAGTACTTATAAGTTCGCTTAACGGTCATTTCGGGGTGGTATTAATCTCTGGGGAGCAGGTCTTATAAGGCCTTTCTTTATGAGGATTAGCGGGTTAACTTGCTAGAAGATTCGGGACGGTCAGGTCCTTTACAACTTCTGATGATGCTAGTGCAGCAGGCCGGTCCAGGTGCGCTGCCTTTGAGCATCTTGGCTCCCGATGGTTTTCTGCCTTTTATCAGACAGGTCGAACAGCTTATCTTGGCTGAGAAAATTAACCCTGTCATAGTTTATTGGCGCCGCCACGGGGCTGGCGATTTGCTGCCTTCGGGCAAAGACTTTGGACTTTTGCTGAGAGAGTCGACTTATGTCGCTTGTTTTTCTGATGAGCGCGCCGAAGGTCCTGATGAATGGAGCGTCATTGTAGAGAGCCCGCGCCTTTCGATGGTGGTCTATGGTCAGCAAGCCACCGAGTCTTCTGAAAATCACAAATATCAGTGCGCCGGTTCCATCGACCCGGGTATCGTCAGAGAGGCTTTCAATAGACTTTTACCGGTTTGGCAATCACTTGCTCTAGCCGACAGCAATCGTATCGAAGATGCCCGCATTTCACTGGGTCCGGGTGGTTGTGATCCCCGCTTTGTACAGCAAGTGAAGGGGCTTTGGCCTGTTCTCAAAGGTCCGATTCAGCAGAGTCTGATAATTGACGGCACCGGCAATCAAGAAGATTCTAGCGAAACAGTATTTCAGTTGACTCCCCCTGGCGTCTCGCCAAGTTCGCAAGCCGCTCAGACCATTACCGGTCCAAACAAAATCCAGCCTATCGCCATGGACTACCGCGGCGGCCGGTATAGTGTTGCCGACAGCGGCGTGCCAACCGTTCCCAATCCAGCTATTTCGGCACCTTCGCCCACTGTGCAGATGAATAAGCTGGCCGGCAATTATGCCGAACCAGTCTCTGCTATTTCTCCTGGTTCGCCCACCGATGCTTCAGATTTCAGCCCCCATCCTCCTTTGCCAAATTCTGAAATCAACGCCCCAGATAGAGGTGCCGATAAAGCCGGCGGCGATAAGTTGAGTGGCGCACGCTCCGCTAGACGCAGCCACAGTTCGCTCACCAGTATGAATTCGGCCGGCATAAATGCAGAAGGTTCGATCTATGGCGATGTGCTCGAACCAGATCCGCTGGCCGGCGCCGAAGCCAATCTGGTTCCGGCTAAGTCCCGCAAAGGTCAGGCTTCTCGCACATCATCTGGCTTGATGGCCATCGACCCTGGTTCTGAACTAACCATGGGTGTTACCCATGGCAAAAATCTCATTCCCCCTTCCGCCCAGTCTATTATCAGTGAGATCATCGGTCAGCTCAGACATTCAAGCGATCTCAATTCTATTTTGCAATACGCCATCGAAACTCTTACCACCATACTCGGTGCCGATCGCGGGCTTATGTGGAAAGTGGTCGGGGATCAGTTGGCGGTGACCAACGAATATTCAATCGGCGGCAATACTTGCTTTGTCGATAACCAGCTCAATTCGCAAGAGTCGATGTCAATCGTGCTCGAATTTCTCTCGCGCTTTCCTGATGAATCGGGGGCTGGTGTTATCAGTATTCCAGATACTGCTCAAGATACTGATTTGCACAAAATGTCGCGCACTCTTTCCTCTCTCTTAGAACTGGGTGATGTGCGCGGGCGCCTTATGGTGCAGTTGCGTTCTCGTGGTATTTTCTCGGGCTTTCTAGAGTTGCAACAGTGCGGACGTCCACGTGAGTGGAGTACCGAAGACGCCGTGGTCTTGCAGAAAGTAGCCGAAATGCTTTCGGTTGTTGTGCAGCAGTCTTTCGACCAAAGCAAGATCGAAATGGACGCTCAAGAAATGAAGCTCATCAATGAGATAGCTTCTTTGTTTCGCGACTCTAAAGGCGAGAGCAGCCGTGATTCGCTTGTTAAGTCGGTTATGCTTGTTGCCGATCATATGGGCTTCATTCACTCTCAGATTTATCTCTTCAATCAAGACCTTAACTTGCTTGAGCCCCAGATAAGAGAAAGCGAAGAAGGGTCTATGGACCTTTCCAATAAAGAGAATCCATTTGTTGCCGTGTTCGAGTCAGGACGCGGCAAAGTCGTAAATATGGAATATTCCCGCAAAGGGGATCCTTTCTTTGGTCATGATATGGCCTTGGTACTACCCTTGGTGTCGGAAGGTCACCGCATGGGTGTGATCGGACTCTGGCAAAGACAGCCGAAACGCCCCCAGTTTAGACCGCAAGACCGAGAACTGGGCTTGACCATCGCCGGTCACTTGTCCAACGTTATTCGCGCCGATATGGCTGTGCAACAAATTAGAGCCGACCAATTGCGAGAGTCTCTAATCAACAAAGTATCACTCGAGATCAAACGTTCGCTCAAAGAAGCCGATCAGATTATGGATACTCTGGTTAAGTCTTTGCAGGAGTACTTTGATCTCGATCTTTGTGTGGTCTCTTTGTACGACTATATAGAAGGCCAAAGTGCCCCTCTCAAAGCGGTGAAGTGCAAGTTTGCCGGGGACGAAGATGAGTTTCCGCCGCCCTTGCCTCCGGCTATGCCCGGCATGCCTATGCTCGAGGAAGACCCGGTGATTTCTGCCGCTCAAAGCATTGCCGATGCCATCGTCTCTAAAAATCTAGAGGCTTTACTGGAAGGGCAGACTGTAATTATCGATGCCCAAGGTTTGAAAGAAACTTTGTCTGACGATCTTTGGACCAACTCTTTCGACACCCGTCGCACCGTCCTCGTGCCGCTTGGGCAGGGCAGTACTTTCAAAGCCGCCCTCATGCTGATTTCTAAAGACAGCGGCAAGCCCTTGCCCGACAAAGACATGAGAATGGTAATTGACCTCGCCGACAGGGTCGGGGTAGTTATCTCGCACGCCGAGCTGTTTGCCACAGTGGAAAGGCAAGCTGTTACCGACCCGATGACCGGCTTGTTCAACCGCCGTTATTTCGAGGAACAGCTATCAAAAGAGATTGACCGTTTCCAGCGATTTGGTCACCCCTTCTCATTCATTATCGTCGACCTCGATTATCTAAAGAAAATAAACGACAATCTCGGTCACCATGTCGGTGACGCCGCCATCATACATATTGGTAATGTCATAAAAAGATCGGTGCGTGAAATTGATACGGTCGGTCGTTTTGGCGGTGAAGAGTTTGTCATTCTTTTGCCGGAGACCGATCTGAAATGGGCCAAGATGGTGGCAGAGCGCATCTGCGCCGCTATTCGTGAAAAACCTGTAGAGGGTGCCGGCACCGTCACTGGTTCTATCGGTGTCGCTACTTTCCCCAACGATGCTCAAGATAAGACTCGCTTGTTTGAGTTGGCCGACCAAGCTCTATTTTTGGCAAAGCACCGCGGGCGCAACCAAGTTTGCACCGTCACCGAAGACTTATTGCCTACGTTGGCCGATGGCGGCGAAGAAAAGTTCAAGCATGCGATGAAGCAAGATATTCGTATGGGACCAGCTGCTGTGTTGGACGCATCTGAAGCAGTCGACAAAGATGGTGCCGGCAAAACAATTGAGAAAGTCGGCGCCAAAGGTGGCTCGATAGATTTGTCCAGCGGCTTAGATGTCGAAGTAGTGAAAGAAAAAGGTTTACTTGGTTTGCTTGCCCAATTGGTGCGTCAGGTGGAAGAGCATTCGGCTTATACGCCGGAGCGTTCCAAAAGAGCTTATTCTTATGCTTCGCGCATAGCCCAGAGTCTGCATTTAGCTAAAGACCACACTGAAGTGGTGTCACTGGCCGCAGTTATGTGCAATATCGGCAAAATGGTGGTTCCAGAAGACATTCTCAAGAAAGCCGACAATCTCAACGAAGAAGACCGCGTCTATATCAATCAAGTGCCCCATGCCGGTGCTAAGTTTCTAGAGCCGGCGAGGCTCTTGTCCAAGATTTCGCCGGTGGTGGAAGCTTACCAGGAGCACTGGGACGGCAGCGGCTATCCCAATGGTTTGAAGGGCGATGTTATTCCAATTGAGTCGCGCATTGTCTCACTTGTCGATGCTTATACTGCCATGACCAGTGAAAGACCCTATCGCGAAGCTTTCACTAAAGAAGAAGCGATTAAATTGATTCAAGAGGGCTCAGGAAAAGAGTGGGACCCTCGAATTGTCAAGATATTCCTCTCTATACTGAGCAAAGAGCCGGAAGCCGGCGAAAAGGCTGAGGCGGCTGAATAGAGGGCTTGTATATACAAACGATCCTTACAAGAAAATAATGATTATCGGATCCTCTTGTCAACCGTGATGAGCTTGCTATAATAAAAACATCGAACCAAGGACGGAGGGCTCACAGTCAAGCGGGGCAAGCATTTCCAGTCACTGGACGTGTTCCCGGATTAAGCAATTCTACGGAGCGCCGTTGGAGCGATGATTGAAAAGTTCTGATCTCGTGATCAGTCTACTAGGAGCAGGTCCCTGTGGGCCCGGTGGGTGAACCGGCACAGGGACCTGGTTTTTTGTTGGCAAGTTTTTTAGCCAGCGGCTCTGAGAAAGCACTCAGGCAGTAAACAAGAGATAGGTTTATCTTATAGCTTGTCAATTAAAATGACTTTGTTTACCGGGCCATGCTTTGTTGAATCTCTCCCGATTTGTAGTCGCATCAGTTTGTTTCGCCGTGCTAAACGGTGGCATTGCTGCTTTGCCTGCCGGGCAAAAGCAAACCGCCAACATTTTGACTGATGAAAACTTTGAACTCACCGCCAAGGTCAAGCAGGAAGGCAAGCCCTCTAGTTGGTGGTTGGCCCGTGCTTATTTGACCGGCGCCCGCCCCGATGTGGCCGTGCTCGGTAGTTCGCAGATAGGTGGTTTGCAGGCCGCCGATGCTAATCTGACCGGTCGGTCTATAGACTTTGTCGATAACCATCACTGCCCCACTATCGAGAGAGCTCTGGCAAGGACTCGCCGTGAGCCTGAGCGCTATGTTTTTCTTTCGGCTCTGCCCGGCGCCATGATCTCTGATCACTTTGCCATCGCCAAAGCTTTGTATAAGACCAAAGGGGCGCCACCGCTGGTGGTGTTGACTATTTCTCCCCGCGACTTTATCGATAATTCACTGCCCTGTGCCGGGGCTACCGAGCCATATCGCTATTTCTCCAAATTTAGCGACATGAGCGCCTATGTTAATAGAGCTTTCAACCGACCCTGGTCGAGACTTGAGTATTTCGCCGGGCAAGAGATTCCCACTAGGATGCTTGAGGCTCCTCTAAAAGACGGCGCCAGATCTTTTGTTGAAACTTTCTTGGCTGCCGGTATCGCCGGTGGTGAGTCTAAAATTGGTGCTAAGCCTAAAGATAATAAGTTATCCGCTGCCTCAGATTCTGCCAGTGCCAAATTAGTTGCCGACCAGGTCAAATTTGTCATGGGTGGTTATGAGGGCAATATCAAGCCTGGGCAAGCAGTACTCACACCCAATCTGCCTAAGTTGTTCGTAGACAATAGCCGCGATTATAAAAGACGCTATAGAAATACCCATCCCGATACCTATGATGTGCAGTTTGACTATTTGTCCGACTTTCTTTCTTTCCTTAAAGGCGAAGGCAGCACTGTACTTGTCTTGGGTATGCCCCTAACACCCGAAAACAGAGCCATCTTGGGCGACAAGTTTTTTGCTGCTTATGGCAAGAAAGTGGCTGAGGTTTGCAACCAGAACAAAGCTGTCTATGTTAGTTTGGTTGAGGCACCCCAGTTTGGTCGCGGCGACTTTTGTGATACCGTGCACCTCAATGCTGATGGCGGCGGTAAGTTGGCTTCCGCCATTGCCTCAATCATCGCTGCAAACGAACCACTAATAGCTGCCTTGGATGCTCATACAGGCAGCCTCGCCACCCGCAATAAGCCAACTCCCTAAGTCTTTTGGCAAGGCTAAAGCCTATTCTTTTGGGCTGTCTTCAGGTTGTCCGCTGCGATAGCTGGTGCACTCTAGTGCCTCTGGTCTCTCCGGCTTGAGACAAAGATCGGCTCTATTAAAACGACAATCTTGGCAAAGATAAGCTTTCTCGCCGGGGCTTTCTTTTAGGAAGCGCAGGGCAAGATAGCTGGCAACCAGCACAACCGCTATATTGGCGATAAGAAGACTCAACTAGCGCCCTCCCGAAAGTTTGGGATCGAGCACATCTCGCAGCACATCACCAATACAGTTGAAGCACAAAATAGTAATAAAGATAAGAAAACCAGGTGCAAGCAACCAGGGCTGGTTCAGTAGTTCGTTTGGTTGGTCCATCGCCGCCTTGAGCATATTGCCCCAACTGGCATCGGGCTGCTGAATACCTAGGCCGATTAGTGAAAGTCCGCTTTCCGCCAAAATAAAGCTTGGCACTTGCAGGGTGGCGGCAATAATCAAATAGCTCGAAGTTTGCGGAATGACGTGTTTAACAATGTTTTGAAAATCAGGCATACCGATGGACTTTGCCGCCTGGACAAATTCTTCTTCTCTTATCGAGAGCACCATACCGCGAATTACTCTGGCAAGCCCCGCCCAGCTAATAAAAGAAAGAATGACTGTAATGAGAGCAAAGCGCTGCGAACTAGACATGCCGACCGGCAATATCGCCGCTAGACCAATGAGCAAATAAAGACTGGGAATTGACATAATCGCTTCGGCAATGCGCATCATGAAAACATCTATAAGCCCACCGCAATAACCTGAGATACCACCATAGACAATGCCAATTGGAAAAGCAATTAGTAGACCAAGGAAACCAATGGTGAGTGATTTCTGCGCTCCAAAGAACAACCTTGAAAAATTATCTCTGCCGTTCATGTCGGCGCCAAGCAGATAGAGCCTGCACGGCGCCTCTACTCCAAATAAATGCACGTCGCCTGGAATGAAGCCCAGCATCGTGTATTCATCGCCTTTGACAAAAAGCTTGATGGGATATTTTGTATCAGGCTGTAAGACAAATATTTGCTTGTAAGTTTCGGGATCATTCTCTTGGGTCATACGATAGACATAAGGGGCGCAAAAATTGCCGCTTTCGTCTTGTATATGAATCGGCGTAGCCGGAGCATTACCATAAGATGGGTCGTTGAATTCCATGCCATAAGGGGTAAGGAAATCGGCAAAAGCGGCGGCAAAATAAAAGCAGAAAAGTACAAGCAAGGCGCTGCGTGAGACTCTGTCTTTCCAAAGCCCCCTCACCACCGTCTTGCGGCTTACTCTTGTGTTTATTGCTGGTGCCTGTGCCGTTGCCATATCTTCAGTCGTTTCTAATGCGAGGGTCGGTATATTTAAGCAAGATATCGGCAAGCATATTGCCGGTGACGAGCATAAAGGCGCCCATCATTACAGAGGCCATGACCATATTCATATCTTTGGTGAGCATGGCGTCGAGGGTGAGTTTGCCCAGCCCCGGATAAGAAAGAACCATTTCGGTGAGGGCGGCACCGCTCAATAGTGATGAAAATTCAAATCCGAGAATAGTAATTAGTGGATTGATGGCATTGCGCAGCGCGTGCTTGTAAATCACCTTGTTTTCGGGCAGCCCTTTGGCTCTGGCGGTGCGCACATAATCAGCTCTAAGCACATCGAGCAAATTAGAACGCACCTGTCTTTGAATACCGGCAAGCGAAATGCAGGTCAAAACCGTTACCGGGATAATCAGGTGATGGGCTATATCTAGGAATTGTCCTAGGGCGTCTCTTTCGCTAAAGTCGGCGCTGGTCAGACCGCCAATCGGCAAGAGCTTGGTGGCCAGTGCCACCACCATGAGCATAAATGCCAAAAGGAAAGCCGGCATAGACATACCGATAGCGCTTAAGATGCCAAACAGTTTGTCTATAAATTTGCCTCGATGCACAGCGGCATAAATGCCTGCGGGTAAGGCAATAGTCCAGGTGCAGAGCAGCACCAAAATGTTGAGCATAAGGGTGTTGCCGGCATGTGCCGTCAACCTATCGATTACTTTCGAGCCTGTGCTCGACAAACCCAGATTACCCATAGCGGCATTGCTCGCCCAAAGCACATATTGCACCGGTGCCGGTTTGTTCAAGCCCAGTCTTTCTTCTTCTTGGGCTATGGCTGAGGCCGATACCGCAGGGTTTGCCCGCATGCTGGCTAGAGGGTCTATCGGCGTCATCTTCAAAAGGGTGAAAGCGATAAGAGAGATAATCACCATCAGTGGTGCCGCCTGCAAGGCTCGCTTTAAAATAAAGCCCAGTGTCGACATTTACTGACCCTCCTTGAGATAGATTTCTTCAAGGTTGTGCATGGTGCCCTTGGGAGTGTAATAAGTGCCAAGCGGTGTGGGCTTATAATTGCCTATTTTGTTAGAGGCAGCCGTCAACAAAGCACCAGAATAAATATAGATAAATGGCTGGTTTTCATAAGCCAAAGTCTCGGCTTTTCTGTAATTTTCAGTGCGTACTTTCTCATCATAAGAGCCGGCTGCCTGGTCTAGACATTTATCTATTTCCAATTCCCAGGGGCGGGCATCGGTGACCTTGATGGTGCCGTTTTCATCGCCTGTGCGCTGGTCAAACTCGTGCATACGACCATCTGATTTCCAAATATTGGCACCGCTGTATGGTTCTAGCCTGCTGCCCGATAGACCAAGCATAATCGCCTGCCAGTCTAGAGATGTATGGGTACGGTTGAGCATGGCATTGAATTCTACCGGCTGGTAGTTGACCTTTATGCCAAGCAATCTAAGCTGTTCTTTGATATGAATACAGACAGCATCACGAATTGTATTACCGGCATTGGTCATCAAATCAAATTCGACTCGGTTGCCGTTTTTATCAAAGAGTTCGTTGTTTTTCAGCACAAAGCCGTCTTCTCTGAGCAGAGCTTTTGACTTTTCAAGATCGCACTCTATCGGCTTGAGCTCGCTATTGTGATAAGCTGAGGCTGTGGTCTGGCAGGTCGAAAGGGGAAAGCCGACCGAACGCAAAATATTGTTGACCACCGAATTGCGATCTATGGCGTGGCTTATCGCCCATCTAAACTTGGTGCTGTTGAACCACACTTGCTTAATGGGGTCGACATAGTATTTGCCTGTCTTAGGATTTTTTCTTTGATTCATATTGAACATAAGAAAGACAGTGCCGTCGTCAGGTCCAAGATTTCGCAAGGTAAAACCGAGTTCTTTTTCTTTGTTTCGCAAGACCGCGGCATCCATACCGCGCACCGAGCGTATATCAAGCAAGTCTACTTCTTTGCCCAAAAACTTTAGTATCATCTGCGGTTGCTCTTTTACAATCGAAATGACAATCTTGTCTAGATAAGGGAGTCTGCGTCCCTGGCTGTCCACCATATGGTAATTAGGGTTGCGTCTAAATTCGACCCTCTGCGATGGAATATAAGAAGACAAAATAAAGGGTCCGGAACCAACAATTGTTTTAGGATCGCAGTTGATGTTCCAAAAGGGGCGGAAAGCCGCTTTACCTTTCTTGGTCACCGGTTCCATAACATGCTTGGGAGCAAGCATCAGCGCATTTAGGTTGAGCAAGAGCGGTGAAAATGGTTTCTTGAAAGTAAATGTGGCGGTGAGATCGTCAACTTTGGCAATGGTCGGATAATCGCTGGGTATGCTGATTGTGTCTCTATTGCTACCCTCGCCCCAATTGTCTTTCACCAATTTGTCGAAAGTAAAGACAATATCATCGGCGGTTATAGGTTTGCCGTCCGACCACTGCAAGCCTTTACGCAATTTGAAGGTCACTACTTTGCCATCGGGGCTGACGGTTACTTCTTTGCATAGCTTGGGTGTGGTTTTGCCGGTCCATGGGTCAATATCCACCAGCGAATCAAATTGCATGAGACCAATGCCGTGGCTCTCTACGTCGCTGGCATCCCAGGCATTGAAAGTCTTGGGACCATCGCCGAAAGACGATAGTCTAAGCGTGCCTCCAAACTTGCCTAGTTCGCCGCGCGCCTGCCACAACTCGCGACCTTCTTTGTCGACTATCAGCTTGAAAGGTCCAGGATCTGCCGGCAACTCGCTCAGCCCGGGAGCCGGTTTGTCATCGCTCTTGCTTGGTTCTTTGCTTTGGCTTTGTGGGCTTTCTTGCGAGTTCTTGCTTGACTCTTTCAGCTCTGCTACTTTCAAAACATCAGATATTTTGCTTCCCGGCTTGGGCGGCGGCATGATGCAGCCGCTCAAACTCAAGCTCAAAAACAAAGAGCTTGCTGCCCAAAGGACAGTGAAAAGTTGTGAGTTACCACGATGAGCCATTATTTGCTTATCCAGAGCTCCGGCAGGTTGTGCAGCCCCAGCCCAAGTTGGGTGAGGGGTGTCGGGTCATAGTTGCGCAGTGTATTGCGCACACCGACAATCTGCTTAGGCGATGCTATATATATGAAGGGCACTTGCTCATAGAAAACGGCCTGCACTCGGTCATAGATTTTTTTGCGCTCTGCTTTATCGAAAGTCTTTGCGCCTTTATCTAGCAAGTCATCGATTTCTTTTTCCCAAGGGCGTGCATCAGATACTTTGATGGTGCCGTCTTTGTCTTGCTGTCTTTGATCAAATAGATGCAGGCGTCCCGAGCTTTTATACACATTTACCGAGTCGTTTGGCTCAAGTGGGTCGCCTGTGAGCGAGAAGAGTACGGACTGCCAGTCTAGGGAGTTTAGAACTTTGTTTTGTAGAAGATTGCCATCAAGCTCTTGATAGTTGACTTTGATGCCCAGCGCTTCCATATCTTTCTTGAATGAAACACCGACAAAGCCATAGAAAGTTCCCCCTGCAGAACTGAGCAAGTCAAATTCAACAGCATGACCATCTTTGTCGAAACACTTGCCGTCTTTCCAGGTAAAGCCTGACTTGGCCAGCATCGCCTTGGCTTCTTCGACATTTCTTTCAAAGGGTTTGAGCTCGTCGTTTGTAAAAGGGGCTCCGGCTGTAGCAGCGGTAAAGGCTGGCGCGCCGAGACCTTTGAAATAGTTGTTGACTACATTTTTTCTATCAATGGCATGGTTGATTGCTTGTCTAAAATTGACATCGTTGAACCAGGCTGACTTGATGGGATCAACATAGAGCTTGCCCGATTTAGGGTCTTTGCGCTGATTTAAGTTGAAGGTGATGAAGGTGCTGCCATAGTTTGCGCCAAAGTCATAAAGTTTGAAGTTGAGCTTTTCGGCTTCTTTCACTAAGTCGCCGGCATCTCTACAACGCACCGGGGTTATGTCAATTTCGCCGCCCTTAAACTTAAGCAGGTTGCTTTGTACATCTTGCACAATCGAGAACACTTGGGTCTCGATATAGGGCAAAGATTTTTTGTTCTCATCAAGCATGTAATAGTTTTCGGCGCGCTTAAAGACAACCCTCTGCCCAGGCACATAAGATTCCAATACATAGGGCCCGTTGGTGACGAATTTTTCTTTGCTGTTCACGCCGAAGAGGCTGTCGAATGCTTTTCTGCCGTCTTTTCCTGAAATGACAGGCTCGACTATATGTTTGGGAGCGACAGGAAAACCCATTACTCTAAAGAAGGGCACAAAAGGAATCGCCGTTTTGAATTGCACTGTGTAATCATCAATCTTGCTTACTTCCGGCGATTTACCTTCGATGCTGGAAACATCGCGCAACGATGAATTGCCGTAACCTTCTTTGATTATTTTGTTCCAGGTATAGACAACGTCATCTGCTGTGAAGGGCTTACCGTCAGACCATTTAACGCCTTTGCGCAGAACTACTGTATAAGTCATTTTGTCTTCGGCCATATTCCAGCTTTTAGCCAGCGCCGGCACCAAGTCGCCGGTATTGGGGTCTGAGTCGAAGAGCGGAGAAAATAGCAGGCTTGCCAGTTCGCGCGAGGTGCTGTCGGCTGCCGCCCAATAGTTGAAGGTTTTAGGATCTGCCATGACGATAGAGCGGCGCAACATGCCGCCGAACTGCCCGGCTGGATAGGGACTAGCGAGAACTTCTCTTTCGCCGTCCAAGATTTCTTTTGTGGCAGGCAAAGCTGTATTGGCACATTTGACTATTGGTCCGGCATTGCCGGCGGTGGCAGTCTTGTCTGGCTTGGCAGCGCCTGATCCTGTTGTTTCTTCCGTCTTGCAAGAAGTGAGCGTGCAGGTTAGTAAAAGGGCTGAAGCCAGGGTGATTAGTTGGGTCTCTCGCAAATTTGCCTTCAGACTTTTATTGACTGTCATGCGCCGTCCTTAAACTTTCAGGGAACTCTATTTTTCTTTTCGGTATTTGTGTTTTCCGGGCGAGCTGCTCAGCATCCTCAGCTGGACTGTTTCCAAGAGAGGCGCGATTACTCACCAGAATTCTAATCGATATTAGGTATGAGAGCATGTCAAGGGCGAGAATTAAGGTGCCCGATGTGATGAAAATCACAAACAAAGAGTTACGATTATCAGAAAGTAAGTCTGACTTAAAGACAGCTGCCGAGGTAAGGTTTATGGGCGCCGCCACAGGTCTGGTAATTATTGACTTTGTCTTGAGACCGCTCTTGCGGTTCAGCTTCAAATTCTATTTCATAGGCTTTATCATTCTTTTTCTTGTCTACGGCTTTATCGCCTACAAGACTCTTAAATCTGCCTATCTCTCCGACAATTAGTCGACCAAGCCGGTAAAATTGTAAGTCAGGCGTAAGGCAGGCTCAATACAGGCTCTCGGTGGACAAGTATAGATTCAAACTATTGGCAGCTGTTCTGGGTGCTTCTTTTGTTGCCTCATTTGCTGTCTATGCTGATGCTTCTTTTAGTCGGGCTTGGGCTCTTAATCAGAAAGAGAATTCATCCAGCGCCGTCTCTGTCGCTGCTTCAAGTAATGGTAAGGGCAAGGGCGAAGTCAAAGACAACGGCCATTCGCTCAGGCAATCGGTGCGCGATATGGCGCAAGAAGGCAAAGTAAGCGAAGCTATTGATTACCTGGAAGCCAAGCTGAAAGAAAAGTTGCTCTCGCCGGAAGAAGAATATTTGATACCCGCTTCGCTGTCTGTTCTCTATCTTGGCAAGAAGACCTTGATTTACAGTTTGCCTGAAGCCAAGAAGGCTGTGAAAGCCAAGCCGGGCGATGCAAATTTGCGAACCAATCTAGGTATTCTCTATCAGCGAAATGGTGAAAGATCTCAAGCTGTTGAACAATATCGCAAGGCAATTTCTCTGAATGCCGGTGACTGGCGCCCTCATCTTGGTATCGCTCAATGCCTTTCAGTGGACGGCGTCGATGGTCGGGTCATCGCCGAAAAAGAGCTTAAGCAAGCTTGCTCAGTCGGTCATGATTCACGCGAAAAATGGTTTTTGCTTGGTTCTGCCTATCTCACCCTGCGCATGTACAAAGAGGCGGTAGATGCTTTCGCTTCCGCCCTGAAGTCTAATGCTATTGCTCAGAAGTCTGACCAACAGGTCAACACCCTTTATCTCAAGGCGCTGCTCTTTAATAAAGACCAAAGCAAACTGAAGGAGCTTTTCCCGGTGGTGGTGGGCCCGGCTTTCGCCGACCACGAGCTGGCTGTTTTGCTTATGGCGCAGAGCGAACTGCCGCCTGCCGATAGAGAGAAACTGCTCTCGGCCTGCGCCCTTAACTTTGTCGGCGCCGACCAGACTTTCTATCAATTGGGAAGAGTTTTGGAGCAGCAGAAGCAATTTGATTTGGCCCGTAAAGCTTATGAAGAAGCCATGAAAACTGCGCCTCAGAGCAGTTGCTATAAATTGGCGCTGGTCGGCAATCGTCTGCTTGCCGCAGATGAGGCTGCTGCTCGCGAGTATCTGACTCGTTTCAATGGACAGGTTGTCTCAGCTCTGCCTGAGAAGAAAGAACGCATATATAGAGATGCCTTTGCTCAGGCCCTCAAGATGTCTTCGCAGATTTTGGACGAGAAGGGCGAAACACCTTATCACATTATGAAAGCTGTCTATCATAGGATTAATTGCGGCTGCCGCATATCGGTTATAGAATTCAAGTTGCGAATGTTGAATGGTGTCATCTTTGCCAACTTGCTAGATATGAAAGAACCGCCCTTGACTGTCGTCTATGATACTCGTGCTCTCAAGCCCGAGACAATTGTGCAAACTGCAAAAAGAGAAGACGATGTCTTCGAAGTTCTTGCGGATGATCCTATAAAATCTTTACCCCAGTTGATTCACTTAGTGCAGAAGGCTGCAGACAAAGAAGATAAGCATATATTTTCTATTTGGTCTTTCGAGCCACCACCCATGGAGCTTCCTTGATATGTTCGATTCTAGATCTCTTCGCCCTGCTCCAGCCCGTTCGGCTCTTACTCTTTTGACATCATTGGCTCTGTTGCTGGTGGCATTACCAGTTGCCGCCGCTGAAGAAAAGATGGACGGCTATGTGCTGCAACAAAATAGCGAACTGGGACCTCTGGTGATGAGCGTCAGCAAGACAGCCATGCGCATGGATATCGAAAAGATGGGCATTAACTGGATCGCCCGTGCTCCTAAGTGGCAAAGCTATGCTTTCAATCCCGAGACCAAGTGCATCATCAGTCGCGACTATGGCGAATGGAAAGAGAACTTGATTCGTATGCCCGGCTCAAATAAGAAGCGCATGATGATGGCAGAATTTACTCTCAAAGCGACTGGGCAAAAAGAAAAAGTAAGCGGTTATCTTTGTCGCAAAATGGCTATCGTTAGGCAGCTGGAGCCTGGGTCGAAAAAGGCGCAGGCAGCCAAAGCCGGTCCCAAAGCCAAGCGTCCCGTCAATCCCAACCCAGCAGGTTATGTCTGGATCTCCGATGAGTTTCCAGCACCCAAGCAGGTGACCGAGTTGATGAAGCAACTGACCAGAGTTAAGGTCGACAAAGGCGTAGTGCTGAAAGCTTCGGTTCTTCGTCCCGGTTCTTACCAAGACTATAAGTCGGCTTTTGAAACACTCTCTATCACAAAGCAAAAATTGCCCTCTAGTCTCTTTGAGCCACCAAAGGGCTATACCGAAGTCGGCAGTGAAATTGACTTGATGATGGGCGCCGGCGGCGGCGAGGAACCGCCGAGCTTTTCCTCGATAAGGAAGCGCCCCTGAGGTTGGGCGGCTTTCGTGTTGCTAATTGCTGGGCTGAGAGAGCTAGTACTCTTTGGCGTGTTCTAGTTATAGATTGTGCGCACCACCTAAATCAAAGGTTTCTTTCACAAATCCTTCAGAAGAATTCCTTTAATAGCTTAGAGCGTGATTCTTTTGAAATTCACAAAGCAATCTTGATTTTGGTCGAAGAACCTTAGAAATCCAAGTCAGAATCATGACCAATATTCTCTTGAGATAACTGGGCTAATTGATTAAATTGTGGTTTCAGGAATCTTTCGCCGGGACTGAATTGCGAAGGAGTGAAATATGGGCAGACATTTTCTGCTGTAGCTGGGGAAATTGAGGATTTTCCAAGAGCTCCTTTGATTGCTTGACTTGAAAGGTTTGTCGACTTCATCAAAGAAAAATACTGCTGTATGCAGATAGTCGCTTCCAACGGCGCTCTGCTGCTCGACCAGTTTATTATTGATTTTGTGCCTGTCCCGACTTAATGCGAAGAGAACTTGAGCTCTGCTAACATTGCTCTACCATAAGGGCACGAGGTAGTTATGAAAGTAAAATCTTTATTTCCGGTCATCGGATTAGTATTCTTGGCTGGAGGCTGTTTTACTGCCGGAGCATTCGCGTATGAAGTCGGCGACGTAGTTATGGTGGACCCATTTGGCGGCAACAAAGACTTCGAGTCGGCACAAGTTCTTGTAAAGGAAGCGAGAGGCTATCAGATTCGCCTTTTGCCGGGCAACAAGCACTCGGGTGAGTACTTCGTGCCGGAGTCATGGATTTCTGGAAAGGGTGCAGCTCCAGCAAGTGTAGCGCCTGGCGCTGCGGCAAGTGTCGCACCGGGCGCAACGTCGACAATGACCGGCGCTGCATCAATAGCGGCACCACATACGACATCAAAGTCACAACCTAGCCAGTGGCAGGGCGCAGCCAATGATCCATATAGAAAAATGTTCAACGACATTAATGAACAAATCAGGCAGAGTAAGAATGAAAGCACCGGTTCCCCGGCGGCGCCCGCAGGTCCCGTGACGGGAAGCCATCCCTTCGAGGGTCTCTATCTACGACACGAGCAATCATGGCAAGGTACAGCGCTGAGCTATCGGGAAGACCACTACTATTTTTTCTCTGATGGGCGCGTCTATCATGGTGTTCCACCTGAAGGTCCAGGACGGTTTAACTGGGCTAAAGAGCAGCAGACTCACCCCCAGCGGTGTGGACAGTATGGCGTTAACGGCAACAAGATTACTTTTAGCTATTCGGGAACTGCTCCCTATACCTGGCCCATCAGGATGAAGAGTGGGCAGGAGATGGAGCTAAACATGTCTCCCACAGTTAAAGTTGATAAGTTCGGCGCCAACGCCAAACTCAGCGGCTCCTATCATCGGGGCACAGTATTCGGCAGCAACTATAGCATCGGCGCAGCACCAACCATTGCGAAAGCCGGAATATACAACTTTAGCCCAAACGGAACTGTCACCACTGACAGTACCAAAGGAATCGGTGGAGACACCAACGACACCGGTGTTACTGCGAGTATCTATCAAAAGAATGCCGGAACTTACTCGGTGAGTGGTAATGATATGACGATCTCACTCGCTGGAGAAACGATGCACTGCACAGCTTATCCGATAATGGAAGGCGGTCAGCCGATCCGCATTTCGATCAACGGCGCACTGTTCGAACGTAAGCGCTAGAGCCAGCTTTAAACAACTCGTCTAAGAGCGCCGCTGGTCCTCATAGTCTAGTGGAATTATGCCAACGCGATTTGGGGGTGGTTGATATTGCCACTTTGGAATGGCGTGTGAAACCCATTGCTCAATTTGCTGGGTGGGTTGGTTCGCTCGAATGTAACGCCCAAGACTAGGTGCTGGCGACGTTGTCCTTGTTGCATGAAATCGGTTCGGAGGTCATGCAACGTCGCCTATAGTTAGTTCAATCCATAGTTGATGATATTGCCCATAATGAAAAATAAAGCGGCGCATTTTAGCAGATTGCTCTAGAGAAGTATCTTGAACAACGCCCTGAGGCGTGCAGCAGAGAATTCGACACGCGCATGGCGGAAAATAGGGCGGAAGAAATTAGCAGAGCCTGGGTTCATAGTGGTGCGTATTCTCTTTCTAGGAAGTCTTTCTGATGCTTTTCGGCAATTTGCCTCGGTTTCGGCCAGCCGCGCCTAGCAGAGTTGGGACAGGTCAAAAGGAGTAGGTCCTCTTTTGTGGAGGTAGTAACCTCGAATCTTATTGTATGCTAGGAGGAACTGGTGGAGTTTATGCAGATGACGAAACGTCTCAGAATAGCTAAGCCGGAGATTATTGAATATAGGCAGCTTAGAGCGGCAGCCGGAGGCAGTGGTTCATCCGGTGGCGGCAGTGGCTCAGGTGGGTACAAAGCCGGCGAGAGGGTTGTATGCACAGTCTTTGACTCTGATAAACACGGTTACAAGGTGGTAATTCAGAAGGATAACCTGCCTGCGGTACTGGCTTCGTGCCAAGTTCGCAAGCCCGGAGAAGAGATAGTCAGTGTTTTTGTCTGTGTGCATAACGGACGGATTCTTCTCTCTGAGATTTTCAGCGGAACATCTTAATTACTGCTCGAACAATAATCGGTGCTTGGAATTAGTATCACCAATTCTGAAGCAGCGATCACTAATAATTCAACAATAGCCATAATCGAGAGACATTGAATCGCAGTCTGGCAATTTATGAGGACTTCCCTCCCCACCAGTTGCGTTTGGGCTGCAAGAGCGCTCTTATGTCTTTGGCTCGGTTGGGCAGTCGCCAATTGCCTTGCAATTACACCTGCCAGATCAATCTAAATTAGTATGCTGCTCCGGCTCAATTAATCTAACTGTCAATGTCTTGTAAGCCTTTTCGATTGAAATGAAGTGGTCTGAACTTACCACTGAGGTTAACTCATGAACCAACCTTGCAGAGACTCGTCATTGCCGGCTAACGACCGAGTTAGTGAGACCCAATCTGCCCATCACGGCATCACCAGCGCTGCCCAGGAGGCTTATGAGCCGGGAACTAGAAATTGCTCTGGTCGTGGCTCTTCCACCTTACCAAAAGAGGGCTCCATTTCATTTGAGGATATCTTTAAGGCTATAGACAAAGACAAGAATGGCAGCATCAATATGTGCGAGTTTAGAGACTTCGCTGCATCTCTATTGGGAGCTAAACCCCCAGTGGAGAGACCCCCAGTCGGTGGACCCGTCACTCCACCGGGAGACAAACCCCCAGTGGAGAGACCCCCAGTCGGTGGACCCGTCACTCCACCGGGAGACAAACCCCCAGTGGAGAGACCCCCAGTCGGTGGACCCGTCACTCCACCGGGAGACAAACCCCCAGTAGAGAGACCCCCTGTCGATAGACCCGTCACGCCTCCGGTTGAGAACCCGCCGATAGACACAAAGGGCAATTTCTCCACCAGAAACGGACGAATTTATGATCCGTCTGGGCGCGAGTTTCAACCGCGCGGTTTTGACATAGACAATCCTGAAGTAGCGCTGCAAGACGTAGATAAGATAGTCGGCGACTGGAGTGTCAATATGGTGAGAATCAATGCCACGCAGAGAACCAAGTATGGACAAGAGAACAATTACGATAAGGAGTTGATGAAGAAGATCGTTGATGAATACACCAAAAGAGGGGTGGTGGTCGAGATTAATGACGGCATAGGCAAGTATGCAACTTGGGGGTCTATCTCAACCGGCAATGAGTTGAAAGAACGTGTTGAATTTGCCAAAGAAATTGCCGAGCAGTTCAAGGATAATCCCTACGTTTGGTTTGCTACACCGAATGAGTCGGGCGGAGTGGTTCGGGCAAACACCCCCCAAGATAAGGCCTGGTTGAACGCAGAGCTTGCCTATAATCAAGCAATTCGCAGCACCGGCAACAAGAATATGATCGTGCAAGGTGATGCTTTCTGGGGGCAGGGTGCCACTGCTGGTGGTGAAAGTGCCATAGTTAGACATGCTGCTGAATTCAAGAAGTTTGGTAATGTCATTGCCGGTCAGCATGTTTATAACGGCTCACCCAATGCCGAAAATCAGCTGACCAGCGCTGTTAACAAGCTGCGTGATGCCGGTTTCGCTGTCATTGTTGACGAGTTTGGTTATGTCAACCAAGGCGACGGTTCCAATCCAGTCAAGACACAATCTGGTTCGGACGCTGTCTTTAAAGCCGTTGAAAAGCTGGGCATAGGAGCTCTGCCTTTCAGATGGGCGACCAGCGGTGGCGACAAAGTCTACAATTTTACCCGTGACATAAGGGGTAAGGGACCCCGTACAGCTTGGGGTGAACAGATCTGGAGAATGACTCACGCCGACTAAGACTTTTGACAGGGGCTGTTAATATGTGAATCTACATTCATATAGAGATTGAGCCGATTACAGAGAAGGAGCCCCGGTAGGGGCTCTTTCTGAATTGGCTCTGAGACGAAGCTCGAAGCAATGCTTGTCTTTTCTGCAAACTTGTTGTTCGTGCAATTCTTCAAGAAGCTCGGTGCGTCTAACAGAGAGCGCTCTGTCCAAAAACTCTAGCAGACTGCAGCGTTACCAGACAAAGTCAGGCTCGATTGAAATTCCGCCTACTTGCCTATTAATATTGGGAAGGAAGAGTTGAGACTAGAGGTTAAATGATTCATGGTCGAAGTTGAAAACGTGATTCAACAACTTTGTGACGCCGAGGCGTTTGGGTATTCGCAGCAAGAAGGGCATGGTTTCTCGTCCGCCGCAGAAGAGGCATCTTGGATCGATGAAATTCGTACTTCGGTTGGTATGAATGATGGCCAGACTTGCATCGATGTCGGCGCTGGAACTGGCATTCTTACCCACTTGTTAGCCGGATTGATTGCTCCTTCGGGTAGAGTCATCGCTCAAGATCTATCAGGTGAATCACTTGCAATCAATAAGTCCGCTCTTTCTTCATCTATGGCGACATTAGTAGAATTTATTCAGGGCGACGCACACGATGAGAGCTTGTTTCTGCCAAGGTTCGCTCAGTCTGTTGATTTTATCACGGCGCGGCAGTCAGTAGTTTTGTTTCGAGACCCGGTGAGGGTGTTTAAACTGTGGAGGAGATTGCTTAAGCCTTGCGGAAAGGTCGTAATTCTTGATGCTCTCTGGACGCGGGCTAGCTGGAGCGGAGATTGGGAAGTGCTTGTCGATGCTCTGCCTTTGTCGTGCATCCAAACTTTAGGTACTATCCCGTATCTGCTGAAACAAGCAGGATTGAGCGTAATAGAGAACCGATATCTAGCTAGGGTCAACCAGGTCTTAGGCGATGAAGGTATTTCATGTCCGCGATTCATAGTTGTAGCTGAGCGAACTCCCGACTGACTCGAAGACAGCTAGTTACGTTCAGAGTTGGCTAGCTTGACTGCAGATTATTCTTGCTGAGGCTCGTTGCCTTTATAGGGCGGGCAGGTTGAGTGATGCGATTATTGCGACAGCGAATTCAGCGAGCGGGCTTGTAAAGTGACGTGCGGTTAAGTAAGCTCTTTTATGCCTTCCAGGTTCTGATATTGGAGCTTAATACTAATTGAAGGCTCGATGAGAACGTACTGAAGTTGACCTGTGTACATATATAGGTTAGAAAAGGGTTTGTATCGATTTCGGTCTGACCCGAAAGGACCCTTTTGAATCATCGTGAGAACTGACACACGCCTATTTCGAATTCTGCATGTCCTTCTCCACATGGTTCGGGATAATCGAACATACACTTCAGATGAACTTGCGAAAATGCTAGACACGAATCCGGTGCTAGTTCGCCGAACAATGGCGGCATTGCGAGATCAAGGATATGTGCGTTCCGAAAGGGGGCATGGCGGTGGCTGGCAACTTTCCTGTGATCTTGAGAAAGTCAGCCTCCTCGATATTTATTTGGCTATCGATAAGCCGACGATGTTTAACATAGGTGCCTCAGAACGCGGTTCAGATTGTCAGATAGAGAAAATTGTCAATGAATCAATTTCTGAAGCACTGGATGAAGCAGAGAATCTAATCTTGAAGCGGTTCGGTGAAGTGCGATTGGCCATGCTCAATTCCGAACTGGACAAGTTGGAACCTAAGGCATCATTGAAAAAGCATAAACACTAGAGAGCGGAACTTTGTATTCTGGTGCATCATATGGTATTATGTAACTGTAAAAGTTGCGTGAGTTGGATGTCCATGCAGAATCGCTCATTTGTCGGACTTGCGCTGATTGTTTTCATGTCGACACAACCATGCGTTTCACGAGAGAATATCAAGACCTTGAAAGATCAGTATCAGCAGAAGCATCCTTTTCACCACAAGAGAGATTCCTCTCCGTTTGAGAATGTTGAGGAATTTGCCGCTAAATTTGACGACCCAAGTCGTGATGCTTGGCAGAAGCCTGAAGAGATTTTCAAGTTCATCGGGCTGAAGAACTCAAATAAGCTCGCGGAAATCGGTGCGGGCACGGGGTACTTTAGTTTCAGAGCTGCTTGGCATTTGAAGTATGGAATGGTTTATGCCGTTGACTCAGAACCCAAAATGCTTGAGTTTATTGATAGAAAGGTCAAAACGCTTGGCATAAACAATCTCAAAACATGCAAGTCTAGCCACAATAGTATAGCCTTGCCAGAAAAAGTGGATGCAATTCTGATGGTAAACACTTTTCACCACATTGACGATAGGAAGCGCTACATCAGCCTTTTGAAGAGTCAACTGGTGCCAAACGGTAAATTAGTTATTGTCGAGGGTAAACCTCAGACACCCATGGAACCACCCCGAGAGCTTCGCGTAAACGACAAGCAAATTATTGCAGAACTGAAGAGTGCTGGTTTTTCACTTATTGGTGATTCCTCGGTTCTGCCGTATCAGTATCTTCAAATGTTTCAGCCGGATTAAAGCCCAAAAAAAAACAAGAGATCTACTTGGTTCTCTCACCTTCTTGGGCTAGTTAATCTCCGTTCTAGGTCCTTAGTTCAGCCCATCGCCCCAGCTCTCAACGGGTGAAATCACCGAGCATTAGAGAATGCTGTCATTTTCGCTCTTAGATTGATTGATTCGGCAGCCAACACTTCGCGAACTGTATCTCTGCGGGTTTCAAATTCTCTTCCGAATTTAATAATGGTAGCTGTTATCTGCCTTTTGGCAGAGCCTCGGCTGAGCAATACTTTTCTTCAAATCCAGCATCATTGGGCGCAATTGTCACTGCTGCAATTTTTGTTGCTGCTAGGAGGCTAACTAGATTTAGACCATGGGGAACTTCTCTAGAACTTACACCGCACGCCAGGAGTGGGTTAGAGCAGCTCAGAACCTGCCTCTATGCTTTGCTCTTGTTCGTGAAGATCCCCGTATAGATATGGCTATTTGTAGGTCACTCGGCACTAGGACTAGAGTTTTGATGATTGCTTCCGGTGGCTGTACTGCCGCCTTTCTCGCTGGCTCGGGTTCTGTTGCCAGTTTGCATCTAGTTGACGCCAACAAAGGGCAGATTCTGCTTAGCTTACTCAAGCTCTACATGCTCTCGCACTTACAGCCGGCACAGCGATTTGCGCTTCTGGGCCACGGATACATGCCTTTCTCTGAAAGGCAAGAGGGTCTAACCACCGCTCTGGATGGCGCGAGCAGGCATTTTGCGGATGAGAGCGACACCTTATCATTTGAGCTGGAAGAATTTGGTCCGGTCGATCTTATCGGTGAAATGGGTCCAGATCGGCTCGGACGCTACGAAATTCTCTTTGAAGAGTTTAGGTCGGTTCTTCGCGCGGAAAGGAAAGGACTTGAGTCCCTATTTGCTGCCGGCGATATTTCTCATCAAGTTGCTCTGGCGGCGCCGAATACAGCTCTAGGACAAGCTCTAGAGACGGCTTTCGGTCAGGTGATGTCACTGGATAACCTGGTGGCTCTCTTTGGCGAAGCTGCAACACAGAATCGAGTGCAGCCTTTTGCTCAGCATTTCTTGGAGCGTACTCGTGCTGCACTGGCAGAGTTCCCGGCAAAAGACAATCCATATCTTGCCGACTTGCTTTTGGGGCGTTTCATTAGGTCTACTCTACCTTGGCTGAACCTCAGGCTAGTTGAGCCCCTTTGCTTACCTAAAGTTGCTTGGAGTGTGGCTCCGATATCAACAGTTTTACAGGCACATCAGGGTGAGTTTGACTTCGTGCATCTCTCCAATATCCTTGACTGGCTCAGTTGCGAAGAAGCCGGTCTGGTGTTGGAGCTGGCTCACAGAGCTTTGCGACCTGGTGGCAGAGTGCTGATTCGTCAGCTCAATTCCTCTCTAGACATACCATCTCTTAGCCGCAGTTTCCGCTGGCTTGACGCCGAAGCTGCGTTTTTGCACAAGCACGATCGAAGTTTTTTCTATAGAAAGCTTCACCTTGGAGAGAAATGATGAATGTACTGCGGCTCGACCAAAACACCGCGCGGGCGGTCCTTGAAGCCGTGAGTCACTTCGAAAGGGAGTTTAGCTATCCACTTGGCGGATCCATGCGTTTCTCTATTTCACACGGAGCTGACTACTGTCTCTTTTATAAATCCCTAGGTGATTCAGCTACTTTTGTCATCGACAGGAAGGGCGTGATTTTGGGTGCTGTTTCAGTGTCTGTACGCAACTTGGCTTGTACCGGTCGCAGGCTGCGTTCAGCATATGTTGGTGATTTGAAGCTATTACCCGAAGCTCGCAAAGGCTTTAACTTGCTTCGGCTTGTAGGCGCGGCTGAGTCATGGGTGCGGTCCCATCACAGTGATGTGCAGAGTGCCTTCGGCGTAGTTATGGACGGCACTGAATCAACTCCAGATGGTTACACCGGTCGGGCTGGCATCCCGCCTCTCCAGACGGGAGGGCATCTAAGCATTTTCTGTCTTGACTTAAGTGAACCCGTTCAAGCAGGTCAAGGTAAAAAGCTCGTTCAACTTAGTCTTGCTGACGACAAGTTCACTGCCACTTTTGCCAAGTTATCCCGTGACAGTTTTGTAATTGAGAGTGGGCAAACCGCCATGCGTTCTCGTATGGCGCCACTCTATTTGGTGGCGACGGATGGGGCTGCCTGCGGCTGTCTTGAAGACACCTATGAGGCTAAGAATTTGTTGCTCGATAATGGCGGACTTCTTAAGGCGGCGCATTTGACTCGCTTTGCATTTTCTTCCCCACAAGCCGGTCTTGATCTCGTGCACATTGCCGCGGGAGAAGCCCGGTTCCGAGGCTATGAATATTTATTCTTTGCACTAGATACGAAGATTGCCTCTGCTTTTGAGAAGGAGTTAGGCTGCTCCCTCAATGGCGGTGCTTGTGGCGCTACCATCTTCGCTTCCGAGAGTCTTTGCGATGAAAGTAAATATTACCCGTGGCTCATGAGTACTTCAGAGGTATAAAAATATGACTGCAACTATTGTAACGGCGACTGAAACTCTCGCTCCAATCACCACCGCTGCCGCTGCTGCTGTTGTTGAGCGTATCGGTATTCTCTCCAATCCTTTTTTTCGAGCTCTAGAGAACGGTAGTTTTTCTCGTGAGCAGTTTCTATTTAGCCAAGAGCAGTTCTATTTTGCTGTCTCGTATTTCTCTCGCCCGATGTCAGCTCTGATGGCTAGGCTGCCCAGCCTTCAGGGCCGGTTGAGCATTCTTGCTAATCTGGTTGATGAACTAGGGGGCTTTTGTGAGAGTCAGTGCCATGAACGTACTTTTAGTGCATTCATAGACAGCATCGGCGGAAACAGCCGCAATTTAAGTGCTGAGAATATGGGTCCTGAGGTTATGGCTTTCAATTCCACGCTCAATTCGGTCTGTTCACACGAAGATATTTCAACTGCTCTGGGATGTCTTGGTATTATCGAATACAGCTTTGCCCCCATATCCAGCAAAATAGGTAATTGTGTGGTTAGGCGCGGTTGGGTCGCTGCTGAGAACCTGGTGCATTACTCCTTACACTCAAGACTTGATCATAAGCATGCAGAGGATTTCTTTGTGCAAGTTGAGCAGCAGTGGGATAATCCCAGGACTTCTTTAGCTGTTACACAGGGGCTAGAGCTTGGCGCATATATCTTTGACCGCATGTATCGCGATCTCTATACTCGGGCGCTTTCAGTTTGAGAGTAGGAGTTGCCCTGATAATTACAACATTGAGCGTCTGCTTTTGTCTTTTCTCAGTCTGCCAATAATTTGACAGAAATCTGCTTTGCGGTTATCTGCCCTGATAGTCCAACTGTGCCGTCAATATCAATATGGAAACCGTCTCTATTGGCAGTAATCGTGAGTTCTAAAATAATGTTCTGGCTGTAGAAGCCGGTTAGGTTTAAGCTTTCGATCTCTGCTATTTGCAGAACAACAATTACATCTTGAGTCTTTCTTTTGGGAGCTTCTTGCTTAACTGGACGAACCTTTATCTCACTTATGCCTTGTGTCCTTATGCAAATTTCTATAATTTCGGCATCGTGAAAGGATGGCCAGTAGCCCAATTCAGCTTCCACTTCACTAGCGCCACTTAGTAAATCAAAGTGCTCGGGTAATTCATTCATTATGCAAAATCTTAGTTGCCGCTGAATAACTCGGGCGCGAAATCTTTCACTCTTTGGGCAGTAATTGCCGCGCCGAAATTGGTCAATTCGGTGCCGCTGGTCGACATGGCTCGTCTTGCCACCACGCCCACAACTTTGCCTCTTTGATTGACCACCGGTCCGCCGCTATTGCCGGTGGTGATGGGCGCATCCACTTGCAGTATGCGTGGTGCTACACGGCTTACTCGCCCGGTGCTGAATGTGGGCGCATAATATTTGTTTGAGTCGGCGTCAATCTGGTCGGAAGCCATTGGATAGCCAATGACTTGTATTTCTTGACCTTCCGAGGGCGGCGTTGATTCTAATTCAAGCGGCACCAACGGTGTCTTGTCCACTGTCAGTATGGCAAGATCTTGATCTTGCTCGTTGTCCGGCTTGGCATTTTTATAAAGCTTTGCCACCATGGGCGGTTGATTGGCGGGACCGGCCGGGTGCATGAAATAACCCAGTTCGTAACTGACTAAAGCTTGGCTGAGATATTTGTTGAAAGCGGTGCGCTTTGGATCAACCTTGGTGGAAAGATTCTTTTCATAGGTGTCCCAGATTTCATTGACTGTCTGGCGATACTGGGCTAATTCTGCTTCGGTGCGATCTTTCTTAGTTGAAATATTGACTATCTGCAGCACTTCTTTGAAGCGGTTTTCGGCATTACCGCCCCAGCCGGCAGTCTGCTCTGCATAGAGCTTCATGGCGGCATAAAAGAGCTGGCATTCTTTAATCAACTGGTCTGCTGTATCGACCACGTGCTTGTTGGTTAGAAAATAGGTTTTGTCTTTGCTGACAGTTTTTACCGGAAAGCAGGTGCCAAAGCCGACGACGCGAAATCCTTTGTCTTGCACCGATGATGAAAAAACAGGAAATTTGTGTTTGGGTGAGAGATCGGCTAATTGTACCCAGAGGCTGTCCTTCACTTTCATTTTTAAGCCGACATTGATTTGCAGCACCTGGCTCTTTAGTCTTTTGTCCAACTTTTCCCAAGATTCCGCTGCGGCAACCGGCATCAGCACTTGCTGTAAAAGCAGCGAGCCGAGTATTGCCGCTAATGCCAAATTTCTTAAAAAAGCTGACTTCTGCGCTTTCATGTTAGCTGCCCTCAAAGCCTATTTCAATTTCGAAGGTGCGGCGCCAAGGGAAGGACAGTCTTACTGCCGGTTCGATTGAAACCGCCTGACTGATAGACTTGATAAAGGGGGAAATTTGTTCCGCCAGTCTCTGGGTGGAAGGGTCTCCATCGAGTTTTTTTCGCACCCTGGCTTGATAGGCCCAGTCATCGAGAAAGCGGGTAAAGAGACATTGTTTTTGGTGTTCGGTCAGCTTGGGGGCTGAGGGGCTGGGTTCGTGGTTTTCATTTTCTCTGTAGAACCAGTAGGCTACCGCTAGAGCCAGGGCTGAGCCCATGGTATTGCCGGTGGTGTTCCAGCCGGCATATGATTTTACTTTTGCCATTAAGTCTGGTGCTTTGAGAAGTTCTTCTACAAGCAGTGGGTCGCCGCCGTTGGCGTAGGCGACATCGGCTAATATACAATCGCTTTCAGCGGCTCTCAGTTCTGCCAGAGTGGCATCAACTGCCGCTCTGGTATCAAGCTGACTGAGATCGGGTAGCCCGGGCAAAGTAATGTGATCGCCTTGTCTTTCGCGGGGACCGTGCACGAGCAAGGTGAAGGCTGCCTTCTTTCCTGAGTTTTTATCAGTGTTGCCGAGTGTCTCGTTATCTTCTAAAACAAAGTCTACACCGCAGGCCTTTACTTGTGCTTTGACAGTGGCGCCGATTTCTTGACCTTCATAGCGACTGGCTATTGAGCGCGTTTCTTTCGGGCTGAAGCGCACCGAAAGCAGTGGTCGGCGCGTTGCTGTTTCGGTTTGTACGGCATAATCTATCAGGGCTCTCGAAATTAAGGTGCAGGCTACTTCGTCGGCTCCGGCGTAGGCTGTCACTCTTTCTTCCAGCTTAAGAGCGGCACATTCGGCTTCGAGTCTTTCTTTCTCTGAGACGTTTAAGCCCCAGGTGCCTGAGTCGTCTTGCGAGAAAACCAGATAATCTAAAAATGGTGTGCCCTTAGAACGATCCATCGCCCTCAATATAAATTGATTGATTGTGAAATTGCGCAGGCGAGTGTCGAAGTAGTCTTTGCGAATGGCTTCGGGGATCTTTCTTTCTAATGATTCCAAAAGACCTGGTGTCAGTTTTTCTCTTTTGGCAAGGCGATGCAGGCAGCCCGACCATTCGAAGAGTTCGCGACCGTAGGTTTTCCAGTAGTCTTTTTCTTCGGTGTTGTCGTAGTTGTCTGAAATGCGCATTATTGAAGACTGCGCGTAAAATTTGATTTGTGGCTTGGCTGATTGTCCGAGCTGGCGCCATTTCTTGATGCGTTCCAGTCTTTCGCTTATGGTTTTTAGGTCTTCATCGGTGCGGCGTGATGTGATGAGACCGCCGTAGAGCAAGCTATCGAGGCAGAGAATGACTGCATCGGGCGTGTTTTTTTGAATTGTGTTTTCGCAAAAGTTGAGCAGTTCTTCTATTTGGGCCGGGCGCGTGAGCGAACCAAGCATGGCTCTGGGCGGAAGAATCGGCTCTACTCGGGCTGATTTCATGATCAGTTGCGGATAGGTATAGGTTACCGGTCGGTCGTCTAGTGGTACTAGCAAAATTCGCATGGGATTTCCTTTTCTAAAATCAGCCTAGGGCTTGCCCGAGTCGAGGGTGGCGCCGCTGCCGATGTTTCGCTGAGATGGTGGAATAGCCGAGTCGGGTACTATCCTTACCCCTTTTTTCTTGGTCAGGTCTGCTGTTACCAGAATGCCGTTGTGTTTATCGGTTACTTCCGATGAAACCACTTGTGCCAGTTCAACTGCTTCGGGATGGCCGTCAGGCCAGACTGCCGCTTCAAAAAATAGACTTTGACCAATAAGGTCACCTTCCACCGGCGCGAAATACTTAAGATAGAGCACGCCGCTATCAGGAACTTGCCCGAGGGCCACGACTTTGCGGTCGGGACCGAGTCGCAGCACGTGGCCATATATAGGTTTGGCGCCGCTGTCGCGGTCAGCCATGGCCACCGCCGCCCACATTCCGGGTTTAGCTTTGACTGTGAACTGGGTGGGTTTGCCAAGTACCAGGCGCCCCGGTAAGTACAGTCTCGAAACTAAGAGGCGGTCGCCCAGGCTGGCTAATTTGAATCGGCTGCTCGGACCGCCTGAATTTAAGGTAAGGGCGCTTAGTTCTCCTGCCTTCTTTTGCCCACCTAGTTCTTCGCCTTTGGCGGTGAACGGGGTGGTTACCTTCTTTAGTAAGGCGGCAAGAGCGGCCTGGTTATCTTGGTATTCTTTCTCCAAAGCCTGGTTTTCTAATTCTTCGGCTGTAGGCTCTTTTTCTTTTTTCTCTTTGCGAGCCTTTGTCTTGCCCTCTGCTTGGCTTTCTTCGGTGTTTGCCGACTGCTGCTCTGCAGCATTTTTATCTTCATTTTTTGACTTGCTCGACTTGCTCGGCTTACTTGCTTTGCTTGACTTGTCTGATTTCTCTGATTTTTCTGGATTGCTCTTTGACTTATCTGCCTTGGTTTCTGGCTTGGCAGTCGACTTAACCTGTTGAACGACTTCACCGGCAGCGGCTTCGCCAGGCAGTTCGCCCGCATCTTCGCCGCTAGCCAGTTTAGCCTTGGGTTGAGCGGCCTCGGCGAAATCAATAGAACCGAGCTGGATGCAAAGAGTTAAGGCGAGGACGCCGATGATTTTGATGCCGGTATGGCTGTACCGCGCGCCTTGTTTAATCTTTCCCGAAAGCTCTCTCATGGTTTTTCATAGTAGCATCAAGAGGTCTGTTTAAGTAGAATGGTGGTCAATAGCATTCTAAGTTATATGCTGGATTTCGGCTGCCTCAAGAGGGCGGATCAATTTTCGAAATTAGAAAAACAATCCAAGACTTCTTGCGGTCTTACGAAAGTCTGTTTCAGGCCTTTTGGGTGGCCATTAGTTTGCATGTCGCGCTTTTCCCGATAATCTGGATGGCTGGTTGGGCTTTACCCTGGCCTAAGTCGCCTGTTTTTACCACGGTGGTGGAGTATGACCTGCGGCGCTGGCCTAAAGTTGCAAAACCAAAGCGCATATATGAACTGATGAGCGAGCCCGACAAATAAACAGGCAAGATGAAATCTTTGCGATTTGACTTGCATCGCTTTGATCGATTGTATATGTTTTGTTTATTCGCCTGGCTTTGTCTTTATAGCGCCTGGTTATCTCGTCTTGCCTGCGAGAGATAGAAAGGGCAAACTATAAGTGGAATTTTTCTTCGGGCAAGTGCCTGAGAGTGGCTTGTTCTGGGGCTCTTCGCGCAGTAGGAGGTTTTTGGATTTGCTGAGAGATGTTTCTTCTTGTGCCTTCCTTCTTCCATGTTACGATTGCAGAAGAAGCTAGAACAGCAGTATTTGAAGAGTATATCCGTTTCGTATGTCTATTGAGATTTGCGCATATCGGGTGTTTGTTCTTCGGTCTGGTTTTTTATTTGTCGATTCAGCAATTGGTTTTGAGTGTTTGATTGTGGCAGGGGTGAGATGACGCAGAATTCCGAGAAAGCCTCAAAGATTTGGATGTTTCCGCCTGGTGAGCCGCCGTCTGACGACCTGCTGGCAGCTTGCGGCGGCTCTAAAGTCTTGGCTGGAATTCTCTTGCGTCGCGGTATCGATTCGGTCGAGTCTTGCCGGGCCTATCTAGATGAGTCAACTTACAAGCCCAGCCACTTTTCTGAGTTACCCAATGCTCAAAAGGCTATTGAGCGCTTAGCCAAGGCTATAGAAAGCAAAGAGAAAGTCACCGTATATGGTGACTATGATGTGGATGGTATCACCGGCACCAGTGTCTTGCTTTCTGTCTTGCGCCAACTTGGTGCTAATGTCGACTTCTATATTCCCAATCGTCTAACTGAGGGCTACGGTCTCAATCTAAAGGCTGTCAGTGTTTTGGCCAGTAAGCATCGCACCAAGCTTATAGTCACCTGTGACTGCGGCGTTTCGAATTTTTCAGAGATCAACCTGGCTAAATCTCTAGGTGTAGACGCTCTCGTTTTGGACCACCACACCATGCCCGAGATGTTGCCGCCGGCTGTGGCTGTTGTGCATCCAAAGCTGCTTGGCGAAGAGCATCCTCTCTATAATTTGCCCGGTGTCGGCGTGGCTTACAAAGTCTGCGAAGGTCTTTTGCATCATTTTGGTCGCGGCGAAGAGTCTGACAAGTTGCTTGATTTTGTTACCTTGGGAATGATCGCCGACCTAGTGCCGCTTGTAAAAGAGAATCGCTATCTGGTCAAAGTTGGTTTACCCAAGCTGGTTAAGTCTGAAAGAATTGGCTTGCAGGCTCTTTTGCAGCAAGTGGGCGGTAAGGAAGATACTGATCTGGTTGGTTTCGGCTTGGCTCCGCGCATAAATGCAGTGGGCCGGTTATCGGATGCCGCCTCTGCCGTTGAACTAATGACCACCGAAGACCCGCAGCGGGCGCAAGAGTTAGCCCAGCAGTTGGCCCGCGAGAATGCGCGCCGGCAAGAACTTTGCGAACGCATCTTTGCCGAGGCCGATCGAAGAGTGATGACCACCTGCGATCTCGACCAAGACAAAGGCATTTGCATTTATGATGAGACCTGGCACCACGGCGTAGTCGGCATCGTTGCTTCCCGCTTGGTGGAGAAGTTTCAGCGCCCGGTCTTTATTGGGCAGCTCGATAAAGAAGAAGGTCTGGTGCGTGGTTCGGCTAGAGGCGTGGAGCAAATTGACCTCTATGAAGTGCTCAAAGACAATGAGGCGCTCTTGAATAAATGGGGCGGACATAAGATGGCTGCCGGCTTTAGTTTTGCTGTTGAGAAAGCGGAAGTGGCGGCGCGCTCTATAGTCAATACTTGCAATCGTATGATTGGTACCAAGAGTCTGCGCGGGCGGGTGGAAATTGATGCGGTGGTGAACGCTTCAGAAATGGATCTCGGCATCGTTTCTGAGCTGAATCGTATGGCGCCTTTCGGCATGAACAACAGAAAGCCGGTCTTGGTAATTGAAGAGTTGAAAGTCAGTTCGGTTAGACCGCTTGGTAAAGAAGGCAAACATAGCCGCATGATTTTTGCCGCCGGGGACAGCCAGTTTGAATGCGTCATGTGGAATTCTCGCGGACGCACCCCGAGCGAGGGAGAGACTGTAGATTTGGCTTTCAATGCCGAAATCAATAGTTATGGCGGCAGAGACAGATTGCAGCTGATGATGGTCGACTGGCGTCGGCACGGTGCTGCGCCTGTGGTTGATGAGCCTGAGAAGACCAACGAATCGCACAGTGCCTCTAGCGGCAAAGCAGTCGATAACGTCAAGCGTGCGGGCATTTCACCAGCGCCGGCTCTAGCTATAGAAGAGACCGAGGCAGACATAAATTCGCAAGATATAGATGAACTGACTAAGAGTGCCAACCTGGTTAAGAGTCAGTCGCTTGTGCGGCTTACATTTAAAGATTTGAGAGCTTATGCCGGACGTGCCGATGTCATTGCCAAGGCGGTCGGTAAGCTAAGCGGGGTGTTTCTTTTTGGCGAGGAAGCGACCAAGATTTCCGCCCCCGACCTCAAGAAGTTCGAGTTCCAAGATCGCACCCAGCTAAAGGCCGCTGAGCATTTATTGGTCTGGCAGTATCCGCCTTCTTTGAAGAATTTCCAAGACCTGCTCTTTGCCACCAGAGCTAAAACTGTTTATCTGGTAGGTGAACGCGAAGATGACCTGGAGCCTCAAGATCCTGCTCAGTTTATGAAGCAGCTTTTGGGCCTGATTCGTTTTGCCGTCAACCAGCGCGATGGTCAAGTGGAAGGCGACAAACTGGCTGCCCTTTTAGGCGCCACCAAGATGTCAGTGGCTTTGGCGCTGGCTGCTCTCAAGCGGGTGCATTGGATCGATTGGTTTACCGAGAACGGCATTATCTATTTAGATCTGCTTGGCTCCCCGGTGGCCAGTGTAGAAGAGACTCCCGAGTACAAGCAACTGCTTGCTTCTTTGGCTCAGACCGATAAGTTCCGTAAGTGGTGCTCGCAATGCAGCATGAAAGAGCTACAATTAGCTCTCATACCCAACCAGATTGGGCTAAGCGGCGAGCCGGAAGTTCTGGGCGCCGAGGCTGAAAAGCTGAAAGGCTCACCGTCTATCACTATTGATGAGCGGTGATGGAAAAACAAGGAAGTAAAGAGATGACCGCTAAAACTGAGAATGCCAAGGTGACTCTGCCCCTCACACCAGAGCGCCAGGACTGGCTTAAGTCGACCATTAGAGACATTCCCGATTTTCCCAAACCGGGCATTATCTTTAAAGATCTCACCACTTTGATGAAGAATGCCGAGGCATTTGCCTGCGTTCTCAATAGTCTCTCTAACACCTCCGAAAAGCTCAATCCTACTGTTGTGGTCGGTATTGAAGCTCGGGGCTTCATTTTGGCACCAGCCGTGGCTCACCACCTGGGTGTTGGTTTTGTGCCGGTGCGCAAACCGGGCAAGCTGCCCTACAATGTCGAGCGTGTTTCTTACGCTCTCGAATATGGCGAAGACACCGTCGAAGTGCATAAAGATGCAGTGGGTAAGGGTGATAGAGTGGTTATCATCGACGACCTGTTGGCTACCGGAGGCACAGCTTTGGCTGCCAGACAGCTGATGGAGAAGTTGGGTGCCGAAGTGGTCGGAGCCGGTTTCGTTGTCGAACTGGACTTCCTCTCTGGTCGTGAAAAGTTGCTTGCCGGAAAAGAAGGCGCGCTTGAGGTCTTCTCAGTTATTCAATACTGATTTAGGCAGTTGAGAGTCCTGATACTGGCATTAGGCAGTGACGGCGACATCAATCCGATGGTGGAGATTGCGCGCGCCATTAAGGCGCGTGGTCATGATGTAGGTTTCGTCGCCAATGAATTTTTTGCCGCCAAGGTAGCCGCCCATGGTCTAGATTTTATAGAAATGGGTGACCGGGCAAGCTTTGAGGCGGTGGCTGCTGACCCAGCTTTGTGGCAGCCGCGCAAGGCTTTCGCCACCGTTTGGAAGAATCTCTATAAGTATCTTCCCGGCTCGGTGGAAGCTTTAGAGAAACTGGTGGTGCCTGGTAAAACAGTTATGGTGGGTACCACTCTAGCTATCGCCGGTCGCATTTTGCAAGAGAAAGCCGCATCGGCAAAGTTGCAGTCTGTGCCACTATCGACGGTGCACCTTTCGCCTTGTTGCTTGGTCTCTAGATTTGAGCCGCCCACCGGTCCCGATTTCGAAATTCCCAGTGCATGCCCTCAGATTTTCAAAGACCTTTATTTCAACCTTGTCGATCGCTTTTTGTTAGACGGCAATTGTCGCGCCGATCTCAATTCTTACAGACGCTCGCTTGGTCTGGCGCCTGTTAAGCAAGTTTTTTCTCGTTGGTTGCATTCACCCGATCAAGTGCTCTGTGCTTTTCCTGAATGGTTTGCGGCGCCGCAAGCAGACTGGCCATCTTCTTTGCGTTACGTCGGTTTTCCGCTCTATAACCGCTCTGGTGTAGAGAGTCTCAGCGCTGCTACCGAAAGCTTTATTGCAAGCGGTGAGGCGCCTCTTGTCTTCACGGCTGGTTCAGCCATGGCCCATAGTCATAGTTATTTTGCTTTGGCTCTCGCCGCTGTGAAACAGCTAAATAGACGGGCGATTTTTGTCAGTCGCTATAGAGAGTGTTTGCCGCCCTTGCCCGACTTTGTTCACCATGCAGAGTATGAACCTTTTGACCTTTTGTTCAGGCGTGCTGCTTTCGTTTCGCATCATGGCGGCATAGGCACCAGCGCTCAAGCCCTAAATGCTGCAGTACCGCAGCTAGTGGCGCCATTCGCCCACGATCAATTCGATAATGCCTTTCGCCTGAAAAAGCTTGGGGTGGCGCAAAGTGTTAAGGCTGATGCTTTTTCAGAAAGCCGGTCGCAGACCTTTACCGAGCAGTGCAAAATCTTGCTTGCCGATTCATATAAAGACAAGGCGAAAGAAGCGGCTCGTCTTATGCAAGATCAAAGTGACGCAGCGGCGCGAGCTGCTTTATATGTGGAAGAGTTGGAGCGTCTTTTGTAGGACTATTTTGAGAAAATCGGAGATTTTAGCCGCTTAGAAAGCGGCATAAATAAAGGGTTCGGTCGGCAGGGTCAGCCTAAAGAGTATATAGTGCAAAAAGATTCCCACCGCCAAGCCAGAGATAAGCGATAACCATTTGTTCTTGCGCAAGACTATTTTTAGTATCGGCGAATCTTCGTTCTTTTCTTCAGATTTTTCTTCGGATTTTTCTTCAGTCATTATATTTATCCCCCAGTCTGGCGGCTAATTCTTTTGCCATAAGCTTCCCACCTGCCTGGTTGAGGTGGTCAAAGTCGACATAGTTTTCGCTTGCTAGAGTTTCATTTAGTTCGACGGTCTTAAAGCCGCATCTTTCGAAGTTTTCACGCCAGAGTTTCTTGATATGTAAGTAATCGGCTTTTTCTCTAGGTGTGAGTTCGTCGATAAAGAGCGGATTGATAGCCGTGATAGCCACAATTATCGAGTTACGGGTTGCCGCCGGCACGGCGCACTGCGTGCAGCCGCGCAGTCGTCGCCAAAAGAACTGCTCATATTCACTAGCTTTGCCGCCTTCATAGAGGGCGGTGATACCAGCAAGAAACTTTCTTACTTGGCTTATGCCGTGGTCTAGTTTCTCTACATCGGCACGGTCAAAGGTTGGTCTGTCTATAAAGGGGTCCTTGAAGACGCGCCTTGGCAAGAGTGAGGCGGCAGCTGTGGAGCGGTGATAGTAGTTACCCATGACATAATAAGTAAAGCGGGTCCACAATTCTTCCGGCGCTAAATAATGATTGAAGAGGGCTCTTAGTTTGAGGCTTTCGCCATGGCTGTCGTCTTGAAATAGGCTCCATTCTTTGTGCTTTTCGGCAAAGGACAATCTTTCAGGAAATGGTTCCAGCGCCCCTCTTTCTACCGCATCAAAAAACATATAGTGCAGAGGAATGGTGCCCGATGGCTCAAAAACTGTGGAAGGCATGGCATTGGTGACCAGAAGAACATTTTTGCCTTCGCGCTTCAGTTTTTCATAGACCCAATTGCCGGCTTCAAAAACTTTAGTACCGGGCAGAGCCAGGTTGAGCACGGCATAACGCCCCGGGTAGAGTCTGTCTAATTCTTCTTGCAGAGCGATTGTCCAGCAATGCTCGATGCTTTGCCCTTCCCCGTAAAAGACTGAGTCACCGCCAATGATGAGCAGTTTCCTCCCTGGCTTTTCCGCCATAGTCTTTCTTGCCTGGGCGAGCATTTCGTTATAGGTGAGATAAAAACCGCCGTTTGGATTAATGTATTCGTGGAAGCGTTCAAAATGAGGCACCGCCAGTGGTGCAGTGGCGAGCATCTGTCCGATGCTTGTGCACAGCATAAAGCCGAGAGCTGTGCCCAGCAGAAAATAGCGACTATAGCTTTTTTGCTTTTCTTTATTCAAGCGGCACCAGCTTTGTTTGGAAGAGCAAGAGGAACATGCCGAAGGCTTTATCGAGTGGATAGAAAAAGGGAAGCCAGCCCAATATAACAAAAAGGAAGGTGCTCAGCCAGGCAAGCGCCGGAAGGCGGTCGAATGCTTTTGCCAATGGTTTGAATAGACCGAGACGGCGATAGTAGTTATTTATAGCCAGACCGACGCCATGATAGAGTCCCCAGAAAACAAAGTTCCAGCTGGCTCCGTGCCAGAGTCCGCAGAGAGCAAAGGCGATGAGCCCGTTCAGCATTTTTCTAAAGGCGCCGTGTTGCCCTCCGCCGAGAGGAATATAAATGTAGTCTCTGATCCAGAAACTCAATGACATATGCCAGCGTTGCCAGAACTCTCTGATTGAGCTGGCTCTGTAGGGTCTATTGAAGTTAATTGGCAGCTTTATGCCGAGCATAGAAGATAGACCCAGAGCAATATCTGTGTAGCCTGAGAAGTCGAAATAGATGCGTCCGGCTAAAGCCAGCACAAAGAGCCAGCGCTCGGGCAGGGTTTGCACACTAAAGAAAGGCTCTTGATGCAAGATAAACTGATTGATGTTATCGGCCAGCACCATTTTTTTGAAAAAGCCGGAAGCCATTAAAAGCAAACCTTGAGCAATCATTATTGTTTTGGTTTGTTTCAGACCCTTTTCCAACTCAGGAAGAAAGTCGTAGTAACGCTTAATCGGTCCGGCTACCAAAGAAGGAAAATAGATTGTGAAGGCGGCAAACTGAAAGGGATTCTTGATTGGTTCCCGGCCTCTTTTGACTTCGACCAAATAGTGGATAAACTCAAAAGCAAAGAAGCTAATAGCTAAAGGAGGAGTGGCCGGCAAAAGTGGCTTGAGCAGCGAAGCAAAGTGTTCGGCCAGTGGTTTATTTACTGCCCCTAGCAAATCAAAGAGCAAGAACTGGTGATATTTATATGTAAGCAGCGCCGCCGTTGAAATGATAATGCCGATGATTGCCGTCGCTCCACCGGTGGTGCCTGAGAGGCGTCCACAAAAATAGGTGATTAGAGCCAGGGTGATTATGGGCAAAACCCCGGCGGCACCGGCAAAATGACTGTGAAAGACTAGACAAAAGCCAAGCAAAATAAAGGCTCGCCACTTTGGTCTGCCGCCGGCAAGCCAATAGATTGGCAGAAAGATCGAGACGGCGATTATGAACCAATGGGTGCAGAAGATCACTAGCAGTAGCTTCCGTCGGCCATACGAATCGAAATCTCACCGGCTGATAGTTCTACAATCTCGCCTCCTGTTTTCTCAACAATTAGGGCGCCGCTTTCGCCTATATCTTTAGCGACGCCCATAATTTCGGCACCGCCATAGGTGGCTTTGATAGTTTTGCCCAGGGTGACACTATTTCTTTTCCAGTCGTCTATGACTGCCTGATACAGCTGCTCTTCCAGCTTGTCCAGCTCTTCTTCCAGGCTTTGGCAGAGCGCTGCCGCCAGCAGATTGGTATCTACAGGCATGCCGGCCAGATTTTCCAGCCAGTCCACTCTATCTTTAATTTCGTCCGGCAGTTCGTCGCGGTTCAATCTGATATTGATGCCGATGCCGACAATGAGCGCTTTCAGCGGTTTTTCGGCGAGTATGCCGCCGACTTTCTTGCCTTGGGCGGTGAGATCGTTCACCCATTTCAAACCTAGCTCGACCCCGCAAGTGACTCTGGCGGCTCGGCAAACGGCATTGCCCGCCGCCAGGGTTACTAAGGGCAGTTTATTGAGGGGCAGATTGGGTCGCAATATGGCTGAAAAAGCCAAACCGCCATCGAGGGGGCTGACCCATTGTCTACCTTGGCGACCCCGCCCGGCGCTTTGGCTGCGGGCCATAATCACTGTGCCGCTTACTGCATCTTGGGCGGCCAAGACGGCGGCGCGGTTATTGGTGCTATCTATTTCTTCATGACATTCGTTGGCGCCCCTGCCCAGATATCTGGTCTTGAGGGCGGCTGCAAAGTCGGCAAGATTGAGAACAGCAGAATTCATACACCCCAATTTTAAGATAAGCGGGGATTTATGTCTCTCGCCGATTTAGACTTTTGCCGATTTCGTCGTTTATAAATGAACTACTTATGAATTACTTATGAACTACGGTGGTCTCTATTTGCTTGGGACCTTCGAGCAGTTTGTGAATCGGGCACTTGTCAGCGATTCCTTTTAGGTTTGTCACTTGCTCGTCGGTTAGATTGCCCGTCATTTCGATAGTTCTCACTATGCGCGATTTCTTAGTGCCGTCATCGCCGGCTACTGTTTCTTCCTGCACGTCTACATTAATGCTTTGTAAGTCCCACTCTTTCCGTTTGGCGTACATCTGCAAGGTAATTGCTGTGCAAGCGCCGAGTGAACCCAATAAGAGTTCGTGCGGATTGGGGGCGGAGTCGGAGCCGCCGAACTCTTTAGGGGCATCGGAGGCAAAGGCGTGATTATCGGAAGAAATTTCCTGTCTGAATCCGTTTGCCGCATTGGCTTTGACTATAACTTTTGCCACGTCTTTTCTCCTTTTAGTCTCTACAACAGACTGCTTCCTAGCAAGATAACAGTTCGCTGCTATTTGAGCCTGAAAGATCATTCTTCGTTAACCTAAAATGAATGCTGTGTAAGGCTATTGTCAGTGCTCTGCAAGGCTATTATTAGCGCTGTGTAACGCCGTTTCTATATATCGTTAGATGGTGCTAAAACGACGCAGGAAGAGGAAATTTTATGTTCTTCGTACTATCGGGTGCCTATGCGGTGGTATCACTAATGGTTGCGGCTGTATATATTATCAAAGTCGAAGGTGGTTCTCGATGTGCCTTATGAGCCCCAAGCTTAGCCTCGTTTCAGCCTTTCTTTCCCTTGCTTTTGGGGTAGCCTTGCGCCTGCAATTTGTAAGTGTTACCTTGCTACACATCGACGAATCGAATCAAGGAGAAATTTCGCTTAATTAGCTGAGTGCCCTGCAATTTACGGGATCTACTCGAGTCTCCAGCTTTTCGATTCATTCATATCCAATCTAATAAGCCCCGGGCAAGTTTGAAACTTGGTTTTGCTCCTGGGCTATTCGACGCTGGCTATCTATGAATTGAAAGCGAGGTAAAACAAGCGAGAGATCTGGTGGGGGAAGATGGTGTGAATCCATCGCTGTCCCGCAACTGTAATTAAGAGCGTTTCGAAAGAGTCGCACTTAGAGCCAGACTACCCACCTGGGCGCACATAAAGTCAAACCTCTTCGAGGTTAAGAGGCGCTTATAGACAAGGCATGCTTTGTTTTGTTGCGCCCTCTTGGTCTCAATCCACTGAGAGGGCTTTGTTTTGTCCACTTTCCCCTTAGTTCAAAAAAGATTCTCACCGCAGTTCCCGCACTAATTTCTTACTTTCAGGAGATACGAGATGACCCAGGTGCTTACAGCAGTCCACCATGCCGACCCCGCTGGTTTTGGACTGAGTGAAGAACGGATCAGCCAGTTTGCACTATATAAGGTGCTCAGACGTAACGGTAATGTCGTTGAATTTGATCCTTCCAAAATTGCCGTGGCTATGACCAAAGCTTTCCTGGCTGTGGAAGGCACCCATGGCGCCGAGAGTTCTCGTGTACGGGCCTTGGTCGGCAAACTCACCGGTCAGATAGTCGAAACCCTGATGAAGCGCCTGCCTGAAGGCGGCGTCTTGCACATCGAGCATATTCAAGACCAGGTCGAACTGGCTATGATGCGCGCCGGTGAGCAGGAAGTGGCTCGTCGTTATGTTCTTTATCGTGAAGCGCGCGCACAGGAGCGTGCTGCTCAGCAGCCTGAAACCAAGCCTATGAATCTTGGTCCAAATGTAACCCGTGCCGACGGCAGCACCGTGCCGCTAGCTCAACTCGGACTGAAAGATATTGTTGTCGACGCTTGTGCCGGCCTAGGTGAAATGGTCGACCCTCGTCGCATTTTCAACTCTACTGTGGAAAGTCTCTATGAAGGCGTGAAAGAGTCTGAAGTAATTCGCTCAGCCATTATGAGCGCTCGAGCCCTGATCGAGACCGATCCTTCTTACAGTTTCGCCACTGCTCGCTTGCTTTTGCAGCAGATGCGTCTAGAAGTATTGGGCGAGTCTGTCAACCAAGAGCAAATGAAGGACCGCTACAAAACTTATTTCCACGACTATATTGCCAAAGGCATCAAAGTCGGTTTACTTGATCCACGCCTGGCTACTTTCGATCTAGATAAAGTGGCAGCCGCCTTGGACGCCGATCGCGACTTGAAGTTCCAATATCTCGGTTTGCAGACTCTTTACGATCGCTATCTCTTGCACCAAGAAGGCGTTGTTTTTGAATTGCCGCAGGCTTTCTGGATGCGCGTGGCTATGGGGCTCGCCCTCAATGAAATCGACCGCGAAGTGAAAGCAATCCAGTTCTACAATCTACTTTCCAGTTTCGATTTTGTTTCCTCCACACCCACACTGTTCAATTCGGGTACCCATAGACCGCAACTTTCTTCCTGTTTCCTGACCACGGTCGATGATGATCTGTCATCTATATATGAAGCGGTAAGAGAGAACGCTCTCCTATCTAAGTTCAGCGGCGGTCTGGGTAACGATTGGACACCGGTGCGTGCTCTCGGCGCTCATATTGCCGGCACCAACGGCAAGAGCCAGGGCGTAGTTCCTTTCTTGAAAGTAGTCAACGACACCGCCGTTGCCGTCAACCAGGGTGGTAAGCGTAAAGGTGCTGTGTGCTGCTATCTGGAAACCTGGCACATGGACATCGAAGAGTTTCTTGAACTGCGCAAGAACACCGGTGACGACCGTCGTCGCACCCACGACATGAACACCGCCAACTGGATTCCAGATCTCTTCATGGAAAGAGTAAAAGAGAATGCCGACTGGACTCTCTTTAGCCCAGACGAAGTGCCAGATCTGCACAATCTTTATGGCAAGAAATTCAAGGCTGCCTACGAGCGCTATGAAAAGATGGCCGAAGAAGGACAAATCAAGCTCTTCAAGAAAGTGCCGGCTGTCACTATTTGGCGCAAAATGCTGACCATGCTCTTCGAAACAGGCCATCCCTGGATGACCTTCAAAGACCCTTGCAACCTGAGAAGCCCTCAGCAGCATGTCGGTGTTGTGCATAGCTCCAATCTTTGCACCGAGATTACTCTCAATACCTCTGAGAGCGAGACAGCGGTATGCAACCTGGGCAGCATCAACCTGGTCGCCCATATCAAAGACGGCGCCCTCGACCTCGAGAAACTTGCCCATACCTGCCGCGTAGCCATGCGCATGCTCGATAACGTCATCGATATCAACTATTACAGCGTGCCCAAGGCTCGCAACGCTAATATGCGCCACCGTCCTGTCGGCTTAGGCGTCATGGGCTTCCAAGATGCTCTGCTCACCTTGCGTTTGCCCTATGCTTCCGATAAAGCAGTCGACTTTGCCGACTACTGCCAAGAAGCCGTCAGCTATTACGCCATCTTGGCCAGCTCTGAGCTCGCTGCTGAAAGAGGTGTCTACAACAGCTACAAGGGATCGCTCTGGGACAAAGGCATTCTGCCTCAAGACTCAATCGAGATCTTGGCAAACGAGCGCGGCAGTGTCGATGTAGATCGCTCCAGCCGTCTTGATTGGACACCAGTGCGCGAGCATATCGCTCGCCACGGCATGCGCAACAGCAACTGCTTGGCGATTGCTCCCACTGCCACCATATCCAATATCATCGGCGTCAGCCAATCTATCGAGCCTACTTTCCAGAATCTCTATGTCAAATCAAACCTTTCTGGTGAGTTCACCGTGGTGAACACTTACCTGGTGGAAGATTTGAAGCGCCTCGGGCTCTGGGATGAAGTGATGGTGCACGATCTGAAATACTTCGACGGCTCTCTGCTGCCCATCGATCGTATCCCTGATGATGTGAAAGCTCTCTACGCTACAGCTTTCGAAGTTGAACCTAAGTGGTTGGTGGAAGCCGCTTCCAGACGCCAAAAGTGGATCGATCAAGCTCAGAGCTTGAACCTCTATATGGCTGAACCAAGCGGTAAGAAACTGGATGAGACCTACAAACTGGCCTGGACCAAAGGTCTCAAAACCACCTATTACCTGCGCACCGCTTCCGCTACAGCCCCTGAGAAGTCAACTACTCAGATTGGCGTGCTCAACAAAGTTCCCACAGCCTCAGCCGTAAAGGCTCAGGTGGCGCCTAAGGCCTGCTCCATAACCGACCCTGATTGTGAAGCGTGTCAGTAATTAACCCTAAAACAAAACTAGAAAAGGACATCCACATGCTCAGTTTTGATGACGTTCCCCTCACCACCAAGCAGCCGCCCACGAGCACCAGTGCCGCGGCCGCCACAGCCTCGGGTCTCGATTTCACGCCGCCGCCCATGACTCAAGGTGCGGAAATATCGGTGACCATGGTTCCCGGTGCTGGTGCCACCGGTCTTGAGCAAATTTCGATGAGCGGCCACCGTGTCACTGTTGACGAGAAGCGCATCATCAATTGCCGCGCTGACCTCAACCAGTTGGTTCCATTCAAATATGAGTGGGCCTGGGAGAAATATCTAGATGCTTGCGCCAACCACTGGATGCCGCAAGAAATCAGCATGAGCCGTGATATCGCTCTTTGGAAAGACCCTAACGGACTAACCGAAGACGAGCGCATGATCATCAAGCGCAACCTCGGCTTCTTCTCCACCGCCGATTCACTGGTGGCAAACAACTTGGTTCTGGCTATCTATCGCCACATCACCAATCCTGAATGCCGTCAGTATCTTTTGCGCCAAGCCTTTGAAGAAGCCCTCCACACCCATGCATATCAGTATGTAGTGGAAAGTCTCGGTATCGATGAAGGCGAGATCTTCAACATGTACCGCGAAGTGCCGTCTATTCACGCTAAAGATGTCTTCCAGTTACAGTTCACTCAAGAACTTGCCGATCCTAACTTCCACACCGGTACTCCCGAGACAGATCAGCGTTTCTTGCGTAATCTAATTGGCTACTACATCATCATGGAAGGCATTTTCTTCTATGTGGGCTTCGTGCAAATGCTCAGTTTCGGACGTCAAAACAAGATGACCGGCGCCTCCGAGCAATTCCAGTACATCATGCGCGATGAGTCGATGCACCTAAACTACGGCATCGACGTTATCAACCAGATCAAGATTGAGAATCCGCATCTTTGGACCGCTGAGTTCCAAGAAGAAATTCAGACCTTGATTAAGGAAGGCGTGGAACTTGAATATGCTTATGCCGTAGACACCATGCCGCGCGGCGTGCTTGGCTTGAATGCCCAGATGTTCTCTGAGTATCTGCGCTTTGTCGCCAACCGCCGTTGCCGTCAAATTGGTCTAACCGAACAGTATCCGGGCGCCAAGAACCCGTTCCCGTGGATGAGCGAGATGATTGATCTCAAGAAGGAGAAGAACTTCTTTGAGACCAGAGTCATCGATTATCAAACAGGCGGAGCCTTGAGCTGGGACTAGTTTCTGGTTCGACTGAATTACACAAAAGAGGGAGGGGCTGCCCCCTCCCTCTTTCGTGTTAGTATTTCACTGTCAGTTTCACCCGCGGTTTTTATGTCGAAGATCCTGCTTGTCGATGACGATACTGAGCTTACTTCAGTACTTGGCGAATGGCTTGAGGGCGAAGGTTATATAGTCGAATCTGCCGATTGCGGCGAAGATGCCCTTTCTCGACTGGCTCATTATGAATACGATCTTGTTGTCATGGATGTCGGATTGCCCGACATGGACGGCTACAAAGTTTGCAGCACTTATCGCAGTCGCGGCGGCGCCCTGCCGGTAATCATGCTGACCGGACGCGGGCAGATTTCAGACAAAACTCAGGGCTTTGAGTCGGGCGCCGATGATTATCTGACTAAACCTTTCCATCCGGTAGAACTTGGGGCGCGCTTGCGCGCTCTGCTGCGTCGCCCACGTCAGATGATGTCTGATGTGCTCAGCGCCGGTCACATTTCAATAGACGGCAATTCCAGGCGGGTGCTCAAAAGCGGCGTTGAAATCAAGCTCTTGCCTCAAGAGTTCAATCTTCTTTTGTTCTTTATGCGCAATCCAAATAAGGTCTTTAGTTCTGAAGAGATTTTGGACAAAGTTTGGTCCAATGAAAAAGACACGGCTGCCGATACGGTACGCGTACATATAAATAAGTTGAGAAAGAAAATTGACGAAGAAGGCAAGAACAGCATTCTTCGGACTGTACACGGCAGTGGCTATATTCTTGATAAGGCTTAGTGGCAAAATAAACCGATATCGGTTAATAAAAGCCGTTTCGCGATTTAAAAACAGGGCTATAAATTAAACCGATATCGGTTGAAAAATCACCGGGTTGAGACTTATAAATTAAACCGATATCGGTTCAGTTATCTGAGTCGGCTGCCCAAGGGCTGGGCTTTTTGAGATTTAATCTTTTTGATGGGAAGCCCCCCTGACATCGTTTACAAATCGATTACATCGTTTCTGTATACATATATCAGGCAGCTGATTTTCTAATTGTTTGAGGTAACTCCAATGAGCGAGCATCCATTAGATCACCGGCAAAGAGCAGCAAATATTCTTTTCCATCTAAAACTCCTGGTATCCCTAATTTTCGCCCTGATTCTTACCAACAATCTGCAAGCCAACGCTCAATCGACAGTGTTTGAGGAGCGGCATAAAGTATCTGGTTGGGAAGAGCCCCTGTGCAATAGAGATAACAATCTAAGGCACTATTACTGGACCGATATTGACGCCAGCAGCCGCTATCGCGTTAATGTCATCAACCGGGTGGCACCGTCCAAGAAATCTTCTTATACAATCATCAACCGCACTGCCAGCCCCAATAAGCCCTCAGCCATGAGTGCTAAGGCTCGCAAAGTGGGTGATAATCAAATTGCATCTGGTGATGTGAGCGGCTACCTGCGCAACCAGCAGCAGGCAGCCAGCTACGGCAATCGTTCGGTGGCATCCACCTACGGTTCCTACAGCTTCAGCCAGCCGGTGCGTTCAACCGCTCAGTACGACAGTAATCGCAATGTCAAAGGTAGGGTACTGTCTTACTAAGTTCTAAAAGTTTGCTCGTTTGATTTGGAGAGCAAAAGAGCCGTCCATAGCAGGGCGGCTCTTTTGTTGTTGTTATTGACTGGAGCTTCTTGCTGTCTATAGTTTGACTACAACTTTGCCGAAATGGGCGCCGCTTTCCATGTAGGCGAGCGCTTCGATAATTTCATCAGCCTTAAAGACCTTGTCTACAACTGGTTTGAGCTTATGCATGGTGATGGCTCTGTTCATTGCTTCGAAGCGCTCAACAGAACCAACAAAGACGCCTTGCACTTTCAGGCTCTTCATAATCAAAGCCAGTGTATTAACAGGTCCGGCGATGCCGTCCAAGACACCGATAACGCTTACATGTCCGTTCATGGCCGCTGCTTTCATCGAGCGCTCCAAAGTGCCGGCGCCGCCTAATTCCACCACATGGTCTACACCATGACCATGGGTTGCTTTCAGTACGGCATTGTCCCAGTCAGGATTTTTCTTATAGTTGATAAGCTCATCTGCGCCCATCGCTTTCAGCTTATCCAATTTTTCGTCGCTGCTTGATGTGACGATTACTTTTGCTCCGGCCAGTTTGGCCAGCTGCAAGGCAAATAGCGAAACGCCGCCGGTGCCCATGGTTAGCACGGTCTGTCCGGCTTTCAGTTGGCCGTTAACAAACAACGCGCTCCAAGCAGTGAGGGCGGCGCAGGGCAAAGTGGCAGCTTCTTCGAAAGATAAATGCTCGGGGATTGAGACCAGTGAGTTTTGATGGAATACTGCGTATTGGCGCAGCATGCCGTCAACAAAGCCTCCCAGTGCGGTTTTTGCCGCTTGGGGGGTGACTTCGCCACCCAGCCACTCGGGCATAAAGTTAGGCATGACTCGATCGCCTACCTTAAATTTGTTCACGCTTTCGCCTATGGCGGTGACTATACCAGCGCCATCGCTGAGCGGCACCACGGGCAGTGGTAGCTTCGGATTGTAATGTCCGCGCGAAACCAGCAAGTCTCGATAGTTTAGCGAGGCAGCCTTGATTTCAATGCGCACCTGTTCATGCTCAAGCTTCTCGCTTTTTTCATGTCTCTGGGCCGGTTGAATATCTTTCTTAGAGTCTAGGGAAAAGCTCTTCAGTTCCCAGGCTTTATAAGCAACTGCTGTTGTCATTTCTACTCCAGTTTTCATTGATACAAGAACTAATTCAAAAACTAAATCAAAAACTAACTTTAGAACTAAATTGCATAAGAATAATTGATTGGCAGAATCTTCTTGGCTTCGGCTTTATCCATATGAAGCTCTTGGGCGGCATGATAGGGCCAGTAAGGGTCTCTGATCATTTCGCGCGCAAGAAAGACCAAGTCGGCTTCGCCATTTTTGATGATTTGGTCGGCTTGCTGCGCTTCGGTGATCATACCGACTGCGCCGGTCAAGATTTGAGCCTGTTCTTTTACTGCTTTTGCAAGAGGTACTTGCCAGCCCGGTCCGTATTGATAGCGGTCGCCGGCTCTGACAAAGGCGCTGCTGCAGTCAATCAAATCGACGCCACGTTTTTTCATTTCAGCAGCCAAAATCACAGAGTCATCGACGCTCCAGCCACCATCAACCCAATCGGATGCAGAAATTCGTACTGTCAGAGGTAGATTTTGAGGCCAGACCTTGCGCACTTTGTCTATGGTTTCGAGGGCGTTGCGCATGCGATTTTCTAAGCTGCCGCCGTACTTATCTGTACGTTTGTTCGACAGTGGCGAATAAAAACTGTGCAACAAATAGCCGTGAGCGGCGTGCACTTCCAACCATTTGAAACCAGCTTTGTAGGCTCTTTCTGCTGCCTGGGCAAACTTGTCTTGGATGGCTTCAATTTCGGCAATCGAAAGTTCTCTCGGGGTAATTGAATTATCTGAAAAGGGCAATGCTGAAGGACCGACAGGCTGCCAGCCGCCATCACTTTCTGGCACGTTTTGTTTCTCGTGTCTTGATCCGCCGTCTTTCCACGGATTGCGCGTGGAGGCTTTGCGCCCGGCATGGGCGATTTGAATGCCGGGAACCGCGCCAAAGCTTTCTATAAAAGTAGTGATTTTCTTGAGCGGCGCGATCTGATCGTCGCTCCAAATGCCCAAGTCATCTGGGCAAATTCGACCAATTGCTTCCACTGCGGCTGCTTCTGTAATCACCAGCGCCGCTCCGCCTATGGCTCTAGATCCTAGATGTACCAGGTGCCAGTCATTAGCCAGACCGTCTATTGAATTGTATTGACACATGGGCGACACCGCTATGCGGTTGCGCAAAGTGATGTCTTTAATCTTGAGCTCGCTGAAAAGACCCAAATGTTTGCGGTCTGCTTCGCTCGTTGCGGTCAGGGTCTGACCCTGATTCTGACTGAAATTGGACATTGGTCTTCCTCTAATGTTAGTTATAACTGTCCGTATGACGACTAAAACAATAATAGACCGGTCGTCTAATATCGTCAATACTTATTTTGATGAAAGCTATAGAACTGCGCACCAGTATAGAATGAATTGGTTGACTGATGAGGTTGTGATGCCGAGTATTCAATTGAATAAGCTAATTAGAGCGGTTTGGTTAGTTCCTCTAGCCTTGAGTTTAACTTTACAGACCTTTGGCGCGGTAGATGCTGCTCCCGGCGCGGGAGCAGCGGTCACGGGCAATGGCTCTGCTAAGGCTTCGAGCACGGGAGCCGCGGTCCCAAGCAAGGGCTCTGCTAAAGCTTCGGGCACCGGAGCAGCGGTCACGGGCAAGGGCTCTGTTAAATCTTCGGGCGCAGGCTCCGCCGTCACTAGTATTGGCGCCAAGACCCCGGGCGCCGGCAACAGCCAGAATGCGAGCGCAAGCAGCACGTCCAATAGCGGCGGCACCCTCATCAAAGCTGAAGAAGAAATAAAAGAACTTGTCCCCAGCCAGCGTTTTCTTGGCAAGCCCGAAGTGGTCGCTGCCATCAAAGGGGCGATGCCCACAGGCGTTGCTGTTTCTTTCTCCGGTCGCAAATTTCTCAACTTCCCCCGTTGGGAAGAAGGTGTAGAGAATACTTGCTGTGAGCTGCGGGACGGAGATTTGGTGCCGTATCCTAATGCCGAAATCAACAAACTGCAGTTGGACAAGGTCGATAGCTGTCTGGTTTCAGTACAGAGCGTTGTCATCGACCCGCGTGATAGGCTCTGGCTTTTGGATACCGGCTCAATCAAGTTTGGCGCCGTGCAACCTGGTGCTGCCAAGATGGTTTGTGTTGATTTGGGCACCAACAAAGTTGTGAAAGTGATCAAGTTTCCAGCCGATGTGGCCCTCCCTACTTCTTATCTAAACGATATGAGATTCGACCTCAGGCGCGGCAAGAGCGGCATGGCCTTTCTAACCGATTCTAGTTCGAGCGGCAATAACGCCCTTGTCGTGGTCGACCTCGAAACCGGAGAGAGCTTCCGCCGCCTATCAGGCCATATTTCCACCAAAGCCGTGCCGGGCTTTCTGCCCATAGTTGAAGGGGCGCCGCTCATGTTCGTCTCGGAAGACGGCGAGCGTACTGGTTTGCGCGTCGGCGCCGATGGTATCGCTATTGGTGCTGATGGCAAGCACCTGTTTTACTGTCCGCTGAGCAGTCGCAAGCTTTATAGTGTCAATCTCGACCTGTTATGCGACCGCAGCATAAGCGACGAAGAGGTGGCAAAATCAGTTTGTGAGGTGGCTGAGAAAGGTGCTTCTGACGGCTTGGAGTCTGATTCGGCTGGTCGTATTTATGCCACCGACTATGAGCACAATGCCGTTCATCGTATTTCGCTCAAGGGTGAGCACGAAACCCTGGTTTGCGACCCGCGCGTGCTCTGGCCTGATACTCTTTGTTTGGCTCAGGACGGCTATCTTTATTTCACCGCCAACCAACTGCATCGCCAGCCATTCTTTCATGGCGGTAAAGATCTGCGCGAGAAACCTTATATTCTCTTTCGGGTAAAGGTTGACGCCGAGCCCGTTTACCTTAGATAAGCCAGAATGGCAAACAGGCAAGCAGATAGGAAAAGAATAAATTGGACGGCGAAACTGTGGCTCAGGCCCAGACCCTGATCAAGCAATACGACCTCAACACCATAAGTTGGCTTTCTTTGACCATCTATATGCGCCTCGGCTTGTCGTTTTTTGTCGGTGGATTGCTTATTAGTTTTTTGCGCGGACTGCGCCTCAAGGGACTCTTTTATTTAGTTCAGGGGTTGTTTTTGAGCTTGTTTGGACTGGCTTTCCCTGGGCTCATTAACTGGTTGCTTGCTTCGGTAATTGAGGCACATGCCAACCAATATATCGAGGTAATCAGATACGGCAGTTATATAGCGCTGGGCTTTGGTGTCTTGGTGACCATTTGGTCGCTTGTCTATCCAATTCTTCGCTCTAATCGACGTCAGTCAAATAGACCTTTGGTGATACTGATGGTGGTGCTGGGTCTTTTCTTTGCACCGGCTTGGGGGATAGCTCTAATGCTGGCTTTAAGAGAGGATGCGCAGAGAAACAATCAGTAACATCATTTACTTTGCGTAATGCTTGTAATAATTGTGATTTCGAATTGCTGCCCTTTCTCTTTCGCTATTATTCGTCTGTTTGGGCTTTCAGCGTGGCTGTGCCTCTTTCTTCATAATTCTTTGAACCGCTTCTGTAAATCTTGGGCAAGTCATCGGGTGCAATTCTTGCAGTCGGCGTTACCATCTTGCTATCAGATCCGGTGCGCTTAACCGCCGGACGACAAACGAAAGAGGTATCCTATGGAATTCTGGACTATCGTACCCATGCTACTCGTTCCCACTGCGGCGATTCTTGGTGTGGTCAGAACTGTTACTTTCATTAGTGCCGAAGTCGATTAAGCAAGAGCTAGTCCTATTGCACAAGCAAGTACTATTGCAAGAGCAAGGGCGGTAACGCGGGTAGAGGCAACGAGGAAAGCAGCTATTTCTTAGATGCTAGACTGAAGTCATAGCGCGTTGGAGTTCTGACTTGTCATTCTTGCAATCTATAGCTGTATCATTGGTCAGACCTACGGCTGTTTTGCTAGCTTTGTTTTTGTCATTGCAGTTATTTATGGGTCTGCAAGCCAAGCCTTCAAACGCCGCGCAGAAATTAGCCAAGCAAGCTCAGTCGGCTTGGGATAACAGTCTTGACGGTACAGAGCAAGCTTTATCGCTGCTCGATAAAGCGATTCTATTGGCGCCTGACGAGGCTTCGTTTTATCGCACCAAGGCTGCTTGGTTGCAAGACTTGAATCGGCGTAGCGAAGCACTGATAGCTATTAGAAAAGCCGTGGCGCTATCGCCCAACGATGGCTATGCCCAGATGATTTTGTCAGAGCTTTTGCTTGAACAAGGCTCACTGCAAGAATCTTATCAGGTGGCTAGTCGTGCCAATCAATTGTTGAAAGTTGAGCCGGCTAGCTATTTGTTGAAAGCGAAAGTGGCAGAACGGCTCGGCTTGCTTAAGGACGCCGAAGCGACCATGAGCGACGGATTGAATAGGTATCCCACTTGGATAGACCTGCTTTTGACCCGTGCCGATCTTAGGTACAAGCTGAAAGAATATAAGGGGGTTCTGCAAGATACCGAGAAGATCTTGAAGATCGTCTCAGTCAGTCATTACAACAGTCGTCGCAAAGCCATTATGCTGCGTATCGATTCTTTCAAAGCCCTAGGTGATAAAGCTGCGGTGAAAAGGGAATATTTGTGGTCGCTTGAAGCCGATCTAAATTATCGACAGGTGATCAGTGACGCCTGTCTTTTCTTTGCAAAAGAAGGCGATAGTCGGTCGCTAGCCAAGGCCAAGAAAGCTTTGAGCGAATTCGATCTCTATTACAACAAATAACTACTTGTTTGGATTGTAGGCGCCGTATGCGTCGCGCACTTCTTGCGGCAAGTCTGACGAGAGACTGGCGTCCACTCCGATGTCGTCATTCTTGCCCACAGGAAAGCCGATTGCATTACAGGTGTTTTCCCAGCCTCTGGAAATGGCTCCGAAAAACCCTTTCCGTTTCTTGGGTTTTCGACCGTTGGGCGCTTCCGCCGGCATCTGCATCATATTGTCTGCCTGTATTGAGGCTTCTTCCATTTCGCGGGGATCGATCACTGGACCGGAATTGAGAAATTGCTTCAAGTTGGAGCCGTCAATTACTCCATCGGGCGGAACATACTGACCATTGTCTAATAGGGGGCGAACCGGAACTGAGTCTCCTGGTTGAGAAGTCTTGGCTGCCGCCTTTTCCTGTTTGCTTGGATCGTTGTCTTTGTAGCCCTTCAATTCAAGCTGTTCGCCTTGAGCGAAAGCGGCATTTTGCATCAACAAGACCGACAAAACGGAAAGCAAAGGTAGGCTCGTACGATTCACTTCAAACCTCAAACTGATAACCAGTCACAGATGCTTACCTCTCGACCCCAATTTCAATTTACTCTGAATTGGGCATTGTAAGCACCACCAAGAAAGTACCATAACTGACCACTTTAAAACATGGAACTTTCCTTCAGGCTGTATATTCATAAGATTCAGTGCAAAAGGCGAGGACTATAAATATGTATATGGGTCAGCGTTTCAAAATACTTTCGCCTGAGAAGCGCGCCATGGCTTTCTTTCTCGCTTTGAGCTGCGGTCAAGCAGCCTCGGCGGGCAATGAAATGCCGCCGGTGGCGCCAACCCGCCTCAAACGTTCAGACGATCTAAAACTAACCGGATCGGTCAGCCAGAGTGCCCTGACCAATCCTCGCCTGAGCCGTCCCGATAGCGGCGCCACGGTCTATCAGGGTAATTCTCAAGGCGCTCCGCAGGGTACCTATCAGGGGCGGCAGCCATCATCTAGCCCAACAGGAGAGGGCGGGCTCTTTTCACTTGACGACCGCAGCGTTTTTTCCTCTGCTTCAAGCCCGCCAGCTCGCTCGTCTAATTTGTCCGGTAATTCAAATCAGACCAGCCAGGCAAGTCAGGCCAATGGCTCGAATACTTCTGGTAATTCAAACAACCCTAGTAATGCCGGTTCCTCAGAGGATCTTTTGCTCAAGCGTGGTTTGCAGGCAGTTACTCAGCTTGGGCGTGCCCTCTCAAGTTCGCCTGAACTGCAGTCGCAAGCGGTTCATTTGCTGAAAGGTTTAACTAATAAGAACAAGACCAATCTTTCCGGTGCCGCCTCTGCTAGTGGCGCTGCGTCAAGCACTTTGGCAGGCAATAGTAAGCTCTCGGGCGGTACGGCGTTGAGCAATGCCGGCAGTGCCCTTTCTGCTGCTGCTTCTAAGGTTCCAATCGTCGGCAAAGTCCTCAGTTCTCAAGAGCTTAGTCTTTTGTCGAACTATGAGATTGCCATTGTTATAGATAAGTCTGGTTCTATGAATGAGACCGATTGCCCCGGGGGTGTCAGCCGGTGGCAGTGGTGCCGAGACCAATTGCTCAGTTTTACTGCACAGATTTCTCCTGTTTTCAAGAGCGGTATCACAGTCGCTCTCTTCTCGAGTAACTCTCAAATCTTCAAGAATGTAGGGTTTTCGGTGGTTCCGGATATTTTTTCTAAAAATGTTCCGAACGGGGGAACATATATGGCCAAACCCCTGTCTCAAATTCTAGATGACTATTTTGAAAGGCGTGAGCAAAACAAGGGTGCCACAAAAAAATTACTCATAGAAGTAATTAGTGATGGTGAACCAAGCGATAAAGGCGAGTTGATTGCTGTAATCAGCCGAGCCACAGCCAAGATGGTCAGACCCGATGAAGTAAGAATCAACTTCTTGCAAATAGGAAACGAAAGAAATGGTACTGAAGCACTTGCAAAACTTGATCTCAGAATGGTTGGCGATGAAGGCGCCCAGTTTGACATCGTTTCTGTCGAGTCTTTCAATACAGTCGTCGCCGAAGGCTTGCCCCGTGCCTTGCTCGATACGGCCAGTAAATAGATCTCAGTTTTAGTTTTCCCCCCGCTTGACGAAGACACGCAGAAAGACCTCCTTACGGAGGTCTTTCTGTTTCAGGTCGGCATTAAAATCTTTGCTTCACTTGTCAGGCTGAAATAACCAGGGTGTCTTCCACAGAGCTTTCTTTCTGTATGCACATTTGCTTCACGAGTTCCGGCGATAGGTTTTGAGCAGTGCGGCGTCTGGTCGGCCAGGTTGCTTCTCTTGCTCTATGCAAGCGCGAGTGAAAGTCGACTTGTCTTGCTTCTTCCACTACGCCGGCGAGCATACATTCGAGATCCCAAAGCACTTTGCGCTCGGCTGGGTGGTCGAGCTGAATCTGCGAGTTGTTTAACTTGTTGACAAGTCCGAGAAGGACCACTGCTTTGTCCTTCTCGACACTAAGGTGAATGTTTTGACTCTGATAAGAAGCTACTGCTTTCATTTTTTTAACCGGTTGGGGTGCGTATCAGCCCAACCGGCATTAAGAAGCAATTAGGAGGGAAGCAAAAAAATATTATTCTAGAAGGCGAAAGCTGCGTCTAATGCCTTGCGCCAACCGGCAAGTTCGCTTTGTCTATCGCTTGCAGGCGATACTTTCAAGTCTTTCTGCCAGCCGGCATTAAGCTCAGCCAAATCTTTAATCAGACCAGCTTTTAGACCGGCAAGGGCAGCAGCGCCCCAAGCTGTTGCTTCCACATTGGTGGCCCGGGTCACGGGTACTCCCAAGACATCGGCTTGAAATTCCATCATGAAAGTGTTCTTGGTAGCACCGCCGTCTACCCTAAGTTCTTTCACGACTATGCCGTTTTCTTGCATGTCGTGGGCGACATCGGCCACCTGATAAGCCATTGATTCAAGAGTAGCTCTTACAAAGTGAGAACGACCAGTGCCTCGCGTGATACCAACAATAGTGCCACGCACATCAGAATTCCACCAAGGCGACCCGAGCCCAACTAGAGCCGGTACGAAATAGACCCCTTCGTTGCTAGGCAAAGAGCGTGCCAACTTTTCAGTTTCGTCGCTGCTTTCTATAATGCCTAGACCATCACGCAGCCACTGCACAGCTGCACCGGCTATGAAGATTGCACCTTCGAAGGCATAGGTCGGCTTCTCGCCTTCCAATTGCCAACCCACTGTGGTGAGCAGTCCTTTGGCTAATCTCGGTTTGTTGCCAATGTTGGCTAAAAGAAAACTGCCGGTGCCATAAGTACACTTAGCCATGCCTTCTTCAAAGCAGCATTGACCAAAAAGCGCTGCCTGTTGATCGCCCAGGTTGCCTAAAATAGGTGCTTCAAAGCCGACTTGCTCTTTAATTGTATGACCGAAATCGGCATTGGAAGGTAGTACCGTTGGTAGTACCGCCTTCGGGACGCCTATGATATCTAGAAGTTCGTCATCCCAGGTCATAGTATTGATATTGAAGAGCATTGTGCGCGAGGCATTACTGCCTTCGGTGGCATGGGTCTTTTCTTTTGTCAGGTTCCAGATTAGCCAGGTATCAATTGTGCCAAAAAGTAATTCGCCTGCTTCGGCTCTCTTTCGTGCTCCGGGCACGTTATCTAGAATCCATCTGATTTTGGGACCGGAAAAATAGGCATCGGGAACAAGCCCTGTTTTCAACCTAAAGAGGTCCATATTGTCTTTCAGACCTTCGGCAAATTCACTGGTTCGTCGGCATTGCCAAACGATGGCGTTGTAAATGGGCTTGCCTGTAGCCTTTTCCCAGACCACAGTTGTTTCCCTTTGATTTGTTACACCAACGCAGGCGATCTCTTCCGCCTTGACTCCGGCGTTCTTGACTGCTTGCTTAATACACTCAATTTGCTTATCTAAAATCTCTTGCGGGTTGTGTTCTACCCAGCTCGGCTTTGGAAAGATCTGTTCGAATTCTAACTGCCCGACACCGAGTGTCTTTCCTGTTTTGTCGAAAACAATCGCTCGGCAACTTGTGGTTCCCTGATCAATGCTGAGTATGTATTTTCCCATCTTCTCTAACCGTTTAAATTACTGTGCCGGTCTAATTTTAGTACATTGCCTAGATTAATAGAGCGAATGGGGCCAGTAAGGAGTCTTTTCCAAAGGCGGAGAAAGCAACAGCGGTTCGTCGGCTTCGATTTCTAGAGAATGTCTAATTGATGAAACTTCCATCCGGTGTCTTAGCAGGTTGCTTGTCAGAATGCTATTGCTTGAAGGCGAAATCGGTTCAAGATTTAGACTATGGTCCTTGCGATTCGCGTGCAGCGTACTGGCAAGAATTTGCTTGTTTCCGGGAAGAAGGCGGCTATTTAGAATCGGCTTCTGCCAAATTATTGGCTCGACAAGGTAGCCGGCTGCATACCAGTAAGAGGGGCTGACTTCCCTTAGCCTAATCTTCTGTCTTTTGGGCGAATCTAGGAGCAAAGGCTCTAAGTCTAGATTATCTTTGATGAGTGTTTGCACGGCAGGTTTAGCTGCCCAAGCAGCCTGCATAACTTGGCTTGCCAAAAGCAGGACAAGTATAAGTCTAAGGCTTCGGCTTGACTTCATCGCGAGCATGCGCAATGGCAAATTGCCGACCAAGAGAGTTTGCCATCTTTTCAAGGGTATTCAGCAGTTTCTTCTCGTCTGTTTCTTCAAAAGAGCAGAAGACAAACTTATTGAGTGAAGCGTCGTTTCTCTCAACTTTTCTAGAAAGCATGACGCTGACGGTAAGTTTCTTTTGTAATTTGCCGCGCTCCTCGATAACAACCAGCAGATTATTAGGTGAGTCACTTACTATTTTTACGTGTTCTTCATTGAGCGCCTGCTGAAACAGTGAAGCAATCTTCTCTTTCTGATCGCCCAATTCTTTGGTCTTGAAGCCTGTAGCGAGATGATAGATAGATAGGCTCAGATCATCTATCCGTCCCAGTACTTTCAATTCCACTCTGCCATTGTGTTTCTTTACCTGCGGCAGATTGTACAAAGACAAAAGCGAACTTTTGAAGTCGGTGGCTTTGAAAATCTTGGCTTTCGCCGGCTCTTCTTTTGATGTTTGAGCTAGTATCGGCCAGGCTAAACCAAATGTCAAAAGACTGGCAGAGAGAGCGATAATCGTGGTCTTTTCTTTAGTCAGCGACATTATTTGTTTTTCTTGAAAGGATGATTTTTCTTGCCTTGCTCATCAAGCATTTCAGGATGCGAAATGTCGGCGCTGTTAGCCAGTAAATAGTCTTTTTTGAAGTCTTTCATGAGCATAGTTACTTGCTCGGCCAGATCATCTGCTAGCTTGCCACTGCTCTTGCTAATCAGATCTTTGTGCCAAACCGCCGCCATAATATCTTTGTGGTTGCGACTGACTCGCGTTTTTTCCACTAACGATAGATCGACAGAGTAGACACTGTTTTTTTCATCGCTCAAAGAGCGCACTTTTAGATAGAGAATGGGGAGAATCTCGCTGCTTTTGCCGGCTTTGGTTTTGCAGCAGCCTTCGGCATCTTCAACGATAGTGGCATGGGTGGTGCTTAGCTCTTCTTTCATTTTTGCCATAAGATTCTCAGAAGAAGCGCCCTGGTCTTTGAGACTGTCTTCTAATTCACCGACTGCCAGCTTGATGCTTTTAATTCCTGCAAGAATCATCGGCTGGTTGAAGCCTTCTCTTCTGCTTTCTTTGTCGGCATCTTTCTTGGGACAATCACCGCAGTCTGCCTTGACGGCAACCGGTATGCTCAGAGCCATCTGCACCAGCAGAAGTGGAGGCAATGAAAGAACCGCGAGTTTTTTGAGAAAAGCGCCATTGTTTTTGCTTGAAGCCGACATTTCCATTCTCCTCAGAAAACCGTTTCGAATCACTGACGATGATACAGCAAGCGTACTTGTAGATCCTTAGATCTATCAGGCGATGGTCTTGACCACGCCTTCGATTACTTCTGCCAGGGCATCGCGCAAAAGCTCAATTTGCTTCTCGCGGGAGTTTGCCGCCATCGCCCTTGCTTTGAGCTTCTTATTTTTTGCCTTGCGGCAGACTTCGGCAAATTCTTCGGCTAGGGGCATATGCACAAAGAGGCAGGCTTTCACAGCCTTGATAGCTTGCGTGTGGTGCATGGCGTTGAAATAAAGCTCGTTGCAGATAAACGTGCCGGCATGATTGGAAACTCGGCAGGGAATGCCGCTCTTGCCAAGACTTTCGCTCAGTTTATCTAAAGGCAAAGTGGTTCGAATTAGGTCTTGAGCACTCTTTATTATTGGCTTGTCGACTATTTGGGCGCCACTCATATCTTTGATGCGATAGTCGCGCAGATTCATGGCAAAGCGTTCCAGGTGCAAGCCCTTGATTCCTTCTGCTAAGCCCGTCATGACAAGTACTACCGGTTTGTTCTCTGGCAGCTTTTGCAGTTTGCCCTTTAAGTTTTTCCAGGCTGTTTTGCCTACTGTTTCAAGGACCACTTTCTCAATGTGAACTTCTTTTGCGCGCTTTCTAACTCTAGCGGCTTTGCTTTCACCTTGGGTTATCAATATGTCGGGGAAGCTCTCAACGGTCTCCTGGCTAGGATTGTATGAGCCACCACCGAATTTCCCAAAGCCGCTGAGAAGGCAAATGTAGTCGCTGGATGTCATTAGGGAGGGGCTTGAACCGGCCTTTTCGCTCTTTGCTTTTGTTTTCATTTTGTTTGTCTCGTAGGTCTTGGTGTAGAATAAACCCATCCAAGCCGAAGTGGCGAAATGGCAGACGCAGCTGACTCAAAATCAGCCGGAGCAAACACTCCGTGTCGGTTCGACTCCGACCTTCGGCAAGTTTTTAATCTCCAATCTTTTTAGCTTGTTTTGCCAGAGTTGCTTTTGCGCTCTGGTAATTTCTTTCATAGTGTTCTTTCAGCGGCAGGCTTACCTGCGCCAGTTCGTTCACAACCAGCTTGGTCCATTCGACATAGTCATGCTTCCGCTCCTCGCTCCAATCAGGGGGCGGATCATTGACAATATCTTTGACATTGCTTGCTTTGTCGCCCAGCTTTATTAAGCACGCCCCCTCGCTCAAGTGAGGGGCATGTTCTATTTGCAAAGCTTTGCGCTCAGCCTTTGGCAGCGACTTGTCGTCCGTTACTTCCTTAACTAGTGAGGCAATGCGCATGCCAAAAAGTTCTTCAATTTCGGTGAAAGTAGTTTCGGTGTCTTCGACGGTGTCGTGCAGTATAGCGGCGCAGACTACTTCCGGGTCATAACATTCGCCGGTGTTCCAGATAAGTTCGGCTACTTCCAGCGGGTGATTTATATATGGTGAAGCCTCGCCGCCTTTTCTCTTCTGGCTTCTGTGTTTGTTGGCAGCAAAGTGCGCTGCTTTCAAAATCAGCCCTATATCTGCGGCGCTGAATGTCTTTGGAGGCTGGTTGTCAGTTTTTTGCACGGTTTCTGCTCTCATTGTATTCTTTGAGTGTTTGGTCAGTCGTAGTTAGTCAGTCTCATTTAGTCAGTTGGCTTTAAGCAATCAGCTTTTGGTGTTTGTGGCTGTCAGCCTGGTGTCAATTTTAGCTTGATCTAGAGGTTAATAAGTGACCCGCGAAGAAATTTTGGAACAGTCGAGATCTAGACTCTTTACAGTTTCGGCTGATGGTCCTCAAATTGACGAATTGGCAAGTCGCGTCTCGCCTTCGCTATGTCTCGATGGCGAGATACTAGACAGCAAGTTCACAGTGCTTTCGCCGATTGGTGAAGGTGGAATGGGGGCTGTCTATCGCGTTCGGCACAACTTGCTTGGAGTGGATTTCGCCCTCAAACTTTTGAAAGATCGCGAGATCTCTATTGAAAGCTGGCAACGTTTTCAGCGCGAAGCATCACTCATGGCTAGGGTTTCGCATCCTGCCGTGGTTCGAGTTTACGACTTTGGCGTGGCTAAAGACAGATTTCCTTACTACACAATGGAACTTCTTGCCGGCTATAGCCTCGAAGCCCTGCTTGATTCAGAGAAAGAGCTTGACTTGATTTCGGTTTTGTCGATTTTCTTGCAGGCGGCTCGCGCCTTTGCGGCGCTGCATGGGGAGGGCATTGTTCATCGTGATATTAAGCCTTCCAACCTTTTCTTGCGTCGTGGCTTTCTCGATAGGATATTAGAAGATCCGCAAGGGCTCGGGGTATCGGCAGACAGTTCGGTGCTCAAAATTCTTGATTTCGGCATAGCCTCGCTTATCGGCGACGACCAGAGCCTGACTAAACCCGGGACGATTTTTGGCAGTCCTCTATATATGAGCCCTGAACAAGCATTGGGACGTCGAGTCGAAAAATCTTCCGATATCTACTCGCTTGGTTGCAGTCTTTTTTGTGCTCTGTCGAGGGTACCGCCATATTTGGGTGATAATGCCCTGCGCACCATTGGTCTACATCTAGAGGCACCAATACCGGTGCTGTCTGAGAAGGTTGATTTTCGAGTACCGAAACGGCTTGATGTGCTCTTGCTCTCAATGTTATCTAAAGAGCCTTTGGCGCGCCCGACCAGCATGAGCGCAATTGCTGCTGAATTAGAGAGCATACTCGTATCAGTACTTTCAGATCCTGCCAGCCGTAATTCAAGCCTGCCCAGTTTAGATAGGCAGACAGTGCTCGCTGCAAAGACCAATGTTGCTCATATGGTTGTTAATAGTAGTACTGGTGCCGGCGATAATACCGCAAATAGTATCGCTACTGGTTTTGGACGTTCCAGTCATGGTGATTTGGTTGAATCGAGGTTGAGAGGGCGCTTGCTTTTGATTGCGTCGGCGCTTATTACCTTGGCTGGATTTGGGCTCTATTTTTTCTTTTCGCACTCTGAGGTGACGCGTAACGGCGGTCTAACTGTTAAAAGTATAGGCATTGAAGATACCGCTATGGTGCCGGAAGAAGCTTACACTCAAGCGGAGCATAAGTCGGAAGGCAAGGACCAGACCACCAGAAAGACTATCGAACTGGCTCATATGTATCCGCTGTTTGAGACCCTTGCCTCGGTGCCTCAGTCAGACAGCACTGGGATAATACAAAAGAGTCAGATAAGACAACTGCATTTTCCGGCTCGTTCAATAGGCAGCTATACTATCGGTCCTTATAACAAGCACTATTATCATCGCGATCTGCGCGATAACATTCTCTTGACTAAAGAAATTGCTAAAGGGCTGAAAGAGCCTGTGGTAGGCACCGGCAAGTCTATTAGTCTCTATTTGAGCAATGCTTTCGTCAAAGATCCGAGTTTGCTTGCCGGGCTGAAAGATGACAATATCGATGAAGTCTATTTCGATGGCTCTGAATGCAAAGAATCTATTTCAGACGAGGCTCTAAGAGCACTCACTGGTCTTCGTCGAGTCAAGGCTCTCAGTCTTATTAATGTAGATCTCGATGCTTCCGACTCTGCCTTCAATACCCTTGGTGCTATGCCCGAACTTATGTCTCTCACTCTGGTGCCCAGAGTGCACCATGAAAGAGACAGGTACAGAATCGCTGCTGCACTCAACTACGATGCGGTAAGTCAGTTTAAGAATCTAAACGATATGCGCTATCTTGAACTCAAATTGAACGGTTCGCCAAGATTATTGCTTGAGAGGCTAGCCTCGTATAGCATGAGAATGAAGATTCTCGTCTTCCGAGCTGCAGACTTTAGTGGTGTTGACTTTTCTAATTTTGCAAGTCTGCAAGAACTGCGAGAGCTCAATCTATATAGATGCACCTCTGTGCGCAGCGAGCAGATTGCTAAGCTTGGGGGTTGCGCCGATCTTCAGCACCTGAGAGTGGCATCTCGTATTGAGGGTCCGAGTCTTGTAGAGGCTATTTCGGCTATCGATACACTGAGACACATAGATTTGGTGAAAGGACAGCTCACTAGACTTGAGCGCAGAAAAGTAAAGGATTCTAAACCAAACCTAGGTATAACGATGCAATACGACATCACCGATTGATGGATGTGGTATGACAGAAATAGGAAGCGTCATTCTATAGCTTTGCGCACGGAGACTTAATCCTTGCCGATTATTTACTTGCACGGCGTGTCTGTTCGCGATGAGCGAGATTGGGAACAGATGGAAGTTTTGCTTCGCCGTTTTGTTGCCCCTTGTATCTCAGATGATCCTGCCGGTGTCGAGATAAGTCGCTGCAATTGGAGCGACCTTTCAGATCGATCAGGGGCGCGTTGGCTCTCAGTTTTGGGGCTTTCGCGCTTTATGCAAACAAGCGGCTTGACTGAAATTATCGGCGCCAGTTTGTCTAACATAAAAGACTTGTCCTGCATCAAAGATTTGTCCGGTATCAAAGATAAGTCTAGAACACTGTCGAAGCTTCGTCCGGTGAAGGCTGCCGGCGTCAAAAGTGCCGTTTCGGCGCGGCTCACTGAGAGTGGTCGCTTTCAAGTTCTTAGAGAAAAGCTTTCTGATGGAGGTAAATCTTCTTGCAGTTTTACCCGGCTAAATCGTGAGGCGCTTAGTAATTTACTCTGTCAAGGAATAAGAAAGAGTCAGAGGCTATCGGGGGCGGACGAGATTATTGCCTGTATTGCCGCCGATGAAGTTGCTTTTGACGAGGAGACTTTTTTGCAGATGGGTCAGTGCCAGACAATCGCTGATGAAATGAAGCTCTTGCGCAGTCTTATGGCTGCTCGCTTTGATTTGCTTAAATCTCAATTTCAGCCGCTTTATCGTGACAGGCTTAGTATGCCGACCATTAAAGATTCAGTTATGGTTGATCTCTTGAGCGGCACTTCGCCCTTTTGCAAAAGTCCAATAGAGAAGTTGGCTCAGTCTGCCGCTGCCAAGTTTGTTTACGATATCTGGTCTTATCTCTCTACAAGAGGGGACGGCAACAGCCCGGGGACTATTCCTCGCGCCTTTATAGGGGCTCTGCAAGCGGCGCAGCAAAGCAAGCTCAGGCGGGGCGGCGAGCCTATTGTAGTGGTCAGTCACAGCATGGGCGGGCAGATCGTCTATGATGTGGTTACTCATTTCTTGCCGCGCTTGCCTGATTGCAGTCAGATTGTTGTAGATTTTTGGTGCGCTACTGCTTCGCAGGTGGGACTGTTTCAAGAATTGAAGCTCTTTCTAGAAAGCAGTGCCGCCCTCACTAGTCAGACAGGCGCTGGTACCATGCTCGCATCAAATAAACATCTCGGCTATTTTTGGAACGTTTGGGATCCCTCCGATTTGTTTAGTTATAGCGCCGGTTCTGTATGCGACAAAGTAGACGATGAGATTTTTGAGTCTGGCTTGGATGCTGTCTCTGCCCACGGTGCTTATTTGCAGATGCCTGCTTTCTTTAGAAGAATGGCGGCTAAGCTGACTAGTCTTAAGGCCAGCTAGATGAAGCTCCGGTGTACTACAGTGCTTGCGCTCAATAATCAAGGTGGGAGCGATTTTTGGCTCTGTCCCGGCTCTGTAAGTTTATTTGAAGTGCAGAATTGAGCCTGCTTTGAACCCACCCCTTTGGGCGGCAAAGCAAGCTCTATTCTGCATGGTGATGGCGGAGGAAAAGCGGGCGATTGACTGGAGGAATCGAAGAAAATTCAATCACCGCAATTGGTCCATCAACATGTCCCCTTTGTGATTGAATAATATGATCTTCGCCTCGCCCTGTTAATGTGCTATTGCACAGTTGGTTACTCTCTCTTTTGCAGTCTTGCTTTGCCTAAATTTCGGCGAATTCAGAAGGTGCTAGCGCAGGGCTTGCTTGGCATTTTTGAACAATTCTTTGAAGAAACGGCGGAAGAGCGCCGATTGCACCACAAATGGGTTGGCTCCAAAATAACCTTCGGTAACGCCGTAAACTGGTTTTGTTTCTTCGGGCTGATAGGTGCCGAAGAGGCGATCCCAGATCATCAATAGACCGCCGAAATTTTTGTCTATATAAATCTCGTTCTTGCCATGGTGCACCCGGTGCGCCGAAGGCGTGTTGATAATGCCTTCCAGAAAACCTAGTTTTCCAACCATTTCGGTATGCAAGAAGAATTGATAGATTAGATTGATTGTGGCAAAGAGAATAATTTGATCTTGCGAAAAGCCAGCCACTACTGCCGGTGCGAAGAAGATTGGTGTAATAATTCGACCCAGCCAGTGCAGTCTAAAGCTGGCGGTAAAATTAAACCAGGGGCTGGAATGGTGCACCTGATGCAGGCACCAGAGCAGGCGGTTTGTATGCAGCGCCCGGTGTTCCCAATAGTAGAGGAAATCGACAAAGATTATCGCCAGAATGGCATTCTGCGGGGTATCAGCCAGTCTGTGCGGTTGCAGTTTCTCCATCAGGGACAGCATCCAATAGGTATAGCCCAAGAACATAAACTGGGTCGACCGGTTAATTACCAGCATCGAGAGATTACAGAGTGTTTCTTTGAAGTTATAAACTTCTCTCTTTTTGATTGCCGCCCAGACCAGTTCTGCCAGCACACAGAGCAGCGCCGCTAGCAGAAATGGCACAAAAACTGCCTTCGCCCCTTCGTACATGATTTTGTCTCCACCATCAAGAAAAGTGCTCACATAGGTGCATACGGCCCGGCTGGTAAAAAGTTTCAACTGATTCTCAAGATTTAGATTAAATCGATAGGTTATATTAAATGGCGAATTTGGGAGGCTAGAAAATGACTGAAACAACCAAGAGCTGGGCTGCCCTTGAGATTGAAGTCAAGCAGGTAGACGAAGACCTGGCTTGCTGGGTGCTCATGCAGTCGGGAGCCGCCGGCTGCGAGGTGGAAGGTTTGCCTGCTCAGCCTGAAGTAGGTGGGAAGGTACGGGTGCGCGCCACTTACGACGTGCCGGTGTTGAGCGAGGAGCAGTTTGGTCAGATTACCGCCGCTTTTGAAGAGTATGGATTAGCCGAGAGTTTGAAGTCGCTGAAGCGCAAAGATGTGCCGGAAGAAGACTGGTTGGCTCGCTGGAAGGAGGGTTTCGAGCCCTTTCGAGTCGGTACTCGCTTTGTCGTTGCACCTTCTTGGTATCACCCGCAGGCAGATGGCGACTGTGCCGGCAAGCTCGATGAAGAGCTTAAGAGCAATCGGCATGTCATCTATATTGAGCCTGGCATGGCATTCGGTACTGGTCTGCACGCGACCACCCAGTTTTGTCTTCGCGCTCTCGAATCATTTCCGCCCCGTGAGCGCATTCTTGATGTCGGCACAGGAAGCGGTATTTTGGCTATCGCCGCGGCGCTCATGAATAAAGACAGTCGTATCTGCGCAGTCGATATCGACCAAGTGGCGGTTGATTTTGCCGCAAAAGACTTTGAGCTTAATGAAGTGGACGGGCGTATTGAACTGCTCACCGGCAGCACCGATGTGGTCAAAGACAGGGTTTTCGATATGCTGCTCTCTAATTTGACTTGCGAAGACATTGTTGCTTTGCTGCCCGACTATTACAAAATGCTCTCTAATGGCGGTGTAGTGCTGTGTGCCGGCATTCTAGCCGAAAAACTGCCCTTGTTGGAAAAGGCGGCAGGCGAGAAGGGCTTCCGGATTGTACAGTCTGAAACAATCGGGCATTGGGTGGGGATTGTGTTGCAGAAAGGCTAGACCTGTCCTTACTTTCGGCTTTTCTTTCATTTTTTCCTTTTAGCAGGCAACCATAAAGACTTTAGGTTGGGGGTTTGTCGAGGGGCAAGCTCTGGTATAAACTAAATGTAGGTCGCTCAAGGGCGGCTTTTGTAACCTGAAAACTGAAGAGACAAGTAAGCAACTGACTCCATTTATTCATGGGGGCGTTTAGATTCGACAGGGCTGTTGGGTCGTAAGTTGCAAGCCGGGGAGCTTGTGCCTCGTTAATAAATAAGCAAAAACAAAGATGCCAATAACGTCATCGATTTCACCGCCAAGCGTCAAGCTAAGCTTGCGCTTGCTGCCTAATTTAACTTAGGTGCGGTACTCGACCGCTTCCTGACTACCCGAAGCGCAAGGGTAAACCATGGTAGTTGCTCAGGTGCAAAGTTAGCGAGTGCTAGCACCTGTTAAGCCATAATCGCGAACCCGGTCGGCGGTCTGAGCCGCCTTCAGCGGACCCACAAGGTGACTGAGGAAATATCAGACTAAGCTTGTAGTAACTTGCTTCTCGGCGACTTTGGACGCGAGTGCGATTCTCGCCGCCTCCACCATTTTTTTTTCTCAAATAGGGCTCAGAGCAGCATCGGTGCATGCTTTCGCGCATTCTCAATAAGGGGCGTGCGAAGGTGTGGACCCTTTTGTGGCCAGTGTATTTATTTTTCGGAACTGAAATCACCCGGTTTCCGCTCGGAATTTTGGGGGACGTAAAATGTCATCTATGTGGACAGAACCAGAACACATATCGACGCTAACAATTCCTGAGCCAGCACCTTTCTATTGCCAGCTTGATGAAGATCACTTCTTCAAGTGGCTGCAAGAGATCGACGGTGTCAAGGAAGTGCGCGGGCACACTGCTGGCTTGACGGTCTATTTATCCGTCCCTGCACTCTCTGAACCAGCGTTGCGCGATTTGATCGGACTTCTTTTTCGATATGACGTTCCGATGTCTTTTTTACGTTCGCAGCTTACTCCGAAAAACGAGCACTGGTTCAAAGATCCAGAAAAGTATTGGTATGAGAAGATCTTTGCAGAAGCTTGATTCAGCCGGTGTTCGTTCACTAAAGTGAATTATCCGCGCTTTTGTTCAAGGTAGTCCCTGATCAGGGCTACCATCTCTTGCGCGATTATCGTGTACTTGTCTGCATCGGCAGTACGTTCTCCTTTGAACAGACTGGGCGGCGCCTCTTTGCCGAGATCGTATTCCTTGTCATAGACCCACATCTTGACGTTGCCGCCTACGCGCGAATTGCGTCCGTAGCACATCTCGCCAGTTGGCAGAAAGGCATCGATTTGAAGCGGAATCATGCAGTTTGTAAAAACGACCCTCTCGACCAATCCTGAATTCATGAGAATCTGACGCGCCTCATCGCGTTCGAGCTCTAACTTGCGCTCGATTCTCTCATCATTCTCTAAGTCTTCAGGACGGATCTGGAGCCAGCTCATTCGCCTACCTTTGAGTAATCTGTACATCTACACACTATTTAAGTATACCAAAGATGGCGAGTCTTGCGCTCATGCCTTTGCTTGCCGCCGCTCGGATGGAGTTAGTAGTTGCTCCATGCGCGCTTCATTCTCACGACAGGTGTCTTTGATGAATCGTGCATAGTGCTTGAAGGTCGTTTGCAAAGTTGAATGCCTGAGTACATTTGCTAGCCATCCAGGTGCGACACCGCTTTGTAGGCACAGTGAAGCAAACGTATGTCTCAATTGATACGATGGGCGATGGCGTAAACCGGCTTTTCGCAGTGCAGTCCGCCAAACGTGATCTAAGTGCTTGTCGATTGGCTGGCCGCTCTTAGTCGTGAATACATAGCCATCGAGATTTGCTGTATCTCGTCCTTTCAGTTGTTCCAGCGCAGTCCTCACAATGGATAGCATTTGAATAATTCGCGAACTCGATGCCGTCTTCGGAAGATCTTCAGATCCACTCACGCGACCCTTGTTAATGCGAATTTCACCGCGATTGAAATCGATGTCTTTCCAGCGTAGTGCGAACAGCTCATTTGGTCTGGCTCCGGTCCATGCAAGACAAGTAAAGAGTGGTCGATAATGAGGAGCGATTTTCGAAATCGCAAGTTCGAGTTCTTCCTTTGTGAGCGGATCTATGTCGGGTTGCTTTTCGGTAAGCGGGCGGACCCCAACCGTAGGATTTTCCGTGATCAGTTTTCGACGGAGACACACTTTCATGATGTAGCGGAGCAAACCCATAATGTTGTTTGTCCTAACTGCGGAAACATCCTTCGACACTTCGGCTTGAAAGCGGGCGACATCTTCTTCGGTGATGTCGCTGACTTCCATTTTTCCGAACGATGGCAGCAAATAGTTTTTCAAGACTTCGCGGTAGCCGCGCAAGGTGCTGTATTTCAAACTCGCTCTTTCAGCAAGGTAATCTTCTGCAACTTCGGAAAACGTTTTTCGAGGCTTTGGCTTGGTGAACTCAGCCAGACCAGACCAATCATTGGTGGCATTCGCAACTGCGCGATGCTTCAAGATTTCTGCCAGCGCAAGCTCCGCGGCCTTGCGGTCGCGTCCGAAAGATTTCACTCGGCGACGGCCGTTGACCTTTACCGAGATGTACCAATTGTTACCACGTTTCCAGATACCATCTTTGACGCCTGCCATGGGTAACCCTCCTGGCGCGCAATTCATTAGGCACTATAGACGGTGCGCTAATGATCGCACATTTGACGAGTATTTCCTCGTTGGAAAATCAGCATCAGGACTTGATGCTAGCTGATGCGAGGTGTGTCAATTCCGTTAGCGGTAGACAAAATTTCGTGCGATGTCATTCGGAGCAAGTTTATTGACTGTGTTTGCTTGAATGAACTCGTTCATTGCGTCTGTTGATATGAGAACACGACGATTGATTTTGATGAATGTTATTTGGCGAGAGTTGATAAGCCGCCACATTGTTTTTAGCGACACGCCGAGATGTTCGGCTGCTTCGGCTACTGAATGAAGCTTGGGAAGTGTTTCGGACATGATGATCTCCTTGCCCGCGATCAGAATTCGCGGCGTGAAAATGTCGCTTCTTATTGCGACTTTTCGAATAAAAAAAGATCGCCGGAACAAAATTCGGCGATCAAAGAAGAGAAATGACTGTCAACGTCGCGCTTGTCTTTGCGCGGTTGTTACTACAATTGTCATCGACACTTCGATTTTCTGTATCTAGGGAAATTACTGATCGCGTTTTTCATCCACTTCCTCCTGTACTCAAAGTTCCGTTCTGGTGAATGATTCCGAGTATTTGCAGCGGATTTTGCAGACTGCGCCAGCTGGTCCTGTACTCAAAAGCCGTGCCATACATACCATTCGGGATATTTAGAGATTCTCTTTATCTTGCCTTACCGAATGGTGTGCCACCATCGGCTCGGCTTGCTTCGCTGCAACACTTGCTGGTATCGCTTTCGTCCAGAGCCTGAAAATTGGAAGGACCCGGCTTGACCGTTCTGCTAACATTCAACTCGCGACGGCAGCAAGTCTTATTTCACTTGCTGTACATCGAATCGCCGTCGCCCGAAATAAAAAGAGCAGAACGAGTCAATGCCCTACCTCATGTCGGTTCTTGAAATGCTCATCCTGCGCGCGATTCCGAATAAGAGGACCGGATTCTCTGGATCTGTGGGATCACGGCGGTTCTCAGAACGTTAGCTGGGAGCGCATTCCGTGATAAGAAGAACTACTCTCTATCTTGCCTTACCGTATGGTGTGCCACCATCGGTTCGCGGAGTGATATCGTCAATCGAAGAATTCGAACTCGATTTGCAGCGGTCGTCGAAATTTGGGCAGTTCTGGAAAGGGGGCGGAAGTGGTGATCAGCTGGCTGGCAAGCGCTTGGGCTTGTTGGCGTTGTTCAAGTGAGCTGTCATCTACGTCTTGCGCTTTATCAATCTTCAAATTTGTGATTGCACCGTTTGGTTGCAAGAGAAAGGAACCTCGAACGCTATATCGATATTTGCCAGACCAATGTTTATACCATTTTTGCCGGAGTCGTCTGGTTATATTGAAATCAACGCAACTAGGTATAGTACTGTACTTATCTACATACTCGCCGTTTTTCAGAATCCATACATAACAGCAAGTAATGGACCAGGTTGGACGCTTCACATCGCTTCCAGTCAAGTGCCCGTCAATTTCTTCTGCGGTATGCGCATCAGCATTGACGAGACTGGCGAGTTCATAAATACGCGCTCGTGCCTGTGCCGGAAATTTCTTCTTCAGCCAGAACAAGGCCGAGTCAAATGCGCTTTCGACAATCGCCAAGTCACTATCGGGTTGCCATCCCTTGTCTGCTTCAGCGCACCAGTAGGCCAAGCGCTCTAGTTCCTCAGGGTTCTGAATGGTGCCCACCAAACGATGCATCTCCGCGAAAATACGATCTGCTTTTGCTGGGTTTGTTACACCTTGCTTCGGTCTTGGCGCCAGCTTCAGCAACGAGAGCAGCTTGCGTTCAACCGCTTGGGTTTGCGCATCTCCATAGACATTTGTTGGATTCGCGAGTGACAGCATAGGAAGTCCAGGTTTTTCATTGGAATCAAGTGAACGTGTCTCATCAGCTCTGCACACCGTGGCACAGCTGAGTGCCAGCAAACTGACGCTCGTTTGTTTCAAAAGGCGGTTCCATTGTCCTCTCATAAGTAAAGCCAAGCATTTTCTCCATAGATGGGAATCAAATTTGATCTCCGCAGATCAATCATCATCAACGAGTCGTGCTGAAATTCCGGCAGCGTTTAGGCTGGATAACACTAGTTCGGCGTCTTGCGGAGGCCCTGTGAATACGATGGCTTGCCCTTGTGCCTGAATTTCATTTGTCGGCTGCCAGGCTCTGGACCCATTTGCACGTGTCCTGAGCTGTATTAGTTCTGCAAGTTGTTCGCTTGTAATTTGTTTGTTGCGGCTAACAACGACCGAATAACGTGACTTTTGCTCTGGTTCCAAAAACTTAGCATGTGGGTGTCGCTCAATCATGTTGTAAGTCATCTGCGGTGTGTATCGCATGTTGCAGACCGGACATTGAATTCCAGTTCCAGGAGGATCCATTTGCTTCATAAATGCACGGCAGCGAATACAACGAAATGACGACTTTTCGACTGGCGAGGATGGTTCGCCCGTGGCTTTCGCGGCGGCCTCTTGAATTAGTAGTTCGGACAAGAATTTTGAAACGTACATGTCTCCGCGGGCGCAGTAAAACTCGCCATTCACCATATTGAACGGGTCACCACAACGGAAACAATAGAACGATTTAGGGCTCATAATTGGCTAGTACTTTGTTCTGACGAACGTTCCGTTACTTCCATAACACTGGAAGCCTTGGGAGTTCTTGTGTGGATTCAGAGAAGCGTTCATCGATTTTCGTTCGAAGGTCTTGCCGCAACTCGGGCAGCGGTAAACATACGTGGGACCATTGTTTTTTGAACGGGTGCTTCCTTTTGGGGCGGTGCGCTCTGAGCGCGGCTGAGCTGTGGATTGCACGACTGGCACAGGACCGCTCTCGGTTAATTCGATAACGTATCGGGGCGAAAAACTCTGCGAAGATACGGAAGCGCTCTGAATTCGATCAAGGCGATAGGAACGGTGATCTCCTGAATCACTGCGGATGGCGTGCAGCACGTAATTGTGATCGGCTGTTTCCCTGAGAGAGTAAGGCTCAATGCGTCTGACTTTGCCGTCATAGGAAAGATCCACACATAACTGGTTGGTCGCTGCGAATCGAATAATCTCAAGCGCTTGCCGTGCACGGCTCGGGATCGACATAGGCAATACCCGACTGCGAATTGTTGATATTTCGCTTGCGCCTGCACGAATGATTTCGCGTTGCGGAGCCGCTGCCCCGGTTGTTATCCAATCGAAGATTTCGGGCAACGCGGCCCAAAAGTCTGCGACTTGAGGTAGAACCGGAAGTTGATGCGCAAGCATCGCCTGCCATTTTGCTTCGAGGTCTTCCTTGAACGGTGCGAGCGCTTCCATGGTAGGAACGGGAATGGATTTGTACTCACACTTTTGTTTGAGAACATCGCGGAGAACGAAAGGCGATGGTCGTCCATCAAGATGCCTAAACAGGTTGACCACGTCGTAAAGATCACGCGGTCTGGTTCGTTCCCCCAAGGCGCGAAACTTTTCGGCAAAGGCTTCCGTGTAAGCGTAGCAATTAACAGAGATCCCGCCTTCAGGTGAGTCCGAATATGGATGGAAAACCGGACGCCGGGAGGGAGGCAACACTACCCTTTCATCCGATGTAAGGTCGAGTTTGATTTTTGGCCATCCTGCGTTTGTTGGAAGCGACAGGGGACCGCGATATCCGAGCTTGCCTTGGCAAGATAACTTCCCGCGTGGATTGGTGTAGATGTCTACGCTTATCTGTTCTCTGGGCAACGTAATGCCGGACTCCTCGGTTATCCATGTGCAAGTGTCACTAAGGACCTTTTTCAGAAAGTCCTCATCGATATGTCCTGCGGCGGAAAGCGTAAAGTCGAGATCTTCAGAGAATCGGTATGTCTCGAAAAAACACTTCTTCAGGCAGGTTCCACCTTTGAATGCCCATGAATCTAGCTCGCTGTTGTTGCTTATGCCGGCGAGTATCCAACCAAGAACATAGTCTTTCTCGACGACATTGGGGGCGAGCTTCAATGTTGAAGCGAATTCAAGTATTTCGCGTTTATCGATCATGCGCGGGAACCCAAAGACGCCAAGCCGTGACTAGTCTTTCAGAAGATAGCGAAGGATCGAGCCGCGCATAGCCTTTTGTAAGACGCGCTTTGCACTCCTTTGATAGTTGCGCGTCTCCAAGCCGCGTTTCTGCTAAATAGCCGAGACGCTTGAATATAGCACCGTTAGCAAACTGCTCCGCATATCGAATCATCAGATCGCGGTCACAGTCAGCGGAGCGCAAGTATGCACCAATGCATTCGCAGACATGGTCAATACCACCGCCGGTATCAGGCATTTCGAGCATGTCGACCAGAGTCCTTGGTGCGTCTGAAATTTTTACGCGACTTGATCCTCGCCATAGCGTTTTTAACCCGAAGCAGCGTTCTTCCGAAACGTGTCGGAGCACGAAGGTAACCCCTTGGGCGACGTGTTTTTTAGGCGTTCTTTTTGTGGTGAAAACGAGCATCTCGTTGAACAACTGCTCCGTCAAGTCCCAGTGATGAGCAGCAGTCCAGCCCCCTATATAGCAATTTCCAAAAAGGGTCGGGACGAGCACCCAAGGGTCTTCGAGAACTTGCTCAAGACCAGACAGGTCAAGTGGGATTGGGACATACAAGCCATGGCCCACACGCCTGAGCCAACCTTGGGCACGCCAGCGCGAGAGTAACTTTGCCGCGCGATGATGATCGACGTCGAGGGTCTTCGCAGCGATGTCGACGGTGACAACATCCTTCGAAGCCCGCAATACAGCCGCCAGACGGGCTCGTGAGGAGGGGAGGTGGCTATCATCGTTCATCGCGTAAGTCATTGCTATATGATAGCACATAAAGTTCCCACTAAATGGGAACTTGGAACAGATTGGTATAGCTTCCGGCTATACCAACAGACGCCAAATTCTCATTATGTGTGAACTTCATGTAATTCGATATAGTAGTAAGTGAAAAACTACCCTAAAAATTCGTCAAAAACTGTGGCCCAATTTGTGGCCCCTCATGTGTCCATTCGTGACCATTAGCGCCACTTCGCTCGGGCGTCAAAAATCGCGAAACCAGCACCATCAAACAAAGTCAATTGACTGGCCTTAATGAGAATGGCTGCCCAGGTGATTCTCGCCGCCTTTACCATTTTTTTTCTCAAATAGGGCTCAGAGCAGCATCGGTGCATGCTTTCGCGCATTCTCAATAAGGGGCGTGCGAAGGTGTGGACCCTTTTGTGGCCCGTTTATCTATCTAGGGGAACCGAATTTACCCGTTTTCCGTTCGCAAGTTTTGGTGACCAATTATGTTGCCACCGCGTTCTCTTCTTTCTTCAATTCGAGGTATTTCTTGATGAGAACGATCGTTTCTCGGGCGAGGATAAATTAAGTGGTGGCATCCTACACCTGTTCGCCTTTGAATAAAACCGGCTGCCACGCTCTTTCTGGCTTACATTCCTTCTCGAAAACCCACAGGGTTACATTTCCACCACCGCGTGAATTTCTGCATTAACACATCTCAGAGGAAAGCGTGAAGCTAGATGGGAATCATGCGGTTTGTAAACTCTGCCCTTGCGGCAATTCTGTTTGACAAGACGCCCGCTTCGAATTTGTATGTGAACTGACAACAAGACGTGAGTATCCCGCTTCAAAACAAAGATTGTTCATAAGGGTTTCGCCCCTAGTCAACAAAAGAGGGGATATCGTATGTTCAGCCGCCAGCTTCGATCTTAGAACAAATGGTTTCGCTGTGGATACATCTTGATGCTTGCTCCGAGGTAGATGGTCCGAATAAGTTTATTCCAGGTTCGCATCTTGCAGGAATTCTCAAACCTCATCTGCTCGGGCGTTTGCGTCACAATCGTGCGCCAGTCGTTTACCCAGCAGAGCCTGGTAAAATTATTGCGATGCGGCCCCTAATCCTGCATAGCTCATCGATTGTCTAGTCTCCAGATCATCGAAGAGTGTTGCACTTAGAGTATGCCGGTACAAATCTTCCTTCGGTAATGGAATGGGCGGAGGCATAGAAGTGGGACTCGAATCTGTTGAGCTTGTCATTGCAATTGAGGAGGAGTTCGGTCTAGATATTCCTGATCGCGATGCTGAGAGGATGATTACCGTCGGGGATGTCTACGAGTGGTTGCGGATTCGCCTTTCCACTGCCGATCCCCGTGCCTGTCTAACTCAAAGAGTGTTTTATAAGCTTAGACGAGCGTTGATCGAGAATTACAAATTAGAACGGTATACGGTTGCGCCTGACACTCGCCTTACGGATCTGTTATCGCTTCAGGATGTTGAAGAAGGATGGCCATTTCTGCAAATGTTTATCGACTTAAAGACACCGCCTTTCAAAGTCGCAAATGAGTTTCTTGGATATCGGTTGAGTGAAGAGAGCCTAACTATGAGGGAGTTAGTTCAATCTTTGATCAAGCTCAATGATGAAGCCCTTTCCCCTCAGCATGAATCCGAGAAAGAAATTTGGGATCGTTTAGTGAGGGTCTTCGTCGGTCAACTAAATGTCCGTCCCGAAGAAGTCATAATGGGCGCATCGATTGCGCGAGATCTCGGAGTCGACTGACGTTTACTCGACTCTAGTCAACTAGCTTATGAAAGATTGCGCGAAATAACTTACAAGAAACGGCGCCAAACTGGGGTTTAGTTCCAAGCAAGGTCACTCGCACTTGAAAGACAACGGCGCCAGGTTTGATTGTGAGAGACAATGAGAAGACCTCTGTAGACGGAGCAAAAGCATATTGTAACTTTTAGAGTCGATTACCATGCACGAATAGATTCGGACCTAAATATATGCGGTCGCAATGCGGCGCGAAAAGCGGTGGCTGACATCACGGTTCAGGGTAACTAGAGACTCTATTCATTTTGTCTTACAGAAAGGGTTTCCACCGCTTGAGGCACTGTTTTGGAGCTATTCGCGTTTCACTCTGCCGAGAAACGCCTGCACCGTTTCGAAAGCTCTTCGTTTGATTCGCATTTGATCTTCTTTATCGTCGACTCCCAGGAGAACAGCAACAGTGACAATCATCAGCGATGAGCTGCGAGTGACTGAGCATCGCAAACACATAAAAGAGGGTCTGAAGTTTTTCGTTCGGGAAGGAAGAAAGATTGTGGCGGAAGGTGTTGTGACGCGCATCGTCGATCTTTTTAGCGATTAGGCATTTTGCTGTTTAGTGATTCTCTTTCCCAGGAGTCGCTCCAGCTTTCGTTCGTTTCTGCGCGATGCTTCAAGATTTCAGACAGCGCAAGCTCCGCGGCCTTGAGGTTGTGGTTGGTTTATTTCACTCAAACCCGTCTATTGACCTTTATCGAGATTCGTTTCGGAATTGAGCTGCTAAGGCGCGGCGGTTTGTGCATTTCCAACGCTTTGAGCATTGCTCTTTATCTTGCCATACACACTTTCGTGTGTCATCCTTCGGAATTCGCTTTCTCCTTATGGCCAATTCGGCGGTGACTGTAACTCGATTGTTCGATAAGCTCAGAGCGACAGGATGCACCCGCATCTTGCCTTAGTCCTTAGAGACTGCCGCATTAAGATTAAGTCTCTGTCGCTTTCGCTGCTGAGTATTGGCTGGACGATATCTTGGGGTATGTCATGATTCTGCGTTTTCAATAAGGTTAGTCTGAGCACAGCATTTCCCAAAACAGAAAGGAACTCTGATGAGTGATGCGTTTGTTGGAATAGACATCGGTAAATTCAAGTTCGGTGTTGCTGTTTTGTCACCGCAAATTTGTGGCTACAAGGCTGCTGCGTCCAGTAAAATAGGAGAGTGAGACTCATTAGTCAATTTTATGTCAGATGAAATAGCACGCTTACAGGAATTGTTGAAAACTGGCCAGCGTCTTTCGATGCAAGGATCGTATGAGCGGCGCGTTCCCGACAAAAAGGCAGTGCCCTACCTGATGCAATCCCGAGAAGGCTTGCTGAAACTTATCGGCGAGCAAGATGCTGCAGAAATCTGGCTCTTACTTGCGTTAGCCGAGGAATGCCTGCTGAACTATCCAGCTGCTCGACGGTGTTTTGAGGAATATCTTGCACGCGGTGGAGCTCGCAGCAAGAAGAATCTAAAGAGGCTCGCAAATCTCAAGGAGCACGAGAAGAAGTGGTCCAGCCTGATGTTGACTCCAGAGCAACTCCAAGGGCTAGGGGTTTTTCTTGAGCGCCAGTTGGCAAAATCATCCTGTGATCACACCAATCTGTTGACGGAAACTTGGTTGAAGTCGCATCTGAAAACCAAGCCGGCGCTGGTACTCGAAGCTCTTCAGAAGTATGGTGGCTACTGCGACTGTGAGGTATTAGCCAACGTCTGTCAATAACGTTAGTCGATGAGTAGGGCAGAGAAATTGATCCTGATGCTTGACTCTGATCACGATATCATTACCAAATGGAGGCCACCTTCGGCTCGGAAGTTTGCCGTGAAATTTGATTCGTTAGCTGTCAATTACTTCCACGGTGATTCCCGCCGTCTTCAAACTTATTGCAACGATTTCGGCGTCTTGCGGATGACCTGTGAATACAAGAGCCTTTCCGGTTTCCTGTATTTCTTCAGTGAGTTGCCAGGCTATGGCTCCGGATGTGTGTGCCGCATGTTGAAGTTGTTCTGCCAGTCGCTCTGGTGTAAAATTACCAACCCGCGTCACAATCACGGAATTTCGCGCACTCTGTCCCGGCTCCAGAAATTTGGCATGGGGATGTCGTTCAATCATGTTGTAAGTCATTTTGGGCGTGTATTGCATAACGCAGGACTGACCTAATGGGTCGCGAATACATAACCAGAGCCGATTACCATCCTTGCCCCTGTTGCGGATATCGCGTGCACGAACTTCGGGGGTCAACGGCCAGTTGTCCGATTTGCGCTTGGGAAGACAGTGAGGAACAGCTTCTCGATCCAGATTTAGCATGCGCTCCTAACGGAATCTCGCTGTGGGATGCACAGCGTAAATTTCTCAAGTCTGGCGTGTCCAACCCAGCGCGATCCGGGTGTGAGAATATTCCGAAGGCATCCGATTACAGAGATGAATCTTGGAGACCTTGATCGACGACAATTGAAATTGCGGGTAAGTGACAACTAGAATTGCGCCTTCAAACCTCAATTGGTTGGACTTCTTGCTAGCGACAATTAGAAGAGTTGGCGACGACAATTAGACACCCCAGCGACA
>JAFLCK010000010.1:0-151984 GCA_017303615.1 Obscuribacter phosphatis (SeqCode)
ACTAAGTTCAACTATCCTCATTGCGACGCTTTCATGTGAAGGCTCAGAAGCAATACATGATATAGGAAAAGAACAAAGTGCTGCGAGGATTAGCATGGAGCGAACCAAGCTCTTGATATAGAACATCACTCTAATTACCTTTTTTTCTGCAACAACAATAAATTTTGCTTCCAGGAAGAACATACTTAGTACTCTCTGGCAAACCAACAAAAGTTTCAGGTCTCGCACCTATGGGCGCATCTCCATCCTGTACTTGCCAGGTATCGAAATCTGGAGCCTTCCCTTCACTTAGCTGATTTATAGCGTGAAAGTCATTATGATAACCTACCTCTGTGACGCTGCCCCATTTGTTGGGCCACCTTTAAGAGACAGCTGCTAGTTTTATTCATCTTTGCTACGGCTCAACTTCTGGGGGTAAGGTCAAGAGGAACTGGGTTCAATACTCGTCTCTCTATTGTGTCTTGTTGACCGATTTCCATTCAGTAGTCCCGATGCTGTCAGACTGAATCCTATATTCCGAAAGTTTGTCATTCTTATAAATTATATCTAGAAACAAAGGCTCTTTCTTTCCTTCATTTATTGAAGTTAGTTTGTATGAAACAAAGCTTGTCTTATCTTTCCCATTTCCCCAAATTGTTTCAGCCTGCTTCTGTGTGATTTCTTCTAACGCTGGTAGACCATCATAAAGAAAGAATTCTTGGGGATTTAGAATGAATTCTTTTCTGTCCATTGTTTTTAGAACCGAAACGATACGCTGTACTCCAGGTCTACATAAAAAGTACCAACAAGTAGGTTTCGAGTGTCTCTTGGCTAAGTAAACTGTGTAGTCCTGTCTAGCTACTTTCCTCGGTTTCAAATCCAACTTGACCGAAAAGTTCTTCAGGCTCTTACTGCTCTCCGTGTCGATATCGGTTAGCCGCTTTCGTTGTTTTTCGGAAAGTCCTCGAAGTATGTAGTCTTCGAGAGGTTTAGTGACCACGGTTGGCTCATTCTCTGAGTTCTCGTGCCTAAATTCGCTTGGAATTTCTTCTCTTCCCTGATCGGGCTTTGTTGCTAGAACATTCAAGCTCATCTCTCTGGCACTTGTAGAAGTTAGAGAAAAGAAAACAAACAGATATGTAATTAAAAATTTGCCTGGCTTTCGCATGTATAAGTCGCTCATAGTTCTTATCAAATATTGTAATGACAGATTACTTCAGTCTGTAACCTTCTAAACCAAATTCTGTAAGGAGTGGAATTATTTGTCGCGTTTCTAACGGAATGACTAGTCAGTCTTGGCTAGCATGGGCGATGTAAATACATCAGCAACTGGAAAAGCGGATAAACCGACTCTGTTGCAAAAAGCTGTTTCAAAATAGGCGGCGAGATGAAAGAAAGTAAAACATATCCAGCTCGTGCCAGAGAAAGCTTCGTAATTTTCCAGTTGTCTACTAAACTTGGGACAGGTCATATATCTTTCATTGGCAATAAGTTCTCGCGCCCCTATCTCAATGAAATTGGAAAGTGTATTGATTGTGCGATTTCCGCATTAGAAGCTGGCGAATTGGACACCCTTACTTTCGTAGGAAACTCGTTCTTTTGGCTATGGATGCTGTCGGTTGTCTTCTTGTAACGACAAATGCACTTGTGGCGAATGTCGTTACAAGAAATGACCTTCCTCCCCAGAAGTTGAGCCGCTGCAAAATGACAGCGAACCAACGGACACTACTGTCAAGGCACTATAAGGTGGAACTCTCCTACAGCAGCTCGACCTGAACTAAAGGCGCCGGCTTTAAGAAAAGGACCGCTAATCGCCTCATGCCCCGACTTATCGATGTAGTTGTAGTAGCACCATCCCCTATCTTCACGTTTGCTAACCGGCGCAAGCCCTTCCGAAAAGTGTCCTGCCCTCTTGAACTGGAAGTTCACGACAACCTTACCAGTTCTATCGATATATCCAAGCAACCCCTTATCCCTTTTTACATAGACTAGGGCAAGCCCTTCAGAAAAGTGCCATGCATAATCAAACTGGGGTTCTATCTTAATCTGGCCTAGCCGATCGCAATAACCATACTTATCGCCGAATTTAAGAACTATCAAACCATCAAAGCAATCACCATCTTCAATGAAAGGGTGCGTAACTGAGTTCTCATCGTCAAAACCCCCAACTTTATCAGGTAGCAACTCAGCGGTTGCAGGAAAATGCAAAAACGGATCCTGGCTCCAGTTTTTGGCGGAACATTCAAACAGAAAGACTCCATGCTCATCCATATAAACACGCCGAGGTTCAATATTTGTAGAAGCAGAACTCTGTTCCAGCCATACCACGCCTTCTCTATACTCACCCACCTTATCCCACTTGGGAGGGATAACAAATTTGCCGGATTTATCGATGAAGCCCCATTTACCGTCAACTCTTACTGACGCAAGTCCACAGGAAAACTTTCCGACATCTTCAAAACTCCCCTTAATAGCGACCTTGCCAGCTCTATCAATGAACTGCCACCCCTCTTGGTCTAGCAATTTGACCGCAGCCATCCCCTCAGAAAACGGTCCTGCTTTATGATACGCGGGCACAATAGCCATGACTCCGTCGGTGTTAATATAGCCCCACTTTCTAGGCTTACTGGAGGGACAAACTGCAGCTAAGCCTTCGGAGAAAGAACGAGCATCAGTAAAGGCTAGAGTTAGACGAGTCGAATCTTTCCGAATAAACCAGCATTTGTCGCCAACTACAACTAAAGCGCGTTCACAGCTAAAGGGGAAAAGTTCACCAGAACCAGTCGTCGGCATGTTTCGAATGTAAGATAGATCGTTTACCAACCTGCCAGAGTAATCTACGTAACCCAATGAACTACTTCTTTCTGTACATCGAGCGATGCTAAATATGGCAAAGGCGAATAGGCTTAGAGCTACTATTCCCGGATCGAGGTAGGCTTTCTTGGACAAATATCAAATCCTTCGAAACGAAGTATACACCTGACTCAAATTGTATCACCAGCTTTGAGAGGCGACCTGTCCCAAGAAAAGTTGACAATTACAACCGATGCAGTTTTTGTGCGTCCGTTTCGGGGACTCGTCAAACCTTGAAAAGGCTTTGAGACTTTCTTTTCTTTTTGACCTTAAAGGTGCCATCGCTGGTGATGGCATACTTGCCCAAACCCTTGGCTGCGAGAGTCTCGTAATATCAATGATGTTCAAATTTGCAATTCGAAAGCCCCTATTAGTGGGCGTTTTCGAATCGCGATATTCGCAAAGCCAATTTGGGGATGATAAGGCAAGCCTTGAATTTTGAAACAGCTCTCTACGACAGAGCCAAAGTGCGAAAATTAACTCCGCTCCCTACACAGGAAGAGTTGGCGCGTATAGAAAGCTCGTGGTGGTATAGGTTGAGCCGGCTTTTAAGTGGTAGTAAGTAATGGGTTGCCATAAAACTGTTAGTCGCTCGTACAAAACGAAAAGCCCGAGTGACTATTTTCTCTAGGCTCATTACGGTCGCCTAGTAAATCTCATTTTCTGGATGTGGTCGGCCTATCAAATATCTTTGATCACCAAAACTGCTGTAGATAAGTAATTCCCCTTTTTTGACAAACTTTTTTGACGTTCTATCAACGGCACTAGACAAGGATCGTATGTAGTCAGAACTCACTAGATTGGTATCTAAGATTTCTTCCTCTAAGCAGTCCGCTGTTAACACTTGCTCCAGTGCTATGTCAGTCTTCGCACGTACTACCCGTTTTGACCAATCAACTGTGACATGAGGCTGGTTCTCTTGAGCATTACAGGACCAATAAGAGGCAGCAACAAGTATTGCTGCCGAAAAACTAGCCATGAGAGCATAGGAACTTTTGCTTTTCATACCAAATACCGAATTCCGAGGTCACGAATGCTAATAGTATTTGACAATAGTTGAAAGTCAATACGTATTTCCGTATCTGTCCGGCAAACTACAGCAGCATTACTATGCCAATTTGGGAGACAATTGCCCCCCAGAATTCGAGCCAATCAAATTCTCTGATCCAGATCCACCAAAACCCTTTGAATGATCACTGACAAGCGAAACACTTGACCGGAAGAAGAAGAAGAAAAAGAAGAAGAACTCACTTCATCTTCTGCTTCTTCGAGTTTTGCGGCAGCGCATCAGGGTCTCGCGACCTAAGAAGTAAATCTGCTGAATCTGGATCTAATTCAAGCGCTCTTTTGAAAGCCGGCAGCGAAGAATTGGCAGCACCGGCATTGATGGCATCAAAACCAACTTCGGTAAGAGTATTGGCATCAAGAGGCAACTTGTTTAGTTTACCGGTGGCTTCCTCTGCCAGCTTCTTATCGCCGGTGGCCCGAGCCACATCTAAAAGGCAAAGCCAGGCGCTGCGATTCTGCGGCTCCAAAGCAAGCAAAGCACGGGTTTCCTTCAGACATTCGCCATAACGTTTAGAACTATACAGACCACCCATATAGTCGACACGAAATGCTCGCTCTTGCGGATAGCTGGCAATGAGACGACGAAGAATGATAAATCCTTCGTCATAGCGCTTCAGACACATCAAAGCCCAAGCCCTGGCGCTCTGTGAATAGGGATTATTCGGTGCGGTGCGCAGTGCATCCTCGGTAATCTTGAGAGCCTGATCGGTCTTCCTATTCAAAATCAAAACATGCACAAGCTCGCGCAGGTAAGAATACTTGCGATAGTCATGACTAAAGAGAAAAGCTTTTTGCAAATGTTCTTCCGCTTCCTCAAGCATGTCTTTCTCCATCAAGGCTACGCCCAAGACATAATGGGCAAAAGCGTCTTTGGGAGCCAGATTGACTGCCACCCTTCCTTCTTTCACTGACTGGTCAAGACGACCATTTTCCAGATATACGGCAGAAGCCTGCCGCCAGGGCTCTGCCGAAGAAGGCTGTGCTTTCTTGCCTTGCTCATAGGCGGCAATTCCCTTATTCATAGCCTCTCTCTGACTGGTCTCGTCTTTTCCCCGACTGCATTCATAGTAGAGGTCGCCCAATTTTACCCAGGCTTTATCACTGTGCTTAAACTTGTTGGAGCATTGCAAATAAGCTCTTTCTGCGGCTTTTATATCTTGCAGTTTTTTATATAAATCCCCGATGGTCAAATAAGTATCTATATCATTGCCATTGACTAAAGAGGCTCTTTTATATAAATCGATTGCCTGCCGCCAATCTTTCTCATTGCTCTTAATCAGAGCCATGGTGCGCAGGCTGCGAAAATGGAAGCGCGTCGGCGGAGGAAGCAGCGAACTCTCAAGGGTCTTGAATGCCAAACTGGGCTCTATGCCGCAATAGTACTGAGCCCGCCCCAATATACCCCGTACTTCCGAAAGCGCCTGGGCGTTCTTGGGTGCCTGCTTGAGCGCAGTCTCGGCTAGAGAGAGCGCTTCTTTGCGACGACCAAGACCAAGCAAAACCCGCGCCTTCAAAGCCTGACAGCGATAAAAGTCTGGTTTGCGATCAGAGGCTATAGCAACAAGTTCGTAGGCTCGCTTATTATCTTTCAACTCCATACAAGCTTCAGCAAGGCCAAGCAAAGCTTCTATATTCTCGGGATCACTCTTGAGAATTTGACTATAAGCAAAAGAAGCAGCGCGAAAATCGAATTTCTCTAGAGATTTACGACCAGTGGCAAGGGCGGCCGGCAGCGACTCAGAAGCGCCGGTTTTACTTGCTGTATCATGCGGGGAAGCAGGCTGCAGCGGCGCCGCTTGCCCGGCTTCTAAGCTTGAAACCAAGACTAGAGAGAGCAAGAAAACTTTCTTACAGTCGTGGGTCAACTGGCGCACTCTCCAAGGCTAAGACGGCAAAGACACATTCATGTATGCGGTGCAAAGGCTCGCCTCGGCTGAGACGGTCCAAGGCTTCAGCACCAAGTGCAAACTCTCTGGCGGCAAGAGATCTCTTCAGGCTAAGCCCTCTTTGCTTGAGCCTCTCTAAGTTATGGGGCAGAAGATAATCAGCACCATATATGATGCGGAGATATTCAGAGGCACGACATTTTATTGCCGGCTGCAAGAGCCGACCATCTCTCACCATGACTGACCGGGCAGTTTGCCAATCAGGCAGATAGGGCTTAACCACTATACCTTCGCCTGCACCGGACCCTTCACCTGATCCTTTACCTGACACTTCGCCTTTAGCTATTTTGCCGGTAATCTCTTCAAAAAACCGCATCGCTAGTCTTAGGCCTTCTTCACCGCCATCGCTATTGAACGGCGTCGGGCAGAGTCTATAGCGCGTTTTTCTAAAGATGCCGCTATCTATATCAGCCAGAGGCGCTAACAACTTCATCTGCTCTAAATGGTCTACAAAGAGCATGCTCGTCTTTTCACAAGCTAAGATTTGAAAGGGCGCCACTTTCAGATCTTCCAAGCTCTCTACCGGCCAGCAGTAATGCCCGTAGGCAATACGAAACTTTTCGGCAGCGTCAAACTCCAGCTCACTTCTTTCGGCTAGAGCCTGCAGTTCTTTACTATCAGGCAAACGCCGCAGAGCTGTCTGGGTGAGCTGCCGCTTCAGCCCTAGCACCACCTCGCTACTGGCGGCCACTGCTGCATATTGTTCTTGCAAAAGACCTTGAGCTTTAGCCGACCATGGCAAAAGTTCGCAGTCAATGAGAAACCAATCGCTCTTGAACTTTTCGAAAAGCTCGGCTTCAGCCAGAGCTGCCGAAATTCGCTTCAAAAGAGCTGTCTCAAGCTCAACTTGATCGGCATTAAAAAATGACCGACCACTGCGGGTATAGATCACCCCAAGCTTCTCTTCGCCGCCAAAACGGCTAGTGAAGCTCTCGACGTCTCGCCCCACCAAGACCAGGGCTCTTGAGCCCATATGCTTCTCTTGCAAGACCACTTGCTCTATTTGAGCCGCACCATAATAGGCTAAAGCTTCTCGTGGATGTTCCAGCAGATTAGCTTCTTTGCTTGTCTCGCCGGGCGACATCGTGGGCGGCAGATAAACAAGATAGCGCGGATGCAGAGCAAAGCGGCTCATTACTTCTAATGCAGCGCGGGCATTCTCTTCCTTAATCAAGAGATTTCCCATGAGACCGGTTTCGACTATTTTCTTGCTGTTGGAACCAGGTATAAGCACGTCTTCTATGCTTAAACCGTCTTGCTCAGACAAATCACCGGCAGTATCAGTTTTTGCTCCATGAAGAGGCTTAGCCGGCTCATAATATTGCCGCAAAGCCGGCACCGAGACCAGTTCATTTTCAGGGTAACGCAGAGCCGTCAGTGAGCCGCCGAAGACACAACCAGTGTCGATACAGATTGTATTGTTCAACCAGGCGGCTTGAGAGGTAGGGGTATGACCGTAAACAACCCTCGCCTTGCCGCGATAATCAATCGCCCAGTTATAGCGCACCGGTAAACCATATTCATCAGTCTCACCGGTGGTTTCGCCATAAAGACAAAACTCGCGCACCTTACCAGAGCTGCGACCTTGATAGGCTTCTTTCAAACCGGCATGGGCCACCACCAAGTTACCGCCATCCAAAACCAAGTGACTGACCAGCTTTTCGATAAAGATAGCAGCACTGTCTTTATAGTCTTGGCTGAGAGGCTCCAGCTGTTCTAAAGTTTCGGCCAAGCCGTGGGTAATGCGCACTTTCTTACCGCGCAATTTTTTGAGAAGCTTGATGTCGTGGTTGCCCGGCACACAAAAGCCATGCCCGGCATCAACAGTATTCATGACCAAGGCTAGAACCTTGTCAGAAGCAGGGCCGCGATCGACTAGGTCTCCTAAGAAAATCACACGACGTCCTTGACTATGGCGATAAACCGGCGCATCCACTTCCGATTGCCGGGGCTCAATTCCAGCTTCAGCTGCACTTATAGGCTCATAACCAAGTTTCGCCAAAAGACTCGTCAGTTCATCATAACAACCATGAATATCGCCGATGATATCAAAGGGACCGCACTCCTCTTTGCGGTTGTTCCAAAGTTTGCTGCGCTTTATCTCTATATTCTCGACTTCTTCAGGGCTTTTCAGCACATAGACCTGCCGAAAGCCCTCGTCTTTCAAACTAGAGAGTGACTTTCTCAGAAAAGTTCTTTGTCTGCGCACGACATGGCTGCCAAAGTTGCGATCGTTTCGATGACTATTTCGCTCGTGGCAGAGAGCGTCGGGCATATCAAGCACTATCGCCGCAGTCAAACAGTGGTTGGCACGAGCAAGATCGAGCAAACTTTTGCGATCTTCTTTCTGCACATTGGTGGCGTCAACCACTGTAAGCAAGCCTGTCTTGAGACGTTTATCGACAATAAAATGCAAAAGTTCGAAAGCATCACCAGATGCAGACTGACTATTTTCATCATCACTGACCAAGCCGCGACAAAAATCAGACGAAACAATCTCGGTCGGCTTAAAGTGGCGTTTGGCAAGAGTAGACTTACCCGAACCGGAAGCACCGATAAGCAGCACTAGCGAAAGCTCGGGCAAATAAATATTTCTGGTTGCTTCTCTATCTAACAATTTTAAATACCCCCATCTGCGTGGGCGCGCCTACTTCTTCGTCGACAAGGCCGATTGGCTGGAAAGTGACATTGTAGCCAAAGCGCTGGGCTTGCTCTTGGCACCAGTTTTGGAACTGCTCTCGATTGAATTCGAATCTGTGGTCGCGGTGCCTGAGCTTGCCGTTGGCTAATGCGGCGAAGCGCACGTTGTACTCGATATTAGGAGTCGTGACGATGACTAAGCCGGGACGAGCCTGCTTAAAGACGACTTGGCTGAAAGCGTCTAGTCTATTGCCGTCTATATGTTCGATTACTTCTATGCAAGTGGCGGCGTCAAAGCCTTTCAGACGTTTATCTTTATAGGTGAGAGAACCTTGAAACAACTCCACTGCCTCATTCTGGCGCAAGCGCTTGGCGGCGGTGGCAAGAGCGCGATGGCTTACATCCATGCCCACTAAACGTTCAAAACGCTTATCGCTAGCCAAGCTTCGCAAAAAGCGCCCCTCGCCGCAACCAAGATCTATAATTCGTTTAGCTTGAGACTCAAGCAAACAATTGAGCACGGCATTGTGTCGCATCTCATTGAGAGAAATACGCTCCTCTAGACTGCTCTCTTCTTTCTCGTCGGCTTCATCATCAAGAGGCTGAGCCTCACCATCGCTGAGACGAGAAAGCGCCAAATCGGTAAGTTGCCGACGGTGCCGCAAATAGCGCCGAGTGATTAGCTCTTTGAGCGGATGGACAGACAACCATCCGGCACCATGACGCAAAAGCTTCTCCACTTCTGCGGTGTCGACTTGATAATGTTTGTCGTTATCGAGAACCGGCGCCAAAACATAGATATGACTCAAGAGAGAGCTGAGGGTGGTCTTCGCTTCCAGTTGCAAACTATAGTATGGGCTCTTGCCCCATTCGGGAAAACGCGGGTCGAGCATATAACCCTTGGTTTTGACACTATAGCCCAGGGGGGCAAAGATATCGTGCAAAAATTGCTCGCCGGTTTGAGAGGGGCTATAGACCACATCTAGAGTGGCGCATAGATCAAGAGCTTTGTCGACCAGTTCGGGACGCTCTTTGCTGCGCCCAGCCAGAGCCGAGCCGAAGACCTGGGCGATAGCCACAGAAAGAAAAGAACTGGCACAGTAAGGTCTATCGTTGACATACTGAGAGAGAGCAAAACCGCTGTCTTTACTTGCATTTGCTTGGCGACATAGAGCCAGGCTGTCCACTTCCAAGACCAGGGCGCATTGGCAATAGTCATCACTGCTTTCAGGATAAAAAACCTGCGCTTTGCCGAAGCTCAAATCAAAACTTTGAACGCTACTAGGATTTTTATGAAGTAAATAGCCGAGATCCGATGCCGGACCTGTTTTAGATGCAATTGTCAAAATCATAGGGAACCAAATTAGAAGGAGAAGAGGAATTCCAGGTCTTCCTGAGTGAGCTCTTTAGCTACACTTTCATCGCCACCGATAACCAAGTCGGCCAGTTCTTTCTTCTTCTGTTGCAAGGCTAATATTTTTTCTTCCACCGTGCCTCTGGTGATTAGCTTGTAGTTGAAAACATGCCTGGTCTGACCAATACGATGGGCTCGGTCGGTGGCTTGGTTTTCGACAGCGGGGTTCCACCAGGGATCGTAGTGTATGACATAGTCGGCGCCGGTTAGGTTGAGACCGGTGCCGCCTGCCTTCAAGCTGATAAGAAAGATTGGAATCTCGGGCGTAGCATTGAAACGCTCAACCCGATCAAGTCTTTCTTTGGCAGGAGTCTGACCATCTAAATACTCATAGGTATAGCCATTCTTTTCCAGCTCTTTTCTGATTATAGCCAGCATCTCAACGAACTGACTAAAGACCAAAATTTTATGCCCTTCATCGACGATTTCACCGATCATATTGACCAAGGCATCGAGCTTAGAAGACTGATTGACCGGCTTATCGGTGGGAGATTTGAGCAGGCGCGGGTCGCAACAAACTTGACGCAGGCGCAGCAAGGCAGCCAGCACCGAGAAGTTGGAGCGCTTGATGCCTTTCATGGCAATCTCGGGGAAGACTTTGGCGCGGCATTCGTCTAATACGTCTAGATAGAGCGAACGTTGCTCATCATCCAGTTCGCAGAGATGAATAATATCGGTACGGTCGGGCAGTTCTTTCTCGACTTGGCTCTTGAGACGGCGCAAAATAAAGGGGTGGACTATCTTTCTCAGCTTCTGGCCGGCGCCATCCAAACCTGCTTCAATCGGTCTTTCAAAGACTTCGTTGAAATCTTTGTAGGCACCAAGGAAGTCGGGCATGAGGAAGTCGAACAAGGACCAGAGTTCCTTCAGACGGTTCTCCACCGGCGTACCGGATAGAGCCAGGCGGTGGAAGGCTTTCAAACTCTTAGCCGCTATGGCGCCGACTGATTCTGGGTTTTTGATGTTCTGGGCTTCGTCTAAGATGAGAAACTCGAACTGAATATTTTTGAGCTGCTCATAGTCTCGCCTGATGATACCGTATGTGGTGAAAATTACCTGGGGCTTGCCGGGTCCGTCCTTGCTGAGCTTAGCCAAAAGCTCGCCGCGGTCACGACCGAGGAAGAGCGCCGTCTTGAGAGCCGGTGTAAACTTAGAAGCTTCCGATAGCCAGTTGTAGACCACCGAAGTCGGCGCCACCACCAGTGAAGGCGCTCTATCGCCTTTACCGTTGGCATAGTGGGTCAAAAGCAAGGTGAGAGCCTGGATGGTTTTACCCAAACCCATATCGTCGGCAAGAATTCCAGCCAAACCATACTCTCTCAAGAACATCAGCCAATTGCAGCCTTCCTTTTGATATTCTCTCAACTCGCCTTTGAAAGAAGAAGGAATCTTGAGGGGCGGCAGTTCTCTGAAATGATGAATTTTGTGGATAAAATCTTGGAAGCCCTGATCGGCTTCAATTTCTATCTCATGGGTCTCAAGAGCGTGCAAGATGGAAAGAGCTTGATAGAGAGGACGGGCACTATCTTTGCTTTGACCAATACCCTTAAGCAAGCCGAGCAAAGTAGTGGTGGGAATGCGCACAAAATCTGAACCGATGCGCAGATAATTGCGATTCTTGAAAAGCACTTCGATGACATTTCCGAACGGCACTTCTTGGCCGTCGGAAAGGCAAAGCAAATCAAAGTCGAACTTGAAAGAGTCTTTCTTTAGTGAAAGCCTGGCTTTCAGGCACATCGGCTCTTTACGCACTCGGCAATTAACCAATTGTTCAAAGCCGCTGATATCCCAGTCTGAGACCTGCTCTGACTGTAAATGGAAAAGTACATCGTAAGCCGGTTCTTCAATAAAAGAAAAGCGGTCGGCAACGGTGCGCACCGGCTGCATATTAGTGAGGAAGCGCCGCACCTGGTTTTCGAGATCCCACTGACGCTCAACCCAGACACTCTGCCCGCTCTCTGAAATCGTCCGGGTGAATTTTTCTGATTCCACCGCACTGGTTTCGTCACGCGACTGCAAGACCAAATTGCCATAACGAAAACCAAGCGATACTTCAAGAGAAGCAGCCTCGCCGTTGTTCTTTTCGCGGGCGCCGCCAGACGAGCCGGAAGAGCCTGAACTAGATATGATGGCACTGCTTGACCCACCGGGCATCTTTCTTTCAGAAAGCCTTATCACCACCTGCGGTGGCTCGGTGATGGCAATCGGGAAAGGTGCTGTGGTCTCATCGAATATGACCGGCATGCGCCTAAGTAAAACAGGCAGGTCGACCGATAAAAATTTGGGCACATGATCGAGCTTGACGGTCATGAAGCCGTATGAATCAAAATACTGAAAAGATCGATGAATAGCGCTCAGATCGATGGGATAGAAAACATTGTTGGCCAAAACCCAGGAAGTCTGCCCCATAAAGAAGACCGGGTGCTCAACCGCCTCTTCCGCTCCATCGGGACCTTCCAATATGCCTTCCAACTTCAAGAGAAGCTCGCCGCTTTCAGTTTCAGACAATACCGCCCGTGGTGTAAGCGGCTTTTCACTAAAGCTCACTTCTTGACCGTTTGTTGTATTGATCAAGCGAGCACAAAGACTGAGGTGCCCGATGACGGCGCCTTCTTCGCCGCGTGGAATGCGGTGGCCACCGGCGGTGCCTTTGGTGGTCTGAGGCAAGGAAGTGAGATATTTTGCCAAACGCCAAATGCGCGACTCTTCCGGAAAGAAATTGAGAGTCTCAGGCGGTACCTTGAGAATATTGACTTTGCCTTGAGGCTGAGGCGGCACATCGCCGACAATCATAGCCAAAGGCTTTTCCAAGACCAAAAGCCCAAGCTGAAAATCACGGCTTGGCGGTTCTTTGCCTTCACCAACTTGATCTTTAGGATCATCAAGCAATTCGCGAGCCTTAATTGCTTTCTCTTGCACCGGCTCTTTCTTCTCGGGCTGGTCTAAGAGGTCAAATCTAATACCAGGATTGTGCCTGGCTATATGGGTCAATAGAACCGCCACCGAATGTTTGCAAACTTCTTCGAAATAAGGGCAGGAACATTCAGCCTTGAAGACTTCCGGACTTTCGATGGCAACTGTTATTTTGTAAGGCTGCGGCTCTGAGCCGATGACCAGAGCTTCTATACTGGACACACCTTCGTCTTCGGTATATTTGAGAACTTTCTTGCGGCGGTAATACTGCACACCGCGTCGATAAACCGGTTCGCTACTGGCATCCTGCACAGCCTGAAGAGTAAGTGCGATTTTCTTTCCAGATACTTGCTTCATTAATTTGGCGGAAACTTCCTTCCTGAAAGTTCATCCAGTCAGTATAGATGACCGCCTCAGAGCGGTCGGGCAGAATCTTCCTTTCCTGAAAGTTCCACTTTGCTCCATAGCTTAGCATGACTTACAGTGGGTTTGTTTACCCAGGTTAACGCGGGCTCATGTCAATTATTTCGGTCACCGGTCCCTCGGCCCCAGCACCAGCCGGTGCGTGAGAGTTGGCATTGAGCGAGGGAGGCGAAGCCTGGGCGCGGTTGAAGGCATTCTCGACGATGCGCCGCATTTCAGACTGCCTGTCTTCTAGAGCAGAGCAATAGTCTTGCAGCACATCAGCCTGGCTGCGCAAGTTCTTGGCGTTCTCATTGAGAGAGGGCAACAGTGACTCTATTTCTTCCAAAATAGAACCTGGGGGCGCCACAGGCGGACGAATCTTAAATTGCGAGACTTTCTGATTGTTCTGACTGGGTTGTTGGTTTTGCATGCCAGAGACAAAGCCGCCCCCCGCAGCCGGGTCAAAGTTGTCTTCTACCCCAACAAGAGATTCTTTCAGGCGCTCAAGCGATTGTTTGAGACCGAGAGCGCGCTTGTAAGCCTGGTCAGCTTCTCTCTCCAGCCAAACCTTGCGTGCTTTTTGTGTAGCCAACTCGGAGCTTAGACTCTCCAGAGCTTTTTTCCTTATATCCAGCTCGCGACGCATGTGTTCAAGTTCTTTCTGCTTCAATTCAAGACCTCTACGTCTTAAATAGACCAAAAGCAGCACAGTGCAGGTAAAGCCGAAGGAAAAACAAGTGATGTAGCAGTAACCGCGCTTAGAACCGGAAAGTTCAAAGAAACCTTTGAACATGAAATTGGTTAGATCTTCAAAAAAGCTGGGCGGTGCTGAACGCAAATAATAGATGCGGCCAAGCACCCTGGTGCCGGGTTTGAGAGCGCCCACTTTGTTGGCGGAGACAGACCGCGGCGAGGCATGAGCATAGAGCGGTTCGAGCTGCGGCGGGTCGGTGATTAAATCGTACGGCTCGCCTTCTTTCAAAAGGCTGTCGGCAGCGGCTCGACCTTGCCAGGACTCTCTCTTGTAAATCTTTTCGGTTTTATAGAGAACGTTCTCACCGGAGGGATCGGTGATCACAATGCCGAATAGTCCAAACGAACAGTCTAGGGTGCGCTGAATCAAATCACCGCGATTGGAGAGAATCATCTGCGCCAAAGTAGGCGGCAGAGTGTGGTGCAAAAGATTGAAATCAGTGGTCTGCACCCGATGGATGGTGCCCATCCAATAACTATGATAGTGAGCCTGACAGACAACCAGCCAGAGACAAATTCCGCCTAAGAGAATAGACGGCACTATGACGCGGTTCTTCAGTGAAAGGAGTATTTTGTCCATCGGCTCGCTTTAATCAACCAAGCGAAGTCTACACCCATATTTTGTATTCGTACATACGGCTTTTCCCAGCTGTAATTGTTGTCTAGACTACAAAGTTGCAAAACAAGCGCAAATAAAACCAAATGAAAGTTATAAGACTCTGGCAACCGGGTATCAATAATTTGTGGTCAATTAGATGGAGGTCAGCCTCGGTTGTAAGCGGTAATTTACTTAGCTGAGAGCACTTGTTTGCTCCGACCAAGTAAGCAGCCCTTATCAACCAAATCTTTGAGACAATTCGAACAAATCTAGACAGTACCAAGCAAAAATATCCAGATCAATCTGGAAAGCTACCCGTAAGGGTCTTATGCGAGCCGGGCTTCACAGCCCGGCTTTCTTGCCTGGCACAAGCGCAGCAATTGACATCACCGGCAGTACCAAAATCGGCAAGCGGCAAAAATCTCTCAGTCAAGAGAATAAAAAGGGCGATAAACCCTCGTTAGTTCGAGGCAAGTAATTGTTAGAATCTATAGAGAAAATCTTTGGAGCAAGATGACAGAAGGCACCCCTACAGCTAATGCCGCCCCCCAGAATCAACCCTTGAGGCTGGGTGATTTGCTCACGAGCGCCGGGCTCTTGAAAGCAGAAGAACTGCGACAAGCCATGCTGATCGCCAAGAGCCAGGGACTGCCGGTCGGTCGTGTCATCATCATGTCGGGCTTTATGTCTGAAAACAATCTGCAAGCCGCGGTGCAATGCCAGTCGCTTCTCAAAGACGGCATTTTGAGCGCCGAGATTGCAGTAAATGCCCTGCGCACTCTTCATCGCGAAAATATCAGCCTCGATGAAGCCTTGCAAAAACTCTCGGTCAATCTCAACCAAAGCGGCAACAGCACTAATAAACTCGGCGAATTGCTCATAGAAGCCGGCATCTTGACTAAGGCACAATTGGACGACGCCCTGGCCCACGGCAAGTCAAGCGGACTGCCGCTTGGTCGAGTCTTGGTGGTGACCAATATAATCTCCGAACAACTCTTAGCTTCGGCTCTCAATGCTCAAATTTTGATACGCGACAAACGGGTCGAGCGCGAACAAGCGATTAGCAGCCTGCGTGCCGCCAAAGATAGACAGATTCCGCTTGAACAAACCCTGGCCGAGAAAGGGCTCAATCTCAATGCCGAAACAGTGAGATTGGGCGAACTGCTTGTCATGGCCAAGTTGCTCGACGAGCAAAAGCTCATGCAGATAGTGGAAATGGGTCTAGTGAAAGAGCAACCCATTGGTCAGGTCTTGGTGGAAAGTGGTCTGGTTTCAGAAAGCCTTCTGCAACTGGCTCTTTCGGTGCAGACTTATGTAGCTTCGGGCAAGTTGCGCAAGAGCCTGAGCGGACAGGTCTTAGAGATTGTCGCCCGTGAAGGCATTTCGGTCGAAACCGCGGTGGAGCGCATACAGCCTGACAAGCAGCAAATAAGCAACAATTTGCCTCTCTATCAGTTTTTGCAATTAGCCGGTGTAATTGGTCCCAAAGATATAGAAGACGCTCTCAAAGCCGGTTCTCGCAATGCCCAACTGATGGGACAGATGCTTTTGCTCACCGGCGCCATCGACCAAAACTTACTGCAAATTGCCCTCAAGTGCTCTGAACTGATGGCCCAGGGTATCTTGAAAGCAGAGCAAGCGGTGATTGCCCTGGGTATTTGCTGGAAAACAAAAGGCAGCCTGGAAGACGCTTTCAGACAATTGGGCTGGAGTCCGGCGATCATTGCCGCAGCCTTCCCCAAGGAGCCCCAGAGCGCTGCCAGCATAACCGTTGCCGGCGCACCAGCGGCCTTTCAGCCCACCAACCAAGGTCAACCTCATCAATCGCCCTTGGCGGCAGCCCTCTCTAAAGGTCGCATGGGTGACTCAACCGCTTCCGGTTTACCCTCAATAAGCCAGGGTGATCCCAAGAAGCGCTCTGAAAGAAGAGCAGATGCCACCGCCGCCGCCCTGCCGGCTCTAGCCATGCCTGGGCAGCCGGCTTTGAATCTTTTGCACGAACTAGAAAATACCGGCGACAACCAACCGACAATTAGAGCCGAACTAGGTCATGGCGACCGAGCCGGGGAAACCACCGGAGACAACACCGCCATATCAGGCTCATCTGATAGCAATCGCAAGAAAAAGCTCTCTGAACTGATTCCGCAGATTAAGAACCAGGGCTAAATAGCTGAAATCTCTGAAAAACCAGATTTCAACAAGGCAAATATGGTAAAAATTAGCCACTAATTCGCAATCAGGAATTAAGTGGAGCCGCCTCGCTTTCAAGAGGGAGCGGTTCTTGTCCCCACAAAATCTGTGTTGCACAGGAGTTTTCAATGCTTCAACAAAAAATTTCGTACAAACCTTATGCCAAACATGACTTCAGCCATCTGAGCGGTTTGACTGGTATTTCAGACAAGACCCTTGAGATCCACTTGGCTCTCTATGCCGGTTATGTCACCAACACCAACACCCTGAACGAAAAGGTGATTGAGCTTACCGAAGCAGGCAAGAGCGGCACCCCCGAATATGCAGAATTGAAGCGTCGCTACGGCTTCGAATACAACGGCATGAGATTGCACGAGTACTATTTCGGCAACCTTAAAGCTGGTGGTTCAGAACTGAAAGAAAATTCTGAAATCGGCAAAGCCATCATTGAAACCTACGGCTCTATAGAAGTTTGGAAAAACGACTTCTTCAAAGTCGGCGGCATGCGTGGTGTTGGCTGGGCTATCCTCTTCCAAGATCCCGAAACCAAAGTGCTCTCCAATCACTGGGTCACCTTGCACGAAGAAGGCAATATCGCCGGCTTCAAGCCGATTCTGGTCATGGACGTATGGGAACATGCCTTCTTGCTCGATTACAAACCGGCTGAGCGTCCCAAGTACATCGAAGCCTTCTATGCAAACGTAGACTGGGCCAAAGTCGAATCTAGACTGATCAAATAAGCGCTAACTGAAAGCTAGAGCAATCGAGGAAAGAGAGGGCAACCTCTCTTTTCTTTTGTTGCCCGGCCAACACATGAGAAATATTTGAAGGGTTTTGTCCCTATTTGAGGCTGCAACTGAGCAACAATTCAAGACTTCCCCACTTGAGAACGCTATTCTTACTAGTTATTAGTGAAGGTGTCGGCGATTAGTCAGAAAGAGGCGAAACAGTGAAGACCCCAGGACCGGGCTTGCTAGATAGAGTCTTAAACGAGATTTTCGAAAGAGAATTGAAAGCGTACGCACAGCCTAATCAAATCAAGACCAGCCCAATAAAAACTCAAGTAGAAGAACAAAAGGAAGAGAAGCAAAGCGCCGCTGTCTTTAGCGAAGTGCAAACTAAAGCTGAAACTAAATTTGAACCCAAAGCTGAGACTAAATTTGAACCTAAAGCTGAAACCAAAGCTGAAACTAAATTTGAAACTACAGCCGAAGCAGAGCCTGAAACCATAGCCGAAAGCGAATCTGAACCTAAAGCTGAAAGCCCAGAGGCTAAGCAGTGGTCCAGCGCTAAAAACCAAGACAATTGGGATGATGCCTGGGACTGGGCTGATGCCGAAGAAGGCAGCAATGAAGATGAAGAAGGTGACTGCGTCACCCAAAGACCATGGCTTTCCATCCCCGAAGCAGCAAGGGTTTTAGGCAAGTCGCCGCGGGCTCTGGAAAGATGCATACTGGGACGCTGGGGCAACCGCTTACCAGAAGGCTGGAGTGCCAGAAAGGTAAGAATCGACGGCAATGATGAATGGCGGGTCGTACCACCGGCAGGTTATCGCAAACACAGTCGCAAATCGGCTCAGAGCCGAGTGGAAACCTATACAAGTGATTTAGACACTACCGGCGACACCAAAGCCTGTAAGTCATCCAAAGAACAAAATCAGCAAGAAAGATTTGAAGATGACGCCCGCATCAAAGAAGAAGAGGTAGAGAGCATGCCGAACAAAGTCCTCGAAGATGACATGTTTGGCTCTTTAGAAAAACTCTTTACTTCGGCATCAAAACTGGCACAAAAAGAGCTGGCCTCGTTTGTCAAAGGTCGCAAAGAGAAAACCGAAGTTTTTCATGCCCCGGTAGAAACCATAGTAATCGACCGCTCGGACGAAGTAGAAAAGCTCTTGCGTGAATTGGCTCAGTGCCAGAAAGAGCTAGCCGCCGAAAGAAGAGCCCGTCTGGAAGACTTGAAGCTCATAAACGAGATGCAAGGTTCTATGCGCTTACTGGAAGACCACTGCCGCGAAACCAGGACCCTCAAGGAAGAGCTGGTGGAAGCCCAGGTTCTACTTATTGAACACAAGAAACAGTATCAAGAATTTCTACAGTTGCCATGGTGGAAACGACTGTTTCATAAGAAGCAAGCGTAGTAAGCTTAGGGAAGCTCTGACTTTCCCTTTGGAGTTTATCTATGTCTACAGCCGACAAACGTTTCAAAATCACCTACTGCACCGAATGCGGCTATCGCGACCGTGCCGACAGTTTAGCCACACAGCTCGAACAAGAGCTGAAAGCTGAATGTCAGATTCAACCGGCCGCCGAGGGTGTTTTTGAAGTAGAAGACAACGGCGTTCTCATCTTTTCTAAAAAAGCCTCAGGCAGAATGCCGGAAGATGGTGAAGTCTTGAAAATCATCAAAGGACTTGCCGAAGGTCTCAGCCTGGAAGAAGCTCAGAGCGTGGCCGGTCCGCCGCCCAGTGCCATCCTGGAATGGTTCTTCAGCTTATTCCGCGCCCCATCCGATTCAAATAAATGACAGAACACCTTCAGATAGCAATTGACGGACCGGCAGGCGCCGGTAAATCTACAGTAGCAAGAAAGCTGGCCGACAAGCTGGGATATCTATATATAGACACCGGCGCTATGTACCGGGCCTCCACCTGGCTGGCCCTCAAACACGGACTCTCTTTGCACGACGGACCGGGCATTGCCGCACTGGCGCGCCGCACCGAAATTTTATTGGCGGCGGCCGATGAAACATCAGACGGCAAAATTAGGGTATATGTCGACGGCGAAGAGATAACCCGTGACATTCGCACCCAAAAGATGTCTGAGCAAGTTATCCCGGTGGCCGCTCTCAAAGAAGTAAGAGAAGTCTTGGTAGAAAAGCAGAAAGAACTGGCGCGCCAGGGTAATGCCGTGCTGGACGGCAGAGACATAGGCACAGTGGTCTTGCCCAAAGCCGGTCTGAAGATCTTTCTGACCGCCTCAGCCGAAGTCAGAGCCGGCAGAAGGCTGAAAGAATTGAATGCCCAAGGTGAAAACCCAGACTTTGAAGAATTGCTCGCTCAAATTAAAGACCGCGACCATAAAGACCGCACTCGCGAAGTCTCGCCCCTGACGATGGCTGATGATGCCATCGAAGTGAGCACTGACAATCTCAGTATCGACCAAGTGGTGGATAAGCTTCTTGCACTGGCCGAGAGAGCCAAACGCTCAGCTGTCTAAATTGGTTCTTTTGCAGTTCGGCTATTTTGTAGTTTGGGTCTTTCGTAGTTTTACTGATGACCACTGGCTGAATTCTGTGTATTGATATAAGAATGCAGAACCAGTCAGGCAATGATCAAGAGAAGCATGACCGCCCCGAAAAGGACGGCAAGAACTTTGCCCAAAATTCGGGGCTGCCTGGAATCATAGATTTATTCAGTCGTCCGGGTGGGGTAAAGCTCACCAACCAAGGCAATAAAGAGCAAGAAAAGTTGCCGCCGGTGGGCGTGGCCAAAATGCTGCCCGACGAAAGCATTCAGCTCAATCTAAAGGCCCATACTAAAGACCTGGAAGGCGAAGCTGAGCTAATTTATCGTCCGGGTGACAAGGACTACCAGGACATACTGAAACACCTAGGCGGGCTCACTCCAGGTGAGACAAAACTGGTGGCGCCTTTTCAAGATCCCAAAGACCAAAAAGATCAAAAAGACCAGAAAGACCCTCAAGACAAAGTCGACCCCAAAGATGGCACTGACACTGGCAAACCCGGTGCGCTGGACCAGCCACCGCCACCGCCCTCAAAGCAATTCAGCGACAAGGTGAACGATACCTATAACAAAATGTCGGATGACGTGCGCAATATAGTCAGTCGAGATGGCGCCACCTTGGTGCCCACCAGGCGCATCACCGACACACTGCCCGAATTGAAGGGGCAGAGACCCAGAGGTTGGCCACCGGGATCGACCTGGGATGCGGTTGACGGTGCCTATAGCCCGAGCAAGAAATTAATTGTGGTGGCGGAAGAAAAGGAAGTCAAACCAGGCATCTGGGCGCCAAACAACCGCACTGAAGACCTGGTCAGACACGAGACCGGGCATGCGGTCAATGCCGCCATGGACTATATCTCAGACGATGCCGACTTTCTCCAGTCTTATGAGGCAGAAAAGAAAGCCATACACCCAATCAATCAGAAACCGCTTGCCTATTTTTTGCAGGGCGGCGGCATCGGTGCAGACGAAACAGTGGCCGAGGCCATAGCGGCAAGCGAAGGCGGCGCCACAGGCGGACTACTCTTCGAAAAGAGCTTCACAGCCACAATCGACTTAATAAAGAAACGCATCCAAGCCTTTGCCGCGGCACCACCAAGCCCTGCCGGAGCAGCAAGCACACCGCCGCCTTGATGCTCGCCCTCAAAATTTAATCTAAAATCGAGTCTTTATCCCCCGGAGCTGCCACGAGTTAATCTTGGTAGTAAGTGGCATATAAATAATTGGGGTCGACAAAAAGATATACAAAGCGCTATTCTTAACAAGCTATAACAGAAGCCCCGTTTAATGTGCGACTTTAATCAGGTATCCGCCGATGGCAAGATTTTCTAATCGCGAAAAGAACAAAGCAGGTACAAACTCAGCTACTTTGCCGGCCAAAGCCGAACAAAGTAAGGCAAGCTCGGAAGTATCCGAGCTCAAGGCTATCTTGCAAGAAGCTTCCAAAAGGGCGCGATCCACTTCTCAAACCGGAAAGGGCACTGCGGGCGAACCTACAGTCATCGAGTTCCAAGGCAACCGCCCTTTTGTTGCCACCATTAATGGTGAGCTAGTGACAAGCATTCGCTTTCAATCGGGAAGGCTTATCGAGCTTACAGCCGCGCAAGGCAAAAATACTGTATACAAAGACAGTCAATCAGAATCAGTGCGCCTTACCCAACTGACACTCGATTTAAATGATGGCTCTATTTCATACAAAAGACAGATGGGCAAAGGCACCGCTCGCATTATCGAAACATTGAACGGCGCCAAATATGCCACCCTTTCCTTGGGTAAGGAAAAACGCGAAATCGAACTTAGTTCAGATAGAAGGCGCATTTTCAAAGGCAAAGAAGGCACAATGACTGTCTCTCCGGACGGCAGCCTGGTTAGCTTGCGTCCCAATGCCGGCGGTTCGATAGACGTCTACCCTTGGGTAAAGCTTGTCGCCGTAGAATTTCCAGATGGTCACAAACAGACCTTTTATGCCAGTGACTCCGAAGTCTCGATGCTGCGCAAAAATCCGGTCGGCTTCTATGTAAACTGGCTGCCCACCGACAAGCAAGGACACCACTTTGAGTGGGGCACCCTAGAGCTGGGTTAAACTGAAAAGGTCTAAGCCAAGTTATTGGATTTGCAGTTAATTTGAGCTTTGCTCTAAACTGGAGCAAAATCAATGTTTATCTTTGATTTTGCCCTTTCTCTTTTATATTAATTCGACCATCTCTGTCTTCACTTGGCATTCAAACTACTGGCTACTCTTTTCTTTTTCTTGACGGTTGGTCTCTCTTGCACAGCCGCCCAAGCCCAGATTGAGCTTTCGCCGATAAGACTGGCCGAGTCTTTACCCGACCCTGTACCGACCAATCAAAACGGTACAACCGCACATGCCTTTCAAATGTGGACACCGGTCTTCATAGATTTTCCTATGTCGCGGGGCAAGCGCCTGCGCGGCTATTTCGAAGCCAGCCCTCGCCTGGGCAATAACCTGAACGGCATGAGCCAACTTTTGATTCGACAAGCAATAGGCTACAGAATTTCCAAACATACCAGTGCTTATGTAGGCCATGTCTGGGTTTCAAATTATCCTGACCATACCCACGAGCAGCGAATCTTCCAACAATTCGGAGTCGGGCATGTGCTCTTCAAAAGACTGGAAGTTTTGCACAGAACCAGGCTGGAAGAACGCTTTATTCAAAATACTAATGGGGCCTGCTCGATGCGCGCCCGTTATCTTTTGAGATTCGCCCTACCTCTGAAATGGCGACTTTATGCCGTGGTTTCTGATGAGCTTTTCGTCAATTTAAATTCGGTAGAGAACGGTCCCTTGAGAGGCATAGACCAAAATCGTATATATGCAGGCATCGGCCGACAAATGAGCAATCAAGTGCGTATGGAAGTGGGCTACCAGCAGCAATATGTCAACGCCAGCGACCCGACCGACGATCGAGCCAATCATATTTTGATGACCCAGCTCTTTCTCACACCCTGAGCGAATCTAAATATAGAATAGCTCTCTGGCAATATCTTTATATTGATTTGTCTAGATAAATGCTAGAAATCTTCCGAGACTTCATCGCGGTTGAGCAAAAGTTCTACGCGCTGACAACGATCTGCCACCGCATCGGGCATGCCCGAAGCTCTGACATATTGCCTGGCTAGATCGAGTGTACGACGAATGCCGCGCACCACATCACCTTCATCATAAGGGGTAGCATTGCGGATGGCGTCCCAGTCGGCGCCTTGGGCCCACATCTGAGTCAGTCCGCAAAGATGAGTACCGATAGTAATTGGCATGTCTATATCGAAATCTTTTTGCTGACGCAAGAGACGGCGAATGATCTTTCCCACTTCCAGTAAGGCGATGTCTACCTGAGGACTGACCCTTACTTTCATATTTTCATTGGCGCGGCTGTCGTCACCCACCAAGGCGGTAAGGACCGCCGCCAATTCACTCGGTTCCAGTGTTTCAAACAGCCCAGACATGGCCACTTCGGTGAGGAACAGTTCGTTCTGCCCTCTGATACCGCTGGCGGTGCGCCCCAGGGCGGTGGGACGGTTGCCGTCCAGATAGCCCTCCATGCGCAAGATATTGGCAAGAGCCTCAAAAGTGCGCCAATAATAAGTGGTCTCGCGAGCCACCCGCTTGTCCAAATCTTTGATGCGCTTCTCTAGACTAGCCACTCTTTCAGTTTGCTTACTGCATTGTTTTTGCACCGGGCAACCATGACAGGGCATGGCATAGGCTTCTTTCACCAGAGACTGTATGCCAATCTTCATATCAGCCAAGGCATCAATAGCCTCTTGCCTGTTTTTGGCTGCCGTTCCTTTCAGACCTTTCTCCATCTGCTTCAGCTGTTTATGGCGGCTTCGCACATTTTCCAAACGCTTGGCATACAGTGAAAGATCGCCCGGTTCGGCTGGACAAAGCGGTGCCCGCAAACGCGGCAATTCACTTTCCCATTCTAATTTTTGGGCAAAGAGCGGCTCTAACTGATGGTTAATCAAGAACTGACCAAAACTGCGCTCAATTAAATCACGGGCATCATCTATGGTGTGACGCTCAAGCAAGTTGAGCACCATGCCATAAGAGGGCGTAAAGCGACTAGAGAGGGGATCAGCCTTGGCAGTAGCCAGTTTAGCAGCGTCTTCCACCGACTCGAAGGGATTATTGAGCACCACCACATGGCCGACTTCGTCCATGCCGCGGCGACCAGCTCTGCCGGACATTTGCAAAAACTCGGAAGCCATAAGCTCTCTATGCCCTTCATCAGATCGCTTATGAATAGAGCTGATCACTGTAGAGCGAGCCGGCATATTGATTCCGGCCGCCAAGGTTTCTGTGGCAAAAACCACTTTCAAGAGACCATCTTGAAAGAGCTTCTCGACCATACCTTTCCAACTGGGCAACATACCGGCATGGTGCACCGACATACCTTCGAGCAAGTAAGGCAAATGAGGATGAGAAGCCAGATTTGGATTGTCGCGAGTAAACATCTCCACTCGCTTCTTCAATTCACGTTGTTCTTCAGGCAAGAGTAAAGGTATACCCCGAGCCATCTTCATAGCTTCTTCGCAGCCGCGCCGTGAAAAGAGAAAATAAATAGCAGGCAACATATTGCGGGCCGACAAGTTAGCCAAGACATCGGCTGGATGGGTATAGAGTCCGCCCGGAGGACGGCGCCGCTTCTCGGTACGGACAAACTTCTTCTTACCGAAACGCGACTTCAAGAAACTATTGACGGCGCCGCCCGGAGCAAGCAGTGGATAAATTCGACGTTCACCAAAGTAATGAAAACGCAGGGGCACTGGGCGATAATCAGAAACAACCAGCTCAGTGGGACCATGGGTTTCATCTATCCAGGTGGTCAAGTCAGCGGCATTGGCAATGGTGGCGGAAAGTGCCACCAGTTGAATATTCTTGGGAGCGTAAATTATCGATTCTTCCCAGACAGTGCCTCTTTCGCTGTCATTCATATAATGGCATTCATCGAGGACGACACTGGAAACATTTTGCAAGTTGCGGCTGACATCACCAAGGATGGTGCCATAGAGCATATTGCGAAAAACTTCGGTAGTCATCACAACTATGGAAGCATCTCTATTGACCGATATGTCACCGGTGAGCAGACCGACTCGATCTTCACCGTATTTCTTGCGCAGATCGTAAAGTTTCTGGTTGGAGAGCGCCTTGAGCGGAGTTGTATAAAAACAACGACTGTTGGACATTAGGGCCATTTCCACAGCGTACTCGGCAATAACTGTCTTGCCCGAGCCGGTGGGCGCACATACCACGACACTCTTGCCATTCTCAAGATGCTGTATCGCCTCAAGCTGGAAATCATCTAGAGGGAAAGGAAAGAGTGATGCTACGTCAACTTGCACAGGTACCGATTTACTTTACTGATGGAAGAGATTTTGAAGAAATTACTCAAAGAGATTTTAGCAGCTATTGCAAATCGGTTTTCAGGAGAGCTTTCCCTTGAATTTGTCAGCCTTTCGCTTCGATACCAAAGATTACTGAAGAGATATGCACTTGAAATCAATTGAGAGGGAGTGATGTATAATTCTTGTGGTTGCGGGTTTTCTGCAGCTAAACCGGGACGTAGCGCAGGGGTAGCGCGCACCTTTGGGGTGGGTGAGGCCGGAGGTTCGATTCCTCTCGTCCCGAAATCATTAGCAAAAGCCAATAAAAACAAAGAAAAGGGCGGTGTTTATTACTGCCCTTTCATTTTGCAATACTTTCTTGCCGCCCTTTAGACCAGCCTAAAGAACTAGACAAAAGTCTGGCGACGTCTTCTATGCGGTAAGGGGCGGCCCTTGTGGGGGCAGCTGACATCATAACCGGCAAAATAAGTGCGGGGCAAAAGCTCCATCACACCGTCATTGCGTAAAGCCTTGAGTTGGGTCTCTACTTCAGCCAATTGCTCCAAGAGGCGAGCGGCATCTTCGGTCAAACCATTAGAAATGGCTTCCACACTCTCTCTGGTAATACTGTCGCGCAAATTAGCTTCAGCGTCTTTGCGGCCTTTGCGGTTCTGAAAATAAGCATCAACATCTATGGAAGGAATACAGTTGAAGACCGGATTGAGATGAACAAACTCTCGAATCTTGATCTTGAGAATGGCCTTGAGGTGGTCATCCAGCATTTCCAAAGGAACAACTGTGAATTCTGGTAAGTTCTGCATGAGGGCGGACCTCACTTCAAGAAATTGAGTAAATCGGCAAATGCCACAAGTGGAGAATGTTAGCAGAGATTAACCGATTGTCAACAGACAATCGGCGCCTCCGTAACAATTTAATGAAACTCACTGCATATCTAATAAAACAGATATCTACTTATGACTATCTTGCTGGCTGATGATCTCGCGAAGCTTCTTGAGAGCGCTGTGAACCGCCCTTGAGACCCCCATCTCGGACAAGCCGAGAACATATGCGGTCTCTTTCTGGGAGAGGTCGTAAAAGAAAACAAACTCGACTATCTGCCTGGTTCGCTCACCCAAACGCTTTAGAGCCTGGGACAAAAGCTCACGGTCTTCAGAGGCGCTAAAGGCGTCCTGATAGCGCCTGTCGGGAACCACCTCGGAAAGTGAGCGACGGTCATCGCGGTCGTCTTCTTCAGCGGCGCCATCGAGTGATTCGTAGTGTAAGCGCACTTCCCAAGACTGCTGCGCCTCTAATATATCGGCCACGGCAAAACCGCTATGTTCAGACAACTCTTGCACGGTGGGGGCTCGGTCCAAAGCCTTAGTCAGCTTCTCTTCCAACTGTGACAAGGCTGAATTCATCTCGGTGAGTCGTCTTGGCACTTGCACCAGTGAGCAGTGGTCTCTCAAATAGTGGCGAATCTCACCCCTTATATAACAGGTGGCTAGAGTTCTAAAGCTAGCCGAGCGGGCCCTATTGGGGTCGTAATAGCGAATGGCCTTGAGTAAGCCGATAGAGCCGACTTGCACCAGATCTTCAAAACTATCAGGTGAATATTGACTGTACTTACGGGCTATCTGCCGCACCAGAGGCATATGGTCACGCACAATCTCAGAGGGGTCGCCGTCTGGAGCGGCATGCACCGCTTGCGGCGGCTCGGGCATGTTGAGCCTGACGGCAAAGCCGCCGTCCGGGGCGCCTTCCAAAGACAACTCCAGAGCTCTTGCAGATGGACCCAGCTGCGCCTGTCGCCCGGCAGCAGCGCCAGTCGAATTGGCATGATTAGCCGTTTTCGCCTGGCTATCACTCAATAAAACTTCACTTCGCGTCTGATTTTTTCTAGCCAAGGTCATTACTCCTTAGGTAACTAAGTAATGTGACCCTCGCGCCCCTGTGACGATATTCCCCTGACAACCCCTTTTTAAACCGATGCGCAATACTGGCGGCACTGCAAATATAATTAGACTGGACATCTAAAGAGAGTGCACGTGAAGAAAGCCACCAAGACATTTACCAGACTGAGAGTTATCTGGTCGCGAGTACCGGCGCAAAAGCAGCTCTTGTACATGGGCTTGGCTTGTATAGCGGCTCTAGTCACCTTCACCGCCTGGGTCTGGGTGACCCGAGCCCAAGCTTCTATAAATGAATCGGTTAAGTTGTTCGGTCAGGGCTTGGCCGAAGCTTTGGCTCGCGGCGGTGCTGAAGCACTGAGCAATTCGGGCGATTTAGAGAGCCTGAGATATTACATTTTGACCCAGCGAGGCAAGCTGAAAACAATTGCCTACATCGTCTTCGAAGATAACGCCGGCAATATCTTGCTCGACCCCACCAGCAAAAAAGACCTGAAAGAAATATTTCCGGTCTATAAGCAGTACAAAGAAAATCCAGAAAACTTCACAGTGCCGGGCATTTATCCATCACCGCCGGGCTATAGGTCGGTAACCAATATTGTCGTGCGCATGCACAAAAACGGGCAAGACCTCGGTCTTTGCTGGGTGGGACTCTATAACGACCTTTTCACTATTTTGGGCACCCAACAAGAAACGACCAACTTTCTCATCACTATATTTTGTCTTGTGGGAGTTTTGGGTGCCCTCGGCGTCTGGGCCAACTACACCTTGATTAACGCCCCGCTGCGCACCCTTTCGCAGGGGGCAAGCCAGATTGCCACCGGGCATTTCGGGCACCAGATAAAGGTGCAGCGAGCCGGCAAAGAAATCGACCAATTGGTCAATGCCTTCAACTATATGAGCAGTCGCTTGCAACTCTACGACAAGCACAATGTCGACAATTTGATGGCCGAGAGAAACAAGTTTATTTCTGAGCGCAACAAGCTTGAGCTTGTACTGATGTCTATCGCCGATGGCGTAGTCGTCTGTGACCGCGACAACCGAGTGCAAATCGTCAACCGCGCCGCCACTCAAATTTTCGACAAAGAAGCCAAAGACCTGCTTGGTAAACCGCTGGTGGTTTGCACCGAAGGTCCCGACCAGCCGCAGATCTGCCATATAGTGCAGCAATTCACCGACAGCAATGTAAACATCACCCCAGGCGCCATCGAGCCCATAGTGCAGCAATTGCAACTGGGTGAACTGACTGTGCGCTTGCATACGGCACCGATTTTCCTTAATAAGGAATTCTTGGGCTCGGTAATGATCATGCAAGATATCACCAAGCAGGCCGAGCTAGAGAAGATGAAGAACGAGTTCATGGCCAATGTTTCACATGAACTGCGCACACCCATCACCTCAATCAAAAGTTATGTCGATACTCTCTGCAATCATGGCGAAAAACTTGATCCGGATATCCATAGAGAATTTTTGCAAATCATCGACAACGAAGCAGACCGCCTCATGCACTTGGTCAACGACGTGCTCGAGCTTTCTAAAATCGAAGAAGCCGATCGCGAATTCGAAATGCTACCGATGGATATACACCGGGCTTGCGAGGCGGCGATTCGCTCTCTCAACTTGATGGCACGCGACCGCGGCATCGAACTCGCTTTCGAACAAACCGAGAATTTACCGCTCGCTAGTATCAATCAAGAATCGATCGAACGCGTCATCATTAACTTGCTCAATAACGGCATCAAGTACACCCCTGAAGGCGGCAAAATCACAGTCAAGGTGGAAAAGCATCAGGAAGGCGAAGTCGAGGAAGTGGCGGTGCACGTAAAGGACACAGGCATCGGCATACCCGATGACGCTCTAGAGCATATATTTGACCGCTTTTATAGAGTCGAGAAAAAAGTACACACCATCAAGGGCACCGGACTTGGCTTAACAATTGTCAAGAAAATTATCGAAAAACACGGAGGCCGAATCACCGTTGCCTCGGCCCTCGGAGAAGGCTCTACCTTCAGCTTCTACCTGCCGGCACTGAGCCCTGAAGCAGTGGCCCGCTTAACCCAATGGGAAGAAGAACCGGATCTGGTTTGACCCCTTTTCGACCGATAAATATTGAACTTGGAATCGCGCCCAGATTATCCATTTGACAGCCCTTGCATATACCCCAGAAATACCCCTTGCTTACTTTCCTAAATCGGGTGAACATTAGCAACTTATCCATTTAAACACTTAGTTTTCAAGCTGGGTCGTGCTATCATCCTTTCGTTGACAAGGTCTCTAAGGACTGGCGTCCGTGGGGATATCCATCGAAAGTGGGCGAGGCTAACGCCAAAGACCATTAAGGAAGGAGGAAAAAGGATTGGCCAGAGCCATCTACCCAGGCTCTTTCGATCCCATGACTCTTGGTCACCTAGATATCATTCGTCGAGCCAGCAAGCTCTTTGATGAAGTGATTATGGCGGTGGTCGGCAATCCAGGCAAATCACCTTTATTGCCGATGGATATACGAAAGAACCTGATAGAGGAATCTGTAAAAGATCTAAGAGGAGTGAAAGTAGAAGAGTTTCAAGGCTTAACAGTTGATTATGCAAAAGCCACCAATACCACGGTTCTGATACGTGGACTGAGAGCTATCTCGGATTTCGAAGCAGAATTAGGTATGGCTCAAGCAAATAAGCAACTCTTTCCTGAACTAGAAACTATTTTTCTCATGACAAAAGCCGAGTATTCTTTTATAAGCTCCTCAACTGTAAAGGAAATCGCCCGTTTGGGCGGCGATGTATCACAATTCGTACCGCATCCGGTGAATGACTATCTAAGAGAGCATTTCAGCAGAGGCACCAAACAAAAATGACCATGATTACTGCACCAACAGTACAGGCAACCAACACATTCAAGCAGACAACAATCTATAAACACTTAGATCTGCTTGAGCATCTAATCGATGATGCTGCCGGTATCTACAAGTTTAAATTCATCAACGCCGACGATTTCCTCGACGTACTCGACAAAGCGAGAGCTCGCCTACCCGAAGAGTTGAGAGAAGCAGCCGACGTACTTGCTCAACGCGATGAAATAATCGCCGAGTCGCAGAGACGCTCTGAGCAAATCATCACCACTGCTCGTCGCCAAGCTGAAACCATGCTGCACGAATCAGAACTGCTGAAAGCCGTGCAGGCAGAAGTAGAACGCATTCGCAAGCAAGTAGTGCAAGAAGTCGAGCAAATGCGCCGTGAAGCCATTGCTGAAGCTGAACGCATCAGACTCGAAGCCGACGAAGATGCCGCCAAAATCAGAGAAGGCGCCGACCACTACGCCGAGCAAGTGCTCACACGTATGGAGAACGACCTGCAAGGTCTCGCCCAGCGCGTCACCGAATCACAGCAGATTGTCCGCAATGGTCAAAGACTCCTGGGCGGTGTCAAACGTCATGGCGTAATCTCGGCCGCTTCGGTCTCGGTTACAGCCGGACAAGGCGCTCCCATGGTCGGCGGTCCGCTCACCATGCCGTCGGGACTGAGTTCGCCACTACTTTCGGGCAAGTTCGAGTAAGAGAATTAGGGAACCAGCCTCTAAGGGCAAGTACTCAACTCAACGCAACTCTAACAAGTAGAAAATTCAAGAAAGAAGACCGCGTAAGATTGCGCGGTCTTCTTTCTTTGTTTAGACCAACAGCTTGTTGTTAATGTATGCTAAGACAAGTTTAGCCAGCAACAAAGCATAAATACCCCGGACCTAAGTCACCAAAATTCGACAGTCAATCAATTGTTCTGCAGGAGAAAAAATGTCCGGCACCAAAGGCGACAACAAATTTCCAACATTATTTGCGACCAGTTTCCTTTCGCTCTTCCTTGAGCTGCTTATAATTCGCTGGCTATCTTCAGATTTCGTTCTATTCGGAGTCTTCAAGACTTTTCCACTCGTGGCTTGTTATGTCGGGCTCGGCACAGGAGTGGCCAGAGCCGACAAGTCTATCTTGAGGTTGGCACCGGCGGCGCTACTAATCACAATAATAGTCACCAGCCTCACAAGTTTTGCCGGTTATGGTTACTTGCCCTTTCCATCATTGAGCATCTACCAGTGGAACGAGCTGAGTTCGTCTTATGCCCTCTCAATCGAAGTAGTCAAAATGACTTTGCTCCTCATCTTGCTATTGATGGGTCCTTTCGCGGTCATGTTTTGTCTAGGCAATGTCATCGGACATTGCTTCAGTAAACTGCCTCCACTAAAGGCATATTGCATCGATATTGCGGGAGCGATAAGTGGCAGCCTCACCTTTGCTCTGATGTCATTTCTGGGCGCTTCCCCACACCTGGAACTGCTCATCACGATAGCAGCCTTGTTCACTATTATCTGGGGAGTATCAGGTTGGCACAAAAGTATTTTTCTTTATCTGCCATTATCGGCAGTGGCAACACTAATACCTATTTTTAACGAGCAGAATACTTTCTGGTCACCATATTATCGCCTCGATCTCCAAGAAATAACCCTAGCACCGCAGTTCACGAAGAGCGGCAAGAACGAAGAACTCGGCATCTACCTCAACACAAACCGAGGCTTCTCACAGAGCTACACGAACAACAATCGAATCGAGCTTTCAGAAAGCGGTGAAAAAATAGAGCAAGCCCGCTACCTGAAGAATTTTCTGCTGGTTCGTGAGCAATACTACGCCCTGCCTTACAAATTTGCATCACCAAAAGAGGTTCTTATTCTGGGAGCCGGCACCGGTTCCGACGTAGCGCAAGCAGTCAAACAAGGCGTAAGCCAGATTGACGCAGTAGAAATAGACCAAACAATCATCAATCTGGCTAAAAAATACAATCAGTATGCCAATCACCCTAGCGTCCACTATTACCTAGACGACGGCAGACGCTTCCTGGCGAGAACAAACAAGAAATACGACATGGTGATTCTAGCCTGCCTAGACTCAAGAGCCTTCTCAGGAAGCGGCTCTTCCTTGCGCACAGATTGTTATGTACATACCAAAGAAAGTTACAAAGACTGTGTCGAACACCTCAAACCAAATGGAATAATGGTCTTAAGTTTTGGTGCCTCTGTAGGTGGTGCATCAAACTGGCTGAGAGACCGCATCTACCAAACTCTTTTACAAGTAACAGGCTACCCGCCGGCGGTATTCTCTGACGAAAAATCAGACTTCAACTGGCCAGCCTACTTTTTTATAACAGGCGAACCAATTCGCCAAAGCAATCTCAAAGAGCCTAACAAATCTCAGAGCCAAGACTCGTCATTCGCGCCAGAATCAACGCAGAATCAGAATAGCCATGCAGCGAAAATGCAGAAAATCGGATTCAGCGAAATCAACATGAAAGCCGAATCAATACAAGACAATATTGTTCTTTCAGACGACTGGCCTTTCCTTTATATCAAGGACAAATCACTGGATTTACCTTATCTCTTTGTTCTAGCACTCTTCTCCGCAATAACAATTTACGTGGGACGTGGGCTGATTTTCGGAGCGAAAAACCATGTAGACATACAGCTCTTTTACTTGGGAGCAGCCTTCATACTGCTAGAACTGCAAGCCATATCCAGATTATCCCTAATTTACGGCGCCACCTGGATCACATCATCTGTTGTGATCAATGGTGTGCTTGTCATGATCCTTCTTGCCAATTGGTTTGCTCTAAAAAACATCAATCTAGGCATGCGCAAACAATACCTATTCCTGTTCCTCAGCATTCTCATCTCATTCTTAGTACCGTCTTTTGCCGAAAAAGGTCTGGGAAGTTTGAACTCATTAGAAATAACTATCGCCACTCTGCTACCTGTTTTCGTTGCTGGACTAATATTTGCAAGTTCATTCAAGAGCTCGGCGAATCCTTCTCGTTCATTTGCATTCAACCTGCTGGGAAGTGTTCTTGGAGGACTCTTGGAATATCTCTCCGGCTACATCGGAATAAGCAATCTTCTGCTGGTGTCTGGCGTACTTTACCTGCTTAGCTATATCAGCTGGAATAATGGGGCCAGTAAGACTAAAGCAACGAGCTAGTGCTCTGCATTCTATAGATGGCAGCAACTGACACGCTTGCGCGACCTTGCCGTCGCGGCAGACGTGGTCATTGTTTGCGGCATAGAAAATCGAATCTCTAAGGAAGATTAAATCTGGCGAAAAAATTGAACTTTTTGGCTCGAAAGATCGTTTTAAGAGTTAGGAAGGTCTTCAGAAAATTCTGCGTTTTTCTTTAAATCTAGGAATTCTCACTCAGAGAGGTGCGCTTATGAATGAGCAATCATCGGGAAAGAAGTCAACAGACAAATCAACCGTAGACCTCATGCGTCTTTATGTAGATCGACTACCATACGATGTCATCTTCACGAGCCGAGATCTTCTCCCCTTCGCCTCTCGTAATTCAGTTGATCAGTTTACTTCTAAGTCAGTGAAAACCGGCTACTTAGAGAGACTGACGCGAGGGGCATTCAGAAAGCTACATCCTGATATACAACTGCCAAGGCCAAGCGAAGCAGAAATCCATTTCGTAAAGAGGCAAGCCTTCGCAGGAAAGCTTGTAGCCAAAGACAAACCTAGCGAATTTCTATGCAGACAATGCTCACACAAACCCGAAACGACTCAAAAAGCTTCCCTCTTAGACAAGCAATATTTCGGCGATGGGCACTCTTCATCTCTAGAATTGACACAACACAATAAAAGAGCCAATAGAAAAGGCATGGCTCCTAGAAAACTAGCGCTAAGTGATACCACTCTAGCACTCGCCCTCAGAGATTTATGGCTGCTTGGCAGAAAGCTCTGCACACGAGACAAAGTTCAGTGCATGCTAAGCAGATTCACCTATCGAGACCTTCTTCCACTGACTCGATATAGGAAACTCATTCCTCAGTGGCTCGGAGAGATGATTCCATTTTACCCAACTTCGGAACTGGTAAAGATGATTCCCCAACCTTGTCCCTCTAGGAGTTACTGATGCCAATGGAAGGCATCAGAATTGTCAACAAGACTTCACCCACACTGTTCTGCAACTTTCATCTCTTGGTATAGCAACCAACCGATCAAGCAATCAAACTAGTCAATCAAACTAGTCAATCAAACTAGCCAAGACCATGCAAAACACAATTAGGTTAACGACAAAGCCTTGCCAAGAGACTCAAATCAGGCAAGGATAAAACAGGCGCGGTAAACTATATGTTCTTGCTCTTCAGGTCTTGTCGGGAGCCTTAAATCTTGTTGCCTCAAAATTTCAAACATAGAACGATCTCAAGCATTGCTCTTGCTCTAGTGGCTTTGCAGAGCACCAATTTGTTCATTGATACACCATCAGCACTTGCGAAAGAAGCAGCGGCAGCGACCTGGCAAGCCTATCTAGAGCAAGGCGATGCAGCGTTAACCGAGCAGAATATCAGCGAAGCTGAAGCGGCTTACAGAAAAGCACTTGAATTGGTCGAAAAGAATTCACACAAACCTGTTGATGAAGAAAATTGCGTCAGAAAGTTAGCCGACACGCTTATGCTGCTCAATAAAGTATCGGAAGCGCAGAATCTCTATCTCAGACTGCTAAATACACTGGTCAGCCGTTATGGAAACTCTAGCCCGAAGCTTGGCAAGGTTCTCATCTCACTCGGCTCAATACAAGAAGCTTTGGGTAATCACCAGCTTGCTATGGATTACTATCAGCGCGCGCTGAAGATCAACGAAAAGAATTATGGATACTACAGCCCGGAGTTCGCAGACAACCTACAGAGTGTTGGTCGAACGAGCTTTAGATTAGGTCAGACAGAAGATGGACATAAGTACTTCAAGCAGTCGATAAAGATCCTGACTAATCAACCGAGTTTGTCAGCCAGTGAACAGCTCAAGCGCACCCTCAAAGACTATAAAGACATACTCAAAGGCGAAGACAAATCCAATCAAACACTCATCGAAGACTTCAACAAAGATATCTACGGCGACAAAAAGGGACCCAAAGGCGATGCGCAGTCGAGTCCGCAGCCCAAGGCGAATCAGTCCTCTTTCGAGACAGAGAGAGCTTTCAAACTAAAGGCGAGCGCCCAAGAGCAAATCAGAGAAGCACCACAGATAGTATTGAAGGGGTTAAATCATCCTGAAACGCAGGACACCCTGGCACCAGTCTTCAAGACCATGAATGAGACTATTTATAATCAAAGTCATTTTGAGCGAGGCGAAGACTATTATCAGCGCAAAATATCGATAGATATAGAAGCGCTTGGGGCGACGCATCCGGCAGTAGCCAACGACTTGTGCAGTCTTGCAGTTTTTTACATGTCTAGGGCACAATTTGCTAAAGCCAAACCATTGCTCAGCAAAGCTCTGCCAATTTATGAAAGTACTTACGGGCAAGATAACATTCTCACCATCAACACCAGGGCCAGCCTTGCATCAACGCTCTTTCATCTCGGTGAGACCGCACAAGCCGCCACTGTGTATAGACAGGCGCTGAGCCGAGGGCAAAAGACACTCACCCCAAATAGCATAGAAACGGCGCGCATTTTGAACGATCTTGCCTATCTCTATTTTCAGCAAGGAAAATTAGAAGACTCTTGTACTTTCTACGAATGGGCTCTAGCCAGCACTGAAGGGGCGGTAGGACAGAAAGACCCTCTTTTGGCGGCTTGCCTGAAAGACTATGCCCAAGTTTTGAGAGGACTGGGGCGAGGGCAAGAGGCCTCGGCGGCGGAAGCCCGTGCTGAACGAATAATAGAGGCAAGCAAATAGCGAAATAGAAAAATAGAAAAATAGAAAAACAGAATACAGAAAATAGAAAATAGGAAAAACAGGGACTCCGAAAAACAAAAAAGAGAATTTCGGCACATACACAAGACAAATTAGGCAACCGACACTACGACTAAGCAATGAAGATACAACCGCCTGGACTACCGATATCGCTTCTCACAAAAGTACCGCCGCCGGTGCTATTTGATTTCTTATCCGGGCAGCTCAATAAGACATTCTTTCTGTCGCCCGTATTTTCGGGAGAAGAATGTCCGGCGCTCTTGCCGCCTCACTGGCAGGCTGTCTTTGCCACTACCATCTTTGATAATCTGTTTCTACAAGGTGGCTTTGAAACCATTCTGAGCAGTGCCACCACCGATATCGAAATGACCAAAACGGCATACGAAACCATTGGCTTGCCGGAGATCGTGGAATTGCTTGAGGAGGCAACCAGCAAAGTAAAGCACCTCAAAGTAGTACCATCCAAACAAGAGCTCGAGAAAGAAATGCTTGAAGCTCAAAGAAGCGGCAAGAAGCTGGAAGACTTGAAGCGCGAGCGCAATTTTTCGAAGAATAATCGCTTCGCGCGTGAGAATCAAAGATATACCGAGTTGCTTTTTCATGCCGAGAAAAGACGTACTTCTTATTTGCTGGAAAATTTGGAAGCCTTTAGCCTGCATGAATTTGGCAAAAACACTCACTACGACGATTTGATTTTCGCTGAGTACTGGAATATCAAAGAGTTGGAGCCCTTTCTGGAAGAATGCGATTATGAAATCGCTGAATTTGACAGTTCGCGCGCGGCTAAACTGTTGGGCAAACTGACTCGTGCCTTGCGCCTGAAAGGGATGCTGGGCGCCGCTGATATTGTCTACCACCGCATGTTGCCTCTGCTCATCGGCGGCTTCCATGGTGAAAACGAAGATGTGCGCAAAGCAATTTTGGACTATACGAAAATTCTAGATGAATTGGGGCGCTCGGTTGAAGCTGAGATGCTCAGGGCTAATGTCTTTTTCATCAAAGCCCATATAAACTTCTTGAATGGCAGATTGGCGGAGGCGGAACGCAATTCTATAGAGGCCAAATTGCATTATCCAAAAGAAGTTTCGCCCTGGCATATTGCTTCAATTCACGCCTTCAAGGGCGAACTGAAGATGGCTCAAGGCAAGCCGGAAGAAGCGCTGCAGGAATACAACACTGCTCTTTCGATGAAAGACGATTTGCAATGGCTAGAACTAAGAGCCAATGCCCGCATTCAGCTGGAAGATATGGACGGGGCGCTGGCCGACTACGAAAAGGCGATTGAATTAGCGCCGCGTCAAATCAACTTCTATTACCGCCTTGGTCTCTTGGCGGCCAACTGTGGTGACTTCAAAAGAGCTGAAGATGCTTTTTCGATGATTCGCAAACTAGATAGCGAAGCCCTGAACAATCTTGAGCTATATGAAGTCTATCTGCATGCCGGTTATATGGAAGGCGCCGCTAGAGAAGTAGAGCGGGCTCTGCTCAAAGACCCAGGCGACAGCCAGGCCCTGGTCAAAAAAGGAACCTTGGCTCTCTTGCAAGGCAAGAACGAAGCGGCTGTACAAACTTTCAAAATGGCTCTCGAACAAGATCCCAAAAATGGCGAAGCCTGGCTGGCTCTAGGCAATTTCTATCTACACATGGGCAACTTCAAAGAATGCCAGAAACATCTTGATAAAGCACTCAAGCTGGAGCCGAATAATCCAGATTTTCTAGCGAGTCAAGCCACTTATCTGCACGCTTCGGGGCAGTCGGCCAAAGCAATCAAAGTTCTCAATAACGCCATCAAACTAGTTGAAGAGCAGCACCGCCAAGAAATAGTAGATCAATATTTCGATAGCGACGAAGCTGTCGAAAATGTCAATCTCGACAATGTCAATCTCAAGCACAACCATACGGAAGCAGCACGGTTGAGCGCCAATCGAGCCAATCTCGACGAAATGGACTTTGTTGCCTTTTATAATCTGCGAGCGCTTTGCTATCTCGACCTGAAAGACTACGAGCAAGCAATCAAAGATGCCCGCTACGCCTATCAGTTTCCTTTTACTCGCACCGCCACGCCGCTTTTGGTGATGGCTCAAGCGCATCTGGTCATGGGTGACCATGATCGTGCCGTCAAACTCGCTCAAGACGCCCTCTCTTATGACGAAGAACTTGACTGGGCCCATCTAATCAGAGCGCAGGGCTACCTAGCCAAAGGCAATTACGCCAAATCAATCAAGGAAGCCACCGCCGCCATATCAATCAGTGAAGGCGACGGACGCGCCTACTTCATACGCAGTATTGCCCTGACCTTGAGCGGCAACGAGAGCAAAGCCAGAAAAGATATTGATAGATCAGCAGCCTTAGGCTTTGTAATGGATGAAGACGATGCCTTGCACCATCTAGTTCAGAAACTGCTTGGTTAGACTAATCAGTACGAGCTTGAATTTACGAGCTTGAATTTACGAGCTAAAATTTACTGATCTGCTAGTTTACCAATCTGCGATCAGGGACAAAGGCTCGTATCTCAAATTAAAGCGCCTTGTCGGTGGTCGGCAGTGCCACCTTGACCGGTGTCACTTGCGACTGATTCTGCAGTTCTTCGCTGCCATTTCTAGCCACTAGATCGCCTTCAGAAAGTCGCCCAAAGACCTCCACCAGATCGCCCATCACCTGACCCTTCCGCACCGAAACCCATTCGACGCGGTCGCCAATCACTTTGCAGACATAGGTATCTAAAGGGGTCGAGATGACCGAACTAATCGGCACAAATAACGAGCTTTCTTTGCGCCTGGTCGGCCAATAAACTTTGCAGAACATACCGGGCAAAATATCATACTTAGGATTCAAAAAGTTTAGTTCCACCGGCATGGTCCTGGTCGCCTTATCTAGATTGTTGCTTATCCTGGCCACTGTTCCGATAAAGCGTTTGCCAGGAAAAGACGACACGGTAAATTCCACCTCACTACCGACGACCACGCCGGCAGTATCGATTTCAGGAACCGGAGCGACAATTCTCAATAGATCGAGTTGTTTGATGCGACAAATAGGAGGATAGGCACCGGTGCCGTCCGGTCCGCAGAAACTGCCCACATGCATACGACGTTCGGTGACATAGCCATTGAAGGGGGCGCTGATATCTAGATAAGAAGCGAAATCGGCGAAATTTTCGAAAGCTCTCACTTTGGCGGCAAGCTCTTCTTTGCGCATCGACAATTCGTGATCTTTAGCGTTCACCCGCTTCATGAGGGCATTGATGTCTTGTCTATCAGTCTCTACAGTCTGCGCCCATTGCACGACATCGTTGTCGGCTATAACACCTGGCACGAGCGAAGCTGTATAGACTCTCTGATAAGTACTTTGGTCGGCAAGTAAGTTGGCCTGCGACTTCTTCAGTTGAGCCTTTAGATCTTCCAGACCCGACTCTTCTACAGCCACCGCCGCCTTTGTAGCCGATAGCTCGGCTAGAGCCTTGTTTCTCTCGGCCAGAAATTCCGGCGCATACATACGCACCATCAAGTCGCCTTTCTTGACCATCGAGCCTCGGTCGACATTGATAGTCTGCACAAAACCTTTGATCTTGGGATAGATCAATACATCCTGATAGGCTTCTATCTCACCGGGCAACTGGTCTTCTCTAATCAAAATCTTAGAAGTAACCGGCACCACCGGCAACTCTGGGCGAATATTGACAGGCACAGTCGCTTCTTCCGGCTTCTTATTATGGGTGGTCCACATGTAATAGAAAGCCCCGCCGGCAAGAGCCAAAAAGACCACAACAAAGATGAGGTTATGCCGGTTGAAGACCGAGCCGTCCATGCGAAAAGCGACCAGAGGCTCTTTATAGTCGCCGGCCAGTCCGCTCGATTTTTCTTCTCTCTGCGGGCCTTTTTCTTGGCCTCTATCTTCGCCTTTATCTTCCTCAGTCATCTCTCAATCCTTACACACATGCACGCTTATACACCCTGATCTTCAGGATGCAGAGAACCAGACGCCACAGGAGCTTTGTTCTGTACCATCGAAAATACTAGGGGCAGAATTGTCAGCACAGATAGAGTGGACATCGAAAGTCCACCAATAACAGCCCGACCAAGAGGAGCGCTCTGCCCGGCTGAAATTGCCATGGGAATCATTCCTGCCACCATGGCGATAGAAGTCATCAAAATAGGACGCATACGCTGCTGCGCCCCATGCACAGCCGCTTCCTGTGCAGACATACCTTGGCGGCGACTGGTCTCGGCAAATACCACCATCAAGATGGCGTTGGCGATACCAACCCCGGTCGACATGATGGCGCCCATAAATGACTGCACATTGAGTGTGGTGCCGGTCACGGTCAGCATGGTCAGCACACCGGTCAAAATAGCAGGCGTAGTGGACATGACGATTAATACCACCCTCGGTGCCTGGAAATAAGCAAGAAGCATGAGAGTAATAACCACCACAGCCAAAAGCAAGCCGGTGATCAAGTGAAAGAAAGTATCTTCCAAGAGGGGCACTTGTCCCATTACATCGCAGAAGACACCGGCCGGCGCTTTACCGGCGCGCTTCACCGCCTCTTTGACGCTGTCCCCCACGCGCCCGAGATCATTGCCCGAAATATTGGAAGTGAGGGAAACCATGCGCATCATGTTATACCGGTCGAGTTCTCCGGTGGTGACGCCATAGTCGACTTTAGCAACGTCCGAGATAAGGGGGCGTTGCAGACGTCTGGTGATATGACCCGGATAGAACTTATCGACAGCCGGATCTACTTCAAAATCATGCGGCGCCATCTGCTCAGAGCGCAGACTGTTCATAGTGGGGAAGTTTTCTATATCTTCTTTGCTGCGAATCTGATCTTGCGGCACCTGCACTTGCACCTGGTACGAGAAACCGCTCTCTTTATCGCGCCAGAGGCTGAGGTTAACAAAACGGCTGGAAAAGAAAGCCGGCTGCAAAGACATGCCCACGTCTTTGGCGGTGACACCAAGCTGCCCAGCTAGTTCGCGGTCAATGTTAATCTGACAGCTCGGATAATCAAGAGCTTGCCCCCATTGCAGGTCGCGCAGCTTGCTTATCTTGGACATCTCTTTCAAGACTTTACCGGCAAAAATCTTATCGTCCACCAAGTTATGGCCGGTGACTTGCACAGTAATTGGTGTAGGCGAGCCAAGGTTCATAATCTGACTGACCAGATCACCCGGTTCGAAAGAAAACATGGTATCGGGCAAGGCTTTAGCAAAGCGCGCTCTGAGGCGGTCTTTGAACTCGCCCATCTTGATCTTGGTGCCTTCCTTCAATTGCACATCAAGCACCGCCTGGTGCGGTCCGCTTGTCCAAAGAAAAGCCGAGCTTATGGGAAACATCGGCGGCTGTTGCCCGGCATAGCCCAGAGTCTTCTCCACATTAGCCGCGCCAGCTTCGGCTTTGATTTCTTCGATGGCCCTTAGTACCCTCTGTTCCAAAGCCTCTACCCGCATACCGGTAGGGGCAGTAATGCGCATCCTAAACTGGGCACTGCCAGAGTCGGGGAAGAGTTCTTTACCGATATTCTCATAGAGAGTAACGACTGTAGTAACTGTGACAACTAGATAAACCGGAATGATGATGCTGCGCACTGGCATCAGCGAATGCACGAATTTGCCCAGCAGGGTCTTGAGATGCTCGATAAAATCGGGCTTTTCTTCGTGCTTATGCCCGTCTTTAAGCAGCCATACGGCCATAATCGGCACGAGCGTGCTGGCTAGAGTAGTGGAGGCAATCATGGCAAAACCCACAGCCAGAGACAGTGGAATAAAGAGTTCGCGGGTGATGCCCACCATAAAGAAAGAGGGCAGGAAGACTGAAACCACAGACAACATAGCCAACAACCGGGGCACCATGGTCTCGACACAGGCGTCGAAAACAGCCCGGGCTTTCACCGCCCCCTCTGCCAGGTGGCTGTGCATATTCTCGATACAAACAGTGGCTTCATCAACCAAGATACCGATAGACAGAGCAAGACCGCTGAGAGTCTGAATATTGAAAGTCTGCCCGCAGAGCCAGAGACCGACAATTGCCGAGAGCAAAGATAGAGGAATAGTGGTGACGACGATGAGGGTGCTGCGCAGATCGCGCAAGAAAAGCAAGATCATCAAACCAGGCAAAATAGTACCGAGCACACCCTCATGAAAAACATCATTGATGGCTTCGCGCACATACTTACTTTGGTCGAATTCATAGCTGATTTTGACATCAGGCGGCAAAACAGACTGCATGCGAGGCAGTGCCGCATTGAGGGCGTCGACGACCGAAACAGTAGAGGCGTCGGCACGCTTGACCGCCGGAATATAGACGGTTCGCCGCCCCTGAAAGAGAGCATAGCCCGAAAGTATGTCGGAAGAATCTTCCACCTTGCCAATGTCTTTGATAAAGATTTGCGGACCATGACCGGTACGAATCGGCATATAGTCAAGCTGATGGATATCGGGCAAATCTGAATTGACCGGCGCGATGCGCAGATAATCGCCGGTGCGAACGTTGCCGGCAGGCAGCACTTGGTTGCCTGTAATGAGGGACTTAACGACCTCATCGCCTGAAATATTGTAGCGCCGCAATTTATCGGCATCGACACTGATCACTATCGATCTGATATTGCCGCCGAAAGGAGGAGGCGCTTCTGCACCAGGCACGGTGGCAAGCATGGGCCTGATACGGGTATAGGCCAAATCTTCCAGATCTTTAACCGGCTTGGTATCAGATGAGAGCACCAACTGACCCACAGGCAAACTACCGGCATCGAAGCGCAAGACGAATGGGTTGAGCGTGCCATGAGGCATCAAGCTGGTGGCGCGGTTAGCCATAGCAACCACGGCAGCCATGGCTGAAGCCATGTCTGTATCAGGCTGGAAAAAGATCTTGATTAAGGCGACGTTCTGGATGGAACGAGACTCGATATGCTCGATGCCCGGCACATAAAGGAAGTAAAGCTCGTAGGTGGAAGTAATATAGCCTTCCATCTGCTCGGGCGACATGCCGCCATAGCCTTGGATAATATAAATAGCTGGTATCTTGAGGTCGGGGAAAATATCCCTTTTCATAGAAGTGATGGCCATCACCGAAATCAGAATGATGCTCAAGATCGCCGCTATCACGGTGATCGGTCGCTTCATTGCCACAGAGATGATCCACATGGTCTTTCTTAATTAGCTCCGTTATCTTCAAATTTTCCAGGCAATGAAAATGGCTTGGCCACTTCTCCGCCCAAGCTAGTCTGGGCCAGATCAACCACTTGCATAAAGGGAGCCAGATCGCCTTGAACATAAGCAAGCGCCAACATAGCTCGCCACACCTCAGTCTGGGCAAGAGCATCTTCCACCTCGGCTTCGGCAAGAGCCTTTTCGGCTTGCGCCAGCGAGACCATATTGGTGAGACCGGCGCTATAGCGCTTCATCACCTTAATCTCGCGCACTTTAGCAGTTTCAACCAAAATTGGCGTCTCATCGGCGACTTTACGAGCCTGTGCCAATAAAATACGAGCCCGCGCGTCTTTCTTCTCCAAAACCTGCATGGCTAGTTCATACTCGGCACGAGCGGCTAACTCGTTATTGCGAGCCATTTCTTTTTGAGCCTTGAGGGGAAAATATTCCATCACCGGGAAGCTATATGAAACACCTACCATATAGTTGAAAACCTGGGGTAGGACACCGGCAGCCACCGGCTTGATCGGATTGGTACGATCGCCTGAGCCACGCCCCCAGACTGAAGCGTTCAGCCAGAGATGGGGGCGATAAGCCTTATCGAGCAAGACTTGTTTAGCTCGCCAACGCTTGATTTCGGCTGTCTTGAAGAGCGCAATCGGATGGGCGTTTAGATCAAAAGGTGCGGTCTCGCGCTCGTAGGCAGCCACTGGACGCCTCACCAGCGGGTCAGAAATAACATCGAGGTCATTGGCGGCTGTGCCCATTTTCTCAGCCAGCCCCACCAGCGCTAGACGCGCTTCTTTCTCGGCCTTAATAAGATTGATGCGGGTGCGGGCCACTTCAAAATCAAAGTCGGCGGCGTCTACACCGGGTCTCAGCCCCTCAGCCACCAAGGTGCGCGCTCTCAAACTGGCCGCTTCCATATGCTCTAAAGCAGCTCGGGTCGACTTGATTACTTGTTTGGCGGCAGCAGCGGTAAGAAAGGCATCGGCGGCGTCAAAAGCGACATCAAGCCTAGTCAAATTAAGATCGGCTCTCGCTGAGCGAGCATCGGCATAAGCAAAATTGTCGTTAGCCTTGCGCAGACCACCGTCAATCAAAAGCCAGTTGAGGTTGCCGCCCTGCAAATTATTGACCACGGGTTTATAACTTGTAGAACGCACTGAAGGACCGCTATCGACCGGCACAGTATCAAAGCCGCTGACGTTGTTCATAACCACGCTGGCGATGCGGTTTGGTGTTACACCAGAAATTTGCACGTCAAAGTTGAGGTTGGGCAGATACTGAGTCTTAGCCAGCTTGACGTTTGATAGCGAAGCCCGCAGCTTGTAATACTTGTTATTGATAGTGGGATAGTTACGCAAAGCCACATCGACGGCTTCTCTAATTGTCACCGCCCGCGGTGGCCTAATCGGCTGAAACTGCAATTCAGGCAAGTTCACTTCTCGCCCAGCAGAAAGACTGGGCTGGGGCAGAGACCAACTTAGAAAGAGAGCCAAACAAAGAAAGAGACCAAGCTTGTGCAAGCAACGGCGCGCAGCTTTTGCCTGCTGCCTATCTGCAAACGAATTCATGACAAGTAGAACTTGCAAAAGACGAGCCCTTATCTCCAAGATCTGCTATTTTACAAGCAGTTCTCAGTAACTTCACGAGCTTTATCTTATGTAGCTCTAACTTTAACCATGGCGAAAGAAAGAAAAAATACAGCGGCACTGTTCTTTACAAGAGTGAAATTACTCTTGTTAACCGCCTTGGCTTTAATCTCGTTTTTGACGCCAAATGAAGCACCAATCTGGGCTGCCGAAGATCATGAGCGCGCCGACGGACCGCCCAGTGATGATGACGAAAAGGCTGCGCGCACTATTGACAAGGACAAAGCCGACGATTCCAATCAAGACAAACTAAAGCTTGATAACCGCTTCGATGGTTCGCAATTTAATCCCCCATCTTTTGTAGACACAGACTTTTCCGGCGAGAGCTTTATAGATCTTCTGCTCAAGAGCAAACCGAAAAAGAGAGAACATAAAGCAGAACTAGACGATCTAAAGCTGCTTGATAAGCTCGACCGCAAGGAGCGCCATAAAGACGAGCGCGACGATGAAGAATATCGCATCATCTTTGCGCCACCGCCCCAGGTCAAGCCAAACGACTGGCTTCCCAGCGGGGTAGATCCACTCTGGAACGGTGGCTTTACCACACCTCCCGATAACGGTGCACCGGTGCCCTATCATCTAAACGGCCATGTCGACATAGAGCGCGGGCGACCCTGGCTGCACCACGATAACTAGCGCAAGAAAACTAACTCAAAAAGCTAACTCAAGAAAGCTAGCGCACTACTCCGTTTTCATTTTCGATGACGCTATTCCTTCGAGCTTTCTGTGCTACCAAATGAGCATCAGACTCAAGACTCTCAGAAGTTAGCGAACTACCTACTGCCGGGGCTTGCTTGAGCAGGCGGGCAAAATCTTTCAAGGTAGCGGCAAGCAGCATATTGCGGTCGCCGGTGGTGAGATAAGTATCGGAAAGTGCCCACAAATAAAACTGATTGGCCCGCTCAAGACGACCTAGACTATAAGCCAGCGCCGCCAAATAATTGAGCCGCAAGGCGAAATCTAGTTTTTGCAGAGCCAAAGGCAAAATTGGCACCTTATCGACAAAAGTCGGTGCTGCATCAAGGGAAAGAACACTATTTGCGCCACCGCCATCAACACCACCAGCATTAATAACTTCAAGCAAATTGCGCGAGCGCTGGGTGAGTGAAGCATCTTCACCATAGACTTTTTCATAGATTTTCAAAGTGCGCTGCAATAGTTGCCTGGCTGCTTCATTGTTGCCGTCTGAAATCTCGATTACGGCAAGCCCATAAAGATCTCGTGCGACACTTGGATGATCCGCACCTAGAGATTTGATATCGATTGCGATCATCCGCTCATAAAAGTCGCGCCTTTGCTGATTGATTAAGGCAAGGGTCGGCTTTGCAGTCAAGCCACCGCCAAGGTTCTCAGTCGAACCAGAGCCTGCAGCAACCGAGCTGAGAGTGCTGGGAGCGCCGCCCGCTCCACCGGTGATACCAAGCTCTAGGCTCGAAGAGGGCGCCATTGTACCGTCCGTGACAGCGGGCAAGCCTCTCAGCGGCAGCCGTTCCGAACTTTCCGCTGGGGCGACAAAACGCGAACGCACTTCTTTGTCAAAATGGGAAGCAGCTATACCCGATTTCTTAGGCAAGGCGCCGATTCGATCTTTGAGAAGCTCAGCCTGCACATGGCTGGCCAGATTCTTGCGTCCTTCTTCTTTTTCCAAAAGATCTTGATAGTCGGCAAGAATGGTCTCGGCAAGTGTCGCTGAAGATAGTTTGGCTGCAGTCAATAATAATTTGAGCGCTGAAAAATAAAGCTCCTCAGCCTTGGCTTTCTCACCCAACTTGACCAGCAAAGCAGCAAGCCTTTGCCGACACAGAGCTAATCTCTCTTGGTCGTTCTTCTCAAGATCGCTTGCCGCCAGCGCCTCGGCTTTCTCGTAAAAAGACCGTGCCTGCTTAAACTCGCCATCAAATTCTAGAATATTGCCGAGCGCCAAATATCTACTGACGAGGGCGCCATCTATAGCCTTCGCATCTTTACTTTTGACTTTATCAAGAGCAAGCGCCTTTTCAAGTGTAGCGATTGACTGCCTATAGAGCTTGACCGCCTCTTCTCTCTCGTCTTGCTTGTAAAGAATCATCGCCAGCCGCTCTTGACATAATGCCAGATCGTTCAAACTTGCTGACTTATCTTTGCGAACATCACGCAGCGCTTGCCGAAAGCAAGCTTCAGCCGGCTCCAACTCCTGCCGAGTAAGCCGTCTTTCGCCTTCTTGCAAACCAGCTTGCCAACCGAGTGCCGCCTGCCCAGGCATGGCCATGACCGTAAAGACAATTGGCGCGGTTAGTGTAACTAGAGCCAGTGCTTTGAATTTCAAAACGCGATACCAAGCCAAGGAAGAAAGTTAAGGTTTTAGTTTAACAGCAAGAGAAAGGCAAAAACTGAACAATATGCTATCAATAAGTCATATTCAATAACCTGGAAGTAGAACTTTGACAGAGTCCTTCGAAACCACTCTCGAACAAGCAAGAGCAGCCTTTGCCGAGAAGAATGCCGCTGAAAGCGAGGCGCTCTATGCAAAATTGGTGCGCCTAAGAGCACCCTCAGATGAAATAGCTCTTGAATGCCTGGAACGCCTTCTATTTCTAAAAAAAATGCAGAACAAGGCAGCCGAAGCTGCTCCTGTTCTCACTCGCCTTATCGAAATCTGCGAAAGTTTAGAAGGCAACAATGGAGAAAAGGTCGTTCACTGGAAGAACGAACTTATTAATGTCTATCGCCTACTCAATCGATACGACGATGCCATGTTTATTCAAAGCTCTCTACCAGGATTCGAGCTAGCCCAAGAGCAAGAAGAAATGATCGAGATCTATGCCCACAAAGCCTTGGCTTCGGGCATCGAAGACTTGATTGAACCTGAGTCGGAAGAGAAGCTTCTTGCCGAAGAAAATGATCCAGAGAAATTTCTCAAGAAAACAGCACCCGAACCAAGCCTTGAAAGGGGCTTGAGAACAATAGACAAAAGGGTTCTGCAAGTAAAAACAAAAATCAAAGAACATTGGAACGACATTATCTCCGGATACTCGATGCTAGCGACAATCGTCGTCCTTATCTGTTTCCTCTATTTTCTTTATGCCCCCGCCCTAGAAGCAAACATCGCCTTCCAGGGTGCCAAACCTATGCACTCTGCCAGCAAACATTCCAGTCTTCGTTTTCTTTCCACTAAACAACTTGAACTAATTGACGGCAATAAAAGTCATCAAATCAATTATTGGCGTGTCGATAATCCTATTTTGCTCTGGGGTAGTTCACTGGCATCGGGGCTATTGAGAAGAGAGCTATGGATGCTCGACCGCGGCAAATCGATAGTCGATGAGCATGGTACCGCCTATTATGCTGAAAGCGCAGAAGAAACATCCATCGTCGAAATGATCAACTTCACCGCCGACAGTATGCAGCATTACTTTTTTGCTCACAAAAACTATCCAGAAAAATTGGAAGACATGACCGATGTCAAATTCAGCTATTACAACGCCTATACCGGTCGGAAGGACAAACCCCTGCTGCGTACAGCCGTACTTGAAGACTCTCGACAAACCGCTGACCAGATCTTGAAGATAGTGCTAAAGGATCTTTCCAGCGGCGGTAAATTTCCCTTTGAGCCGGCTCTCTACCCAGGCTGCATTGATGCTTGTCTTTACTATGTAAGAGGCAAAGACAGAGCCACATCACTGGCGGCAGTGCACGGCTGTGATCAAGAAGGCAAACTCATCACCACAGACGGTGTCAAGCGCACTTATTTAGCCCTGAACCAAAGCGGCTCCGAAGTGCACCTGCAAGCTTCAGAGCCGGTGGTCGGAAGAAGCATATTCGGAATTTTCAATAATCTGGAATTCCGACCACCGTTTCTCTGCCTCTTAGCTCAGAACGTCACATTCTTACCGCTCGATGCTCTCCGCTATCGAGCCATTGTTATCTATTTTCTTTTGACCACTTATTATTGGTTTCTCTTCAGTCAGTACAACACCTCCTGCCTGGGCCGAAAACTTACCTGTATATTCGGATTAACCAGCTTGGCCTGTACGATCGGCGCCATTCTCAATGTCTTCTTGCCTTAGTTTTTTCAGACACTGAACGCAATTAGGCAGATCTCTCATGGTCGGCGTCATCGGCATTGCCAGTGCCTGGAAAACCGATAATAATCTGCCCAGCATACTCGGATGAACGCCTCCATTTGCGCCTAAGCAAAGCCAAGGTCTTGCGAGCGCGACAACTTACATACGGATTATCATCGCGCGAAAGCAAGCGCAAAACACCAGCAGGCAGAGAGGCGTCTTCAGCCATGGCATAGCGCACAGTCGCATCGGTATCAAGCGCCAAAGCAAAGACCAGGTCAACAGGAGTAGCTGGATTTGCTGCAACGGCGCTGCGCACCTCGGCGTCGCTGTCACGCGAGAGCCTTTCTAAGATAGCCTGCGGGCAGCATGCATTCTCGGCCAGGCGGCGACGCACTCTCGGCGCGGCGTGCATTGAAAGCCGCTCTATGCTTTCAACTGACTGCTGGTCGAGAAACTCAGACCCGGCATCTATATAGTCAGAGAACCAATCTTTATTTTGCTCTTCAGAAATACCGCCTTTAAACACGGCAATCACCTCCGCAAATAAGTTTCGATGATCACAAGTTTGTATTTCTATTTTGAGAAGTTTCGGACACTGCGATTTAGCAATGCAGTTTTTCTCAGAGACTAGCCTGCGCCAACTTGGTCAATCGGCACCAAAAGTCACTCGCGCTTGCCAATCACCAACCTCCAAAACAACTTACTCTTTCTGTATAGCAAAACTTTTGCCAAGAGACAAGCCCCTTAACAAATACTCTTAAACGCCGTTTAGATGCCGTTTAAGCTTGCCCCCACAACTAACTATAAAGCCTTGAAATTCATGTTTAAAAAATGCTGTAAATTCTCAATCAACTATTATCGATTGGCTAAATTATCAATGTAACCAAGCAATCGCTAAATCATGCAAAGTCTCATAGCGGCAGGGTTCAATAAATCAAGAAAAGATAAGACCGACCCTACCTGCGATGCACAATTTTTCTGGAGGTAATAACTATGCTTCTGCAAAAACTGAGTGATCCGGATGTATTTGGCTCTTTCAATGAACTGCAGAAAATTCAAAGTCAACTAAACCGCCTGCTCACCGCCGCCTCAAAGAGAAGCTCAGGTGAGTTTCCCCCGGCTAATGTCTGGACAAACGAAAGCGGTGCTGTGGTGCGCTGCGAGATGCCAGGCGTTAATGCAGCCGATCTAGAAATTACGGTAGTAAATGATACTCTCACCATTAAAGGTGAGAAATGCCAATCTGAAACAGATGGACAAAACTGCCTCAGACAAGAAAGAGGCTGGGGACGCTTTACGCGTTCTTTGCAGCTGCCCTTTGCTGTAGACCCAGACAAGGTAAACGCCAGCTATAGCAACGGTATTCTGCAACTATCTCTGCCGCGAGCAGAAGCAGACAAACCGCGGCGCATTTCAGTCAGCGAAGTTTAATCGAATCTGGAGGATCGAATTATGACAACCGCCCTTTTGGAACCCCGCCAAAAAGTTGAAGCAGCCCAGGTTTATGTACCGAGAGCCGACATCTATGAATCGGGAGATCAGCTGGTGGTGCTTGCCGACATGCCAGGCGTCAGGCAAGAATCAATTGATATAACCATTGAACAAAATATATTGACTATCTACGGCAAGGTGGAAGAGCCTCAACTGGAGGGCTATAACCTTGTCTATAGCGAATACGGAGTCGGTGACTATCGCAGGGTCTTTACACTTTCAAACGAAATCGACAAAGACGGCATTCAAGCCACCATTAAAAATGGTGTATTAAAACTGCTCTTGCCCAAGAGCAAAGCCTCTTTGCCTCGCAAAATCTCGGTGACCAGCTGCGACTGAGCTTGGCTTAGGCAACTGATACTCATAAATTAGGAGGTGCGATATGAACTGGAAATCTTTCAAGCTCTCTATTCCGACGCTCGCTCTAGGACTGGCTTTAGGCTTTGCCGCCGGTCACGGTCTCAATAGTCAAGCTGCGCCCACTGAAAAACCGAGAGCCAGTTTTGCAGAATCTATAGATCTGTATGACTCCGAACTATTCAATCCCTTTGATGACTTTGTGCGCTGGCATAATTTTTCGATGCCTAAATTGTCTATGTCTGAATTTTCTATGCCAAAAATAGTAAGCAAAGTGATTGGCAATGAAGTGAAGATAATGGCAGAAGTGCCGGGGGTAGAAGAGAAAGACCTGGAACTTACTGTCACCGATGAATTTCTTACCATTAAGGGGCGCAAAGCCGTTGCCTCTGACGCGAAAGAAAAATCATACGGAGAATTTCAACGCTCGATGAGTCTGCCCTGTCGCATCGAAAGCGATAAAGCCAAAGCGAACTTAAAAAACGGTGTCTTGACCATCACAGCCCCTCGCAGTCAAGTCGCCAAAGCCGAGGGACGCAAACTAGAGATTCAGACCCAGTAAGTCTTTAGTTTACTTTTCGCAGCATTCAAAGCGATACCCGTGTTGCCTTCAAACGACCCGGGTATATCGCTTTGAACAGGGTTGAATTTAATGGGCATATTCAAAAATTTGCTTAAAGAAGATAAGCATAACCCCAGAAAACTTCTGAGGGGCGTCCATTTCGACATGGGCACCTGTGAAAACAAAATCAATGACGAAAATTGCCTGGGCTTTATTGACGAGACCCATACCTGCATTATGCTGCGCTACAACCCCGAAATAGACTGGGATTTCGACCTGAGAACGCCGGAAAAGGCCATTTCCTTTTATAAAAATCAATGCCGCGAAGCTCAAGGTGTCATGCTTGACGGCAAAACTCTCAAACTAGACGGCGTCGAAGCTCTTTCTGGACTGTTCAAGTATCGAGCCCCCTACAATCCGCTGGCGATGGTCTATGTGGGCATTTTCTGGCTGCCTTTTCAGGAAGGCATGATCCAGATCAACATAGAAGGTTTCGAAACAGGCACCACTGGTGTTCGTCCGGCAATAATTCATATGCTCTGTCAAGAAAACGGCGCATTCGCAAATCGAGAAAAACAAGAAGAAGAAGAAGAAGAGAATGATGAATCTGGAACAGTCGATTTCTCGCCGCCAATAGAAGTGAAAAGCATGGAAGAAATGTTCGAGCGCATGAAAACAAGCCCACTGAGAAAAATTCTTTCTGATGCTGAAAAATGGGATAGCACCCTGCCGGATGATCCGCTCTCACTGGTCAGAAGAAGAATGAAACTGCTAGAATCATCGATTAACCTGTCGGCCGATATAAAGCTTCTGACACCCTACAGGGTCTGAGTGCATTAACTTTGAAAGTTCCTTCCGGTTGGTACGCCGTCTTAAGTGCCGCAGAACTAAAGCCAAATAAACCTCTCGGACAAAAGCGCTTTGGCGAAAACCTGGTTTTTTGGCGAGATCAAAGCGGTCGGCCGGCGGTGCTGAAAGACCTCTGCCCGCACCGATCTGTAAAGCTTTCCGGTGGCCAAGTCTGCCAAAATGGCAACCATATAGCCTGTCCCTTTCACGGTTTTCAGTTTGATAGCCAGGGGCAATGTCGTCATGTGCCCGAAACAGGCAAAGAAGCGCCCAATCTAAGAGTGAAGACCTGGCAAAGCGCTGAAAAGAACGGCTTGATTTGGCTTTACGTGCCGAAAAATGAAGACGATATAGGCAGCGAAGATTCAATTCCCTGGTTTAATGAACTGCAAGAAAAGAAGTTTTGCTACAGCGAGTTCAACGAAAGCTGGAATATTCATTATTCTCGCTGTATTGAAAACCAGCTCGACTATGCCCATCTACCTTACCTGCACCGAACCTCTATAGGCAAAACCTTCGACGTACAAGGCAAATACGACTTTTTGCTTGATGAAAACTCAATCAAAGTGGTTCTCAAGTCAGGCTATTTTCACTTCAAATTTCCCAACATTTGGTACCTAAATATTTCACCGACACTCAAGCAAATGCTTGCCTTTGTACCGGTCGACGATGATACAACAGTGATGTATGTCAGAGCCTATCAAGCTTTCGTCACCCTCCCCTTGCTTGAAAAGCTTGTCGGTAAAGTTTTGGCAGCCTCAAACCGGGTCATTCTCAATCAAGACAAGGCCGCAGTGATTACCCATAGCCCCAGTTCTTCACTGCTAGCCAGCGAAGAAAAACTCTATCCCAGCGATCGTGGTATCGCTTGGTTTCGCAAACAGTTCAGCGAAAAGGCTGTAGAAATCTGAAAATGAGATTGTAAAGCTTTCTGCTTGGCCACCAGGCTTAAGACGGCGAATTAACCTCTAATTGCGACAAGACGGTATAATCCCTAACTGCATGGGGCTAGACCCGTACTTATAGATAGAGGAAACACCGATGGACAAACCTTCGCCTTCGCTGCCGGCTGTCGAAGACGACCGCACTGGGATGAGCGTGCCTACCTTAAGGCGGGCACTGGCGGACAACCTCTATTACATCCAGGGCAAATTTCCCGAAATTGCCAATCGCTATGACTATTACATGATGCTCGCTTATACAGTGCGAGATCGTTTGTTTGAGAGATGGATAAACACCATTCAAACATATCTGCAAAAGGACGTAAAAGTAGTCGCCTACCTATCTGCTGAATTCCTTTTGGGACCACACTTAGCCAATGCCATGATCAACATGGGCATCCACGACCAACTGGAAAAGGCTTTGCAAGAGTCAGGTCTGAACATGCAAGAACTGCTCGAACAGGAAGAAGAACCGGGCTTGGGCAACGGTGGTCTAGGCCGGCTGGCTGCCTGCTATCTCGACTCTCTAGCAACCATGGAAATACCGGCAATAGGCTATGGTATTCGTTATGAATTTGGTATTTTCGACCAAGACATTAGAGACGGCTGGCAAGTTGAAATTACCGACAAATGGCTGCGCAACGGCAATCCCTGGGAAGTCGTGCGGCCAATGGCATCAGTAGAAGTAAATCTAGGCGGCTATACAAGAAGATATACCGATGCCAAAGGCAAATATAAAGTAGATTGGGTACCGGAACGCACCGTCATTGGTGTGCCCTACGATACACCCATACCGGGCTATAACAACAATACCGCCAATAACCTCAGACTCTGGAAAGCCGAATCTCCAGAGATGCTCAATCTAGAAGCTTTCAACCATGGCGACTATGTAGGCGCCGTTTCCCAAAAGATTGCATCAGAAACAATCTCCAAAATTCTCTATCCTAACGACAACTCGCAACAGGGCAAAAGACTGCGCCTTGAGCAACAATACTTCTTTGTTTCTTGCTCGCTGCAAGACATGCTCAGAGTGCATAAAAAAGAAGGTCAAACTGTTCATACCTTCCACGAAAAGTTCTCAGTGCAGCTAAACGACACCCATCCGTCTATTGCTGTAGCCGAACTGATGAGACTGCTCGTCGACGTGCATGATATTTCTTGGGAAGAAGCCTGGAATATCACCACCAAAACCATGGCCTATACCAATCACACACTTCTGCCGGAAGCTTTGGAAAAATGGCCAATCTCACTTTTCAGAGATGTCTTGCCTCGTCATCTTGAGATAATCTTTGAAATCAATTATCGCTTCCTGGCCTCGGTTAAAGAGCGCTTCCCCAACGACGAGGAGATGCTCTCCAGACTCTCAATCATCGATGAAAGCGGCGAACGCTATGTCCGCATGGCCAACCTGGCTTCAGTCGGCAGCCATTCGATTAACGGTGTAGCGGCGCTGCACACCGACCTCTTGAAAAAACACACCCTGGCAGATTTCTACAAAATCTTCCCCGAAAAATTCAACAACAAAACCAATGGCGTCACCCCTCGCCGCTGGATGAGACTGGCGAACCCAGCCATGTCTAAGTTGATAGATAAGAATATCGGCAATACCTGGACCAAAAATCTCGACGAATTGCGCAACCTAGAAAAGCACGTCGACAACGCCGAGTTTAGACAAGAATGGCGCTCCGTCAAGAAACACAACAAAGAACAATTGGCGCGCTGGATTCACAATCGCCTCGAACTAAAAGTCGATCCTGATTCGCTCTTTGACATTCAGGTAAAGCGTATACACGAATACAAACGGCAGCACCTTAGCGCACTGCATATAGTGGCGCTTTATCACCTCATCAAAGAAAACCCTAATGCCGATGTTCAGCCGCGCACCTTTATATTTGGCGGCAAAGCGGCGCCCGGCTATCATATGGCCAAACTGATCATCAAGCTGATCAATTCAATCGGCGAAGTGGTCAACAGTGATCCGCTGGTAAGCAAAATAATCAAAGTTGCTTACTTACCCGACTTCAATGTCTCACTTGGTCAAAGAGTCTATCCAGCTGCCGACCTAAGCGAACAGATTTCACTGGCCGGCAAAGAAGCTTCCGGCACCGGCAACATGAAATTCGCCCTCAACGGTGCTGTCACCATCGGCACTCTCGATGGCGCCAACATCGAAATCAGAGAAGAAGCCGGTCATGAAAACTTCTTCCTCTTTGGCATGACCGCCCAAGAAGCCATGGATAGAAAAGCCCAAGGCTATGTACCGCTGGATATCTACAAGAGCAACGACCAGCTCAAACAAGTAATTGACTCTCTCGGCTCTGGTCTCTTTTCCAGAGGCGACCGCGGTCTCTTTAAACCGCTTGTAGACAACTTGCTTTACGACGACCACTTTATGCTGCTCGCCGACTTTGCCTCTTACGTAGACTGCCACAAACAAGTGGGCAAAGCCTATAAAGACAAAGACGGATGGACACGCAAGTCAATTTATAATGTGGCTCGTATGGGCAAATTCTCTTCTGATCGCTCAATCAAAGAGTACTGCCAAGAAATTTGGGACGTACATTCGGTGCCGATTCATCTCAAAGACTATTGTCACCATGCCGCTCAGCTCAAAGTAAACAAATAGTGCTATTTTCTTGAATAACTGGAAGCAGTATTGAGATTATTGACTATGTCGGCATAGCCTACCCACGAACGGGTGAGATTTTCCATGCCTGTCTGATACTGGGCGCCGCCTTGCAACAATGCTTGGTGTGCTTCTCGCAACTGCGGTATATCATCGAGCATACGCTGAGCCTCTCGGCTGCCGCGCTGGGCTGCTCTATGCAAATAGTAGGCAGCTTTGCTGTTATTAATTGGCAGCCGACGCCCTTCATTGAGCAGCTTACCCATTGTCACCTGCGCCTCCAAAATTCCATGATTGGCGGCGCGCTCCAGCCAGTCGATACCTTCCTTAGTGTCTTGTACAACATCCCTTTTCAGTCGCAAAAGCAAATGGCCAAGGTTAGACTCAGCCTCAGGTATACCCTGCTTGGCGGCTTTACGATAATAAGCCAGGGCCTTGGAAAAATCTTGCTTCACCCCTAGACCTTTCTCGTGCAAGAGCCCCAAAACAGTCTGCCCTTTACCATCGTTAGCCTGATCAAGCTTCAAAAGAGTATGCACAGCTTTCTTGTACTGTTTCTTTTTAAGGGCTGAACATGCCGCCTGAAAGCGCCCCTCCCCGCTGCTACTCCTCTTTGCCGGCTCGGCGCAAGCCCCAGGTGTGGCAACAAACAATAAAACCACCAAAGCCATAGCCCGCACCCGTCCACCCCAGGCGACATTGCCACAATCTCGAACTCTATATTGATAGGACTGCATAATATAGTTTTCCCTTAGGGCCCAGATCTCACACAGCGAAAGCCCACATGATTGGAAGCAGTGGAAACTTCACCCTTACCGCGCGAGCCTAAAACATAACGGGTGCAATAAACTTCATTGCACAAAAAAGAACCGCCACGCTGCACCCTTTTCTTTGCATGCTCATCTTCCGGGTCGAAAGAAGACTCCGGTCCCTGCGGGTTTAGAGCAACACCACCATTGTCGGCAAGCTTTTGATAATAGTCGGCGCGATACCAATCCTGACACCATTCCCAAACATTACCCACCATATCGTAAAGTCCATAGCGATTGGGGGCGTACTGTGCCACCGGAGCCAAACCAGCAAAGCCGTCGGCAGCGCTATCATGAGCAGGGAATCGACCTTGATGAGTATTTGCCATCCACTTACCATGAGGCTTCAGCTCTCTTCCCCAGACATAAGGCTCGCCGCCCTTGCCTCCGCGAGCGGCAAACTCCCATTCAGCCTCGGTGGGCAAACGTTTACCGGCCCATCGGCAATAAGCTAGTGCATCAGAGTAAGCTATATGCACTACTGGATAACTTCCCTTGCCAGCGATGCTTGAGGAAGGTCCCAAGGGATGCTTCCAGTCAGCTCCTTTCTGATAGCGCCACCAGGCAAGGGGGTTGTCTAAAGAACAGCTTTCTTTGACGTCTTCGGGCGTAAACACTGTTGAACCAGGCACCAGCTCCTGCACCGGTACATCTGGAAATTCAGAAGGTGACGGGCTAAGTTCAGCCACGGTCTTATACCCAGTTTCTTTGACAAAGCGAGCAAACTGATCATTTGTCACTTCGGTACGGTCCATATAAAAACCGTCGACATATACCCGATGCACCGGGCGAGCATCTTTTGCACTATCTGCACACTTAGCATCGAAATTACCCATAGCAAACTCACCACCCGGGATCCACACCATATCCGGTGGCGTGACCCGCCCCGGTTCAGCTTTGTTCTCGACCGTAGCAGTTAAATCTATAGCCCAGGCCGAGTTCAGTCCTATGCCCAAAGCGATTGCGGGCCACCCTATTGCCGAAAGACAAAGAGACCGAAGAACTAGAGAAATAGACTTTTCACCAAACATAGTTTAAGCGCGGTTCATACTCCTGGAGAGCCTAACAGTATTATAGAGGCAGTCGCTATTTGGATTGTCCGGGAGATTTATGACCAGTCGGAGCCTAAGTTATAGAGGTAAACACTCAGCCCTAGCCATTCTTTTACTTGTGGCAAATAGCTCTTCCCTTTTACTACCCTCACTACCCTGTACCGCTGAAACTCTAAAACCAGATTATCAAGCAGAGCCTCAAGCAAATAGCGAAATAGACATTGAAGAGAACCCGCCGCTCACTATAGCGGCTCAAGATTCAAACTCGACTGCCGCTAATTTCGAATCTTCAGATAATTCATTCAGCAGACAATACACCCTGCTTACCAAGAAAATCCTGAGCGAAAGCATCGCCCTGGAGAGATACAGCCTCAATTATCGCCTTGAAAACACAAAACGGTCTCGCGCTTGCCAACTACTCTATTTCGGCAGCCAGGAAGCAAGCGCTGCAACACTTCTAGCTTTTGAAGTGATTGCCATGAAGGAGTTTGATAAAGGCAGAAAAAGACCGCTGACTATAAACCAGAATAATCTTAAAGGTGGATTGAGAGCCGCTCAGGTTGGTTCAATTATTGCCGCCAGCGGTTCTGGTATGCAATTGGCGGTGAATGCCGCTCGCTATATCAAGGCTAAGCAGAAGGGTTATGACACTGCTTCAGCCAACCGGCGCGTCACCGAAGGGCTTAAAGAAATAGACCGCCTAATGGCCGAAAGAGAAAAACTTATCACAGCCAATGCCGACCATCCCGGACATGATCGAGCCCTGATTGAAAGCAAGATTTTGCTGGCATTGCGAGAGTCTTTCGTAGATGAGTACGCCCAGTTCAGCGCCAATTCTAGAAGCGAAGCAGCGGCTCGCAACCTGTTTTTCTTGATGAACTGCTCTTATAACGTCATCGGGGCAGTCGGCGCCGGACTAGGCTATAAAGCTGTCACCGAGCCCACTTGGAACGGTCCATCGAATATTTGCTTCACCATCAGCGGTGCTATGGCTATGGGTACACCTCTTTTAGCCTCTGCTTTACTCTGGAGCGAACGCCAACTGATACTGAGAGCCCAGAAGAAACGAAAACTAAGCCAAGAAGCCAGTCTGCAAGAATTGGAAAAGGAAATTCGCAATCTGCACGCAGTGGATGGAGATAACACCGGCGTCTTGATTCCCACTCTGCCTTCTACACAGCGTTTCGCTCTCTACTCGCAGTCGGGCTCACTCTTTACCAAGCAGCTGGAAAACGAAATGACCACAATTCATAGGCTGAACAAAGTTGCAGTACAAAGTTCGGTGACCGGTCCACTTATTGGCGGTCTGCTCATGACTCAAGGAATTCTCGGTACCAGAGGCTACTATAAATACTTCCCATCCAGACCACGCAAACAATTAGACCTCGGCTATAAAGGCGCCATCGTAGGCACAGTCGGTTCCAGCCTTGCCTTGGTGGGCAACGTCGCTTGGCTTTTGGCGAGCATAAACTATGAAAATCGACTGCGCAAAAACAATAGCTTGCCGGAACAACTGATTGCCGACCGACTTAAACATTTAGATGAAGTCGAGAAAATAGTTTCAGCGCTCTAACTAGCCCGACTTCAATCTCCTCTTTAATTGTCCTTCTTAACCTCGTCTTTCCCTCAAGGGCGTTTTAATACTAACGACATTGAGGACAAATACATGGAAACCCTTGCTCTTCCCCTTACTCTCAAAAAGCTCACCGAGATAGAATGCCATACTCCACAAGAGTCAAATGTATATTGGCTAGACCGACAGTCTCTAGACCTACTTGCAGACAGGTTAGTAGCCCTTGCCGAATCAATATCTAAAGATGCAAGCCAACCTAAAGAGACCGATTTAGAGCCGATTTCAAATTCTGTCTCAGACTCTTTTTCAGAGCCGGTTCCAGACCCAAGAAAAGAAGCTCTATATAAACGACTCGACTATCCTTACTAATTCGAAAAATATTCTTCAATCTTCGCCTCGACTAGCTGCTAGTATTACCAACCTAGGCTAACTTTGCACTTGCGGGGTAAGACCATTCATGCAGCCCACAGACGAGCTGTGGTTTGACAATCAAACCAGCATTGATCTCATAGAAGAAAAACTAAAAGCAGCTGGTCGAGATCTCAAACGCCTCACACTTCTCAATCAAGCTTTCTTGATCAGTGGAAGACTCAATGACCTGTCTCTACTCAACTTAAAAGAATTAGTGGTGCCCAGTCTATATTACTTCGATAGTGCGGAAGGTTGGAGCTTTCTACACAAGCTGACAAAATTGGAAACTCTAGTAGCCGAATACACCGATGCTAAAGAATCAATCTTGCAGGGCTTATGCCAAGCACCTTGGTGGCAAAGCCTGAAACATCTAGAACTTAAGTTGGCCAGTCTCAAAGACGGCGAACTTTGGAAGAATCTCTGGTCAAACAGAAACCTCGACTTACAAGTTCTCTGCTTATTTTTTCTAAGCGGCTCACTAACCAGCACGGTTCTATCAAGTAAACTGAAAAGCCTTGAGTATCTAATTCTAGGCACCGAACTAGGTGACAAATTCCTATTCAAGCTGAGTACCCTAGACCTCCCTGCCTTGACCGATTTAGACTTAAGCTATTCATCGGTAACAGAAGCTGCCACACTAGAATTTTTGAAGGGCGACAAACCCGGCTTGCCGAAACTGGCTAGGGTGAGAAAACGATTCTTCAGCGAAAAACCAAGTGAGAGTCGCGACTGGGACGGCAGCCAGGTAGGCTGGACTGACGAAGAGCTCAGTGACAGAGAGATGCAAGAGAGATTTTTCGAAGGCACAGGTCTCAGGGTACTACCTGCAAATGAACAGCTGAATATTAGAGGACAGATGCTAAGCAGGTTGAGACCAATTGAAAGACCCAAGCATAAGTAAGATAGAATCCCTTCCATGTATCCGACTATTAGAAACTCAAGGGAAATAATCAAAGGAGTATTGTTGCTCTATTCTGCACCGCTCAGACAAAAACTTTCACTACTGTTTGCACTATCTCTTTCGGCAATCTCACTAGTGCTGCCGACGCGGCAGGTTGCCGCCGAGGCAAGAAGAGAATCTGAATGGCATGCAGGAAACTGGCAGCCGGCGCCAGGATTTAAACAAAGTCCCATCTGGCCGAGGGTAATTCCAGACACCTTCAAAGTAGACGGTTCAGAGGAGCTAAACAAAGAAGGAGATTTTGTCGGAAAAGTCTCAATTCCAACAATGACTATCTACCCGGCTAAAGGCAGACCTTCTGATACCGCAGTGGTTGTCTTTCCTGGTGGGGGCTACTGGTGCCTAGCAATGAAACTGGAAGGTACCGATATCTGCGACTGGCTGACTAGCCGCGGCATAACCTGCATTCTCTTGAAATATCGGGTGCCAGGCGATAAGTTATACCCCCGCTCGGGCTGCTATCCCTCCCATGCAGCCGCCCTAGATGACGCCCAAAGAACAATAAGATTGGTGCGCTCCCGTGCTAAAGAACTGAAAGTAGATCCTCACAAAATAGGGGTTATCGGCTTTTCTGCCGGCGGACATCTGGTGGCTGCAACAAGCACTCTTTACGACAAAGAAATCTATAAGCCGGTGGATGCAATTGATAGACTCAGCTGCCGTCCTGACTTTGCTATTGCAGTTTATCCGGGCCACTTAACCGAACACACCAAAAAGAAATTCGAGCTGAACAAGTACATACCGGTAACCAAGAACACGCCGCCCACTTTTATTGTGCAAGCCGCAGATGATCCGGTCGATACCGTCGACAACTCACTGGTCTATTTCGCCGCTTTGAAAGAGGCAAAAGTTGCAGCGGAACTGCATATCTTTGCTAAAGGCAAGCATGCTTTCGGACTCACCCCCTCCTCTTTACCTGTTTCAGATTGGCCAAAACTAGCAGAGCGTTGGCTGGAAGAAATTAAGATGCTGCCCAAGCAATAGATTTTAAAATTAGCAAAAACCACTATTGACCGCCAGGAATTAATGAGTGTATACTCACTCATTAATGGAGGAAAGATGGCTCGTCCTAAAAGCGAGGAAAAGCGAAACACCCTTCTATCAGTAGCCATAAAAGTATTTGCTAGGAACGGTCTTACGGCTTCCACCTCATCAATCACCACTGAGGCAGGAATGGCGGCAGGCACCCTCTTCATATACTTCAAAGGCAAAGATGAACTGTTGAACGCTCTTTACGTAGAGATCAAGAAAGATCTCGCGGAAGCCATGCTGCGCGACCATCGAGAAAACTCATCAGCGGAAGAAGCCATGAAACATGTCTGGAACAACTATATAGATTGGGGTATACAAAACCCCGACAGTCTAGCGGTTCTACACAAACTAAAAGTATGGGAGGGTCTCAAGCCTGAAATTCCCGAAGAAACGGCTAAACGACTCTGCCAATTGCAAACACTTACCGAGACCGCCATCGCCGGCGGTGCTCTGAAGGACATTCCATATGAGTTTATGCTCGCCCTCTTTTCGGCCCAGACCGAGACAGTGATGCAATTTATTAAACAGGATCCAGATAAAGCCGAACTTTATAAAGAGCGCGGCTTTGAGCTCTTCTGGACCGGCGTAAACAAAACCGACAGACTGCAGAAACAATAGACTGCGACCAAACAAATAGGAGCAAACAATGAAATACAAAACTCTCGGTGACACCGGGTTACTGGTGTCGACGTTATGCTTTGGCGCCATGACATTTCACGGCGGCAGCAAACTCTTCAAAATGATCGGGGCAACTCAGCAAGACGAAGCAGATCAATTGATCAAAGCTTGCGTAGATAAAGGAGTTAACTTCTTCGACACCGCCGATGTCTATTCGGAAGGCGGCAGCGAAGAGATGCTCGGGCAAGCCTTCCGCAATCTCGGCATACAGCGAAAAGATGTGGTCATAGCAACAAAATGCTTTGGTCGGGTAGGCAAGGGACACAACGATATCGGAGCCTCGCGCAAACACATTATCGAAGCAGTGGATGCAAGTCTGCGCCGCCTGCAAACCGACTATATAGATCTTTATCAAATTCACGGCACCGATACAGTGACGCCAATCGAAGAGACTCTTCGCGCTCTCGATACCTTGGTAAACCAAGGAAAAGTAAGATATGTCGGCTGCTCAAACTGGGCAGCATGGCGTTTGCAGCGAGCCCTAGACATTTCTGAATTCAAAAATTTGGCACGTTTTGATACCCTACAAGCCTATTATTCAATTGCCGGGCGCGACCTGGAAAGAGAACTGATTCCACTGATGGAGCACTCTAAGACCGGCTTGCTGGTTTGGAGTCCTCTTGCCGGTGGCTTACTCTCAGGCAAATTCAGCCGAGACAATCAGAAACCGGAAAACAGCCGCCGCTCCGAATTTGATTTCCCCCTGGTGGACAAAGAGAGAGCCTGGAGAATCTTGGACGTAATTAGACCAATAGCTGAAGAGTTGCATGCCTCTGTGGCTCAAGTAGCGCTGGCTTGGCTTTTGGCAAAGCCTGCCGTCACTTCGGTAATAATCGGGGCTAAGAACTTGAGCCAGCTGGAAGACAACATCAAAGCAGTTGATGTGACGCTAAGCGCAGCACACATGAGCGCCCTCGACCAAGTAAGCCAACTGCCCCCTGAATATCCCGGCTGGATGGTCCCCTTCCAGACAGCCGATCGCTTAGATCCAAATCTAGATCTTTGGAGCCACCTGAAAGACGCAGTAAGCGTAGGCAAATAAGAGAATAGATAAATTAAGTAGAAGGCAAACTATGAAGCAGACCAGGAGCTTGCACTATATATGGTGCAGGCTCCCAGGTTCCCCAAACTTCAAAAGGCTATCCTGCTCTCAAATTTGGCTCAAGCAGAGATAGCTAGCCGGCTGACTTACGATCGACTTTCTCTTTATATACCTGCGGCTCTACCAAGCCCTGGGCAAAAGGAAAATGCAATTGTTCATAGAGTGCAGCACCTGGCTCATCATCGCCACTGTCTAAACCAACGACTCTAAATTGATCATCCAGGGTCTCTTCGAAAGCATCTAAAGACTCAGCAGAAGCCAATTCAGTAAAGATATCCTCAGCTTCAGCCTGAGCCTCTTCAAACTTTCCCGGGCAAACTACCGCCTCTTCTTGGTCGAGAATAAGAGGCAAAGCAGAAGCAGATTCCACCTCCGAACTGGGTTCTTGGTTAGAAGCAACTTCCTGCTCCGAGAGAGTTTCTGCAGAAACTACCTGAGAAGACTCTTCTTCGATAGACTCTTGTTCGATTGATTCATCTTCAAGAGGCTCTTCTTGCAATAAAATTTCTTCGTCTTCTACTGCCTGTAGCTCATGTGCAACAAGCTCTTCTTGCTGAACAGCCTGCTCGTCGAGAAACTCCCTGACAGCCGGGGCTTGCAAAAGCTCCATAATTTCAGCCTGCCTTGCTGAAGCAGACGAATCACCCCGAAAGAAATTAACCTCCACTACATTGTCGGCTATTAGTTCCGGCTCAGAGTCTGAATTGCGGTCCTCATAGATAATTCCCGAATCTAGATCATCGTCTAGAATTGCCGGTAAGGTATTTATCTCATCTAGGGGATCAAGTGAGAAAAGTCTAGAGAGATAGCCAACCGTCCTGACGCCGGCGGGACTCTGTATAGCAGGAGAATCTTCAACTGACTCTACTCCTGACTCCTCACCAGAATCTTCTCCCAAAACTTCTCCAGCAGCTCTAGTAGTCTCGGGCTCGACTTCCTGAGGTGAAATCAAATCTAGCGCTTCACCTTCAGATTCACTCTCGCCTATTTCTTGCTTTTCTTCTAGATCAGCTCCGCCAGAGATGGCGAACAATCTAGCACTCTGCTTAGCACCACTTGATGCCAGCGCTTCGTTGGCGGCAAGCAAAGCTTCCAAGAAGAGCTCGTCGTCAACATGTCCTTTCATTACTTCACTGCAGAAGAAATCAAGGGCAACATCTAGAGACATTTCACGACGAGCCACCACCGGCTTGACTTTCTCGTTCATCCAACGGAAGCCTGACTGCAAGGGCAAAATATAGTGGTCGCCGGGGCTGAGTATATTGATATTATGCAAGCCCTGATAGCGCAGATAGCTGCCCAGCGCGTCAATTATGGGGGCAAGTTTGACCAATTTGTCAAAAACAATAAAGCTCTGATACTCAGACTCTTCAGTCACCTGAAAAAGACGCAGGGCAAAGTCGTTCTTATCGGTTTGCACCAAAGCAGAAATCGATTGAGAGAGCGAGTCATAGGTGGTCTGATCGCTTTCTCTTGAAATAGGATTAAAGGTGAGCAAAAGAAACTTCTCAGTGTCATCGACACAAAGAGCGCGATAGTTCTTCGAATCTTTCTCTATCGAACAAAGCAGTTCGCCATCAGAAAGGCAATGATAGCGACTTAAACTGCGCCAGCTATCGCTACCAAGGGTGGTGACTTTTGAGCCGAAGCGTGAGGCAAAAAGCTGAAGAAAAACCGAGGGGGAATCTGCTTTATCGGTTACTTGATGGCTAGAAATGGCTGTGCCCTCTCTCTTGAAAATATACAGTCAATATTTTGAGGAGATACATAAAACGCAAAGTGATACCATATTTGGTTTTGGGATCGGCTGAATCTTAGCATTTAGTGCTGTAAAGAGCCACAGGCAGACTCTAATAGAAACAAAAGATTACCTGCGATGATACTACCAGCGCTACCACATGGCAAGCACACGGACTTCTCCCGCCTAGGGCTTCGTAAAAATACGAATTGACCTATAAGGTTAAAGGGACTACCTTTGTACCTCTATCCTTATATCCACCTGCCCCTCTGTGGAATAGACCCGGAACTGCCGCGAATTCAATATAGAAGTTTTTTGCTATCTATCAGGACCGGTCAAACCCCATAGCCCTTACCAATTGTCGTCGAGACAAGAGGAATCCATGTCGAAAAACGAAGCCGAAGCGCATCATAAGAAACCTCATGCCGAAGTAAAGCATCAAGGCGACCAGACCGAGAAACATTCTGAAGGCGAGCCAAAGCACAAACTCGCTTCAGAGGCGGCCAAAGAATTATCGAGCGCAGGCGGTAACAAAGCCGCCGAAGCCCATATCAAACACAGACAAGCCGGCGGCAAGCACGACAGCGGCCACGAACACGAACACGAACTGACTATTGTCGGCGCCGAAGACGGCAAAGCCGCAGCCAAGAAAAGCGGCGGTGTAAGCGCTGAAAAGACAGGCGATGACAAAGCAAAAGTAGTAGAAGCAAAAGCTGATTCTCAGCCGGATAAAGTTGAAGCGAAACCTGGCGCTCAGCCAGATAAAGCCGAAGCAAAAGCGGTTACTCAACCAGAAGCCGCTGGTAAAGATAGTAAACCGGCGGCCGAAACCAAACCACTGGTAATAGCAGATAAAACTGCGCAGTTTTCAGACAGTTTCAAAACAGAAGCCATTGAAGCCAATGCAAAAGCTGCAGCCGACGGGCAAAAACCACCAAAGATTACTGTCTCATTGCAAGAATTCGGCGAAGACAAAGACCTGAAAGAACCACACTATGTGGTGAAAAAAGATGGCACCGTGGAGATGCACGGCGACCCGGTCAAATTGGGCTCTAAAGAAGTGCGGGTGGAAGTAGAGCGCGACCCAGGCGCGGTAAACCCCAGCGACCAACAGTTGGCAGTCACCGATCAATTGGTGGCTAAAATAAACCAAGATTTGCAAAAGGCCTATCCGCAGCAAGCCGACCAAGTCGTGCTCGACGACCAGGGTGACCTAGTCTCGTCTAAAACCGAGAAAGCAGCGGGTCTGAAGAGCCCGCCCGACAAAGAAGGTCTTTCGCCGGAGACAAAAGAAAGCGTGGAGCAGACCAAGCGACTGCACCGCTCTGGCGGTGTAGACATGCCCAGGGCGGCCACCGACGGTATGGGTTCATTTGAATCCAGAACAGTGCCGCGCCAACAGGGCGAGACAGATAAAATGGCAGCCATGAAAGAATCTTGGGCTGGACTTTTCAAACCAGACAAAGACCATCCCTATGAGACTGTAAGACGGCATCCCGATGGCGAAATGAGAGTCGGTCGCTACGGCTTCAACGCCACTCAGCTGGAAAACTGGCTGAACGGCTTGACTCCTGAGCAGATTGATAAACTGATTGCCGAGGGCAAATTACCCAAAAACTTTGCCGACCCTAAGTTTCGCGAGCAGTTTATGAGCTTCTTGCAGAAAATGAAGAACGGCGAACAGCCAACGCCTGATGAAATGAAACAGTTTCTGCCGAAGGAAGCGCAAGAAACAATCGCTGGTCAAATTCTGGAAAAAATGTCTGGCGCAGTCGGAGACAATCCGGGTATGGCTGCAGCAGCGGCAGTCTCAGGTCGCGACGCCGGTACGATTGATCAGAACTTCATCAATTCGCCCCAGGCCAGAGAGTTATCACAAGCAGGCAAGACACTCTATGACATAGCCACCAACCGACAAGCAGTGGAAGGCAATGTAGTGGGACGCCTACCCGAAGGCGACCGCAGAGAACTTATCACTAAAGCGCTGGAAATTGCCAACAAACCAGTTACCGATGCCAATATAGCCGCAGTAAATCTGATTGTGCAGCATGAGAGCAGCTGGAATCCCAATGTTCAGAACGACTGGGACAGCAACGCCAGAAAAGGCATCCCCTCACAAGGTTTGATGCAGACCATTCCACCTACTTTTAACGCACACAAAGATCGCACCGGTCAGGTGGAAGCAGCTGGGCACAGCAACTCAATTAGAGATCCCCTGGCTAACTTGGTGGCAGGCATAAACTACTCTTACTCTAGATACGGCTCGCTTGCAAACGTGCCTGGAGTCAAGTCGATTGCCCGGGGCGGCGATTATCGCCCCTATTGATTTAGGGCTGCATGAGAGTGTACTGACCAGGGTATTTTTTGGATAGATGAGTAATGAAAGCTCTCTCTCCATGCAAAAAGCCGGGCGGGGCATTACTTGGGCTTATATCAACTATATTGCCGCCTCTCTGCATCCATCTTTGAATGGAAGCAAGATTCTGAGCTTTGGAAAAAGTATTGTAAGCATGGTCGGGGCTGCGCATCATAAACTGATCAGGCTGCAAAACATGACGGTCAAGGTCGCCGACCTTGCCTATGACCATGGTGTTGCTCTGTGGATTGCGCTTATCTACTAAATTGGGCAATTTTGCTTCGGCTCGCCAGTTTATGCCCTTTAAGATGTCAGCTTCCGCCGGCAAAAAATGACTGCTATTGCGCCTAACAAAAGTGGAAATTTCAGAACTAGCAATGTAATAGCGACGACCGACTAAGGCAGCCATGGCTAAACCACCGACCACAAGTAATTCTTTCAGATGAGAAAGAGATTGATTATCTAGGGGCTTAAGCGGATCACTTCGTCCATCTCGATTGGTGGACAAAAACTCAGCCAGCAAAGCCTGCCTTGCCTCTTGCGGCGCCTGCCTCGCTTTTGGTTCCACTTCAGATGGCTCTAAAACACTTCCCATGCGCTTCTCTAGTTGGCTTACCTGACCAGCTTATGATAATTTGCCAAGGCATGTTACGCACTGGGGAAGCTACGTTGCCGAAATGAGAAATAGTGGCTAGTCTGACAGATTTGGCAAAAATGTCTGCCACTCTGATGGGCGTTTGGTTCTGTAATCGGGCACAGAAAAACTGGTCTGAAATGACGAGGCTTGAATCTCCATTCGCGAATACTCACCCCAGTCTTGACCCACCGAGACACGCGCTTGTTCAAGCACCAAAGCAAGATTGAGCACTTCATTTACCGACTTGCCCAGGCGCTTCATATAGCGCACTTCTCTCTCTCCAAAATTGGCGCCTTTCAAATATTGCCTTTGACGATTAAACTCGGCCAGTTGATAGACGGCCCAGGCAACCCAACTCTTGGCTAAGGCTATAGTAAGCTTAAAATTAGGTGCCTGTGCCGAAGACGCTTCATAGTCTACATAGGTAAGCAAGGCGTCGGCTTGCAGCTCCTTTTCTTGATCTTCAACAGTAGAACGGTAATAGACCTTGATCTTGAAAGGCAATTCTTCCGGCAAATCATTAGTCTTTTGCGGAACAACAACCCGCACCACAAAAGAGCGCTGCGCACCAGATTCCAACCCACCGGCACCGACATAGAGCAGCCCATCGCGCAGATCGCTGCGCAAAATCGAGAGCACTTCGAGCTGCACAAAATCAGGGAACTCGATTTCAATTTCTATATTTTCGACCACACGATTGCGCAGACTACTCAATTCGCCACTCACGATGGCGACCAGTTCTTCGCTTTCGGGAGCATGATGTACCATACCACCGCCATTAATGGCAATCGCATGAATCTGCTCGACCGAATAATCAGACCCTATACCGATTGTCGAGGTGGTCAAGCCCCGCTCCTGCATATTTCTTGCATGGTCAGCCAAAGTCTTCTTGTTGAGCACGCCTCGATTGGCATAACCATCGGTCAAAATCAAGACATGGCTTGTGCTCTCGGGGTGTTTAGCCATAACTTTAGCCGCACAACGGGCACCGGTCATCCAACCTTCAGAAAGATTGGTGTTCAGCTCGGGAGTAAGAGCTTCAATAGCCCTAAGAGCATTACGCCGCCCGCGGTCATCGCAAGAGACACCATCGACATGCACGTTAGCTTTGTCAGAGAAGGAAACGATTGAAATAAAGTCACGCTTGCACAATCCCTTGACTATCTGCGAAGCGGCTGCTTTGGCTTTCTCAAGGTACTTTCCGGTCATCGAACTTGAGGCATCGATAACTAAGACGAGATTTAGTGGGTGCCCGGCTTGCATATCGATATCGCATTCGGTATCGCCGTGAAAGCCCGATTGCTCCAATATATCCCGAGCCTTCATATTGATCATCAAATAGCGAACCGAACCGCCATAGTCGGAAACCAAGTCTCTATCAAAGTCTGCCTTAACTGAAAGCCAATTACTCATTTTTTGAGCCCCCAAGTAAAATCTCACGAAGGATACCGGCTACTGCTTCCCATTGGGCCAACTGAATAAGATCACCTGAGTTCTTTATATTGAGTTCTACGTCGGGTGTGACTGAAATACGGTGCCAACTTTCAGAACGCACCTGACTGCGCACTTTCTCGGGGCCGACCAGATCACCAAGAGCCTGCGAAAGTTTTTCGACGGGAGAAACCGATGTCGTAGACAGACCGTCAAGATACTGCAAAAGGGCAGTACGACGGTCGCCCTGAAAGCGGCGCAGGCGCGGTTCGAGAACCGATGAGATCTGCTCATCATTCATAGTGAGCAGGGCCTGTCTAACATCACTGAAAGACATGTCTTGCTTCTCGCGCATATATTTGATTGCTTTCAATCTCTTGAGGTGATTCTCGTCATAGCGGGCATAGCGCCCTCTCGATGCCGGACCGAGCATAAGGCCGTTCTCGATGAAACTGCGAATCACCCGCTTATCAAAACCGGATATCTCAGAAAGCTGCTCTAGTGTGTAACTATCAAGATCTTCAGACACAACAAAACTAAGCTCCTCAGGAACTGTGGAAACAGAGGCGCCGAAAGAAAGAAATAAAGACCTACCCAACTGTTTTCACAGTAGCAGTTTTAATTCGCCATGTCAAATTGAATTAAGCAGGAGCGCTTCTTAGAGACCAGACCCTGGCGCCGGCGGCAGCACTTCAGCTGGGTTGACGGTAGCGGGGGCGGGGGCTTCTGCCGGGGAATTGTCCACACCTAGAGAACTCTGATTAACCAAAGGGCGAGAAGGTTCGAGGCTGACACCAGATGCAGCCGGTCCAGACGAACCTGGCACGGGGGGCTTGGCAGAAGGTTTAGCCTGACTGGCGAAAGCCGGATAAATCACCGCCGATAGCCTACGAATCAATTCGTTAGCGCGCCTATCGTTGTGGGGGCGCTGTACTTGCACGGCTACTATATATTTTTTGCCGTCCGGGGTGGTGATCACTCCGGTGTCACCCACCATCGAACCGATATCGCCTGTTTTATGAGCGATCTTGGCACCGGCCGGCAAGCCTTGAGGCAAAAGGGTGCGTGTCTTGGTGCGCTCCATAATCTGCCGCATTTTCTTGCGCCAGGCATCAGACATAAGGTCACCGCGCTCGACCCGGGCCAAAAGATAGACAAGGTCGTAGGGACTGGTTCGATTGGTACCTTCCAAATCAGCCAACCAGTTATTGATGGCTGTGTTTTTTAGACCCCAATTGGCAAATTTCTTGTTGACTGCTTTCTTGCCGCCCAAGAGGTCAATAATCATATTGGTGGCAGTGTTATCAGAAATGATAATCATCAACTCAGCCACCTGCATCAGGGGCAACTTGGTGCCCACGCCGCGGTATTGCAGATAGCCCGAGCCGCCAGCCACGTGCTCTGGCTTTATCTCTAGGATAATCTTGGGATCAATGTCACCACGGTCGATGGCACTAAACAATGCCACCAAAACTGGTACTTTGATCATACTGGCGGCAGCAAAGTTACGAGTACCGTTAAAGTCTACATAGTTGCCGGTCTTGGGATCAATAGCAAAGATGCCAGGTGTCAGTTTCTTGACCTGACACATAGCTTCGATCTGCTGCTTCAGATCGCCTAATTCGGCGGTCATTGAAAAAGGTGCGGCAATAGGCACAAGCGGGCTGGCACCAGCTGTGATGTTCTCACAGGGACCGGTAAGCGGATTGAAAAAGCTCTGCAATACAACAAGCATCGAGGCCACTGCACCGGCTCTCACTAGGCGCTGACCGGGAGGCAGGGGGCGACGACGACGCTTGCCCGGGCCTTTAACCTGAGGCTTATTCTTAGAGGGCAGAGCTTTCTGTTGAGCGGTTCTTTCACTGCCTGACTGCCTAGGTAAACCAGAGGTGCTCTTCTGCTTTCGCGCTAGGGATAGCCCGGCTAGCAAGTTCTTAGCGGGCACACCCTCAGAGCGGGAAAAAATATCGAGCTTTACAGCCTTTTCGAGTTGCAAGACATTTGCCTTTTGGGTCGAATTGCCGGGCTGAGCACCCTGGCCGGTCGCAGAGTTTTTATTAGAATCAGAGCTGTGGCTGCCCATATACGCATTTTCTAGTGGTACTTTATCCAGCTTACTTGCGTCAAGCTCCGGCTTGTCATTTTCCAGTTGGTCTTCGTCTTGCCAGAAAGTTCTTTCAGAATTCGCTTCGGCGGCAGGCATCAATCTAGTTTCCTTACTTAAAGATAGCGAGAGATAGAGAGAGCGCTGAGCTCAGGGCATTGGCATTGCCAATTAGTACCTAGAGCAGCAGAAGTAAACTGCGACAGAGTTGCATTTTTGTATATACAATAGAACTGTATTACGGGCGAGCTATATTACAGGCGAGTTGAATTACGAACAATTTGTATTACAAACTATTGATATTACAGGCGGTACCGAAGTTATTAGCCGGTAGCCGACAGTACCATAATCAACCGCGGATTTATTTTAACTTAGATCGCCGACATGTCCAGCACCAAATTTTGGTGCCACACCACATTTAATACTATAGCCGCCAACTATTCCTGGCTGTAGAGCTCCCAAAGACGCGGGTAGGTCTCGCGCAGATGGGTTTCATCATCTTCATCGAAGGGTTCACCGGCTGGTTCCAGATTGATCGTTTCTCTATATCTTTCGTAAATAGCACCATCACCGCTGCGCTCTTCATAAGTTTCACAAGCGAGGTAAAGAAAGTCTTCGCAGGGCAAAATTTCGGGAACATCAGCTAGGCTGTCAGGCTCCGATAGAGCCGCTTCATAAACTTCTTTACCCCGCATGATTAGACCGGCGCGAAAATAAGTAAATTCATCATCAGAGAGACCGCCTCTGATCAGATAACCGGCCCCCCAGAGCGGCCATGTATAAGCTTGGTCCATGAGATAGTCGACTATTTCTTGAAAGCCGACCAATTCATCCTCGCCCAATTTAGAAAGCAGCTTCTTGAGATTAACCAGCTCCAAATCTTGAAACTCGGCAACCTGCTTTTGCTCTAATTTTTCTTCGGTTAGTTCGATAGCCTGAGCGAGCAGGTACCAGAAAGTCGCTTCATCCAATTGGGTTCCCTCCGCTAGTTTCGACCATTTCGCCTTTGATATCGACAGTAAGATCGCTTGTGCTATCCGCCTTAATTTTAGCCCGCTCGCTCAGAGAAGCAACAGGCTTCTTAGGCTCAGTTCTCGGCACCAAAAGATAAAGTGTCAACATAGCCGCTGTTGCGGCACTGACCATATATTTTACGTCAGCACCAATATCGGTGCGCGGTGAAACAAAACCTTCGATGGTGCCGGCCACCAACAACATTAAGACCGTACCGGCGAAAAGCTCCATAGCAGGGCGGGCGACTTTCTTGAGTGAGTCTCGACGACTAAGCTGACCCGGAAAGAGCATAGCCCCACCAATCATCAGACCGGCTCCGCCGCTGATAAAAATAGCCATTAGCTCTATAACACCGTGACCGGCCACAAAAGCGGCCAGTCGATGAGCCATGCCATAGTCTTGGCATACACCAAATACAGTGCCGATTGACATACCGTTCATAATCAGCACATAAACTGTTCCGATACCAAAGGTGATTCCGGTAGCAAAAGCTAAAAGCGACACCTTTATATTATTGGTGGCAATCAAGCCGGCCACGGCCGGGCTGGAATCTTGTACCGAATCGGTCCACATTTGCCGATTCTCAATCATATGATAAAGCTCTTCCGAAACCAGGCTCTGCCCGGGCACAATTTCCAGCTGCCCAAAGTTTGGATCATAGAGAGCTTCTCGGTAGCAACCCAGGCCTGGCAAAAGAAAGAGAAGGAAAGCGGTCAGGACATAAAGAATATTGGTCTGAAACTGCCGGGGAAAGCCGTGCAAGAAGAAGAGAAAGAGGTCGGAGAGCCTGCTTTGTTTATTCTGGTAGACTTGGTTGTGCGCCCGTACCACAAGATTGTTCAGATAAATCTGCAACTCTGAATTTAGTTTGAGGGCACGTGCGCGAGAAAGATCGGCAGAAGTGGCACGATATAAACGACCCAACTCGGTCAAGCCCTGCCTGTCAAGACTGCCCAAACCGGACGAGTCCACTTTCTTGAGGAGTTCTTCCAATTTTTGCCAGGAAACTCTGCGGGTTCTAAGCCACCGCTCAACGTTCATCTAATAAAGTTCCAGTAATCAAAATCAAGTATCTAACCAGTTAGTAGGCCAAAAGCATGCAACAACCCGATTATTCTATCTCTACCCCCGAGAACGTCGATCTACACCTTGAGATTGCCGGTATCGGCAATAGACTCCTGGCGCAAATCGTAGACGGTTTAATCCAACTTGCCATCACAATTTCTTTAGTGATTGTGGCGCTAATTGTGGGCGCAGGCGTATCGGCTGCCCCGGTCGACCAGAAAACCAAGAATATGCTCTATGCCGTCATTGCCCTGGTGGCGGTGCTCTTCATGTTTTTCATGCAAAATCTCTATTTCATTATCTGGGAAGGGGCTTGGAAAGGTCAGACACCAGGCAAAAAGATAGCCGAGATAAGAGTGATTGAAGCCAACGGACAACCAATCGGCTGGGGTGCCTCACTGATTCGCAACCTGCTTAGAATGGTGGATGGAATTTTGTTTATGGGTCTAGTGGTCATGCTTGTGGACAAAAATGAGCGCCGCCTGGGCGATATGTGCGCCGGCACCCTAGTTATAAGAGAGCGCCCAGCCCAAATGACCGACAGTGCCATCAAGGTCGGACCCACTGCCGCAGCCGACGAGACTCTCGACATCGGCAGAATAAGCCCAGCCGAATACGACCTTCTGGTCGACTACCTCAAGCGCCGCGGCGCCCTCACTGTTAATTCCAGACCCTCGGTAGCCAAACAAATGTTTGACCATTTTGCAGCCAAGCTTGACATACCGGAAGAGGCTGCAGCCGGCGGACAAAATGGTAAAGTCTTTGCCCCATACGAAAATATTCTGGAGAAAATCTATCTTTCATATCAACTGCGCGCCGAGCAGTGAGAAGAAATGAGCCTAGAAGAGAATGTTTAAGAGAGCAATGCTCTCACTACCCTAGAAAAATGCCGGACCCTTAAAAAGTCCGGCATTTTTGCTTATCTCAGCTAATTGCCTAGCGCCAATTATCTAGCGCTTGTCTATGGCAACGTATTTCAGATTTCTTTCGCCGGTGTAATCAGCGCGCGGGCGAATCAGCCTGTTATTGGCATATTGCTCGAGCACATGGGCAGCCCAGCCGCTCATACGGCTGATGGCAAAGATAGGTGTATAAAGATCGGTGGGAATGCCGAGCATGTAATAGACCGAAGCCGAGTAGAAGTCTACGTTGGCATTCAGTCCTTTATCAGCTTTGACAATCTCTTCGATCTTAGCCGACATATCGAACCATTTGGTTTCGCCCATCTGCTTGCCGAGTGCTTCAGACATACGGCGCAGGTTAGCGGCTCTAGGATCGGTGGTCTTGTAAACACGGTGTCCGAAGCCCATCACCTTTTTGTGTTCGGCGAACATCTTCTCGAGGTGCGGCTCGACATTTGCCAAGCTGCCGATTTCGAGCAACATCTTGATCACTTCCTGGTTGGCGCCGCCGTGCAGCGGTCCTTTCAGCGTGCCGATGGCGGCAGTGATGGCGGAATAAATGTCGGTCTCGGTGGCGGCAGCTACACGAGCAGCAAAGGTAGAAGCATTGAGCTCGTGGTCGGCGTGCAAGATTAGCGCTATATCTAGCGACCTTACAGCGACGGCGTCGGGCTCTTTGCCGCCGGACAACATATAAAGGAAGTTATGGGAAAGAGAACAGTCTTCTTTAGGAGCAACTACTTCTTTACCGTTCCTGATCAAATCCCAGTATGCAACGATGGTCGGAATTTGGGCGGTCAGACGAATGGCTTTGCGAACGTTAGGCTCGCGACCTTTGTCTTCCGCTTCTTTGTCGTACATCGAAAGCATCGATACGGCGGTTCTGAGAACTTCCATGGGCAGCGCATCTTTGGGATACGCCTTCATGGCTTTCACCACATCTTCTGGAATGCGGCGGTTTGCTTGAAGACCTTTGGTGAGCGTTTCCAGCTCGGTCTTCGTGGGCAAACGCCCGTACCACAGCAAATAAACTACTTCTTCGAATGTGGAGTTGTCAGCGAGATCGCTGATGTCATATCCACAATAAATTAAACGTCCTTCCGTTCCGTTGACATCACAGATAGAGGACGACGCGGCTACTATATCTTCAAGCCCTGCCTTGACCATGACCTGATTCCCCAAACTAAGTGCAGATGGGTTTTTTATACACCAAATGACATCGGTCTCGGGACAAATAATAGACTTATCTTCATACTGCTAATTAAGAACCAGCCCAAAAGCACCTTGAAAACCGCCACTAAAACCATTCTTCACCCTAAAAAAGCCGCCAAAATCTTAAGCCAAGGTTTGGAAGAGGCACCGCAGCTATCGCTAAAACTGGCTGCTCACCTTGCTTTAGCAAGAAATCGCTTGGTGCCGGACGGGCTCAGTCCAGAATCAAAGAGCTTTTTTGAAGCACTTGATATCGACGAGGCACTTCTTGACAGGACCGCCGGTGTCAAAGGTTTGGAATTTTTCTCTTTGAGCAAAAGCGAGTTGGAAAGGCTGCAGAAACTAATGCCTCAACTAAAGCCACTAGAAAGAACCTGGAGAGAGTTCGGGGCGCATTACCCGGGCAATAACCTATTTAAAGACTTTATTGATCTAGACAACCCACTCTGGCTTTCAGAAGTATTTGAATATCTACACCGCCCTGCTCAAAACCAGCAGCCAGCCAAAGAAGAAAAAGCGGACTGGCTTGCTCGCACCCAGTTTTTTACACCGACCTGGGTGGCCGAACAACTGGCCGAAAGGGCTCTACCAAGCGGCGAAGAAATAGTTTTAGACCCAGCTTGCGGCGGTGGGCATCTGTTGCTTGCCGCCCTGAAACGCCTATTGAAATTGCAGACCGCCAAACGAGAAAGCAGTCCCCTAGGCTCTCTTGACGGTATCTTGAGTGGCCAACTTTATGGTGCCGATATCGACGAAACCATGCTTGCCCTCAGCCGCTTCGCCCTCTATCTCTTTTTAGGACGGCACTATCCAAGCAAAATTTCATTGCTCAATAAGCTCAACCTGCGCCTTTTGCCCTCGCCAATCGGCAGTCTCGACCAATCTCTTTGGCCGCCGGCCTCTTTCGACGCCATTATCATGAATCCACCTTATCAAAGTTCTCGCACCATGGATGGTGCTTTGGCGCTTTACTTGAAAGAAAATTATCCCAGGGCTAAAAACGACCTCTACGCCGGTTTTCTGGAAATGGCTCTCAATCTCTTGAAAGAGGGCGGCAGACTAAGTACCATCTGCCAAAAAAGCTTCTTCTCGATAGCGCGCTATAAAGCCCTGCGCATGCACTTGATTGAGAAAGCCAGTTTTGAATTTGTAGATGCGCTTGGTCCAGGCATCTTTGCCACTTGCCCGGGCGAAAAAGTAAACACCGCCATAATCAGTCTGCAAAAACGAAAACCTATAGCTGGGTCGACTGAAAGTTTTATTTATCGAGAAAACAAAGAAGAAAGAACAGTAGAGCTTGCCGACCTGCTCAAGACCAGTGCAGCTATTTCAGGCTTTCCATATATCTTCTCAATGGCTGATGGAGCGGCAGCCTATTTTGAGAAGCACCAGTCACTAGGCGATCTCGAAGAAGAGGGGCGAGTACTTCTCACCAACGGTCTTTTTACTTGCAACAACAAGCTCTTTATCAAAGACAAAGAGGAACTGGCAAAACTAGTGTATTTAGGGGAAGAAAAGGCTGAAGACTATGTGCGCTATGACAAAGGCGGCGGTCAGAAATGGTTCCACGACACCAGACTGAGACTAAAGTGGCAAGGTAATGGCGATCTCATTCGCCGCTATAGAAAAGAACGCGGCCAGTCCGAAAGCCTGCCCGGCGAAAGTCACTATTTTCAGCCGGGACTGACCTATTCTTACATAGGCACTTCGGGTTTTCGCGCCCGTTTACTGAGCCCAGAGGCAGTCTTTGATATATCAAGCTCGGCAATTTTTTGCAAAGACAAAGCAATCGACTTGCTTGCCTTGCTGGCTTTTCTCAATTCGTCCTTGAGCATTTATTTGCTTAGCAAACTGAACCCGACAATCAACTTTCAAATAGGCGACCTGCGCCGTCTGCCCATAAATTTGCCCGACCGAGCCTCTGGCGATGAGCTGAGCAAACTAGCGAATGCCTGCATAGAGCTTGTTAAAGAACAGGCAAGATTAAGAGAGAAAAATGCTGTTCAAATAGGTGAATCTAAAACTAAATGCGAGCCTGAAACTAAAGGCGAGCCTGAATTTATTGAAACAGAAAGAAAGCACCAACTCAGGATAGACGAGCTTGTCTTTGACTTATACCAAGTGCCGCAAAAGAATAGAGCCGAATATAGCCAAGACAAGTGGGTGCTGAGCAGCCGAATCTTGAAATTATAGAGAGAAATTCTAGAGAGTTACTGGCAAGGGGGCGCCTATTTTGATCTCAATTTGGCAGGCACCACCGGCAGTTCTATCCACCAAATCAATAGAGGTTTCACGGCATAAGATCTGCACACCAGCCTTTCTGGCCTCACGCAATGCCTTACCGTAATCAGGATCAATACTATCGGCTGGGCGAAATTTCTTTGTATCGGTGCGATTGACTATATAGTATTGAACGGCGCTGTCGCCGTCGCCCAGAGCCACCTGCCGCAATGTATTGAGATGTTTGCGCCCTCTTTCGGTGCGAGCATCTGGAAAGGCGGCATAGCGTAGGCGCTCTTGCTCTTTCTCTTGCCCGCTCTCATTCTCAATCTCTTCCAACAAAGTAGTGGACTTGACCTCGACAATAACGCCCTCTGTCTGACCAGCCTTACTGAGACGAAAATCGAAGCGACTATCGCCGTAGCTATATTCACTCTGTAACTGATCATAGGCGGCAAATTCGGTGAGCACACCGTTTTGAAAAGCCTCTTTAAAGAGCCTATTTGAAACCATTGTGTCTATGCAAACCAGACCACCATCAACTTCGACAAAGCGCCAAGCATAAGGAAGCTTGCTTTTGGGCGCCGCCGGGGCAAGATAGACCAGGCTGCCCGGCTGCGCCAAACCGAGCATACTGCCGGGATTGGGGCAATGCACGGTATAAGTATTACCGTCCGCCATTTCGACGTCAGCAAGAAAACGCTTATAACGCTTGAGCAAGCGACCTTGCAGAAGTCCACTCAAAATCATGTTTGGCCAATTAGTCGGATATTACGCCAGCGCCGTTATCACCGGCAGCCAGAGAGGCATGATCGAGAGAAGCCACTTCTTTCTCACCGCTGGCACCACGCATCCAGGCAATCAAGACTTCGATATTACCCTTGCTTTTCTTTTGCTTGGATTGAATGCGATGCTTGAGCCGCTCAAGCAAGTCTTTGTCGCCGACACAAAGGCTTACGACTTTATTGCTCTTCTCTGATAGGCGCCAGGCTAAGGTTTCACTCTTTTTACCGAGCAAAAGGCGGGTCTTGACCAGGTTGTCGCCCCCGGAAGAACTCTCTTCCACAAAGCTAACCTTGCCCTTGCTAAAAATCTTGCGCCAGCGCGGATAGTAACGTTTCTCCACCAGGGTCTGCAGACTCTGCGAAAAATCACGGCGCTGATTAACGCTGAGAGCGTCCCATTCTTTGCGCCCCAGTGCTCGCTGCGACATTTCATCATAGTCGATAAAAGGCGTAATTGAGGAAGAATTGGGTCGTTTGGCTTTGGCACCGCTGCTGCTGAAACCTTTCAACAGCTGGTCAACTGTAGTCCAGCCGGCAGGAGCAGCGGCCAAAGAGCTGGAAGACGAAGAAAACAAGGCGAAAGCGACAGTTAGTAAGGCGAAAGAACCGAGACGAGCAAACAACTTGCCTATCATACAAAGTGAAGAGCGCACCGAACCGGGCAAAGTACCCTCAGATACGGCGGCTGCAGCAAGCAAGTGTTTTTTTGATAACAACAATGTTAAGCCTCTTTATCGGCTAAATTCTCGATTTAGCTTAACTTGAACCAGCTAAATCCGAATCTGCTTAACCAGACTACACTGAAGCCTGACTGCGGGCAAGTACTGTTCTTGAAATCAGAAGCGATATAAAGGCAAAAGAAAGCAAGACTAAAACGTCTCTAACCACCTGGCAAGGAATGCCAAGCATGGCACCTTTGGTCAGATCGCAGGCGTAATAAAGGGGCATGATCATGGCCAACTTCTGCTCCCAAGATGGCATGGCTTTAATGGGGGTGATAATGCCTGAAACGAACATTAGTGCCACCCCCAATATAGAAACGGTCATTGTATAGATACGAATGGTACGCAGAAAACAAGCAAACAAAAGGGCAATAGAAGTGAAGGTAAAGACCGAAATCAGGGTAGCACCGACCAGAAAAGGAAAGTTATGACCGAGAGTAAAGCCTGAAATAGGCGAAGTGAGGCTCAGCGCCAGCCAGAGCACGGTGGAAGCCTCCATGGTGACAGTGAATGTCTTGGCGATGATGGCGGCGTCCAGCCCCATGGGGGCAAGCACAATCTGTCTATAAGTCTTTTCCATCCACTCATAAATCCAGCTAAAGCCTAAATTCATCGAGGCCAGAACATAGCAAAGATAAGCAGTAAGACCGGCACAAATATAATCTTTCAAGCCAAACTGAACTTGATAAAGTGCGGCCGAATGCAAGGGCAGGCTGAGCTCTTTGGCTTTTTGAGTCAGTACCGAAAGAAGACCCATCGAGATCTGGTCATCAATCAGGGGATTATTGCCGGCGGTCAAAATCTGCACTGAGTCTTCCAGGGGATCTTGCGAAACATTGGCTAGCGCGACAATCTTTTCATGAGCCAGGTCAGTCTTTGCTCTTTCTAGATCATCATAGACTTTCACTCTAAAGCGACCACTTTCAGTCAAATGTTTAGACAGTTCGCTGATGCCGCCTGGATCATACAAACCGAAAGGCATGTCGTTTGCACCAGATATGGTATTACCCACACAGACCAAAATCAAAACCGCCATAATGACACTGGCGATGAAATAGAGGGGACGCCTGGTCCAAGCCAGAATATCTTTGCGCACAATCGCTAGAATCGCATCAAACATCATCGGCTCCTTTATGCTGATGCGTCTTGGTCACTGCCATAAAGACATCCTCTAAGTTAGGTTCGCCGCTGGCGAACTTAATAAAGGGTATCGCTTCGCTTTCAAGCCAGTCAAATACAAAGCGCAAAAACTCGCGGGCCGATACTTCATCTGGTTGACTGAGATAAAGAGTATTGCGCAGCTTATCAATTCTCACTGTACAGGTAAAGCGACTCGTGACCTTTTCCAGTTTACTCTGCAAGGCCGCATCTTCAACATCTAGACCGTCGGCTAATTTGAGAGCCAAACCGCGCATACCCTGAATGCGGGAAGAAAGGTCTTGTACTGTGCCTTCTATCACTAGTTTGCCGCTTCTGATGATGCCGATTCGATCGGCTAAAATCTCAGCTTCCTCTAGATAATGGGTGGTGAGAAGAACCGTCACACCAAGCTTCTTCAAATCTTTCAAGCTCGTCCAAATCTCACGACGGGCCGCTGGGTCAAGCCCCACAGTGGGCTCATCCATAAAGAGCACTTTGGGCTCATTGATCATGGCGCAGGCGATAGCCAGGCGTCTCTGCATGCCACCGGAAAGATTACCGGCTCTATCATTGAGACGGTCGACCAGATTGGAGCCAACCAAAACCTGCTCGATGCGCTTATCGACAGCTTCGCCCTTTAGCCCGTAAAGCTCGGCTAAGAAGCGCAAGTTCTCGTAAACGGTAAGTTCATGGTAGACCGAAACATCTTGCGAGACCACACCAAAAAGACCGCGAATTTTATTGCTGTTTTTCAGACCGTCATGCCCGCAGATGCTGAAAGTACCTGAACTGGGCTTGATTAATGTAGTAAGCATGCCGATTGTGGTGGTTTTACCGGCACCGTTATCGCCCAAAAGAGCATAAAGCTCGCCTGGATAAATCTTGAGATTGAGCTTATCGACCGAAACTCGCGGTCCAAAAGTCTTGGTGAGATTCTCCGCGCTCAAAGATGGAACTGCTGCAGTGATGCTGCTCGCTGATAAAGACTCGGTAGATGAGGACGCGGGACCGACCTGCTTAGAGGTGTTGTTTGACATTAATCTAGCAAACCGGACCTTTACTTGATTTGTTTGAACTTACGCCACCGCAGGCTCTCATCAAGCTTTCGATATGCGAAATTTTGAAGACCTTATAAATCACCGGCGGCACATTGACAAAGTGAACAGAACGCTTGGCAGAATCGGCTCTTAGCATCAACTCTTCCAACCATTCCAGCCCGTCCACCGCCACAAAAGTACAAGCCGAAAAGTCAATCTCGAGGGGACCATCTCCCGAAATCAACATTTTATCGATCTCGTCGACACCACGATCAAGCTGACCTAAAATTCGTACTCGCATCTCATTATTTGTCATCGTTTCAATTTCCTGGTCTTACTTCCTAAACTTGCTTTCTATGGTCTTTCACGCGGAGCATAGGCACCTTTAAAGAGTTCGACTACTTCGGGGGCAAGGGTATAACGTGGATTAGAGCGGACGCTCATATCATTGAAGGCAGTCTCAACAAGCTCCGGCAAAGCCGCCATATAGTCTTCCAGCGGTATGCCCAGTTCGCCCACCGATAGTGGCTGGCCAGCCAGTCGACCGAGATCGTAGACAGCTCGACGCAGAGCCAAGATATAGCCGGCATAGGGTCCGGCATCAGCCACGGCTTCTTCTTTGAGACCGACAAATTGAGCGGCTCTGGCATACTTGCGGTCAGCAACCCAAAGGGGATAACACGGGATGGAAACAAACTTGGAGGGAATCTGTGAATTGTATTCGATGGTGGACATGAGGAAGACTGCGTTTGCTCGACCATGGGGGATGTCGAAGCGAGCGCCTAAGGCATGCGCCAGGGCATGGTTGACACCCACCGAAGCATTGCCGATGGCCATGCCCGCCAGAGTGGCAGCATTGTGCAGCTTATGGCGGAAAAGAATACTAGAAGGATTCTTGAGCGTGGCAGGCAAAGCTTCAAAAATGAGGCGGAGCGCCTCTAGCGCCAGACCATCGGTATAATCGGAAGAGAATGTCGAGACCAGAGACTCAAGGGCATGGGTCAGGGCATCAAATGCGGTATCGCTAGTGATATCACGCGGCAAACTCTTGGTGAACTGGGCATCGATGATCGCCACATCAGGCAGCATACATTCGTCAATCATCGATACTTTGCGATAGCCGTCTTTCAAAACGGCAAACGGCGTCACTTCCGAGCCGGTGCCCGATGTGGTGGGAATAGCCACCAGCTGTGTCTTCATTACTTGCGGAAACTCGACCATACGGTGGTGGAAGTCGAGGAAATTGACAGCCAGCTCTTTAACGTCGAGCTCGGGATAATCATAGAAAAGTCGAATGATCTTGGCGGCATCCAGAACCGAACCGCCGCCAAGAGCGATGATGGCATCAGGTTTGCTGAAGCGCATAGCTTGCACGGCTTTCTGAATTGTAGAAAAATCAGGCTCGGTGCCGATATCGGTGAAGGCATCGGAATGGCAGCCGGCAGGAAGATTCTCGGTGACCATGGAAAGATGACCACGCCTAGAGGCTGAACGACTGGTGATAATAAAGGCGTTCTTGCATTTCAGACTCTTGAGGTGCTCGATTGAACCTGGATTGCTATAGATATTTTTGGTCGTCTGGAAACTGATCAAATAGTTTTTGCGCCGCGGCACGCGCTTGTAGTTGATTAAGTTCTTGATGCCGACATTGTCGGTGGTGATGTTACCGCCACCGGTGCCGCAGCCAAAGCTCAAAGTAGTGTTGAGGTGATTGTAGACACCGCCTAGACCACCTATTGAAGAGGGTGAATTGACGATGATTCTGCCAGCATTGATAGCATCGGCAAAACGCTCAATCACGGCATCATCTTCTGAAAAAATTCCAGCAGTGTGACCTGTACCACCACCATAATTGATATCAAGAGAGCGATTGATGCCTTCTTCCACCGAATCTACCAGGACATAACCAAGCACCGGCATCAGTTTTTCTACAGCCAGTCGGTGCTGTCTCAGCTCGCCCTTGAGAGGGCAGAGAATCATCTTGATGTGACGGTCGACCTTGATACCCGACTGTTCCAAAATCAGATTGGCAGGCTGACCGACCAAGCGATAATTCATACCGCCGGTGCGGGCATCGATGACGGCATCAGCCACTTTCTCTACTTCTTCTTCGTTGCAGATATAGCAGCCGCAGCGTCTAAACTCTTCGATTAGCTCGTCGGCGACTTCACGGTCAATGATCAGTGTCTGTTCAGACGGACATTCGGTACCGTTATCGAAAGTCTTGGAAATAATAATCTCCATGGCCGCTGAAGGCACATTGCAAGACTTATGCACATAAACCGGAGTATTGCCGGCGCCCACTCCCAAAGCCGGTTTCCCGGAACTATAGGCGGCTTTCACCATCTGAGTGCCGCCTGTGGCGAATATCAAGTCCACTTCCGGGTGACTAAATAAAATCTCGGACAATCTTCTCAGACGCGAAGATTTATCAACCCAGCTAATGAATCCTTTAGGGGCTCCGGCAGCCACAGCCGCTTCATACAATAATTTTGCCGCCAGATTAGAAGACTCGGCTGCCATCAAATGCGGTGAAAAAATAATTGAATTTCTAGTCTTGGCGCAACAGATACTCTTGAAGATAACAGTAGAAGTAGGGTTGGTTACTGGCGCTAGACCAAGAATGACCCCGATGGGCTCTGCCACTTCCACCATATTCAATTCGGGCAATTCTTTGATAACGCCGACAGTGCGCTTATCTTTAATTTGAGCATACAAAAATTCGGAGGCAACAAGATTTTTGAGAACCTTGTCTTCTGTAACACCCATGCGGGTTTCCTCATGGGCCATCTTGGCCAAACGGGGAGCGTTATCAATGGCGCAAGTGGTCATAGCTTTAACAATGGCGTCGACCTGTTCTTGCGAATATTGACTAAAGACCGCCGCGGCAAGGCGAGCCTGCCTGGTGAGGCTCTGAGCCCTCTCGGTCAACATTAGTTCCAGTTCTTCTTTGGTTGTCGCTGCCATTTTCTTACGCTCGAATTAGAGATAAAGCTCGATCTAGAGATTAAGCTCGGATTAGAAATAACATCCGGTTTATTCAAGTACTTTAGACCAATTAGCCTAGATCAAGTATTTGAAGTCAGAGTTAGTGCCACCGACAAGGCTTGAGAAACAGGCCCTTTGGAAATTTTCAAAGCTTCCCAAATTAGGCACCGGCCCCGAGACATGCATCGGCACTATGCAATTATCAAGTGTAGGGCAACTTCCTATATAGAATATAGACTTTTGCGATCTTTAAAAAAAACCAATTCACAGTCCTCGCTCTTCGACAAGAGGAAAAAGCCGGCTAGGGTGGGGAATCTACGAGAAATTCATGGCAGAAGAGGCGAAACCACCATTGCATGTCAAGATATAGATCATAGAATAATCTGCATGGTCCATAAGAAGAGGCGCTTATGGATGAAACTGGCATATTGCGGGAGCCGCCATTAATGAAAGAGCATGAAACCGGGTCGGTCAACTTCACCCTTGAGGTGCGTCAGTCGGCGGAAGTTTCACCTTCGATAAAATCAATAGCTATGTGGGCAGCATCATCTATGTGGCTGAAACCGTCTATGTGGGTGGCGCTATCTCTGTCTCTGACGCTCTTTTGCGCCGAACCACCTGCCCAGGCAGCCAGAAAAGCCGTAAAAACCTACGACTATACAAGTGACGAGACCGGCAAACCCAGAGAGCAAATCTATCGTAAACGGGTGATTGTGGCGCCCACCGGTCATGAAGTATCGAGACGTATCGACTATCAAGGCATCACCACTAGAGACAGCCTGCTTTTGCCGAATCATCTGCCAAGCCAGGCTATGAGCCAATTCGACTCTAGCGCTGCCAATAAATCAAGGGAAGGGATCACACCGCCGCCGCCTCCAGTGAAGACCTCGCTTTTACCGAAGAGCATTGCCCCGCTGCCCCAGGCCGAGTCTGCTGAAGCTCACAAAATGGCTGTCCCGCCGCGAAGCGCCGTGCAAGACCACGTAAAGCTCACTAATGCTCGTCTGACCCAGATCAAGACCGAAGCCCAAACACTCTTCAAGAACGGCAAGACAGCGGAAGCACAGGCGCTATTGGAAAAATATGTGGCTGAATATCCCAAAGAAAACTCGCTCAAAGCCGAACTAGCCAAAGTCTCGCTCGGTCGAGCCAAAGCCCATGCCCAAAAGGGCGACCACGCCCAAGCCGCCAAACACGCCCGCCTGGCCGTAAGCCATGCCGATGCAGTTTCGCCCGAACTGTCGAAGGCGGCAGGACAAGCATTAGACAACAGCATCGCCAAATTAGGCGTTGACCCTAAGAACGCTGCTCAAAGAAGCACGCTCGGAGACAAACTCAGTGCTCAAAATCGGCACATGGAAGCAGCGGTAGAGTATAAAGTGGCGGCCAGACTGGCACCCAGTGAAGCCGCTCATATCAAGACCGGGGATGCTTCTATCAAAGCTGGCAACCTGCCGCAAGCCAGAACTGCCTACCAGAGCGCCCTAGAACTCAATCCCGATTCTTCGGCAGCCCTGAGAAAACTAGGCGTGGCGCTCTATCATATGCATGACTATGCCGGAGCCAGTGCCGATTTAACCCGGGCTTTGGTGATTAATCCCAATGACGGCGAAGCGGCAAGCAACCTGATCAATCTTTGGAAAGAGCAAGTTCATTCCCGCCCTTCCGACCCGAACAGCCATTTGGGTATGGCTCGCGCCTACCAAGTGGCGGGCGACCTGAACGCTGCCCATCAAGAATACAAGAAAGTTGTGCAGCTCAATCCCAACCATCCACATTTGCCAGCGGCACGGCAGTCTTTCAAATACGCCCTGGCTAAGCAAGAGGCTGGAAAAGCCTTTCAAGATGCTCACAATCTAGAAGCGCGCGGCAATCTAACCAGTGCTTATCTGAAGGCCACCGATGCTGTAGGACTCTTGCCTTCAGAGAAGTCGTATCAGGACTATCGCAGCGCTTTGGCGGATAGACTGCGGGCGCAAGGACAACTCTTGCCGCCGGTGCAGAGTATCAGCCCGCAAGCTATGGCCCAGATCGAAGCCCTCTCTCAAGCCGGAGAACAACCGCCGGCACTGAACTTGCCCACAGCACAGGCAATAGGTCTGGCCCAACCGCAGACAGCGGGACAAGCCTTACCCACCCACGAAAACGGCTATCGCCCAATAAACACCGACAACCATGTCGAATCTTTGGCTGGCTTTCTCAGCTCGATGAGAGCCTTCACCGTTGCCCAGCAAGCTCAAATCTCTAAAGCGACCGACGAAGTTCGCCAGAACCTGAAGGCGGCGGCGGACAATTTCACCAATCCCTTAGGACCAGGAGCCGGAGCTAGTGCTGGAACTAGTGGAGCCTTAACACCTGGCGGGGAGAGCGCACCGGCAAGTCCATCTATAAACGCGCCGACTCTTAATTCGCCTTCCGGGAATTCGCCCTCCGGCATCATAGCTGGAGCAGCACCTTTCACCGCAGGCGAAAGTCTGGGTACTGGTCTCGGCACCGGTATCGACAATGGTATCGGCGCTGGTATCAATCTCGGCAGCGGGGGCGTTGCCGGAGGCGGCACTGCCAACCAAGCCTTACTTTCAGCGGCGAAGGCTCTGGCTAATACCGGACTATTACCGACAATAACAACAGCTACTCCTGCTAAAGATTTCAGCAACTCGCCGTCCATCAGTTCAGCGCCAAATAGTGCTATTACTTCTGGGTTGGCGCCTGCCATTTCTCCGAGAATTGCTTCTGGAATTGCTCCGGTCGGGGCGCCGAATCAGACTATGTTCTCGAGTCAAAATGTGTTTTCAAATCAGAATATGTTTTCTGATCGAGCAATTCCCAATCAAGCAATTGCCAATCAGGCAATTTCAGGGAGCGCGCCACCAGCGCAAAATTTCGCCACACAAGGCATGACCAATATGCAGAGTATGCCGACTCTGTCCAGTTCGGTACCGCCATTGAGCGACCGATCTATGCCCTCGATGTCATCTATGCCCTCGATGTCATCTATGCCTATGCAGGCACCGATGAACTCATCACCAAATATGATGTCTCCACCAAATACAATGGTACCGTTCCCCAGTGCTCAACCGATGCAAACTGCCGGCTTTGATGGAGGCTTACCCCTTCGACCAGCAATGAATGCACCAACCAATCTCGCCATGGCGCCCACAGAAAGCAACAAACGTTCAGCACTACCTATGATGGCATTCAACAGCGGACAACCGGCACCAAAACTACTGCTTACCGGCGTAAAAGCCGGCAAATCAGAGGTCCAACTCAAGGTCACCCTCAAGAATGAAGGCAATGCCGATCTAAAACTACCGAGCAGCACAACCGCCTCAATTAGAGAAGGAAACAATATCTCTACCCAGAGCGCGAAAGTCAACTTCAGCTCGAAAAAGATTCCAGCAGGCGGCAGCACCACTGGCACAATCAAGATTCCAGGCACGAGCCTCAGCCCTTCAGCCGATATCTTTATTCCAGCAAACAATCTTGGTGACACGAGACTGAGCGACTTACACTTGTCGGTGCAATAGGCGCACACACAAACGCATACACAAACGCACATAAATGCGAGCAAGAATAACGCTGAGACGGACTACATTACATAAGCGGGCTTTGCCTTGTAGAGTGCTCGGATAGTGGCTTTATCGGCTGGTGAAAGATAATCGACCACGCGATTCTCGTGCATTATGTCATCACGATATGGACTATGCGCCTTGATACCAAGGGCGTGCCCAAACTCGTGGCACGATGCAGCAATCATTTTCTCTGGACTACGATTGACGAGTGTCGACATCTCGATTACAACTGGCTTCTGGGCAATGTTGACGCGCTGCGCCACATCATAGGGGTAAAGTTGAGCACAAGTATTACCACCAACCATGATACCGCCAGGAGAAGTGGAATCTTTAAAAGAATCAACAAAGAACACCATAATATGCGCTTGGCGCGGATCATCAGTAAAGCCGAAACTTAACAAACCCTCTTTCTCAAACTCCCGCCACTGCTCAATACCGGCAGCAACCTGATAGTTCACGTCTTCGCTCCACTCTCGCGCTTGGGTCAAGCCGCAATTCTCGAAGGGCGCTCCAGGCTGACGCAGCATCTCAAAAACTTCGTCGGGGCGTACTTTCTGTAACTCAGAAAAAGGTTTCTCTGGAAGCTGCAATCCTGGTGAGATCCATATTTTCAAGGGCATCTTCTTAGGCTCCCAACGGCAAAGAGCCATGTTCAAAGATGGTTCGCCCGGATTATATACCTGCCCGCCGGTGCCGGGACGGCGTTCAAGCCCAGGCGCCAGGTGCACGCCGCCTACTGGTTCGAGCGGTTCGCCACCGGAAGAAAAGGACTGAAAGGTTGCCCTCTGAAGTTTGCGAACTTGACCGATTTGCTGGGCTTGCGCACCATCTCCGCACAAGACACCGAAAAAGGCACCGGTCAATATACTCAGACAAGCAATAGCTGAGCAATTAATCTTCAGTCCCTCTATCGCCCTTCTCAAACTTCCACCCGCTTTTTCTAAGTAGTGTATAAAATATTTCCATACCCAGATTGCCAGCAATGCAAGCCAGGCTTCCGCTATTACTTTTCACTTTACTTTCTTACTCTGCGTTTATGCCTTCCCTGCTTTTTCTGCTTTCTCTGTAATCCCCATGACCTTGCACTGTTGTCCCCATGACCTTGCACTGTTGTCCCCATGACCTTGCAAAGATCACAAATAGAAACGGCACCCCTAATGCATATTCAAACCTATGATCAGCTAAGTGAGCAAGTCGCGCACGAATTAATTGAGACTGTAAAGGAAAAACCCAACGCCTGCCTGGCTCTTCCTACTGGAAAAACTCCATTGGGAACTTATCGGACACTCACCCAGCATTTCAGAGAGGACCCTGCACTGGATTGGTCCAAGACTCGCTGCTTCGCTCTCGACGAATATCTGGAAATCAAAGAGAGCGACTCTTTCCAGACATTTTTACTCGAGCACCTTTACCAAAAATCAAATATCGCTGCAGAAAACACATTTAGCCCGGCCCAATTTATCAACTATGACGAAGTTATTGAGCAGATGGGCGGTCTGGACCTAACCCTACTCGGCATCGGTCAGAACGGTCATATAGCTTTCAACGAACCTGAAACATGTCCTCTGAGTTTCACTCACTGCACCTGGCTCGAAAAATCGACTCTCGATGCTAACCGGAGCGACTTCAGCGGCAAACAGCCAGACCGAGCAATAACTGTAGGTATAGAAACCATTCTGCGCAGCCGACGAATAATACTAATTGCTGCGGGCAACAATAAAAAAGAAATCGTCGAGCAAGCCTTCAGTGGCGAGATTACCCGCAGCGTACCAGCCTCTTTTCTGCAGAAGCATCAAAACCTCCAGGTTTTGACAGATTTCGGCTTTAGTCTTGACACTACCGACTCTTGGCAGGAAAGTAAATTTCTGTAGTTTACCAAGCAAGCGAAATCGCGCACTAGCCGATAAAATGAACCTACAGAAAATCAGTCGCCTGATATCAGAACTAGGTTGTTGCAACGCTTAATGAGGATGGAGTAGGAATGAGTCGCTTCGAGCCTATACATAGAATTCTCCAGCCAAGCACCTGGTCTGGTGCCTTTCCTGGTCTTCTTTCGCCGCGCAACTACCACTCAAGGAAAAGACTGCCTGGACTGCTGTTCTCAGGAGTATTGAACCTTGTGATGCTGCGCTCTGCAATATGGCGCTCGGTAATGCTGCGCTCTGCAAGATTGCGCTCCTGCATTTTGTTCTCTCGAACGCTGCTTTCAGGAATACTGCTAGCGGGTCTACTAGAAGTTGGATATGGTACACACCAGCCTGCTTTCGCCCAGGAGCCCGATGCGATTCCGCCAGAGGTAATTCTGCCTTTGCCGGGAGCTTCCAATAGTACGGGCGCCGCTTCCTCCGGTGGCATGACACCAGCTTCGCAAAGTACAGCTGCCTCATATGGTCGCGGACAAGTAGGTCAAGTATCCGGAAACGCACTAGGTATCTCCAATCCAAACCAGATGGTGCCGGGGCAAGTATTGAATAACCAACAAGCAGCCGGAAACGCAGCTGCTGGGTTTGCGCCCATCAACTTTACGCCTCAACCTGGACAGCCTAACCCTTTTGCTCTCAGACCTGTGGACCTGCTAAGAAAACAGCCCGGCACAACTTTTGCTCCCAACGGGGAAGCAGCAGGGAACGTCTTTGGCGGTCCGCCTCCAGGTTCCTCCGCATATAGAGCGGCCCCGCCCGGTGCGGGCACATCCTTACAGTCGATGAATCAGTCAGCATCTCAAGATAGCTCCGACCCAACCTGCGTACTAGAGACAAGCAAAGGCAGAATCGTCATTCGCTTGTTTCAAAAGTACGCGCCAATAACAGTTAAGGCCTTCACTGAAATGGCCAATTCAGGTTTCTATAACGGACTGAAATTTCACAGAGTTGAGCCAGGATTTGTAGTTCAAGGGGGATGCCCAGTTGGCAACGGCACTGGAAATTACGTACCGCAGGGGAGCAATCAACCGAGGTTCCTGCCTCTCGAGGTATCACCATTTCTTAAGCACAATGCGCCAGGTGTTGTAGCAATGGCTCGCCAACCAAATGATGTGAATACCTCAAGCTGCCAGTTCTATATCACTCTCAACCCGCAACCAGCACTTGACCAAAAGTACACGGTGATTGGTGGAGTCCTCCAAGGAATGGATGTAGTTAGAAGCATTGCTATCGGAGACCAGATAATCTCGGTATCTGTGAATCCGTAGACTCAACCGAACACGGAAAAACGTGACATTGCAAAAAGAAGAAAAACCTTTTCTCCCGAAATTAACAGTGAAAGAAAAAAAGATTTTCTGACGAAAATCTTTTTTTTTAATTTCCGCAGTCTGCCAAAGGCTTTTCGGAAAAAGTGAAGGAAAGCGGCTCCTCTTGACTTGAACTTTTTCAGTCGAATTTTCGTTACTAACTTGCGTCCTTTCGTATGGAGAGAAAACATGAGTAACTTGAATTCGAAGTTAGATAAAGCAGACTGCCTTGCTTACGTAAAACGGTTCATCTCTATGGCACCTTTCTACTACATCTTCACAACAAGAGAACTTCTGCAACTTGCAGAGAAACGCGCTCAATTGGATTACTTCCTCTATAGCGCTGCCAAGGATGGCTACTTGGAGCGTCTAGCTTGGGGAGTCTACCGGAAACTCGACGCAAGAAACAAGCAAGTAAAACCTGAGCAGATTGCCGCCATCAAGAGAAGAGCATTCGCCGGCTCAATGACCTCGATAGAAACTGAACATTCGGAACTGGCGACCGACGCCTCGGGCGAGGACGCCCCCATGCGAGCTATTCATGAAAAACAGTTCGCAAGTCTCGGTAGTAATTCAGATCTTCTGTTCACTCATTGCATCGTCAATAAAGCTGAAAGGATATACAAAACAGAGCAAGTCAGGCTCGTAATGAAGAGAAAAGGCACCCGTAAATTCGCGCTTGGAGAGTCCAGAGTTGCCAGAGAATTCAGAAGAATTTGGCTTAAAGGTCAAAAGTACTTCTCAAGTAATGAAGTTGACTTGATTCTCATCAACTCAACCAAGCAAGAAAGACTGCTTCTCCCGGCTCTCAGAAAGTATCTGCCCCAGTGGATAAGTGACTGTATTCCGCTTGGACCTTATGAAGCACTATCTGTAATTGTCGATTCAATCAAAGTAAGAAAAGAGGGACGGAAAGGAGATTTCAATAAACCAGGAAAGCGGATAATCCTCTAGTAGAGAGAAAGCTCAACTCATACCACGGCAAAGCTCGCCTGAACTTCACCTGCCTAGCAAAGAAAAATTCGCGCTAAGTCTAGATGCTGTTCGGATCGCTGTACGGCGGCAATTCTTCAACAGGCTTTGCATTTCTCTGAGGCAAAATTTGAGTCGGAGAACTACCTCTTGGCGAACCACCTCTCGGAAGAATGTTATCTGAGTCGGTATTCTGATTAGGCGCGCTCCCTCGCCCCGGTAGATTCGAGGCATCATCAGGACTGATTGAGAAAGGAAGAACATCTACACCATTGAATCTGCGCATCATTTCAAGCATGCGTTGATTCAAATCGCCCATAAGATCAGGAAGAGACCGCGGTGCGGGCTGCAGACTCCCCGAACCGCTGCCACCGGATTCATCATCGAAAGAAAACCCTGGTAGCTTGTCCGGCGTAAGCTCAGAAAAGCCAGGTGTATCAAGTGGGAACTGTGGTCCGAATGAAGACCCCGGAGTACTGTAGTAAAAGCTAAATCCGTTGCCGTTTCCGTCCCGGAAAGTCCTAAATAGAGAATCTGGAGATGGCATTCTCGATTCAGGCTGCTTCTTAGATCCAAAGCCCTCGATCCTGCTGGAATTTGGCTCAGAGAAAGGACTTGAGAAGTTATTTACACCGGCTCTCGGCAATGGTCCATACTTGAGCCTACCACCAGGGGTGGTGACACCAGTATCGGAAGGTACCTGAGAAACTCCAATTCCGGTTGTCTTACGCAAGCGTTCCACCCTATCGAGATAGGACATCGCCTGAGCCGGTGCACCGAAAATATGCTCTTCCAATCTGTTCAAACGCTGGTCAAGACTCTCTCCAGGGTAGGTTTTCTTCAATACTCTCCACTCTAGAGTTCCAACCATTGGATAGTTAGAGATAGACTCACTCTTATTAACAGCGCCCCCAGCGCCGCGTTCTCGCTCCTTATCTGGGAAAGAGGTGTTATCGCTGAAGCTGCCAGCGCCGCCGGTAGAGTCAGAACCTACAGAACTGTTTGGCGCTAGAGGAGAAGAAGCTTTATCGCCGGACTGCGAACTTTTTTGCGAAGAACCAGGAGCCACTTTGCGACTCTCTCTCATGAACTTAGCCCCTTGCGCATCTCTTTCTCGAATCATTGCCTTCAGCACTTCCAGCCGCGCAGAAGCAAGACCAGAACGAGCTTCGCCGAGAACGAGCAGTTCCAGCCGTTCAAGTCTTTTTTCAAGAGGGTCGTGCCCATACTGATGAAAGAAAAAGCGATTCTCCAGAATGGCAATTTCTCTATCCAAAGTGGGAGTAGGCACCGATTTGAGCGTAGCAGAGAAGCCCGGCTGCTTCGCTGAACTTGAGCCAGCCGACGAAGATCTGGCCGAATTCCCCGAAGCGCGAGTGGGCGCAGAAGTAATCTCTGGTTCTTCCGGACTAATTGAGAGAGCCGCTTGTTGCCCTGAAACCAAAAGCAAAGCAGAAACAAGCAAGCCGCGCCTAAATACTATAGAACCAAAAGCTCCCAAGACTCCAAAAGATCGAAAGCCGCCCAAGTCTCTAAAGTCCCTAAAAGTTCTAAAAGTTCTAAAAGTTCTAAAGGTTCTAAAGGCTTGACTTCTGACATCTGAATAAATTTGGTAAAGAGTCATTTGCATATCTTGATAAGAACCTCGACTACAAACGCTTTCAACAAATGCTGTGCTTTAGTAAACAGCATAACATCACTTTGCAGGCAAAGGGAAACTGGGGGATTCGGCACGAATATTGCAAAGGGCGAGCGTGGAGGGTCAACGCAGTTATCGCAATTGGCAAAACAGTCATCGCAATTGGCAAAAGAGAAGGACCCGAGCAAGTCGAGTCCTTCTCTTTAGGATTGGATTGGCTTGGACTCGGTCTCGGTTTGTTGGTCCGAAACTGTGACCGCTGCCTTGGCTTAATCTTCGGAAGCTCTAAACTCAGCGTCAACAACGTCGTCGCCGCCACTGGATGTGAAGCCGCCGCCGTCATAACCACCGTCGTAGCCGCCGGCGTTGCCGTCATAGCCGCCGCCATGGCCGCCATTGCCATCGTAGCCACCCTGACCGTCATCACCACCGCCACCGCGCTGATGCGCAGCCTGTTGTAGGAGTACCAAGGCGCCCCTGAGTTCGTTCATGATGGTCTTAATGGTTTCGAGATCGGCGTCTTCTTTGAGCTTGGCGCGCAGGTCGGCTACAAGCATTTCGCAGCGCGATTTCTCGCCAGCGGTGACCTTGTCGCCGAGTTCCTTGATCTGACGTTCGACAGCGTAGCCGATAGAATCGGCTTCGTTGCGTACATCTGCTTCTTCTTTGCGCTTTCTGTCGTCGCCGGCGTAGGTTTCGGCTTCGCGAATGGCCTTCTCGATGTCGTCTTTCGACATGTTGGTGGAGGCTGTAATCGTAATGCGCTGCTCCTTGCCGGTGCTCTGGTCGCGAGCGGTAACGTTCATGATGCCGTTGGCATCGATGTCGAAAGTGACCTCAACCTTGGGCACACCGCGAGTAGCCGGAGGAATACCGTCTAAACGGAAGTTTCCTAGTAGCTTGTTATCGCGAGCCATAGGGCGCTCGCCCTGGAAGACGTAGATATCAACAGCAGTCTGGTTGTCAGCAGCGGTTGAAAAGACTTCGGTTTTGCGAGTCGGAATTGTGGTGTTTCTGTCGACCAACTTGGTCATGACACCACCCATGGTTTCAATACCGAGAGAGAGCGGTGTCACGTCGAGTAGAACGACGCCCTTAACTTCACCACCAAGAACGCCGGCTTGGATGGCGGCGCCGACAGCAACAACCTCATCGGGGTTAACTGTCTGGTTGGGCTCTTTACCACCGGTTACTTGCTTAACCAGCTCTTGAACGGCTGGAATACGAGTTGAACCACCAACTAAAACCACCTCATCGAGGTTATCGTAGTTAAGCTTGGCATCCTTGAGAGCCTGTTCCATAGGTTGGCGGCAACGCTCAACTAGATGGCGAGTCAGGTCGTTGAACTTGGCACGTGAAATCTTCATTTCGAGGTGCTTAGGTCCAGAAGCATCAGCAGTGATGAAGGGCAGTGAGATATTGGTCTCAGTCACTGAAGACAATTCGATTTTAGCCTTCTCGGCAGCTTCAGTAAGTCTTTGCAGAGCCTGACGGTCTTTACGAAGGTCAATACCTTCCAAAGTGCTGAATTCATCCGCGACGAAGGTAACGATGCAATGGTCGAAGTCATCACCACCCAAGTGCGTATCACCGGATGTGGACTTGACTTCAAATACGCCATCGCCCACTTCCAAAATGGAAACGTCGAATGTACCGCCGCCAAGGTCGAATACGAGGATGGTCTCGTTATCTTTCTTGTCCAGACCGTAGGCGAGAGCAGCAGCTGTCGGCTCGTTGATGATACGCAAGACTTCGAGACCGGCGATTGTGCCAGCGTTCTTGGTCGACTGACGCTGTGAGTCATTGAAGTAAGCAGGAACGGTGATTACAGCAGAGGTGACCTTTTCGCCAAGGTACTTCTCTGCATCTTCCTTCAGCTTGCGAAGAATCATCGCCGATATTTCTTCAGGCGAATATTCCTTGCCCTGGATAGCAACCTTACAGCCGCCGTCGCTTCCTTCTTTCACCTTATAGGAGACAATCTTCTTCTCTGAATCGACTTCAGAGAATCTTCTTCCTACAAAGCGCTTGATCGAATAAACAGTATTCTCTGGATTGAGAACTGCCTGACGACGAGCCAACTGACCTACAAGGCGCTCACCGGATTTGGTAAATGCCACTACTGAAGGAGTGGTTCGCCCACCTTCGGCATTTGAGACCACAGTCGGCTGTCCGCCCTCCATCACTGCTACGACGGAGTTGGTGGTACCCAAATCGATGCCTACTGACTTACCCATATTACTTTGAAACTCCCTTCGGACCTACTTTGAAAGCTAAGGCTGGAGACACCCAGGAATTATACTTGGGATAGGGCTCCACATAGCGGCAAATTTCGGATATTTAGATGCCACACTTCTTGAAATTTACCCGGCTAGAAGGTCAATTACCATTAAGAGTGTGAAAAATCCGTCTTTTTCCATCATGCAGTTCAGCTGAAAGCGAAAGTCCAAACTTATACAAACGTTTATATTTAATAATCGGGTCGACTAATTACAACCCAACCAGAAACCAAGAGGGACAGGCTTCCAAGAGCTAGCCCTAATCCTTGGCTTCAGGATGGTTCTGATAATGTTCCACGGTTTCTACCAGAATGCTAAAAATGCTTTTGGGAATCAAACTGAGAAAAAAAAAGATTTTCGACCGAAAATCTTTTTTTCTCAGATCGCCCACCCAGAGGCGCAATACAGACACGCCCTATCTCTTAGCAAGCTCCGCCCTAGCCTTACCAACCAAAGATCCCAGAGTGACACATTCATCAGGAAGAGAAGCCAAACCTAAAGATGCCATGAGCGGATAACCGCCCATTCCTCCACTCAGGGGCGTAGAGACAATTAACTCTTCCAGCTTGCTCGCCTTTACTCTGGCCACTTGAGCATCAGTCTCCGGCATAACCAAAGCAAATCCAAACGTCTCATAGTGAGCCAAGATATCCAGCTTTATCTTGCTCCTATTGATTCTATCGGCCAACTCCTTCACGCACGTAATTGGTAGCCTTTCCGGCACCTGCTCCGGAGACTGAGGACGAACAGCTACGTCTAGCAAAATCAAAGAAAAGGGACGCCCATAAAGCTGCCATCGCTCGAACTCTCTTTCGAGAATCCACAAGAGGCTCGGATAATTGAAGATGCCAGTGTCCTGCCTGGTCAACATTCGATCCACCGAGCGGGCGTGAGAAAGATCAAGATTAATTTCGAACCTTTTGCCAGGTGCTTCTGGCAACTCATCAACGAAGGAAACGAGATCGCAAGTAATGAAGTTGAATATCACCGGTACCCAATCAGCCTTGGTCACCTTGAAGCGGCGCAAGATGTCTCCCAGACGACTTCTATTGTCAATCATCTGATAAATCTGCTTCTGTAAAGCCATATCAGCCCCAGCGGCTTCATTCAAAATCTCTTCCAACCTCGCCTCTGAGAGAGGTTCGCCCTTTCTTATCAGAAAAGTGGTTTCTTTGATGCCTTTTGCCTTAATCGCCTTAAACTGGTCATCAAGAGCCGCTCCTTCCATGAGCAGAAAGTCAAGCCGATGTTTGATTGTGCGAGTTTCCCCAGGATCGCCCTGGAAGAATCGAAACTGACCAAAATCCCAACCTATCAGCTCAATAAGCGCCGCAGTCCCCTCGAGACTACCTAAGACGCAGTGTATAGGTCTTCCGTCCAAAAACATCACCTGCGCCAGGACGTTCGAAGATAAGACCTCGAGCCGACCAGTGGACTTGCTCATATTTATCGATTGCAAAAGATTGGGTACTTGTAGGTTCTCAAGATCACCTTCCAGAGTGGGTCTAGCCTTTGACCTCACACCACTGTCTACATAAGCACCAGTGGCATTAATGGAAGAGCCGAAACCATCGGCCAAGCCCTGCGGCGCAGATGAAGAGAAACCCGAGGCGGCGGAACTACTGTAGCCTGCGTGATTATTATTCTGGGCGACTTCGGCAGTGTTCCTGAGCGCCACTCTCTTCAGATCGAAGCCGGGAAACTGGGCGGTGATGAGCTGGTTGATGTAAGCCGGATCAGTACTGACTTGATCCCAAAGCATCATTGAGGAGTGCCCGTCGCTGCGATAAAGAGCCCAATGCATATCGCCCTTGCCCCGGTCTTTGAAAGCAGCTAGGGCATACTCTTCAGGTGGGTCGCCAAAGGGCAGCTCAGTAGTGCGCCCGACATTCCGCAACGAATCTGTGAGCATCTCTTGTAATTGCTTCAAGGTCGGCAAGCCAGACTGCTTAGCCAACCGGTTGAAGGTTCTTTCTTCGTTGCGCCTATTGCCGAACATGACCCCACCTATATATAGAGTCATACCCTAATTGAAAAAACATTTTCCTGGTGGTTTTGAGATTTGGCATTAAAGAGGCAAAAGCTCACCAATCGCCAAGGCTCGCACCTCAACCTTTGAATCACTGGACCGAGCCAATTTCACCAAATCTGAACTTTGGTAGCGAAAGAAAACCTGCTCCTTGAGGGGCTGCCAGTGCATCGGGACCAGACGCTTGCAGTTTACTTCTTCAGCAATCTTGAGAGCCTCAGCCGGTGTGGCTGTTGCATACTTGCCGCCAATCGGCAACAGCGCCGTATGAATCTTTTTGCCATGTAAGGCTTGGGCGATAAGTGGACTATATTTAGTAGCGCCCCCGTGATAGAACCCCGAGAAGTAGTAGCCATTTACCGGCTTGCCTGGCGCCGAACTGCGCGCGAAGAGGGTAAGGATAGTCTTGCCAAGACGATTGAGCGGTCGATGCGCTGGCACCGCTGTTATTTCCAGTCCCTTGAAATTGATAGTTTCATTGTGCTCGATGGCAATCAGCCTGTTGGCTGGAATCTTACGCTTGTACTTGCGAGCCATCCACTGAATCAAGGCGCGAGGACCGACAAAAGTACAGTCCCAGCGCTCGAAAAGTTCTCTTGCCATTAAGGCACCATGGTCAAAATGACCGACACTAAACAAAACCAAATCAGCTTTAGGCAAACGTGATATGTCAACAGGTGCCTGGATATAAGGATCTGTATATACAACGAGCCCACCGACTTCAATACAAAAGGCGCTATGTCCTAGAAAGGTCAGGTTCAACTCCATCTCCCCGTGCCGCAAGGCGCAAAATTTCGTCTCCCTATTATGCACGAGGGCGGGTCAAGTTCCACGGTCTCAACAGGCAAACTTTCCTAATCTTCCTGCAAAAGATCAACTGAGGCTAAACTTTGCCCTGCAATCAAGACAATCGATCAAAAACTTAGCCGCCTCAAAACTAGTACAAGGGCATCACCCGTGGTGCGGCAAAGCAATTCGCCTTAACATCGCCAAGCAATAAAGCTTAGCCTTAAGTAGGGATTAGAGCCAAACAAACATATAGACAAACAAACAAATAAACAAACAAACCAAGTTCACCCAAAAGCGAAATCGAAAAACATAAGCAAAAGTGCAAAAGCGTAAAATAGACATAAATAGAGACAGACAGTCAAACAGGCAGACAGACTGACAAATAGAGAAACAGAGAAACAGACACACAGATAAACAGAGGAACAAACAGAGAAATAGATAGCTAGACAGAAAGCAGCTTAAAGTGGGGCGCTGAGGATTGACAATAATTAAGTAAGGATGCGGTTATCAAGAGATATTTTTCACAGGTCTGTAACAATTTTTGGCTATGATGCCGTTGGCATTGGTAAGAAAACCATAAATAAAGATTGGCGGGCAACTCATGACTCAAGACATTTTTGGTTCGACTGGAAGCAACTCAAAAGAACAAACCGGCAACCAATTGAACTCCGCTCTACAGCAGCAAACAGCGCAAATGCAGCAGACGGCAACAGCGGCTCAAACTTATTTCGCGGCTCCAAATTCCGGATTGCAAAGCCTAACTAGCGACTCCGCTATCTTCAAAGCCGACGAACCAAGGGTTAACGACATAATATTGCGTCGTCAAAATAGAGAGAAAGAAGCGGCTAAACTGCGCGAGTCAGCAAGGCAGAAAATGCTTGAGCAGCTTAAAGATATCCCGCTGCCTGAACACATTGCGTTGGCTCTAGAAGCGACTGTCTATGAGATAACAGACAAAGCGCCAAGGGCAGAATATCTGGCTGAGATATTGGTACTCTTCTTGCCCGAAGAAAAGCTGGTTTTCACTCAAATGCTCGGACTCTTGCTCAAGAACACCGCCGTTAAGGTGGGTTATTGGCGAGGAGAAGTTTTGTTTTCATTGCAAGACCAAGCCGGTCTGCAAGTAGAAGTCAAAATCAATGCCGCCAACAAAGTCTTGATGACAAGCCGTTATGAAGACCTGGACGCACCCAGCTGCAGAGAGAACAAAGCGGACGCCGCCACTCGCACCGAATCGGGACAAAGCTTGGTTGACCATACCGCTTTTATCACGATCTGCGCCAAAATTTGGACATCCTTATAGAATCTGTTCTGCCAATTCGAGCTCCCGCAGACGGCGGCTGCGTTCAACTACAGATCACTTCTACAAAGATCTTGTCTTCATTGCCGCTGCGCAGAATAGGTTCCCAGCGCCACTCCGAAGAGTCACTTCCCAGCGCCACTCCGAAGAGTCACTTCCCAGCGCTACTCTTAAAAGCTGCTTCCCTGCGCAGCCGGGCAGATCAGTCTCTACCTAAGCACCGAAAGTGATACCGCCGACGAAGCATAGGCGGCAGCCTTAGTGTACAGGTTTGAGGCGACGGCTAATATCAACTGATGGCTGCTGGCAACCACACAAATCTGCCGGTAAAGCCTTAAGCAAGCGGGCGCCGAAAACGCGCCGCCCCTGCCAAGGGGATATATTTATACTGGGTGCGCAAAGGAGGGGCCGCATGACAGCACTGGCAGAGGGCAGCCCAGCCCCAGACTTCAATCTCCCAGTCTCTGATTTCAAAAATTGCCGAGGCGAGTCCTACTCATTAGCCAAAGCCATTGAACACGGACCGGCGCTGGTGGTTTTCTTCAAGGTCGATTGCCCAGTCTGTCAAATGACGCTTCCTTATATAGAGCGTTTGTTTGGCTATTTGAAAAACAACAAAGCATCCAAGAACGAAATCTATTTGCTTTGCCAGGACAGCCATGAACAAGCCCTCGACTTCAAAGCAGAATATCAGCTGAGCCTGCCCATACTCATCGACGAAGACCTTCTGGCCACCGAAAGCTACGGCTTAACCAATGTTCCGTCGCTATTTCTTATAAACGCTGACTACACTATTGAAAGCACTATAGTAGGCTTTGACAGAGAAGCCCTGACACAAGCAGCAAAGAGGCTAGCCGGAGAAGATTTCAACCTATTCAGCCAAGAAGAAGCAGCCGTCTTACCGGCGTTTCGCCCCGGCTGAGGGACAAATGTTAGGTTCTAGGTCTTAGAATCACCACCACAAGCAAAACGGAAGTAATCATGATAAAACTCGCACGCATTGTCAGAATCATCGCACTGGCCATGCTTTTCGGCGCTGGCTCGGGCATTGTTTTCGCCGCCATCACCTTGGTCAATGCCGCCAAAGCGCAGGGCATCCCAGCCACCGAAGCAGCCACAGTCAATGCCCCAATCTTTTATGAGTTCGCCAAAGTGGCAGTGGGCTTCGCCATAGCCCTGGTGGTAGCAGAAGCTTTAGAAATTAAGGGCGACCTAAAAAACCTGGAAAAGCGCAGCAAATGGCCCATGGCTCGCTATTTTGCCAGCATAGTTTCGGCAGTGGCAATTTTCATATTTTCATACGGAATAGTGCCCAAAATGAAGGAGCTGCAGCCCCAGATCAAGACCAACGCCTCAGTTAAGGCAGAATTCGACAAGCTGCACCATGTCTCCCGCGGCGTCTTCTCTGCAGCCATAGTCTTTGCCCTGGTGTCTCTGGTTATTCCGGTGTTAGGACCCGGACGCCATATGGAATAATGCAAAAAATCAAAGTGCAAAAAATCAAACTGCAAAAATAAAACTGCAAAAATCAAACTGCAAAAATCAAACTGCGGAAGATTATGGCGCAAAACATCAAAGCGCGAAAAACACTTGCACAAAACCTAATGCAGAAAACCTAAATGCAGAAAGCCTAATGCACAAAACCTAATGCAGAAAACCTAAATCCAGAAAACCTAAATCCAGAAAACCTAAATAAGGATCAATCAATGCCCGCAAAAACTCATAGCCACCTCATCGCCCTGTCCTTGAGCCTTACCCTTGCTTCTTTGCAGTTGTTTGGCTCGGCGCCAGCCTTAGGCTATAGCGACCCTGCTTTCGATCTTGGTCGGGCCCGCATGATGACCGGTGACTATGACGGCGCCATTACAGCACTGGGAGAGTCTCTAGGGCTTAACTCAAACAACGCCCGTGCTTTGGTTTTGCGCGGCGAGTGCTTCTTTAAGATGGGCAATTTCAAGTTGGCGATTCAAGACCTTACCAGCGCCCTGCAGTATTCACCAAATAACATTAGAGCTTTGATTTTGCGAGGCGTTAGTCACTGCAGCCTAGGCAAAGACGGCATGGCTCTCCTTGACTTTCAGGCGGCTCTAAAGCTAAATGATAAGTTAGCCGAAAGCTATTTCAATCGCATTACCGGTGGTGGCATAAGCGCCCTTGAGAAATTGGAAAGTTTGCAAGCCGGGCAGCACCCCGACTACGGCAGCGATGCCGGCACCGATATACCCGACGACGAAGCCGGCATCAATGTGCATGCCATTAAAGACTTCCGAGAAGCGAAGAAGCTATTCAAAGAGCAGCAAGAAAGAAAAGCTCAGGCTCAGGCTCAAGCACAAGCTCAGGCTCAGGCACAGGCCCAACAACAAACACAGAACGACCCTCAAAATAGAACGCCAGATAATAATGCGGCGAATACGGGCGGCAGATCTGGTAGAACGGGCAAAAATGCCGGTATAGCGCAAACGCCCGGCTCTGACAACGGTGATTTCGGCGCCCAAGGTGCCACCGACTATGGTGAAAGCGCGCCCACTTCAGACGAGAAGAGCAACTCCAATCGCAAGGCTCTAGTGAAGAAAAATCTCATTGGAGACCCGCGCAAATCAGCCGATCCAGGCAACAGGCTGCCATATATTTTTAAAGACGCCCAGAACAATGCCGACGTTGATAGCGACGACACTATTGCCAGATCAAGAAACGAAAGATTCACACCAAACCTAGACCAAGACCCAATGCGCGGCGAATTTGGTCTTTTGTCAGGGGCAGGCGAGTTTCCCGGCGACCCGAAACAAGCCATCCTCGACTATAGTCAGGCTATCAAACTCGACCCCACAAACGCAGAGTACTACTACCGACGCGCCAAAGCATACCAAAAGTTGACCAAGGTCAATGAGGCTATGGGAGACTTCAACCATGCCATTTTGCAAGATCCGCAGCAAGGCAAGTATTATGTCGGCCGCGCCTCGCTCTACTATCAGCTTGGACGCTCTGTCTTGATGGATGCTGACATAGTGGCGGCGCGCAACTGCAACCCAGATCTGCCCGCCGAAATTCACTTCAACCTCGACAAACTACCGCCGGGGACCCAGTGGGCCGGTGATGGGGCCAGAGACTAGAGATAAGTAAATTAGTGCAAACCATCACCGGACCACGCACCTATATAAATCCCGGTGATGGGGCCAGAGACTAGAGATAAGTAAATTAGTGCAAACCATCACCGGACCACGCACCTATATAAATCTCATTCTTATTTGTCTACTTTGACTAATTTTTCCAGGCGACCGACTAGGTCAGTGGCTTCCAATCGCAGTTTCAAATCTCTAAAGAAGAGCACATAACCGGTATAGGCCACCGAGAATGTCACCATATTTAGCATCACGTCAAACATAGCCGATATCACCCTGAGGTGAGTTGGCTCGGCAGTTTCCGAAAAGGAACTCAAACCGCTTTGCTTGATGACAAAAGCTGTTTCTATCGCCTCTAAAATAGTAAGAGGGCTGGAAATGGCGAAGTTTGCCACCATGATCGCCACCGTCAAAAGACAGATAAATGAGGCGCCGCGCAACAACCTGGCTTTAGCGAAATGAAGGCTCTTTGCTGCCAAAGTCTTGAATGAACAATCTTCCACCACGGCGCCGGCGGTAAGCAATGCACCATAGAGCGAAGTGATCGCCAAACTAACTGTGAGCAACAAGCCAATGACAAAAAAGACCAAACCGCCTACCAAAAGGCGCTCGGCACCAAGCCTGGAGACAACGGTCAGGGCAGATACGATCACCACGGTCCAGGCAATCAGAACCAAAAGAGGCGGCAGGACCGCGAGATTGTACACACCAAAGATAAGCCAACGCCGCTTCTTGATAGCCTCATAAGCCTCTTGATAGCTGGCATTTAGTTGCAAAAGGAAGCGCGACATTGCCGAGCAGCGCATGCAAAGCTCCCAAGCAGCGTAGAACCAGAGCACGATGCAGGCAAGAATCACAGCCATAGCAATGGCGAAAGGAGCCACAGCAAGCTTTGATTCGGCAGCCACCTTGAGCCATTCCATCATTGAATACTGGGCCAAGTTTGAAGCAACAGCGCTGAAGAGCGCCGGCAGAAACAAAACACGGCTGTAAAGCCTGATGTTAACTCGCACCAAGCGAAAGGCGAGACTGACCATGTCGGCTAGAGCCAGCACACGAGGCTCGGCTCCTGACTCCAAGAGTGAATGAACTGATGCTTCCGACAACTATCCCGACCCGCAATCTCCGGCAACTTTACAATAGAAAGGCTTGAACAATCAGTATAATATTTCAAGTCTATATTTAATGGAAACGGCATGCCAAGAGTCGCAAACAAAAGGACATACCTCGACCCAATCCACCAGGACATAGTTCTGGACAGAGATAAGCCGGCGGAGAGACTCGTTGTCGACCTGATTGATGCTGTTGAATTCCAGAGATTGCGCCGCATTCATCAACTTGGCGTTTCCTACTTCACTTTTCAAGGCGCCGAAGGTTCGCGCTTTACCCACTCTGTGGGCGTCATGCATGTCGCCCATCGCCTCTGCGATATTCTCGCCAGCCGCCAACCGCAAGCCGAGAGTCAGAGAGCTTTGATACTGGCTTCGGCGCTATTGCACGATGTGGGACATGGACCCTTTTCACATGTCACTGAAAAAATTCTGGGCTATGACCACGAAGACTGGTCTTGCAAGGTGATCTCGGGTGATACGCAAGTGCGCGAGATACTCGACAACTTTAAAGAAGAGCCCGGTCTGGCAGACAAAATTGTCAAAGTGCTCAAGAAAACTTACACGCCTCATTATGTTTCGCACATTGTTTCGAGCCAGTTAGATTGCGATCGCTTCGACTATCTGCTTAGAGACAGCTATATGACCGGCACTGCCTATGGGCTCTTTGCCCTTAAGCGCATTTTGCGCTCTATGGAAATCGACGATGATGAGGACCGCCTGCTGGTGGTAGGTGAGAAAGGTCAAATTGCCGTTGAAGACTACCTATTTGCTCGCTACTCGATGTATGCGCAAGTTTATTATCACCGCAAGAACTTAGCGGCCCGCGCCATGTTGGGCAAACTAATCAAAAGAGCAAGATACGTACTGGAAGACAAAGACACCAAAATTTCCTTTATTGATGAACCCACCAGACTCTGGCTCACAGGCGAGCATTTGACTGTCGATGACTATCTCAGCCTCGACGATGTGCAGTTCTTCTACCATATAAAACGCTGGCTCAAAGACAATGACCCGATTTTGGCCGATCTCTCTTACCGTTTTCTCAATCGCAAAATATTCAAAGCCAGCCGCATAAAGAGCACGGACAAAGCCGAGATAGACTCAATCGAAGCACAAGCTCGAAAAGCAGTGGCCTCGATCGGCTACGATCCAGACTATTACGTAGCCGTAGAGTCGACGGGCTTCCGTCCTTACGACTACTATCGCCCCGAAGAAGAGCACCCACAGACCAATATCATGGTCCGCACCGAATCTGGTGAAGTGAAGGAACTCTCGCAACTTAGTCTGGCCATAGAAGCCCTGGTCAAGGGCAACTATGAATCTTCTTGGCTCGTCTATCCACAAGAAGCCAGCGAGAAAATTTTAGAAATAAAAGAACCTGCATTGACTCATTCCAGAGTCTAAAGCACCTAATAGAGGAAAGGAAAATGTTCGACAATCTCACAGACAAACTACACGGCGCTTTTCGCAGCCTCACAGGCAACGATAAACTCACCGCCGACAACATCGAAGACGCGATTCGCGAAGTAAGGAAATCACTTCTCGAAGCCGACGTCAGTTTGAAAGTGGTCAAAATTTTCATTTCAAATGTTAGACAGAAAGCTCTCGGCGCCGATGTCTTGACGGCAGTTCGCCCCGACCAGCAATTCGTCAAAATAGTGCATGACGAGCTAGTCACCATTCTTGGTGGCGAACACAGCCCCCTCAATTATCAGGGCGACCCAGGCGTGATCATGATGGTCGGCTTGCAGGGCGCTGGTAAAACAACAGCCTGCGGCAAGTTGGCTTTCAAACTAAAAGAAGAAGGAGCCAAACCTCTATTGGTTGCCTGCGACGTGCAACGTCCTGCCGCCATTCACCAATTGCAAACTCTGGGCAAACAGATTGATGTGCCGGTTTTCGCCATAGAAGGCAATCAAGATGTGCAAGAGATTGCCGAGCTAGCTGTCAAAGAAGCCAAAGAGAAAGGACTGAGCCCAGTTATCCTCGATACTGCCGGTCGCCTTCAGGTGGATACTCCCCTCATGGCCGAGCTTCTCATTATCGACCGCTTCCTCAAGCCGCAAGAAAAAATCTTGGTGGTAGACAGCATGACCGGTCAGGAAGCAGTCAACGTTGCCGAAACTTTCAACACCCAGCTCGACCTCACCGGTCTTTTGCTCACCAAGGTAGATGGCGATGCCAGAGGCGGCGCCGCGCTCTCAGTCAGAGAAGCAGTCGGCAAGCCGGTCAAGTTCATCTCCACCGGCGAAAAGCTGGAAAATCTGGAGACTTTCTATCCAGACCGCATGGCTAGCCGCATTCTCGACATGGGTGATGTGGTCTCTTTGGTAGAGCGTGCGCAAAAGAACATCGACGAGCGCGAAGCCACTGAAACTGTTATGGACATGCTCACCAAAGATCTCAACTTTGAGAGCTTTGTAAAAATGCAAAAGATGATGAAAGGCATGGGCCCAATGGGCGACATCATGAAAATGATGGGCTTCGGCGGCATGTTCGGCATTTCCACCGAGCAGCAAAAACAGATTGCCGCCGAAGGCGAAGTAATGATGAGCAAGTATGAAATAGCCATCAATTCGATGACCAAGGAAGAACGCCGCAATCCTGACCTCATCGACTATAAACGCCGTCGCCGCATTGCCAAAGGCAGCGGGCTCAAGGACAACGAAATCGGCAAAATGTTGAACGACTTCCAAAAGATGCGCTCGGTTTTCGGCACCTTTAGACAGATGATGGCCGGCGGCGGCATGCCTGGTATGCCTGGTATGCCCGGTATGCCAGGTGGTTTCCCGGGCGGCATGCCCGGCGGTTTCCCAGGCGGAATGCCGGGTGGCTTCCCAGGCGGTATGCCCGGTATGCCCCCCATGCCACCAGGTTTCCAGGGTATGCCCAGACCCGGCGCCAAGTCTTCAAGTGGTTATTCGGGCGGAGCCTTCTTTAACAAACGCAAGAAAAAGAAGAAATAAAGGGGATTTTTCTTCAAATTCTTCCGAATGTCTAAATTAGCGGCCGGTTGGGCGTTTCAGCCCTCAAACCCAGGTCAGACAGAGAACCAAGGCATGTCAAGTTGCGGAAGCTTAACAACATATACATTGAAGACATACGATGCGGCGGGACATACTGGTAGAATTGCTATTTGCAGTCTTTTTAAATTAAATGGAGAAAGATAGTTCGTGGTTAAATTAAGGCTTAAGCGCGTCGGCGCCAAGAAAGCCCCTCACTACAGAATCGTAGCCGTTGATTCCCGCATGAGACGCGATGGTATGCCCATCGAAGAACTGGGTTATTACAATCCTCGTTCCAAAGAGCTCAAAGTCAACAGGGAAGCGGTAGAAAAATGGATGAAAAACGGCGCCCAGGCAAGCGATACGGTAGCAAGCCTTTTAAAAAGGGACCAAGGCGCTTCGGCTCAAACAGCGGGCGCGTAAGACAGCCGGTCATCGATACGACCGCGCCTGAGGATCTGGCCGAGTACATACTTAAGGTACTAGCCAAAGACCCTGACGCACTACAGTTTGAGAGAGAACAGCTAAACCCGGGTCGCAGCCGTGTCAACGTCACCTGTGATCCGCTAGTGACAGGCCGCCTCATCGGCAAAGATGGACGGACCATCACTGCCTTGCGTTCACTTATCAGAGCCGCAGCCAGTCGCTACGGCAAGAGAGTAGACATCGAAGTCTCCTGAGCCAATTAGGAGTTCTGCGAGTTGACTGAAGAAAAATCAGATTCTGAGCCAGGATCAGACCTTTTACAGGCGGTCCTGGCTCGTTCTTTTATCTCGCAAGCTCAAGCCGACTTAGTCAAGCGCGACAGCGAAAACACAGGCATGAGTATCGAAGAAGTCTTGCTAGCCAGACGCTGGATTACCGAAGAGCAATTGAGTGAATTGCAAGGCGGACAGAAAAGCAGCGAAGTAAGCAGCGCCTCCACCGGCTCGAAAAAACAAGTAGTGGACCGAGTGAGCGGCGGCATCATTCAGATGGGCGGATCGTCGGACGACTATGGCGAGAATCTGGCCCGTTATCGCTCAATCATGCGCGATGTTCTAGGCAATGAACAATAACGACTAAGCAAAACAGCGTCGCCTTTAGTCTCTAATTAGCTTCAATTGAACTGAACAAGCAGTTCAGTGGCGGAGCGATCTACTCGCACCACCGCTGAAGCAGAGTTTGCTTCTAAGAGGGCACGAGCCAGAGCCAAACCCAGCCCTGGAGGTACAACCTTGTGTTCATCAATTTTTTGAAAAGGTTCAAAAAAGAGATCACATATAGATGGCGGAAAAAGCTTCTCGGGGGCAAGCAGTCTCACTGAAACAGCGGCACCCTGTTGCACCAATAAAGTAATCTGACCATGCTTAACAAGCCTGACAAAGCAGCCGACTAATTTTCCCAAAGCCTGCACCAAACGATCGCTATCACCAATAACGGTGGCACGGCAACCTTCAAAAACAATATTGACCTTGCGCTCTTCGCAAAGTTCCGAGAGATTATCGATTACATTATCAAGACAGTCCTCCAGACTGACTTCGGCGCGATGCATCTCAAGATGCCCCGCCTTCAGTTTCTCAAGGTCGAGCAGATCGTTTATTAGTCCAATCAAAAGATCTGCTTTTGCCTCTGATCTTTTGGCTTCCGACACCACCCGCTCTTCCACCGGTCCATAAACACCGGCAGGCAGAAGCTGCAAAAAGCCGACTACCGAAGTAAGCGGTGTGCGCAGATCATGACTGACCATAGCGACAAAGGCCTTCTTCATATTTTCCAAATCTATTCGTTCGCTAACATCAACCACAATTGCCAAATAACAATCACGTTCGCGTATCTTGAGTGAGACCAAGCCAAGCTCAAGACTAATTGTTCTAGCCGGTTCCCCCATAGTCTTAGCTTTGAGCAAAACGCGCTCTTTCCTAGACAATTCAGAAAAGTCTAGAGCGCCGACATTCTCCTCGGTAAAGAGCTCTAAAAACTGCTTACCGACTAAACCATTCTCCTTATTTCTCTTGGCTATAAACTCACCTTGAACATCAAATATATACTCAGCCTGTTCATTGGCATAATCAATCACATAAGCAGACTTTCCGCCTGCAGCCGAAATTATCAATAGCCCCACCGGTAGTTGCTCAATAATGGTGCGAAACTCTTCCTCCGCTTCACGCACCATTCGCTCTTCGTAGCGCAGGCTCTCAGCCATTTCATGCATACCTTGATCTAACTCGGCGATTTCATCTCGCCCTTCCATCAGAGTATTGAGAGCATGGCCATCTTGCAAAAGCTCGGAATTCTCCACCAGTAGTTTGAGCCGATTGCTTATATTGCCGGTAAAGAGATAAACCACCAAGAGGGCTAGTAAAATATTGCCAGCGAGCCCAGAGAAAAGCAATAACCGGCTTTCATCTCGCCTCGCCTTGAGAACAGCCGGGCTTCTACTTTCAAGAGCCTTTTCCTGCTCAAGAAACTCCATCAAATCTTTTACCAGTCCCTCAAGCAGACCTTGCATGCGAGCCTGATGTTCCAAACCAATCTTCGCTGCGGCCTCAGGCTCTTCCACATCGATAATTTTTCTATACTCGGCGATGCGCTCCATTCCTTTGTTTACTTGCATTTCAATTTCGTTGAACAAAACAGCCTGCTTAGGCTGATCTACTAAGACAGCCTTTACAGCAGCAAGCAACTGCGGAATCTTACCTTTCGCTTCTTCATAACGGGCAAGTTCAATAGCCTGATGCTTGATTCCATATTTGGCCACGCCGTCGCCTGCAGCATAGAGATTTTGCATCAGACTATGGGCGCCGACTATGATGTTGCGCACTCTTTCCTGTCTCTTAGCCTCAGCCTCAGCTTCTTTAACAAGATAAATCTGCCAGGCAAAGAAAAGAGACTCAAGCAATAAGATAAAGATGGCAACCATTAAGCTCTTCGCAAAGAGCTTGGGCGAAAACAAAGCATCAACGCCACTGGAGCGGCTACCGTCAGACACCTTGCCCCTCCCGTAAAGGCAAACGAATCCAGAACAAACTGCCTTTGCCTTCTTCGCTCTCCACTCCGATTGCACCGTTGTGCCCTTCAATAATCGCCTTACAAATAGCCAAGCCAAGACCAGTGCCGCCTTTAGCTTTGGCGTCGCCTTCTTCGACTTGCTTATATGGCTCAAAGATCAAATCCAACTTTTCTTTTGGAATACCGCGACCCCGGTCAATCACAGCAATCTCGACACAGTCATTACCAAGTCTGGTGGCGATAGTAACAACACCACCTTTCTCAGAAAACTTGACGGCATTGCTGGCAAGATTTACAAGCACCTGCACAATACGATTGGCGTCAGCATAGACACTCAACTGACTGGGCGGCACTTCTAATTTCACCTTATACTTTTCAGCAAACATAGAAAGAGCGTTAAAGGTCCGCTCCAAAATCAAGTTAAGAGGAGTCAAGCATGGCTCCACATCTACTTTCCCGGTCTCAAGTTTGTCTAGATCAAAAAGATCATTCAAGAGAGTCAAGAGACGATCAATATTCATCTCCATCTGCCGACAAGACTTATAAGCCTTGGGGCTAATCACACCCAAACGCCCCACCGAGAGCTTTGCCAGAAAATCGGAAATGCCTTTGAGCGGCTCTCTCAACTGCTGACGCACCATAGAGACGAACTGTTCGCGCTCTCGCTCTAGAGCGAATCGCTCGCTTAGATTTTGCAAAACGAACATACTCTTGCGCTGCCCGCCGCTCACAAGGGCAATCTCGCGTCCGTCCAGTGGAAACTGGCCATCACGGGCCTGCCCTTGGTAAAGCTTGCCAAAAGTACCGACAGTCTTAGCAGCGCTCTCACCTGAGACAAAGTCTCGCAGCGGTTTTCCCACCATATGATGAGCCTTCTGTGAGAAGTCTCGCTCCACTTGCTCATTGACAAATTCAATTCGACTCTTATCATCCAGAACAACAATACCGGTTGGCAGACTCTCCACCAAAAGACGCATGCGCTCTTCGCTGCTTTTATTGAGGCGCCGCTCTCTATCAAGCTTGCGGGCTGCATCTCTAAATACTTCATCAAGATAGGCAAGTTCGTCAGACCCGCCTACGGGTGGCAGCAAAGCACGATGCTCTCTAAATCTTTCAAAGTTATCTCGCATTGTGCTCATGCGCCTGGTAATTCGCCAGGTAAATAAGGCAAAAGCCGCCAGTATCGCCAAGACATTCAAGGCGAGAGTAAGATAGAGAACCTTCAGTGTGGTCTCTCTATTGACCTGGGCTTCAAGCGGCGAGCTGCTATCGAGGTTGCGGCATAAATGCAAAAGGGCAGAGACGTCTCTGACCAACTCTTTCACATTTGGTTGTATCTGCGCTCTGCGGTCACGCCATTCCTGCAGAGAGCGCTCATCTTCTAAACTGTTCTGCAGACTTTCGATCTTGTCCATCACCGGCAAACAGACATTGATGTTGCGCTCGATACTGTTCAGCAAGGCGATGGCTGCCTGATTATCGGGCATCTCATCTTTGAGAAAGTGCACCTGTTCTATTGCCTGCCTATGACTGCTCTGACTGGAACTCTCACCCTGCCCTTGCAAAGCCTTTGCCAGACGACCTAGCCCATCGCCGGTGTAATAGACTGTCAGCATTAGACTATCGGCGGTAGCGCTCACCTTGCGCGCCCGCTCCATGCGGTCGGCGGCTGCTTCGGCCTGCCCAAGCAACCACAAAAGACCAGCACCGATTGCCAGCTGTCCAAGCAAAAGCAAAAGGACGAGCGCTAACCCCTGTTGGCTTATGCCCCACCTAACGCCCGAGGAACCTGTACCAGCCGCCGCCTTTGCCAAGAAATCGCCCCAAAATACTGCTCTAGCCGTGCCCTCGGGAAGTATAATACAGCCCTCAACCGGGTACTACTTATTAGGCAGCAAATAGAATGGCAAAGTAGCCAAGAGACCTCAGGAAAAACAAGAGTAGCCGAGAGAAGCCGAATGGCACGCATCGTTATTGTTGAAGACGACCAGAGTCTAGCTTATGTAATCGCCTCTTCACTGGAGGGCGACGGACATCTGGTCAAAGCATTTCATAATGGCTTGGAAGCCCAGAATTTCATCTTGGCAAATCAAGCCGACATGTTGGTGCTCGACTGGGATCTGCCGGGCCTTAGCGGCATTGAAATCTTGAGAGACTACAGGGCATTTGGCGGCACTTGCCCAGTCTTGATGCTCACCGGCCACAATCAAGTAGAAGACAAAGAAGCCGGCTTTGAATCGGGCGCCGACGACTATTTAACCAAACCCTTTGCAGTGAAAGAACTCTTGATGAGAGTTAAAGCCCTGATCAAGCGCAGCCAAACGAGCATCGGCAACGTAATGTCGCTAGGAGACATCGTCATCGACTTTGACACAACCAAAGTAATGAAAAGCGGCAAAGCGGTAAAACTGGTCACCCGAGAGTTTCAGCTTTTGGCCTATTTAGCCAAAAATCGAGAAGAAAGCATATCGGCGCCAACAGAAGAGATAGTCAATAAAGTCTGGACCGCCGATGCCGAAATGACACCGGAAGGTTTTCAAACAGTGGCGAGGCGACTGTCAAAAAAGCTAGACCCTGATGGACGCATACTGCGCTTAGACAAAATAATTCCGGGTGGACAATCACTTTCATTAGGCACCACCACACCCGGTCTGCAAGCAAACGATGAAGAAGAGCTTGAGCCGCTTTTGGGGCGGGTACTGGATGGCAAGTATGAAATAATCAAAGCCATCGGCGGCGGTGCCTCAGGCACGGTATTCAAAGCCAAGCACGTGCATATGAATGTAATGGTGGCAGTAAAAGTGCTGGCACCACAGCTAAGTATGCAACCAGAATACGTGCGCCGTTTTGAACGAGAAGCCCGCGCCTGCGCTTCGCTCAGACACAATAATATTATCATCTTGCACGACATGGGTATGACCGAAGAAATGCAACCATATCTGGTGATGGAGTTGCTGGACGGTTGCAGCTTGGCCGAACTGCTTGAGCAAAACAACAAATTGCACCCGCAAGAAGCGGTGGAAGTAGTATGCCAGATCTTGCAAGGCATAGCCTGCGCCCACGCAAAAGGGCTCACCCACCGCGATCTAAAGCCAGGCAATGTGATGATGTTGCCGCAGCAAAATGGCACCTATGCCGTAAAAATCGTAGACTTTGGTCTAGCCAAATCGGCCTCAGCCGAAGAGGGCATGGCTAGACTTACTCAAACCGGAGCCTTAATCGGCACGCCCTCATATATGAGCCCCGAGCAGTGCAATGCCGAACCCGTTGACTTTAGAAGCGATATCTACAGTATCGGCTGTATTCTCTATGAACTTCTTACCGGGGCACCGCCCTTTGTGTCAAATAATCTCATCGAGATCTTGAACCTGCATGCCAGTGAGCCTCCGCCTCCACTAAAGGTAGAGGGTATTCCAGAAAACATAAGAAGCTATTTGGAGAGAGTGATTCACACTTGCCTAGCCAAGTCAAAAGATGAGCGCTTTCAAAGCAGCGAACAAATGCTTGGTGCTCTCAATGGTTTACGCCCGCAGCGCACCGCCACAGGTTGAAGAAAAGATCTACGATAGAAAATACAAGGTGTTACTTATGATTTAGTAAACGGTCAGTGGTTGCATGTCTACCAAGTTTGGTCAAGGCTTTTCTGGCTAGAACTGGAGGTAACGCGGAAGCACAGGGCGCTGCTGGTCTAAGGACTCTGAGATAGGACAAGAATCATAACTGAGCCGCCTGTATAGATTGAACCAGCGGACTTCCCGAACCCTTCTCTAGCGCAGCAGCGATCCAAATTTACTGAACTGCCCGAACTGACCGAGCCGCTGGAGCCGGATTAGAAAGATCCGAGAGCGGGTATAGCTGACATATACCTTATGAATAGCATCCATACTAAGACTCCCAATCTACAGCCCCAAGTCGCCTGAGGGCTTGAATTCCTAAGGTAGGAGCGCCGCGGAATCAAGGTAAGTAAAGCTTGAGTGTTAGGCATGAGTCCGGAGACAGAGGTGATGCTGAGGCGAAAAAGCCCGGGCACATGTCTGCTGTTGTCGACTTATCGGAACGGGACTCATCAAGCTTCTTTGAAAAGAGCCTAAGACAAGAAACGCAAAGCTTGGTCAATAGAGGTGTGTTAGGCGACCTGAGTATTGTTTCGGGCGATCAAAAAGTAGACAACCAAGGCTCAAGAAGGGCATTTGTCGCCCCCAAAGAATTTAGTGCTCCAGACAACAATCGCGCTACTGGGTCTGATTTCCAACTCTCCGATAGTCAAAAAATCAAGAGTCCTGATGTAAATACGGACGGTTCGGACCGATTCAAAGGTCATCTAAGGGACAGCCGCTCCGAGCGGAATGATCCAACTCAATCAGATGCTATAAAGGCAACGAGTGTCACAGTTCAAGAGGGAGATACCCCTTGGAAAATAGCTCGCCGCCATCTCGGCGAAAATGCCACTAATGCGGAAGTGCAAAGGCATGCGGAAGAGTTGATGAGGCAAAACAATATCTCAGATCCTCGCAGGCTCCGTATAGGTACGCAGCTTATGCTACCGGAAAGAAATGAACAGGATACCTCGTCGACTCAGAGAGAGAGAAGTACAAACCAAGGAAACAACGGGCGAAAGCTGGACAATGCCGATCATTCAAGCGGAGAAGGCTCCACAGAAGGAAGAGAAATAGACCGGAGCGATAAAAATCGACGACTAAGGCAAGAAGAAGGTAATCGCAGTGGCACCCAAGACCAAGAAAATTCAGAGAAAATAGATCGAAAGAAGGAACAGTCTGGTCTTAGGAGAGAAGGTGAGAGTCAAGACCAGGGCACAGTCACTGATGCTCAGATAAAGGAAGCGACTCGCAATCAGGGAATTTTCAGAGACATTCGCCGCGAAACAGATCCAGAAACCTATACCGTGCAGAGAGGTGACAATCTCTGGAACATCGCTCGGAGACATCTTGGGCAAGGTGCATCCAACGCAGAGATTCAGAATCACGTAGATGAAATAGCAAGGCTGAACAAAATTGAAAACCCCTCTCGGATAAGAGAGGGAGCCGTCATAAGGCTACCCGGTCACGACGCACAAGGAAACGCCATAGTCGAGGACGCAGCCGGTAATCGCACTACTCATGGTCGCGATGGCTCTTTGAGGATAGAAAACCGAGACGGATCGGGCTATGAAAGAGGCGCCGATGGCAGCGAGCGACGCTGGTCAAGGGCAGACAGAGATCAAGAAGGAGACCGGCAAGACCGAAACCGGCAAGACGGAGACCGGCAAGAAGGAGACCGGCAAGACCGAGACCAGCGAGAAGGAGACCGGCGAGATCAGCCCCGCGTGGATGACGCGACCGAACAGCGCGAAAATGAAGGTATTGAAAGATCACCCACCGAGGCGATGGACGCAGCACTTAATGCAGCTAGAGAGCGCATGGGAGAAAACTCACCTGAGTTTGAGCAGTTCCAGAGAGACGCAAGAGAATTCGCTCAGCGCACAGATGTTTCTTCAGAAGAAATTAGAAGATCCTTTGAGCAGGTCGAACGCCTGCTGACAGCTGAAAGAGCCACTCTCTCGCAGCAAGACCGCAATTTATTGGCTCAGAACTTTATGCATCACGCCAAAGATCCCTCCAATATTGATCAAGGAACCTTCAATACCTGCAATGCCACAACCATGCAAGAACGCTTGTTCTCGAGAAATCCGTCGATTGCGGCAGAGATGCTGGCAACAACTGCAATAGACGGCAAATGGACAGCTCCTGATGGGAAAGTAGTAACCATCGACCCAGCCAGTCTAGTGCCGATGCCGGAGTCAAGATTAAGCCCTCCAGCCGATGGTAGTCGAAGCTTTGCGACTCAAATTATGAATAACGTTCTAATCAACGATATGCTGCAACGACGCAATCCCCCGCAGACATACTCCCAAATAAGCATGAATCCAGATGGTACTCCGCTTTCTCCAGGCGACAACGGAGAAAGACTGTACGATAATCAGGGCAATGAAGTTAGAAAACCTGATGGCTCCTTCTACAGAGCTCCTGGCGTTTTCTCGGGAGAGATGTCTCAAGCAATGAGAAGATTAACTGGAGACTCAGGCACGGTGATATCAAATCCCTCAGCCGATCCCAATGAAAATCTAAGCCATGTGCGGTCCGCAGAGGAACTAGGAAGAACTCTAGAGCAAATGCAAAGGGAAGGCAGGCTACCTGCAATAATTCTGATTGATGCAGACCACCCCTCCTTTGGCGGAACTGGAGATGGAACACCTGGTTGGCACGTTGTCACTGTTCGCGGATACAATCCCGAGACCGGTGAGGTAGACATCTCTAATCAGTGGGGCGCAGCGAGCGACCGTCCAATAAGCTTACAAAATCTCTTCGATTCCACCACAGATCACTCCAGAACTCGCACGAGATCGCTCAAGAGCGATGGAATCTTGGAGAAAACCGGCTCGGATACAGAGTACCAGAGAATCTCCTCAGAATTTGAATTCCAAGACAAAAAGAACTTCGACTGGGGCGGCAATCTGAACCAACTAAGGCAAGCAAAGCCGAGGAACTAAGAGCCAAGTTTTACAAGATAAGAAAGTTTGGAAGACCGATTGCGATAAAATGTGCAGAAAGAATTTTGGGAGATGAATTATGGCACCTGGAGACTACGGAAGACCGATAGAACCGGTTCACCAAGAAAAGCTAATGAAGCCGGAGAGTCAACTTGTAAACGATTCTTGGGTGCTGGCTCAAGCGAACAAGGCGGGTCAGAAAGTGAGTGAACAAACATACTCTACCCCTGGTGTTTTCGGTGAAATCAAAATGCCTTCCAATTGGGACCTTGCCAAACAAAAAGCAAACGGCGCTCCCAATTTCGACTATGCATACACCTTCAAACCACCATCTGCCTACGGAGATGTGGAAATTTCTATCTTAAATCGTGGCGGAGCGCTTAGTGATGCCGGCTCAAAAAACTTAAGCAAACTGCTTGAAGACAATAAAGGAATCACGATACCTAAAGTTCTCTATGACAAATCTTGGGCGCCCAACGATCCAAGAGCGAAAGAGGGTGCAGACCTGATACGCTCACTCGCTGAGACGCTGGGAAGGAATCACCAGGGCGATAATCAGTTCACAAACAGTACTCCATTCGGCAGCGCTAGAGCTCCTGGCTTTCAAATAGACCGGATGGAACTGCGTAATATCAATGGCAAGGTAGTCTTATCAGTTGAAGGGGAGTCGAAGAATAAGCTTACAGGTTCAACGGCAGCTCACTTTAGCGGGATTTATGCACCTAATAGAGTTGAGCGCCTAGGCAACCCAGTGACCGAGGTCCATCAGATGTACATGTATTCAGCCGACAAAGCTGCCTTCACTCTAAATAAGCTAGGCTACAACAAAGCACTCCGTTCTATTCAGTGGTGAGCTAGCATAAAATCGAACCTGACTGTCTTCTTAAAGAACCCACTGGCAAGCGGCCAACAGTCGATGCCAAAAGACTGATTCACAGAAATCCTGCTAACACACAACGCTATATCTTACTAAGTTTATTGGCTCATCAAAAAAACAAAATCACTGCGAAAACGACAAGCCTTTACTTGTCCTCAGTTGACGCATAAGTTCCAGTTGCTCATCAAAGAAAAGAGCAGAGACCTCATCGCATTCAAAAACAGCCTTGAGCGGATTAACTACTAGCTTGGAATTCATCCCCTTCACCCTTGCCAGCTTTCGTAAGGCCACCGAGTAACCGGCTTCATAGTAAATAGCGTCGGCAGCGCTGCCGGCAGAATTAGCCGTGCGACTCTTGGTTCGGCACTCGGCCGCAAACAGACCCAACTGTTCAGGGGTGAGAAGACTTTGAAGCACAGGGGCGACCAGCGTTTCGCAACGACTGGCAGAGAGAATCTGGTCTGAGAGCTTGCCATAGCTATGCAAGTCGCTATCCAAAGATTTAGTCCGTTTAGAGGCGACTATATCAGCCAATCTGCGCATAGCAAGCGAGACGACGCTCTTGGTTCGATCATTTGCTTCTATTTCGCATTTCTTCTCTTCAACTGCCATGGCGGCATTGCAAACACAAATAAAATAGTAGACAAGAAGAGCTATGCAAGACAGGACACTCTTAGACTTCATAAGTTTCATAGCCCTCACAATCGCAGAAAAACATCTATCAAGTCACAACATAGTGCTTGAAAGACATGGCGAACTTATGTTCAGCAGATTAAACGGCTAGATGAGTTCTTCTGCACTCCCTCTTTCGCCTAAGGGTGCAATTTCTTCGACTTTTTCAACTTGCTATAGTCTTCCTGAGTGGCGGGTCGGTCCTTCTCTACCAAGATAGAGACAAAGTTCTGCATAAACTCGCTCAATGCCATTGTAAAGACGCCATTTTTCATAACCTGATTGGCGGGCTTATAGTACTTAGAGCTACCCCAGGGATTCCATATTGTTATGGTATCGAGAGCAGGATCATAATTCAAAACTGTCAGACAATGGGAGGGAGTACCTGTATTCACCACTCTTCGATCGCTCAGCGCCTGGATCAATTGCTCTCTTATCTTTTCTATACTGGTAGATGAAGTGGGGTAACGCACACAAGCGTTACCAGTACAAAACATTATTGCCGCACCGCCAGAGCCACCATGAATGACAGAATCAACGGCTTCGGCATGACTGCGATTGCGATCGCGATAGACACCCCAAGCTTTCTCTATAACGTGCAGCCAATAACCATCTTGCGCATCATCTGTATAGCTGGCGATCTCACAATCAGTGGGCGGCGCCACGGCAATGGGCTCGTGCTGCGGGAACGCAACAGTGTAAGATCCATCTGCGTTTCGCGCTATCATCGACTTGAGACGCTGTGGGTCATGATAGGCAAGCCCGGCCACAGTGGAAAGCAAGTAGCAATCACCGGTGTTTCCCTGCTTGATACCATCAATATGCGGCACACCCCGCGCAAAGAGCACTGGGGGATCATTTGCCAAACGCTTGAGCAGCCTGCTGTAAATAGCAACAATTGCTTTTTGCTGTTTAGTCGGCTCGCCCACATCAGCGGTTGCCGTCAGGTCATTAAGACTGAACGGTTCAAGATCGCTATGGCTGCGCCTATAGACCTTTATCGCCGACAGAGCGACCGCGCAAGCCCCCTTAATCGACGGATCTTGAATAGCATAATCAATCTCGCTGTCTTCCAAAGAACCATTCTTATTAAGGTCCCACTTACTAAATCCAGACTGAAGAGCATTCTTAAAAGAGTCAAAATCTTCTGAACCGGCATAGACGGGTGAGAATTCCCCCAAAGACAACAAAAGAGCTGCCAAGCAACCAAATACTCTGCGTTTCATCTGATCCTCTGTGAATGCTCTAAGCCTTTGCCAGTTCTCTTATGCCCAGAGCGCTGAAAATTTGAAGCGAAAAGTCCCTCAACTAAATGCCCATATCTCTTGAACGATGCAGGCGCACGGCTTCAAGATAGGCATGATAGGCTTTGGCTCTCTCTAGAGCTGCCGCTGTCGCATCGTCTTTAAGAGTATTCAAAATATGAGACATTCCGGCCTTCTCATCGTCATCTTGCAAACTAGAGACCGAACGACTCGCCTGAGACCAATCGATAGAGGTGCTTGGCACGCCGGTATCCATCATAATATTTACGCCTTTCTCGTGGACGTCATCGGCGACCTTGGAAGCCTCAGAGCCCCTATCAAAGGAGGTTAGCAAATCAGAAAGAGCAGAAAAATCCACTAGGTCTTGATCATCTTCAACTGTCTTTTTCGAGTCTGCTTTTCTCTTATCGTCAGGCGAACCGAGGGCCGAAAGCAAACCTCTTGCCTCCTTTCCTTCAATGGGGAAGGCCTGACGCACCTCCCTTATCATGTCATCCACATGACGAATAGATGTTCCGGCTCTAGGCAATCGAAGTGCTCCATTGCCGCTTGTTTTGGCAAATAGATGCCCTGCATAGTTTGCCTCTAGCTCGCGCTGATCGTGGACATAATTTCTAAAATCGACTTTCTTTTTATGCTGCAAGGCTTCCACAAAATTCTCCACCATCATCTTCTCAAAGAGTCCCTTCATCTGCCTATCGAATACTTCAGTATTACCGCTTGTCTCTAGCTGCTCAGCCAAATACTTGCATTGCAGCCTAATTCTAGTGCGTGCGTTAAGCCCAGCCTTGTTATCAGAATCAAACAAAACAGCCTCTAAATTGCCGCTCTCACTGAGGCGACCCAAATACTCAATGTCTCTCTGCTGTAATACATCAGAGAAAATTGGCGAACGAAAATAGAGTGACTGCAGATCTACACTACCCATTACTTCTTGCAAAAACCGAGAGGGCGAAGTCTCAACCTGAAGGGGATTGAGTTTGATTATCGCATCAGCTTGCGCTTTGATATGCGCAGTATTTATCGGCTGGGGATTCTTAGAAGACTCCATCAACCGAGACGCCCTAATATACTCAGGGTCGATTGCCAACTCAGCATCCGAAAGCTTTCTTCTGTCGGCAAGCCAGCCCTGGGCCAACTTTAGCTCATTTGTGGCAAAACTAAGCTCAAGAGGATCGATGCGGGAATGTCCAGATTGAAGGCAGTATTCCTCAACCATACTTGGCACATCTACAGTGCCGTTCTTGCGCAAACAAGTCAATGCTGCCAGCCTAAATTTAGCGCGGTCTTGATCAGCATGCACAAATTCGTGAAAGAGCGCATAGTTTTCCAACATCCCTGGATTCGCCAAGTCGCTATAACGTATTAAGATCTGACCGGAGCCAGGACGATAGGCCATTAACTCGCCTGGCTTAAAGAAACGATCGGGCCTGGCAACCACAGATATCTGCAAAGGTTCATCGGGCTGACACTGGCGGGCATACTCATTGATGCCGCTCTCTAAGTGCTGCGCAAAGCGCCTAGCGACAGCTGGGTCAAAATTGCCGTCATACTCTTCCATAATTTTCTCGGTGACGGCATCATCAAGATGCATAGCAAACTTTTGCATGCTTTCTTGCTTGAAGTGTGGATGGTCATTAAGAAGCAAATGTACATCTCTAAGCCTGTCCGTACCTTTCTCAGACAACTCGGCAAAATTAATAGAGAGCGCCTCATGTGCATCTAGTATCGAAAGTTCGCCGTTGCGTTCTCTTGCTTGTTGCACAAAAGTCTTGATGCCGCCGCTGCCATCGAATTTCTGCCGCACTATCCCGCCGACTAGATCCTTCCCGAGCTCTTGACTCCTCTTCTGAGTTTGCTCAATGATATAGGTCAACCTATCCGCTTCAGCCAGCTTCGCATTCGCTTCAAACATCTCTTTGGAAAATGGCACTTTGGCATTTTTCAAAGCCTGTATTGCTTGATTTTGCAGCTCATAAGCGCGGCCGCCAATTAAAGTGCCGTTCTCGGTATAGACAGCAAGTTCGCCTACCTTCCATCTTCCTTTATCGTCATACATACCACCGACCACCACAGTCGTTTTCATGCCGAAAACGCTTGATACTTCGCCATTCTTAACTAGCCTTGACCTCTGCACTCGTTCGACTGACTCGCCAACCTTAAACCATAGCGGAAAAGCTGCGGTATGCATTCTAGCTATCTGAACATTTAGCCCGGCATACTGCGGATTGGCTCTAGAAAAGCTCATACGTTCACCCAGAATGAAAGCCACTTGCTCGACTGTCATCTCGCGGTTTCTACCGTCAAGCAAAAGCTCTCGTATAGAATCTTTCGCCGTTTTCTCCAAAGCGGAAGCTCTGAGAATCTTCTCGGCACTAGCCAGTCTTATGGAATCGTCCTCGACCACCAAAAGGGCATCCATAATCTCTTTAGCCACCGGCAAGGTGTTTTCCTTAAAAACTCTAAACTGTTTCTGTCGCTGTTTGACATGCTCAGAGGCAGCATCGCCCTGGCCTTGCAAAATGCTATGCAGTTCCAACCTTAGTTGAGCACCTTCCCGGCTTAGACCGCTATCTATATCTTTCAAACGCGCATGCGGCAGAAGGTGACTCTCTTTGGCGCGCGCTAACATTGCCTGCGCTTCCTCAATGCGACCGGCAGATTTAAGGGCATCAAGCTGCAAACGAAAATCAAACTCAGTACGAGCGACCTTGAGATCGGCAAGGCCCGCGGCAACTCCGATATCGACCTCCCTGGGCCGCAATGTTTCACCAGGATTAAAGCGTCTTATATCGACAATATCACCCTCTACACTTAAGGCCAGCCTTATTGAATCAACCTGACCAAGCAGATAATGCTTTTGCTCTCTTGTCAGTCCGGCAGGCAGCACCAAACCCAACTCATCGCCACCCAAACGGGCCACAACAATTTTGTCGACCAATTCTTGAGGTATCTCGGACATTCTAACGGCATCGCGCAAAGCATCGACTGTGGCACAAATTGCCGCATCGCCCACTTGCCTGTTGAAACCCAAACTGCGGTTAAAGCGAGTCACACCGTTCACTCCGGCAAAACCCTTCACATCACAAACAATCAAGCTATCCACTGCACCATCGGCGATTCCCTTTCTCAGCAACTCTTCATAATGGTGTTTGGCTACTATGCCGGTGCCCCTATCAAGCTGATAGGCGGCCTTAAGCTTGTCTCCTTCACGCTCTAAGACAGAAGCCAAAACCAAAAGGTCGCGCTCACTTAGCTTGCCGGCAAAGAGCCTATCTAGGGCAATATCAAGCTGCCGCATATCTAGTTCTTTACCGGGCTCGAAAGAAAGCTTGCAGGAATGCTCATTGTCTTTGAACAAAAGTGCCATCAATGTATGCGAAAGCGTATCAGAAGAAAGCAATTCCTGCCGGCCAACATTGACCAAGCGCCTTGCCTCGTGCCCATGCAGCTGAGAGGGCATAGAAACATTCTTCACCATAACCAAGTAATTTTTCTGCGGACCATTACCGTGCACGTCATTCATGATATCGAGAGTCGATCGCGCACCATCAGCATCTGACAAACTAATAGTTCGAGGAGCATTCTTGCCTGTGGCAGCAACTTCAATGATCACTTCACTGCTGTCCGTACGATTAAACTGAGGCTCACCCGAAAGCCCAGCTTGCTCAGAAGGTGGAATACGAATCGGCATTTTCCTACCATCTGCACTATTACCTACAAGCCAAACATGGTCGGAGGCAGGAAAAATCTTCATAGACTGCAAAAGCTCGCTCATCACTTGGGCACTGCCTTTGGGAGCGATGACAGCAAACTTATCACCGGCAAGCTTGACCGCCAACGCATCTTGCAAACCGCAGTCGCGCAGATACTGGCTGGCAGCCTTTAGTACCATATCGCCTGTGGCATGGCTGAATTTATCGTTAGCCTGCTTAAATCCGGCCAGATTAAGCACTGTTGCTTCATAGTTTTCAAGGACGCCCCGACTCCGCAAGTTCTCCAACTTCCATTCCATGCCGGCCTGACTATAAATGCCATGCACCGCATCAAAAGTTGCTTTATCGAAGGTCTCGCCCAAATTTACTCTAAGCGCATTGACTATGCGAGTTTTGGCGTCGAGCTCGCTGCTATGGGGTATAAAGTCGTGATTTTGCTCTTTAAACCGCGACAAAAGCCTATCTAGCTCTTGCTGCTCAGACTTGCCGATCTTGAGATTGAAAGAAAGTTCTCGAAAAGCCTTATCGATGCTGCCAGATGCTTCAGGAGATTCCGAAGCATTGCGCATAGACCGGAGAGCCCAGCCCAGCGACTCAGCTTCGTCCGCCGATACCGCCAGCGGTGCCTCTCCGTCCTTTAGCAAGCGGTCTCTTGAAGATTCATAAGGTCCGTCAAGTTCGCCAACGGCAATTCTTTCCTCCAAAACAGCCATATCAGACAATCTACGCTGCACTCTTGCCAAAGCGCCTAGATACTCTCGGTCCTTAGAGTGCACCCCCATATCAATAAGATCAGACTTATCGATGCATCCACCAGCAAGCATGTCCTGCAACTGTAAGCGTAATAATTGCTCTGCTCTTTCGCCATCTAAGAGCTTGCGACGACGACAGAGTTCATCGACAAAATCGCGTTCAACTTGCTTGTACTCGCTATGCAGCTCTCTGGCAGACGGCGCTCGGCCATCCATGACTCTGTCCAGGGACTCTTGGGCCGTACCCGCATCAGCTGCCACTATACGCTTATCGAGCACGGCGCTCAGCAAACCAGTCTTCCAGGCTAAAAGCTCCGCCTTGTCATAACAATCTCCACCGCCTTGCCTTATCCTTGCCGCAAGAAGCTCTAAAAACTCTGGGCTGCTGCTCTGCAAAGTGGTGACAAAAGCCCGAGTTGCAGACATCACTTCATGGCTGTCAGATTTATCCCAGGTATTTCCAAAGACGACTTCGATGCGTTCGGTATCGGGCACTAAGACTGCCTTGCCATCGACAACGACCTCTTTGGCAGCAAGACCTTGTGCCGTATAGCGATCTGCCGGCAAAGAACGAATATCTTTAACTATCCTTACATGCCCACCGTCCCTTGTTAGACCGTGCGCCCCAAGGTGAGCCGCATCCATCTGCACTACGGCATAGAGATTGCCACTAGCTTTAATACCAGCAAGTTGATTGACAAAGTCGGTTTGGTCTTTGGGCGACTGCACCACAAACCTCTCAACCCGGCCGGTCAACTTGGTCAGCATCGGCTCTATATCAGAGGCATAATATTTTTTGCGTGGTTCCGGCTCGCTACCTCTGATGATGTCCATCATGGCGGTCTGGGCAATCTGACTTACTTCTAGCCTCTTACCATCAGCCCAGACCACACCGGGCGCTTGGTGGGCTAGCGCATCGCCATCCGCCTCGATGGTGAGGACGCCACCTTTGGCAAGGTCCACCACTTTTCCATTGGCATGCACGACCAAGCCGGTGTCATTAAGTCGACGCATCATCTGGAAGAATGTCTCAGGATGCAAGAAATACTCACGCTGTTCTGTGGCAGCCATGGCGCAAGTGGGATTACGCCCCTGGCTCAAGAGTTCAGGTCTGGCAGCTAAACTTGTCAACTCTTCAGCCCAGCGAACTCGCCTTTCTAGAGGCACCTTACCATCGTGGTCTAAAAGGCAGTTCAATTCATACAAAACTTTGGCATACTTTTCTTGGCCGCTCACCCCCTCGGCCTTCAAGCGAAACTCTATATCTAAAACATCTTCACGAATACGCCCTGCCACAAGAGAATCGGGCACAGAGAGCAAATTACGATGCAGTTTGTCTTTCTCACTAGCCAGATCGACTTTACCAATTGCATCACCGGGCACATAAACTCTGCGCGAGCCATCAAGATAACGAGTAACTGTAACACCGTGGTCATCAGTTTGATGCACGACTCCATCGTCTGAGACTTCAAGAAATCTAGCCACTCTCTCTGGTGGCGCCCCCGGTACAGTCAGATGCCAGCCGTCGGGCTGTCTATCCAGACTTACCTCACCACCCAGCAAAAGCTTGCTGAGTCGATTTTTTCCATCTCTATATATCTGGGTCTTATTTCCATCAGCGTCGACTAATTCGGATAAAAGCCCATTCTCTCGAGCTAAAGAGCTGCCATCGGCAAAATGCAGCTTCTCGGTGCCATGCTTGTCAACGGTGCGCACACGGCCCTTATCACCAAGCTCAAGCTCAGAGAACTCAGCACTCTTAACCAGTTTATCCTGAAAATAGAAAGACCAACCTCTCTCATCTTTTCTAAACTCACCCCCCGGAAAAACCTCTACACGGCTTAGTGCTTGCGAAGCATCGCGATGAAACTTGGCATCGGCAAATAGACCTTTAGCAGAGTTAGAAGAGCCAATATTGGGCGCTGCCTGCACAGTCTTGTCTAAATGTTCCTGTGCTTGCTCTTGTCGCCTTTGCTGATTACCCTCGTCTTTACCGGCACTGACCGCCCAGCCTGACTGCCCTGCAGCAGGTTTACTCTTATCACTGATTGCATCGCCCTTAGGAAGCTCAGCAGACTTAACATCGCTTGCCGACTGTCTGTTTATCTTTTCTTCGATGTATGAAATTTCTTGAGCGTGCAACTCATCTCTTTGCCTATGAGTCTTCTGCGTCTCAATTCCGCTACCTAGATGATGGGTCAAACTATGCGTAATTGGATGGGTAAAAGCAGCAGTGGCGGCTCCTTCTAATGCCCGGTCAAAGATAAAGGCATTCATCCTTGCTTCGTTCTTATGCTCCTCGTACATCTGATCGTCTACTTTATCGACAGCAATGCCAAGCTCGCGAGCAATATTCTCGCGTTCTACTTTGCGCACCTCTGTAAGCGCCATTAAGGCTGAATTGGTCGAATTATTAATGAGATTCTCAGCATAACTTGAGACCATTCCATCAAACAACCGATCACGTTGGCTAAGTGCTCTCTTGGACGATTCCAAAAATTTTGGACCGACATTGACATGGGTTAAGTTACCGACAAAATCTCCAGCCAGAGTCCAAGCGGTACCGGCCATATTATTGCCGATAAAGTTCTTGAGATTGAGATCAATCTCAGCCCCTGCTCTTCCCGAGCCGACTACGTTAAAGCCGACAGTCTGGAGGGTGGCATTACAGGCGGTGCCGACCATGCCGATAGCCGAAAAGCTTTGAGGACCACCTATAGCAAGCTTACCGAGCAGATCGGCTGACTTCTTATTGCTCAGAAGTTCGCAAGCAGCCTGCACCGCCTTAGCTTCGCGGCCCCCCTTAGACAGCAGTTCGGCCAGCTTAAGAGCCTGTGGGTTCTCGGATAGTTCTGCCAAAACTCGCGTACTCACTTTAGATAGCTGTCCGCTAGCCTGCAATTCAGCTAGCTTCTCTAGATTGCCGACCAATTTGCCTTCTTGGGCAAGCCCCTGCAATTTCGGCAAATAACGAGCGTCGGCAAGAGCGTCGACCACTTCTGCCGATTTACCAAGGGCGCTAAAACTACCTGAGGTCTTACCGATGCCACCGGTGGCCAGCATCAATGTAGTCTCAAGCCCACCGGCACCGGCATTCTGGGCAAACTGCCGCCAATCGCCGCCCCGGGTCTGTCTTATGGCAGCACTGCTTAAACCTCCACCAACCAAAGTGGTGAGAGCCCCTTGCGCCAAAGTAATTTTGCCGGCGTTTACAAGCAAAGAAGTACCGCCCGAGACAAAAGTGGTAGCCACCATGGCCAGACCTTCTCGGGCACTGGCTTGGTTGCTGCGACCCTGGGCGGAAAGTTCAGCAGCATCACTGGCGGAAAGATTAAGCTCTCGCATACGCCGCTCGATACTATCAATATTGCGCATGGCATCAGCAGTGGTGAGAGTGTTGCCGTCAACGCCCTCATCAAAAAGTTGGTTCATTTGCTTTTGCATAAGCTTACCAGCGCCATCTGCACTGCCGGCGACACCATCAAGCTGCGCTTCCCTACCGCCCATGGCTTTATCTGCCAGAGCGCCAAGACCAAGCCAGGTTTCTTCATCTTTATATTGCTTAGCCGAAAGTGCAATCGAAGACCTAGCTTCGTTACTTCTTCTCAGAACTTCCTGCGCGTCAATTAAGCCACCGCCGATAAGATTGCCGCCGGCATCGCGTCGGGGCGCCCCTAAGCCCATAATCAAGCGTTCACCATTCACACCATCTATTTGCATTTTGAACAAGAAGTTTCGTTCACTCTGTAAATCAATCAGATCTTTCTGTCCAAAAATTTCAGCTTTATAGCCGGGTTTGAGCACTCCACAAGGAGCCTTACCCTTCTCACCATCTGCTCTTACCCATTCGACTTCTCCATCACTTCGCCTTTTAGCCTGCGCATGATAAAGTTTGCCGTGGTCAGCCACATAGTGCGCATTGCCGAGGCGCATAGCGCCGCTTGTTTTTTTTATATCTTCAGTTGAATTCATCGGAGGCACTTTAATGGTCTGCCCCTGGTAGTGTCGACCTTCTTTATTGTGCTCAGCCCTGACTATATCGCGCGGACCTCTTCGCAAAAGTTCGAGGGCGGTAAAGCCACTCTCAGGCAGTGAAGCATCTTTGACGCCCAAACTATCAACATCATTCAAAAGCTTGTTATAGCGCTTAGCAAGCTCGCTTGTGCGCTTGTCTGCAGAGATAAGATTGTCATCTTTACTATCTTTAGACAAAAGCTTGGCATAAGCACATTCTTGGGCAACTTGTTTGCGCAGAGTGTCTGTCGACAGCAAACCTTGACCATCATTGACCCAATTGAGCGTGCGCGACTTGCCGTCTTTATCCAAATAGTTGCAACCAAAAACGGTACCACGCAATTCAGCCGAACCCAGCGACTTAACACCCTCTTGGTCAGGCCAGACTACTTTTCCTGTGGCAAAGTCTACACTGCCAACCGGGTGCTCAGAACCAGCTTTATAAATGAGCTTTCCGTTGACAACAAACTCTTCTATCTCACCCGGCTTACCCAAAACTGGACGCAAGATCTTGCCTGAGACTTGCGCACCAGGGGCAACTTGCTCTAGTTCATGACCGGGTTTATCAATTTCACGTGCCAGTCTCTCTTTTGGCGACAAGCCGCTATTTACATACTGCTCGTGATTGGCTTTGAGCTTTTGCAGTTCTTGGGCATCGGCTTGCCCACCAGAAAGTAATTTATTAATGGTAGACATATCAGAGTGAAACTGTCTGGCGGCTAGACCAAAGGCGGTTTCCTTCGCCTCCGCTGCATAGTCTTCATTTTTGCGATATTCAGAATAAAGAAACCCCGCTCCACTTGAGTATTTAAATTTCTCAAGCAGTTCTGACCTTTCCTTGTGCTCTGCTGAGTCTTTGTACTGCTTGGTCTTATCTTTGAAATTATTTGTAGAAAGTTCTGCATAATCATCTAGATTGACAATCAGGCTGCTATTGGGTCGAATCGTTCCATCGGCTTGTCTTTCAGCCTTACCGGCAACCACTCCCTGTATAAGCCTTTCGTCGCCATCGACTTTTGCCCTAAAGACCAAGCCTTCGACTTCATTGAGCATAAGTCGCTTATTGCCGACTACTAATGCACCACCGGTAAACTGCCTATCTGTTTCATTCAAGGTAGGCACTTCAAAGTTGGCAAGCTGACGATTAGTGCGCTTATCAATAAGCATGCCCAGCCTAAGCTCAGTCTCGCCCGCAGCTTCGGAGCCCAATTCTAAGCTCAAGCCAGGAGGCAAACTAACATTACCACTTGCCGTACGACTAAAATTGATGCGGCGCTCAAAACCGTCTTCTTTTCCTATAAAACTGCTGCCAGTAAGCGCCTGTGCCATAGGCGTACCGTCTTTCTCGGCTTGGGCGAGTTCTCGATTGAAATAGACTTTGCCGTCTTGGGCGACCTGACCAAATAATTGTTTGCCTTGAAAAACATGGCCACCAATGGTAAGCATGCGCTCACGGCCATTCTCAATATAGCCTGTGAACCCGCCATTCTTTACGCCTTCACCACCGCCCCCGCTCAAAGACTGCCCGGCGGTCAAATCCAAATAGAGCCCATCTGTACCTTTGCCGGTGAAGGCGGCAGCACGTTTAGCATCAGTCAAAATATTGAAGGTCTCACTGCCCATGGTGACATCACCATTATCTCTAATGGTGCCGAGCTTTTCTTTATTGGGTCCATAAATCACCCCATTTTCAACATACCGACTGACAAATCTATCGCCGTCTTTAAAGGCGAGGGTGCCAAATGCTTTGTCGCCTTGACGCGGCGCAGACGGACCGCGCACGGCAAGCAGTTCACCGTGATCCATGGGCGCCATTCTCTCGTCTTTCATACCAGAGAGCAGTGCTAGTTCTTTGGCGCCTTTCTCGCCCAAGTCTCCGGTTTCACCACTGACCACAGCCGGTCGACAATTTCTATCAAATTTGACAGTAAAGTCTTGGGCACCAGCCTTACTTTTTAGAGAAAACTCTCGCAGTCGACCCATCTCATCATAAACACCAGTTTGAGCAGCTACAGTTTTGCCGCCCTCCAACTGTTCATGACAGACTTTAACTTTGCCGACGTTAAAGTCGCTCTCTGTTTTGGAACGCGAGATCGGATTAATACTGTCTTTTTTGAGATCGAAATGCTCAATACATTCGGTATGTATCCCCTTCTCATTTCTGTAAGTGCGATCAAGCCGAGTGGAAGCCTTGTTATTCTCAAGTGCCTCAGGGTTGGCAAATACATACTGATGCCTCAGTTCTCCACTTTCATCAAACTGGCTTGCCACCACTGCTTCACTTACTCTGCCGGCAGGTCCCTTGCTCGGTTTTTTCTCGTATTTATATTGTGTTCTGGCTCGCTCGGTTCTGGATGAGTCAAAAAATCGCTTCTCGCGCCTACGACCAGAGGCATCTCTTTCAATGACAGAGTAGGTACCTTCTGGTGTGACATGGGTTTCTAAAGTGATTTCTTCTTGTTTGTGTTCTTGTTTATGTTCTGCGAGCTTCTTTCTTTGCTCGATGACATTGCCGCTCTTTTCATCAAATCTAATAGACACATTTCTAGAACTTTCACCACCGGCGACAAAAGTACCGTGCTTATCGACAACTGCATAACCGGTCAGCTTCCCAGGTTGCTTCGCATCTTTGTATTCAAGCTTTAGTGTTGAGCCATTTTTTGCCCTAATCTCAGCAGTGTGCCCACCTTTAGAATCTGCCACTTTAGAGATGCGTCGCTCTTGCGGAACAAATTTATGAGCGCTCCCCTCAGAATGAGACTGCTTTTCTGCTCGAGCAATGAACGACTTAACCTCTTTCTGTCCTTCTTTCACTTTGGCGCCTAAATAGCGCACCACCGGATGCTTTTCAATATGCTTGACCACAGCACTGGTGGTCTTGTGCCAAAGATCAGAAGCAATATTGTGAGAAGCCTTTGGAGAAGCCTTAGGGGCAGCTGCAACTTCCCGATGAGAGTCTCCTCCGCCTTTAGGGGCAGCGGCTTTCCCTCCAGAATTTCCTTTTACCATGTTCAGGAGCAACCTATAAAACTGGGTATAAAATGGTTCCTAATGTAGAAATACCCAGTCTGATGAGACATCAACAAATAGAATCAACAACACCAGGGACGTAGATTTGAGCCAAGACAAAAAAACAGCAGCGTCGCAGGGCGGCATGGCAGAACACCTGGAAAGGTATCGCCACTATATCGAGGGACTGAAAAGCGGCAGAGCTAGCGGTATATCGGCCGCTTTCGGCAGAGCTAGCGACCTTTTGCCCCCCGAAGCCCTAGCGATTGAGCCCCAAACTAAAGATCCAGAAGGTCTCGGGCAAATGCTCTTTCCGCGAGAAGAAGATAGACTGGTCTTGCGCGAATCGCTGGAAATGCTCATAAAAGCTGGGGTGTTGGAACAAAACCACTCTGGTAAGGCAAGAACGGGCATCTCTAACCCCCTGTCAAAAGATGATGCAGAGCAGACAAAAAGCCAATCTAAAGAGACAGACTTATCTAAAGATAAAGAGCAATACTTCAGTGGCGACCCTATAGGCGTAAGCGTTAGAACCGAAACCGGCATAGAGCAAGTGCTATCAACTTATTTTGAAAGCGGCGAGCTGATGTACATGCTTTCAGACTTGAGCGTTATAGACGAAAAGACCTTTTTAGCTCAGTTCATAGAAACAGCCGATTCTTCTGAATCTGAAGCATTTGAGGGAAAGTCAACCTCGAAAAATCAAGAAAGCGCGGCAGCCGCTACCGCGTTTGAGCTACAAGAGCAACACCTTCAGCAAGACAAGCCGGATTTATTGGTTCATGATGAAGCAGGACAACTACTCTGGCAGGTCAGTTACGACAGAGAGGGCGTGCAGCTGGTTTCGATGGCTGATGGCTGTTTGATCAAGAAAGCCGAAGGTCGCCAAGACTATGTCTTTTCGATGCTTTCGCCTGAAGATGGCGACATCAGATTTTATATACTCTCGGGGCTTGTTGTAGACCCGAATACAGGCAATGTCTATCTTGAGGCTAATCAGGGCGCCTATAGCACCGCCTATCTTAATAATGGCTGGAAAGCTCATCACTACCGCACAGCAGCCGGTGAAGAAAGCTATTTTCTAACCGAACCAATGACTGTGATTAATCAAGAAGGTCGCATGCCCGAAACTTTTGCTGTGGCAAAACTACGTTTAGATATGCAGACAGGCAGTCTGTTCTACTCTATTTCGGGTGATCGAGAATTAGAGCTGAGCTGCCGGAAACTCTAAGCGAGTCGAGTATCATTGCCTGGCAAAACCAGTGGTTCGACCTTTCTTACCACTTTTCTGCCGTCCGGACCTTCCTCAATAATTGAGCCGTCGGCCTTATAGATGCGCCGTTCTTTGGCACTGCTTGCTTTATATAAATTGCCCTCGCCATCGAGCTCAATCTTAAAGCCTTTTGGCTTTTCCTCTGGCTTATAAGGCATCTGATACCAAAGCTCGTTCTCCACACCGCTGCTTGACGGTCCGCGACGATAGGTCTCGCTTGTCGAACCTGTGCTGATGGTCACTTCGGTAAGAGCGCCGGCCTGATCGCGCTTAAATTGGCGACTATCACCAAATCTATCACTGACCGTCATAACCAAACCAGCCTTATTCTTGAGCACGACGCCGCCGTCTCGCTCTTCTCGACTCCAGTCTTTAGGTAAATTCTCGGAAGCAAGATCTTTCTTTAGACTGTCCTTATCGCCCTTATTGTAATCGGCGCTCTTTTGCCATTGATTGATGTCATCCGGCTTTGTTTTAGCCACTATCTTGCCGGTCTCGCCGTCCACCAGCACTTTGAAATCTATTTTGCCCGCCCCGTTGCCTTGGGCATCGCCGTCAGCACGGTGAATCAAAAGCAGCCGCCCTTTGTTGTCAAAACCAACCAACTCAAGCTCTGAGCCGGCTAGGGGTTTGCCAGGCTGGTGCAGCATATTGTTCAGTTCTTTGATGCGATGGCTGGCAGCTTGCAAAAGCTCTTGTCGAGACTGAGAGCCGGGCTGGGCCCTCAAATCACCAAGCTCGGCGGCGTTTCTCGCATCTAAGTGCTTATCGCCTGACTTATCGGTTAAATTAGCCTGCGACTTGTCTTTAACGGTTTCAGGAGCCAAATTTTCGGTATGAAGTTTAAGACCAGGGCCTGCCCATGTCTCCTCGGCAATGTCGACAATTTTTCTTTCTTTGCCGTCATCACCCTTAATTCGGTTATCCTTAAAAACCTGGTCGCCGAGATTATGCTCTTTCATAGGCACCTCCAGAAAAGACTTACCCTTTCAAGACTTAGGCTAACCTTAAGCTGATGCCGCAAATACTAATCGTTGAAGATGACCGAGAACTGGCGCAGATGATCGCCTCTTTTCTCGAATTTGAGGGTCATGTCGCCTGGCAGGCTTACGACGGCTCAACCGCTTTAGAAATAGCGCTCTCGAAGCCTCTAGACTTAGTAATCTTGGACTGGGACTTGCCCGACTTGAGCGGCATAGACATACTGACGCAGTATAGAGAGAACAACTTGACGGCACCGGTGATTATGCTCACCGGCAGGTCTGACCCTAAAGAGAAAGAAACCGGTCTTGATAGCGGCGCCGATGATTATGTCACTAAACCCTTCAAGATGACCGAATTAGGCGCCCGTGTCAGAGCTCAGCTAAGGCGCCAGGCTAGACTAACCAGCCATACTTTCACCTTGGGCAAGGTTATCGTAGACAAAGAAAAAATGACCGCTTCGCTGCATGGTTTAGCTTATATTTTGTCTGGTGTTCAATTTAAACTCTTAGAACTTGCTGCCAAGCACCAAGCCCTTGAATTGGACGAGAACGCTGTTTTGTCTTTTCTAGCCCAAGAAAAGCTGCAGATATCAAAAGAAAAGCTGAAAGACGAACTGCAAGATCTGAGACAAAAAATCGATGCCGAAGGCGCCCTAGTCTTTCCCCATTTGTATCTTGAGCCGAAACAAACACTTGATGCGGCTGCACCTGATACTGAAGATAGTCAGCTGCTTGGCACAATTTTAGATAATAAGTACATTCTGCAAGATACTTTGGGCGGCGGCGGCTCAAGCCTGGTGTTCCGTGCTTCTCATCGCAATCTCGGCAATACTGTGGCGGTAAAGATTTTGGTTGCCGATGCATATTTGCAGCCCGATGCCAAAGCAAGATTTATGAGAGAAGCAGCTATAAATGGAAACTTGAGTCATCCCCATATTATTGAAGTGAGAGATTTCGGCATAGCCGAAAGAGGGCAGCCCTATCTGGTTATGGAATATCTTGACGGCAAGACCTTGAACGACTGGTTAGAAAGCCGACCAACACCGCCTTTTCAAGCCCTCTTACTAGTCTTCAAACAAATCTGCCAAGCCCTGAGCCATGCCCATAAGGCCGGAATAGTTCACCGCGATGTAAAGCCATCAAACATAATGGTGATGAAACAGGAAAAGTACGACAGTAACGAACATATGGTGCGGGCAAAGTTGCTTGATTTTGGACTGGCAAGACCGCTTATTGTCAATGACAATCGCATTACCATGACCGGTCACGTCATCGGCAGCGCCCCTTATATGAGCCCCGAGCAATGCCGCGGTGAAACAGTGGACGAAAGAGCTGATATCTATAGTCTGGGTTGTACATTCTATGAGGCCGTGCATGGAGACATGCCCTATCCCGACAACGACGCGGTGTCTATTATGATGAGACATTTACAAGATCCACCGCCGAAAATAGGACTAATCTCGCAACCACCGGCGGTGAATCAATATCTCACTGAAATATTAGAGCGCTGCTTGGCAAAAGATAAGAAAGAGCGCTTTCAATCAGCCGCTGCGCTAGAGCTGGCCTTTGACAAGGCAATAGAAATGACCGGCTATTGAAACCGGCCGATGCTTGCATGAGAGCAAGCGGAAGAAATGACCGCCGACTGAAACTGCCCTAAACTTATTCAGGCAAAAGTCGCAACATACCGAAGGGATTGAAACGCACATCTTCTTCGGCAATATGCTTACAGCTCTCAATCTGAGCTTTTACTTTGCCGCTTTCTCTGGTTAAAGAAAAGGTATGACCGGCTTGAAACTTTTCGCCTTCGGAGAGCAGAAAATAACCCATCTCTTGAAAGAGGTCTCGCGCCGTTTCGGCAAAGCGTTCAGGGGCGCAGCCGGTAGCAGAAAGAGTAGAAGCCGAAATGATAAAGTCAGGCAGCCCAAGCATGTGCATTCCGCAAGAGTAATAGATATCTTCGAAACGTATGGGCATGGCGACAAAACCAGAAACAAGAGCAGCCAACTCGTCTTGCGCCGCCAGTTCGCTCACGGCCCGCCATGCGGCAAGCGAATGGGCAAGCCCGGCACTTTCAAGTGATAGAGAAAGAGCCGGCGCTTCCGCCAGGGCTCTTATCAATGCTAAAAACCGTTTTGACTGCGCCAGTGCCTCGCTTGCTTTGAAGGGTTGGCTGCGCACCACATAATAGGTGGTATGCCGGGCAATCTGACTCAACTCGTCTTTGTCAGCCGGATAGATGCCGCTCATTTGAGAGATGACATGCTTGGTCAGACCTTTGTCAAAGTCACGCCTGCTCACATCAAAACCAGATTCGTTCAAAATTTCACGACAGACCGGAGCCCCTCCGCCACCAGTCAAAACATAAAGCACCACACTGGGCCAGCAAGCTTCGACAAACTCTATGCGTCTTTTGTGCCAGTCTATAGCGGCATTCTCAAAATCAATATCGACTATTTTGCCTTCTTCAACAGTGGCTCTTTTTGAGCGCGGTACCATTACACAAACGGCATCATCTCTAATTTTATTGATTTCGCTCTCACTAAGCGGCCGCCCCAGCTCTTTTTCTTGCGCGGCAAGAAGAATATGCAAAGGCGGTACAGGTAGCGGTACTAGTTCTTCATCGAATGACATGCTGCAAATGATACTGCCTTTTCTCTTGAAAAATCGAGTTTCTGCTCAACCAGGAAAGCCACATTTTTACTGTAATCGCCCGTCTGTAGCAAGTGTCCGAGCCACTTTTCAAGCTTGTATGACGGCTCAATATTTCTTGAACTTCAAAATTCTTGACGGCGTTCACATCAAAATCACGTTGTGCCAAAAGAATTAGTGATTCTCGCAAACTAGGTACGGCTAGCATGCGAGCCAAGAGAGCCCGTGTTCTCTGGGTGCGTGAGGCTATAGACAAAAATGTCGAACCGGCTTCGGTGATTTCAAAACCACGATTGCTGCCGCGATTGCGCCGGGCCAGCCCTAGATAAGCGGCGGCATTGCCATAATAGTCAGCTTGTCTCTCTTCAAATTCAAAATGTTCGGCGATCTTGCTCTTACTGGCTGGTTCAAAAGCAATGAATTGCACTAGGTCTACCAGTCGATCCATGTCATCGGCTTGCGGAAATGGAATACTATCAGGCAGCGCAGCCGGTTCTTCGAGCAAAGGCACAGCGGCAAGCGCAGCATCAAAATCTATAAGAGCGGCCGGATTGTCGTTAATGACAAAAGACCGATTAGATACCACTTCGATTTCGCCAAAACTCTCTCCGATTCGAAACTCAGTCAGTACTATTTCGCCGTTTGAATAAGTCAGAAAAATTGGTCTTACCGGCTTATGAGTACGCGTGCGCCATTGATAGAACGGAAAAAGAAGCTGCCTGATATTGAAATCACTTCGCCTACCAATCTTTGCTTCAATCAGGATGAGATTGTCGGCACTCTCATAACCTGCATCAATTTCCACCTGCACATTAGAGACTGTAATTACTTGACCTTCGGGCAAAGTGAGATTGAATTGCCCGGTGAAGGAGCGCCCACGAATAGTCAGTTGCAAAGCCTCGTCGGCACAGAATGTTTGCAGCAAACCAGAGAGATAAGCATAGTCTATAACCTGCGATTCACTGCTCAAGGAGCCACCACATTTGAAACTATCAAAAGACTGCAAATCAACTTTAGATTGATAGGCTTCTGTTTCTAATTTCTCAAAGCAATCTTCAAAGCGGTAGTAGAGCTTATTATCAGGGTCTCGAAACAGACAATACAAGCCGTTTTGCACAGGCAGGATGTTTAAGCCGTAGTCTCTAAAAACAAGCGGTCGCTCGCTCAAAGTGTCGAGCTTTGCCATCAAACGCGGCTCTCTAAATGGCTTGAGCGCATCAGCATTGACAAAGGCCAGACCACGCGCTTGCAAATCCCCAAGGGCATAGCTGCGTTGCAAAAAATCTTGCCAGGCAGTGTCATTTGCCAGAGACAAAGTCTACACTCCTTTGACAGCCAGCACTTCTCTAGCGCTGGCACGATCACCGGTGCAACTGATTAGCCTTGGCGCATCTAATATCTTGGTCTTGAAGCCCAGGCTTTTGTAGAGCTTGACCACGCGGCTGGTGGCTTGGTTTGAAAGCACCACCGGTCCCGGATGGGCTGCCAACCAATTTGCCAGTCTCACCTGATCTTCCCAGGCAAAACCTTCTTTTGAATACTGAGTAAACTCCACGTCGTAGGGAGGGTCGGCATAAATGAAGTCGTCGTCTTGCACAGCAACCGACTGAAAGTCTGAAACACTAAACTGCCAATTGGCGAAAACCGACTTATAATGCTTGAACTCATCGGTAAACTGATCATAATTGATTGTTTTATAGCGCCCGAAAGGTACATTGAATTCACCTTTCTTGTTGAAGCGACAAAGTCCGTTATAGCCGGTTCGATTGAGATAGTAAAAAAGCTCGGCGGCTTCTCTGCTTGTCGCCTTGCCCTTACTGTTCAACTCATTGAAACGGGCTCGACACTTATAGAAAGACTCCTCTTCGTTGAGCATGGTCAAACCTACTTTGAGCCCCTTCTTGAGCCACAGATAAAAGTTGATGGCATGCGGATTGATGTCATTGAGCAAGGCCTGCTCGGGCAGCAAGCCCAAAGCTACAGCCAGCCCCCCACAAAAGGGCTCGACCAATCTTCTCTGGCTGTGCTTCTTCCAGATCTTTTGCAGATGCGGCACCAGCCAGCGCTTGCCACCGGCCCACTTCAGCGGCGGTCGCACCCCCAAGCCTTCAGCAAGCATATATCGAGTTGCCGTCGCCAAGGCGCTCTCCGCAAACTAAAACCTCATTCATAGGGATTATGAAAGAAAAGCCCCTTCCTGTCGATATACAAACCGTATATATCCTATAATTGGCAAGTTCTAGGGAGGATAAAATGCAGTTCACCGCAGCAAACGGCGTGCAGCTACCGCAAATAATGTATGGCACAGCCTGGAAGAAAGAAGCCACCACAGACCTGGTGCTAAAGGCGGTCAAAGCTGGCTTTAGAGCCATAGACACAGCCAATCAATTGATTCACTATGACGAGGCACTGGTAGGCAAGGCATTATTAGAGCTTTACCGGGGCGGCTTGAAGCGCGACGAACTTTTCCTGCAGACCAAGTTTACTTCGGTGAACGGTCAAGACCACCGCACCCCTTACGATGCCAAGGCTAGACCCTCCACACAGGTGGAGCAGTCATTCGCTAGTTCTTTAGAACATCTGCATACTGAAGTGATTGACTCTTATGTCTTGCACGGTCCTTATGGCAGACGTGGCCTCACCGCTGAAGACCTGGAAGTTTGGCAAGCCATCGAAAAAATCTACAAATCGGGTAAAGCCAGAATAATCGGCGTGAGCAACTTTAGCGCCGACCAATTGGAAGAGCTTTGCTTAAAAGCCGAAATCAAACCGATGGTGGTGCAAAACCGCTGCTATGCCGTTATGGGCTGGGACCGAGATGTGCGAGATGTTTGTGCGGAAAATCAAATTGTCTATCAAGGCTTTTCACTATTAACTGCCAATGGCAGGGCCCTGGCATCACCCTCGGTGCGGGCAGTCGCCACCAAATACGGCGTCACAATGGCCCAGCTGATTTTTCGTTTTTCGCTGCAAATAGGCATTTTGCCCTTAACCGGCACAAGCGACCAAGAACATATGAAGGAAGACCTGCAGGCTCTTTCATTCGAGATTGAACCGCAATATATAAAGATGATCGAAGCGGTAGCCACAATCGAGTAGTGGGGCTATTAAGATTTAGCGACGCACAAAATAGATAAGCTTTTTGTTGTAATCGATAGTGTACTGATAGTCGCTATAAGCAGTCTGACCCAAGAGTGGATAAGGCATATTTGATTGCATAACTACGCCTATCTCGAAGTTTCGCTTTTCTATAGGTCCCACCTTTAGGGATGACACCGGAAACATCTTGCAGAGTGTGTCACCGGCAATGCCCTGAGACATGGAAGTAGTAGCATCTTCAGGAATCTCGAGACCAAGCTGACGCAGATGCTCAGGAGAGAGGGCCACGCCCGAAGCACCGGTATCAAAGAACATAGGAATTTTTTTGCCGTTTATCTCGGTGTCGACCACTATCTCATTGCCCATTCTTCTAAAGGGAACAGCATTTCTATCATTGTTGAGCGAAGCATAGATAGAACCACCGCTATCTCGGCTGCGCTTGACGAAATGAATACAATGGGCGGCGTTATCGACTGTATATTTGAAATCTTGAAAGAAAGTCTGCCCCAAGAGCGGCATACCCGGCATGTATTCCTGCACCATGATAGGAAAATTCTTGCGGGTTATATTTGAAAGTGAAACATCGGCTTTCGACATCCAAACTTTCTGGGCGCCGCCCTCACCCACACCATGAGCTTCGCCATGGTGCTTCCCGGTGGGCACAGGCAAGCCCAACTCTTTCATATGATTGCGCCCCAAAACTGTGCTTTCGGCGCCGGTATCAAAGAGCATTTTGATTGGACGGTTGTTAACTGTCACATCAAATACAAAACAGTTACTTTCTTTGGTGAAATAAACCCTAGTTTCATCAGGAATGAGGTCATTGGCAGCAGAGCGCCCGTAATATCCTTCTTGTGACCCGGATTGCGCCCCGGCTTGTGACCCGCTCTGCAAAGACCGCCCCTGGCTGGCGGACGAACTGCCGGAACTGGGATACCCGCTGCGCCCCTGTTGGGCGGCAACTGCGGCACTGGGGTCGAGGGTGGCGATGGCGCTCAAGGCTTGATTGGCGGCCACAGTACCAGGAAAACCTTTCACCACCTGCTTATAGATAGTCATGGCGCCATTGCGGTCGCCCATATAATGCCGCGAAAGACCCAAATAGTAATAAGCCATGCTGTTCTTGGGATCTTGCTTGACCGCCGACTGGAAAGACTGACAGGCGGCGTTGAAATTTTTGGCAGTTAGTAGCTTCACACCGGCAGTATAAGCATCGTCGGCATAACCGGGCAGAATTGCCTGCAACACAAATGCCGCCAGGAAAACCCCAGTTTTCACCACAACACCACTCTTCATTCTCATTTAGCCGGTGCCTCCTGAAAGCAGCTCTCTCAAATAGAGTATCTTTTTTCGCACATAGTCGCTATATATCAATGCCAACTTTAGCCCGAGCGAACCGTCCTTAAAACCGCCGCGCAGCACAAAACGCTGAAAGAATGTCCAATATGGGTGCAAAAACAAGTTAAGCAAACTGGTACGAAAGCCGGGCTTGGCTCTGCCGCTTTCAATCCGTCCGTAAAATTCTTTAGCCGAGAGTCTGGCATATTTTTCCATAGCCTGCGCAAAATCATCGACTGTTCTATAAGAGTAATGGTCCATATGATTTTTCAACACAGCCTTGGGGCCATCCATCTTGATTGCTTCATGCACCAGTCTATCGCCGAACCGACCGGCACCACGCTTGATCAGCCGCAGTTGCGCATCGGGATAAAAGCCGCCGTGCAAGACAGCCTTCTCGCCGATATAAAGCACCCGCGGAATCTTATAACCATCGAACTGGGCAAAGCCGGGCGAGGCTACAAGCTGCTTCATTTCTTCCACCAGGGCTGGGCTCAATATTTCATCGGCATCAAGACTTAAGATCCAATCACCTTGTGCTTGGTCGATGGCAAAGTTTTTCTGGGCGGCATAGCCCAACCACTCTTGAAAGATAACCCGGGCACCTCTTTCAGAGGCTATTTCACAAGTTTTATCGCTGGAGCCAGAGTCAACGACAATTATCTCAGTGACAAGTTCCTTGGCAGCATCAATCACCTTGCCGATGGTGCGCTCTTCGTTCTTTGCAATTATGACCAGAGAAACTGAAACCGGCGCTTGTGTCATCGTCGCCTAGTGCCTGCCGAAGTGAATGACGCCTCGGTCATAATCGATTGAATACTGCTGGTCTTGCAAGAAATTGCCGCCCAAAAGTGGATAAGGTTGGGCAGAATGGTCGACGACACCGACCTCGACATCGCGCTTCTCGACTGGTCCAAGCTTGATTGAACGCACCCGGGTAAAGCGAGTGCGACTTGTGCCCGCCACACCTTTGGTAGACATTTCACGCGCATCATCAGGAACAGTAATGCCGCAAGCCTGAGCTTGCGACTGAGTAAATGTTATCCAAGAAGCACCGGTATCAAACCACATCGGCACATTACGCCCGTCCACCTGGGTCATGACCATGAGCTCTTTGCCCTGCCTTTCAAAAGGCACATCATTAGCCGTGATCGGTTGCGAACTAGTTTGCCCGGTTCGTTTTTGGAAAGTGATCGAATTATTGTTGTTATCGACCGAAAACTTCAAATCATACAAAAAGCTCTGCCCGATGATGGGATAGTTATCCATCTCATCTTGCACTATGACAGGGAAGTTCTTTCTGATGATATTGCCCACTGAAAGTTCGATATTATAAACCGCAGCTTTCTTGGGGCCACCACTGCCGGTGCCAAAGACATTAACGCTTTGCGTACTCTTGCCCAGGTTGAGCCCCATGTCTCTTATGTGATTCATACCAAGCACGACGTTCTCAGCCCCAGTGTCAAACATCATGCGGGTAGAACGCCCATTTACACGTCCATCTAGAATCATGCAGTTGTGCTCTTTGGTAAAGTTGACACGGCTTTCATTGGGCACAATGTCATCGCCCGAAGAAACTGCACCTGAAGAATTGGGGCGCGAACGACCACCGCCGCCACCACCTGCCAAACCCAACTGCTGCAAGATAGTGGGATCAATACTTTGCATACCGCGCAAAGCCAAATTACAGGCATCGCTGCCAGAAAAATCGGACACCACTTTAGAGTAAGCTTCCATGGCGCCGGCGCGGTCGCCCTGATAGTGCTTAGCCAGACCTATATAGTAATAAGCCATTGCATTGCGTGGATTGACCTTGATGGCCTGATTGAATTGCTGCAACGCCGGGGCGAACTGCCGAGCGGTCAAGAGCTTCACACCGGTGGCATAAGGGTCGCCGGAAGCAGCCGGAGCTGACAAAGCACGAGGAACCGCAATAGCGACATGCACACTAAGGCTTGCCGCTATTGCGATTAAGGCTGATCGACTAAAGCTTGGCTTCACGCCATTCTCCTCTGCCAACAGTGCTGTATTTTGACTAGACGCCCAGTTGTTCTTTGAGAATCACTTTCTGCACTTCCGATGTACCTTCCAGTACTTCGGTCAGTTTGGCATCGCGATAGATTCTTTCAAGCGGCTCATCGCAAGAGATACCCATGACGCCAAAAATCTGAACCGCTTCGGCTGAATGCAGACGAGCGCTGCGCGAAGCATAACTCTTAGCCATGGCGGCGTACTTACGAAACTCTGTCGGCTCGCCGGCATGCGACCAAGCGGCGCGGTAAGTTAGCATCTGCGAAGCTGCCGACTCGGTGGAAAAATCAGCCAGTTTCCACTGCACACCCTGATACTTGGCAATGGGGGCGCCGAACTGTTCGCGGTTGTTAGCTCTTTCAGCAGCCAGCCTGATGCCGACATTCATCAAACCAAGCGCCGCACCAGCCACAAGCACTTTAGAGAGGTCGAGGGCGGCCGCAGCGATCACCAGACCATCACCGCCAAGAGCTTCGGCACTAACCTTGGCGCCCTTAAACTCGACATCGAAGAAACGAGCAGAGCGGAAGCCCATGGTCGACTTGCGTTCAGAAAGAGTGAGCGAATTATTCTGCGAGTCGACCAGAAAAACCTTGAAACCATTCTCGTCTTTAGCCAAAACAGCAAAAAGAGCGGGCATGTCGGCATTGACCACCCAGGTCTTGCTGCCGGTTATTTTGGCATCGCCGCCAGCACCGCTAACGCTAAAGCTAGTCTGGCAAGCAGAGAGGTCTGAGCCGGCTTTATCTTCACTGAAAGCCTGGGCGCCAATCATCTCGCCGCGAGCTAGTAGTGGCAGATAGCGGGTTTTCAGCTCGGCGCCATAGCGGCTTATCGCTTCGACAACGCTGTAGTGCGAAGCAAGAGCCATGGCTAAACCGGCAGAATGACCAGCCAGAGCCTCGACGAAGAGAACCGCATCAAGAAGGTCGCCCCCTTGACCGCCAAGCTCTTTGGGGACCGTGATGCCCAAATAGCCGGCCTGCGCAAGCTTGGTCAGCATATCTTTAGAACAAGCTTTGCCGGCATCTAGATCGGCAGCATGCGGCGCCACTACTTCATTTACAAACTTGAGATATTGTTCTTGCAAACTCTTTTGAGCTGCGCTTAAGAAGGTGTTCACGGAAACCCCCACAAATTAGTACTACGATATGGTTGGATATTTGGCATCAAAAGCCTGATAAACTCCAGATCATAGCACCTGTAAATTGAATGCCGCAGCCCCGGAGCGAACGATTAATGACCATGCCTCTAATTGCAAAGTGGATTCGCAAAGCCACAAACCTTCTGGTCGAACCGGATAAATCGGCGCCGCCCGGCGACGATTTCGGGCTCGAACATGTGCTCTTCTATCATGGACTAGTGGGCAGCAGCCCCGAGTCTTCCCGGGCTTTCAAAGATGTCAGAGCCGATTTTATTTCTTCAGTAAATAGAAATAATTCGCAGAATCTTTGCATCTGCCTAAAGTTGCCGCCCTTGCATTGGGAAGACAAGTTGAAAAAAATTGTCGACGAGATCAAAGACAAGCAATTCGACGCGCTCATTCATGTTTTGCTGCCTAAAAATTTGGAAGAAGCGGAACGCGCAAGCCATGACCCGCTCTTGCATTCTGATTGGCAAGTACGGGCCAATGCGGCAAATTTGTTGGCCTATCTGGGCGCGCATCAAGCCATCGACAGGCTAGCCGAAGCCCTTCACGACACCGCCGGCAGTATCACAAACGACAGCGGAGGCAGCCAAGCCAGAGAAGCCACCGGTCCCGCTTTTTGCCATCTAGCCCAAGCCCTGTCTCAGTTGCGCACCGAAGTTTCAAGAAAAGCCTTGGCCGGTTATACCGAGTTTGCCGGCGAAGACTGGATTAGAGTAGACGCGGTCAGCGCTCTTTCGCACTGGCCGCTAGACGAAGTCAGTACGGCTCTTGCCGCCGCTTTCAAAGTACATCACCGCTTTTTCGATTATCAATCGGTGGCGGCGGCTAAACATCATAAACCGGCTCATTTTTTGAAAGCACTAAAAGACGGCGAGCCCCTAGACGAAAAGGCCGCAGTCGGTCTTGAAATAGCCATCGGCTTGGTGGAAGCCTTCAACTCAACTTTCGCCGGACAGCTGCACACCGCAGCCGAACTCGGCCTACCCCAAACTTTGAGCCATCTAGCCCAACTCAAGTCAAACGATGCCCTGGCAATTAGAGCCCTGAGACTGCTGCTTGACTGGCTCGATCAGAATGCCGCCCTAGGCAGAGGCAGCGCCCAAGCAGATTGGCCAAGCCCCGAAAAGCTAAACGCTGCTAGAAAACACTGGCAAGATTGGCTGCAGGACGAAACCCACAAGAAACAACTCTTGCAGGATCTCGAAGGCTTCAAGAATCACAACCAGCGCAATAGCGGCTTTCGCCACAAAATATTGTTAGCGGGCGAAATCAAATTGGCGCAAGCGCAGGCAATCTTGATCAAGATTGCGGAAGAATCGACCGAATTTAGACTGGAAGCCATTGAAGCTTTGTATCTAGCTGGTGACAGCGAAGCCGCTCAGGCGCTTACAAATCTGGCACGCAAGCTGGTCAATCTAGACAGTCGCAAACTGCCCAAGAGTGCTGTGCCCCTCAGTGAAAAAGACCCTGTCAATGCAGAAATTTACTGGCAGATCTTGCGGACCCTTGGCAAAATGCCCACCGCTGAAGCCCTGGCGCTGATACTGGAAGCCATGGAAGATGTGGCGCCGGACAAAAGAGAGGCCGCCATCGACTCAGCAGCCAATATTTTGCAGCGCACCGACTCGCAGATCGCTCGCGCCGGTGAAGTCAAGCAAGCCCTGGTCGAGGCTCTGGCAGATCCCTCCGCCTCGGTGAAACTGGCGGCTGCTCGTTCTTGCGGCTCTTTGGGCATTGCCGCCGCCGTGCCCGGCTTAGCCAAACTAGTATTAGCGGGCGAAACTTCGCTGTCTAAACAAGCACTGGAAAGCCTGGGCGAACTAGCGAAAGCAGGCGAGAAAGAAGCTGTACTGGCAGCTTTGAACGAAGCAGCAAAACTAGAGCGCAATAGCCAGAAAAGTAAACGAATAGTGGATTTCATCGATAACCGAATCAAATGAATCGTGCTAGTTTATAAGAAAACAGCACAGCGTTTGGCGGAACATTAATTGGATACAGAGCCGAAAAGCAATAATCCGGCAGAGAACAGTCAAAGCCCTGAAACGTTAGCCTCGGGCAATGGCGGCGCCAGTGCTGCCAATTTTTTGGCTTCGAGCCAGCGAAATCAAGAAATAGACGCCATTGCCGACCGCTTGATTGCCGCACAGACAGCCGGAATAGTTGGAAACGAACCAAGGAAACGAGGCAAACTCGCCACCTACAAGCATCCAATGGTGGTTGACCTGGCTATAGCCATCGGCCTGCTCTTTGCCATGGGCGCCCTGACCGTCAGTTTTGTGCGCAGCTACACCGCCCATTCGGCTAAAACCAGCATTATGCAGGGCAACTACAAAGCCGCCATCCAGATCTTGAGAGGGGCGCCGGTCCCCGACATTTTCGGCGGCGCGGCCATGGAAAATAGCGACGACCTGCTCAATCAGGCGCTCTATCTGGACGCCATGGAAAAACTGGATAACGATCATAACGACCAAACAGCCCCGCAAGAACTAGCCAAGATCACGCCCGGCTCTCGTTTTTACGACTTGGCCCAAGAACAGCTAGAGCGGCTGAATCAACTGAGACAAGAGACCGAGAAGCAGGAGCCGTCCCCCGAATCAGACGCTGAAACAGGCACTACCTCTGGGTCCGTTTCGGCAGTTGAAACTGAAACTCAAACTGGAACTGGAACCGGAACGGGCGCCGGTGCAGACTCCGGTGCAAATGCAGCGGCTGAAGCAGAATCAAAGAAAGAATCTAAATGAAGTCTGCCAGAAGCTAGAATAAGAGAGAGAGAAAGAGATAGAGAGCCCTACTGCCAGTTACGATTAAGACCAGCCAAACCAGAGCGGTGACTGTGGCTGCCTGGCAATTCGTTATTGATCTGCTTGTATTTAGCCACCAGCCCATCTTGCTGCAGCTTGCCAGTCACTTCGTGCAAAGCTACTTTCGCTGAAGTCTTGTCGGAAACTACTACTTCAGGCACAAAATGGTGAGTGTCGTTTTGAAATGGAAACTTGCTGGCTTTCTTTAAATAGACAGTGCCATCCGGGCGAACATTGAAAGCACCGGCAACCGGTACCAAATCACAAGCGGTCTGACCAGCACTATGGGCGGCGGGCTGCGCAGCAGTCTTGCCTGCTTGCCCGTTAGCAGCTTCAGCACTCTTAGCAACAGGTGCCTCTTGTGACTTACTCTTGCCAATCACTTTGCCAGCCGGAGCGGCTTGAGCCGAAACTTGAAATTGAGTGGCTAGTGAAACAGGCACAGCAACCATCAAAGACAATACAGAAACCAGGCGCACTGACATAGATATCACCCCTAAATACGCTAAATCTCTGCCAAACGGCACAAGACCCCAAGATCATATATCGAGGTTATCAAGCGAAGGGGTAAATTAATACTTACTTTAGACATTAGCCTAAAGCAAACTGCCCTGAGAGCTGCGATTCGAATAATTTACTCGACTATGAACTTCTTGTAGTCTTCAGCACTCATCAGGCTACCAAGCTCAGAAGTGCTGTCGAGTTTCACCTTGATCATCCAGCCGGCGGTGTAACAATCGACGTTTACGACTTCAGGCTCAGAGTTGAGCTTGTCGTTGACTTCGACAATTTCGCCACTGACAGGCATATAGAGGTCAGAAACTGACTTAACAGATTCAATAACACCAAATTTTTGTTCGACCTTGAACTTCTCGCCCACTTTCGGCAATTCAACGAAAGTAACATCACCAAGCTGGTCGGCGGCAAAAGCGGTGATACCAATAGTGGCAACATCGCCATCGACTTTGATGTACTCATGAGTCTTGACATACTTGAGGTTGTCGGGGTGGCTGAGCGCTTGGGTTGACATCGCAAAAACTCCGGTCACTACTAACATAGTAGTGATAGCTTAATAGAGATTGCTCTTAAAAATATTGAGCATCGAAAGAATGTAACCTAAAACTAAGATTCCTTCTTTTCTTCGTCCGACAATACTTGCTCGGCCGTCGACTGTCTGGAGTTTTGTGCGGCTCTGAGCCCATGCCTGAAAGCCGAATTGCTAAGAGAAACAATAGTCTGAGCGGCGCTGCCACCACTTGCCATGACAACAAAACTCCACTCAACCTCGGTCTTATTGCTTTCCAAGCGATGAAAAAGCATATTGAGAAGGACGTCGGCGGCGCCTTTTCTGTCTTCCAGACCTTTTGGCTGCCCATAGAGCCGTGCCTGTATGCGCCCTTCATCGACTCGGTCATAAGTGACGCGATAACGACAACCAAGAAAATCTTGCTTGGTTAGAACATCGCGCACAACCGCCATCGACTCGCCGCAAGAAAGAAAATATGTCTCGGCAGCCGGAATTAAATCAGAGACTCGACTGGAGCGACCACTTCCAAATATCCTGACAAGTAGAACTGGTCCGATGCAAACCATAACCAGAACGACGCCAATGAGCGCCATCGTTATCACCTGTCCTGAGTTGATATCCAGCTCTTTGCCCCCACTCTAGCTCGCTAGTAAGAAATTAGTTCGCTGCATCCTTCTAATTGCTGCAGGCAGAAAGTCTATACATAACCAACCAGGTTCACAACCAGTCAATTAAAGAAAGACAGAAAAATGGACAGACATTTCAGACCTCAAACCGAAAGCCGGGCTCATGCAATTGTAGACATTCATGACAACGAGAGGAAGCGCACGCTAGATTTCTTGGCATTCTCGCTAATGTGGGCAGCGTATGCTCTTTTCTTGCTTTCGGTAAGATAGACTCTAAAAAAAAGATTTTCGTCTAAAAATCTTTTTTTGGAAAAAGTGACGCAAAGAAAGGAAAAAAGATTTTCTGCGGAAAATCTTTTTTCCTTTCTTTATCTAACCAGCAAAGCCTTTTTCGGCTCTTGAGCAAGACAAGCCCAAACCGCTTGACTACTTCTTCCGCTTGTACCATGGTCTAGCGACAACCTTGGCTGGAACCTTGGTATCTCTAATCGCAATTGACAGCTCAGTGCCAACTTTTGTTAGCTCCTTTGAAACCATTGCAAAAGCAATTGGGTAACCTACAAAGATTCCTTGCGAACCACTCGTAACTGCACCGACCTCTTTGTCGCCCGAGAAGACTGCATAGCCCTGGCGAGGCAAAGCTTTTCCTTCAGCTTTCAGACAAACAATCTGACGGCTAATTTCTCCGGCTTTTTGCTTAGCAAGCACATCTCTGCCAATAAAGTCGCCTTTATCAGGCTTCACACTCCAGCCTAGACCTGATTCGATCGGACTGATGTCTTTCTCAAGCTCATGACCATAAAGAGGTAGACCGGCTTCCAAGCGGAGAGTGTCTCTTGCACCTAGTCCACATGGTTCTATTCCTCTAGAGGCACCTTTCTCAAGCAAGGTATTCCAGAGCCATTCAACTTTTGCCGCATCGACAAAAATCTCAAAGCCATCTTCGCCGGTATAGCCGGTTCTTCCAAAGCTAATCTTGACACCATCTATGATGGCTTCGCCATAACCGAATGAGGGCAACTCAGCCACGAAACCGCCAGCCAACTCTGCCAGCAGTGGAACAGCTTGGGGACCCTGCAAGGCAAGCAGCCCAAGATCATCGGAAAGGTTGGTCAAACTGACGCCGAACTGTGAAGCATGGCTTTTGAGCCAGGCAAAGTCTTTATCAATGTTGGAAGCGTTAACAACCAGCATGAAATTGTCTTTTCTTCTGTAGACAATCAGATCATCCACAGTGCCGCCATTTTCATAGCAAAGCTGCGAGTAAAGAGCACGATCTGGCACTGTAAGACGATTAACATCGTTTGCGATGACATACTGCACAAAATCAGCGGCACGTTCACCAGTAACCAAAAACTCGCCCATATGAGAAACATCGAAGAGACCGACCTTCTCGCGGGTTGCCATATGCTCAGTGACAATAGACTTGTACTGCACCGGCATATTCCAACCGGCAAAATCCACCATGCGTGCATTCAGCTTCCGATGAGCGGAGGCAAGAGGTGTTTCCCTGAGAGTTGTTGTGGACATCTAGGTATCTCCGACTGATATATCGAGAAAAAGATACCACTATATGCACTCAGGAAGGCCTTTGCACAAACAAGAAACTGGTGAAGTTTTCACTAAGATCTTGCAGATTGTCTTCGACAATCTTTAATCCGTTCAACCTGGCCAAGACCTTACTACCCATGGTTGCCACAGATTTGGGCAGCTTACCTAAACCAAGAAGCTGCGCCACCTTTGCATGGTCTACCAACTCGCCGTCTCCACTCTCTTGGGGCAGGTTGGGGTACTTTTTCTTGAGATTACCAGCGCATTGCCGGTAGACCTGAGGATGGGACATTATTTTCTCAATCTCAGAAAGCTCTGCATCCGGCGCAATCATTAGAGCATGGGCGATCTTGATGGCAAACTCCTCTACGATTTCGAAATTGTATGAAGACATAGCTTCAACCGACTCGGTGACGATGCCGCCTATTGAGTTGTGCATTGCAAACTGACCGCGATCTACCCGCCCCTCGTGCAAAGCTTTCAATACATTTTCGGTGGTATGCAAATAAATCAGTTCATAGGGTTGCTCGGGATAGCGTGACATATAGTGCGTCGCCGCCTCTTCATTGAAACTACCTGCGCCTCCCTGAATACCTATAACTAAGCGGTCTTTGAATATACGATTGGGCAAAAGCTTGTTGAATACCTTATCTTGCGCCGCAGACAACTTAACTCTCATAGGAATCGTATAAGGATTGTAAGTTTGCAAATCGACGAAGAGCTGCCAGCTATCGCGCGACACCTGCTCTCTAATGCGCAGCAGACCGGTAGCACCGGCGGTATCAATTGCCGTAGCCTTCATATTAAACTCATCAAGTATACGCCCGACAAAATGTGTCAAGCCCTGGCTTTCAGCCGCCTGGCGATCATGCTCATCGCAAGAAAGATCAAGCACTTTAGCGCCTTGGGCGGCAAAAACTTCTTTCAATTGAGCGGCATCAGAGGGCGCCATCGAAGCGTCCATGACTATCTTGAGATCCTTAATTGATAGCGAGCCAGCCTGGCGCTCAACGCTGTCAGGTCCAAACATCGGATGCATACAAAGCGCACGGGCACCAGGCAAAGCAGGCAAAAGTCTGGCGAAAACAGCAGCCGGATGAACCTTTACCGAAAGCAAGTCAACAAGTAATTTACCGCAAAGCAGATCTCTATGGTCTTTAACATGCGCTTCAAGAACCGACTCGAATGAAGAAATCGGCACTGCGTAGAAAATGGCGTCAGCACTCAAGGCAGCGCTTAGTTCGTCGACAAAGGTAGCGCCAGCAGGAGCGAACTTACGCCTGGACGCATCAATATCAAAAGTTACAACACTAAAGTGGGCGCTGAGAATCTCGGCAAACAAAGCTCCAAATCGACCAAGACCGATAACTGCACAAGTTTTGATTGACATAGGTATCCAATTACTTTGAAACGCCGATAAAGTTCTATGCCTTTATAACAACTCAACCAGAATTTGTCCAAATAAAGTGGGAGGCCTACAAGGCGACCTCCCACTCAATCAGCGAATGAACGCTGAAGCCTATGCGGCTTGACCCATGTCACCATCTTTCGCCGGCTCTTCAGTGGATTCGGCTGCGGCTTCTTCCGCTTCTTCCGCTGCTACTTCTGCAGGTGCTTCTTCCTCTGCTTCGGCTTCTGCTTCGGCTTCTGCTTCGGCTTCTTCCGCTTCCGCTGCTACTTCTGCAGGCGCTTCTTCCTCAGCTTCAGCTTCTTCTGATTCTTCCGCTTCGGCTGCTACTTCTGCCGGTGCTTCTTCCTCTGCTTCGGCTTCTTCCGCTTCCGCTGCTACTTCTGCAGGTGCTTCTTCTTCAGCTTCTGCTTCGGCTTCTTCCGCTTCCGCTGCTACTTCTGCAGGTGCTTCTTCCTCTGCTTCTGCTTCTGCTTCTTCTGCTTCTTCTGCTTCTTCTGCTGCTTCTTCTTCTTCTGCTTCTGCTTCTGCTTCT
>JAFLCK010000011.1:0-137049 GCA_017303615.1 Obscuribacter phosphatis (SeqCode)
ACTCCGGGCACGCAGCCGACAGCGCAAAGCGCTGTCGGCTGCAGTGCCCGTCTCTAAGAACCAAACTACCGCAGGACACACATTCAGTGACCAATAATCCTAATGCCACAGTTTAATTGACAGATCCAAAAGAACAAGAGTTTGTGAATAGCGCCTCTTTGCTCAAAGCGCTCTTTGTAGCCTAGCAGTCGCTATTTAACAAATCGACTCAATGTCGAAATGGCAAGCCAAACTTGCAGATTGATACCAAAAACGGCTAACATATGAGTCATGTCAAAAACTAAAGCCTTATTAGAAAAACACGTCAACCTTCTCAAGGGCTGCCAAGCTTGTCCGGAGATGGTGGGCCCAGTAGTAACTGGAGCCCCGGTGCAATCGGAAGTCTTTATGATTGGACAGGCTCCGGGTCCTCATGAGGGAAGATTCGGAAAACCATTTGCTTGGACGGCAGGTAAAACACTCTTTAGGTGGTTCGGTTCTATAGGACTGCCTGAAGAGCAATTTCGTTCTCTAGCTTATATGGCGGCAGTATGCCGTTGTTTTCCGGGTAAGGCAAAGACTGGCGGAGACAGAGTTCCAAATAACGATGAAATATCCAATTGCTCCAAGTGGATGAAGCAAGAGTTTGAGTTGCTGCAGCCGCGACTTGTCATACCAGTTGGCAAACTAGCAATTGAACAATTGATGGGTAAAGTCCAGCTAGTCGACGTGATTGGGCAGAGTTTTGAGAAAACCATTTACGGTGTCACCAGTGATGTCATCCCTCTGCCACATCCATCCGGGGCTTCTACTTGGTTCAAGAAAGAGCCCGGAATAAGCCTTCTGGAAGAGGCGTTAAAGCTAATTGAGAGCCATCAAGCTTGGCAGAACTTGCTCAAGCAAGTCTAGACAGAAAAAGTAAGCAAAGCCAAAATGTCAGAACGTTCAAAGAGGCGTGCCTGAAATCGCACAAGCCCTAGCCTTCAGCTCTTGGCGTGGACCATCCTGCCCCTGATAATACAAAAGATCGGCATAGCGATTTAAGAAAGGTACAAGCGCAATTGAGTCTGGACCATAAAATTCTTCGGCAAGCTTGAGTGCGTTAGCTAAATAAGGCTGAGCTTCCTGGTATTTCTTCTCAAGCATGTAAACATTACCTAGTGCATAGGCAGCTCTGGCTTCGCTGCCATTGCGACTGTTTTCTTCCCAAAACGACTGAGCCTTCATATAAAGAGCTTCCGCCTCAGCCAACTTGTTTTCCTTAAGAAAGCATTTCGCTAACCTATCAAGTCGGCTATAGACCTGTGGATTGGATTTCGGCAAAATGCGCTCAGTTGTTTCTAAGGCATAGCTATAATACTGCTGTGCCTGGCGCATATCACCGCGCTCTTGAGAAATAGCCGCTAGATTATCGAAACTATTTGCCAAAGAGAGATGCTCCTTGCCCAGAACGGTTTCTTTCACTTCCAGTGCGACGTTATAGCAGCGCTCCGCCATATCAAGTTTGCCCTTGTTTCGCAGATCGCCGGCGACGGCATCAAGGGCAATTGCCCATTCCACAACAGGATTGATCATCGTGGAGGCGGCAGAGCCAGCCCAGCCTGTAAGAGGTTGACCGTTCTTCAAGGTAATATTCCCGCTTGTTGCCTCCCGGTACTCTCCCAGGCGACCATCAATCAATGAAAGCAGTTCGCTGGCAAGTGGTTCAGCTTTACTTTCGCTACCATAGTTGAGATAGAAAGAAGCAAGACTGCTCATAGCTGGTATCAGCTCCTTGTAGTCGCTTTGGGCAGTCGCGCCCGTTCCAATATTTGCAGCAACTCCAGTATTTGCAGCAATTCCAATATTTGTGGCGGTTCCAGGACTTGAATCAACGCTAGAACTTATTTCAGTGCCAGCACTTGCAACACTGCCACTTCTAGATTCGTCACCATTAAATGAAGTCGACTGCCACGAACCCTGAGCACCGCCCCCTGAAGATCTAAAATGCTCGCGGCACTTAATGCTGTGCAACTCTTCTTCCAGCAATGGCTCAGCTTCGTCGAAGCGGGCTCGCATTGTTAAAAGCCGTCCTAAATCGCCGAAGGCTTTGCCATATCTTTTATCCGACTCGCCAAACCGCCCTGCCAAAATTATTGCCTTACGATAAAGCCGCTCAGCGTCACCATAACGTCCGTTTCGAAGAGCCTCGGATGCGTCCTTAAAGCATCGGTCGAACTGAGCCGCCGCCTCCGCGGCATTCAACTCGCTAACAGGCATAGCTTGGCTATTCGGCAACTGTCCGGAATGCGAAGGTCCGGAGGGCACTATGCCAGAAATCTCTCGACCAGAAATCTCTCGACCAGAAATCTCTCTACCAGACGACTCTTGAACAGAAAACTCTCGAACAGAATCCTCTTGCTCAGAACGCTGTTGTGCCAACGCCCTATTCGTCGAAGCGATATCGAAAGTGCCAGCCATAAAGACGAGTGAGCCGGCAATCAATAAGTTGCGAGACGAGCAGCAGAGAAGATCAGTGGAAAGACTGGCGAAACTTTTAAGCAATTTAGCCCCCATAACGCTGGCTAAGTAAACTATTTCTCTATCAATATACTATAGAGCTTTCGAAATGAGCTCTTCAAAAGAGCTTCTTAAAGAGCTTCACAAACTCCTTCAAAAACAGCTCACAAAATAGCTTACAAAATAGGTATTAAGGCAAGATGGCGTCTTTAGAGTACTGAAAAAATCTATTTGCCATCATAGAGAGTATCAAGTATTGAGGCAGCATCCTCAAGATCTTTCTTCTGATTGAGCAATTCTTGCCAACTGGCAGCTTTATAGCCTTTTGGATATATCCAATCCGATAAGGGAATCCAATCTTCCTTGATTGATTCTGTCTCGATGATGGGAAATCGCTTGCCGTCCCCATCAATAAGGTCCTCTTTCAGAATGACACCACCTGCGCCTGTCATGCCATAAACATAGTCAGCGAGCAGCTTTTGCTCTTTCGAAAGCTTAATAGAATCGCTGACGAAATACTCCATTTTTTGGAATTTCTTCGCGCTGCGAGTGCTTGTTCTAAACATCGCTTCAGCCTTAGAAAAATAAGAATCGACGGGGGCAATCTCAAGTTTGACACGCTTACCCGGCAGAGAATTGAGACTGCTAGACGACTCCGAGCGACAAATCTCAGTGATGCGCTCCTTTGAAATCGAAGTTCCCTTCCAGGCGCGCATTGGCTCTTCTTTAGCTAGGTTCAATTTAGGATTATGAATTACCAAAAGCCACTTCGGACCCAAGCAATAATACTTGAGTCCCTTTGCCTTGATAGCAAATTGAATACCGTCATCAGCAATGAGGATGGTTGTGGCACCATAGCCGACTGTTTTCTGTTCAATCCTCAAGACCTTCTTCTTAGCCTTGAGAGTCCCTAGCTTAGTATCTGCCCCTAGCTTACTACTGTCCACAGGCTTAGCGCTAGCAGCCCCTGGCTTACTCTCTGAGCCTAGCTTACTATCTACTGATGCCTTCATTGGACTGGCTTCGACCTCCGAAGAATTCCACTGCCAACAAAACAAATTCAGAAGCAGAAGAGCAATTAGACCAACTCTAGAAAAAGACAAACCAAATTGCCACGTTATTAACTCTGATTTGGAGGGAGAAACTTTAGATGAATTGGCAACCATAGATGAATAGGCAAGTTTAGATGCATAGGCAAGTTTAGATGAGTACGCAACTACAGATAAAAACGCCGCGGACTCTACCACAGCCTGGGCGGAATCAGTTTGAGTGAAGACTAGTTGCAGGTATGCCATAGAACCCACAATATCAATTTTGCTCAGAACGGTCCAGCAGCAATATTGTACTTAGAGTTTCTTAGTGAATTTCTCAGAGTAGCCGGTCATCTCGACATAACCATTGCCGCTTGCCGCCTTCTCACCGCCTTCAAAAACATCCACCGCGCCTTCCCAGTAGCTGACACCGGTAGAGCGCGCCGTAGTCAACTCTTGGTCGCGCAGAAGCGGCACCAACTTGAGGCTTAGTTTCTCAGACGGCACTTCGATACTCCACCCCATGGGATACTCGCCCCCGGTCTTGGGAGACTTCCATGTATCGGTCTTGACTATTTTGAAGTCATTCAACTTGAGATGACGACTTTTGCCATCGGCATAAACAAGGGTGCCGCTCGACTGCTTCTCAAAGCTTCCATCTTCGCGGCGCATCACATAAAGCATCAATTCGCGGTTTCCCTTCAGTTGTATCGAGTACCAGTCCCATCCAGTCTGTTCGCTGGTCAACTGATTGCTGCCAAACTCATGGTCCATCCAAGCCAGACCTTCTACAGCCACCGGCTTGTCGCCAACTATAACAATGCCGTCTGCCTTAAGACGACTCATACTGTAATAGTGAGAAGCGCACCCCAGGCATGATGCTTTCTGGCTCACACCATTTTCGCCATGCACCACCGGCGGTTTGAGTGACTGCAACATCAAGTAGATGCCGCAATCGCGTCCGTCTGCTTTCAAAATAAAGCGTTCTTTATCACCCTCGCCTAGTCTAGCTACTGACCAGCCTTCGTTATAGACATAATAGGCATCTTGCCTGGCATCGGCAAACTTCAAACCTTTGCGATTCAGTTTCTCATAAAAGCGGAATACTTTGCCGCTTTCATCGGTGAGGGCGAAGTGGGCCAGATAGAAATTATCTAGAGCCCAAGGTTTAGATGATTTACCTTTGACTGGCTCGTATTCGGCGCCGGTACGGAAGAAAGTCAACTCAAAGCCAAAGCGTCTTTTATCTTTGGCTTGTAAATGCCCAGTGTAATACCACCATTCGGTCTTGAACTGATCATGGCTGAAATGGTCGCGCGGAAATTCATACTTATAGCCAGGCAGAGCTTTCTTATAGACCTTGGCTTCGCCCTCGGCAGCAAGCGACAGAGATGAATTTGTCAAAAGACATAACAACGCCAAAAGCAATCTAGATAATCTTAAAAGGTTGAAATACCTAAATCTACTCATCGATGGTCTCCCACTATTGCTATTCATCTCTGATTACCTCGGGGGCTGGCGTTTTGGCGGCAACCTTGGCCGGCAAGGAAGCCGAAGCCACGGCTGTTACCAAAACCAAGAAAGAAGACTGCAAAATAAAGTCAAACGGAATTGAATACTGTACGCTCCACCCAAAGGATTGTTTGTTGATGACATGGGTGAGCAAGAGCGAAAGAATATAACCGAGAGCGATACCGCCGATATTTCCGGAAAGAGCCAGAATGGCCGCCTGGGTGTATACGATAGACGCCAGGTCCTTGCCGGCGGCGCCAAGATAGCGCAGTATGGCAAATTCTCGCTTAGACTCGAGGGTAAGAGCAAAGAGAGCATTCATGACCGACAAAATTGAAACCACCACTGCGATAGTATGCAACGCATAGGTAATGGCGAAAGTGCGATCAAAAATTGTGATGGCTTGTTTGCGCAGCTCTTGGGTGCTGCTAATCGACAAATTACCAAGCCGTCGATAGAGCTCTCCTTTCACCTTTGCCAGATCGGCATTCGCATCAAGATAAATAGCCACGTTAGAAACTTGGTCGTCTCGGTACAAGTCTTTGTATACATCGCGAGGAATGATGATATAACCGAGGTCTGAAGCATAGTCATAGAAAACATCTTCGACTATGAAATCACGTTTGCCGCCTTCCACATCAAGAGTCAGTTTATCGCCGCGCTTAAGATTGCGCCGCACCGCGAATGGTTCTGAAACTATCGCCCGCAAGCCCTGCATATGCTCGCAAACTTCCTTGTTTGAGCGCTTAGATAGAAAGAGCTGATTGCCGAAACGAGCCAAGACATCAAAGTCTGCCGCCCCCAGAAATACCGGCATATCTTTATAGATGATGCGACGGTCGACAAAACCCTCAGCAGCAGCGACACCTGGAACAGCCGCCACTTCTTTGACTAAACGCTCCGGCAAACGAGCTCCTTTGTTGCCTGCGGCACGCGCCTGCGACTGCATCCAGAGATCGGCTTGGAAACTCTGGTCTATCCATTGCGTAACTGTTTTGCGAAAGCTTGAAATCATAATAGCCAGGCTGACCATCATGGCAATGCCGATCATCAGTGAAGCGCTGGCCACGGCGGTGCGACTGAGAGTACCGCTCAGACTCGATGCCGCCAGCCTGCCACGAGGGCTGAAGCGTCCAAGAAAGCGGGCCAAGACAGGCAGGGTCAAGGACAAGAGCAGAGGCATAAGCAGCGAAGCGCCCACGATGCTCAGAAAAGCCGCCAAATAACCAAAGAAAGGAAACTCGAAAACCGGACCTTGCAAACTCGACAAATAGCACAAGGCGAGACAGAAAAGACCGACCGCAAACAACCAGCCACGCGCCAAGCGCAATCTACTTTCGAAAGAGGCACGTCTGGTGGCTTCAGCCGGCGCCACAGCCACTGCCTCAAAAAGCGGCGGCAGGCTGGCAATCAAAGTCAAGCTCATGCCTACAGCAAAGGCCAAAAGATACTGAGATAAATCTGGACTGACTTTCTCTAAGGGCACTTTGAAATAGAAATATTGGAAAGTCTGAGCCACAGCCATAAGCGCCCCCTGTGATAGAAAGGCGCCCAGAATGAGCCCGAACACTGTGCCCAATGCCCCAATAAACAAAGCTTCGAACAAGAACATTTGTAATATCACCCTGCGGTCAACACCAAGCGCCCGCAGCACACCTATTTCAGGACGACGCCGCAAAACGGTTATGGTCATTGTGTTGTAAATCAAAAACATGCCCACCATTAGGGCAATCAGGGTGAGAGCAAGCAAATTGTATTCAAATGACCTGGTCATTTTGGATGCCTGCTCACTGCGGGTGTCGGGGCTGCCGACCATAACATCGGGGGGCACCACTTGTCTCAGCTTTTCGGCGATGGCGGCAGAGTCGTTGCCGCTGCCCGAAATCATATCGATGCGGCTGACTCGCCCGGCTAGTCCGGTGAGAGATTGAGCCAAAGGCAGGTCGGTGACTAACAAATTACCACTGTAAGCGCCGCCTAAACCAGACTTAGACATCACCCCGGCCACTTTCAGCCGGGCTTCGCCGTCTCCGGTCAGACAAGATATGAAATCGCCGGGTTTGACCGCCAGCCTCTCGGCCAAGGCGCCGCCCACTAGGGCGCTGTTCGGTGCAAAAACAGATGAATCAAGTTCGCCCCCATTTGAATCTTTGGACTGGCTGTCATCATTTTCTTCATAGCGCTTAAATTCGGGATCGGCTAGCATATCAAGCCCGATGATCTGCACAACCTCTCCATTTTTCAGAACCAGATGTTCGTCAATCAAGGGAGCGAATTTGACTCCGACCTGACTTAAAAAATAGAGGTCAGCTAGTATATTTTCATCCATGCTGTCGCTGGAAAGAGGCAAAAGTTCGAGGTCGGCCTTACCGGCCACCTGAGATACAGTCTGCCTGAAACGAGAAAGAGCAGTATCATTGGCGATACTAATGGCGAGAAAGACAGCTACACCAAGAGCGATACCAGCGACTGTTAGACCGGTGCGCACCATGTTGCGCCTGATATCTCGCAGGACGAAATTCTTAAAGAGCTTTAGGCGAAAATCGCTTGTACCATCAGCCATAGAAACGGACCTTCTGAACAGACTCATTCATCTATGTTTACTATACTTCCGTCTTTCATGTGAATGACAAAGTCGCAATGACTAGCAGCCTCGCTGCTATGGGTAGCCATAACAATTGTCTGTCCATGGTCACGGTTCAGTTCATTTAGCAAAGCAAGCACTGACTCGCCGTTCTGCGAGTCGAGGTTACCAGTCGGCTCATCGGCAACGAGCAATCTAGGTTTATGAATAATTGCTCGGGCAATCGCCACTCTCTGCATCTCGCCCCCCGACAGCTGAGCCGGGTAAAAGTTGAGACGAGCGCCCATGCCCACCCGCTCCAAAGTCTCTATCACAAGCTTTTCTCTTGCCGCTTTGCCCATATTGCTATTAAGTTCCAGAGGCAATTCGACGTTTTCTTTGACTGTCAAAGTGGAAAGCAAATTGAAAAACTGAAAGACAAAGCCGATTTTGCCGGCTCTGAGTTTGGTCATACTTTCATCTGACAGCCCCGAGAGGTCTTGCCCGTCAAAGAGAATACGACCGGCACCAGGCTTGTCCAAACCGGCAATCAAATTTAAGAGGGTGCTTTTGCCGCAACCGCTCTGTCCCATAAGACAAGCAAAACTGCCTTCCGGTATATCCAGCGATACCGATTTGAGGGCCTCGACATTATGTTCACCATATGTCTTTGAGACCTTATCTAGACTAAGAACCGCTTTCTTAGCCGATTCGCCGTCACTGCCTCTGGTCGCCGACATAACTCACCGTTCTACACCGTTCTATAGGGCTTCCAATCTTAGCATTAGTAAAACAGAGCCCCGTGAACAAACCTGGAACGGTTGTAAGGCAATTTCACCCGCCTAGCCATGTTATCAACTGAGCATTTAGGGCGGAAGCCGTTCGCTAAAGAGCCAAAGAGTCAATAAATCAAAGAGTCAATAACTGAAAGTCGCAAAACAAATGTCAACAAAACTAGAGTAAAATAAGGCGTTGCGCGGTAATCCACCATATCAACTAAAAATATCGGCAAAAATTTTGACGACAAAACATAGCCTAGATTTTGAAACTGAAGGCAGAGAAGAGTCTTTGCTTGCCAATCTATCATTTAAGTTCCCGCTCAGAAAATACCAGACCGAAATATTAGAGCTGGTCGACGATAAGCTTAAAAATGGCGAGCGAGAAATTCATATTGTGGCGCCGCCTGGAGCCGGCAAGACAATCATCGGGCTGCAGTTGATAGCAAACTACAAGCATCCTAGCTTGATTTTGACCCCCAATACCACCATTCAATCGCAGTGGGGTCAAAAGCTGGACCTATTTGTACCTGATGATCAGTTGGTCGGCTATCAAAATCTGATCGGCACCCATGACGACAAGCCGCTCAAGCCAATAACTGTAATGACCTATCAAGTCTTGTCTACCCCCGGCAAAGAGCAGGAATATCTCACCAAACTTGCCCATAAAGGCTGGGTCGATGAGCTGGTGAAAGGTCGCGGGCTTTCAATCGGCGAGGCAGAACTGCGCATAATCGAAATTCTGCAAAACAATCCCAAAGCCCATCAAAAAGAGATTAGCCGCCATGTCAGTCGGCTGCGCAAAAAGCTTTCCGAAATAATGGATCTAAATGATGTCTTGCATCCAAACGCCATGCAATTGCTGCAAGCCTTGCGCCGTCAGAAATTCAAACTAGTTCTATTTGATGAATGCCACCATTTGACCGACTACTGGGCGGCAATCATGAAGCATCTCATTGCCTATCTGGACGCCCCCTTGGTGATCGGACTAACCGGCACACCGCCAGAGAAGAAAAGTCAGAGCCAAGAAGGTCGCTATATATCTTTGGTGGGTGATATAGATTATCAGGTGCCAACCCAAGCCCTGGTAAAAGAAGGGGGACTGGCACCTTTTCAAGATCTGGCTTACTTTGTCGAACCGACAGCCGCCGAATTCAAATTTCTCGAAGAACAGCATAATGAATTTCACCGACTGCTTGAGACCCTTGTTGGTCTTGAATATCTATACGAAAAGCCTGACAGGACTTTTCAGCCAGGTGCGCCACTTATATTTGACCAGGAGAATAGAGAGACGAGTCAGTCAACTGAGCCAATTCAGTTTGATCAAGAGAATAAAAATGTTACGCCCTGTCTGCCGCCACTTACTGCTCACATAATTGAGAGCACAGCCCTGATTGAAAGAGAATGCGGCTTCAATAAATTCATAAAAGATAGTCCAGCGCTGGCTACTGCCTATCTGCGTGCCCTTTGGAAGTTTAAGCAGCCAGGACCGAGAAAAATCGAACTATCGGATGAATTTATGCAATCTCCGGTGCTCGATGATTGGATGTTGCTCATTGATGACTTTGCTGCCCATAAGTTGAAACTAGCTAGTGATAGCACCAGCCATGCCCTTCTTGAAGAGATTAAGCTTGCCCTACGTAAACTAGGCTATGGCATAACCGAACAAGGTCTGCGCAAGCAAGCTTCGCCGGTTGATAGAGTGCTTGCTTTTTCTGAGGGCAAAGCAAGAGCAGTGTGCGAAATCCTGGCTCTCGAGTATAGAGTGCTGGATGATAAGCTTAGGGCTTGCGTGGTCACAGACTTCGAAAAAATGTCCGCCACGGCAGTAAAAAATCTTGAGGGGGTGCTGAGCGAAGAATCGGGTGGAGCGATAGCAGTGATGCGCACTCTGCTCAAATCGCCGATTTCACTTTATGTCAATCCCTGCCTTGTCACCGGCTCGCTTTTGCTTATAGACAACCGGGTGGCTGAACAGTTTGCTGAAGCAGCACGGCAATATCTCAGAGAAAATGGTCACAAATTCGAAATCAAATTAGTCGAACGCAATGGCGGCTTTTCCTCGATTGAAGCCTCTTCAGGAGCTTGGGAATCGAGACTTTATGTGGCTCTAGCCACCAGTCTTTTCGAAAGAGGAATCACAAAATGTCTTATCGGCACCCGCGGTCTCTTTGGAGAAGGCTGGGACAGTCAGGGACTGAACACTCTAATAGACCTAACCACCACAACTTCACCGGTCTCGGTCAAGCAACTTAGGGGCAGGTCGATTCGTATTCAAAATAATGGTCCTTTTGGCAAAAGAAAAGTAGCTAACAACTGGGATGTGATTTGCATAGCCCCTAGCCTGGAAAAAGGTCTCAATGACTACCAGCGTTTTGTGCGCAAGCACGAAGGCTTTTTCGGCATTTGCGACGACGGTCAAATCGAATGCGGCGTAGGTCATGTGCATCCAAGCTTCTCAGAGCTGACCGCCCATGAAGTTTTTGCCAGTTATGATCTCTTCAACAACGAGATGATGGAAAGAGCCTTAGTGAGAGACGCCATCTATGATCATTGGAAAGTGGGAGAGCCTTATCAAAACAGACTGATTCCTTGTCTTGAAGTATCAAAGATGCGTAAATTAGCCCTGACCCCACCGCACCTCAAGCACAATCAAAAATATAAAGAGCATGCCTCGGCCATGCGAGGGGCTCTAAACGGCGTCTATATAGAGCATTTCACCCTAGCATCAGTAGTTTCCTTGGTTCTACTATTTTTCTCGGGGGGCACAGCCTTACTGAGCCTCGTACCGCCTGTGGTGGCGGCCTATTTCGCTAGAAAGAAAGCCGAATCTCTGCGAGGCCGTTTCTTTCGAGAAGTCTGCCGCCTTGAAGCTTCACCAGACCTGCTAAATCAAGAACAACTAGTTATAGAGCAGTTAAACGCAGATCAATCTAATACAGCTCAAGTAAACACAGAAAAAAATCTGCCCCTTAGCCCCGGCAAGCACGAAGCTCTTTTAGACAGCAAACTTAACAGCCAAACTAAAGGTGAAATTAACAGTCAAAAGCAAAGTCAAACACAAAGTCAAACACAAACACAAAGTCAAACACAAACACAAAGACAAACACAGGGACTAAGGGACATGGCCAGGGCCGTATTGAGCGCCCTCGAACTGACCAGACAGTTACCTCCCGGCATAGCCGATTCCAGTCTAAAAGTGAGCGTCCGCAAAGACGGCAGCTACCGCATCTTTTTAGATGACGTAGAACCACGCTTTTCCAAAATCTTCAATCAGTCGATGAAAGAATTACTAAGCCCGATAAGCAATCAGCCTTATCTGATTCCTAAATATGAATACCCGGCTTTCACTAGTGAGAAAGAAGCCCGGCTGTTCTTCAAGCGATATCTGCGCGGTCAAGCCGAAGCGAGAGCAGCCGGCTATCATGCTGTGCCTAAACTATTGGCGCGGTCACAAAATGGCCGCGACGCCTTTCAAGACTGTTGGAACAAGTACGTCAGCCCAGGCTTCATAGTGGTTACCGAAACCAAACCGGAATTGCTCAATAAATACTTTGGCATAGGACCATCCCTGGCTCAGAGACTGCTTTGGGAATAAATCTTTTAAACCCGAAGTAGTTTTGAAAGAGGCTCTACTCTTTCATATGCGCCCGCAGAAGCAGCGCCGATAGAAGGTCGAAGGCGCGCTCTTCGAATTGATTATTGGCAAGAGCCTTTTCAAGTAGGGCTTTCTCGTCTTCTGAAACTACACCGTCAGCCATAATTAATTCGCGAATAGCCCGGGCTTCATAGGTAGATACTTTGTTGTCGTCAGCTAAAACAGCTTTAAGCGCCTCTTCTAAAGTTCTTGTCATTCTTGCAAAGCTCCTTTCCTTTGGCTTCTGTTATTGATGGCGAAGAAACAAAAGCTAACCGGTCTTATCTCAGATTGATTATACTTATGTGGTCTTAAATAGGTGCGGAAATGACAAATAAACAGGCAAATCTAGAGATTTCAGTTAAAGAGTTGAAAGAGCGCCTTGACAAGGGTGAAGACCTGCTGCTTCTCGACATTAGAGAAGGTCATGAACTGGATATAGCAAAACTCAACCACAACAAACACATTCCCATGGGCGAGCTATCAGCAAGAGTCGGCGAATTAGAGGTTTTCAAGAGCAAAGACATCGTGGTTATGTGCCGCTCCGGCGGACGCTCGATGCGTTGTGTTCAGTTCTTGCGCAGCAAGGGCTTCGATAGCGCCATAAATCTAGCCGGAGGCATTCTGGCTTGGTCGGATGAGATAGACAACTCCATTCCCAAATACTAAATTAGCCCGGAGCAGATCTCTGCAAGATTGCCCAGAACAACCAACTAAATCACCCTCGGGGAGGCTCCTCGGGGCGGCGCCTTATGGAAAGCCGCTGAGACTCTTGCTTGTCTTTAGTCTCTTTGTCTTACTGGGAGAGCGCGCCGCCTGGGGACAAGGCTGAGCAAGCGCACGTGGGATGGTCCCAGGTATGGGGCTAGGGTCTGGTAAGTTTCAGTTGTCTGTAGGTTGGCGGCAAGCCAATGCCACTCGCTCCTACAACGGCACCAATTACAACGAAGATTTCACGCAGCTTTGGGGTCCAAGGATGCGTCAATCAGTTATGGACGTCACCGGTAGATATTATCTCAACCGCCGGGTATCGGTGCTTGCCACCTTGCCCATCTCAATGAACCGCTTCACCATGTTATTTCCGCCAAAGGGTCCACAAGTAGGAGTTCGAGACGGTTGGAGCGTAAACGGAATCGGTGACTTGCAGTTGCACACGCAAGCCACAGTATTAGATCCGAAGGACCATCCTTATGAGAACGTCATCGTCGGCTTAGGTATGAAAATCCCCACCGGGGATTGGGACGAAAGACGCTACATGCCCAACCTCAACGGTACAGCCTATCGGCGCACCGCGGTCTATCCGGCGGCGGTAATGCCTGGCGACGGTGGCACCGGCATCGTCGCCACTGTAGATGCCTTCAAAACATTTAGAGCCCCGCGACTATTGAGAGGACAATCGGTCTTCGTCTCTGGTTCTTATCTTTCAAACCCACGCAATACAAACGGCACATCATCAATTATTAGTTCGGCGGGAGTACCGCTCACCCCAAATTTCCTAGACGAATTGACCAATTCAGTTGCTGATGCTTATGCCGTCCAAGCCGGTGTGTCACTAAAAGTTCCAGGAACCTGGAACAAACCAAATTTGAAAGGTCTGCGCGCTAGAGTGGTAGGCCGATGGGAAGGGGTAACCAACACCGACTTAATCGGCGCCTCAGGCGGTTTTCGCCAGCCAGGTTGGGCCATGTCGGTCGGACCCGGCATCACCTGGGCTAGAGAAAAAGACATGATCATGGTCGACGTGCCAATTACCTGTCTTCGCTATATCAATCCCGGGCGCTCTGCCGTGCCAGGACCTAGTAACGGCGTCACCCCTGCCCCATTCAACCCAGAAAGAAATTTAGGATTGGTTGCACCAGTGGCAGTGACTTTCCGCTATATACGCAGCTTTTAAAAAAGAAACCCCATACATGCATTCTCTGCTCTATATGGGGTTTCTGCATTCACTGCTCTAGATGGCGCCGGCTAGCTTTATTGGCCGTAGGCGGGATCAATTGGCTCATCATAATTGACTTCGGCAAAACCAAAGCCAAAGAGCTTCAAGAAATCAGAGCGATAGGTGGCAAAATCAGAAATCTCTTTGAGATTTTCTGTCGATACCTTTTCCCAGAGTACTTTGACTGCGTTCTGAACGTCGTCTTGCATTTCTTTATCATCAATGCGAATGCGACCTTCCGAATCAAGGTTGAGCTTACCCTTACCATAAAGATTTTCAGCAAAAAGCCTGTACATCTGCTCGATGCAACCTTCATGCAGACCTTTCTCTTTCATTATTTTGTAGAGAAGAGAAATATAGAGCGGAACCACCGGAATAGCAGAACTAGCCTGAGTAACCAGCGCCTTATTGATGGACACATATGCCTTGCAACCAAGGGCTGCAAGGTCTGCCTCAATTTTCTTAGCGGCTACTTCGACATCGGCCTTAGCTTTGCCTATCGAACCATCTCTATAAATGGGCCAGGTTACTTCCGGTCCAATGTAAGAATATGCAACCGTCTTAACACCTTCAGCAAGCACGCCGCCACTCTTAAGAGCGTCCATCCACATGAGCCAATCTTCGCCGCCCATCACTTGTACAGTATCGGCAATCTCTTGTTCATTAGCCGGTTCTATCGAAATGTCTTTAACCACTTCTTTGTCGGTATCCAAAGTCTTTGCCGTAAAACTCTGGTTGATTGGCTTCAGCACAGAGTTATAGACCACGCCAGTGCGAGGATGTATCCGTCTAGGTGAAGCCAAACTGTAGACAACTAAATCAACTTGACCAAGATCCTTTTTGATCACTTCAACAGTTTTTGCCTTGATTTCGTCAGAAAACGCATCACCATTAATGCTATGCGTATATAGTCCAGCAGCTCTAGCTTCCCTGTCGAAAGCCAAAGTGTTGTACCAACCTGCTGTGGCTGGCTTACCACCTTCAGAAGTCTTCTCAAAGAAGACGCCAACGGTAGCGGCACCGCCACCAAATGCGGCACTAATTCTAGAAGCCAGACCATAGCCGGTGGAAGCACCAATTACAAGTACTTTCTTTGGAGCGTTGGCAATGCTGCCGTTCTTCTTTACGTAAGCAATTTGTTCTTTGACATGGGCTTCGCAGCCCAAGGGATGTGCAGTAACACAAATGAAACCACGAATACGAGGCTTAATAACGATCTTGTTATCTGTGGTAGCAGTCATACAAACTCCTTGACAAAGTAGCGAAGCCGGCTCTAGACCGTTCGAAATTAAGCGCCAAGTTTACCACCTAGAATGTCATGACAAGAGAAAGCTCTGAGTCATGTATCTAGTCATGTAATGAGGAATGGTAGAAACCAACGCAAAAGGGTTGCAAAGCGGGACTCTTTTTTTCGAACATTTCGAGAAAAAAAATTGCAATCAGCCATCGTAAAAAAATTAGACCGATATCGGTCTAATTTTTTTTAGACCAGATTCGTTTCAAAAAACGCCAATATGTAAGGGCTCAGCCTCGCCCCGCCTGACAACCGGCGTCGGTGGAGAAGAAGAGCAAGCCCAAAAGTCACAATACAGGCAACCCTGAAATTAATGACTCGCACACCCTAGCAAGAAGGTTGTCAGGCGGCATCAGCGGCGAACATAAACAGAAATCGCCTCAAATATATGATTGCAACTCAGTGGTCTCTGCTCTACTTCAATTCGCAATGTAGACATAATTAAATTGGTGAGCCACCCAGGAATCTCCAGCGTTGATGGAAAAGGCGGAGGAACCTCAGTACATTTCAGCCGGAATGTCTCTAATGCGTTGGTTCCTCGTATAGGGACATAACCAGTCAAGGTTTCATACATCAAACATCCAAAGGAGTAAATATCGGAACGCCTATCAAGCACAGAACCGCGGCATTGCTCGGGGCTCATATAAAGCGGACTGCCAAAAATTTCACCGGTCTGTGTGAGCTTCAGAGAGTCGTCTTCGTAGTTCTTTGCCAAGCCAAAATCCACAATCAAGGCTTTGGTTGCGCCAGATTCAGAGCTGGTGAGCATTACGTTAGAGGGCTTGATGTCCCGGTGTAAGACATTATGCTCATGCGCATGAGCCAAACCTGAGGCAATATCGGCAAATATTGGCAGAGCCTCCATCAATGGCAACTTGCCATGTCTTTCGATGCGGTCAGATAGACTCTCGCCCTCCAAATAGTCCATAACAATATACGCCTGACCATCAGGCGAAATTCCGAAGTCATAAATAGAGATCAGATTAGGATGCTTAAGATCATAAGCCGCCTTGGCTTCCAGTTGAAAGCGCTGTACGGCTTTACCATCAGAAGCAAGATGTGCATTGAGCAATTTGATGGCAACAGGCTTTTCCAAAAATTTGTGCTTTGCCTTGTAGACTGTCGACATACCACCTGAGCCTAGAGCCTCAATCACCTCGTACTTCTCAGCAAATACAGCGCCGGGGTGGAATCTGTCAGCCACTCTCTGAAGCTCGGCAGTATCGTAGGGACAAGCAACCCAGCCATCGGGAAATTCCTTGCCGCAAGTAAGACAAACCATCTTATAAGCTTGAATAGCGTCGACCTCTTTGGAAAGCGCCATGAGAACCTGTTCTGTCGCTTCCTTCTCGGTGGCAATCTTCTCCAGTTTGCGCGCGCTGATTATCAGAAAAATCACAAAAATAGCGAGACTACCAGCCATAGACATCGGCAGCACAAATTCAGAAGAAATCAAACGAAATCTTGTTCCATCGGGCAAAAGACGTTCCGAACTAAGCCAAACAATAAGCATGCCGTAGATCAATGAAATGGGGAAGGCGGCCGCAGCCCCTCGCAAAAGACGAGCGGCTATATTATCGGAATAGATTAAGCGAACAAAGCCTTCTTCTGGTCGAGATAGCAACAGAGAAATAGAAAGGCAAAGTAAGCTGAGAAAATTCAAGAGCTTGAATTGCACGCAGCCAGCCATGGTGCAAAGCCTATCGGCAAAACCTTCTTGACCAAAGGCAGCAGAGGTGACAATAACCAAACAAGGAATAGCCAATAAACCAGATACGGCTTGGAAAGGTGACTTTGACCGTTTATCTGAAAACGACAACAGCAAAGCTACAAGAGAAAGCAAAGCCAGGCAAAAGGAAACGTCCACAGAAACTGGTCCGGGAAGCTTCAAATGTCCTCCGCCATTGGGCAGTTCAAAGATGATATTGGTAGTATTGAAGTCGAGCCCAAATAAATGCTCTATCCAGAGAAGAGCAGTAAAAAATAAAGTCAAAGAAAGAACAAAACGAGCAGCAAACAAGAGCTTTCTACTTGTGGTATGCAGCACCACCGGCAAGCAGCCGAGCCCACAAAGAACAAACCAAAAACAAGAAGAGAAACCTATCTTCTGCCCATAAACAAACGATTTGAGCCATTCGATATTGAAGACATTACCAATTGCCACAGAGCCATGGATGAGAATGGCAGCTATTACTAATGCAGCAGCAGTTAGACGGGCAGAGCGAACGCCCCCTTTGTCAAGACAGACCTGAGTAGCAGCAAGCACACGAGCCTGAATACTCTCGGGCAGAACAGATTTATCAACTGAGGCAGAGGCAACCACTGGCTGGGCTGTGCCGAAGGCAGAATCATTCTTACTTGCGTCTGCTTGGTCCATCCTATTTTATTGCCTTTTCAATTGCGGTTTTGTAGAACTCTTTAGTTTTAGGACCATTAAGCTCTTTGACCAGTCTGCGCTTACCGTCGAAAATCAGCACGACCGGCACGGCCTCGACGTCTTTGAAATAGCTCAGAATACCAAGTTGCTTACACTTTTCGGCCGCTTCCTTATCTTTTCCTTTTGAAGCATCCACTTCGTCTATAACAACTCTTTCGCCAAACTCTCCAGCTAGTTCCTTCATAATCGGTCGAACTTTGCCGCACCACAAAACGCAGTGTTCATCGAACATCATGACCACAAGCACTTTGCCCGCCTCGGTCTTTTCTTTATCGGCAGCGAAGGCGCAATTGCCCTCAGTGCAAGCGCCACCAAGACCTACAACCCCAAGTAAAGGCATGAACTGAGACAAAATCACAGGTACTGCTAAAAGCAATAACTTGTTAGCAAATCCAACTTTATTAGTAAGATACCTGGTCAATGTTCTTCTCCCTTAGCCTAGCCTAATCGCACCTGTGAGTTCGCCCTCCCGGCATTTATATATTTCCAGCACTGCACTATTTTAGCTTCCGGCATTTATCTATTTACCATGGTTGGGTCCATTTGTGCCACTACAAGAAAACTATAATAGTGCGCTATCGAGTGTCCTGCCCTTAAGTAATTAAAAGCAGCGCATCACTGCTATGCTTCATTTTCGATTAGCCTTGACCTCCTGAAATTCGGAACTAATCTGCGCCGCCTCCGCCTTCTTTCCTACCTTGTTGTAGAGCCCTATTAGAGCCTCATATGCCATGTCTATGTATGAATTTTGCCAGCCCCGCATTGCGAAGGGATGATATAAATCGACAGCCTGCCGATAATACTTGATAGCATCTTCATAAAGTCCAAGATGGCTCAAACAATTGCCGACATGTTGTAGGTTATCGGCTTTAAGGCAAGTAATTCTCTCAATCTCAGCAGTGATCACTCGACTCTGCTCTGGCTCTGCCCGCTCCAGTCGCTCACGCAATTTCAAAAGTTCATCGTCGTAAACACTAATCGTGCCCTTGAGCATAATCATCGAAGATTGATAGTCGCCTTGGTTGAATGCCTCAAAAGCCTTGGTGGTGTCCATACTGTATGCCTTGTCCAGCAAATTGATCTTCCCACCGTTGGCTCCGCCTGCTGCAACTTGCTGTGCTGGTGACTGAGTTTGTAGCGATCCACCACCACCTGAGACCGCTGCACTAGAGAAGCCAGTGATCATCGATCGACCAAAGAATGTCAGAACAAGCGCAAACAAAGCAAGCGCAAGCAGCGGTACAGCAAGATTGCTCGAAGATTTGACCGGGTTGTTTCTTTTGTCGAGACGAAGTTGTGCACCGGTGGACGCCTTCTTGAATGCACCTATATTGCCGACACTACCCGTGCTGCCGGAACCGCCTGAAATGCCTGAAAAGCCAATTCCTTTATTTTGTTCCAGTGCGACTTGACGGTTCTTACCGGTCTGACTCATCTCGCCGTTATAGATTAGCTCTAGCTCGGCTTTGAGTTCACTAACGCTCTGGAAGCGCTGCCCGGGCTCTTTCGCCATACACTTAGCAATAACATCAGATAATCCGCCCGGAAGCGGCGGCGCACCGGTTCTAGCCAGAAAGTGATCAGCATTTGGCACAGGTGAATTGAGGTGCATCATCACAGTTTGAATAGCATTCTCACCCATATACGGCGGCTGTCCAGTTACTGATTCATAGAGGACACAGCCCAAAGAATAGATATCGGCACGCTCATCGACTTTAGATGAAAGTCCCTGTTCCGGCGCAATATAGAGAGGACTGCCGAACACCTCGCCGGTGGAAGTTATACCCTGGGTCCTGCCATCCATAGTTACCCGAGCAATACCAAAGTCCAAGATTTTTGGTACTTGGTCGTTTGAAATAAGAATATTCATGGGCTTTATATCGCGATGAACGATGCCATTGCTATGAGCATGGTGCAGTCCATCGCACATGCTTATCCCCAAACGCACCGCCTCCTTGGGCTCCAGCCTTGACTTACCAGCGATATAGTTCTCTAGACTTTGGCCATCTACAAACTCCATCACCATAAAGGCGGCACCATCATCGGTGACACCATAGTCCTTAAGCATAATCAAATTGGGATGATGCAAACGACTAGCAGCCTTGGCTTCAGTCAGAAACCGCTTGCGCAAAGCCTCGCCGTCTTTCTCTAAGAGTTCAGGATTTAGAACTTTGATAGCGACAATCTCGTCAAGATCTCTGTGCTTAGCCTTAAAGACAGTCCCCATGCCGCCGCGGCCAATCTGCTCCAACACTTCATACTTGTCCGGCAAGTGATAAGTCAAGCTCTGCACCAGCTTGTAACCACTAGACAATGCAGAGTGTTCGGCTCTATCCTTAACAAGATCTTGAGATTGAGCTTGCCCATCTGCTTGACCATCTGCTTGCCCATCAGATTGCATACAAGATAGAGAATCAGCTTGGGCAAGAGCTTCAGGCGAAAGTTCGACAGAGACTTCTCTCAAAGCCTCCTTTGCTTTCTTATGTTCTTGCTTCTTTCCCATGCGCGAACCGCTCTATGCCGACAAGAAGCTTCCCAAAGGAAGCTTTCGCAGCCCAGAACTCTCTCCTATCGTTTGAGATTCCGGCAACATACCTGTTTTCTCAGGCGATTTCCCTTTTTCAAGATTCTTCTTGCCTGCCTTATCTTTCTTTTCAACCTTGCCGGAGTTGCCCTTTTCAGCTTTAGCTTTAGCTTTCTGCGACAAAGAAGCTGGTTGAGAAAGTCCCTTCCCCTCTTGAACAGCTGCGCCGGCAGGAGCCTTGCCCCCGTCTTTTTTAACCAACTTAGATTTAGCCAAGTCAGCCTTTTCTAGCTTAGACTTATTGGGGCCAGCACTCTTGGCTGAGCCACTTTCTGTAGTACCACTACTGCTAGCACTTCTGTTACTACTTTTACTTACTTGCTTAGCGGGCAAGCTAGGATCTTCAATTAGGACAGGATGTGTGTTGAAACTATAGGCAAAGCCGATGAAGAAAGCATCCACCGTCATTAAGCAAGTTATGAATAAGGCTTTCGCTTTCATTGCTTTTCTCTATTCGACCTTGAAGTTCGTTACGTCGTTGAAGTCCTGAGTTTCGGAAGCATTGCGGCTATAGCTCATCAAAACATCTTTGGCGGCGAAGTTGTCCTGCATATGAGTGCCCTTAACAAGTTTGACAGTGACGGCATAAGCCGCATCCCCGGTATGCTTGTTGTACTGCTCGCCGAGGGCTTTAGCCTCGAACCTCACCTGATTCTCGCCTGGTTTCACCAGCTTGGTCACCTCTACTATCTTATCCGGACCAAAAAAGGAATCGACCGGATTGTTATTCACATTGACGGTTACCGAATAGCCGCAATAATCTTCCCCAGAAGAAATTAGCCAATAGCGCATCTTGGCGTTCTTATCGGCAGCATTGGGTTTCTTCTGAGCAGCGGCTTCGGTGCTGTGAAGAGAGGCGGCTGCCGCCGCCCCGTCTTTTTTGCCGGTATTTTCGCCGCCCCCGGCATGGGCGGCATCATCTCCAGCTGGTTTGTTGTTTGGCGCTGGTGCGGCACTGGGTTCGGATCTTGCGCCGGTCGTGCCTGGAGGCACCAATAGCACCGGCGCCAATCTCTGATTCATGCCCACATAATAGCCGCCGAAACCGGCACCACCAACCATCAGACAGATGATTAGAAAGTCGGAAAGAGCCCCAAGTACAGTTTTTCCAGTGATCTTATCAGCCCCAGTGTTCTTATCAGCCATAGATTAAAGACTCCTCTCGTCATTGAATTCTTACCCAAGGGCCGCTCACCTGAAGCATTTTAGAGAGCTTATACTTCAAATAGAGATAGTGTTTACCCTGATTCTTATGGGGGCATATAAGTTGGCAATCAAATTTATAGAACCTGGTTTTGACAGTTGAAAGAAAGAATTCTGCTAATAATTTCGCGCAAACTCACTTCAAGTTTCTTTCTTTTTCTAGTTGCAATTTTGCCCCTTACGTTGTGGCAGAGCTCTAACGAGGCGGCAGCTCAAGGATTAGATCTGAAAGAACTTGCCCCTAAAAGCAAAGAAACGAAAAATCTCATTGCCCAAGCCGTTTCGAACGGAGGCATTAAAACAAGCGATTATCAAAAAGAAAGACAAGCCTATGATGCCTGTCAGAGAGTCAATAAACTTTTGGGCACCGGTAGCTATAGCGAAGCCGCTCAGGTGGCGCAAAGCGGCATAAGTTGCGACCCGACTGCCTATTCTGGTTATTTGCACAGACAGCTATCTGCCTGCCTCAAGGCCCAGAAGGACTTTCAAGGGGCTATCGCCGAGTTGAAGAAAGCGGCAAAGCTAGACCCAACCTATAAGAACAGTACTTATGACATTGCTTTGATCAACTATGAAAGCGGCAATTTAGAAGAAGCAATCAAGGGACTTGAGGAGGCCCAGAAACAGCCAGGCGCAGACCCGGTCCTGAAACAAGAAGCAAGTAATTTGCTTACCCAAGTTGGTGCCTTCGGCTATCTAAAGCTTGCTGAACGCGCTCTGGCGGCAAACAACCTCTCCGCAGCCAAGAAGCATCTAACCAGCGCCGCCCGTTTTGACCCCTCGACTTATTCTAGTTCTGTACACGGCAACCTGGCTTATGTACTGAGAGAACTTGGTGAATCGGAAAGAGCGATAGAAGAGGGTAAGAAAGCTTTGAATTTTCAACCGAATCAAACCAATCAAGCGATTCCACAAAATCAGGCAAATACAGTCTACACAATTGGTCTTGCCTATCAAGACATAGGGAATTTTCAGGAAGCAATAAACTGGTTGACTCGCTATACTCAGTTGGAGACAAATGGCCAGAATCGACAAAAGGCAGAAGTTTTCATTGCCGAATTAAAGGACGATCTGGGCAAGCAAAAGCCAGGGCTCGATAAGAAAGCCGATTATCTGGAAAGCTGTATGGAAAACGGTGTGGTGCCCAGTTGGCCGGCAGCAAAAATGCCGCTCAAGGTCTATATCAAAAGTGGCACAAGCCAAAGCGGCTATAAGCCAATCTATAGGGACTTTACCATCCATGCCCTAGACACTTGGTGCTCGGTCTGCCCCAAGCTTTCTTACAAGTTAGTCGATACCCCTCAATCAGCCGACATTTCAGTAAGTTTTTCCAATTCCACTTTGGGCATGAGTGAAAACGGCAGAACCAGACTAAAAGCCGGTATCACCGACATAAAGAGCGATAAGGCTGAAATACTCTCTGCCAAGGTGGCTGTCACCACAATCAATCCCTTTGACCAAAAGCCTGTAAGAGACGGCGAATGCGCCACGACCACCATGCACGAAATTGGTCATAGCTTGGGCTTGGACCATTCCACGGCAGTGAGCGACATTATGTATTTCGGCTCTTCTTGCAAGCAAACTGGCAAACCGACCGCCCGTGACAGAAATACACTCGCCCTGATTTACAAAGACAAGCCGATTATTACAGCCAGTCTAAACAAAACAGTCAAACCGTTAAACATAACCTATTTGCCGCCACCGGCTTTTTTACCGCCGGCCCCGGTTGATACAAAGACCTTGAAGCCTCCGGTCTTTCTGCCGCCGCCTCTGGCAAAAGAAGTGCAGTATATGAAACCACCGCTTTTTGTGCCACCGCCTCTGAAAAGAGAACTAAACTCTGCTCAAAATGATAAAGCCGAGCCAAGCCTAAACCGTGCACAGCCGGTAGCAAGAGACAAATCGAAGTTACCCTTCTTTTTGCCACCACCGAAATAAAGCAACCAAAACCGGTTCTTTGTCTTGAGACAAAGAGGCAAGCAGAGATGAACTCAAGCTCAATTGAGATTAGGGGAAAATGGCATTGAGAAAAGAAAGCAAGGCAGTGATTAGACAAAGCCCGCCCATACCATAACCGATATACTGATTGCGCTTCACTAGAGATATGTGCCCAAGCCCAGCAAATACGGCTGCAAGCAAAATAGCCGGCAATATGGTACGCAAGCGCAAAAGCCACAAAGGCAAAGCCAAAGGCTGATCATATTGCAAAATACAGAAATAGTTGGGGCGCAACTGAAAGCGTGGTCCAAGCCCCATTAATGCGCGAGCCAGAGGCGAGGTTTTGTCGACTGGGTCGCGACTTTGTCCATCGACGCTGATGTCTAGATAGACAGCGTTGGCGCCGGTGCCTCGCACAAAATCGCCATCAAGAGTTGTGCCTCTAAAGACGATGGCATTTATAGTGCGCTTAGCACTCTTGATTTTGTAAAAGCATCCACTAATGCCACATACTTCAGGCGACTTCTCACCAGGGAAAAGTCCACCCCTACTCAATCTCTCTAATTCACTGTTTAGTGAAGACTCTTCTTTGCCGTCGTCAACATTGATGTCGTAAGCCATATAACGCGGCATATATTTCCGCTTGGTGTAAGCATTAAAGACAGTGTAGCTGTCCTGACTTATCCCCGGCTCTAGTTGGTTCTCATCATTACTTTCTGATGAAGCGTCTGTAGAGCCTGTATCTGAGGAAGCCCCCTCGCCAGCGGTCGAAGAGCCTTCAGTCTCGCCGCTTGAGTTAGTATTAGAGCTAGCCTGATCTTGACCAGAATCTCGACTAGAATCTTGACCAGAACTCTGACTAATCTCAGGTGCACCGCCCTTAGGGTCAGCCCCGTCTTTATTGTCTCTACTGTTCGTACTGTTTATACTGTTTGTATTTTCTGGGCTTTCTAGCGAATCAACTGTCTTCAAATCACTAAGTGCGGCAGGGTAAGTCTTGTTGCGATTAAAGAAAAGTCTAGAGAGATAGCCGAGCTTTTGGATATTGGCCACATGGGTTGCAAGAGGGCTTTTCTCTTCAAAGAGGAAGGTCCCGTCTTCGTCGACCATGTCGCGACCACGCTCGACGCCGCGGTCTAGTATCCAGAACTCTTTGTTGAATACAGACGATGGTATAGAACGCAAATATTCGTCGAAACCAAAGCCGAAAGCCGAATAACCAAAGTTTGTTGGTTGAGCGTCAAATTTATAGATTAGCTCTTTATTTGTCTTGAAACGCATTGTGCGCTTGCCGTCAGCCGACTGCCGCAACTTAGCGGTAGAAAAATTCTGTAAGGGGGTAGAAAAAGGCAGCCAGAGATAATAGAGCGATGATACCAAAACACCTGTGGTCAAACAGACAAGTACAGCCTTGACGACACTGTCGTTGCGTTCGCGAATTTTTCTGGAATGCATCTGCTGACGGTCTTTAATATCTTGCTCGCTGAGCTTGAACTTGCGAGGACGAGAACCTTCATCTTCACCATCGGCAGAGACATATACTTCGCCAGAGAGTTTTTCGACATCATCTTCTTCAGAATCGCGATCTGCAAAAGTCTTGTTGCGTTCAGCTCGAGCAGGGCGACGCACCATCTGTCCCGATTGAGACTGCCCCTCTTTTCGCTCGCCGGTATTAATCTGACTTTGGGTGGCATACTGGCTTTGCTGAAAGCTAGAGCCCTGACCGGTCTTTTCACTCTGGGTTGAGAACTGACTCTGGGTTGAAAATTGACTCTGGGTTGAATACTGGCCTGCCGAAGTATTCGACTGTGCTGCCTGTTGGCGCTGAGAACTAGTTTGAGACTGTGCCGAAAAACCAGAGAGCGGATCGGCAGCCATAGAACCACCTTGCCAGATAACGGTCTTATCTTGATTGTCCGGCGTCGGCAAACTGGCAAAATTGAGAGCCGATAAAGGGGGTCTCGCTGCTTGCCCTGCCCCCGCACCGGCACCCTGACTAGATTCAACACCCCCAGACCAATTCTGAGTGGAATTTTGACTAGAGAAGGAAGACTGAGCGCCACCATTGTCAGTATCGTCGTTTAGTCCGACTGCTGCGCGTTTAGACCTAACTTTTTCTTCCAGTTGAGCTAGTTCCAACTGCCACTGCTTCACCCCGGGATGATCGACACCAAGCAATACCTCGCCTAGTTTTACCAGTCGGCGATTATATTCCAGGGCACCATAAAAGTCGCCTGTCTCTTTCTTTATGACAACAAGACATTCCAGACACTCGGCATAATAAGGGTCATCTTCCTTGAGCACCTTCATCAAGGCGGCATAACACTGCTCAGCCCGCACGGCATCAGCCCGCTCAAAAGCCTCGCGGGCTTGCTGCAATAAGACTGTTTCAGGGCTGAGGGGCAATTCTTGTGACCGAACCAAGTAAAAGGGGGGGGCTTTTGATACCAGGTTTACACAACTAATTTAGCAAAAAGCTTGCAAACTGCCAAATGTTGCCGACTCAGCCCTATCCTATACGCTGTTCGATACTGCCTTCGATATACGATTGCAGTTCCCTTCTCAGACTCTTAGGATTGACTCTTTCGATTGCCTCTTTGAGAAGTTCGGATGCACCTTTGAAATCATCCCACTGATGAGCTGCCACCTGAGCATAGTTAATAGCATCGACAAAAGCATTGGCGCTATCTTCGTCAGTCGGCTTGAAGTCTTGCATATTGGCTGAATCAAACAAAAGCCTGACCACAAGCGGGTTGAAAGCAACCGCCCGGGTTAGGATTTCACGAGCTTCTTTGGTCTCCCCGGCATGAAGCAGCCTAAGCGCGCGACTATACATAGAAACAACGCACTCAGGAATGTTCTCAGCCAAGAATTCGTCGAACTCTTTCAGCACCGGCTCTCCGGCATTGAGCAAGTCGAGCAAGGTGATTATGAGATAGTACTGCGCCCGCGCCATTTCTGGTCGCAGAGCGCATTCGCGCAGTATGTCGGCTATTTTCTTAAGTTCATCAAGATTGCGGCTCTGCAGCCAGAGAGAGCGCAATTCTAAGACAAGAAAGACTTTGAGCGAGAGCATCGGCATCTCTTTTAGATAGACTTGCAACTCAAAGAATGGGCCATTCTTATCGAGAGCGGCAATCTCAGAGTCTATCTGAGCGCGAATCTTTTCTGTGTAAGACTGAACAATGCCAATACGTTTTTCGATGTCAGCCTGCAAAGTACCTTGGGAAGAATCAGCCAAAGCTGACTCCATTGCATCGACTAGAGCCTTAACTTCTTCGCTGCACTGCCCGATTTCTTCTTTGTGCTGGCCATGGTCATGTTCATGATTGTGATTGCAGCCAGGTCCGTGCTCATGCTCATGTTTATTAGTGCCTGTGCTTATAGTTACCTTTTCGACACGATCATGATCTTGTTCGTGTTCGTGTTCGTGTTCGTGTTCATGCAAATGCTCACATTCATGAGACTCTTCCATTGCCGCTTCTTGCACCCAAGACTCTGGTCCACCAACTGTCTTGAGAAAATCCAAAGCTTCGCCTTTGCGACCGCAAGCAATCAAATTACGGACATAGCGCCAGATCTCTTCACCCATTTCAGCACTGACAGCGCCAAAGTGAGTCTTAATCAGACCGACAAGTTCCATTTGCTTAGCCAAAGCTTTATCGAACTGCTTCGTATCATAATAAAACTCGACAAAGTCTGCAGTAGTATCTATAAGCCTTTCCGGCTTTTTCAAAGCTTTGTTTATAGTCTCAGCTTCAAGCATGAGTGTCTCGGCAAGTTCAGCTTGTTCTGCATGTTCAAGCCAGACCGCCCGCACTTCCAGTTCATCGGCATACTCTTCGCTTTCGCGTCCATAGGCTTCAGCCATGGCTTCGACACTGGCGGCAATCATTTCATCTGCGCGCCCGCTCTGAGTTTCCATGCAAAGTCTGGCATAAAGTGAGAGCGACTCGGCAATCCCCTTCTTGTCATCAGCTTTTTTAGCGGCTTCTAGAGCCTTAACCAAGTGCCCCTCAACAGTTTTCAGCTTTCCCGACTGAAACTGCCTTTCCGCTATTCTAAAGAACTTTTCCCACATAGAGCCTCAACAAAGAAAACACCAGAGCTTGTTTAGCTCAGCTATTTTAATTGATTAGGCGCCAAGCTTGCACTCAACGGAGCAAGAAAGCTCGGAACGGCAATGTTTTGGTACGATGCGTGCTTGACTACCAGCCGAGCTGAAAGTCAGTTGGTTAAGGAGGCAAGGAGCGAACTTCGAGCTACTTTGGCTCTACCAGTTCCACCAGCTTTATCATTTGACCATCCTGAGGTGATCTCTTCACTTTGCTCTCTACTAATTTAATTTGTGACCGACTGAGGTCTGATTTTAGCAACCTCAATGAAGTCAATCTTGTTTCACGCAATCTGAGTATCCACCTGAGGTCGGCATCGCTCCAAGTTAGACCCTTCACCTCTAGAATAAACACATTAGGATTAGCCATTATCTCCTTCAACTGCTTCATGGTCAGAGCAGAGAATATAAACTTGACCTGCCTGATCTTAGTCGATTTATTCAGCGCTAAGACTAGTTCCGGCGGTGGCTCCTTAGGTGTCTTTGTTTGAGAATTGACAAGAAAGAAATTCCTCACATTCTTGAAGGAAGGCATCTGAGCAATTCGAATTAGATCAATATTTCCGCCGTAAAGCTCAAGCAAATACAAATTACGCTTCGATAGAAAATCATAAAAAGCCTGATCGACAGTACAATCGCGAAAGTGCAATACTTGCAGTTCGGGCCACTGATTCAGCTGCTCGAATAACTGCTTCCATTGGACACTACCTTCGACGCCTCTTACTTCCAGGTCTCCAACTTCACGTTTACGGAACACCTTTAGAAACTCAACACCACTGTCACCAGGTCTGAATACAATTCGAACTGGAAAGTGGACCTCTTTCTGAATAATTGAGTTCCCAAGCTCTTTTTGTCTATCAGCATATTTGTCTGAAACTGAACAGATAGTTCTAGGAGCATTGTTGTCAATGTTCCATGTTAGTGTGGCGAGTCCGCCGCCTAGTCTCTTAACGTCCAATGAGAAGGGCTTTTGACCAACCTGGTTGCTGCTCTTGTGAAAATTTCTATCCAATTCTGCGCCTTCCAAAGCTTTGGCACGCTCTCTGTCTATTCCATTTTCTGGCCCCAAAGGCACTAGAAATTGATCCGATACTTTATTCGTAGGCTTATCCGAAATAGGCTTAAGGACATAGAAAGCTGCAAAAAGAAGAGGAATTATCACCAAAGCAACCAAGAAATTGCGAAAAATTGCCCTACTGACGAATGCTTCAACTCGTCTAATGACCTGGTCATCAGACGAAGAAGCACTTTCAGAAGGTTCAAAAAAGGCTTGGGAAGAGGCTTGATAAAGCTTTTCGCCGGCAGAAGCACCACTTTCTTTGGTCTGGTCTAAAATTGCTCGGCCAGCGCGCAGCCGAGCGAAATCATGCAAAATCTCATCCATCGACTGGTAGCGCATCGAGGGCGACTTCGCAAGCATTTTCTCCACAGCAAGCTCGATACCCTCTGAAAACTTGCCCTCTGGAAAGACTGTGGAGAGCTTAGGAGGGACTTTGGATTGATGCAAAATAAAGGTCTCATAAGGCGTCTCACCAGCAAGGGGAACGTGAGCTGTAAGAGCTTCAAAAAGACTGCAGCCAAAAGAGTAGATATCGGTGCGACTATCAAGCTCAACACCGCGGCATTGCTCAGGACTCATATAGAAAGGCGACCCAAAGACCTGACCTAGAGCGGTGAGAGCCTGATTATTTCGCTCCTCATCATTAAGCAAAATCTTCTCTTTCTCATCCATGAGACGAGCCAAACCGAAATCAACCAGCTTAAAGACTACTTTTCCAGCTTTGTCTCGACTAACTACTATATTTGCCGGCTTGATATCGCGGTGAATAATTTTCTGCTTATGGGCTGCGGCTAAAGCCTCGGCAATGGCGGTGAAACAAGCAAGGGCGTCTTTCTCACGCAAGGGTCCATTAGTCTTGAGTATCTGAGATAGAGGTTCGCCTTCAAGCAATTCCATCACATAAAAAGGCGTCGTTTCTCTATCGATACCCATGTTATAGATTTGCACGATAGATGGATGGCTCAAGCGTGACAGGGCGCGCGCCTCTCGTTGAAAACGCTGCCAATTCTCGGCGGTCATTAGCTCGGGAGCCAAGAGCTTTAGGGCAAATTTCTTGCCCATGATGCGATGGGTCGCGCTAAAGACGACACCCATGCCGCCTCGCCCGAGCAGATCATTCAAAATATAGTCATTGCCAACAACAACACCAGGCAAGTAAACAAGTCGACCACTCAAGCTACGGCGAGGATTCTCATCGAGCTTTCGAGGTTGGGCGGGAATAGTGGCGTCGGAACTGGATCTAGAAGTACCTGGTACGTGAGTTGAAGTCGACTCGGGTCTAGGCTCTGAATTCGAATTCTCTGAATCCTTAGAATTCGGTGGTCTTCCTGAGCCTTGGTTCGCCAATGATCATCTCCGCTAAGTTTTCGGTGAACGGCGAGTCCGCTCGGCTTGTATGACTGTAGTGGTTCTGGAATTTTATAACAAGGGAGAGAGGAAAGCCACCCACAAGTTTGCCCAATTAGAAAGCATACTTTGGGTCTTTGGGATTGAGTGGACTTAGAACATTTCGAACTTTCCAGATCCAGACATCCTTATCTTTATTTCTGAGAGCATCAGGGTTAAAGAAGAGACTTGGAGCAATAGATTGATTAGCAAGACTATGATCAAATTTAAAATCACTGAACTTTGCACCACCTGTAGCCTGACCGGATTCATTAAATGCACCTGCGATATTTCTCGCCAGAATAGCTCCTTCAAAATTAAACTTCGCAGCATTGCTTGTTCCATTGATCTGCACGTTAGCGTTCGGAGCATAAATAACAGCCTTAACTGAGAGCGCACCCTGCAGTAGAAGTGTGCCTGTACCGTTGTAGTAGATCTGCAAATTCGCAGGCGATCCTCCGCTGTTCAAACTACCGTTGACCACAAGAGGATTGGAAACATTAGGATTATCAGTCAAAAATATTCTTGCCGTCCCGCTCGTCGACAACGAAGAACCAATAGACATTTGCATAGAATCCGCGACGTAATCTCCAGAGCTAAGCGTATAGTTTCCGCCTTGTCCTACAGATGGCAAACTAGCTGCCTGAGCCGAGGAGCTAGGTGAAGGACTCAAATTTGGAGTCGTCGGAGCGCTTCCACCGAGGACTTCGGTATCATTGACTTTAGGAAAATTGTCGTTGCTTGCATTAAGCACCGAATTACTAGGATCTTTCAGACCATTATACTCGAACCCAGATTGAGCAACTTTAGAGGCGTCCATATTTAGATGCTGATTCACTACTCCATTTCCAGAGTTAGTTACTGAAGCTAGAGAATTACTATCAAATACATTCAATTTGCCGCCAACTACAGAGTTCGCAAGTGAAATCTTTCCAAAGGAAGATAAATCGCCACCAAGAAGCTTGTCATCAGGTGCATAAGACGTATCCTTGAACACATCAATATTGTTTGAAGAAGAATCAAATCCACTTGTAGAAGACGAAATTCCTAGATTTACAGAATTCAAGCCGAATCCGTAATTCGAAGAAAAGACGGAGACCGGAGTGCTACTATCCCCCAAAGAATCAGTAAAATTACCTATTGTTGGTTTTAGCGTCGCTAGCAGTATCTTCTCTGAATTAGCTATCTTTACTTTGCACTTGATCGCTCTCCAAAAATTCTGACCGACAGCTCTAAAGAGACTCCAATTCTCTTTAGATTGCTTTAGCTCGTTCGGTAAATTCGGATCACTAGGAAATCGAGGATCATAAACTGGACTCAGTAGCGGTTCAAAAGACAAGGAGCGGTCAGAACTACCTTCCGCTAATGGCAAAGGAGCTACGTTCTTTATCCAAACTTCCACCGTTGCATTCTCAGGCAAACCAAACATGCTCGGATTGAGAATCACGGTATCATTCAGTTTTCGAACAGAGCCATAAATTGGTTCGCAATCTACATTAGACTTATAATCATTGAGAAGAGCAACTGTGTAGTCCACAGCAGACTCAGCAGCAACAGCCATCAAAGTCTCGTTTGGGGAACTTGAAACTATTCTATTGAGTGGAAGAATAAAAGAAAGTGCTGCAGCTAGAAAGAATGAGGATAAGGCAGTAGTAATTACTACCGAAACTAGAGAAAATCCCTTTTCCCTATGCTTATACCTATTAAAGTCGGTGTAAGTTTGCATTTCGCAAAAGCACCTCATATCTAAATACAATTCCAGACTTATCGTTTTGAGCAGCGGATTTTCCGAACTCATTTCTTCTAATCTCTAAATTCATATGAACCATTGTCGTGGACTCAGTGGCAAGATCAGTAGCATTTCCGTCCTTGTCGATATACTGAAATAAGCGAGGTTTACTATCTGTTAGGCTTTTCGGACCTATTAAGCCTCTGAGAACCACAGTGGACGGAGCTAGCTTTGAATCTGCTGTTTTTACAATATATGAGTTCTCATAACCAACTTCGGTATCAGGCTCAACCCAATAAACTTTAGTCTTAACGCTAGTCAAGAAACCGTTTTTATCGAAACTTGATTCTGGAGCCACTTGAAGATTCAGATTATCGCTGGTTGAATCCTTTACTACGCACAAACTTTGATTCAGATCTCGCTCGACTCGATTGCAAAAGGACTTGGCGGCGTAAAAGGAGTCAAACTTATTATGAAGCGAGGTCAACCAAGCTGTATTCGCCCATAGCAATTCTGAAATGCCTGCGATAGCAATTCCCATAATTGCAACAGAAACAAGAAGTTCAACTATTGAGACACCTTTAGCTTTTCTGCTAAAGGACAACACCCTACTACCTTTTAGAGAATTAGTCTTCTTCATTTTTCCACCTGAATGCCATACTTGGAAAGAATTACCTTCAACTCCAGCTGCTTTGGTTCCGACTCGTTCCATGTGACTAGAACAGTAGCAGTCCTAGTATTCTGTAAAGTGCCAAAAGGGCAGACGGCTTCAGAGCCCATTGTTAGAAAGACCTGACCAGGAAACTTTGTAACTGGCAAGCCAGACGATTCAGTAGTCAAATACTGAAATTTGCTAGTGTCAATCTGCAAGGCATTATTGACAGTGGGAATCGTTGGGTTGTAGACGTTTGAATCATTCAAGTCTCCTCTTGCAACTCGAACACTCATTGTCACCCCCGCTGGGGGCAAAGAATCAAATGGAGTTGCCCTTAACCGCTCTACGACCTCTTTTGCTAGAATTCCAGCGATCAATCTATTCTGAGACGTGCTTTGGAGAGCCATCAACTGAGCCAAACTTGTTCCTAGAACTCCAAGAACTATTCCCGTCAAAGCCACAGCCACCATGGTCTCGATCAACGAGATGGCCTTACTACTTCTAAATCTACGGCATTTAGTCATGCACTCGCCTGCAAAAAGCCTCTATCTAATTTGCCCATAATCGCAGCCTTAGTCCCACTTAGGGCAGGCTTGCCACACCAGAGCTGTCAACATTGACGAGCAAACTACGATTTTCCATGGTCACATCAAAACTAGATGGACGCAAAGGCTTACCAGTCTGCTCAAAGGTCACCTCACCGACCATTACCACTCCTTTCGGCAGCACGACCTCCTCCAAAATCTTTTTATCAGACTTAATCAGATAAGAGTTCTGACCGGTCTTCATGCGCGCAGAAGTGATGGTGATAGGCATATCGTAGTTCACCGACATTTCTTTCACCCGGCGAATATCTTTCACCAGTTCATGGGCGGCGTTATTGAGAGCTAGCTGGCGAGCGGTATAGTCTACAACCCTGAAAGCAAACAGTGGCACGGCTATGAACATAGCCATGAAAGCAGCACTCTCCAAACGTCTGATCAGCGGCCAGGTGAAAATTGGGCTATTTCTCGGAATACTCGAGAAGGTCCCGCTTTGCGAACCGACCTGATTTAGATTAGTCTGACTGCCGGTCTGCGACACCGAAGACAAATTCGACGAAGAAGCCTGTTGGTCCGAACTCTTCGCACCACCATCGCTCGCCGCTTTCGGCGCCTGTGACTGTTTGGCTTCCTCTGACATATTCAACGCCAATTTTATCGTAACTTATTTATACCGCTCGGCTATGGCAATTAACCCCGAAACCTAACTCGGGACAGTTCGGGACAAATGCACGCAATACAAACAGATCGATAAAGCCTCTGATTTCAAAACTTTGTTGACAAAGAATCCACCTTTCGATATTATTGGAAATATGGAAACAGAAAATGCAGTTAAAGCTCTAGCGGCTCTCGCCCAAACCACCAGACTGGAAATCTTCCGACTTTTGGTGCGGAAGGGTCCGCAAGGTATTTCAGCCGGCAAATTGAGCGAACATTTCGCGATGCCGCCTGCAACTATGTCCTTCCATCTCAAAGAACTAACTTCAGCTGGTCTCATCGTTCAGAGACGGGAGAGCCGCTCTCTTATCTATGCGGCTAACTTTAGTGCGATGAATCAGCTGCTTGCCTTTCTTATGGAAAACTGCTGCAGCGAAGGAAGTTCGTGCTCAAATATAGAGGTAGAAAATAATGAATGAAGACTGCAAAACAAAGAGCGGGGCATCGAAGAGATTTCATGTGCATGTGGCGGTGAAAGACATTGCCGAATCTGTCTCTTTTTATACAACCTTGTTTGATGCACCACCATCGGTGCAAAAGGAAGACTACGCCAAGTGGATGCTCGACGATCCGCGAATAAACTTTGCCATCTCAAAAAGAGGCAGGGAAGCCGGTCTTGACCATCTAGGGCTGCAGGTTGAATGCGATGAAGACTTGCATGTCATCTCGAACCGGCTCAAGGCTGCCGGTGACCATATCATCGAACAAGAGTCTACAACCTGCTGCTACGCCCAAGGAAATAAAGCTTGGGTGCACGACCCGCAAGGTATCGCCTGGGAAACCTTCCACACCACGGGCAGTGCCACAGTTTATGGCGAAGACCTGCAGATCGCTTCGAACTCCGCATGTTGCGCGCCAGGTCTTGATTCTAGTGATAGTCTAAACAATCAATGCTCAGACAAAGCACAAGATAGCGTCATTAGCGTCAAGATAGAACTTTAATCTAGCGATTGAAGACTGAAAAGATAGAAGAAAAGAATTACAGAAGAATAGAATTACAGAAGAACAGAAATAGGTTAAGTCTCTTATGCACGTTATCTTTGCCTGCATCCACAATGCTGGTCGCTCTCAGATTGCCAGCACCCTCTTCAACAAACTGGCGACTGAGGGCGAAAGTAACATGCGTGCACTTTCGGCTGGGACAGAGCCGGCTCAGACGGTGCACGAGATTGTCGCCGAAGTTATGCGCGAAGAAGAGAATATTGATCTGTCTGCAGTAAAACCCCAACTGCTCACCAGCGAACTGGCAAGCCGGGCCAAAGTTCTAGTAACCATGGGTTGCGGCGAGAAATGCCCATTTGTACCGGGTCTAGAAATAATAGAATGGCAGATTCCTGATCCAAAAGGTCAAGCGAAAGCAAGAGTAAAAGAGATAAAGAAGATAATTGAAAAACAAGTAAGCGATCTTTATTCTCGCCTCAAACAATTGGAAGCCAGAGGCTGATCCCAGCTCTAGCTCATCTAGACGGACAAATCCAATTTACTGCTCTAGGCAGTTTCGATGGCAGCCGCACGGTCGAGACCAAGCTCTTTCACCATAGCATCACGCATGGCAAACTTCTGAATCTTTCCTGTGACGGTCATCGGAAACTCACTCACCACTTTGATATTGCGCGGAATTTTGAAATGAGCCAGACGCTCTTTCATCCATTCATTCAGCTCTTTAGTATCAAGACTTTCACCAGCTCTGAGCATAAGCCAGACACAGACTTCTTCGCCGAGCTTCTCGTCGGGCACACCAAAAACCTGGGCTTGTGAAATCTGAGGATGATGATGCAAAACCTCTTCAATCTCACGCGGATAAATATTTTCACCACCTCTGATGATCATATCTTTCTTACGACCAGTGATGTGCAAATAGCCTTCGCTATTCATCACCCCTAGGTCGCCTGAATGCAGCCATCCAGCCACATCGATGCATTCGTTGGTGGCTTCATCATTCTTGTAATAGCCAAGCATAATGCCGTGACCACGGCAACAAATCTCGCCCTGCTCACCGCGTGGAACAACTCTCCCGGTCTCAGAATCAATCACTTTCACCTCGACACCGGCTATGGCTCGCCCGACTGTGGTGGCACGAGTTTCCATAGAATCATGAATGGTAGTGGCGGTCATGAGCGGAGACACCTCGGTCAATCCGTAAAGAATCACCACTTCAGGCACATGCATCTCGCTGGCAACACGGCGCATCAACTGCACCGGGCATGGTGCGCCTGCCATAAAGCCGCCCTTCAGACTGGTATAGTCGAACTCTTTAAACTGCGGGTGTTCTAATTGGCCGATGAACATAGTCGGCACACCGGAAATATGCGTCGCTCTTTCGGCAGAAACGGCCTTCATGACGGTCATTTCTTCGAAATAAGGACCAGGAATAATAACCGTGCCGCCGATGGAAAAGGTAGCTAATGCTGAGCTAACCATACCGCCGCAATGGTAAAAGGGCATGGGGATGCAGAACCTGGTCTCAGGAGAAAGAGCCATTGCTCGAGCAGCAAACAAACCGTTATTGAGAAGATTGTGATGGCTGAGTGTCACACCCTTGGGAAACCCGGTAGTACCGGAGGTGTATTGAATATTGACTGGATCATCAAATTGAACAGACTTCTCGCGCTCAGAGAGTTTAGTATCATCTATGGTGCTTTCCAGAGCAAGGAAAGTTTCTATTGAAAAAAGATCGCCCCTTGCTTTGAACTCGTGCGCCAGACCATCGGCATCAGAACCAGGCAATACAACTAGATCTTGCAGGCTTGGCACTCTTGAGCTCTTCACCGCACTGCCTTGAGCAAAAAGACGCGGATTTAGTTCTTCCAGCATATCGAGATAGTTGGACGAACGGTTGCGTGGAATAGTGAAAAGCAGCTTTACGCCAGATTGATTGAGAACATATTCTAGTTCGGGCACTCGATAAGCCGGATTGACATTGACTAGAATTGCACCAACCCGCGACACAGCATAGAGCACTGCCAACCAGCGCCAATTGTTGGTCGACCAGATAGCGACGCGGTCACCACGCTCGATGCCTCTTGCAAGCAGCGCCCTGCCTAATTTGCGTGTATAAGCAACAAACTCACTATAAGTAAGATTGGCTTCCTCTAGAACACTAACCACACAAGGGTGGGTAGGATTCAGCGAAGATGTCAAATCCAGATGAGAACTTAGTGTGTAGCCGAGCAGCTTCTCTGCGCAAATTCCGTAATCGTAGCTAAGCGGCTGGGGAAACACTTAAATCGGCAAGCTACATGGGGAAAACTTCAGCACCACCAAGAATGTAGACATGCTTTTCATTGACACGCTTGATCTTTGTCTTGTTGGCGGGAAGTTGAACTTGATTCTCACGGAGGGAGTCTTTGTGGCTCTTGATGTACTTAACTGCTTCTTCAACAGCTAAATCAGAGTTACCAGGAGCAGCGACCGGAGCTGCATTCAAAATTGCAGCACCATTAAGCTCATCTGCTTGGGCAGGAGCCAGGCTAAGCCCGAACGACATTGAAAAGAAAAACGCACCGAATAGTGCTTGAATCTTGCGGCTCGGAGCTTTAGCTATATACATCGAATAACCTCGTTCCAGGTGCCTCTACCTGCACCCTAGGACACGAGTATAAGTGTGCTTTTGCCGAAAGGAAAGGCTTTACTAAATGTATTAACATTCATGTGAGCACATTCTAATGTCAAGAGGGGAGCGCGTTCAATAGTTCTTTCTAGAACGTTGAACCTGTGGGCTTTTTTCAAAAAAAAGAAATTCTCGAGAATTTCTTTTTTTTTGGAAAATCCTATTGATAACGGTTACCCGCGAAATCTATATAACCACTTTCATGCCTAGGGGTGTCACTGTGATGAGTCCAGTGCAAGACACCACCTCTTTGATTCCAAATAAACTCGCCGTGCACTGTCACTATGTCACCGGCTTGAGCAGGCACATAAGGCGCCATATCTATATTGTGAGCGACCAAAACAGTCGTACCGTTGCTAAGCTCCAGCAAGAATCTCTGATGCTTACTTCCCTTTCTATCATCGGGTAGAAGTTTCTTGATGCGTGCGGTGCAGGTGGTGACAACCTTTCGCGCCTGCTCAGACTGCAGCGCCACGACAGCAGCATCATCCAATGCCGGTTGGGCGAGGCTCGCACCGACTTCAGGTGAGGTCTGAGACTGCACCCCGCCAACTTGACCTAATGCTTGACCTAGTCCCTGACCTAGACCTGGACCCTGCCCGTTGCCGTTATCGTATGCGACCGCCTGAGATGCCGGGCCGCCCGCAGAAGAAGCATCGATAGAACCGCCTCTCTGCCCCATGCAACCGCATAGAGCCCCGCTCAAAATCGAGGCGAGGAAGAGCGAAACCAAGATAGAGGAACATTTAGAAGTTTTAGAGGCTTTAGAGGCTTTGTTTTTCATTTTCTCTTCCCAATCACTTTTGGGCTTGATTGTTGTGATTTCAGGAATTATAGCCAGAGTAAGAAGCCTTTTGCATATAGTCCAAATCTAACAAACCAGTGTTCAAGCTCTCTTTTACATACCGGCAATATACTTTAGGGATTGGTGCAAAAGCCGAAGGCTGTGGTATATAGAGGAATATCGTCGTTTTTCTTATCTGCTTGTCTCTTCTTTTTTCAGGAATTAGCGATGTTGTCCTCGATCTATCTGACAGGTTCTTCGATTGATCCGGGCGAGCTCAGCCAGGCTCACAAGACAGATTGGCGCACTTTAGCCATTACCCGGCTGATGAACCACGGTCTCAAAGTAACCAATCCGCTAGAAATACCCTGGACCGAAACTGAATTCAACTTTGATGAGGCTATAGATCTAGCCGGCAGTTCAGATCAAAGGGTAAGAAGGGCGCTTGGTTTGATAGACCAGAGCGACGCCGTTCTGGCTAATCTAGAACGCCCAAGTTACGGCACGGCAATGGAGATTTTCTATGCCTACCGCAGCGGCAAACACGTTACTGTCTTTGGCTCTTCGCCTTTGAATCCCTGGGTGGCGACTCATTCGCAGGCCAGATTCAACGATATCGACTTGGCCCTTCGCCATATCATTGGCAATCAACCTCGCTCTGCCCCCGTAGACTGGGCAATTCACTACGAAAACCAACTCAGTGAACGCTACGAGCAAATGCCCCCATATGGCGAGCCAGACTATAAATTTTTCGGCGGCGACCTGCCGATTCTTGTCATTGCCCCTCATGCCACAGCTTACTTTAGAGAAGGTGAATTCCAAGAGCAGGAGTCATTTACAGGTTCTATGGCAGTGCTCCTGAATAGACGAACTGCCTGCCATGCTCTCACTTCAAATTATTGCTTAGTGGCTGATCCTTGTGTTTATGCCGACACCCCTTTCAAGACCGCCATCAAGGACTTGGTCAAGGCAGGCAATATCGGATTGATTCTGATGATCTTGGGATCGGGACAACAAACACCTGGGTTGCAAATTGACCATTGCGGACCGACCCGCGATTATGACTTCGAACAGCGGCTGAGATTAAAATTGGGAGCTTTGGAAGAAATTGCGCCGGTAAAACTGGCAAAGGGCCAGGAAGAATTGGATAGGGAGACCGGGCCGCTCAGTCGCTTTATCGCAGAAGAGTTGGCAGTGCCGCTTGTCACAGTGAAGCTCTCCAAGCGCTACAGAATGCCTAGACTGCAGTCGATGCTCTTCAGCCGGGCCACCGACCTCCTTGCTCAGTTCGTCCTAGAGAGTTCCAGCTATCTCAACTCGCGGCTTTACTGAAACGGGCTAAAAACAAGGTGAATTTGAACAAAGACCAAAGCTGGGAGACAGAAACACTTGTCGTCCTAGTGACGGCGCCAAGCGCGGAAGCGCAGACATTGGCAACCAAGTTGTTGGAAGCCAAACTAATTGCATGCGCCAATGTCCTGCCTTCGGTGCTTTCGATCTATAGCTGGAAGGGAGAGACAGCCGTAGATCAGGAAAGCTTGCTTGTCATGAAAACGAGAAGCGAGATTTACGCTCAACTTGAGGCTAAAATTAAGGAGCTTCATAGCTATGAAGTACCAGAAATTCTTGCGGTTTCGGTGGAGAGAGGCTCAAAAGCCTACCTTGACTGGGTGAAAGAGAGTCTTTCAAAAGTCGGCAACTAGCAAAATTACAAGGCACCGGTGAAATTCCAGCATGGTCGTTAGTGCAAAAACTATAGTGGAAGCTTTCTGGTCGCAAGTGCGCGATAAAGCCGAGCGACCGGCGATTATGCACAAAATCAAGGGCGAATACACCCCAGTCATCTGGCGAGAGCACGGTCTCACCACCGAACTAGCCATGGCCGGTCTAGCCCGCAATGGTATTACAAGAGGTGCTCATGCAGCCATTCTGTCTCATCCTAGTCCCCGCTGGACTTGGGCAGACATGGCAATACTGTCTCTTGGCGCGGTGACGGTGCCAATCTATCCCACTCTGGCTGTGCCTGAAGTAGAATTTCTAATTAAGCATAGCGATGCCCAAGCCATCTTTGTCGAAGACTTGGTGCAACTGAAGAAAGTGCTTGATGGCAAGCCAGCCGAAAAGCTCAAATTCGCAGTGCTGATGAATGGTCAAGCACCGCCCTCCACAGCCACGCTCAAAATCATGACCTGGGAAGATCTGCTCAAAGACGGCGAAATTCATCTCTTAACTGCTCGAGAAGAACTGGCGAAGCAAAGAGAAGAAGTCAGTCCCGACGACCTGGCATCGATTGTTTATACATCTGGAACCACCGGCATCCCGAAAGGGGTGATGATTCATCATCGCAATATAATTGCAGTCTGCAAAGCCGTGGGCGAGCGGCTGGACTTCAAAGAACAAGACCTAGTCCTATCTTTCCTCCCTCTTTCACACGTCTATGAAAGAGTCGGTGGTCAGTTTGTCAGCATCTTTTTTGGCGTGACCATGGCCTATGCCGAAGCAATTGAAACAGTGCCGCGCAACATGGTTGAGACTCATCCAACGATCATCAATGGCGTGCCGCGCTTTTACGAAAAAGCCTATCAGCGCATTCAATTTGAATCAAAGAAGTTGCCTAGACCGCAGCAAATTCTTATCAACTGGGCCTTTTCTTTGGGCAAGGAAATCCAGACAAAAGTAGCAGGCAGCGAAGGAAACGGCAGTGTTGAACGCCGAGAGCACACCACCAATTCACTTTTGAAACAATTGAAAGCAGCTGAGCTTAGAGCCGCCGATAGACTTGTCTTTTCCAAAATAAGGCGCCGTTTTGGTGGTCGGCTGCGCATGTTGGTATCGGGCGCAGCACCCTTACCGGGCGAGGTACAGAGATTTTTTGACACCATCGGGCTGACCATTGTAGAAGGTTATGGACTAACCGAAACCTGCGCCCCCGTTGCTTGCAATACACCGCTCTCGAACCGCCCGGGTACGGTCGGCAAGCCGCTCGTGGGAGTGGAAGTGCGAATTGCCGGCGATGGCGAACTGCTGGTGAAAGGCGACACGGTCTTTAGCGGCTATTACAAAAATGACGAAGCAACAGCCGACGCTTTTGAAAACGGCTGGTTCAAAACAGGTGATATAGCCGAAATTGATAAAGACGGCTTCATCAGCATCAGAGACCGAAAGAAAGACATTATCATCACAGCCGGTGGCAAACATGTGGCCCCTCAATACATCGAGAATCTCTTCAAGGGAGACCCTCTCATAAGCCACTGCCTGGTTTACGGCGATCGGCGCAAGTTTATAACTTGTTTGTTCACCTTGAATATGGATAACCTCAAAGTCTTCGCTGACAAGAACAAGATAAGTTATACCGACCTAGAAGAACTGACCGAGCACCCTTTGGTCATTTCGGCAGTGCAGCAGTCGGTAGATCGAAAGAACGAAGGCTTAGCCAATTTTGAGAAGATTAAGCGCTTCAGTTTACTGAAGAAAGACTTTTCAATTGAAGAGAATGAACTGACACCCACTTTCAAGGTGAAAAGAAAGCTGGTTACCGAGAAGTACAAGGAAGTTTTGGACGGTCTTTATCCCAGAGAAGACCTGGAAATCCAATGAGCCATACACAGTTCTTTGGCAAATATCTTTGACAAATATCCTTATTTTGCAAAAAAGATCTTTACATTCGCTTGGCAACTAATTACAATAATGCCGAGGTTTCAGGATCGCAGGGTCTGAAAATGGTCTGAACGTCCGAAACCCTTTTAAATAACTTACTAGCAGATGTGCCGCCTGAGGTCATACATCCATGTTTGAATCTTTTGGAAGGGGTCTAAAGCTAATCCTGGCTTCAATTAAGATGGGGTTCCAGGACAAGCGCTTGCTTATCCCCGGTTTGATGACAGTCTTTAGCAACTTCTTTTTCGCCATCCTTCTTTTCCTAGAAGCCAAATCGCGAGTGGCAGTGGAGCATAGCGCCTCTGCCAAAGCAGTCTCTGCTGGAATCAATATGGGCAAAAACGCCCTGCAGCACGGAAATCCCGCCGATATCCAGCAGTTGATGGCCAAGACAGCCCTCAATGGTCCATGGGACCAAGGCGGACTGCAGGGACTATCGGAAGCTGCCAGCCCCGATGCTGTCCTGGCAGTGGTGGCCATTCTTTCAGTCTGGTGGCTCACCAACCGTTTCTTGGAAGGCGTCACCACCGCACTCGTCTATAGCCACTTAACAGAAGGCTCAGGTTCAGGAAGATTTTCCACAGCCTGCGCTGCTGTTTTCAGCTCCTTGCCGGCTATCATTACCCTTGGCATCGTCACCCTCATCGCCAAGAAAGTGGCACGTTTCATGCGTGACAAACGCAGCAGCGGCATCTTCGGCATGGGTATCAACTTTATCGCCAGTATCGTAGAAGTATTCTGGACCATGGCCGGGCACCTCATCTTGCCAGCCATTGTTATTGAAGGCACATCTTTTTGGGGTGCCCTAAAGCGTGCGGACCGAATTGGGCAGGGCAATCTGATTGCTATCGGTGTAGGTGAGATCGGTATAGACACAATCAACCGACTGGTCATGCTGGCTGTATGCCTGGTAGGAGTTGCCGGTTATGGGGCACTCTACGTCTACAAAATCCCGGCTAATGCTCCAATCGTCATGATTGGCGGAGGTTTGTGGGCGATGGCAGTGGTCTTGACCACGGCAATGTCCATCTATATAAGGTCGGCTTTCTTCACCTGTCTATATGTCTGGGCTATAGAAGCTGAAGCCCTTTCTGAAGCAGAAAGAGTGAACTGCCAACCGCCGGCACCGCTGGCCGCTGCCCTGGCTTAATCACGAAAGCAAAATTCAAAATTTGAATTGGGAAAAAGTAAACCGATATCGGTTTACTTTTTTTTGGCAACAGCGAAAAGTTCAATCTAGAAAACGGTTCAATCTTACAAACGGTTCAATCTAGCAAGCCCTTGACTATCTTGGGAGTGAGATACCACTTCAAGACTCCTGGACCATCGGGAGGCATGCCTGTGACATCGATACGGCAAACTCCTGCCTTCTTGAAAGGCATCTCGAAACCAGGACCAGCATAAAGCAAATTCCCAACCAGCATACCCATATCAGGCTCATGCCCGACCAAAAATACTTCTTTGGCAGTCTCGTGCCGACCAATCACTCGAAAAAGCTGAGTAAAGTTCACTGCTGGAGCTAAGGCATCGGTAATCTTGATTTCTTGATCTAGAGCCTCAGAAATATACTCGGCAGTCTGCCTGGCGCGCACAAGTGGACTGGAAAGGATCAGATCTGGCTTTACTCCTATCTTCTTAAGAGCTTTAGCCACTTGCTTCATCTCATCTCGGCCTTCATCGGTCAGTGGTCTTTCGCTATCTTTGGTAATGCCGCCTCTCAAACCTTCCACTGCTATGCCATGGCGCACCAGATATAGTCTCATTACAACTCCATATACATATGAGTAGCTTTCGCGAAAACTAATTCTAGTAGTAATATTTGTTTGTGAGTAACGCTAAACCACGAATTATTGGTCTTGACATAGGTGACCGCCGCATAGGGGTGGCCATCTCAGATCCTTTGCGCATAACCGCAGCCGGACTAGAAACTATCGAAAGGACCAATGTCAGAGCCGATGTGCAAGCAGTGCGTGATATTGCACTTAGGCACGGCGCAGTGCAGATTGTGGTTGGTCTACCTCAAAATATGGATGGTTCGATGGGCGAACAGTCAGAGAAGGTCAAGTCTTTCGCCCGTAAGCTGGCTCGCGAAATCAATATACCGATAGTCTATGAAGATGAGCGGCTCACCACTATTTCAGCCATCAGAACCTTGACCATTCAAGGCGTGAAGACCGGGCATAACAAAGCACTGGTCGACCAGCAAGCCGCTGCCATAATTCTGCAAAAGTTTCTAGACAGAAAAGAACCGCCGCCAATAGCTTAATCAAGCAATTGCAGCACGAGACTTTAGCTGGATCTAGATACTTGATTGATAAGCTTGCTCTAGACGCCTAATTTAGATGCTCAATTTAGGCGCTGATGCTTGATTGAGATGCTTCGTCTGCTATTTAACTTTGCGCTTAGCCACAATAAGATCAAAGGCTGTTGCATCATTATCAGAGGACTGCTGGATTGTGTCGGCAAGCTCTGCATCAGCTAAGCGCTTTAGCTCTTCATCAAGCAGCCCTGCCGCTAGCGGATTCAAAGCAAAAAGAGTGATGTAGGGCAACCACTGCGAAAGTTTGGTATGAGTCCAAACCTCAACTTCAAAGCCGGCCTCTTCAAAATACTGAGATATCTGTTTAGTATCAGGCAAGCCAAACTGCAAGCTTCTCTGCATCTCACTTTTCAAAGTAAGTTCAACAAGTCCGGACCAGTGCTTTCTATAACCGCTTGCGGGCAGATCAACTATGCACAAAGATTGCGGAATGCGAGCCAACTCTCCAAGCAAAAGCTCTCTTTCTTGTTGATTCAAGGCTTCTAGCACACCGATGGCGGTGACTGCATCAAAAGATCGGGAAGGCAAACTAATGGGAGCAGGTTTACCGGGGGGACAGGCATCGGGTCTTTCAGAACCGGCTATTGCACCAACCATACTTTGATTTTGACTATGACTTGGCAGTGGCGAAGCCGCTAGAGTCGACGCAAGAGACTGCACTTGAGTCGGTGCTTGAGTCTGCTCTTGAGACTCTTTCTGAGAAGAAAGTCCCTGAGGCTGACGATTATCGTTCTCACTTTCAGATGAATCGGAAAGAAGAAAGAGCTGCCAATCGGGAATGAAGGCTTGCAATGCACCACTTGTGGTACCGACTTTGAGTAAGGTCGGTGGTTCTTGCCGGGAGGAAAGAGAACTAGCTTCTGGTTGACCAGCACCGTTTCCCTTGCCAAGAAAACGATTGAGAAAAGTTGAAGCGGCTAGAAGGCGCACGTAGCGCTCTAAAGGCACTTGCGAGAAGTCGACTTTCAACGATCGATCTTGAGGCCTGACGCCTACAAGCATTTTCTTAAACCAAACCTTTCATCATGCCATACCAATAGACTTGGGGCAAGATATCTCTTTTGAAGACATACATAGAATACCGCTCTTCCGATTGATCGAAAGGAAAAGTTTCCTGAGGCTGAAGCTCATAATCGAACTCAGCCAAGACAAGACTGTTATAGCCAGTCACCAGTGGACAGCTGGTGTAGCCGTCATACTGTGCTCGAGCCGGTCTGCCCTGCATAACCTCTGCCAAATTAGACACTACCACTGGTGACTGTTTGCGAATAGCGGCACCGGTTTTGGAAGTGGGCAGACTAGAACAATCACCCAAGGCAAAAACATTCTCAAACTTTTTATGTTGCAGAGTTCCTTTATCAACATCAACCCAACCAGCGGCGTCGGCTACACTCGACTTCTTCAAGAAATCAGGCGCACTCATAGGAGGAGTGACATGAATCAAGTCGAACTCCAACTCGAAGGTACTGCCGTCATCAATATTTTTGAAAGTAGCTTTGTGCTCAGGTCCGGCAATCGCCACTAAGTCTGTGCGGAAGCGGGCATCGATTCTTTTGCGCTTCAGCACCTTCTCTAACGTGTTGGCATACTTTCTGACAGAGAAAATGGAAGGATTGGCCGAGCAAAAGAAAACATTCGTTCTCTCTCTGACGCCACTTGCCTGAAAGGCTTCTTCGGCAAGATAAGCGATTTTCTGTGGCGCCCCACCGCACTTAACCGGGGTACTCGGCTGAGTAAATACAGCATTACCACCTTGAAAGTGCGAGATAAACTGCCAGGTCTTATCGACCAAGTCATAACTGTAGTTGCTGCATACTCCGTTCTTTCCCAGTGTTTCAGGAAGACCCGGAATCTTGTCCCAGTCTATTTGAATACCGCAGGCGATTACCAAAAAATCATAAGAGAGAATTCGTCCAGACTCGAGCCTGACTTGATTGTTCTCGGCCTTGACATCAACCGCGCTTTCTTTGATCCATTTGACCCCGGTTGGTATTAGCGAAGATTCATCTTTCACTGAATCTTCTTTCTTGGCCGCACCGCCGCCGACCAAGGTCCAGAGAGGTTGGTAATAGTGCTTTTCACTTGGTTCGACTATGGCAATATCAACGTCGCCAACTTTGCGCATCAGCCTGGCAGCAACTGAAATGCCGGCTGTTCCGCCTCCCAAAATGAGTACACGATGATGATTTTCCCGTTTACCGCTTGCCACTTCTAGCCTCTTCCCCCAGCATTTCTGCTTGCTGCCAATGCACTAAACCGATATGGATGCCTTTCTGGATGCCTAATTTACTTGTCTGTAATGTGTCCCCTGATATGTTTCGCCTGCTCTGCCCCTGTCAATATCTCGAGAAAATTCAAGACTGACTCCCAAATAGCCGGCATTTTAAATGCTGCACTGCGCTTAATGTTTGGCGGGGTCTGGCTGCATAATAGGATATAATTTTTGGTGATATAAATCACGTCCTCCGTCAAAAAGAGGACTAAAAATCGGGAAGTGAAGAAGTTATGAGCGCAGCCTACATTGCTCTATTGGTGATAGGAGCCATACTGGCAGTTTCTTTAATCGGTCTAATTTTATTGCATTCGCCCAAAGGCGATGGCATGGCTGGGATAGGCTCTGCCGCCACTGTATTTTCAGGAAAGAGGGGCGCCGAAGCAGGGCTTGACCGCCTCACCTGGATAGTTTTCGGCTTGTTCATGCTCGACTGCCTGGTAGTCGGGTTTGGTTTCATCAAATAGTCAGCCTTCCAATTCTCGGTCTGATTTTGCGAGCCCGATTAAACCAATATCTTTTTCAACCAATATCTTGTTCAGCCCATAACTAGTTCAGCCCATGAGTCTAAGCAACTAAAGTTATCAGTTATCGTCAACACGCACCACCGCAAGCAAATATGTCATTTCAATTACCCACCCTAGAAGAAAAATCTGCCTATGTGCACGACCAGTTCGAGCGCATCGCCAAGGGTTATGACCTAAGCAACGACGTCATCAGCCTGGCCATGCACAGAGCCTGGAAAATGCGCGCTGTCAGCGAATTAGTAGATATCGGCGCACCGGGTCGCTTCTTGGATGTCTGCTGCGGCACAGGCGACCTCTCGCTCTTGATCGCCCGCATGGCGGCTCCCGGCAGCCTTGTCACCGGTCTGGACTTCTCACAGAATATGCTGGATATCGCCGGTGAGCGCAACCGCAGAAAAGCTCACAAAATAAACGAAAAAACTAGAATCGATTTCGTAAGAGGCGATGCGCAGAATCTGCCTTTTGAAAAAGAGACTTTCAACGGTGCCATCATCAGTTTTGGCTTACGCAATCTGACAGATCTGCAAAAAGGTCTGAACGAAATGGCGAGAGTGGTAAAGTCAGGCGGCAAAGTGGCCAATCTAGATCTTGGTCATTGCGAAGTGCCGGTTTTCGCCCCTATTTTTTCCACCTACTTTGGCAGAGTAGTACCGGTCATCGGCGGTATCCTGCAGAATGATCGAAAAGCCTACACCTATCTGCCCGAATCTTTGCACACCTACCCGAGACCGGAACGCATCTCGGCGATGTTTGAAGAAGCGGGTTTGACTAATGTCAGACATATACCCTTGGCACTGGGTACGGTGGCACTCCATATCGGGACCAAGCGCTAGAAACAAAGCTACAAAGATTCAAAGCTACAAAGATAAGATACAAAGCTATAAAAGACACTAAGCTAAAAAAGTCACGAAGCAAGAGAAAATACGAAGCAAGAGAAGACGCGAAGCCATATCGGATACAAAGCTCTAAAAGATACAAGCTCTAAAGAAATTAGTCTCGAGCGATTGCAAGTCAATGAACTGTCGGAGGTCAGCTTTGACGAAAGAAGAAGCAGATAAGCCTCTTAGCCACCATCCTGTAGAAGAGAAGCTAACGGCCCAAAAGAGTAGCGAGTCTCTCATGGTCATCGTCGGCGATCCTTCGGCAGACAAACATGCCTCCAAAGTCTTGAAACGCCTGAAAGAAATTGAACCGCATTTGCATATTTTCGGCGTCGGCGGCACTGAAATGCAGAAAGCCGGGGTTGAACTTCTCTTCAATTGCAATGATTTTGCCGTCCTGGGCATTTTTGAAGTAATCAAATCGCTATTTTTCTTTTACAAGATGCGCCAGACCCTTCTCAAGGAAATCAAAGAAAGAAAACCAGCAGCATTACTTTTAGTCGATATGGGCGGCTTCAATATTCAATTCGCCACCGCTGCCCGCAAAGCCTATCCTGATCTGCCCATGTATTACTTTATCTCGCCCCAAGTCTGGGGTTCGCGCCCGTGGCGCATAGACGTACTCGGCAAAGCAATCACAAAAATGCTGACAATCTTTCCCTTCGAAGAGCCGCTCTACAAAGACAAAAAGATTGATGCGCGTTTTGTCGGTCATCCTCTGCTCAAAGATCTGCCGGAGCCCAGTACACTACCCAACCGAGAGGAATTTCTTGCCGAGTTGGGACTAGACGCCAAAGCTCCTGTTATAGCCATTTTGCCGGGCAGTCGCAAGCAAGAGATCAAAGCCCATATGCCGATTCTAATTGAAGCGGTAAAAGAATTGCACAAAAAGATGCCGCATTTGCAGTTCGTTTTTTCTCGCTCAACCGAAAAAGTCGCGCCCCTTATCGACTCATATTTGCAGCAAAGTCAATTGAGCAGTCTCACTAACGGCACAATCCCTTTGGTAAAGACTGTCAGCCTCAGCCCTAATTATCCGCTCTACAAAAACGTCGATCTCATTTGGGCGAAATCAGGCACCACAACCTTAGAAATCACTCTTTATGGACGACCGATGATTATCTTCTATAAGGGTAATTTCTTTTCGTACTTGCTGGTCTTACTGTTTAAATGCGTTAAGCATGTGGGCTGGCCCAATTTGCTTGCCGGCAAACTATTAGTGCCCGAGCTCTTGCAAATGGACTTCAGACCGGACCAACTAGTCAAATATAGTATGGACCTCTTTTTAGTACCAGGTCTCAAGGCTGAAATCGAAAAGGAACTGCTGACGCTGCGTTCTGAACTAGGTCAAGGCGACTTTGTCGAAACCGGGGCCGCAGAGCTTTTGGCCCTGACCAGGAAAAAAGTGTTATTGACCAATGGAGCGAGTGCTTGATGAGCCGGGAAACTGAAACGAAAGAGCAAAAGCAAGCACAGGCGCAATCTGTAGAGGAGAAAGAAGTGCCAGCACAAGTGCAGGAACACACAAAGAATCAGACGCCAGCGCAAGGGCAATCACCAAACTATAAACAAGAGCAAAAGAAAACAGCGCCTGAGAAGGTTTCGGACTCGCAGTTCCATCTTTATATGAGACTGCTTAAGTATCTCAAACCCTACGGCACCATGTTCGCCTTCGGCACTTTAGCCGCTATTCCTTCAGGGGGCATGGACAGCGTCATAGCCTGGCTTGCCGGTGAAGGACTGAAGCGAGTCTTTGATGATCACCAGACACATTTGCTAGCCTTCGTGCCGCTCGGTGTCTTAGCAGTGGCTTCAACGCAAGGTATCGCTCGCTATTTCGAAGCTTATTGTATTCGCTATGTCGGCGCCGCCGGCATCAGAGACCTACGCAACGAACTTTTCAGACATCTGCAGAAACAGCCCTTGCTCTATTTCCACGGACAATCCTCAGGTGTCTTGATCGGTCGCCTCATAAACGATGTCGCCATAGTCGAAGCAGCCATCTCACAAACTTTCCAATCGCTGGTCAGCCGAGCCATTACTCTTATTTCGCTCACTGCTGTCATTTTGCTCAAATCATTTGGACTAGCCATGATCGCTTTGCCGATTCTCTCTTTGATCGTCATTCCAGTGGCCATACTTGGCAAGAAAATCAGAAAATCTTCTCGAGGCGGTCAAGAGAATATCGGCGACCTGGTCTCAGTATTATCTGAATCTATCCAAGGGGCAAAAATAGTTCAGTCATATAATCTCGAAAACTTTCAAATCAATCGCTTCGAAACCACCAATGGTGCCTTCTTCAAAAACACACTCAAGGCAGTAAGAGCCGAAGCAATCATGTCACCAATTTTGGCGATGATTGGAGCAGTCGGCATCGCCTGCGTAATCTGGGTGGCAGGCGCCATGGTGATGAACAAGCAGATGGACTTGGGAGCCCTCACTTCCTTTGTCATCGCTTTGATTTTGCTTTATTCACCCATCAAGAATATCGGGCGAGTAAACGGTATTCTGCAACCCGCGCTAGCCGCCGCATCCCGCATATTCGAAGTGCTGGACCACGAGTCGGACTTGACCGACTGCGCTAACCCTATTGATCTCAAGAGCGGTCCCCATACTGTTAAGTTCGACCATGTTTTCTTCAAGTATCCAAACCACGACGCCGTCATCCTTGATGATATTTCAATCGAATTACCGCCGGCAAAGATGATCGCCCTTGTCGGACTTTCAGGCTCTGGCAAATCAACCTTCGCCAATTTAGTGCCTCGCTTTTTCGACGTGACTGGCGGCACTATCTTTATTGACGATATACCGCTGCCTCAGATCTCGCTCAAGAGCTTGCGTCAAGAAATAGCCATAGTGACGCAGGACAACTTTCTCTTCAACACTTCAATTGAAGAGAACATACGGTTCGGCAATATCGAAGCCAGTCATGAACAGCTGATTGAAGCAGCCAAGGCGGCCTATTGCCATGACTTTATCGAGGCGATGCCCCAAGGCTATAACACAGTCATAGGCGAACGCGGTCTGAGACTATCGGGTGGTCAGCAACAACGTATCGCCATAGCAAGAGCCTTTTTGAAAAACGCACCGATACTAATTTTGGACGAAGCAACTAGTGCCTTAGATAACGAATCGGAAGCAATGGTGCAACAAGCGCTCAATAAACTTATGGAAGGGCGCACGACAATCGTGATCGCTCACCGCCTAACAACGGTCCAACACGCCGACCAAATCGTTGTTCTAGATCAAGGCCGCATTGTCGAAAAAGGCACCCATAGAGAATTGCTTGCCAAGGAAGCCACCTATGCCAGACTTGTACAAGCGCAGTTCGAAAGACTAAAAGACGCGGAAGCAAATCAGTGATTCTCTCATCGAGTTTCAAGGTCGGCCCACCCGGCGTAAACTGTCTAGTATCTCTGGTCTACCGGGTCTATTCGTTATGCGTGTCCTGCATGGTCTGTATGTTCTGTATGATCTGCATGTTCTGTGTGATCTGCATGTTCTATATAACCTGCATTTTCTGTGCAGCGCCGCTAGTCTATGCAGAAGAGGCGATGACAGAAGCGCAGCCAGATTCAAAAACAGATTCAAAGACAGAATCAAAGACAGATTCAAAGACAGAATCAAAGCCAGATTCAAAGCCAGATTCAAAGCCAGATTCAAAGACAGAATCGGCGAAGGTCTCATCCTACAGTAAGGAAGAATTGAAAGAAATCACTGCCGGCTTCATCAAAAGCCGAAAGTACTGGGAAGGGATTCAATTCTTCAATAAAGAGCTAGCTAAAAATACTGAGCTTAATAGAAACAGTGAGCTAGCTAAAAGTACAAATCCAACTAAAAGTACTGAGTCTGCCAGAAATACTGAGCCATCTAGAAATATTGAGAGAGAAGTAGCTCTCTTGTTGGCGCGAGGACAGGTTTACTTCGCCTGCTCGGCTTACCGAAAAGCTCTAAAAGATTTCAATGCAGCAGTTAGCCTCCACAAGGGCGCTAGCGAAGCCTGGCTCCGAATCGCAATTGCGCAGTGCCGTAAGTCCGATATGGTGGCGGCTTCAGCTACATTTAAAAATTTAGCCGAGATAATTGCCAAAGACAAAGCCGATTCAGAAATCGCCGCATTGACTGCTCGTGGTTTTCTCGAACTAGGAATGACTGACGCAGCAAAAACTTTTCTCAGCCAGCTTATAAGCGCTGAGAAAGCAGATTTAAGCGTGGATAAGAGCGCGGAGTCTGCTACCGAAAAGACTCTTCAGAGTGACACTCCCGAAAATGCTAGCTCAAGCCCCGAACTTCTTTACTTGTACGCGCAATCTTTGGCTTTATCAAATGAGAATAGCAAGGCATTAGAGTTGCTAAACAAGGCACTTTCAAAGAACTCGAACTCTTTCGAATGTCTACTTGCGAGAGCCAAGATTTATCTGCAACTAGGCAAATCGCAAGAAGCAAAAGAAGATGCCCAAAAAGCCCTTGCACTCAACAATCGCAGTTCTATAGCCAGCTATTACCTGGCTCAAGCTTTGTTCAATTTAGACGACCTAGCAGAAGCTCGTAAGACAATAAACGAATGCATCAGCTTAGCTGGAAACAAAATCTTTTTTGAAGCACTGGCTCTTAGTGCTCAAATTGCTCTAAAGCAAGGAGATATTGCAAGAAGTGCTACCGACGGTGCAGCCTCTCTCAAACTCTCACTGAACGGTCGCGGACTTGGACCACTCCCAGACCGAAAAGTAACGATTCCAGATTTAGTAGCAGGACAGATGCCCTCAGCTGTCTTGACCCCCCATTTCATTCTTTATGGAGATATCGAAGAAAGCCGACTTAACTACTATGCCGAAATCTCAGAAGCATTCATCAATTTCGCAGATCGAAACCTGATAAAGGTAAAGGGAAATTTCCCCAGATCAGTATTTATATTCCATGACAAACCCACATCCCGAAACTTTCTCCAACAAAAGATGGGTTTTTATAGCAAGGTACAAGGAGTCTATCTAGCAGGAACGAATGCCGTAGTCACTTTCGATGGTGTTGGAATCGAAATACTTTTCCATGAATTAATGCATACAGTATTAGGGGAATACAAGCAACTGGACTTCTGGGCGGAAGAAGGAGTTCCAACTATTTTCGACCAGCTTTGGGGCTATCCCAAAACCACAGGGCAGGTAAGCTCTCTCCTCTTAATCTTGGGACTACCTGAAGTCTGGATACCCAAACATATGGGCGGGAAAGAGAGAGTGGCACTACTCTTGAAAGACATAGTCACAAAAGCGAAGCACGCCAACGCAGAGCATGAATACGAACAAAGACAAGTCGCCCTATTCCTTATCAAACATGGCAAGCTTAAGCAGTTTCTGAAACTCGTGGAGACAAATAACAAAAAGGGATACGATTATTATATAGAGGCAGTTTTTGAAAAGAAACTAGATGCCCTTACAATTCTCTTTTCTCAATACATGAAAGAACTTGCCACAAGTACTGACAAACTAAAGGCTCTCCCCCAATCTCAATTCTTTGCAAACAAGTCTGAGTTCGAGAAACTCTACAATTCCTCGCCGCGCGCCGCTTCTCTCTTTGGTTCACCCTTCGGTCCCTAAAGCGGAACTTGCGCGAGTCATCGCGCATAGAATCGATTGCCAGGAACTTTGTAATCTTGGGTCCGTCCATTCTTGAGATTTGCTGGTCGTGACAATAGGATCTGCAAAACGTCACTCGGAGAAAGAGGCAACTTATCACTGATCCACTGAGGCAAGAATTGCCGCAGAGAGGCGACAACTTGACGATCTTTTCGACTTAGACTTGCATAAGCTTTGCTTACTATTTCTTGAGTGCAGCGGTCCTCCCCTTTCAGCCAAATATCTCTAAAGATTCGACCGGCTCTGGTCTCTCCCAGAAGCGACTTTCGATTACCTACGGCTTTCATCTTGATCCTAGAGAAACGAATCGAATATCCAGTATCAAAATCGAAGTTAATGAACTGTTGACTAAGGAAATTCGAATTTCCAGCAAGACTGACAAAGCTGGTGTTGTTCTCGTGGTTTTTCTTCTGATTCTGCGCTTGCTTATGAGTATAAAGAGTAATTTCTTGGCTCTTGTCTGAATTCGCAAGAGACCCAGCCGTCAAGCATCTTCCGGCAAATGCAAATCTCTTGATTCCCGAAATCTCGGCATCTGGAATAATTCGATTACTCTTGCGAAACCTTCTGAATACCCCCCGCGCGAGTCTCTCCAGTACCCCAGATTTGACTTGCATGCAAAGAAAATAGTCTAGCGGAGCTCGACGCTCTACAAACTGCAGCAATTCTCGCGTCGTAAAAATCTGCCCCGGTGGCAGCATTGCAATATAACGGACAACATAGGACAACTGATTTTTACGATAGCGACGCTTTTCTGAGTTTAGCTTTTCTTCTGTGTTCATATAATCTCCTCTAAAAAAAAGAAATTCTCGAGAAAATCTTTTTTTTTTGTTCCTCTATAACTAACAACGTAAAAGCTGTTCAAAAAGTTCAAAATAAGCTCCAAATTTAATCTCCGCAGAAAGTCCAGATCTGGAAGAGGCGCCCAAGGAATCAATAAATAGCCTCCGGAAAATTAGATGGCGATTGCAGCCATTTACAGTCAAGCGTTCGAGAAGCCAAGTCCAAAAAACTATGAATCAGCTTAGTGATAAACTTAGCGTGGTCAGAGGCAATGTCATAAACACTTTGCTGCTGACCAAAATGAACTCATTCAGAAAAACTTCGGAATGGCAGACAACTGTTTGCCGTTTGGTGGGGGAAGTGTGGTGCAATTCCACCGCTGTCCCGCAACTGTAATGCTTTCAGCTAGCCAGGCTACCCACCTGAATGAATTTGCAATTACCTCTTCGAGGCAAGGAGGATTTATGCCGCGAAAAACTTGTTTAACACCAAAAGAAACTACAACTCAGAATAGAGATAACGCCCTGCTTTTCGAGTCTTCTGAAGATTCAACAATGGAAACTCGGATGTGCGAGATGGTTTTTCCTAACCAAACCAATCACTATGGAACTCTTTTTGGTGGTCATGCGCTTGAGTTAATGGATAAGAGTGCTTTTATTACAGCCTCAAGATTCACGAGAAAAGCTATGGTTACAGCATCTTCTGAGAAGGTTGATTTCAAGACACCAGTAAAGACCGGACACTTAGTCGAACTTGTGGGCAGAATTGAAAAGGTGGGAAGGACATCAGTGACTGTATCAGTTGATATGGTTGGAGAGAATCTTCTAACTGGAGACAGACAACTTTGCGCCAGAGGAAAGTTCGTGCTTGTGGCAGTAGACCCTGATAATAGACCGATTACGCTGTAAAGCAGCATAATCGGTTAGTCAATAGAGAAGAAGAGAGGAAGAGACTGATAGAAGTCTCTTCCTCTTTAACTTGATTAACGAATCGAACTTATGCTTGAAAAACAAGGTGCAATCGACAAATTTCGACAGCTTGTCTCAGCTTGCTAGCCAAAGACGGCTAAACTGGCAAAACGCTGCGCTTCTTCTTATAGCCAGCTTGTTCTTTTGACTCGTAAGCATTGAATCTTGCAATCAGTTCGTTGCGCAGAGAAAGTGGGTGAACGATATCATCGACAACCAATTCAGCAGCGAGTTTGTAGAGATCTACGTCCTCGCGGTACTCGGCGCGCTTCTGCTCAACAAAAGCGGGACGCTCAGACTCGGGTAGTTCCATTATCTTGTTGAAGTAGACAGCATTGACTGCAGCCTCTGGTCCCATCACAGCTATCCAAGCAGTTGGAAGAGCTAAGCAGGCGTCAGGTTCGAAGGCCGGTCCGCACATAGCATAAAGACCAGCCCCGTAGGCTTTGCGCACAACCACGGAAATCTTTGGAACGGTTGCTGAAGAGACAGCGGAGACCATTTTGGCGCCGGCGCGGATTATGCCGTCTCTCTCGACTTTAGTGCCAATCATGAAACCAGGAACATCGGCAAGGAAAAGAAGAGGAATATTGAAGGCATCACAAAGCCAGACAAATCTTGAGGCTTTATCGGCTGAATCAACGAAGAGCACACCGCCTTTGACCCGGGGTTGATTGGCTACTATGCCGACAGCGCGTCCGCCAATTCGGCCGAAACCGGTAATCAGCTCGGAGGCGAAAAGCTTCTTCATTTCAAACCAAGAGCCTTCGTCGATCAAGCGGTCGATAACTTGATACATATCAAAGGTGACACTCTCTTTTTCAGGGATTACCTGCTCGAGATTCTTCTCTTGTGTTTTTGGCTCTATTGCAGAGAGATTCGGCACTTTATGATCACAGTTGCTGGGCATGAAACGCAGATAGTCTTTGCAGAGTTGGATGGCTTCCTCTTCTGATTTGACCAAGACATCGCCCACGCCGCTCACCGAGCAGTGCATCTTGGCACCGCCCATCTCTTCCAGCGTTACTTTCTCGCCGATGACCATTTCTGCCATACGAGGCGAACCGAGATACATGGAAGCCCTGCCTTCATTCATGATGATCACATCGCAGAAGGCTGGAATGTAGGCACCACCTGCAGCAGAAGGTCCGAAAAGCAAGCAAATCTGGGGAATATAGCCGGAAAGCTGGACCTGGTTATGGAAAATGCGGCCAGCGCCACGGCGACCAGGGAACATCTCGATCTGATCCGTAATGCGAGCCCCAGCTGAGTCAACCAAATAAATCATTGGCACTTTTAGCTTAGCGGCAGTCTCTTGAATTCGAATGATCTTCTCGACCGTGCGCCAACCCCAAGAGCCGGCTTTAACAGTAGAGTCATTAGCCATGAAGCAAACTGTTTTGCCTTCTATTTGACCGACACCGGTGACGACTCCATCAGCTGGAAGTTCTTTATCTCGGCAATTGGCAAAGCGTGCATCTTCGACTTCGAAACCAGGGTCGAGAAGAAGTTTCAGACGATCGCGCACAAAAAGTTTGTTCTCTTCTTTCAACTTTTGGTGATACTTTGGTGCACCGCCCTGTTTGATGCGATTGATGGCATCAATAAGGTTCTCACGTAGGTTCTCACGTTTTGTTTCCACAGCCGAATTTCCTTTTGCCGAAGTTCCTTTTACGGTATTGTCCATAGAGCCTCACAGCTGAATGCCTGGGTAGAATTGTTAATCAGCAAATTGTAACCACTTAGGTTGCCAAGCCCTCTTTATCTACCCCTTATCTAAAGGTTCAAGAAACAACAGCAAGTCAAGAGACAAGTTCGCGCAGATAAGACTAGGCCAAATTAAAGAACGCAAATACAGCCCAAAGACCAAAAACGCACAAATCAATGCAATAGAGCCCGAAAGAGTAAAGATAACCATGAATATTCAGGAAATAAAAAACAGACGCCATTTCTTGAAAGAGCTCGTGGCTCTATCGGCTTTTGGTATGTTCGGTTGGGAGCCTCCGGTGGCGGCCAGCGAGAAAACTCTCTCAGAAACAGCAATCACAGAGAAAACACTAGCCGAAAATACACAAGCCGAGAATACACGCCTAGAGCAAGCGCTCAAAATAGAGCCCTACAGAGGTGATGACCCAGATAGAGGACATGCCTTAAGAGACGGGCATCTGCCAGATTTATGCAAGCCAAGTAATCTAGGCAAACTCGAAACTTCAGATTCGGCAGACTTCGTTATTGTCGGCGGAGGCATCACCGGACTGATAACAGCTTACAAACTAAGAAACTACAAGACTGTCTTACTTGAAGCAGGCAATCCCGGCGGACAAAGCAGCCTCGAAGAAAGAAAAGGACTGCCCTACTCACTTGGCGCTGCTTACTTTTGCGACTTAGAACTTGTCAATCCACTTTTGCAGGAACTAGGTTTGAATCCGGTTTGCTCAGGACTCAGACCGATGGACTTGATTTTTGATAATAGAGAGAAAATCAACCTTGCTGAAACCAAAGCTATAAAAGACGGACACTTTGCAAAAGACTTGTACGAGCTAGGTAAGCTTCTCAAAGGCAATAGTGAAACAAGCGCAATCTCAGTTATCGATGGCGTCAAGCCTAGTCAAAGCAAACTAGACAGCATTAAGCTGGCGGATGTCCTGACAGGCTTCGGTGAGCCCTTTCTCAGATTCATTGATCGTTTCCTTCTTTCCTCTATCTGTCTAACTGCCGCCGAGATTTCAGCACTGGCAGGGCTTTACTTATTACAAGATCTATTTGAAACGATTTACGCCTTTCCAGGAGGCAATGGAGCCATTTCAAAGGCTCTGACAGCGCGTCTGGAAGAACATATAATCAGAAACGCCTTTGTCTGGTCGGTACAAATGAAAAGCGACGGCGCCGAAGTTATTTTTCAAGCGCAGGACAGCATCAGAAAAATCTCCTGCAAGCATGTAATTATAGCCGCACCGCCGATAGTAGCGGGCAGAATTCTGCAGGGTGCATCAAATACTGAAAAGGGACCGCTCTTTAGTTTTCGATATGGCTCTTATCTGGTCTCAAACTTTATCTATCAAGACGAGTCGAAGCGATTCGCCAATTTTGAGAACTTCAACTTGAGCGACAAAGCGACGGAAACATCCTTAATCAACGACTTTATTCCAGCTGAACTAGTCTTAAAAAGTACAGGCAGCTACAAGCCATCCATGGGTTCTATTCTCACAGTCTATAGCCCCTTCCAACCCGGCTCGCAAGGGCGAAGCCTGCTTTTCGGCAGCGATAGGGTTGAATTGCTTACACAGGTGGCCCACGAACTTAGCGCCAGAACCGGTCTTGAGATGTCGACTATAGAAGCAGTGGTGCCGACCCGTTGGGGGCATGCCATGGCGGCGCCGATACCGGGCTATTTTAGAAAGCTGGAGAATCTTCTTAATGCGGGAAGGAACAATCCCGTCTACACCCTCAATCATTCCAGCCTCTTTGGCGTGCAATGTCTGGAAAATGCCTATGTCGCAGCCCACTACGGCGCCGAAAGAGCGCTGAGGCGCCTGAAATAGTCTTCTCTCAGAAAAATTGAGTAAAATTAGAGAAGCTCAAGAAAATCCAATCAGCCAAGAGAATCAAAACAGATAATTAGATAAAAAAATCCGGCAGGCAACATCAATGGCGACCTCAAAAAATGTCAATCGAAAGAAAGTAAATTCTGCAGCTTTCGCAGCGCTAACAGCTTTGCTAGTTTTCAGTTTTGTAGCCATCAGCCTGAAAGAGGCAAAGGCCGGCAAATCGCCTCAGCCTATCTATGGACTCTCAAACGCTCAGACCGTTTCAAAGGCGCTTGGTGCTTGGGGTGTGCCGGCCGCCGTGCTCATTCAGGGCAAGAGAGTAAGGGGATTTTATGTAACCGGCCTGACCGGCAGCGGCATCGCCAACGATTTAGGACTTTCCCCCCGCGATGTACTTTTGACTCTCGATGGCAAAGGACTCGACTCCGGTCCGGCGGCAGACTTTATCTTGCAAAAGCGAAACGCCGGCAATCTCAAGGCCAGTATTGCCAGACAAAGAGGCAGCAAAATCAGCACTATTAACTGCCTGGTGAGCTTCCAAGGTTACACCCCCCAAGTCATTAAGCCTAAAGTGCGAATGTCGGGAGAAGCCCCGCCTCAAGAAGAAGAAGAATTAGTAGTAGGAGACGATATTGCCGACAGACCAAAGCCAAATATCGATGCGCTTGAAGATCATATGCTGCAACTAATCAATAGAGACCGCAACACATGCGGGCTTCCACCCGTTGCTAAAAGCACATCTTTAAGCCGACTTGCTCGAGCTTATGCCGAAGATATGGCCAAACGTGGCTTTTTTGATCACAGAGATCCGGAGGGACGAATGCCGATGGATCGAGTCAGAGAGGCTGGTATCGCCGCCGGTGTATGGGAAAATATCGGCTGGCAAAAAGATTTCTACGACTTCCCTAAAATAGTCGAGAAGGTGCAGTTCAATTTTATGAATGAACCACCCGAAGACCCAACCAATCACCGCGCCAATATTCTCAATCCCAGACACAGAGTGGTGGGGGTAGGAGTGGCTGTGATAATGCCTCGCACGGTCTACTGCGTTCAAGAATTCAGCAACGATAGCCCCCCTTAGTTTAGGCAAGAAGTCCAGGTTTATTTGGCATCTGATCTAATTTTGCTAGAAACCAAAACAGAAACCAGAAAAAATGGGACGCCGGCGAGGAAGTCTCCCCCAACCCCGAAAATGACCGGCAGTCCGTAATATATAAGACGTAATTTGAAGCCAAAAAGTTCAAATTTTCGACTTTAAATTTTGCCGCGAATGCAGAAATTAAATCTAGCCTAAACCAAACCGCGTCGCATGGCTTGCACTGCCGCCTGGGTGCGATCGTCCACGGCAAGCTTATTCAAGATATTGCGCACATGGGTCTTGGCTGTTGCCAAGGAAATAATCAAACGATCGGCAATCTGTTGATTGCTCAAGCCTTCTACAAGCAAGCTCAAAACTTCTAACTCTCTTGGTGAGAGCGGCTCGGGCAGTTCCGGCATAGCCTGATGATGAGCAAAAGTAGATGTCGGCGTGCTTTCTCTTGACGGCTGTCCAGCTTCAGGAGCAGTTCTTTCCGAACTGCTGAAAGTGGAACCGGTGCTGGCAGCACCACCACCAGTACCACCAGAAAAATTACCGGCAGAAAAATTACCGGCAGAAAAATTACCGGCAGAGCTAGGGGAGCCGCCTGCATGACCGAGATTGCCTATATTGCCGGCATTACTCGCCGCACCGCTGCCGCTATAGAGGCGCACAACCCGACTGGCAATTGATGAATCGAGCCAAATGTCGCCGGCATTGACCGAACGAATAGCTGTATAAAGACGCTCAGGCAGCACATCTTTCAAGCAATAGCCGCCGGCACCGGCAGACAAAGAAGCGAAAATATCGCTGTCATTGTCATGAGATGTAAGCATAATGATATTGACGTGGGGATGGCTGACCTTCAACTTGCCGGCCGCTTCAATGCCGTCCATGACAGGCATACCAACATCCATGAGGACAACGTCGGGAGAGAGTAACTGCACTTTGTCGATGGCATCCTGCCCGTTCTCAGCCTCACCGATTACGACTATGTCAGAAGTTCTTGACAAGACTGTTTTCAAACCAATTCTTGTCAGAGCATGGTCTTCGGCCAGAAGCACCTTGATCTTTTCCTGCTCGCTCACGCCTTTACTCCGCTTTTGCTCCACTGGAGCTTTTCTTGAACATTGGCAATACCGCTAACATAGTACACTATGCAAGCGGAAAGGAAGAAAGAGAGCCCAGAGATGGAAACAAATGCAGCCAAGAAGCTTTCAGAAACTGACCAAAATCTAAATAGGCAGACAAGCGAAGCCGGTTCGGCAGAGAGCCAGAGCTGTGAGATGCCCGCCCAAGAAGAAGTCGTCAAGCGCAAAGACTTTCTTCGCTTCAGCCCAGAAGACGAAGCCCTGATAAGAAATGTCGATAAGATTCTAGAGCCTCATCTGGCACCGATGATGGATCACCTTTATGCGCACTTTTTATCCAACCCCGAAACTTCGGCTTTTTTTCCCAATCATCAAGTTTTAGAGCGGGCGAAAGCAGCTCAACATCAATATTTCAGCCGTCTTACCAAGGGTAACTACGGCGAAGAATATGTGCGCGAAAGATGGAGTATCGGCAGCACGCACCATCGCATCAATCTAGACCCCAAATGGTATCTGGGTGCCTACTGCGACGCGCTCATTTATATGAAAGGCGTGTTGGTTGATGTTCTCGATAAAGAGACCTATGGACGTACTATTGCGGCTCTAACCAAGCTGATTTTCATGGACATGTCTTATGCCATAGATACTTATATTTTGGCTAAAGAAAAAGCCTTACGAGAAAAGCAGCTCTCGATCAAAATTCTTGAAACTGAAAAGAAAGTGACAAAGAATATATTGGAATCTGCACCGGTAGGTATTGTTCGTTTAAGCAGCAGCCTGCTTGTTGAAGAAGTAAATGATGCCTTTTTAGAGCTGTCGAAGAGAAAAGATCGAAGTGAACTTATCGGCAAATCATTTCTGCAAATTTGTCCAGGTCTTTCACCCGAGCGCTTCAGCCCGGCAATAGAGATGGGACAGACCTATCAAGTGCAAGCAGAGGCGGGTGTTTTCGGCAAAGAAGATAAGAGATTTTTTGATTGGTCGGTCTGGCCGGTCAATTCTGAACTAGCCGGCGAACCAGGCTTGGTAGCGATGTTCGACAATATTACCGATAGGGTAAAACTTGCCCAGCAGCGAGAAGATTTTGTCGCTACACTCACCCACGATCTAAAAACACCTATCCTTGCCGCCAACCGCGCCCTCAAATTATTGATGGAAGGCGACTTTGGAAACGTCACTGAAGATCAAAAACAGATTCTCAACTCAATCCATCAAAGCAATGATGCCCTATACAACCTCGTTCTCACTTTGCTTGATGTATATAAATATGATTCTGGAGCCAAGCATCTATCACTCGGACCCTTCGACCTGGCCGAGGTAACCGAACGGGTCACCCAAGAGCTGGCACCACTTGCCGATAGCAAGGCAATTCAGCTGACTTTCAAAAAGCCGCATGAAGTCAAGCTTGTCTTATTAGATCCGGAAGAGATAAGAAGAGTTATACAAAATCTCATCGATAATTCGCTCAAGTATTCACAAGCTGGAGCCCTGGTCAACACCAGTATCTCTTACAAAGACGGAGAAGCAATTCTTACTGTTGAGGATAACGGCAAAGGTATTAGCGAAGAAGACAAACCTAAGTTGTTTCAGCGCTTTTGGCAGGCGGCTTCGGGAAAACGCTACTATGCTTCCACTGGTCTTGGTTTGTATCTTTGTAAGAGAATCATCGACTCGCATGGCGGTCGTATATGGTGCGAGAGCGAACAGGGCAAAGGTTCAACCTTTAGTTTCGCCCTACCGATAATGATCATTGATTGATTTTCATGACATAGGCATCCAATATTTACTTCCCGGTAATCAACCGTAAGCATGAGTCAGATTTGGGTAAATATTCCATCCAGATGAAAATTTGACAGCTTCTTGATCAGTAAGTAGCTATTTGGAGTGATGTAAGCAGGCAGTCTTTATTGGATGATGGGTCTAGCGTGTCATTATCCTGATTAGACCGATGTTAGACAAAAAACGAGATAGCGAATTTGACCTTTACCTGCAAGCTGGCGCCAGGCTCATTGAGCAAGGCGACTATAGTCAGGCTGAAAAAATCTTGAAGAGTGGTCTGAAGAAACTAGAACAGCATCTCAGTGAACAAGAGATGCTTCGTGACGCTTTCTTGTCGAACCTCGAGACCTTACACGGAAGAACCAGCGGTAATCGCTACAGCACAGGCGAAATCGCCGACGAAGTGGCGGCCAAACAAGACTTAAATGAGTAAGTCTTGCTTTATCTAGGCTGTCCAAGCAAATTCAACCATATATATAGCAATTGTTCGCGACGCTCAAGAAGTCTCACGACCTCTTATAGGCGACTTAGCACTTAAACCAAGAGGATGAGAAGAAAAAGGTGGCCCATCAGTTTGAGTTAAGCTGATTCAGCACTAGGAACGATGGCAATACTGTCAATTCAAGCGAACATTAAAACGTGAACGGTGCAGCTGTTTTGAAATAGGAGTTCAGGAGAATATATGAACAATTTAGGAAAAGACGATGCCAGACTAATTGATTTCGGTCTTTCGGTTTTGAGCCCGCGCTGGACTTCTGAAATTCTCATTGATCTCGCAACCGGTCCCAAACGTACTACACAGCTACTCAAAGATCTAAAAGGTGTCAGTGCCAAAACACTCTGTCAAAGACTGCGTAAGCTCACCGAGCTAGGTCTGGTATCTCGCGCTACTTTTGCCGAAGTGCCTCCCCGTGTCGAATATTCTCTGACAGATAGCGGCAAAGAGCTGACCGGCATTCTCTATGACCTAAAGAAACTGGGTGCAGAACTCTACAAAAACTGCAAAACCAAGAAACGCCTTGGACCTACTCAAGAAGAGGCTGAACTGGAATTTGAACAGATGGACTCAGTCCCTTCTGAATTGACCCCCGAAATGAGCTCGGGAATGGCTGCCTATACGATGCAATAAAGTTGCGAACAAATACAGAAAAGACGAGAGAGTCATTGTCTATGACTCTCTCGTCTTATTTTGATGCTATAACTCGCGCAGCCTCAGTGCTGTTTGACTATCTCGACTGAGCAAGGCGCCGCTTTCATCACTTCTTCGGCCACCGAGCCCAAGAGCAGACGATTGAAGCCTTTGCGTCCATGACTACCCATCACCATCAAGTCGGCATGCCATTCCTTAGCTATGCCAACCAGTTCGGCTTTGACCATACCAAAAGCAACTCTGCTCTCAAGAGTAGCCTCGGGCAAAGCCTCTCTTAGCTCCTTGAGAGCCGCTGACACTAGAGCATTAGCAGCTTCGGCAACAGCTCCGTCAGTTTGACTATAGGCATTAGGCACATAAGCTATTCCTATATCAACCGGCATAGGTTCGACAACATGCGCTATCAAAAAACAATCTTCCTTGCGCCAAGGGCGCTTAGCCACATGGTCCAGAGCATTCTTGGAACATTCAGAACCATCGATGGCAAGCATTACTCTCACTGGTCAGATCCTCGTATTGAGATATTTTTGTTTATTCTCTCTTGTTTATTCTTTTTTGCGGATAATTTGCACCGAACACGGTGCGCCACGCAAAACCGCTTCAGCCACGCTACCGATGATAAACCGATTGATACCGCGCCGCCCCTGCGAGCCCATCACAATCAAGTCGGCAGCAAAGTCGCGAGCACAATCGATTATAGTATCTTTGACCGGTCCGGTCAGTATGCGCGTTTCGACCTTATTGCGAGGCAGAGCCGCTCTCACTGAGTCTCTGGCCTTAGTCAAAATTTTCTCACAGTCACCAAAAAAGGCTTCGCTGGTCTTTGTCAAAGCAGAAGCCATACTGACATCAGCTTTGTCTGCCTCGACCACGCTGATTATCAAGAAATGGTCTTTATCCAACCAGGGCCGCTGTTGAATAAATTCAATCGCTCTATCCGAACTTTCAGAAGCATCCAATGCAACAAGGATATTCATATTGACTTCCCCGGTTCTCCAACCAAATTTTCCAAATTCTACAGGATCAACCAGAGTAGAATAGTCCTTCAATGAACAGCACCAAAGAAATGCAAGCCGAATTGACTAGAAGTCGAGCCAAAAGCTTCTCCTTTTCGATGGCGCTTATTCTTATTGTCCTTTATATCGTCTTACTCAATCTCGGTGACCTAAATTTCTTCGCCATGAACGGCGACCTGCTTATCAAAGCCGGCGCCAACTTTGGTCCACTGACAATCAGTGAAAAGGAATATTACCGGCTCTTGACCTATTCTTTTTTGCATGCAAGCATTCTTCACCTTCTCTGCAATGCTTATTTTCTTTATGAGTTCGGTCCGCTGGCAGAGGCAGCGCTTGGCAAGAATCGCTATATTTTTATCTATGTTTTGGCAAGCATCCTAGGAGGCTTGACCAGTATTCTCTTTGACCCACTGAGAACTTCAGTGGGTGCATCGGCTGCCATAGCCGGAGTACTTGGCGCTTATATAACTGTTTCATGGCTCAAAAGAGAGAAAGCCATTCTTTCGCAGAGAATATCCAAAGCCCAGATAGTTCTGCTTCTTATTTTTCTCTTTTACGGCTTTTTGCTTGGTCTGACAAGCGAATTTATGGATAATGCCGCCCATCTCGCTGGTTTCTTCACCGGCATATTAGCGGCTCTCTTACTTACCGCCGGTGACAAAGCCAGCCGCCAAGGTTCCAAGAACTGGCGCTTTACTTTGGCAGCGGCGGCCGCCCTTATTTCCTTGTGCCCCCTGCTCACCGAGCTAGCCGGCAAACGGCTCGAAAACAATGAGCAAGTAGAAAAATTCTTGATCAGAAAAGAAGCTTCACAACTATTGAGAGAGAAGAAATTTCTCCACGGTCTAACCAAGGTCGAGGACGGCTTGCAGAAATTCCCTAATGACCTCAGCCTGCTTTCAGCCAGAGGACAAGCCCTGGTTGAATTGGAGCGCTTTGAAAAAGCCGACAAAGATCTCTCTTATGTTTTAAGCAAAGAACCGAACAATCAAGAATGTCTAAAGCTTTATTCTCTATTGCAAGCCCGCATGAACAACTTTAAAAGAGCCATTGAAGTGCAAGAAAGACTTTTAAAACTTGCTCCTAGAGACGCTATGGCGCTCAATAACTTAGCCTGGTACTCTTTGAACTTTTTCAAAGATCCACAATCTTTGGATAGAGCCGACAAAGCCATCGGCAAGTCGTTGAAAATTGATGGCGGTCTGCTCACCGCCTACGATACCAGGGGTACTTACAATATAATCACCGGCAATTACGCGAAAGCCCGCGCTGATCTGGAAAAATGTCTAGGCGACAAACAGGCACGTTCAGCGGCTCTATTTCATCTAGCCATCATAGACAAGCTGGAAGGCAAGGAAGCCGCCGCCCAGGAGAAAATGGCCGACAGTCAGACAAAAGAATACAAACCGGAAAAATTTGAGATTGAATTTCTCAAGGAAAAATTGCCGGGCTTTTATATAGGCAAATAGATAAGGAAAATAAGGTGCAGGCCCTCAAAGACAAAATCAAAAGAGAAGGTAAATACCTAGGCAAAGGTATATTGAAAGTTGATTCTTTCATGAATCATCAAATTGACCCCAAGCTCATGAAAGAAATAGGCGAAGAGTTTGCACGACATTTTGCCGGGCTTGGCACAACCAGAATTCTCACCGCCGAAACTTCCGGTATAGCGCCTGCGCTATCGGCAGCCCTGGCGCTGGAAGTGCCCTTGGTTTTTGCCAGAAAGAATAAACCTGTGACCATGGCCGAAAACCCCTATAAAGAATCAGCCCCGTCCCATACCCACGGTAAAGTGGTAGAGCTTATTGTTTCGCCCGAATATCTGAGTCCTGATGACTCTGTTTTGATCATCGACGACTTTCTAGCCAGCGCCCGAACTATCAAAGCCTTGGTCAAACTGGTGAAAACTAGCGGTGCCAACCTGGTCGGTATCGGTGCAGTAATTGAAAAGTCATTTGAAGGGGGACGCCAAGCCCTGATCGAACTAACCGATGAGTTGAATTTACCCTTGACCCGCATTCATTCGCTGGCGGTGATAGAAAAATTCGAAGACAATCAGATTGTCTTCAAAGAAACATAGCGCAGAGAAAGTAAAGATTTCACTTCACTTGGTCAATCCTAGGGTTTTTCCTACTTGCCGGTTGCCAAGCGACATGTTAAGCCTATAGTTATGCCACAGCCATCTATCGGTTTTCTAAAAGGCAGGTTAACTGCGTGGTCTATTCCCAGCGGTCACCAATGCTCGACACCGGTTCTTCCGGCTTTAAATCACCCAGCCTTGTTCTAGCAAGCGGGTCCAGTCATGGCGAGACAAATTTCCCCCAAGATTTATTGAAGCATTATGAGCCCCTAAAACGCATTGCCGTCGGCGGCATGGGCACTGTGTATAAAGTGAAGGCTCTGCATGATGGCCAAATCTATGCCGTTAAATTGCTCAACGATAAACTGCTGAACAGTGAAGAAGCCTTGGCGCGCTTTCTAAAGGAAGAAGCAAGTTCGATAAAACTAGAGCACCCAAATATTGTCAGAACCTATGACAAAAGCTTTCTTTTTGAGGGAGAAGAAACACTCTATCCCCATATTTTGATGGAATTTGTCGAAGGTGAAAGTCTCGCCGACCTGATAGAAAGAGAAGGAGCGTTAGACTTTGAGCTTAGTGCCAAAATTTTCAAACAGATTTTGTCTGCCATTGAATATGCCCATCGAGCACAAGTGGTGCACAGAGATCTCAAGCCGGCCAATCTGCTTGTTATGCGAAACTCTGACCAAAACTATGAAGTGAAAGTTGTCGACTTTGGTATAGCAGCTGTTCTGCTCGACCCGGAAAAGGAGACCTGTACATTCACAGCCACCGGTGAGTTTTTTGGCAGCCCTCATTATATGAGCCCTGAAATGTGCCAAGGAGAGAAAGCCGATGCCCTTAGTGATATTTACTCGCTCGGCATTATTCTCTATGAAATGCTCTCGGGTAAGCCACCTTTTGACGGCAAAATTGGCGTCAAAATAATTCTCAGTCAGCTCAAAGAAAATCCGCCCTTGATTAAAGAAATCAAGTCTCGACCGGAACTGACAGGCTTTATCAATAGTGTTGTCTTGAAAGCTTTGAGCAAAAATCCAGCTGAACGCTTTCAAACCGCCGCCCAGTTCAAAGAAGACCTAGAAAGCATAGAAGCCGGCAAATTGCCGGAACATACCGTTTGTGAAACAGAAAGACTGCGTCAAGCAAGAGTCAGAGCCCAACTGCTCGACGGTTTGTTCAAGGTCTTGGTGGTGGTACCGCTTATATTTGTAGCCCTGCCGGCAACCGACCTCAATCATTTTGCTGAACATTATCCACAAATATCAATTATCTTGGCGCTCTCGCTCATTTGTCTGCTCGAATCTCTGACAGCGGCTCTAGTGCCGATTCTAATTTTCTTTGTCTTCTTCAATTGTCTTTTGCATGCCACTCTCAACTTCCCCTACACGGTTATCTGGGGTCTTAGCTTTATTGCCGTTTATAGCTGGCTCTATGACGCTGTTTTAGAGTCAAGCGCCATGCAATGCACCATCGGTAAAGCCTTTCTTGGTCTCAAGACCCTCGACAAAGAAGGCAAGACCATGGACTTTCTCGAAGCCACAGCCAGACATTTTCAAAGAGCGCGCGATTCTTTTCGAGTCTTCTTTTCTCATCCGCCCCTGCAGGGCAACTCAGCTTTCGACTGGGCGGCAATGACCGAAAGACTGACAGACAACCGGGTAGTCTTTGATAAAGGCAAGGCTCCCTTGCCCTTTACCTTAAGTCTTTTGGCAATGTTCATAATGCCCTACCTCTTTCTCTTTATTGAATTTCTCATCGACCGGCAAAGAGTGGTACATCTGCTCAAGGTGCCCGGTTCGATTTTAATTTTGCAGCTCCTGATAGGCTGGCAAATGCTCGCCTGCATGGACACAATTTCTTCCTTACGCAGCAAAGACCGAAACGGCATCAGCTCGGTCATTTTCAAGTTTCTCTTTTATGGACTAATCCCCATATTGATCTTCTTCAACTTAATCATTCCTCTAACAGGAAAATAAATCTAGCAGGAAAATAAAGTATGAACTTACAGCTAGAGTCTATCAAACTAAAAGCCAATAGATATGTCCCGACCAGACTGATTGGCCAGGGTGGTATGGGCACCGTCTATGAAGCCACAGATAGCCAAAGCGGTGAAAGAGTGGCACTGAAAATAATGAAAGAAAGTCTTTGGGGTAGTGCCTCTGCCGGCGAAAGATTCAACAGAGAAGCCACTCTCATGAATCTGTCTCATTTACATGCCGGTCTTGTTAATGTACGCGAATTTGGCAACGAAGCCAATGAAGAAGCATCACCATATATAGTGATGGACTTTGTTGAGGGACGCTCGCTGTCTTACAAGCTCAATCGCGAAGGTAAGCTCAGTTTGACCGAGCTAAAGCCAATCTTTGATGGTCTAGTTGATGTCCTAAGTTTTATTCATAGCCAAGGCATCATTCATAGAGATTTGAAACCCTCAAATATTCTCATTGAAAGAGAGAGCAATACTGTCAAGATAGTCGACTTTGGCATTGCCGGTCTCGATGGTGCCGCCGCCGGTGTTTCGCAAAAACTGACCAGCACCGGTGACTTCTTCGGCAGTCCGCTTTATATGAGCCCCGAACAATGTCGCGGCGAAAAGACAGACCGCCGCAGCGATATCTATTCACTGGGTTGCCTATTGTTTGAATGCTTGACAGGAGCACCGCCTTATAATAGTAAAAACGGCATCAAAGTTTTAGTTGATCATCTCGAAGCGCCTGTGCCTGAAATCTCAGCAGGCATGCTCAAGGGTGAAGTTCCAGAAAATTTATTGGAGGATCTCAACTATTTTTTCAGTAAGCTGCTCGCTAAAGATATTGAATCGCGTTATCAGTCAATCGATGAAGTAAATTCCGATTTCGCCAGCCTCGGAAAAGACAAGCCGGAAAAGTCCGAGCTGCCGCCAGCCCCGCTCAGCCAAAGAGTAAAGGCAAGCACAATCGACGCTCTCATCAAGGCAACGCTCTTGGCACCTATGCTTTACTTAACTGTTTTTGCCAGTGGTGAATTCGTCCACGACTACTTTGCCTTCCATTTCTATCAGACCAATCTTGGACACCTACTCAGCGTTCCCGCCACCTTTCTGCTTTTCTTGTTCGGTATTATCTATTTAGATTCCTGCGTCTTTTTCACTTTGCCGCTTCTTTTGGTATTGCTTGCCTTCAGCATGATCGATCTAAACGAGGTCATGCGCTTCCAAAACTTTCTCACTCTTAGTCAGGGTAGGCTCGCTTCCTCAGTCTATGTTCACTTCTCCAGTGAATTAGCCTTGTTGCTTTCCTGCGCCTTAATATCGCTAGGCAATTTCATGTATGACTTGATCTTTCTAAGAAGTAAGCTGAGAGCCACACCCGGCATGCTTGTCAGCAATCTCAAACTGGTGGAAGAAAATTTTGAGCGGAAAAGATTGCAAGAAGATGACTACCTAGAAAATAAGAAGATCTCTTTCTATACAGTTCTTTTGCGCTATGCTACTGCCGCCATAGGTTTGCTCGATCTCTTCATTCCATCGCGCAAAGGCATTTGCAGTCAAGACTATCTCTCCAATTCAAAGTTAATTGCCTCAGAAAAAGTCACCCAGAGTAAATCGTCTTTACCAGCTAGCATAGCTTTCTATCTTTTGTCGCCCTATCTAATAGTATTGTTCTTACACTTTCTTGTGTCGGAGAATCTTTTTCAATTTACAAGTTTTGCCCAAAGAGGGGGCTTTATGGGTTTGACCGCCTCTGAGATGATGAAGCCTTTCTGCATAACATTGCCGGTCTATTTCGTACTCTGGCACTTGCTTGGCTGCAAACTTCTGGTCAATAGTCCAAGACCGAAGAGCTTCACCTGGTATATGCTCTTTGCTTTGCCTGTTATTCTTTCCGGTCTTTATTATTTTTCTATCGAAAATTCCGAGAAGTCAACTCTACGGCATTTTGAGAGGCGGATTGAGAGCGATCTCGGCTATGTGCTGCCGCCTCGTCAGAAGTTGCGCATTCAGTCGAAGCTACGCCAGAATCCTTAAGGGCAGGCAATACATCAAAATGTTTAGCAATAACATTGCAGACCCCCTGCTCTAATTGCAGCCGCCCACGCACTCTCAAATAAGGATTATCAAGGATAAGGCGGCGATAGACCTCAAAAACCTTAGGGTTGACCACCACATTAGCCATACCGCTCTCATCTTCCAAAGTAAGAAAAACAAAGCCTTTAGCTGTTTCCGGCCGCTGTCTGCAAATCACACCACCGGCTACTTCCACTTCGTCTCCGTCTATACCGTTTCGTAAACCAAGACAACTTACTATCGAACGCTTTCGACACCAGGCGCGATAGAAAGTCATAGGATGCGCGCCAGTGGTCAATCCAGCAGTACTATAGTCGGCTATAACATTCTCAATCTCGGTCATATCAGGCAGCTCTACTTCGCTATCGGTACTATTGGCGCAACCAGTCAAATAATCGAGTAAAGGAGTAGCCGGACGCGGACTCAAGAGAGAAAGTACTTGCCAGAGCGCCTGTCGCCTTCCTTTTACGAAAGTCTCAAAGGCACCGGCTCGGGCTAAAATTTTTAATTCGGCGGCGGAAAAGCCGCTTCTCTCAACGACATCGGCTAGACTTCTAAAAGGTCCCTGCTTTAGGGCTGCTTCCAAAAGCACAGCTGAACGACTACCCAGTCCGTCTATAAATCTCAAACCCAGCCTTAAGGCAAAGACTGTGGCTGCGGGCTCTGCTGAAACTGATCGAGGCAAGAAGTCAGCGGCTGCAGTTTCTTGCCTCAATGTCTGTTCAGAGATTTGTACAGAAATTTGTTCAGAGATTTGTTCAAACTCTTTTCTATCGGGAGAGGCACTGAGAATTGGTTCAAGGGTACAATTCCAACTGCTAAAAGCCAGATCAGCCGGTAAGACCACAACACCATGCCGCCTGGCATCGCCTATCAAAGAAGATGGACTATAGAAGCCCATCGGCTGTGCATTCAACATAGCACAATAAAATTCGGCGGGGAAATAACGCTTCAGATAAGCCGAGGCATAGACAAGCAAAGAAAAAGAAGCGGCATGACTCTCGGGAAAGCCATAACTGGCAAAAGCTCGTAACTGATGTGTAACCGTTTCGATAGCCTCCTGGCTAAAGCCTCGTCCAGCCATACCTTCGGCTAGAGCATGACAAAGCTTGGCCATCTTCTCAACCGAGCGTTTATGACTCATCACTTTCCGCAACTGATCAGCTTGAGAGGCGGTAAAACCAGCAGCAATTACCGCCAATTTCATACCCTGTTCCTGAAAAAGCGGTACCCCCAGGGTACGCTTCAAGATCGGTTCGAGACTGGGGTGTAAATAGCGAACCGGTTCAAGTCCCTGACGGCGCCGCAAATAAGGATGAATAATATTGCCCTGTATGGGACCGGGTCGGACGATGGCAATAGAAACAATGATGTCGTAAAAACAAACCGGCTTAAGCTTGGGCAAAATATTCATTTGAGCCCGCGACTCAACTTGAAATACCCCGACTGTATCAGCTTTCTGAAGCATGGCATAGATTGAAGCATCTTTCATATCGAGCTTGCCGATATCAAGAGTGATACCACGGTGACGCTGCAAAAGCTTCAAGGCTTCTTGAATCATAGTGAGCATGCCCAAACCAAGCAGGTCTATCTTGATCAAGCCAACCAGATCGAGGTCGTCCTTATCCCACTGAATAACGGTGCGATCAGCCATCGAAGCCGGTTCAATCGGCACCACTTCTGATACCGGGCGGGCGGAAAGGACAAAACCGCCCACATGAATGGAACGGTGCCTGGGCAGTTGATGTAAACCAGAAACAATCTTGATAAGCAGTTGTATACGTCTATCGTCAGGAGCGAAACCAAGAGGCGAAAGGAGATCACCTTCACTGCCGGCTAAACGGGCAGCGGCACCGCGGGCTTCACTATGACCGGCTAGAGAAGCCAGCATATCTGCCTGCTCCTGCGAGAAACCCAAAACAAAGGCAGCATCTCTTACCGCCGACCGCCCTCTATAGGTAATCACTTCACAGACCATGGCGGCATGGGCACGACCATACTTGTTATAAACATATTGCAGAACCTGCTCTCGTTCATGGTGGGCAATATCCAAATCAATATCAGGAGGTTCACTGCGCCCCTCCGACAAAAATCGCTCAAAGAGCAAATCCATAGCAATAGGATCTACAGCTGTAATCTTCAAACAATAACAAACAGCGGAATTAGCAGCCGAACCACGTCCTTGTACGGCAATACCGCGCAACTGAGCAAAACGCACGATATCCCACATAATGAGAAAGTAGGGTGCCAACTTGAGACTGTTGATCAAAGCCAACTCATGCTCAAGTTGCTTGAGGTGCACAGAAGAAGAGGTCAGCTCACCGTAGCGCTCTGCGGCACCACGAAAGACCAGATAACGCAAAAGCTCGCTATAATTCAACGATTTAAGCGAAGGCGGGGCATCGGTAATGCTAGAGGCAATCTGCTCAGACATATGATAATCAGGCAAAGGCGGATCAAGCCAGCCTAATCTAAACCGACATTGATCGGCGATAAACAGTGAATTCTTGATACCGGTCAGATCATCCCGCCATATAGCCAGCATCTCTTCTGGGGATCTTATATACCAACTGCCGTTAGGGCGCAAGCGTCTACCGGCTTTATCAAGAGTGACTCTATGTTTCAAACAAACAAGAGCATCATGAATAATGCGATCAGCCGGTCTTGCATAGAAGGCGGAATTAGCAACAACCCAATTCACCCCACTAGAAACAGCCATCTCAATCAAGCGCCTGGCCACTCGACTTTCCTGGGCTAAATGGTGGTTACAGACCTCAATATAAAAGCGACTGGCAAATACCTCCTTCAGTCTACGCAGATACTTGACAGCACGAGTCTCTTCACCTCTATACAAGGCACTGGCAATAGCGCCATTCTCGTCGCCGGAAAGAACTATCAAGCCATCCGAGTTTGCAAATAAATCATCATATTTGACCCTCGCTTCACCGCGCTCGTTATTCATACGTGACTTACTGATTAGAGAAGAGATATTGCTATAGCCAGTCAAATCGCAAGCCAACAAAACCAGCTGAAACTCGTCCTCCATAATCAGTTCAGCCCCGATAATACCGGCAATACCGGCTTCACGGGCGGACTGTCCAAAACGAGGAATCCCACCAAGATCTAAAGTATCGGTTAAAGCCAGAGCATAAAGACCAACTTCTCTCGCTCTTTCCACCAGGGTTTCAGGTTGATTTGCCCCCGAGAGAAAAGAAAAAGCCGAATGACAGTGAAGTTCAGCATAGTCGAGAGAAGCCATATCAATCGAAAACACCCTCCACATACCAGGACTGTTCTTGGTGATCAAAGACCAAAAGAACAGTCATAAAAGCAGGTAAGTCCGACTTCTTATCTGGTGTAGATCGGCTAGGCTTTCTTCTAGAAAGCTTATCAAGCAAAGCTACATAATAAGACTTACGCACCGGCACTTCCCACCATAAGCCCGAAATACGCTCAGGCATAGTGACTCGACTAATTTGATACCACTGCCCCTTATACGTAACGGCAGTAGGAACACTATGAGAAGCCGAAAGAGACGAATCACTATCTCCTTTGACACTACTGACAAAAACCGGCATAGCCGGCACATGACGCTTAAGCACAAGACCAGGCATCAAGTTATCCTTTCCAGGTGTACCAAGACACTTATCGACATACGCACTATCAACCGGTAGGAATTCAGACGGCAGGGATCGGCTCAAGACCGGCTGCCAGAAGCCTGAATTTTCAATCAAATGACCATCTGAAGCCAGAGGCCTAACCAGAGCGGTCTCGCCAAGGCGAGAGGATAATCTTTGCATCAGAAGTAAAACAGAATTATCATTGACCTCCTTTTCATTATTTCGAGACGAACCCAATTTAGTGTGAATCTGTTCAAAAGCCTCACGACTAAAGCGTGAAACAATCAGCCTGATTGCTGTAAACTCGCGTTTGAGAGGTTTTGACTCAAGCGATAAGCGCACAACATCAAGAAGAAATCGACTATTTACTGATGGTCGAAGCAGCTTGATCGCTCTCTCGTCAAACAGATCATTGTCATTATAAAATCGCAAAGTAAGTTCATCGGCAGACAGTCCTTCTTTGAGAAGCTCGGCAGAAAGCTTATCGAGCATGCTTTTTAAGATGAAGAGAGTTTCTTTGAGCGAATCTAGAGCAGAGCCGATATCGAAAAAAACATCAAAACTTTTCTCGACAAAAGGTAAAGATGGAGAGAAAGGGTCTGACGCACCAGCTAACTCGTAAGCCGAGATAACATCAGAAGAAAATCGTCCTTCGTAAGAAACCTTGGGAAGAGCAAGCATCTGAGCAATTGTTTTAATACCCAGAGCCTCAAGATTAGCCAGGGACTCGGGAGAGAGAGGCAAAAGACTAATCGGCAAAGGCGCCATAAAGTCGCAGTCTTGACCAGCCGGAACAATTGTCCATCGCTTCTTAAGCGAACTGCTGGCTATCCTTGCAGTAAAAGCGCAACCAGCGATGCCGACACGCCCGTCAACAAAACCATTACGACTAGCCAACTTAAGTAAATCTCGGCAAAGCTTGCCTTCGCCGCCCAAGTGATCAAGTCCCTGAGCATCGAGGAAGAAGATACCAGGCTCAGCGCAACCGATCCTTGGTGATAGTGCAATGAGTTCTCCCGCCAATTTCTTCTGCGCACTCTTGTATAACTTGTCATCATAAGCCCTCCAGATCAATTGCGAACAAACAGCCCTAGCCTCGGTAAAAGTCATAGACGGCTCAACACCGGCTTTGCTAGCCGAAGCGGAGCAAAGCAAGACCTTACAGCGACCAATATTTAAATTTTCTTGCGATGAAGAAAGAAGAACAAAAGGACGATCTTTCAATTCATCTCTTTTTTGATGTACGACGATCGGGAACCGGGGGATGCGTAAACAAGCGATTCGAGACATAAGGAGAGACACTCACCTCCAGACTCTTACCCCCACCACTAACTCCCATTCCAGCTCGAAGAATCGCCCGCGCGATAGTACTGCGAATAGTGGGAGTAATAGATATCGGACCGTCGACACCATACTCAATACGCACCGGCTCTACGAAACCAAAATCAACTCTGCCTGCTGCAGACGAAACAGGCGATGAAAACTTGCCCATCTCTGAATCGGATGAAAGGGAGTCATCATCCCGAAGCACAATCAAAGAAGTGTTGGATCTCTCCAAGGACCTCTTAAGTCTTGCATGAACACTGCTTGTGATGACTCCCCTTTCCGCCAGATCGAGAATGACCACATCAAAAGCTTGAGAGCGAATCAATTGCTCACAGGCCCAGAGTGCATTCTTCGTATAATCTAATCCAGCCTCTCTCTCCGGTATGGTTACCCCACCTCTCAAGACCCAGAATCTTCCTTCATTCTTGTTACCAACATCACACCAGTCGGATGCGAGCAGCCTGTCAAAAGTGTCGATATAAACGATATTCAGACCGGACGCACACCATCTAGAGCAAAGGGTTCTTAAGACCGATGTTTTTCCTGAAGATGACGAACCAAACCATTCGGTCAAATGTCTTCTAACAAGAGCAGGACTGAGAACATCCAGAAAGCTCAACCCGGTTTTGAGAGCCCTCACACTCTCTCCGGGAGAAAGCCACTTTCCTGGGAACAACTGTTCCAGTTCTTTTCTTAAATTAGCGACACCGACCTGGACCATAGCTGGCGCTATAGCCTCCTTTCTATCTAGTTAAAAACTGCATTTCCCCGATGAAGAAATTAAACCATACAGCCGTATGGTAGTCAACCTTTTTCTTTGCCGATTTTATATAAAGTCTATATAGCAGCTAAAACAGTGAAATTGAAGGTAGAACCAAGACCAGCCGTACTTTGCGCCCAGATTCTACCGCCATGTAGATTAACGATAGCCCGGCAAATCGCCAGGCCCAGGCCCGAGCCCCCTTTTTCTTTATGGTCGGCAGAACTGGCTTGGGCAAATCGTTCAAAAATCGAATCAAGCTTATCGGCAGGAATACCGGGTCCCTGATCGGTGACGCTAATCTTTATATATTCACCTTCAGGCATGGCGCTGAGCGTAACGCGGCAGCCTGGCTCAGAAAACTTGACGGCATTGGAGACAAGATTGAAAAGAACCCGACTCAGTTTATCTCGATCGGCAAAAACCTTATAACTAGTCTGATTGATCTTCAAAGCGATGCGACTTTCTTTCATCCACTGACCCAGACTCAATTCCACCTCTTGGAAAAGCTCACCGACGGCTACCTCTTCTATCTCTAGAGGCATGGTGCCGGAATTGATTTTCTCGATATCGAGTAAGTCGTTAATAAGATTCATCATGCGTGTGCTATTGCGATCAGCCATTTCCACCAGTTCGCAACCACGATCGCTCAGCGCCCCCAAGCGACCGGCTTGCAAAAGCTCAAGCAAACCTCTGATGGTGGCTAGAGGTGAACGTAGATCGTGGGTGAGCATGGCAGTAAACTCTTGCTTGGCTTTCTCCAGCTCTTTACGCTCACTGATATCGTGAATAACACAAAACAAAGAGCGATCAGCCTCCGACCACTGACCACTCCAAAGTGTAGTGAGCGGTTCAGCCGAATCTTTGCCAGCTTTATTGCCGGCTTTATTGCCGGTGCGGCGATAGAGCCTCAGTTCAACGGTATTACCTTCGGTGCCCCTACTTTTCTCACTTTTACTCTTGAGCCCCTGATACCAGGCAAGGGCAATTTCTTTATCAGCCGGATGCAGGTACTCAATAAATCGTGAAGCGATAAGTTCATCACTATAGAGTCCAAAGAGTTCTTCACCGGCTGGATTAATAGAAAGGAAGCAACCCTTATCATCGATGGCGCAAATGGTATCACGGGCATTATTGACAATCGCCCCCTGCTTACGCAAAAGTGCATTGAGTTCGGTGGCCATTGTAGAAAGGGCTCTCGATAGTGAAGCTATTTCATCACCGCCGCTCAGAGGAAGAAGCGGCCTACCCGTACCAAGTTTAGAGACCTCGCGTCCGAGATAGCCCAATCGACTGGTCACCCGCCCCACCAAAAAGACAACCAGTATGACGCTGAAAATGACATGAGCAGCCATTGCCACCACAAATATACTAATTGTGCGCTGCCGGTACTCACGCAAGCGCACCGGCGAATTCTTGAGAAATTCCTCTTCTTCATGTTCAACCAGGAAAAATTCCTGTGAAAGCATCTGCTTATAAAGTTGCTTCAGTTGCTTCTCTTTGTCTTTGTGATTGGCAAAAACTTCTTCTACTTTGCCGGCACGCAAATCTAGGCAGTTCTTATCAAGCAGAGCCTCGGCTTCATCAATGGCAGCCATCGCTTCTTTGGCACATTTGACCAACTTCTCATTCTTTCCCGAGAGGTTAATCAAATAGGTGTACTGCTCTCTCAGTCCATTGAAAGTCTTTTTATAGCTCTGGCTCAGGAAGGAACTACTGAGCCAAGTCCCGCGAGAAGCGGAAGAAACTGTATTCCAGACTTCGTATATATTGCGTGATATCTGATTGATCTGATCTGAAACCGCGCGGGAGCGATTTGCTCGTTCAGCCTCTTCTTCGGCTTGTTTCTGCAAATCGAGCAAGAGCCAGGCGGAACCAACTTCAAAGAGCAGCGGCACTGAAATTAGAATGAGAGCTTTTGCCGTCAGAGACAGTCTCAATTTAAATTTCCCTTTGCAAGGCACCTGTATAGTTTAGCGCCTATGATTTATATTGATGGGTATTGCTGGATAATCAGACGGAAAGATGCCCCAAATTTTCTATGCCCAAAATACTATACGTTGAAGACGATAAAGATCTCAGTTCGATGGTGAGAGAATGGCTTCAGGCTGAGAATTTCAGCCTTGAGATAGTCCATGACGGTGCCCTTGGCTGGGAATATCTGAGACAAGGTGAATATGACCTGATCATTCTAGACTGGCAGTTGCCGGGCATGGATGGAGTGGAAATATTGCGACGCTACCGCAATATGAAAGGTATGACGCCGGTCTTGATGCTCACCGGCAAAGGCACTATAGACAGCAAAGAAGAAGGGTTTGAAGCCGGTGCTGATGATTATCTGACCAAGCCCTTTAGTATGAAAGAACTCTCGGCAAGACTGCGAGCTCTGATGAGACGCCCCTCAATGATGGCTTCATCAACCATAAAAGTAAGAGATATCGAGTTGGATCCCATAAAGCATACAATTACCAAAGGTGGGCAAGAGCTGCATCTATTGCCGAAAGACTTCTCACTCTTAGAGTTCTTCATGAAAAATCCGGACAAGGTCTACAGCACCGAAGCGCTGATGATGCGAGTTTGGAACAGCGATGCCGAAACCGGAACCGATGCTCTGCGCACTGCCATCAAAAGACTGCGTAAAGCTCTTGATGAAGGTGATGAGAACAACTCGGTAATCGAGAATATCCCTAGAATCGGCTACAGACTGCGCTCAAAATAATCAGAATTTGCTCTTAGAAAGCCAAGTCTCTGATTTCAGTGACCAAAGACTCTTTTCGGTAGTTTCCAGTCTTTGCGAGTGCGAAGCTTATAGCAAACGAAGGTTTTCAGCTCTTTGATAGTTAGTTTACTAGCCAGAGTCTGCCAGAGAATCTTGCGAGGCTTATTGCGCAAGCCCCGGTCAAGATCAAAATACTCCATCAGTTCGATTGCTTCTTCTCTCCAGAGTAACTGGGCAATGGCCAAAGCATCGAGTGCTTCGTTATTGAGCCTGGCGGGCCAAATTTCATCGGCATAAGGCTTGCCGTCGCGCAGCCCTACCGAAATCAGCCCCCATTTGGCCGGGACAATCTTTACAGCCTCTTCCACATGTCTTTCATCGGCAACCAGAGTCATTTTTTCAAAGACTTTGCCGTAAAAGTCTCGCTGCCTGGGCAAGCGCACTAAATTATCGCGGGCGCTTTTGATTTCATAGCCATGCAAAATATCGCCTATCACCGCCACGTCGACCCGCACTTCACCGCGAGCCAGTTCAAGCTCATCGACCACCCTATGACCAGGGTTACCGGCTAGAACACGCCTTATTTCAGTTTGATAGAGAAGGTGACGGACATCTAGTTCATTCATCTCGACAATCTTAATTTAGTCGCCAGCAGAAAAGAATAAAAACTCAATTTCACTGTCATTGCTATAGTCGAGCATATTGAGCACTTGTTAGTTAATTGGTGAGGGGCCAGCCCTGGAAAGTCTTGGTTTTTAAGACTGAGTAATGGATGGTGTCAGGACCCCCCTCTGAGAAAAATATTAGCAAATACCAGAAGAAGATTTATCGAAAATAGCACCTTGTCAAGCAGAATTAACCCCTGCTATTTTGCCTGAACCGACAGGAACCCAAGAGGAGCTAAATTTTTCTTGGCTCCAAAACTTATCAGCCGATCGAGGTAGAAAATTTAGCTAGCCTAAGGAGCCAAATCGCCTCGGCCAATTGAGTTGAGATATTGCTTGAAACTGGCAACCAGGTCAAAACCATCGAGTTCTGCGCGTGGGCTAAAGGCTGACACTCTATTAAAGCGACTTTCTAAATTGCCGTCACGCATAGGTCGTCCGGCATAGCTAAAAACCCGATTGGAGCTGCGATTGACTAGTTCACCATCTTGCAAAATGCCATAGTGGTTGAGCGACTCTTGCTGAAACTGATCGGCTATCTGCCCTGTGCCTGCCGAAGTTTCGGTGATCACATAATGAGTGCGGGTGACTAATCCAGACTGGTCTGCGGCTTCCAGACGCCTTGAAACAGCCATGAAGCGAACCATCTTCGAGCCCGACATCGAATCAGTCTCAGCGGGCAAGACATTGGCCTGCCAGATGCCACCTTGCTTATCTACCTGGTGACCAAAAGTGACCACCATACGATTATCAACCCAGCTTTGCTGATTAGATCTATAGCCGGTATTCAAGTCTGTAGCAGAGAGGGTCATGTCACCCTGCTTAGACCAAGTGCCGGCCATCCAATTAGGTATCTGGAACCATTCCACATACTTTTGCACTTTGGGCTGGTAGTACTGCTGACCGTAACGTGTCGCCGAAGAACTGAGAAGTTGCCCCGGATAAGGACTTTGTTGATAAGGACTCTGTTGACCCAAACTCTGTTGACCAAAGTTCTGTTGAGAAGAAAGAGGCGGCATATACTCGGCATGACTGATGCCGCCTTGAATAGTTTCAGCCCGCCCAGGCATAGACCAGAGCAAAGAGCAGAGCAAAGAAAGAAAGAGAACCAAAAGACAAAAACTTGACTTGAGGGCTAGGGAAAGACTCATTCACCAATTCCTACCAGTGTTTGAGATATTTGCCTATCTCTTGGGCACGCTTCAAGATAGTCTCTTTCTCTGGTCCATCTTTCACTTTCTTGGTCAGCTCATAGACCATGGACACTTTCTCTTTGGCATTGCGCTTATCATTCAAACGCAAATAGGAACCGCTGAGAGCAAGCATCGTTTCAGCATAGCGCAAATAAACATTGTCGGCGCCGCCAGGTATTTTTGCCGTTTTATTGCCCTTTTCCAGACTGGCAAACATGTCTTTGTACTGACCGCCAGCCTTCTCTAACCAGTCCACAGCCTTATGAAAGTCTTGTTTCATCGAATAAGCCGTGCCAACACAAGCACAGACACTGCCAAAGCCGTATTCTTTAGGATTTTTGGCTAGAGCGGCATTATATTCGCGCTCACCCACTTCAATGACTTGGTCGAATTCGCCCTTTTGCACCATAAACTCAAGCAAGGTCTGAATCGCCCAGGCTACTCCACCGGGAATGAAGGCTCTTGCTTTCACTGCCTTCATACAATACTGACGGCAAGCCTCAAAAGACATTGTCCGGGCGGCAGTCATAACAGCCATGACCAAACTGGCTCTGAATGTACCGATGGCTGTAATCAGACCAAAAATGATGAGGAGAGCGGCCATGGTTATGACCCCCCAGTTAGGCTCAGCAGAGAGAGCCTCAGCTAGATTCTTGCCCCCGAAATAAATCATGACCAAAGCAAGGGCTTCACCCCCGATTAGGACACCCCAGAAGACCTGGTCGCAGGTCTTGTTCTGAGAATCAATCATTTCGGGCAGCTTGGGCATTTCAGCCTTAGCTTGGGGCTGCCTGGGCACATACTTAACTTCGCGCGACTTAGCCATTGAAAAGAGACCATCTCCACCACTTAACAACCCAATTGTATAGGTTTGAGCCGCCCACATACCTTAGTGTTTTCATATGCAAATTAAAGACTGTACAATTAGAGAAATCGCAGCGAGGAAATGTCATGGACAAAACACCATGTCAGGTATGCCGCGGAATCCATAACATCACCCCTAATTCGGTCAGTTCAATTCAAATTTATTCGTCAAACAGTTCGTCAAACAGGTCGGCAATAGATCCAGATCAAGCAGACAAGCAAAGCGAAGCCAGTCGGGAAATAACCGGCGATTCGTCTCTTTTGAGCAAAGTGAGCGAGACTGAAAGAAAGATCAAGCTAGTGCAAGAACTGCACCATAGCTACCTTGAAGCCAATATTCCTGTGCTAAAGGACCTAGTCAAAAGTCTGCGTCCCCAAATCAAGGACAAGTCTTTCGAAGAACTAGCCGACACAGTGGAAATGCTTTGTCATAGGTTAGGTTCCCATGCTAGAGAAGAAGACGACAGCATCTTCCCTATGCTATTAGAGGTGGCGAACGGTCGTAAGGACGACACTGCTAAAAACTTCATCGAAGACATAGTCGAAGCCCATCGCATTGAAAACGAGACTATTTGGCGGATGCTTGCTCAGCTTTGCAAAGGGTCGGCGCTCTTGAAAGAAAAACACAAGAAACAAGAGCTGGAAGAACTCTACTTACACATAGCCGACCTGAAAGAAAATATGATCGGTCACCTGGAAAAAGAAGTGGACCTCTACCCAGAGCTCTTGCAAATGCTCGGTCTAGAAGTGATTCCGCTGGCGCGGCTTAGACTGCCGTTTCAACAGTAGATTTACTTTTCTCTTTTGACGACTCCGATACTGAGTCCGAGTTCTTATCCTTTTCTAGACGCTCGAATTCTAGACGCTCGAACTCTCTAGTCAAACCAAAGGCGGCAAAAAGCCATACGAAAGAAGAAAGAGCAGTCAGTGCCATAACCCCTTTCACGCCAAAATGCAGAACTTGGGTGAAGTATATGGCTAAGCCGGCAAAACCTCGGGCAAATCGATAAAAGAACATCTCAATTACAGGCTTGATGTTATAGAGAACATCGCGGCTAGTGACAGTATAGGTCAGCTCCTTCGCCGACTTAAACCAAGCATGACGCATACCCTCATCTAAATGAAAAGCGCAGACTATAAAGAGGGGATTGCCGACCAAGGCGAATAAGACCACCGCCGACAGTATCGTCGCAGCCGAAGAAGAAAGACAAAATCTGGTGCCGGCTTTCTTGAGAATAAGAGAGACCAAGAAGAGCTCGACGACAAATTCAACTAAGCCCCTTGTGCGCTCAAGCCCTGCATCAAGTTGAGTAATGGCATCAACGCCGCTGGCCATATTATGCAGCACATCGTTATAGAGATACTGAATGAAGTCGGGTGTAATCCGCTCAAAACAGACAAGCAAAGAAAGAAAAAGCAGAAAACGACTGGCAAGTATGGCTTTAAAGACTTCGTCCCATCTTGATAGATCTGCTTTCTTCACCTCCATGGTCGGTCTTCTCATATGAGTTGCCCGAGAGGTTTTCTCTAGAGTCAAGAAAAGTGCCAAGGCAGAAAGAATAAGAGCGGCCGCCACCAAGAGCATATTGTATGTGCCCAAGGCTTTCACCAATGAGACTGTTATTGAACTACCGGTAACAGCCCCCAAACCACCCCCGGCCGAGATAATGCCAAAGAGTGTGCGGGCGGTGGCGCTGTCGTAAACATCATTGGCGTACATCCAGAACAAAGTGACGCCCATAATTGAAAAAACATCAAGCCAAACCCAGAAAACTCCGGCCATGAGACTGCCGCCGCCGGGTAAGGCAAAATAAAAACCAAGCAAGTTGAGAAAGAAGACACTATATATAGTGCCGATCAAGACCCGTCTAGGCAAATGGGCAAAGCGAGAGTAAATATAGACAGTCAGACCGGTGACCAAAGCTGTGCCCATATAAACAAAGCACATATTGTCATTGCCTAGGCCATCAAGAACGATACCGCGCCGCACCGGTCTAAGCACATAATAGGTGGTGATAAATAGAAAAAGCCAACCGAACAAAAGTGAGGCGCGCAGACGCTCTTCTTTCGGCACACTAAAGAGACCCTGCAGGAGTTCTTTTGCTCCCAGATTCTTTGCCATTAAATTCAATTACCGGTGCGTAAGAAAAAAAATAGAGACGCCAACCGGCAATTCTACCTTGAGTGCTCTGCATTAGAGCTAAGATTGTCAGGCGATTTAGGGACTGATGAATTACTTTTGCTTAAGCTTACTCTATGGCTGTATTGAAGCCATCATAGACAGCATCAAACTCTTCGGCCAGGGCTTGCAGATTGGCAGCATTAATAGTGGCTTGGGCTAATTCGACCGACTCTTCTGTGACCAGACTAAAGCCTGGACCGTCTTTCTCAAGTGCGACCACTTTGTGTCCGAGCAGCTCTAATTCTTTCGCCAGAGAATTGGCATCATCGGTGGTGACACAGTAAAAATTATGCTCGACTTGTGCCAATGACCCCCCTAAATTTTTATGGTCTTGAGAAAGAGAGTCAACTCAAGAAGATAATTGTCCATCTCAGAGACCATCGCCCGAAGGTCATGCAGCATGGCAGAACGTGCATCGAGCAAATCTATCGAAACCTTGCTCTGTGGCTTAGTACCGACGATAGTCTTTAACCTCTCATCCTCAGCCGTCTTATCCCTTCTATTTCTATCAATCAGACCCAAGCGACGCCAATGCTCCATCATGATTTGCCGGCGAGTGCGAGTCTCACTGCCTGCATTAGGCACGGCATTGAGAAAATTCCATACTGTTTCAGGATACTCGACAGCCGGTTTAGAACCCAGGACTCTTGAAAGCATATTAGGTAAACCACTGGCAATGCGCTTTTCACCGCGCTGCTGCTTGAGTGCAAGCAAGGCTAGTCCACTTTGTACGACACCATCGCTAAGATCTATACTATCATCAACCCTTTTGTCGATACCGCCCAAATTGAAGGAACTTCCCAATATACCTGTTACACCGCCGCTGACAAAGTTGGCTATAGAGTTTAGGCGCACAGCGCGATCTCGGCGCTCCTCAAGCAAAGCTTGCAAGTCGTCTGAATCGGCAATCTCAGTATCAATTTTAGAAATGACCGAACGAACCTCAAAGCCTTGAGACATAATCTGCTCGCTCAGGGCTTGCTTAAGTACAAGCATCTCCAGCCGATCACGACTGGCTGGCGGTTCTTTCGAGAGGGCTTCTAGACGTCTCAGTTCATCGTCAATTCCCAAAGAGGCTGCCAGGTCTAAAGCACTTTTGGAAAGATCAGCGTAGGAACTAACCTTGGGAGCCCGGAGAAAATCGATGGGCAAGGGCAAGGTGTAGTCGGAAGGTCTGTCGATAGCGAGCGCTGGGCTCGTCCAAGATACAAATAAATACACTGGAAGCCAGAGGCTAACTAGAGTACACTTCCCCGCCGGTTGTGCAGAATTTAAACACTTGCAAAGTTGAAACATCAATAAAACTTCTCTATTTGACCTTGGTCATTGGTTTTCATAACAGCTCCTGCCGGCACTTTGGGCAAACCCGGCATGGTCATAATCTCTCCCGTGAGGGCGACAACAAAGCCGGCCCCGTTCGACAAACGCAACTCCCTGACTGTAATATTGAAGCCCGTCGGCGCCCCCAATTTGCCTGGATCATCTGAAAATGAATACTGGGTTTTAGCGACACAGACAGGCAATTTATCAAAGCCGTTCTTCTCAAGCCATTTTAATTTCTTGAGAGAACTATCGGTCAGAATTACCCGATAAGCACCATATACAGTGCGAGCTATTTTCTCTAACTTTTCAACAATTGTATCGCTGTCGGCATAGACAGGCTTGAAGCCGCCTGGCGATAGATCGCCGGCAGCCTCAGTCATAGCAATAACAGTCTTGGCCAGGTCCTGCCCGCCTTCGGCGCCGCGCCTATACATTTCAGAGACCCGCGCCTTCAAGCCATGCTGCTCAGCCAGTTCAAGCACCTTCTCGACTTCCTCATCTTGATCAAAGTCAAATTTATTGACTGCCAAAACCACGGGCAAACCAAATGATTGAATCACCTGGGCATGCTTAAAAGCATTAGCAAAGCCCTTCTCAATGGCGGTCAGAGACTCTTTCAAAGGCAGGGGCTCGGCTCCCCGTGCAAGGGCCTTCTCGTTTACTTCTCCATGTAATTTCAGAGCCTTGACAGTGACCACCAGTACCACACATGCGGGTACAAGCTCCGGTCTTGCGGCGGCTACTATATCGCAGAACTTTTCAAAACCCAGGTCGGCCCCAAAGCCTGACTCGGTGACGACATAATCACAAAGAGAAAGAGCCAGGCGAGATGATATGACGGTAGATGTCCCATGGGCGATATTGGCAAAAGGTCCGCCATGCACGAAAGCCGGCGTGCCATCTGATGTCTGCACGAGATTAGGTTTGATGGCATCTTTCAAAATCACCGAGAGCGGCTCAACCGCATCGAGCTGACTGGCAAAGACAGGCGCACCACTGCGGGTCTGAGCTACGACTATATTGCCCAGTCTTTTCTTTAGGTCGACGAAACTATCAGACAAACAAAGCAATGCCATAACTTCGGAGGCAGCCGTTATATCAAAACCAGACTCACGCAAAACACCGGAGCTCTTGCCGCCGACACCCTGCACAAGGCTGCGCAGACTGCGATCATTGACATCAAGACAGCGCCTGAAAGTAATCGAAGCGGGGTCGATATCCAGTTTATTACCAAAGAAGATATGATTGTCGATGATTGCGGCCAGCAAGTTATTGGCACTGGTGATGGCGTGCAGATCACCGGTGAAATTCAAATTAATCTCGTCCATGGGCAGTAGCTGGCAATAACCACCGCCTGTACCTCCGCCTTTCTGGCCAAAGACTGGTCCCATGGATGGTTCGCGTAAAGCCGCTGCCGCCTTACAGCCCTGAGCCCGCAAAGCCTGGGCCAAGCCTACAGAAACAGTGGTCTTGCCTTCACCACTCTTGGTCGGGGTGATGGCGGTGACCAAAATAAGCTTGCCTAAGTTTTTAGCTGCAGCCGCAGCTGTCACTTTCTCATAAGTTACTTTGGCCTTAAATTTGCCATAAAGCTCAAGATCATCGGGGCTCAAGCCTAGATCAGAGGCCACCGCGGTTATGGGTCTAAGCACGGTTTGTCTAGCCAGTTCAACGTCTGAGGGCAGACCCTTTAGTTCCACGGACATATGCTTCCCTTATTGCTATAGAAATGAGCAGACTGATAAATTTACTATATTTTCTGAAATATGGCTGCTCTCAACTTTTGAGATCTCTAGGCGAATATAGCGCCTCAGAACTAATTTATAGATATAGACTCATGCATGAACTGCTTAGACTTACCGTAGGGTGCGGTGATATGCCCAGCCCCCCTCAGTCTATATTTGTACGTGAGCAGACCCTCCACACCTACTGGTCCGCGCGGCGGCATACGTCCTGTACTGATACCCACTTCGGCGCCAAAGCCATACCTAAAGCCATCGGCAAAGCGAGTGGAACAGTTGTGATAAACCGAAGCCGAATCGACCCCCTGAAAGAAACGCTCAAAACTAGCCGGGCTTTCGCTCAAAAGAGCATCGGTATGACCCGAACCAAAAGTATTGATATGGGTGATGGCGGCATCTAAGCCATCCACTTCCTCAACCGCCAGAATGGCAGCACCGAATTCATAACCAAAATCAGAGGCAAGAGCCCGCTTGCAAAGACTTGGCTGGAAGAACGACTGACTCTCAAGAAGTTGATAAAGAGATGGAGTCAAACGCAGTTCAACCTGATTGGAGACAAGCTCTTGGCATAACTTTAGCTTGAAGGCGGCGCTCAATTTTTTATCTAATAAAAGACACTCAAGACTGTTGCAAGCAGCCGGATAAGTAAGCTTAGCGTCAAGCACGAGGGCTAACGCCTCTTCGCTTTCGTTCTCGTAGGTGTCATCTATATAGATGTGACAGATACCGTCGGCATGACCCAAAACCGGAATCTGAGTATTCTTCTGAATATAAGTAACCAGCTCTTTCGAGCCTCGGGGAATGATTAAATCTATATCTTTGCTCTTGAGCATAGCTTCCACGGCTTCTCTGCCTTCAAAGAGATGAAAGGCAGGAGCATAAGCACCGAGCGCCTCTCTAAGCAAAGCAAAGAGCAGAGCATTGGTCTGCCCTGCTTCCTTACCACCCTTGAGTAAGGCAGCATTGCCGCTTTTTATAGCCAAGGCGGCGATCTGGGGCAAGGCATCGGGTCTAGCTTCAAAAATAATCGCCAAGACTCCTATGGGTGTACGTACACGCTCCAGCACCAGTCCGGTATCTAATTTGGTGGCAAGCTCTACAGTGCCGAGCACCTCGGGCATGGCAGCCAGAGTGTCAATACCAGACAAAACACTATCCAACTTTGACTGATCAAACTTCAGTCTTTTCTTGAGATTGGTATCCTCTTCTCTTTCTAAATCTAACTGATTGGCAGCAAAAATATTACCTGCCTGCTCATTCAGCAAAGAAGCATAACGGCGCAAAATCTCGCTGCGGGGCGCCTTTTGCAATAATCGACCGCAAGCTCTAGCCTCGGCAGCGGCTTTATCTACTGGCTCAGACAACGGTGAAGACACTTTATTTATCGACCTCTTTAGAGCAGTGCTAGATTGTCGCGAGTGATCAAGGCATCATAATTGCGTCCGCTGATCGCATCTAAGGCATCAGAGCTATGACCGACAACTTTACGAGCCTCATGCGAGGCATAGTTGACTATGCCTCTGGCGATTTCCTTACCCACCTCGTCTTCTATAGAGATGACATCGCCACGTTCGAAATCGCCTTTCACAGAAACAACACCGGCAGGCAGCAAACTGGCTTTTCCGGCTCTAAGAGCCTGGCTTGCGCCTTCATTTACTATCAGTGAAGCTTTCACCGTGGTGGCAAAGGCAATCCAACGCTGTTTACCAGAAAGCCCTTTACCGGGCAGAAACAAGGTGCCCAGTTCTTCGCCGTTGAAGAGTCTTTCGATAACTCGTTCGACCTTACCACCGGCTATGAGAGCAGCACAGCCGCTTTGCGTCGCCACTCGAGCGGCTTCAATCTTAGTCTTGATACCGCCTCTCCCCGGCTTTTCAGGCGCCTTCCCTTTGACCACCGGCTTGGGCGGCTCCTCTCCCAGTTTATCTATTTCAGGGCTAAAGCTTTCCACCAAACTAATGAGCTTGGCCTCGGGCAGGCGCGGGTCAGCCGTGTAAAGACCATCCACATCGGTCAAGATCAAAAGCACATCGGCATCCATTTTGCTTGCCACCAAAGCCGACAGCTTGTCATTGTCGCCAAAATTGACCTTGACACCAACCTCTTTCAAGACTTCCAGTTCGGCTGTCGAGACTGTGTCATTCTCGTTGATTATCGGCAAGACTTTTTGAGCCAGCAAAGCCGAAATAGTACTGCGCAAATTGAGATAACGCTTGCGATTAGAGAAGTCTTCTTCGGTCAATAAGACCTGGGCTGTGACAATATCCATTTTCTCAAAGGCATCGCTGTAAAGACTCATTAGTCGTCCCTGGCCAACGGCAGCACAAGCCTGCTTGAGCGGCAGGTCACGCGGCTTGCTGGGCAACTTCAGAGTGCGCACCCCCAAGCCCACGGCTCCCGATGTCACCAGTAAGACTTCTTTGCCTGAGGACATGAGCTTGGCTATGCCTTCGACAAAGTTATAGAAGCGGCTCAAAGCGATACCGCCTTCGTCACGCATCAAGACAGCAGTGCCGAGTTTTATCACCACTCTCTCGGCGCGGCCGACTATCGCCCTAACTTCACTCACTTGTCTTTCGCTCCCTTTATTTGAATTGAAATCAGCCGGTATTCTGCAAACCTTCGGCAACGCCGTTTATTGTCATCAGTACAGTCTCGAGCAAGCTGCGTTTTTGGTCTGATTGATAAGCTTCACCACCGGCAGTGCCAAAGCGCAATTCTTTGATCAGCCTCACCTGCAAATAGCTGAGCGGATCTACATATGGATTGCGCAGATTGATGGAATGAGCCAAATAAGGCACCCCGGCGAGCAATCTATCGGTCTGCGATATCGCTAGAACAGCCTTCTTGCAAGCCTCAAACTCATCTTTGATGCGGCTGAAAAATATATTTCTTTGCGCTTCCTCAACGAGATTCTCGGCATAGTAAGCGGCTATATCTAGATCGGCCACAGCCAGTGCAGTCTCTACCTTGCCCACCAAGCCCCTAAAGAAAGGCCAGTCTCTATACATGCGTCGACACATATCCAGACCTTCTTCTTCCTTAAAGATTTCCAGACAGGCAGCACCAAAGCCGTACCAAGCCGGCAGCATATAACGACTCTGCGTCCAAGCGAAGACCCAAGGAATGGCTCTCAAGTCTTCAATCGTCGAACTACCGGCGGTGCGGCGCGTGGGGCGCGAACCCAACTTGAGCTCGGCTATTTCACCAATAGGAGTAGTAGCAGAGAAGAATGCCACAAAGCCATCACTCTCATAAACAAGACTGCGAAAAGACTTGAAAGCCAGCTGTGAAATTCTTTCCATCAAAGCATAATAACTTTCCAGATGCTGGTGCTGATCGCCATCTTCAAGGCTAGCCTCAATAACCGCTGCCGCCAAGCGATCAAAATTGCGCACAGCAATGCCGTGCATAGCATATTTAGAAGAGATTACTTCGCCTTGCTCGGTTATTTTGATGCGACCATCGACTGTGCCGGAAGGCTGAGCCAAAATTGCTTTGTGGGTAGGACCGCCGCCGCGGCCAATCGTACCGCCTCGGCCGTGGAAGAGTCTCAACTTGATGCCATAACTTTGCGCTGACTCTACCAAGGCTCTCTGTGCTTTATAAAGTTCCCAATTGGCGGTGGTAAAGCCGCCGTTCTTGCCGCTGTCGGAATAACCAATCATAATCTCTTGCAAATCGCCACGCCGCCGCAGATAGTCGCGGTAAAAGGGCAATTGCAGGAGACGCTCAAATAACCGCGGCGCGCCACGCAAGTCTTCTATGGTCTCAAAAAGCGGCACCACAGATAGGGCGCTGTCTCCATCAAACAAGTCAAACTCGCGGGCAAAGAGCAATATTGTCAAAAGATCCGAAGGTCTTTCAGTCATTGAAACAATATAGGTGTCGATACTTTCGCTGCCATAGAGCTTTCGCAAATCTCTAACTGTGGCAAAAACCTCGATCGTTTCTTGGGTCTCTGCAGTAAAGCGCAGACGCTCAGAAAGTAATGGTCGCTTGACCGAAAACTCCTTCTCAAGGAACTGCACCCTTTCTTCTTCAGTCAGAGCTTCGAAGTCGCCTTGTAAATCTACTACTTTTAGCACCTCGGCAAGGGCTAGACGATGCCGTTTGCTATGCTGCCTTATATCTAATTTGGCAAGATGAAAACCAAATATATCGAGAGCATAAAGTAAGCGTCTCAGACCACCACAGCTCGCCTGGCAACCCGCCTCCTCTAGGGCGCAGTAAATTAGTTCTATATCTTTTCTAAATTGAGCGGTGCTCTCATAACCTTGCTGACACCCAGAGACATCTGAGACTTTAGAGTCTTTCAGGTCTTTTAGTCTGGCTTGTATAAAGAGCAACTTGAGCCTGAAGGGCTCAAGTTTGTATCTCTCAAAATAGCGAGCCTGCACCGCTCCATACTCTTCACCATCTAAAGCGAGACTTTCAAGCAGCCCGCGCAGTGCCGGTCCGTCTTGCAACCATTTGGTGGAATGGCTGAGGGCATTAAACAAGAATTCCAGTTCTTTTAGATAACGCCCAATAATAACCTGCCTCTGATAAGCAAGGGTTCTGCGAGTGACATCAGGCGTGACAAAAGGGTTGCCGTCGCGGTCGCCACCGATCCAAGAGCCAAAAGTAATAAAAGAAGCAGGATGATCAGACCGGTCACCACCGCTAAGGTCAGCCAGCTTAAGCATCAATGACTCGTGCACATCGAGCACAGCGTCAAAGACCACATTGTCGAAATGATAAATGCCATAGCGTACTTCATCCATCACTTCGGGCTTGAAGTGCATTACATGCTCGGTGAGCCAAAGTGACTCAACCACGGCCTTGAGCCCCTGGTTAAGCTCCCTTCTTTCTCCGGCAGAAAGAGGCGGATGGTCTTGCTTATACAAGAAAGAAGCTAGTTCAAGCTGCTTCAAGAGGACTGTCCGTCTGGTTATCTCGGTGGGATGGGCGGTGAAAACCACTTCAATGTTGAGCTTTTGCAAAAGAGCCGAGAGCTTTTCTCTGGGTTGGTTCTGCAAACGCTCAAACAACTCTTCCAGACTTTCCGACTCGAATCTGCCCCGACCCTGCTCGGATGAACTTAGGCGATCTTCATCGGCTTGAGTACGACGTCTCAGGCGATGATTCTGCTCAGCGATATTAATAATGTCGAAATAGGTGAGAAAAGCCTTGATTACAGCAGCACTGTCTTTCAAAGAAAGACTTTCGATATGGTTGCGCAATTCTTCTTTCAAAGCGAGCATTTCTTCGCTCTCGGCTTGTCCCGACAATCTAAGCCGATGTATCTTTTTAAAGAGGGCGCGCAGAGTCTCCACCGCCTCATAGACAGACTCTCCCTCAAAGCGCTTGATGGTCTCGCCCAAGATAACACCAAGGCGACGCACATCATCACGCAGAGGGCGAAGCCTCTGCATCAAATCACTTTCAACCACCGCCATGTGCTTGCTTGTCCTCTTTATTTTTTGCTTTATCTTTGCTTAGACTGAGGCTCTGCTTCAAAGAGTCGATTGACAAAAGCAAGGCTGATTGTCCCCAAGCAAGAGGCTTATTGGCATCAGCCACCCACTTGCCGCTCTGCTTGTCGACTATATAAGCCTCAGGCAAAAGAAAATCACTGTCGATATGGGCAATACCTCGATTGAAGTGAAAGACCTGCCTATCGAAATAGGCTTTATCACCGGTACGACGATAGAGATCACCATAGACGCAAGCCAATAAGGGTGAGACATGACACCACTGTGCTTCTTTCCCTTTTATGTCTTTGCGATCTTCTCGACCATCCCAAATATCGCCAGGGTAGCGGGCAAAGCCATTGGCTCCCATCAAATTAGATTCAAGACGCGAGGCCAGTGCCGCCACTTCTGCTGCAGTAAAAATGCGCAGATGCTTCATCTCTTTGTCTTGCTTGACTGCAGACGAGACTTTCTCGTCTCTAAGTCCAATGAGATAGGGACGGGGACAGAGAGTCTGCACAAACAAGGCATTGACCAAGGCACTGTCATACTTGCGATTCTTGCTGGTATCGGACCTGGTATCAGACTGATCGCATACGGCATATTCATCGGGCAAGATCTGATAGAGAGACTGCGAAACCTTGCCAATAAGCTCGCGCAATAGAGCTTCGTCTACCACAAAAGAACGTCCATCGATCTTATATTTGATTGCGCCAAACCTGGTGACATATTCATAGCTCTCGCGCAAATATAAAAGAACAAGAGCAAGCGAAGAAGCATGCACGGCTCTTTTGTCTTCCCAGGCGCCTGTATCGAGATCGTTTTCGACACCGATGGCTTTAAAATAATGCGGCAAGAGTACTGCATAAGACAATTCGAAAGCATCTCTTAGTTTACGCTTGTTCTCGTTTGCATCATAGAACAAATCAAAACCAATCAGAGACAAGGCGTCATTCTGGGCATGCCCCCAAGGTTCACGCAATTCTTCCAGGCTGACTGGATTGTAGCGGATATGGGGACGGTTCATCTGGCTATCGCCCGGGCTTACTTTCTTGTCGATATAGTCGAGGAAGCGCTTACGATAAATAAAATGATGCTTGAGCGAAGATTGCAAACCCTGGTTAAAACAGTCTTGTGATTGCAAACGTTCGGCTAGACATTGAATGGCATTATCGCGGTCCCATTGCATAATCAAAAGCCCGCCCACAGCCGACTCATAAGTGCTTTCTTTACCAGGCAAAACAGTAACAGCCGATCCGCCACCGCTCTGAAAACGCTTCAAAGTGAGAGTGCCTTCCTGTTTCAGGGTCTTTTCTAGTTTCTCGATTTTCTCTAGGGTTGAAAAACCCGAGGCACCGCCTGAGAGCTTCTCTAAATGAGGGTTATGATAGCTGACCTGGGCAAAACTAGAAGAAGAAGAAGAAGAAGAAGAAGCAGCAGCAGCAGCAGAAAAAATAGTGATAAAAGAGAGACCGAGCAATAAACTTGTCTTGAGACGGTTATTCATTTACTTACCTTGTCCTTTCTCTATAAATACTTTGGCATCAGCCGCCCTGCCGGTCATCATCAGAAGGCTGCCGTAAGCTGTACAAGCCTGCCTGCAAAAGGGCTTGTTATCAGGGTGCTTGCTGAGCACATCGATGCCGTTTTTGAAGAAAGTTTCAGCCACATTAACATTGCGAGCCATCAAATTAATTGAACCGAGATTGACATAAAGTCCTCCCAAATTCCTCGCTATAACGGCGCTAGTAGGATCAGCCTGATGAGCCTCTTGGTATTTCTTCAAAGCCAGGTCAAAGTTACCGGCTTTATAAGCGGCACTGCCTTCATTACTGATGATCATGGCCCGCCCGGCGGCCGACCGTTCCATACCTTCCACTTTTACTAGCGGCGACGGTTTATCCGACTGACTATAGATTGCTTTGAGGGTATCGATATCTCTGGCCGAGAGCTTGACCTCTTTAGGATCGACATTGAGATCAGGCTGCACACTAAAGTACATAACATCACTCTGGTCAGGACTATGACCGGCGATGCCTAGAGCATGACCGATCTCATGCAAAGCTACTTTTTTTACATAGCAGTCACGGCGAGGCACAAGTATGGTGATCTTGGCTTTCATAATACCGTCACTGTCCATAACAAGTTCTGTCACTCCGCCTTCCTGGGCAAAATGCATCTCTTTCTCGTTATCGGTGAAGCGACAGGTAATTGTTGCTTCTTCAGCCTTATCGGTATAGACAAAGCTTAGAGAAGGCAAGAAAGCACTAGCAGCAAAACTATCTTGAAAGTGAGCAAAGGCGTCTTTGAGCATGACCTGATAGCTGTCTTTAGAATTGACACCCTTAGGCATCGGCGCCAGATAGACCTTGATGGGCAGACGAGAAGCAGGAATGCGCACAGTGCCGGATAGCGATGACAGGTAAGTTTTGCTATCGGACTCCGATTTCTTATCTGGCTCTGATTTGCTATTAGTTTCTGCTTCGCGATTTTTTTCTAAATCTGCTGAAGCAGCAGGCTCACAGCCAAAAGAAATGACTCCCAAACAGGTAAAAGCACAGAGCCAAGAGAGCCAAGAGATAGAAAGATTGCGGGCAGGGCTAAGCAATATCTTACTCCTTAGGCTTTTGTTTCTCTTGACGTGCCTTATCTTTGGCGATACGTTGCGCCTTTTTCTCGGAAGCTTTGCGTTGGCGCTCCTCTTCTTCCTTGAGCGCTGCCATCTGCAAGCGCTCCTTTTCTTTCACCTCTAAGTAATACTCGTAACCGCCGTGATAGAGAACCAACTGACCATCTCTAATCTCGACGACTTTATTGGCCACCTGCGAAATAAAATACCGGTCGTGAGACACCACAACCACAGTGCCGTCAAACTTTTTGAGGGCGGCTTCCAGTGTTTCTTTAGCCGGTATATCGAGGTGGTTTGTCGGCTCATCGAGAATGAGAAAATTGTTGGCACTCAAAAGCATTTTTGCCAGAGCCAAACGAGCCTTCTCGCCGCCACTCAAGGCGCCGACATTTTTAAATACAGCATCGCCTGAAAACAAGAAGCGCCCGAGTAAGCCTCTCACTTCATCGGTCTTCCAGCCTGGCACTTCATCATATATGGTGTCAAGAACTGTCTTGTTTAGGTCTAGAGCTTCCGCCTGATTTTGCTCAAAGTAAGCCATTTTGACATTGTGTTCGCCTAATTTGATCAAGCCGTCCATCGGCGGTTCGCTGCCGGTCAAAAGCTTTAACAGAGTCGACTTGCCCGAACCATTTGGCCCCAAAATAGCAATACGATCACCGCGACCTATATGCAGTGAAGCGTCTAAGAAAATCACTTTATCATCATAGGCATGGGTCAAGCCTTTGACCACAGCCACTTCTACACCGCTGCGCACAGCCTCGGGGAAGCGAAATTCCAGGGTACGCTCTTCGCCCTCGGGGGCTTCGATAAGTTCAATTTTGTCCAGTTGTTTTTCTCGGCTCTTAGCCTGGGTTGAGCGAGTCGCCGATGCCCGGAAACGATCCACAAAAGCCTGCTGCTTCTCCATCTCTCGACTTTGTCTTTCAAAAGCAGCTTGCTGGGCTTCGCGATTGGCGGCGCGAGCCTCGATATACTGGCTGTAATTGCCTAAATACTGAGTGGCTACGCCCTTTTCCATTTCAATAATTGTGGTGCAGAGCCTATCTAAGAAATGTCTATCGTGGCTGACCATCACCAAGGGTAGATCTCTTTCCAGCAAAAACTTCTCAAGCCATTCAATAGTTTCTAAATCTATATGGTTTGTGGGTTCGTCAAGCAAAAGCAGATCGGGTTCGGTGAGCAAGACTTTGCCGAAATTGATGCGCATCTGCCAGCCGCCGCTAAACTCTCGCACCTTGCTTTGCACATTGGGATCAAAACCCATCGTTACAAGCATCTTCTCAATCTTGCCGTCGATTAGATAACCGCCCTTTGTTTCATACAGACGGTGCAAATCATCCATGCGATGAATTAGTTTGTTCAGTTCAGAGCCTTGCGCAGTCTCCATGCGCTTGTGCACATCATCGAGTTCAAGCTGAATCTCATTCAAATCAACAAAGGCGCGGTGGAACTCTTCTTGCACTGTATTATCAGGCAAGAGATCAAACTCTTGACAAAGATAGCCAATCTTCAGCCCTTGGTTTCGCACCACCTGACCCGAGGTCGGATCTTCCTTACCGCAAATAATCTTGAATTGGGTAGTTTTGCCGCTGCCATTGGGGCCCACCAAGCCAACCCTCATGCCGGGCTTGACTTCCCAGGAGACGTCTTTGAGAACCTCGCCGGTAGGATAGATTTTAGTTACGTTTTCAAGCCTGAGCAAAGTGATTCCATCTTTTGAAAGGGGCTGTAGTTAATAGCAAGCATGGCTGAGAAGCTCTAGATTTGCCGCAGGGCGAATTTTAGCAGCTCTTTAGAACGACAAAAAGGCGCATCAGTTAAGCTCAGCGCGGTCGGACAAAAATGTGTAACGCTCATAAAGAGCATCTATTTTTCCCTTGGCAGCTTCTGCTTCTTTCATCATTTCATTGAGCTTGACATGATTTACGGCAATCTCAGGGGCCGACATCTTCTCATTAATCAAAGCCAAAACTGCCTCGGCTTCGGCAATACGCCCCTCCAGCCCAGCCAATTCTTTCTTCTCATTGTTGGAGAGAGGCTTGCCGCTTCGATCTCTTTCAGACTCCTTCTCTTTGGCTCCCTCGCTCTTTCTTGCAGCTAAAGCCGGTTCGACCTTTTCGCGATGCTCTTTTTCCCTTGCCGCCGCCAGATCTTGCCATTGCAAATAATCGGCGAAATACTCCGGCTTCTCACCACCCAAGACAAGCAGATGAGTAGAAATAGAATCGAGCATATAACGATCGTGGGTGACAAGCACCACAGCGCCGGGAAAATCGGCAAGGCTCTCTTCCAAAACCTCGAGGGTGGGAATGTCTAGATCATTTGTCGGCTCGTCTAAGATAAGCAAGTCGGCGGGTTGCCGCATCAAATTGGCGATGAAGATTCGCGCCTGCTCGCCGCCCGAAAGATAGTTGAGGGTGAGAGGCAATTGCTCTGGCCTAAATAGAAAGCGCCTGGCCCAGCTAGCCACATGCATGCTGCGTCCGCGAAATTCCACCTGATCACCAAGGGGCGAAAGTGCCTCTTTCAAAGTCAAACTTTGGTCGAGCCCTTCTCGCAGTTGGTCGAACCAAACCACTTTGAGACTTTCTGCCCTTTTCACAGTGCCCTTATCTGGTTCCAAAACTCCGGCAATGATTTTCAGCAAGGTGCTCTTGCCACTGCCATTGGTACCAGCCAAGCCCAGTTTCATGCCCGGGCTCAAAATCAAATCTAGATCTTTAAATAAGACCTTTTCACCATAGCTCTTACTTAAGCCGCGCCCCAGAAAAAGTTCACGACTCTGCCTACCTGAGGCACTAAAATCGAGAGCTGCAGTTAGTTTCTGATTGTTGCGCAGCTTTACATCAGAGAGATCGTCGACCAGTTTGCCGGCTTCTTTGATGCGATGCTGAGACTTGGTCTGCCTGGCCCGAGCACCACGAGCCAACCAAGCCAGTTCACGCCGCACTTTCGATGCCAGGGCTTTCTCTTCATTGGCCTGGTAGCTCTGATATTGTTCTTTGCCTTCGACAAAATCGCTATAGCTGCCGCGCACCGAAAGATAGCCTTCCTTATAGAAAGATGACAGCTCTACCACTCGGTTGGCAAGATTTTCTACAAAGGAGCGATCGTGACTGACTAAAATGAAAGGACAAGAGAGCCCTTTCAAAACTTCCTCGAGAAAGAGCACACCTTCAAGATCAAGGTGGTTTGTCGGCTCGTCAAGCAATAACAGATCAGGTTTGCGAGCCAGCTGCATAGCCAAAGACAAGCGCTTCATCTGTCCGCCTGACAAGCCCTGCGCCTTGGCTTGGGGGTCATTGAAGCCTAAACGAGAGAGAGTGGCCTCGCCGTAAGCCTTCCATTCAAACTGCTGATGCTCGAGGTCTTTGCTTTTGGCGAGCTCACCCATGACAATTTCAAGCAAATTCTGGCTTTCGTCAAAAGTCTGGTACTGCGGCAAGTAAGCCACTTCCAAGTCTCGCCTGGTTACCACCGAACCGTTATCTGGTTCGTACAGACCAGCCATTATCTTCAATAAGGTCGACTTGCCCGAACCGTTTGGACCAATAAGAGCCATACAATCGCCTTCTTCGATGGTCATATTGATATCGTCGAAGAGGACCCGCCCGCTAAAGGCTTTTCCAACCCCAGTCAGGGTGAGCAAAGGAGCAGCCATTAGAGTGACTCCAGATGCTTGCGAAATTGAGGCTGCATTGGGCTTGGCTTTTTGCTTTGCTCGTCGATGACAACAATTACCGAGCGAGCTGACGAAAAGCAGGTTTCACCAATAAAGATTGCCTGACCAACCTCAAAAGATGATTTACCGAGCGAAAGAATCTTGGATGCCACTTCCACTGTGCCTGGAAAGTTGAGTTCTTGCAGATAATCTAGGGAGATAGCAGCAATGACAAAGGCAGTATCGCCACCGGCTAGACTCTCACCCTCGCCGGTAAAAAGGAAGTCTACCCGCCCTGATTCGTAAAGGGTGCAATAGACGGCATTGTTGACATGGCCCTGGCGATCTGTATCGCCATAACGTAGAGTGACCGGTGTAAAAAACCGATAAGCCCCTCTCTCAGTATCACAGGCGGTGGCGCGCTTGGCGTTCATTGAAATATCCGTTAAATAAAGTAAAATTATCTGCTACTTGGAGCGTGCCATAAAGGTCTGGAACCAAGACTGTAGCCTTTCGTTAAAATCTGCGAGGAAAACATGCGAATTCTGCCCGGCAAACCCTATCCGCTTGGAGCGACCTGGGACGGCATGGGTGTGAATTTCGCCATTTTTTCAGAACATGCCTCCAAGGTCGAACTCTGCCTCTTTGATTCGCCCGAAAGCAAGCACGAAAGTACCCGTATCGAACTGACCGAATACAACAACCAGATTTACCATGTCTATTTAAAAGATATTCGCCCGAACCAAGTCTATGGTTATCGCGTCTACGGTCCCTACGACCCAGAAACCGGCATGCGCTTCAACCCCAATAAGATATTGGTTGACCCCTATGCTAAATCTATCGTGCGCACAGGCACATGGGACGACAGTCTTTTTGGCTATGAAGTGGGCGCCAAAACCGCCGACCTTTCTTTCGACGGGCGCGACAGTGCCCCTTATGCTCCACTTTGTGCCGTGGTCGACCAGTCTTTCACCTGGGGCAACGACACACCGCCCAACACCCCCTGGCACAACACCATAATCTATGAAGCCCATGTCAAAGGCATGACCGCCCTGCATCCTGATATCGACCCCGAACTGCGCGGCACCTATGCTGCCATGGCTTCGGAGCCGATCATCCGCCATCTGAAAAAACTGGGAGTCACGGCTCTAGAGATTATGCCTATTCATTCTAGAAGCGACAACCAAAATCTGGTGGAAGCTGGACTGAATAACTATTGGGGCTATAACACCCTCGGCTATTTTGCACCAGATTTGAGATATTCGCACTATAAAGGCGCCACCGAAGAAGTGCGTGAATTTAAAATGATGGTGAGGGCTTTGCATGCCGCCGGTATCGAAGTGATACTGGATGTGGTGTACAACCATACGGCTGAAGGCAATCACTTAGGTCCCACACTTTCTTTCAGAGGAGTGGATAATGCCTCTTACTACCGTGTCGGCGGCGAGAAGACCAAACGCTTTTACATCGATACAACCGGCTGCGGCAACACTCTCAATATGACCCACCCCAGGGTCTTACAACTAATTATGGACAGCCTGCGCTACTGGGTGCAAGAGATGCATGTGGACGGCTTCCGCTTTGACCTGGCCTCGGCTCTGGCGCGCGAACTCTACGAAGTCGATAAACTTTCATCTTTCTTTGACATTATTCAGCAAGATCCAGTTATCTCGCAGGTCAAGCTCATTGCCGAACCCTGGGATCTTGGAGAAGGCGGCTATCAAGTCGGCAACTTCCCAGTACTCTGGACCGAATGGAACGGACAATATAGAGATACAGTCAGGTCTTTCGTCAAGGGTGACCAGGGCTTGCTTGGTCAAGTGGCCACTCGTCTAGCCGGTTCATCAGATTTGTATGCCCATAGCGGCCGCAGTCCGCATGCCAGCATCAACTTTGTCACCTGCCATGACGGCTTTACTCTTAAAGATTTGGTCAGCTATAACCAAAAGCACAATATGGCCAATTTAGAAAACAACCGCGACGGTGAAAACAACAATCACAGCTGGAACTGCGGTGCCGAAGGTGAAACCGAAAATGCAAAAGTAAAGGCGATAAGACAAAAGCAAAGAAAGAATCTAATGGCTTTGTTGATGCTCTCTCTTGGTGTGCCGATGATCTCAGGCGGCGATGAGATAGGCCGGACCCAAAAAGGTAATAACAATGCCTATTGCCAAGACAACGAGATTAGCTGGACCCACTGGAACCTCAGTGAAGAAGACGAAGATTTTTTGCATTTTGTGCAGAAACTAGCGGCGATTAGACATAGCCAACCGGTTTTGAATCGTCGTAAGTTCTTTAAAGGTCAGGTGCATGAAGCCATAGCCGACGGGCATGGCCAGGTCAAAGACATAGTCTGGCTCAATCCGGATGGCACCGAAATGGGAGATAAAGACTGGGATCCCAAACGTCTCTATTTCGGCGTCATGTTCGAAGGTTCCAGTATCGACGACACCGATGAAGACGGGCGCCCGATCGTAGGCTCGACCTTGCTTTTGATTTGCAATAGCTATTGGGACGACATCCAATTCACCTTACCGCCCAACCTTGTCTCGAACTATTGGCGTATGTTTGCGCCACAACGCACAGACAAGACCTGGAAGCTGCATTTCGAGACCTCAGGAAAGCTGAGCCCCAGTTGCTGGCCGCTGCAAAGTTCTTTTAGACTGGAAGGACGCAGTCTAGCCCTCTTTGAACTGACGGATAAAGAGAGAACTTAATTTACCTTCTTCAAGATCACCACGCCCAGAGGCGGCAAGGTCAAATTGAGCGACTGCTCGCGACCGTGTTTCCAAACCGGATCGGTATCAAAGCCGCCGCAATTGCCTAGGCCGCTGCCGCCGTACTCGGCTGCATCTGAATTAATTAGCTCTTTATAGAAACCGCTTTCGGGCACACCGACGCGATAGTTGAAGCGCGGCAATGGCGTAAAGTTGAGAACGACTACAACCGGCGTACCATGCTTATCTTTGCGCATGAAAGAGAGCACACTCTGCTCGCCGTCATGGCAATCAATCCACTCAAAACCATTGGGATGACAGTCCATCTCATAGAGAGCCGGTTCATTTCTATATAAGTGATTGAGATCGGCGGTAAAGCGCGAAAGACCAGCATGAGTACCAAATTCCATTAAGTGCCAGTCAAGACTCTGCGCTTCATTCCATTCAATCCACTGCCCAAACTCACCGCCCATAAAGAGCAGTTTCTTACCGGGTGTGGTGTATTGATAGCCGAGCAGCAATCTCAAATTGGCGAACTTTTGCCAAGTATCGCCGGGCATCTTGTTGAGAAGCGAACATTTACCATGCACCACTTCATCATGCGAAAGAGGCAGAACAAAGTTCTCGGAAGTAGCATACATGGCTCTGAAAGTCAGCTTATCGTGATTGAACTTGCGATAAATGGGATCCATCGAAAAATACTTGAGCGTATCATTCATCCAACCCATGTCCCATTTCAAACCAAAACCAAGACCGCCTAAATATGTCGGTCTGGTCACCTGGGGCCAAGCCGTCGACTCTTCGGCAATCATCATCACCGAAGGATACTCAAGATAGACTTTCTCATTGAGACGGCGCATAAATTCAATTGCTTCTATATTTTCACGCCCACCATAGTTATTGGGCAACCATTCGCCGTCTTTGCGCGCATAATCGAGATAGAGCATAGATGCCACAGCATCGACCCTAAGACCGTCGATGTGATATTTGTCGAACCAAAACATGGCATTGCTCAAAAGAAAATTGCTTACTTCGTAGCGTCCATAATTAAAGACATAGGTGCCCCATTCGCGATGCTCGCCCTGACGGGGGTCGGCATGTTCATAAAGATGGGTGCCGTCAAAAAGACCGAGGGCATGTCCGTCCCGAGGGAAATGCGCTGGTACCCAGTCGATGATCACTCCGATATCAGCCTGGTGCAGGCTATCAATCAGGAACATCAAGTCTTCCGGCGTGCCAAATCTGGAAGTGGCAGCAAAGTAGCCGGTGGTTTGATAACCCCAACTACCATCCAGTGGATGCTCTGACACCGGCATCAGCTCCACATGGGTGAAGCCCATTTTCTTAACATATTCGACTATCTGTTCAGCCAGTTCACGGTAAGAGAGAAAGGCTTCGCCGCTTCCGCCGCGTCTCCAAGATCCCAAATGCAATTCATAGATTGAAACTGGACTGGCAAGATGGCTCGCGGCATCACGCTTCTTCATCCATTTCTCGTCGTTCCACTTATGTTTATCGAGCTTGGCCACCACCGAGGCAGTGCGCGGACGCATTTCAGCGGCAAAGCCTACCGGATCGGTCTTTTCTGCCCGGTAGCCATTTCTACCAGCAACGTAGTATTTATATATTGCACCATCAGTAATACCAGAGACAAAAGTAGTCCATACTCCTGTTTCTCCCGCTTTCTGCATCAGCCCTTTAGAGGCGTCCCAGTCGTTAAAATCACCGATAACAGAAACCGATTCGGCATTGGGAGCCCAAACAGCAAAGTGCACTCCTTTCTTGCCGTCTACAGTGAGGGGATGCGCCCCCATCTTTTCGTAAATGCGGTAATGCGAGCCCTCGCAAAAAAGATGGGCATCAAAATCTGAGAAGAAAGCTCTTGTGCTTGTAGTCACGTGCTCGACCCGTGGTTAAAATTATCAGAACAACTTTATCAGAATCGTACATCTATTGGGGTCATGTACTGGGGACAATGATAACTTTTGCAATGCAAGTGGTGGTCATGGGCGTAGCCGGAAGCGGCAAGACCACGGTGGGCAAGGCTCTAGCTGCCCGCCTCGACCTGCCATTTTTTGATGCCGACGACTTTCATAGTGAGGCAAACAAGGCAAAAATGGTTAAGGGCATAGCCCTAACCGACGCCGATAGATCTAGCTGGCTGGATGCCTTAGCCAAGCTCTTGCAAGACAATCAAGCACAGGGCCGGGGCTTGGTTTTGGCAGCTTCTTGCCTAAAGAAGAATTATCGGACCCAGCTATTCAAAGACAAGCCTGAGGGAATAAAGAAAGCAGGCGAAGCAGTTGAACAATTAAGAGATAAGGCAGAGAGAAAACAGGCTTTGATTAATCTCATCTATCTTGAGAGCGAAAAGGACGAAATAATGCAAAGACTAGCTAGTCGAAAAGACCATTTTTTTCCAAGCAGTCTCATCGAAAGCCAGTTTCAAACACTTGAGGTACCCGAGCCTGAAGAGAATGAAAATATCAATCTCATCAATATCCCCTCCACTCTAGACCTAGAGGCAAAAATCGCAATGGCTGAGACTAAGATTTTGGCTAGGAGCCAGCAATTTGGATAATGCAAAGAAATAACCTTGATTATCTCAAACAAGTGAAAAGAAAGCGGTCAGCCTCATTTTTGACCGCTATACTCGCTCTAGTCTTTTTCTCAGGATCTCTTTCAAGCTCACAGCCGGCTCGGGCAGCCAAGTCAAAGATAAAAGAGGAAACCAATTACGCCCCTTGCCTTTCTTGGCCGGCACAAGGAAAGCCAAAAGCAGTCTTTCTGCTCATTCATGGTCTGGGTCTAGATGCCACTTCTTATGGTGCCTTCGCTAGAGAGATGGCCGGTCAAGGCATCAACTGTTATGCCATCGATGTGCGGGGCTTCGGCTCTTGGGCAAGAGCAGCGGGACACGAGCAAGTAGACTTTGATGCCTGCCTGAAAGATATCGAAATCACCTTGCGTTCAATAAGGGAGAGCAGCAACAACAAAGACCTGCCCCTAATTGTGGTGGGTGAATCAATGGGAGGCGCCATTGCCCTTAGAGCGGCCAGTCTTTACCCCGAACTGATGACGGCAGTGATAAGCTCAGTGCCGGCAGCCGAGCGCTTTCAAGAGAAGCGAACCGACCTCAAAGCAGCGCTCGACTTTCTTAAAGGTCCCAATCGACCCTCCTCTGTTTCAGCATCGATTATCGACCAGGCGTCCACCGACGAAAATCTCAAAACAATGTGGAAATGCGATCCCCTCAGCCGCTTCGACCTATCGCCCCATGAACTTTTACAATTTCAACGCTTTATGAATGAGAATCATGAAGCAGCGAAAAGTATTTCAGTGCCGGTGCTTATGTTGCAGGGCTCTAAAGACAAACTGGTGAAGCCGCAGGGTTCTTACGATCTGTTCAATCGCATCAAATGCGAGAGAAAGATTTTTATCTCTCTGCCAAGTGAGCACTTGATTTTGGAAGAGCAACAAACCAAGAGCGATACATTTACCGAAGGAGTGAACTATCTAGTCACAGGCTGGATAAATGCTCTCACACAAGCCGCGAAACCGCAGACAAAAGAGCCTGAGGCGGCACTGGCCGAACTTGAGAAGAAAGAGGCAGTTCCTGAGCCCCCTCAAATAACCAGTCAGCCGACCGAAACACAAAAAGAACCAGAAAATCCAATCAAAATAGAAGAAGTCTTGAAAGAGAGCAGCGTCGACCCGCTCGATAAAGAAATGGCTCTTGCCATAGCCGAACTGCGCAAGCAAAACTTTAGTCAAGCTAAAGAGCTTCTCAAAGGAATCACCGCCACCGAACCGCTCAATTCAGATGCGCATTACTGGCTATCGGCTGCGCTCGCCGCCCTCGGCGAAAACAAGAAAGCCATAGAAGAACGCAATCTAGCCATGTCCTTACGCAAGCTAAATCCGGGTAATAAGGAGACTTCGGCGCGGGGCAATTATTTGACTGGCAACACCGAGACCGGTCAGTTCAGCCCCGCTAATGGAGAGATGACGACCGACCCCCAGACCCTTGCCGCAGGCAAGCCCACCGTACTAATTTTTCAGGCGCCCTGGTGTGCCGAGTGCACCGGCATTGAAGCTGTTTCAGAAGGAATTAAGAAGGCTTATCCGGATCTCAATATTTTTTCAATCAATGTGGACGAGCCTCAAAACAGAAACCTGGTAAGGTTTTATAAACTGGGCCCGATTCCGTCTTTTGTCTTTCTCAATAGAGACGGCAGCCTTTCGTCGACAGTTATCGGACGTTCGACTTATGCCGGTCTTTCAGGCGAGTTGAAAAAGATATTTAACCCGCGCTAATTCTAAATTTGGGCAGATCCTGCAAAATGGAGGTTTTACCTGAAAACTATAGTTTTCAGAGCACTGAAGACCTTCAAAATCAGATATCAAACAGGTGCCAATCATGCCGCCCGCCGATCGCAACGCCGACAAGCAAAGAGAAACCGAATCCACCTTCACCGGACTCGACTCTTTGCATTCTATGAACAATACGGCGGCGGTGAATGCCCTGGAAGCCACCAAACACAAGCATACTTTCAAGCATGCCATGGGCATTTGGCTACATCCTTTCACGCGCTTTCACCAGATACCGGTAGCCAGCCGAGTCTGGGTTTATCTAGCGGTGATGACAGTTTATTGTGTCTTGGTAGAATGGGTAGCCGGCAGAAACTTCAATTCTAGAGTTATGAAAGAGGCTGGGGCAGCGGCTTTTAGCAGTGCCGTACTTGGTCTACTTCTGGTTTTTCGCACCAATACAGCTTATGACCGCTGGTGGGAAGGTCGCAAGCTCTGGGGACAATTGGTCAACGATTCACGCAACCTTTGTCTGAAGATTTATCACTTACACGGGCTGCCTACAATCGAGAAAGTAAGACTGGGTGAACTGGTCATCACCTTCGCCTATTCGCTCAAGCACCATCTGCGCAATACAAAACCAAGCCGCAGACTGCCTGGGCTGCAAGATCTACCCACAGACAAGAACGTCAATATACCTGTTTTTGTGGCCAACAAGATGTTCGATATTGTCTATGAATGGCAAAACAAAGAAAAAATCGACGGCTTTGCCCGGCTGCAGCTTGATTATCATATGCGCGCCTTTATGGACATACTGGGTGCCTGCGAAAGAATCAAGAATAGTCCGCTGGCCCTTTCATATCGAGCCTTTATGCGTCAGGGTATTGCCATAAACTTAATTGCCTTGCCCTGGTATGTCTTGCCCGAATTCGAACTGCTCTGGAGTTTGCCGCTCATCTTGATTGGCGCCTATTTCTTGATCGGTCTTGAACTAATTGCTGAAGACATCGAAGAACCTTTCGGCAAAGACGGCGACGATCTGCCGCTTGATACTATATGTAACACCATTCAAAACACAGTCTCAGATATCTTGCCCTTGAAAGATTCTCTAGAATACACAACCAGTCTCAAGGCCCTCCGCGTAGACCCTCTCAAAGAAAGTCCCTGATATGTCTACAAAACTAAAGAGTTTACTTCTCCTTCTCAATCTTGTTTTTTGGCTCGGGGCGCCAAGCTGGGCATTAAGCGAAGCAGAAATAGATGAAGTTCTCACAGCCGCCGAAGACAAGCTTTCCTCCACCTGGGCGCGCTTGCAGTATCCTCAAAGTCTCTCAGTTTCGGTGCAATTTATGCTTTTGCCAGACGGCGGCTACAGCGGGGCTGCCGTGGTCGGTTCTTGCGGCAACAAATCAGTCGACCAACAAGCAATTAACGCTGTCGACAGTGCCGTTCCTTTCCGGCGCTTTTCCGACAGCCCCTTTCTTGTTATCGCCACTTTCGATACCAAAAGAGATCGGGTCACCTGCGGCATGCCCGGCAAAGGACGCGGTTCATCTAAAGCCGACAAGAAAATCGCCATCCAAAAGAAGTATCATCAGAACGCCATTAGCATTGTCCTCGATAGAATAGGCAAAGCTGAAAAGGTCATGGGCAAAGACGACATTCGTCTCTTTGAGAGTTTCTTTTTTTTGGGCGGCGAGTATAAGAAGCTCAAAGACTACAGCAAAAGCGAAGAAGCCTACAATCGAGCCCTCAATATATTGAGCAAAGCCAAAGCAGCCACTGAAGCACAAAAAGCAAAAGTGCTTGTCGCTCTGGGCGAAATGTACTTAGACAAAGGCGATACACAAAATCGAGAGAATCGAGAAAAGGCAGAGGCGCTCTTCAAAGAAGTGACCGAAATGAAAGAGCCAGGCAAGGAAGCCCTGGCGAGCGCCCTAGAAAACCAAGCGAAGCTGCTCTACAAAGACGGTAAAGCAAAGGATGCTGAACCCTTATATGCTCGCATCAAAGAGCTAAGAGCCAAAACTAATCAATAATAGATTTAGCCACTATTACTAATAGAATCAGTCCGTAATCTATAGAGATTCGAGACTATCTCTCTTATAGTCGTTTTCTAGCTTGTCACGCATATATGCCTCATCTATTTCAGCCTTAAGGCGAGCCTTTTTCTCATCGGCATCGGTCTGAAACAGCCAGCCGCAAAGAGGCAGGGCTAGAGCAAGACCAAAAATCTGCGCCCCAACAAAAGGTAAAACCGAAGCCGGGGCAATACCGGTCAAAGTATCGGTAAAGATGCGGGCGATGGTCACAGCCGGATTAGCAAAACATGTAGAAGAAGTGAAATAAATGGCACCAAGCACATAGGCGCTGATGGCAGCCGGCTGACTTTCAGGTCTGCTCTTGCCCGAGCCGAAAATAACCATGAGCAGACCGGCACTGGCAACTACCTCGCCAAGCAAAAGGGGCAGACCGCTGCGCACTGTCTGTGAAACAGTCAAAGCCGGCAGGTCGAACATCAAATTAGTCACCAAAACGCCGCAAATACCGCCCAAAATCTGGCTCAAAACATAAAGGGGCAGTTCTTTCCAGGCGAACTCGCCGCGCAGGGCTAAAGCTGTGGTCACCAGGGGGTTGAAGTGAGCCGATATAGAAGAGAAGGTATTGATTAGGGCAAAGAGAACCGCCCCGGTAGAAATCGCCACACAGAGCACAGAAAGGGCAACATTGCCCATATCGAGCTTATGAGCGAGGATGCCCGAGCCGACAACAACGGCAAGCAAAAAGGCGGTGCCCAAGAACTCACACACCAAGGCTCTGGCTCTATCTTGCATATCTGTCCTCATTTGCTTTGCCGTCTCTAGCTAAGGCCTTGAATTTTACAAAATTCAACCTGAAAGCACCTTAAACACCGAAAGCCCCCAACCCATATAAACTTTGAAGCGGTAGAAAAGTTAGCGGAAAGAACCATTATGGCTGTCAAGAAGAAAAGCGAAACACCAAGTAAGAAGATAGAAAAAACAGAAAAGTCGCAAAAATGCCGTTATTGGCTGATGAAGTCTGAGCCGGATGTGTTTTCTATATTTGATTTGGAAAAGGCGAAAAACAAAACCACCCATTGGGACGGTGTGCGCAATTATCAAGCTCGCAATTTTCTTAGAGACGAAATCAAGCTTAAAGATAAAGTGCTCTACTATCACAGCAATAGCGAACCCTCAGCCATAGTGGGCGTGGCCGAAGTGGTCAAGGAAGGCTATCCGGATCACACAGCCTTTGATGAAAACGACGACCACTATGATCCCAAAAGCAAAAAAGACGAACCTACTTGGTATATGGTCGATATCAAACATGTCGAAACTTTTGCCGAGCCCCTGCCGCTTTCAATGCTAAAAGAGGTCCCAAGCCTCAAGAATATGGTTCTTTTGCAAAAGGGCAGCAGACTTTCAGTACAGCCTGTGACTGAGGAAGAATTCGAAGCCATATTGAAGCTGAGCCAAAAGAGAAAATAGTGCCAAAAGAGAAAATAAAAGTTGCCTTGGTGGGTTTCGGCAGTGGCGGAGCGATTTATCATGCCCCCTTGCTTGCCTCTTTAGATAGCTACGCCCTCACTGCCATAGTCACCTCAAATGCAGATAGAAAAGCATTGGCGGCTAGTCTATATCCCGAGAGCGAGATTTTTGCCAATCTTGATAGCCTTTTGCAAGCTTTGCCGCGACTGGGCATAGACTTAGCCGTTATTTCAACTGTTAACAGCGCCCACGCTGAAAACGCCATACGTTGTCTGCAAGCCGGTCTGCATGTGGTGGTCGACAAGCCTTTTGCCCTAAGCCGCAGACAAGCCGACTCGGTTATAGACATAGCAAAGTCAAACGAACTAGTCGTCTTGCCTTACCATAATCGCCGCTATGACAGCGATTTTCTCACAGTAAAGAAGTTGCTTAGAGAAGATAGAGAAATGCTAGGCAAGATAAAATCGATCACTTCTAGAATAGAAAGATATCGAGAGAAGCCAAAGCCTGGTGGCTGGCGCGAAACCACCAAACAGCAAGAGGGCGGCGGCACGCTCTATGACCTGGGCAGTCACCTAATCGATCAAGCTGTCGCCTTGTTTGGCGCACCACAGACGGTGAGGGCCTCGGTCAAGCAAATTAGAGGTCTTGGTACCGATGACGATGTCAGTCTCACCCTGGTCTATGAAGGGCTTGACTATAACATCAAAGCTTCCATGGTCTGCCCAAACCCGGGACCCCGCTTCGAAATCATTGGAGATGCCTTGTATATCAAAGAGAAGGGTTGCCCCCAAGAGGACATGTTGAGAGCCGGTATGGACCCCAATCACACCCGCTATGGTCTAGAAAAGCCTGAGGATTGGGGCTATATAAGACCTGCAGAGGGGTCTAAAGTAGAAGCGCGAGAGCCCTATGAGACAGTAGCAGCAGGTAACTGGCAAAACTATTACAAGCAATTGGCAGAACATCTGGAAGCCCCGAAAAGCGCACCACCACCAGTACCAGTAGAGGATGCTCTTATTGGTCTTTCCATCATCGAGGAGGCTTTGCAGCATGGACAAAACTAAAACTAGACCTAGACTGGTTTTATTTTCCACACTCTTGCTCCTTCTCAGTAGTACCAACTCGGCGATATGGGCGGCTGAACCGCTCTTTTCCACCTTTCTTGAATCGGGACAGAAAGAAATCAAAGCCTGCCATTACGACCAAGCCGAAAAGCAGCTGGAGATGGCTCTTGCCAATAGCGAACATTTAGGAGAGACGGCAGAAGGGCGCATGAAGCTCTATTGCGAACTGGGTGCCGCTTATTGTTATACAGGTAAATTCGAAAAATCGAGAGAATACCTAGAAAAAGTAGTGCTATATAGAAAGTCAAAAGTGGTGCCGGGTAAGAAGCAAACCTTGGAAGCACAACTGGCGCTATATGAGCCTGTCTGCATGCTCGGTACGGTCTATCGCAATATGGACCGCTTTGCCGACTCGGAAAGACTCTACAAAGAATCGCTCAACGTTTTTCAGGGTAATAACAGTCTCAATTTGCTTTGCCAAGCAACAGTACTCTATGCCCTGGGTACGCTTTATTTAGAGATGCAAAAGCCCAAAGAAGCAGAGACGATACTAAAGGCGGCCTTGAGCACAAGAGAGAAAACGGCACAGAAAAAGTATCTGTCTGAAAACGGTATTTATGATGCTTTGGGACGCTCATATTATTTGCAAGACCGCCTAAGCGAAGCGGAAGAGACCCTGAAAAAGGCTCTCGAATTTGCCAGGGAGGAAAAGAGTGCCACTTCGGAAGCCTATACAGAAGCCAACTTATCTTTAGTGTATGGCGCCCTTGGCAAATATGAAGAAGCGCGCAAGCTCTTAAAAGAGAGCCTCGAAACGATAAGCAAATCACACGGCGAAGGCAGCAACCAAATGGCCACTTGCTATAGCACCTTGGCTAAAGTAGCCATCGAGCAAGACCAATACGATGAAGCAGAAGAACTCTTGTCTAAAGCTTTGCAGACTCACCGCAAATTATTAGGCGAGGACCATACATTTACAGCCCGAGACCTGATGCGGCTTTCGACCTTGATGAAGAATCAGGGTCGCTATGGCGAAGCTGAAGACTACGCACAAAAATCGCTCTCAATTTATGAAAAGCTTTTGGGTAACGATAATGAAGGAACAAACCAGGCCAGGCGAGATCTTGCCCAAATAATTGCAGAAAGCGGCACAAAACAGCCAGAAAAGCTCAATCAAGCCATCGAGCTTTTGTCTAAAGCAGCATCAAGCGGCAGTCTCGTCGATAAGGCTTTAAATGACCTTACTCTTGGCGAAGTACAAATAAGAAAAGGTGAAAAGAAAGAAGCCGAACAGTCAATCAAGAATGCCGTCGCCATGCTCGATGGCAGCGGCGATGAGACCAGATTACCGCTCTATAAATGTACGACGGCTCTGGCAGACTTTTATCTAAGCCAAGGGCGGGAGCAAGATGCCGAGCTCTATGCCGACAAGGCGCTCAAGTTAAAGCGTCAGATGCTGGCTAGCGATGCTTCAGACCAAGCCCGACTGGTGGTCGACCTGCGCAAGGCAGCCGACATCAAGATGCGCTTGGGAAAAAGTAATGAGTATCAGAATCTAAGTGCTGAAATCAAAAGCATCGTTGAAGCCAGTCCTCAGATGAAAGATGCAGTCAGTATACGTAAATTTGAAAGGCAAGAAAATTCACAGTCAGTCAAGCAAAGACCGGTAAAGAACAAATGGGCTCTGGTAATCGGCATAAGCAACTTCAAAGAGTCTGATATAAACTTGCGCTTTGCGGCCAAGGACGCCATAGACTTTTCCAACTATCTAGTTAATGACGCCGGATTTAGCCCCACCAATGTCAAACTATTGACCGACAAGAATGCCACCAGAGACAATATCATAAAGGAACTCGGTGATGGTTTCTTGGGACGCAAAGCCGGCTTGGACGACTTAGTTGTTATCTACGTATCAAGCCATGGCAGCACCAGTATGGAGAACGCCGACGGCGTCAACTTCTTAGTCGCCCATGACACAAACCCTCAGGCTTTGCTCTCTACCGGCATACCAATGCAATGGCTTTCGCAAATTATCAAAGAGCAAGTACACAGCGACCGAGTTATATTGATAATGGACGTCTGTCACAGCGGCGCTGCCTCAAGTGGCGCCAAAGGACTGAGCCGCGAAAAATTCAACACCGACAAAATAGCCGTAGGAGCCGGACAGGCAATTATCTGCTCGAGCGCGCCGGAGCAAGTTTCTTGGGAATCTAAGAACTATCAAAACAGCGTCTTCACCAGAAAACTAATTGATGCCCTGAAGAGACCGGGTAGCAATCTAGATACTGCCTACGACTATCTTAAAGAGCAAGTCTATGCTGAAGTTATGCAAGACAGACACAAAGTACAGACCCCTCTCTATTTCAGCCGCGCCTGGCAGGGTCCACCGCCTGTTTTGGCAGTGCCGGTAAACGCTGGGGCTGGGACCGCAAACCCATCTAATAATCAAAAGCCCGGTATTAAAAAAGCCGGTAGTGCAAAAAAACGCTAAACAAAAGACAAGTTAGAAATATAGCTTAGCGAGAGCCGCTGAGCATCTCGCCGTAACGGGCTTGCAAGGCAGCATAGCGCGGATCGGTTTTATCAAAAATGGTACGCCCAATTTCAAGCCCTTCTTTATAGCAGGCCAGAGCTTCTTTACGTCTACCGGTGGCAGAATATAAAGTACCCAAGCACTGCAAACTATCAGTGACCAAGGGCGCGGCAGCCTGCCCGGCATGGCGTCTAGACTCGAGAGCTTGTTTGTAGAGTTTCTCTGCCATCGGATAATCACCCGAAAGTTGGAAAGCCTGCCCCAAGTTATTGCGAGCCTGCGCAGCCGCTAGACTGTTCTCGCCGTCTTTATCAATTGTGATTTGCAAGGCTTCTTTCAATTCTTCTAGAGCATCCTGCAACTTACCTCTGCGCAGATTGAGGTCGGCTAAGCCCGATAGAGAGTCGGCAATGAGAAGGTCTCCCGCTTTAAGCTTGTTGGTTCTTATGTCGTAAGCTTCCTTCAAAGGACCTTCAGCCGAGGCAAAGTCTTTAAGAGCGGCCCGCGCTCTACCAAGCGGTACTGCCACCATGGCTAATTCCAGTGAGCCTGGATTGACAGCCTTGATGCGATCGTAAGCCCTCTCTAAATTGGCTTCGGCATCATCATAATCACCCTGGGCGTATTGTATTTGTCCCAGCAAATATCGACTTCTGTAGGCATTGAATATTTTGTGCTCGTCTTCAAACTTGATAGCTTGCCTTACTGTTTTCTTGGCCTGGCCATAACTACCTACTTCATACTCGCGCCTGGCTTTGCTTAGTATGGTATCGAGGTCTCGGAAAGTTTGATCGCCGACTAAGGCTCTATAAGCCCAAAGACCAAGCAATAAGACAATCAGAGCAAGCGGCAAAGCCAGCAAAAGTCGAGTCTTGCCCTTTAGGTCTAGGGCCCGCCTAATTGCTGTCTGCGACTGGGGACGAGCCGCGCTTGAGGAACTTGCCCCCGAGGGCAATGCCGATTCAGCCGTAGTCACCTCTTGCGCCTTATCAGAAATCCCTGCGCCCAAGGCTTGAGCAGTCGCGGCACCAGACTGCAGTTCTTCTTTCGGCTTATCCGACCTATCTTGAATCGCTTCGGCTTTGCCGGTATTGTCGACACCTCCAGCGACGGGATTGTCGCTGGCTGTCTCAGCCTGGGAGGCCGCCGTGGCACCGCTGATAGTGCTTTCTATTTTGAGAGCCGGAATGTCCACCCTTGAAAAAGTTCCGGTATAGCTATCCGGTTCGAGGATGTCCATTGCCGCTTTAAACTCGAGCATAGTTTGAAAACGGTCTTCGGGATTTTTAGCCATAGCCTTAAAGACCAGGGCTTCCAATTCGGGAGAAAGCTCGAGATCGGGGGCGACAAATTTGAAAGGTCTAGGCATTTCATTGACATGCTTATAGAGACATTCGATTAGGTCGCCGCCGGTTATGGGCAGTTCACCAGTCAGGGTCTGGTACATGACGCAGCCTAGGGCATAAATATCGGCGCGACCGTCCACCTCTTGGGCGCGACACTGCTCGGGGCTCATATAATGCGGCGTACCAAAGACTTCACCGGTACGAGTCAGGTTATCGATTGAACTTTCAGATGGGTTCAGCTGTTTAGCAATACCAAAGTCAAGTATCTTGACGAAATTATCGTCTTCATCAAGACGCACAAGCATAATATTGCTCGGCTTCAGGTCGCGGTGCACGACGCCCTTATCGTGAGCATGACCAAGACCGGTACAGACCTGTTTAAAAATATGCAGACTGCGCTTTACAGGAAGAGTCTTTTCATCTTTAAGAATGTGAAGCAGTTCACGCCCTTGCAGATAGTCCATCACCAAATAAGGGCTGCCAGCCTCGGTCACCCCGAAGTCATATACGGTCAATATATTGGGATGATTCAAGGAAGAAGCCAGCTCAGCTTCCTTCTGAAAGCGCTTCAGAGCCGCCTTGCCCGAAACAAGCTGGGGGTGCATCATCTTCACCGCCACTTGGCGCTTCATAAGCTGATGTTTGGCTAAATAGACCCGACCCATAGCCCCGTCGCCGATGACATCGAGAATCTCATAGCGCCCGCCCAAAACAGTGCCCACAAGAGAGCCGCTATCAAGAGGCGTTAGGACCGTCCCGTCCTCCGGACAAGCCGCTATATCCGACTCGTATTCACGATTACAAGTCAGGCAGACTTTTTTCTGTACACTGGAAGAAGACATCCTGGTTTTTGGTTTTTGCCGGTCAGGGGTAATAAAGGCTCAAGACTGGGAAGATTTTTATTGTAGCTTACCGGTAGAAAGCGCGGTTATTGGAAAGGGGCAATTTGTGGACGGGGAAGAGAAAAAAGGCGCCAGTCTTGCATCTTTGCATGACAATACAATTTCACCTAGAGATGACCGCCGCGACCGCGGACGAATCTTGCATGAGGCGATTCCGCACGCATCCCATGCTAAATGGGCAAAGCCTGAGAACCGACCAGACCCGGTAGACATAATCGAAAAGACCCACGAGGGACGCATCCAAGAACTGGCGCCTTTGCGCTGGGGGAGGATGCTCATCTCGCCCTTTACCTTTTATAGGGGCACAGCAGCGATTATGGCCTATGACCTCTCGCATACACCGACCACCGGGGTGCGAGTACAGGCCTGTGGTGACTGCCATATGCTCAATTTTGGCGCTTTCGCCACGCCAGAGAGAAATATCATCTTTGACCTGAACGACTTTGATGAAACCCTACCGGCCCCCTGGGAATGGGATATAAAACGTCTAGCAGTAAGCTTTGTTCTAGCTGTGCGCGATAACGGATTGAAGGACAAATATGCCCAGAGTGCAGCAGAGGCGGTGGCACGCGCTTATCGCAGGAAAATGCTCGAGTATTCCAAGAAAAGCATCCTCGATATATGGTATGACCGCATCGACTGGGAGGCAGTGATCGAAAAAACATCAGATCCTGAATTGCAGAAAAAGATCAAGGCCAAAACCGAAAAAGCGATCAAAAGAACTATCCAAGGACATTATTTCCCCAAGATGTCTGAACTGCATGACGGACGTTATATCTTCAAAGATAATCCGCCCGCCCTCTATCACCTCAAGGGTGAAGAGTCGGAAAAATTCAGACAGGATACGCTGGATGCCTTTGCCATCTATAGACAAAGTCTGCAAGATGATAAGCAGCGCTTGTTTGACCGTTATAAACTCTCTGACGTAGCCATCAAAGTAGTTGGTGTCGGTTCGGTCGGCACCTGCTGCGCTGTCGCTTTGATGCTGGCGCCCGATACCGAACCTTTGATCTTGCAGTTAAAAGAAGCACGCGCCTCTGTTCTAGAGCCATATTGCGGCAAGAGCGAGTTTGAAAATCATGGACAGCGAGTAGTGGCCGGTCAAAGGATTATTCAATCGGCAAGCGATATCTTCCTTGGTTGGACCAAGTTTGGAGACGGCAGACATTTCTATCTGAGACAGCTCAGAGACGGTAAGGTGAAACTTGAACCTGACCTCTGGGATGGCCCCCGCATGATCGAAATCGCCGAAATCATGGGAACAGTGCTGGCAAGGGCCCATGCCCGGTCGGGAGACGCTGCCGTAATCAGTGGCTATCTCTCGGAAGAAGGTACCTTCGATGAAGCAGTAGGCAGTTTCGCCGTTTCTTACGCCAATCAGGCAGAAGAAGACTATGAACTCTTTGCCAGAGCCTGCAAGTCGGGACGACTGCCGGTGGCCGAAGACCTGGGGCTCTAGTCTAATCTTAAAAGAGGTAACAAATAATCTCTTCCAGCCTACCGCTGCTTAAACGAGCCGCATAAACATGGAAGAATTAGGCTTCTCAGGCCATGCTTTGCTTTACTAAGAAAACGTCTTTAGACTGCCGCTTCTGACCGGCTCTTCGCAATACTGGTTCTTCTCAAAACAGATTATCCTAGTAAAACGCCCGACAACGCCCCTATCTCTTCCTCGCTCACGGCAGCCCTGTGCAAACTTTGACACCCCAAACCAATACCCCGGACAGAAAAGATGAAGGTCTAAAGACCGGGCTAGCGGCCTGCGCCGGCTTTCTTACTTTTGTGGCGGGCTTGAACGGTGGTTGGCTTGGTCCACTCATACCTTCAATAGCTAAGTTTCAAAATCTACCTCTTTCCCAGGTCGGCTATCTAGTCAGTTTTCTCTGCGCAGGCTGTTTCATTTCGCAGCTGAGCGGACCGAAAATATTGAGCCTCTTGGGCGGACAAAAAGCTCTCGTCATAGGCAGCCTGCTTCTGGCTGCGGGAATGGTCTTTCTTGGTCTGGCAAAAGGGCTGCCGGCCATTCTCATTTCGTCTCTTTTGGTGGGCTTGGGCACCGGACTGAACAGCATTGCCGGGCATGTGGCGATTCTCAGATACTTCAAAGAGCACGCCGCTTCCGCCCTCAGCAAACTCAATATTTATTACGGCATCGGTGCCTTGCTTGCACCACAGATAGTGCAATTGAGTGGAGCCGACAGAGGCGGTAATTATCTTTTCGTTTTTCTAGTTTCAGCAATTCTGGCTGCCCTCACTTCAATCAAACTGAAGAAACTAAACGGTCTTTCAGATGAGAGCCCAGATGAAGAAAGCGAAGCAGACAAGACCTTGCCTTTACCAGTAACTTTGACCGAAAGTCGCGTCGTGACCCTACCTTTGGTATTGGTTTGTTTGGTAGTCTTCCTTTATGTGGGCACCGAAACAGCTACCGCCACCTGGCTCTTTACCTATATGCAAGACAATCAAAGGCTGGCAGCCCAGGCTTGTTCTCTTGCTGTTACTTGCCTTTTTGTCGGTCTCACCAGCGGTCGACTTTTGTCTATTAAAGCATCCAAAATTTTCAAGAACGAGCAAGTGACGCTGACAGCGCTGAGCATAATGTTCAGCGCCTTCCTCGTGCTCAATCTTATACAACCAAACCTGCCGGTCAATATTGAACTTGTTTGCCTCTTTACCTCATTTATGATCGGCTTTGGTTTTGGACCTATTTTTCCGCAAATCATTGCCCAGACTGCTGCCCTTGTGAACAATCGACCGCCGTTGGTCTCAAAATATACTTCTTATGCCATCAGTTCTGGTGCCGTGGGCGGTATCATAATGCCTGGTTTGGCTGGACAAATAATGGCTCATAGCTCGATCGGCTTGACCATGCAGGCAATCACCGCCCTGTCGGCCACATTGACTATCGCTTATCTCATCTTTCTTTCTAATAACAAGAAATACCAGAAAGTAGAGTTATAATCCAGATTCTTTCTCTGGTATCAATATCGTGATCATAGTTAATCAAGTTTCAAAGGGTTTTGGAACCCGCACTTTATTTGACAACGTCTCGGTCAAATTCACCCCCGGCAATCGCTATGGACTTACCGGACCAAATGGAGCCGGAAAGTCAACCTTTATGAAAATATTGACCGGCGAGGTAGAGCCCTCCAATGCCGGCACAGTTGTCAGACCTACCAAGGTGGGAGTTCTCAAGCAAGACCAGTTCGCTTTTGACAACGAAAGAATTATCGACACGGTAGTCATGGGTAATGAGATTCTTTGGCAAGCCTTCCAAGAGAGAGATAGTCTTTGTGCCAAAGAAAACCTGAGCGAGGAAGAGATGAATCGCCTGGGCGAACTGGAAGTGATCATTGCCGACGAAAACGGCTATAGTGCTGAAATAGAAGCAGCTGAAATTTTGCGCGGCATTGGGCTTGCCGACGACAAACATGAAGACCTGATGAAATCGCTGCCCACCGATTACAAATTTAGAGTTTTGCTGGCTCAAGCCTTATTTGGCGAACCGCAAGCACTGCTATTGGACGAACCGACAAACCACCTAGATCTCGATTCAATTCACTGGTTGGAAGAATTTCTTTGCACCTATGAAGGAACCTTGGTGGTAATTTCTCACGATAGACATTTTCTTAACGCAGTCACGACCCATATCGCTGATATAGACTACGACACGATTATCATCTATACCGGCAATTATGACGATATGGTGGCGCAGAAAGTGCAGGCCAGGCAAACAATCGAATCGGCCAACAGAGACAAAGCAAAGAAAATTGCTCAATTGCAGGAATTCGTTGCCAGATTTGCTGCCGGTCAGCGCTCTTCCCAGGTGCAGTCGCGCAAGAAAGAAATCGCCAGGCTGGCCCCCCAAGAACTGAAAAAATCGAATATTCAGCGCCCCTTTATTCGCTTCGAGCAGGAAAAACCATCGGGAAAAGAAGTACTAATCGTCAGGGGACTAAGTAAAGGTTTTGACGACAAGCCACTTTTCCAGGGTCTAGATTTGGAAGTGATGCGCGGCGACAAAGTGGCAATAATAGGTGCCAACGGTGTTGGAAAGACCACATTACTGCGCACCCTCATCGGCGAGATAGCGCCGGACGAAGGCACGATTAAGTGGACCGATTCAGCCAGCTGGAGCTATTATCCCCAAGACTATCACGAAGAAATCAAGCCAGGCAGTACAGTTCTGGATTGGCTTATGCAGTTTATGGTAGATGAAGGCCAGCAATATGTCAGAGGTGTTCTTGGTCGCATGCTCTTCTCTGGAGACGAGAGCCTAAAAGCCACCGATGCTTTGTCAGGCGGCGAGGCGGCACGCTTACTCATGTCGCGCATGATGATGCTTAAAAATCCGGTTCTCATATTCGATGAACCGACCAACCACCTCGATCTCGAAGCAGTATCGGCACTGGGCGAAGGTCTAGCGCAGTTTCCCGGCACTGTCTTTGTCGTCACTCATGACCGCGATCTGGTATCAAATGTGGCGACGCGCATACTTTCATTCAAAGAAGATGGGCTGATCAATTTCGCCGGCACCTACGAAGAATACTTGCAAGACTATCCCCAGAAAGAACTTGCACGCAGGCCCAGATGATGGAAGGCGAATCCAACAATCCAAGCATACTAACAGGGCCGGAAGCCCTCAGACTGGCGCTGGAAGCACTGGAAAATCCCAACAGTGAAAGAGCGCACGAAAACTTCAAGACCATTGTTATGGCAATGGAAGCTCGACATGGTGAAAATCAGAAAGAAGTGGCGGGCGAGTTGCAGAAGCTCTCAAAAGAGATAGAAGCGCTGGGACAGATTGAAGCAGCCATGGAGTTCAAGCAAAGAACCACCGAAATGATGCTGGTTCTATCTATGGAAAGACGACGTAAGCAGTCGCAAGCACCAAGCAATAATCGCAGCAATTTAGGTAGCAATTTAGGTAGCGTCGGGGCAATGCCTAATTCTTTTCAGACGGCGGCGCCAAGCTCGCCACCAGTCTCTCCTAATACTTTTCAGACAGCGCCGGCAGCTGCACCTCTGCCCAGTCGTCGCCCAGGCGACAGCACCAGCACTCGTCTGGTCAGACATTCGCATTCAACCAACTCCGGCTTATTTCAACGTCTGATCTATCTGGTACATACCACCACCAGTTTCGACAACGACCTTTTTCTTTATACGCGCACAATGGGCGGAAAAATTGATTGGGCTCTTGATTCCGCCGGCAAACGCTACCGGGCTGTCAGCCTACCGCAAGAGCCGGTAATTCTTTTGGTGGAAAGTGATACTTTGCCAAGACTCTTACCGGTCTATGCAGTGACCGATTTAGAGAAAGCCGGTCATGACCTGGCAGAAAGAGGAATGACTGAGAAAGAGACTCTCATCACACCCGGCGGCACCTGTCGTGTCTACAAAGCAAATGTGGGTATCGCTATTGCACTCTTACTTGTAACGGATCAGGCTCAATGACCGCTTCCTTTTTGTTCAAGGCTTTTGCCGAACACAACCAAAAGAATGAGAAGCTCATTCCAAAAGCACTGATTTTTGACGTACTGGAAAAGAGCGGCATTAGAAAAGACGACAAAAGGTTGGCTTCTTTCTTCAATACACTCAAGACCCTGCCTGTAAACTTGAGCGAAGACGACTTCGAAAAATTGCAGGGACTATCACCAGCCCTGCTGGAACAAATTTTGACCGGGCAATTGACGATTCCACGTTTTGATGAATTTTGTCATGATTTGTCCGGGCTTTATGAAATAGTCAAAGAAAACAGAAGCGGCAAATTGGCAGACTATATTCCGCAACTTGCCAAAGTTGATCCCGAAAAATTTGCCGTATCAATCTGCTCAGTGGATGGTCAGAGATTTGATCTAGGCGACTTTGACGATTTTTTCTGCGTGCAAAGCTGCTCTAAACCGATAACCTATTGCCTGGCCCTAGAAGCAATCGGAGAAGCTGTTCATAAATATGTGGGCGCTGAACCAAGCGGTAAGACTTTCAACGAACTGACTCTTAATGCAAAGGGTCAACCACATAATCCCATGATTAATGCCGGTGCCATCATGTGCGGTGCGCTCATATCCACCGTCCACAAAGATGCCTCCAATCGTTTCGACTATGTCATGAAAATGTGGAAAGAGTGCGCCGGTCCAGAGAGAATCGGCTTTGACAACGCTGTCTATCTCTCAGAGAAACAAACAGCCGATCGAAACTATGCCCTTGCCTATTTCATGCGCGAAAAGAAATCTTTTCCGCAGGGTATTGATTTGGTCGATATTCTGGAATTCTATTTTCAGTGTTGCTCTATCGAACTAAATACCAAGGCCATGGCGGTGGTAGCAGCCACTCTTGCCAACGGCGGGGTTTGCCCGCTTACAGGCGAGCAGGTATTTCGCAGCGATCATGTCAAAAACTGCCTTTCACTAATGTCATCATGCGGCATGTATGACTTTTCAGGCGAATTTGCCTTTAAGGTCGGAATACCGGCTAAAAGCGGCGTTTCAGGCGGCATCATGCTGGTTGTACCAAATGTACTAGGCATGGCAATCTGGTCACCGCGCCTAGACGAGCTAGGCAATAGTGTTCGAGGCGTAGAACTCTGTACCAAACTAACCGAACGCTTCAAGTTTCATACATTCGACTCTACCCTCGGTCTCAAAGATGACCGCAAAGACCCAAGAAGAGGCGCCTACGAATCTAGACTAGCTGGAACCATGGCACTCTGCCTGGCGGCCTCGGAAGGGGACTTAACCGAGCTTAGACGTCTAGTGGGAAGAGGACTTGATGCCAACGCTTGCGATTATGACGGCCGCACCCCCTTGCATCTTGCCTGCGCCGGCGGGCACATGCAAACACTGCGTTTTCTAATCAGTATTGGCGTAGATCCAAACCGCGCCGACCGCTTTGGAAACAAGCCAATAGATGATGCCCGCCGCTCTGGCAAGGACGAAATCATTTCTATTTTGCAGGACTATATCAAAGAACGGTCGCAATAGCTTTTGGCACTTTTGCTGAAAGCCGGTAAGCGAAATATATTAGGAGCACTTTCTGAGATTGGGGCTAGAATAGGACTAGTTCTTTGGAAGAATCTACTAAGATGCCAGAAAGCAATAGGACAGCAAGCAACAGTTAAGGCAGCACTCTGTGTGGAGCACTCTATATGGAACCAAGCAAGCTAAAGACTATATTTATACTGGGTGTGCTTATAGTCTCAATCGCCTTCCTTGGTCTGGCTTGGTATTTGCATGAAACGGCCGTAGGCAGCGACCCAATCGGCACCATTGCCTTTTACATCTTGATTGCTGTCGGCAGCATCTGCTTTATTTTCGGCGGAGTCATCTTTTTAATCAGGCACGATATCGACCTTTAATTTCTTAGATTAAATTGTGCCGAAAAATTGAACTTTTTGGAGCCAAATTACGTTATCTAATTACGGCCCTACAAAACTGGACAAAAGTTATGACTGAGAAAAGAGTTCGCCCCGGCCATATAGCTTCTCTTTGCCTGGCCGCCCTGGCCGGCGCTCTAATCACCTCATTTGCCCCGGCAGTACAGTCAAAAGACGAGAAAACCGACGTGGACATAGAAGGCAAAGTAGCCCATGTCCTCAGTCGGATTACTTTTGGCGCCAAACCTGGACAGATAGAGGAAGTAGAAGAGGAAGGGCTGGAGAGCTATCTTGCCAGACAACTGCATCCCGAAAAAATAGCTCTTTCAGAAGAAATTGAAAAATTAGGCAAGGTTGAAGCTAGAGCAAAAGACCCAGTCTATCTCTTTCTCAACTATGGCAGACCGGCTTTGATGGCGCTAGCCAAAGGCAATCAAAACGGCTCGCCCAGAGAAGACGAAGCAGTCAAAAAAGTGATAGGCGAATACCAGCGCAAGCTCTATGAAGAAAGTGCACTGACCCGAATCAAACGGGCCACCGAAAGTCCTCAAGAGCTAAAAGAAGTGATGACCGATTTCTGGTTCAATCATTTCAACATCTCCCAAGAAAAGGGCTTGGACCATGTCTGGATAGGCTCTTACGAAGAAAGAGCGATCAGACCCTTTGTACTGGGCAAGTTTAGAGACATGCTCGGTGCCACTGCGCACCACTCGGGCATGCTCTTTTATCTAGATAATTGGCAAAATACCAAAGATCCCGGCAGTTCTTCGCCGGCAAACGAACTTGATGGCAAGAAACGAGGTCGATTCTCTGGAATCAACGAGAACTATGCCAGAGAATTGATGGAACTGCATACCCTTGGGGTGGATGGCGGCTATACCCAAAAAGATGTGCAAGAACTGGCTAGAGTATTGACCGGATTGGGCTTGCCCCCGGGAGCCGGGGGCGGCGGCAACCTGAAAAACAGCGCCGACATCACAGCCATGGGCATAGCCGGTCAAGCTATGCTCTCCAAAACAGGAAGAGACCGCCTGGGAGAGGTTGGCGGAGCGGCTCAGCCGGAGAGGACTCGTCGACGCCTCGTGCGTGAATACGGTCCACCTCCCCAGATTAAGGGAAACCGGGAGCTTGGCTATTACTTTGACAAAAACAGACATGACTTTGGCGACAAGGTATTGCTGGGACAAGTAATTAAGGGTGAAGGCGAAGCTGAAATAGAAAAGGTCTTAGACCTGCTCGCTCGCCATCCAGCCACTGCTCGTCATATCAGCTACAAGCTGGCGCAATACTTTGTAGCCGATAGCCCGCCCAAGAGCCTGGTCGAAAAAATGTCCAAGCGTTTTCTCGATAGCGACGGAGATATTGCGGCTACGCTTGATACTCTCTTTCATTCAAGCGAGTTCTACGAAAAGAAATATCGCGGTGCTAAGTTCAAATCACCTTATCGCTATCTGCTCTCTTCATTGAGGGCAACCAATTCAAAAGTAGAAGATCCGAAATTGATCTTAGGCTTTCTCAAGCAAACCGGTATGCCTCTATATCAGTGCCTGACACCCGATGGCTACAAGAATACTAAAGAAGCCTGGCTCAATCCGGACAATCTGCTCAACCGCTTGAATTATGCCACTGCCCTTGGTACCGGGCGCTGCCCCGGAGTCAAAATTGGGCACACGGACCCAGCTATGATTGCCGATGCCTGCACGCAAGACCTCTCCTCCCGCACCATTCAAGCAGTCAAAGAGGCACCGCAAAACTTAAAAGCCCCGCTTGTCTTGGGCAGTCCAGAGTTTATGGTCTACTAAAAGGCTTATCTGAGACTTATCTAAAAGAGGCTCCAATATAAAGGCTGAAAATATGAATAGAAGAGACTTCCTTAAAACAATAGCCGGAGCGGCCATGCTCAACTCGGGAATACTTGATCTTCCCTTTTCCTCTTCAATATCAGCGTTTGCTCTCGACCGCAGCCGCAGCGCTCAGAGCGCCAATAAATTAGTAGTAGTATTTTTAAGAGGCGCCCTAGACGGCTTGAGCGCCGTAGTACCCTATTCCGACCCTCAGTACTATAGCCTCCGCCCTAAGATTGCTATTCCCAAACCAGGACAAGAAGGCGGTGTCCTCAAATTAGACGGGGACTTCGGACTCCATCCCAATCTCGCCCCGCTGCTTTCCTTTTGGCAAAACAAAAATCTAGCTTTTGTGGCTAATTCAGGTTCACCGGACCCAACCCGTTCACATTTCGACGCCCAAGATTATATGGAGAGCGGTCTACCCGGCGTCAAAGCAGGAAGCACCGGCTGGTTAAACCGCCTACTCAAAGAACTGCCCGATAACGGCTCACCGGTAAGGGCTCTCAATGTGGGCACTACTACACCACGCATACTGCAAGGACCAATAGCCTGTGCCACTTACGCACCTTCTAACCGCAAAAAAGTAAGCGCCATCGAAAGCCCCTATATCGCCCGCGCCTTCGAGAAAATGTATGAAGATCGAAAAGACGATCTGGGACAAGCCTTTAGAGAAGGCATGGAAGCAAGAGCCACTATCAATGAGAAACTCTCCGATACTATGACCGCCGCCGACCAAGGGGCGGTACAAGCTAATAAATTCAGCGGCTTTGGTAAACAAGTCGGTAAGCTTATTAGAGAAGAACCAAAGATTCAGGTTGCTTTTGTCGACCTGGGCGGCTTTGATACCCATGTCAATCAGGGTGCAGCACAAGGACAACTGGCCAACAATCTCAATGTGGTGGGAAAAGGTCTGGCAGAACTGGCTAACAGTCTTGGTTCAAGTTTTGAGCGCACACTTATTGTAGTCATGTCTGAGTTTGGACGTACTGTCAAAGAGAATGGCAACGGCGGCACTGACCACGGACATGGCAATTTCATCTGGCTACTTGGCGGTCCTGTAGAAGGCGGCAAGATCTTCGGCAAATGGAACGGCATAGCCCAGAAAAATCTATACGAAGGGCGCGATCTACCTGTCTATTCCGACTTTAGAGGCGTCTTGAAGACCACGGTGGCGGAACATATGGGACTGAGTCAAAAGCAAGCCGAAACAATCTTTCCAGGCTTCAAAGCGCAAGAAAATCTGCGCCTGCTTAAGGGTTAAACAAGCTCAGCAAGTAAGCTTCCTAAAGTCTGCTTCAAACGGTTGGTGCAGTAGCACCATTCGTAGGTCTTGAATGACTGAGTCGACCCTAAACATATAGTTGTGCAAGGTCGAGTAAGAAAACTCTTCAATAGAAAAAGTGGAAGGACTGAAAAACTGTCTGATACTAACGGCGGTGGTATCTACCAAATGCAAATCGGTTTCATCTGGTTTAAGCGGGTTCCTGCTCTTACTCAAATACTCGCCAAAATGAAGCGGGTCTGGCCTTAGACCAAGCCTTTTCCTTCTATGAATGCCAGTTGAGATTGAAAGCAAGACATCGGTCTTGTTTCCATAAATGTGCACCCTGCGAGCAAAGCCACTATCAAGGCTATAAAGTTGTTCCGAACTCTCATCTAGGTCAGCCGCCATATGCACAATTTCATTAAAGACCTTTTTGCTGCCTGATCTCTCAAAAGCTGACTGTCCACTAGCGATTTTATCTGAGTCGTCTAAAAGCGCATCGGCTAAAGCATTGCTATCAAGCAGCAGTTCTTTTAGGGCTAAATCGAGAAGGTAATTGCCCATAGAGACAGCCACCAGATTAATGCGCTCGAGAAATCGCGACTCAGATCTGGCTGTCTTGGCATAATTCTTGAGGTCTGCAAGAAATATGGCGAAATTTCTTGCACTCTCCTCTGCCGCCTTTCTATCAGCAGCGTAAAACGCCGGAAGACCGAGTGAAGGCCAGCTATAGACCAGGATGACAAATTTATCACCGCCATAAAGTCTATGAAGCCGCTCAGCAGAACCAAGCAGCTTGTTGAAAGAATGAGAATAACCGTGCACGAAGATCAGAAGTTCATAACCTTGCAAGAACTTCTCTTCCAGTTCTTCAAACAATTGTCTGTAAGAGGGCAAAGAAATGAAATTTAGAGGTCGCCCGGCTTCTTTTCTTATTTTGCCGAAGTTTAGCGAACCCAAACCCGAACTTTTACTCGAATACTTGCCAGAGCGCTCAAGTTTACGGTCTGTAAGGAAATAGTGCTCAAACTCTGTCAAAAGAAGAACTCCTGGACAATACCTGTTGACTGGTTCTCTAAGATGCTTAAACTGCTCGATTTGTTTCTTTCTAGAGACCCATCATAGAGGACCAGCTATTTATCTAGATTATTCAAAATATCAAAGAAAGACAAAATTCTCTATTTAGCATCATGCAAATAGCGCGACGGAGCATCTGGAACATTTAGAACATTTTCTTTGAGAAGCTCGAACATATTAGGGCGTATTCGAAGCTCACCGGTGTAAGGGTGGCTGTACGCTGAGAGCAGCCAAATATTGAGAGCCAATGCCGTTGCCACCAAGGTAGTCATAAAGCCTTGTACCTTGGGGAACTGAGACGCAAAGACATAGCTTAACAAAACAGTGATGACCGCGCCGAAGCCGACGATCAACCACAAGCTAGCCTGAAGACCGGTCTGGGCAAGCAAGATCCTCGCCCTTCTATTCTCTCCGAGACTTTGCATGGAAGCGATCAGCCCCTGCTGCAGATTACTCTGGCGGTCATTCTCTGGAACAGTTGCCACTACTGCTTCCCAGAGCTTCTGATAGGTCTCCCAGCCATGATTGATCTTGACGCCTTGCTCCATCTTGGGCCACTCAGAATTGATGACATCGTCGACATACTCGCGACAGAGCTGCCTGATACGAGGGCGATCAATATCGGACAAGCCGCGCGCCACGCGAAAAACACTGGCGACATTACTAGCTTCCAGTTCGTCGTGCATGCGGGCGTCGTTATATTTATCCATTGCCGAAGCCACCATAAAACCGAGCAGCACCGAAAAGAGTGTGCCAACCACACCCATCATGGCCTCGCCGGCGCTATGGTGAACTTCAAGCACTTCACGCTTGACGAAGCGATTAACCAGCACCTGACCAAGCAAGGCAAGGGAGACAAAAACGACTATTAACAGTAAGGCATGCGCTAGTGAATTCATTATCAAGAGAATAACAATAATGAGAGCGCCTTCAAAGAAGTTACTTCTAAGGTGCCATTGTTTACTTTTGTTTATGCTTACCCTAACAAGAGCTGTAATTCGGTTGGCGCGTATCGGAGTAGATTTATGAAGATAGTTATTTTTGGCGGCGGTCTTCAGGGTAAGGTTATTGCCGACAACTTGGCGGCAAGACCGGAAAAGCCGCAAATAGTAATCGCCGACATAGTCGCCAAAGAAGAAAAGTTTGGTCAACTCACTCATAAAAAAGTCGATGTTCTCAACCTGGCACAAGTGAAAGAAGTGGCTAAAGATGCCGATGTTTGCATCTTGGCTGTGCCCAGCGCCATTGCTCATGAGAGTCTCAAAAACCTGCTCAAATGCGGCAAACCAGTCGTAGACGTTAGCTTTACACCAGATCCCCCGCTTTCACTAAATGACGAAGCCCTTCAATCTGGCACCTGTTGTGTGGTAGATTGCGGCATCGCGCCAGGGCTTTCACATATTCTTGTTAGTCATGCCTATGAAGAACTTGGCGGCTTGGACGAGGCAAAAATCTATGTTGGCGGAGTCCCTCAAAAGCCGGCAGATGTCTTCAATCATGCAATTTATTTCAATCCGCAAGACCTGATTGCCGAGTATGTAAGACCCGCAAGGGCCAGAGTGAAGGGACAAGATATAGCCCCACATCCACTGGAAGCCGAAATCGAACCATTCAAAGACAAAGAACTAGGCGAGATGGAAGCCTTCCTCTCCGACGGTTTGCGCTCCCTCCTAACCAGCTTCCCCGAAATTCCAGATATGAGCGAACGCACTCTGCGCTGGGCCGGGCACCTAGAGACTATGAAAAACCTATGGCAAATGGGTTTCTTCGCCGATGATCATATTCCGCAAACAGCCAGAGTGCTCAATGAAAGCTACCCGGCTAGTAAGTTCGAAGATTGCCTACTGATGACAGTAATGGCCAGAAAGGGCAATAAAACTAAGACCTATCGTCTACTAGATAAACACACCGACAATATCTCAGCAATGAGCCGCACTACCGGATTTACAACAGCAGCCACAGCTATGATTCTGGCCCGAGGTCAGTTCACACAACCTGGTGTTCATGCGCCTGAAGTACTTGGCAAAGACAAGGCTATCGTTTCGGCAATACTTGAAGACCTGGCTGAAAGAGGCGTTAAGTCTAACGAATTGGTAGGCAGCAACTAATGACAACCGCAGCTTAGACGGCTCTGTTTTAGCCTGTCACACCGCCTCAAAACCTTATCTACTTGAGTGACTTTTCTAGAGATAGTCGATTTATCTAGAGTTAGGTGATTTATCTAGAGATGGGTGATTTATCTAGAGATAGGCACATTCTCAGTTGCCAGCGGGAGATTAAGCTTTTCAAAACCTGTTGCGAGCGATAACGGTACCGCCCAAATGTTTATCTGGCGAGCAATCTATCCTTAGAGAAGCTCTTCGATATTCTCGGTTGGACGACCCAGTACAGCGCGCGAACCTTTCTCGACTATTGGTCTTTGCATGAGCTCAGGATACTGGACCATAAGCCGAATCACCTCAGAATCTGCCATCTTAGACTCAGAAAGCTTCAACTCCTTATATCTAGCCTCCGACTTGCGTAGCAAGTCGCGGGCAGACAGCTTCATTTTCTTGAGAAGCTCGGTCAGCTTAGCTTCATCGATAGGCGATACAAAATAATTGACCTTCTCGAACTCGACGCCCTTACTCTTAAGCAACTTTACGGCTTCCCGACACTTAGAACATGTGGGCTTCTCGTAGAGAGTAATTCCTTTACTCATCATAACCTCAGGCAATTTTGATAGAAACATCAGCAGTCACAGACGCATAGATTATCGCAGATGAGCGAAATTTCGCAGTAGCGTTAGACGCAAAATAGAAACCTCTGCCTATTGCTGCGGCAAACCGCCAGTGGCAGCAGCCGCTCCGACACAGCTCATCTTGCCTCCCGCATACGGTCCATAACCGGTAGAGACAGGAAGCCAAAGCTTGACTCGGCAAACTGATGGTAGGTCACCCGATGCTACTGAATGAAAATTACCAGGCAAAATAATTCGTGCTGGCGGAGTAGAGTTCTTCACCGTGGCTGCCAGGCTCGAAATTTTAAAGTCCAAATCACTATCAGGTCCGCTTAGTTTGGCATTTACATGACTCTTATAGTAAGGATGCAGATCGCCAACGACATAACCTTTTTCCTTATCAAAACTAGCCAAGCCGCTCAATGTCGCCATAAACTCCACGTTGGATTCCACACCGGTACAGCGACCACACTGATAGCCAGCTAGTTCGGGAGTCTCAACTTTCATCCAAGGAAGAAACATGGCGTAAGATCCTTTCACTTCGTCGAACTTACTCTGCACTGCGATATTAGCCTCAGATCTGGCTACAACGTTCAATAGACTTCTCTGATTTTCTAGTAAAACCGCCGATTCGTGAGCCTCATCGAGAAGGTCATTAGCAAGAGCAGCAATCCCTGGATACTTGTCGTTCGCTTCCTCTAACTGCCTGCGTCCTTCAAACACCAATTGTCTAGAACGAGCAATCATATTATTCATCTGCCCAAGGCGATCAAATTCGTTTAGCTTGCGTGCGCCAGCTAAAGCAACCTCGTTAGCAGAAGCCTGAAGTCGATTGTGCTCGAAAAATAACCCGCCATAGCTATAGCCAATCAAAAGAGCCAAAGCAAGAAACGCCATTAGGAAAGATCCGAGTACTAACACTGATCCTCTGGCTCGTCTCCTGGGCGACACGTTCACAAATTTGCTGATTGCAGTGCGGCAGTGCTTACTCATTGACGAAATACTCCTGCGTAACTGGATCAATACCAAAGTTCTCCCACGGTGAGTTAGCCTTAAGCTTCATCACCACTGGACTGGTGAAACCCGGCAACCCCGGGCTTGTTTGGAACAACGGAGCAATCGCGCAATCAACTGAAATTTCTAAGCTGAAGACAGAAGCTTCCATGCTGCCGCCTGGCAACCACTCATTTGGAATCGGCTCCGCACCAACAATACTTAACTTGCTGTTGTCTTTACCCAGAACTGTTAACCCAATCTTGGCATTGGAGACTTCTATCCCGCATTTCTGCAGAACGGACTTAGACCAAAGCTCGTTTGTGAAAAGGGAAATCGCTTCCGACCTTCGCTCTGAAAGAACCACTCGGTGACAAAGCTCAGTGAGAACCCCTTGCGCCATGAGATATCTAATAGGCACGATACCAACATTAATCAATGGAGCAAAAACAAAGGTCACCAAAACGATAAGAGCAGCAGCAAACTCACTAATCGCATGCCCAGACTTTCTTCGTACGGCTCTCACAGTTAATTTCTCCCCTTTATGCGCAATAACCCAAATTACCTCTCGCCAATAGGAAACTGAAATGCAGAAGAGATTTAGGAGCAAGCCAGGCAATTTTCTAGTGCGCAGGCTGTTTGAATAATCTTCCTAATAATCAAGATTTTGAAGTCAGCGCTCAAGAGTTAAAAGTGAACCGATATCGGTTCATTTTGCAAAACCCGAAATTTTCAAAATGGCAAATTATTATGACAAGAAGAAAAACTAGAGGACAAGGCGTTGCGGAACTAGTAGGAGCTCTAGTTTTACTAGTTCCAATTGTCCTAACCGCAATCGACCTTGGAATTTTGGCAATCGGCGCCGCAATAAATGACTCTATCTGCAGAGATGCAGCAAGAGCGGCCTCATCAGGTCCACCTTCAGAATTTTCTCTCGCAGATTCAAGAAATCTTACTCCGGATAAAGCCCCCTACCAAAGAGCTCTATCGGTGGCGACAAAACTCTATTCAACTAGTTTTCCGGCAAAGATTAGAAATACACTAGTGGCAGTAGAAACTATTCGCGACATTCCACCAAACAGTACGGGTGGCGCAATAGATGGAGAAGTTGCAATTACAACCACCATCGATGTCTATCCGCCTTTTCTCGTCGGAGCCATTATGGGTGGCGTATCACTTAGCTCAAGCCACAAAGTACCAATCACTTATGTCATGAAAGCTGAGGGATAGTTCGCATAGACAACAAAATAACAAAAAGGAAGAATTTTCAAGAACTATAGACACTCAGATTTATTCTTGGCACTAAGTCAAAATCTTAGAAAATAGAAAGAGGGTCTCATTCAATTGAGACCCTCTTTCTTGTAGTTTCACTTAACTATCGATATAGAACCCTCTTCAATCCGTCCGGCTCAGAATAAAGATAGAGTGTGAGGTTTGAACTATAACCACCGGAAAAATCATCAGGACTATCAGGAGCAACCTGCATACCCAGCTCTTCAAGTCGATTGGCGATGTCGTTAAATGAAGAATGCGGCAATCTTACTTGCACTACTGGATTCTTATTTAGGAAAGCATCAAGCGCAACTCTAAGGATAGCGCCAGCACAAGCCTTCTTCTCGCCTTCTGTAGGCACTGCACTATGAGTAACCCGAATGGCCACACCTTCGCCCTCCGGCAAATCAAACTTGCGTTTCTTCTCGAGACCAAGCGCCTTACCCTTGCTATACCAGAGATACTCATATTGAGTCTTGGTCTCATTGTCCTTGGCTGGATGATAATGAATATCAAGCTTCTCGACCTGCTTCAGTTGAGATCCAGAAAACTGAAACTGGCGAATCAAGGGCTTACTCTTTATCTCAATTGTCCAGTCGTAGGGATAGCTAACCAGCTCGGCTTGCGCGCAGCCCTGCCATAGAAGCATTGAAACGAAACAAATTGCGGAACCTCTTAGAAGGAGTTCTCTTTTTTCTTTTGACCAAAACATAATTGCACTCACCCTTGCACACTTGCATTACTCACAAAATAAGAACTAAAATGGACAAGAAATTAGGATCGAACCCACTAAAGACTAGATGTATGGCGATAAAACTCTTACACTACTGTTTCCTTATCTTTCGGGAACTTCTAGCGGGGCGAATTCGAGAAAGGCTGGCGCAATATATGACCGAAGGACCTTGCGCCCAAGATATCCAGTCCGCAGGCAAATCTCGATGAAGCTTTCGTCTAGATCAGCGATGACGAGATGATTGGCGCAAGCAAGATAAAGAGACATATACTTACGACTCACTCCGTGTGCGATATCAAGAATCACACGAAAAAAGCATCGCACCGAAATGTAGAAATTCTCGCGAGTATATTCAGCGTCTGCTTTAGCGTCAAATCCCTTAGATTGTTCACTCGCGAAATTTTCGGACCTGAGCACAACGCCGTCCACGTTAGTATTGCTCAAGATATATGAGCCCCCAGCCAGCCCTGTCACTAAGCCGTCAAACTCAAGTTCTGTCAATGCCGCTAGAATCTCCTGCCAGTCCAATCCAGTTATTGCAGCGATTTGGTCAACTGTAAGTGGAGTTGTCCCTAGCGAGCGATAGACAGAGGACAATCTATGATTTTCAGAATTCGCACCTTGACCATCTAAGCTGCCGCATTCGTTAGCAGACTCGACTGCTGATGAAACCTCAAACTCAAAAGGTGAAGAAGATGATGACAAAGTCTCTGAGTCAAAACTGGAAGCAGCTGAATCCTTCATAGATGGTGCGTTCATAGACAAATCGATAGCTTCGAAGTCCACGTCGACAATCTCAGTATAGTCATTCTTTCCTGACTCTGACTCTCTTCCAGCATCACTTGGTTTGCTCTGTGAGTGAGTGTCGTAGACAAATGATTCATCTAATTCTTGACTCGGCTTAAGCAGAGCAGGAGTAAGTATTGTGCGCTTCGCAAAAAAACGATTTAGATTAGACAGGGAGACTTCAAGGGATGCAACATCATCAAAGTTTCTTTCTGCGGCAAGGAGAGTGGACTTAATAATATGAAGAGCAGAGGACTGCGCTATAGAAATAGCAGAGGCAAACCACTTCGAACTGACATAAAAGCCGTGTTCAGATATCCAAATAGAGAAAAGCCAAGCTCTAACTTTCCTCACACCATGAAAAAACGTGCCCGCAGTAGAACGACTTTCTGCGGCGCAATCTTGACAGAAAAGCACTCTAAAGTCATCAGACACAATGACATCAGGCGAACCACAAATTCGGCAATTCAATAAGCCCAACACTCTCAATTTGGAAATTATGTATTTCCAGCATGAGGGTTCATCAGGATAGTCGGAATTAAACTTATCAAGAAGATATTGGCGACGCGCTGCGTACTCGTCAGAAAGAAAGATCTTAAGCCGACCAAAACGATCCAGATCGTCAGATTTCATATAGATAGTCTCCGAAGCCTCACATATCTATAAACGTAATCGGAGGGCAAAAAGTTCAAAAATTTTCGGAGAATTTATGTGCAAAAACAAACCGATATCGGTTTGTTTTGAAATACTGAATTTTCCTTCGAAATTTTCTCTTCCAGTTGATTCGCCCCAATGCAAAGAGGAGGGCGATTAAGCCCTCCTCTGCTGGCGTCTCTCACGGGAAAAACCTAGAGTCCTAACGTAGCCATTTCCACTGCTTTCTTGGCATCCGGCATACCCCAGCCGAAATAAGGATTCCAACCAGGCGTTGAGTTGACACAACTTTTGCGTAAGATTTGCTCCACCGCCACATTAGGAAGAAGAGGATTCTTACTGAGTATCAGAGCGGCGACACCAGCTACAATAGGACTGGAGAAAGAAGTGCCATCCACCGTTTTGTCTGAACCATTTACATCGGTAACCACAATTCCTTTACCAGGAGCGGTGAAGTCAACCATAGTTCCGTAGTTGGAGAAGTTAGCAAGAGTACCACTGCTATCTATCGCAGAAACCATATTAATGTAAGGACAATTGGGAGTACCATCAAATATGGCGTCATTGCCGGCAGACAGGAAAATCAAACCTTGCCTAGCATAGTAGAACTCTGAGAAAATTTGATGCAGAGGAGCATGAATTGCCGGATTGTGAAAACCATAATACGGTCCACCATATGACAAATTGACAATTCTCGCTCCAGAGGTGAACACCTTGAACATGGCGCAGGCGACTGAAAGATCATCGGTCATTGCGGTGCCACCATATGCAGCATCAGCGATTCTTATAGGATAGACTGTTGAATTGGGAGCAATTCCCGCAGTGACAGCATTATTATTCATGGCGGCAACAGCGGCAGATGCGACCCATGTACCATGACCATTCTGATCGGTATTAGCGCCTGATGAAGCCTCAGCAGCGATGGCACCGGCAAGATCAGTTACGCCGGGAAGACTGCCAGAAGCCATAAGTATGGCGCCAAGAGCTTTTGCAGCTGGTGTATTTGCGTCGAAACCCTTCTCAACCTTTCCAGAGAGGTCTGCAACTGCAGCCTGACAGCCCGAATCTAGAACTGCGATTTTGGCGCCCCCCTTAGATGTATCCCAAGCCTTGGGGCAATTCATCGCGGTCAAATGCCAACTATTGGGAAACTGAGGATCGTTGGGAACGACATTGGCAGCGAATCTATAATTCCTACCTATTGCCTTGAAATGCTTTTTGTCTTTGGTCAGTTTTTCTTCTGTTTTTGCGAACTGACCTTTCTCGCATTTGACTACTAACATCTTCAGCCGCGCGTCGCCGAGTGTAGCCACGACGGTACCGTGGACATCTTGTAGCGCTTCATTTACTTCGTCTTTATCAGCCTTCATATCAGGCATGACTAGTAATATGTCATCCTGCCAGGTTGGAGCCTGTACTTTAGGTCTGTTAAAAGGCTTGTTAGTCGGATTCTTTAGCTGTATATCTGCGCAAAGAGCCGGCAAACTGGATGAAAGAGCAAGAATACCTGCAACAAAAACTGACACTTTCCTGCGAAACATATAAGAATTACTCCTTGCTTAGTTGTTAAGGCTCCCCTCACAAGGGCATCAACAACAAGCAAGAAAGATTTAGAGAGGGTAAATCGAAATTTATCTAGTCAAGATCAATCTCAGGCGTTGGGAGCCTGCATATCCTTGAACATCACGATGGGATAGTTGTTTCTTTGAGCCACCAGCTTAGACGCCTTGGCAGCGCTGACTAAAAGACCCATATCTTTGCAATCATCAGGCATACCAGCGACTCCAAAGGCCATTGCTAGGTTATCGACGCCAGGAAGCAATGGACCGCGAAGATTCTCTAGAATTCTATGAGCTAACATTGCAGCAGAGGCAGGCTCGCTATTAGGCAATAAAATTGCATAAGAGATCGTTTCAAAATGAGCAAAAACATCTAAAGGACTAAGCATTAGTCGAATACGAGAGGCGGCTTCTTTCATTGCTGGTATCGAAAGAGGTTCAAGACTATTTGGAAGAAGCATTCGCAGTTCAAATACAATTAGAGAGCACGGCACCTTGTATAACTGATAACGAGTGAATTCTTGATCAAGGAAGAAGTGAAAATTAGGATAGGAAACAATGCCGGTCTCTGGTCGAGCAAGCAGAGTGCGTACTCTCTCAATTGCGGCTTTATCGATTAGGGAAGACTCAAGGAATGAGGTTTTGTCTATCTTCGAAGGCTTCTTTGAAATGGTGATTAGATCGCACTGTACCAAGTTGAAGATAATAGCGACCCAGTCTTTTTTGACCATAGGTTTGCGGCGCAATAAATCAAATAAACTGGTACAACCGTCAAGGGCTATATAAAATTGCTTCTGTAATTCGGCTGGAACGGGAGCTCCCGCACTAACTCGTCCATCGAACTCCGACTCACTGAGATTGGGATACTTCTTATCCAGATACGACTCCATTTTGAGTCCCTGTTCCATAAGAAACTTACTCTGATCAAGCAGGGTGATACCTTCCATCAATATGGCATCGAGTCTGCGAGCAATGGTGCGCTGAACAGTTTTCTCGTCACGATAGAAGTAGAACTTTCCCTTTTCCCAAGTGACGAGTTCCATAAGAGCCTGATCACCAGCCACATCAAGAGCGCTGGCATGCAAGAGCACACCATCCTCAAAGAATAGTTCGGATGCAGCATTTCCGGCATCAACAAAAAGACGCCCGGTCATCTTTGCCATCACTATCGATTGCAAAAGGTTGGGAATGGACATGTCTTCAAGCTGCCCTTCCATGGTGGCATCGCGAGCCGACTTGCTTGTATTGACCACTGGATAGCGAGTGCCCGATGTCGCCTGCATGCCAAGCAAAGAAGTGCTGTAGGAGCTTGTTGTATTAGAAGTGAATTTGGAGGCGTCCAGAACCACCTGCTGGGACTCATCGTCATTGGCGACGACCTCACCAGTGCATTCCGCCAAAACCAGATTATAAATCAAGGTAGGATCTCCAGAG
>JAFLCK010000012.1:0-135374 GCA_017303615.1 Obscuribacter phosphatis (SeqCode)
TCCAATGATAATCAAGCTTAACAACACCTAAAACGTCCTGTTGAAGATTCATTGAATAGCAGGTTCTTAACACCTTCTTGTCATAGGTAGTGAAGCCACTAGACGCAAACATTTCAGCTGACCGGGTCAAAAGGTAGTTCTTCAGCTTATACGGGTTCATTCAATGTGAACTCCTACCAAAACATCGCGACCAGAATTATACTTGAAACTTAATGGCAGAAAAATGATTGCAAGAGCCGGGCTAGAAGCTGGTCTAGAACTGAGCGTGCACCCACATATGCTTCGGCACGGCAAGGGCTACCAGCTTGCTGACGAAGGCATCGATACCAGGGCCATTCAAAGCTACATGGGGCATAAAAACATTCAACAAACTGTTCTCTACACCCAGCTAAACCCAAAGAGATTCAAAGGCTTCGGTAAGGATGTGAGACTTTGAAGAGGTTCTTCAAATGTGTAGCAAGAGACTCAAAGAGAAAATCGTAGGAAGGCATGTACTTTGACTATGGCGGCCGATAATTCCGGCTGATTACTGGCGCTCCAACCGAGATCACCGTTGAAAGTCCCAAAAGTCGGGTACCCTAAAAATAGAAAAAGGCAAAAAAGGGGAGGGGTGATCGACGACAATTGAAATTGCGGGTCGCAATTTTAGTTGACGTTATTCAAGGGGACTGGAAAATTCATTTCCAAAGACCCCCTCCAAGTCGGCATCTACAGCCTTTCAAACTGCCGATGAACCATATCAGTTATTATCTGAAACGAACTTCAAGTCTATAAACAGAAGCTGACTGCTCAATTAACTCACAGTATCTATAGTCGTCCGGCTCTCGCTTCTGAAATAAACTCAAGTAGGCGATTTCCTCGATCAACAGAGGAAGAATCCCAAGAGTTTAGAAAGTCGCTCCTGACCACTGACTCGGCAAGATCATATTCCTGATTGAGAACGTACACAATTACTTTCTCAGGAACCGGCGAACTCCAGTTTTGTCTCTTAAAGAAGTTGCTCGCCTCATTTAAAGAAGCGTGGCTTTTAAAGTAAGGAAGGATGATTCTCGGAATATATCCTTTAATTTCCTTAAGATAATCGGACACATCCTTTTCGCTCTGTATTGCCCAATACATAAAAAACCATCTTATAAAGACATTTCGATACTTGTCAATTCCTTCGTAGATAGTCTGACTGAGAGGATCTTTTTTGTGCCGTCGAAAAAGCCCTTCATCATCTGGAAAGATCTTAAACAACAGTCTATAGACTTGCTCAAAGCGAATACCAAAAATGTAATTTACACAAAGGATACCTCGATTCCAATGATAATCAAGCTTAACAACACCTAAAACGTCCTGTTGAAGATTCATTGAATAGCAGGTTCTTAACACCTTCTTGTCATAGGTAGTGAAGCCACTAGACGCAAACATTTCAGCTGACCGGGTTAAAAGGTCGCTCTTCAGCTTATATTGACTCATTGAATGTGAACTCTCAGCAGAAAATCGCAAACAGAATTATACTTAAAACTCAGTGGCAGAGGGAAGCATGGAATCAAAACTCAACTGAAAAGGAGAGCGAGAAGCTTCTATTCCCGCTCTCTATGTAGCGACAATTTAGTTGGCAGATCCCTTTTCAAATCTGACAGATTCTATCTGAAGATCAGCCCCTAACTTCAAGTCCACCCTTCCAATTGCGCTATCATATATAGTGGCACCTTTTATCAGACTTCCAGTTCGGTCCAATTCTACTTTTGAATCAAAAGAAACCATTGGGAGCGGATTGCTCTTCGCTCCTTTCATGGACTCCAGAATCCAACGTCTTAACGTGGAAATAACTCGCATCCTGTACACTTCATCTAGCGTCAAAGGATACTGACTGAGGTCGACTGCGATGGTCCAACGCATGCCAGATTTTTGAACTTCAATTACACATCCATCAGGGCGATGATGAACCAGTCCACATTTCCAATCAACTTTACCCAAAGTATTCTGTAAAGATGAATATAATGAGCCAGACCAAATATTGTCATAACCAAATCCCGTATAGACCTGATCATCCGGTAAATCAGCGGAATACGGCGAACAATAGAGGGCTATCTTCTCTGGTGTCCATGTTTGCATCAAAAACTCAATCAGCCTCATCTTCTCCAATTTTCGCGACTCAAAACAAAGTTGTAATTGCTTACTTCTCGCTGAGATCTCCGCGTTAGGAACTAGCTTCGCAGCACCCTCTTCAAACCTTAAGAGTTTAGATTTCGGAGTGGTCCAAACACTTCTAGCCTCCAAAATCACAAAATGCTTCCCTCTTGAGCTAATGGGAAGTTTAGTAAAACCTGACACTTGATCAGCTTGCAATTCAAAGAGTGCTGCACTAGGCAAATTATCAACCTTGCCATGCAGCAAGGTAAGATCGCAAACAGATAGTCCAACCTTCTTACCACCATCCACCGGATACGCTCTATGCAGTGCAGCACTCATAACTATCTCTTTGTGATAGGGAGAGATGCCGAACAGATTTTTCATCTCTTTGATATCAACAGGGTCTTTCTGTAGGAACGGCAATTGAACCAGTTCAAATTTCTTTCCGCTCTCTTCTAGTGCAGGTTGCTTTTGCCTGCGATCACAATAGTTGAGAAAAATCACAGCCTTAGACTCTTTAGGCAATGGAAGCAGTCTCTTGGCTGCATCAAAGAAGTAAACTGTCACAATCTGCTCATTTTTCCAATTTCCTCTTATTGAGTCCAAGACTTCAAAGCTAAAAAAAACAAGACCTTTCTGCCTCTGCTCTAAGCTTAAAACCCTAATGACTGCAACATTCTCGTATGGCATATATCGAGCACTGCCTGGTGAACCCAAAGCAGTACAAGGACTCGACAACAATCCATGTATCAGGAGTAGCGCAGATAAAACAACTTTTGCATAAACGCTTATCATCAGTGACGAGTCCTAGAACACATCATTAAAACCTGGAGACTAGCTCAAGAAGGGGCAATAGGTAACCTTTCACCTTTGATGGGGGAATTCGTGGTTAACGACTTGTATCGATCCCTTACCCGAACTCTTCGCCTCTCTAAACCATTGAAGGTAAATAGCGAGACAGAATGACGCTGCCCCATTTGTTCGGACACCTTTAAGATACAGCTGCTAGTTTTATTTTCCTAGCTCACTAGGGTTGCTTTGGCGTGGTTGCTTGGTCCTCTGACTCTTGTGAAGGAAGTACAATGTCAGCACTCGAAGTAAGGTCAACTATTCCAAGTCGCATGTTTCTGGTTGTGTTGGAAGCTGAATCAAGGATATCTGTCATACAGCGATTATCGAATCTTACCTTTAGCTTGTATTTACCTGCCTTAGGAGGCAGTGATATTGGAGCGCTGATCTTTGTCTTCTCGCCTGGCTTTAGAACAAAACTTGGTATACTCAATTCGTAAATTCCTGAAAGTACGCTTGAGCCATCTTCACTCTCCCACGTATATCGAATGGCCGCGAAGCAACCACCATACCATTCAAATGAATCTGGTGGCAGATAGAAATAAGATCGCTGGACTCTCTTTCCCTTCCTCTCAAGTACGGTCACAGCCCCAAAACTGAGCGTATCACAAAAACGAATTGAGACGTAATCTTTTCCATTATTCTCGAACAAGAGCTTGAGATACCCTGCTGCCGCAGTTTCATCGATACGAGGACTAAGTTCAACTATTCTCATTGCGACGCTTTCATGTGAAGGCTCAGCAGCAATGCATGATATAGGAAAAGAACAAAGTACTGCGAGGATTAGCATGGAGCGAACCAAGCTCTTGATATAGAACATCACTCTAACCACCTCTTTTCTGCAACAACAATAAATTTTGCTTCCAGGAACAACATACCGGCTGACCTTACCTCCAGAAAGAAACTCGACAAACTTGAACGATCGGTATCTGAACCAAACTTCAAATCGATAGAAATCACAACTCAGTAAACCCGCAACAAAAATAGCATTACCAGAAGCTGACTGCTCAATTAACTCACAGTATCTATAGTCGTCCGGCTCTGGCTTCTGAAATAAACTCAAGTAGGCGATTTCCTTGATCAACAACGGAAGACTTCCGACAGTTTAGAAAGTCGCTCCTGACCACTGATTCTGCAAGATCATATTCCTGATTGAGAACGTAAACAATTACTTTCTCATGAATCGGCAAGCCCAAGTTTTGTCTCTTAAAGAAGTTGCTTGCATCTCTTAATGAAGCGTGGCTTTTAAAGTAAGGAAGGATGATTCTCGGAATATATCTTTTGATTTCCTTTAGATAATCATTCACAGCCTTCTCGCTCTGTAGTGGCCAATACATAAAAAACCATCTTATGAAGACATTTCGATACTGGTCTATTCCTTCGCATATAGTCCGACTGAGAGTATCCTCTTGGTGAAGTTCGAGAAGCTCTTCATCATCTGGAAAGATCTTAAACAACAGTCTATAGACTTGTTCAAAGCGAATACCAAAAGTGTAATTTGCGCAAAGGACACCATGATTCCAATGACAATCAAGCCGAACAACGCCTAAAACGTCCTGTTGAAGATTCATTGAATAGTGAGTTCTTAGAGCCTTCTCGTCATATGTAGTGAAGCCACTAGACGCAAACATTTCAGCTGACCGGGTTAAAAGGTAGTTCTTCAGCTTATACGGGTTCATTCAATGTGAGCCTTAGTCGGTTTTGATACACAAACATAAATTGTCCAAAGGCTAGTATCTGTTTCTAAAAAAGAACAACCCTAAGCTTCATCAACCGGCAGAGCAAACCAAAAGCGAGAGCCCTGACGCGGTTGGCTGTCTACTCCTACTTCGCCGCCATGAGACTCAATCACCAGCTTACAGATCGCCAGCCCTAGACCAAAGCCTTTGGAGCGCTTCCCTTCTTTAGATTGATAGAACTTACTAAACAGCCTATCTTGGTCTTCTTCACTAATACCTGGTCCCTGGTCTTGCACCGAGACCACTAAAAATTCTTGATCGCGACCGGTAAAGACAGCTATCGAAGAGCCTTCCGGCGAAAACTTAATGGCATTAGACAAATAGTTGACCAGCACCTGAATCACGCGCGCTCTATCGGCCGTTACCGTCTCTCTAGTGGTCTCATTGACTATTTGAATATGCTTCTGGTTGGCTAGCCCGCCCACGCTCTGCAAGGCTTCTTCCACCACATCGCCAATCTCTACTTCTTCCAAATCTAATTCAAGCTTGCCGGCTTCTAGTTTTTCAACAGTAAGCAAGTCGCTTACCAGCGACACCAAGCGAGTGATATTGCGCTTGATTGTTTCGACATGCCTGACAGACGATGGGCCAAGCTGGGTCTTTGAGTCTTTGGTGAGCAAGTCAAGAGCCACCTGTGACGACATCAGAGGCGAACGCAAATCATGAGCCACCATTTCCATGATAGAGCTGCGGTCTTCCTGGGCTTCTCTAATTTTTTGGGCAGCATCGTGCAAGACATTATCTAGATACCAAAGCTCGTCGCTGCCCGACACCCTGCGTGTTGAAGTTTCACCAGCGGGTAAGTTGCGGGCGTTCTCCACTAGTACAGTGAGACGACCGGTTATGTCGCGCAGAAAGACCATAACCAAGAAGACTGCCACAACAAAGTTGCCGAGCACACCGTACAAGACAATCTCTTTTACTTTCTCGCGAGACTCGGCTTCTTTCTTTCTTACTTTCTCTAGATATTCTCTTTGCTCTTTCAATAAATGCGTAACTGTGCGGCTCTTGATACCTGCCTGTTTGACAAAGGGTCTCAGCTCTTGCAGGCGCATGAGGGTATCGGCATAGTTGGCACCATCGGCGGGGGGCTCAAGGTGCTCAAAACGCTTGAATTCGTCTTCAGACATCTCTTTCAGCTCGGTGATGATCTGTTTCATGCGAGGATCATCGCCCACAAGCCTCTCAAGCTCGTCGAACTCTTTGGTGATTTCGACGCGAGACTCTCGACTGGCAACGGCATACATTTTATTGCCGGTCATTATATAGGTGGCCAAATTGCCTGATGCCGTGGCAAAAATAGACATGAGCCAGTTCATATGCTCGACTATGGTGCTCTGGCGGCGCTCTGAAATAGCCAGCTGTTCAGCCCTAGTAACCAGATCGCTCAACTGAAAGAAGAAAAAGCTCTCAAGCAAAATAGGCGTCAAAACAAGCGCCAGCCCCTTATGCACGATTTTAGGAGCAAATCGCCTACGTCTTGTTGTTTCACTCGAATTTTCTTCGGGCACGGGGCTATCCAGATTACCGTAGTAATTTTCTCATTTATTCAGGGTACGATAATAGACAATCAGAAATTGGGCAACTACAAAATTCCAAAATAATGGCAAAAATACTTCTCGTAGAAGACGATCTGGAACTTTCGCAGCGCATGGAAGACTGGTTTTCGCTGGAAAACCACAATCTGGAAGTGGTGCATAACGGCGAAGACGCCTTGCAAATGCTCACCAGTTTTGAGTTTGACGTTGTAGTCATGGACTGGGGGCTACCCGGTATGACCGGTCTAGAGGTTGTGAAGCAGTACCGCAAACAAGGCGGCGCGGCGCCGATAATCTTTCTTACCGGTCGCGGCGAAATAGATAACCGGGAGCAGGGTCTCGACGGCGGTGCCGACGACTATATGGTTAAACCCTTTGACGTGCGGGAGCTTTCGGCTCGCATACGCTCTCTTTTGCGACGCCCTAAGGGGCTTTTGCCGACCGAGCTGGCAATCAAGGGGGTCAAACTGGAATTAGAGACGCGCACAGTCAGAGTAGGTGAGCAGAGCGCCCATTTAATGCCCAAGCAATGCGCCCTGCTTGAATACCTAATGCGCCATCCAAATCGTCCCTTTGGTGCTAAAGCCTTGCTAGACGCTGTCTGGCCCTCTGATAGCGAAGCTTCAGAAGATACGGTTCGCACCTGCATGAAAACTCTGCGTCGCCAGCTGGGCACGCTCGGCAAAGAAGATTTCATCAAGACGATGCTTGGTTCAGGTTATTTGATTGAAGACAAATAAAATGTCTAGATAGTAATTGGCTGGCGTTTTTTAGGCGCCAGCCAAGCTCCCCCAAGGAAACTTTCGATTGATTTCAAAGAGTTGCAGCTCATCTCTTTGTGACTAGAGAGTACGATCTCAAACGTAAAAGATTCGTGAAACGGCTAGAGCATCTTATAATCGCCAAAATAAGGCTTTAGACAGGCAAGAAAGGCAAGGGACCGGCAACTTGGAATCTATGCGAAGCTCTGCGCAAAGCTCTGCTCAAGTCTCAAAGTCAGACAAAAGCTGCAAGTTTATCTTTATTGCCGCTCTTTTGTTCTTTTTAGCGGGCTTGCTGCACTACATAATGAGCCCCCTGGCAATCGCCGGAGACACCGCCATGTACCTGCAATGCGGTCAATTGCTCTGGCAGGGCCAGTTACCCTATATAGACTTTCTTGACCTGAACCCGCCGCTCATTATGTATATATCAATGATACCGGCATTAATGTCAAAGCTCTTTGCCTTCAATCTTGCCCTAGCTGGAGCTCTTTTCACATCTTTTCTAGCCTTGTTTGCCTTTATGCTCACAGCCGGCTGCGCCAATTTTGTCTTGCGCCGCATGGCAGAAGAGCAACCAGAGAACTCACATAAAACAGCCTTTCTGGCAACGGCCCTCTTTACGCCAGTGCTTTTGAACGGTTTTGCCATGTTCGACTTTGGGCAAAGAGAGCATCTCTATAGTCTCTTCCTCTTGCCTTACTTCCTTTTGCGCTATGGCAGATATCTGCCAGTTTGCCCAGAGGCGCAAAGCGCAAAAGTTACAGGTCAAGCCCACAACAGCGAAAGGCTTTTGGCAGTGCTGGTCGGGCTAAGTTTTGGTCTTATGCTCTCGTTTAAGCCGCATTTTTTGCTGGCTCCGGCTTTGCTTGAATTATATTGGTTGGCGCGCTATAGAAAACCGCGCCTGCTTTTGAGCCCGGAGATTATTGTAGCGCCACTACCCATGGTGCTCTATCTAGGGTCATTCTTCATAATGCCGGCAGATATAAAAGCCATTTACTTTGGCGAGATAGCACCGCTTTTGGTCAAAGGCTATGCTTGTTTCAATATTGTCAAAGATGTGGTGGTCAATATGGTTTGGCGCTTTTCCATCGCCGCCTATTTTCTTTCGCTTTTGCTGCTTTTAGCCATCCCCAAGCAACTGGCATTGAGAGCACCGCTTGCCATAATGCTCTCGGCGGCACTAGCCCTCATTGAATTGCAGCAAAAATTTTGGAACTATCATGCCCTGCCTCTCTATTTGTGGGAAGCCTTTATTTTGCTATTGGTGTTGATCTTGTTTTGCCGGGCTTTGCGGGGCACGGTCAAGAAAACCTTTGCCTACGGCGCCCTGGGCACAAGCTTTCTGGTCTTTCAGGGTGGTTGTTTCTTGTTTCACGATCTGGTCGAAAAAAACTGGCTCAGACCTTGGGACAAATACTTGGCCCAAAACTCGCAAGCGGGCGATAGCGCCTTACTGCTCGACACATCAGATACGCCCTGGTTTAAGACTGCCTTGCGATTCAATCTAAAACCGGGCTCTAGATATCTCTGGCTTTACGCCGTACCGATGCTGCAATATCAAATAGATAACGGCAAAGCACAAGAAAGAGAAAAGGCGACTGCTGCTTTAGAGGCACTTTTCGCCAATTTAGCCAAAGAAATAGATAGCCGCAAGCCCAAGTATGTGCTAATCAAAAGGAAAGAAGCCTTTGGCATGAAGCCGGAGCTGGATTTTCATCGTTTCTTGCTTGACAGAGGTCTGGCAGCACCGCTTTCGCAGTATGATACGGTTGAAGATTATGGCGATAATCTACTGCTGGTGCGCAAGATAACAGGCAAGAGACAGGGCTGAACAGCATGAAGAAGAAAATGCCTTTTGCCCTCTGGTTGCTGATTGTCACCTTGCTTGGTGCCTTACTGCGCGCCGCCCTTCTCAATATTGGTCTAACTATAGACGATGCCTGCACGGCCGATGTCGTTGAGGCGAGCACAATAAGCGACCTTTTTCTGCGCATCAAAGTCTATGAAATGAGCCCGCCTCTTTATTTTCTTATACTAAAGGGTTTCACCAGTCTCTTTGGCCTAAGCGCTCTGACCATGGCTTTGCCCTCGATGCTATTTGGCACAATCAATATTGTGCTCACCGCCCTGCTTGCCCGCAAGGTGACGGCGGCAACGGTGAAGGTGGCGCCGAGCAGTTGCTATGCTGAGCGTACCGCCTTGCTTGCCGCATTTTTTCAGGCGGTATCGCCGCTTGCCATAATTTATAGCCACGAGGCACGTACTTATGCCCTAGCAGGCTGCCTGCTTACTCTCTGCGCCTATTATTTTATAGATTTCTTTTCAGACAGCAAAGCTGCCCAGCAAAGCAACAACAAACAAAAGCCTGGTCGGCTCTTGCCTTTATTCCTCAGCGGCGCCGCCCTGGTTTATACCCACTATACAGCGATAATCTATCTGATTGTTTTTGCTTTATTGGCTCTGGTCTTTCAGTTTAGCGAAGGCAAAGAAGACATCAAGCCAATTAAGGCAGTAACAGCCATTGGACTGGCCCTTGCCAGTCTAGCTCCATGGCTGCCCATTCTCAACTATCATAAGGCTGTCGGCACCCCCTGGGCAGACCCTACGCCGATTGCCAATTTCGCCCATGTTTTTTTAGGCAACCTGGCGGGGATGCTGCCACTGCCTGTAGTGCCAGCATATTTATCTATATCTTTTGTTGTGCTGCCGGCTCTTCTTTTACTTGCTTTTATAAAGCGCAAGGCTTCCGCCAAATTGCTAAGAGAAAAACTGAGCAATCCGGTCATACTGACCTTGCTTTTGCCTTTGATCGGCACTTGCGCCACGATTGGCTACATTACCCCTTATATGTTCGGCTATGTGCGCTATTTAAGCCCGCTTGTGCCATTCTCTTCTATATTGGCGGCGCTGGCGGCGGCGCACCTGGTCAAAACAATCGCCGCTTTGCGAGGGCGCAAGCATTTCAAACGCGAGGCAATTTCGGCGCTCTTGCTATTTTTGCCACTGGCTCTAGGCGGGGCTATTTTTGAAGTTTCGCTCTTGGCTAAGCAACCACGCTCGGGGCTGAGACCTCTGGCAAAAGAAATTGCAAATAAAGAGCCGATATACACCGATGCCGTTATTTGGACGGCTCCCGACTTTGTCGGCATGATTTTGAGCTTTTATCTTAAGCACGACAATAAGAATATAACCATGCCTGATATTACAGGCTTTGCCTGCCCAGACTCGGGGCATCGCCCAATTATGCACGAAGAAGACGTCAATGTTTTGAAAGAGCCGAACCTTTGGGAAAAACACAAAAAACTAATTGATGAAAAGAAAGCGGCGGGAGCGAGGCGTCTCATTTTTGTTAGAGACACCTATAAGCCTAGCTCTAAACTTATGCCGGTGAAAGAAATTGATGACAGCTTCGAAGAGAAACTGAAGCAAAATTTCAAAGTCGAAGCAGTGCGCACCTATAAGGGAAGTGCCGGTAGCTATGATGTTACCGTTTTTAGTTTGAGCGAAGCAAAAGAGTAAATCAAAAAGCAAGAAAGAAACAAGAAGAAAGAGGACAAATTCAGTATGACCAAAGCGATTAGCAAAGCCTCGACAATACAAAAAATGCCAGGGTTCAACTATATAAAGCATAATTTTGTCGTACCGCTTGCTTATGGCAAAGGGCTTAGCCAAGCCGGCTCTGAAACAATCAATGTCTTTGCTCGTGAACTATATCTACCGGAGTATCAAGATAGCCGGGAGAATTTGCCTTTTCTAGTCTTCTTTCAAGGCGGACCAGGCTTTGAATCACCAAGACCGCTTGCCCTCGATGGTTGGATAAAGCGTGCCTTGCAAGAATATAGAGTGCTATTGCTCGACCAGAGGGGTGTAGGCAATAGCAGTGCCATTAGTCTGGAAGGCTTAATGAAGCTGAGCGACTATAAAGAACGCACCGCTTATCTGAGCAATTTTAGGGCTGACTCGATAGTAAAAGACAGTGAGATGATTAGGCGCGCCCTCATTGGCGATAGCAAATGGACGACGCTGGGGCAGAGCTTCGGCGGCTTCATTACCACCACTTATCTTTCTTACTTTCCAGAAGGTCTAGAAAAATGTTTTATCACAGGCGGTTTGCCGCCGCTTGCCAGTAACCCCGATGAAGTCTACAGAGCGCTTTACCCAAGAGTAATAGAAAAGAATGCCCTTTACCGAGAACTCTTCCCTGAAGACCATACCGTAGTCAAGGCAATTGTTCAGCACTTGCTCAATCACAAAGAAGAACTAAGCACCGGCGAAATCTTGAGTGCTCGGCGTTTTCTCGGGGCAGGCTTGAATTTTGGCTATAAAAGCGGCGGCTTCGACAGCTTGCATTATCTTCTAGAGCGTGCCTTTGAAGGCGATAGACTCTCGTACTATTTCAAACGCAATTTTGAAAACTTGCTGACATTCAACACCAATATTATCTATGCAATTTTGCACGAAGCAATTTATTGTCAGGGCGAAGCCTCCAACTGGTCGGCAGAGCGCCTACTGCCTGAATTCCCTCAGTTTGATCTTGCCTCGTCTCAGCCGCTCTTTACCGGTGAGATGATCTATCGCTTTATGTTTGACGAGTATGCTTGTCTTAAGCCTTTAAAAGATACAGCTCAAGCGCTAGCTGAAAAGAGCGACTGGCCGAATCTCTATGACAGAGAGGCCTTACAGCGCAACCAAGTGCCGGTGGCTGCCTGTCTTTATTATGATGACATGTATGTCGATCGGGCTCTGTCGCTAGCCTGCGCCGCCACCATTAGCGGTGCCAAGACTTGGATTACAAACGAATACGAGCATGATGGTCTAAGAAGAGACGGCGAGAATATATTGAACAAACTAATAACAATGGTCAAATAATGACCGGCTAAAGCAAGAGAAAAGGCGCCGCTTTCTCAATCGGCGCCTTTTTCTCTATGATTGTCTTTAGACTAAGATTTGAAAGGCTCCAAATCTCCAGGCTTTCTCAGCATCTTATTGACTTCATCAAGGTGCAGTTCTTCACCCAGAAGCATTTCGCGGGCGTATTCTTCCAAGAGAACCGACTTGCCTTCCACTGCATGCTTGAGCTCATAATAAGCGGCAATGGCTTGGCTTTCATGCTCCAAGCTCTCGCGCAAAATATCGCCCAAATCGTGCTTCTCTGTTTCGAGCAAGGGTCCAATTTTGAGCGAGGGGTGCCCGCCAAGCAAGGTGACGAGTTCGCCTGCTTTATGAGCGTGCAATAGACTCTCATTAGCGTTTGCTTTAAGCCAGCCCACAATCGGAATGCGGTTATAGCCATAGACCATGAGCGAATAGTGGGTGTAACGAACCACACCAGCCAACTCCAACTCCATAATCTTATTGAGAATTGTTATCGCTTTCTGTTTATCCTTATCATCCATGGTGCTCAATCTCCTTTAGTTGCAGCTATAACTTTAGCTGATTGAAAACCGAGATGTTCCGCGCATTATTCATTAAATAGTGCGCGAATCATCTAAACACGACTGATAGGCGACAAAACTAAGGCTTCTTAACAGGCTTTACAGTTGCATTATTGGCAGAGCCATTTTTGGCTTCGCTCATGTCTTTCTCGATCTTCTCGAGTACTTCTTTCATTTGCGGCGAAGCATCGAGCTTAATGCACTCAGCTTTGATTTTAGCCACATCGGCGGTTCTACCGGCGCCCAAGTAAGCAGCATAGACCAAAACTATACTGTTGGGAAAAGGATTGAAATCTTTCGAGACTTCAGTATCTGGACCAGGATGCTTGAGTTGCTCGCAGCGCTTATATTGCTCGTTTACTTTGGCAATGGCATCGGGGTAAAGATATTGAGCCGCGTCGGCATAACGCTGACTAGAGAAGATAACCGGAGCCAGAGCCTTTTCCGATTTTTCTATTTCAGTGCGACCGGCAGGTTCCAGCTTAGCTTTATCGAACCAGGCTAATGTCTTTGCATCATCGCCGAGCACACCGTTCAAGATTGCCCATTCACTGCGTTTTCCAGACTTTTCGGCAGAATCGCGCAGTTCTTCCAACTTGGGCTTGGCTTCAGGATAGAGACCGAGTAGTTTGTGCATACTACCGGGCAAAAGACTGAAACGCATCATCTTGAGCGGACCTTCGCCACCCTCTACATTCTTCCAGAGCCAGAGAAGATCAGTTAAGGCTTCGGCGTACTTGCCACTTTTCATGTTCTCCTGAGCCTCGCCGAAGCGCGACAGCAGCCCGTTAAAGCTTGAACTATCGCTATCGTTCTTCAGTTCATCGGCGCTCTTACCGCCTTTGGCACCTTCCAGCCAACGCAGCAATTCAGCAGCCGGGGTATAGCCCAGCTTGCGCCCCAGCTCTTCATCAACGCCAGGCTTGAAGAGAACTAGGGTGGGCATGGCCCGCACGCCCAGTTTAGATGTGGTGGCTTGGTCTTTGTCTACATCTACTTGCACAGCCACTGCATTGGCTTCGACAAAAGCTTTCAAATCAGCATCCAGCCAGGTGGTTCGCTCCATCATCTGGCAAGGCGGACACCAAGAGGCCGTGAAATCAAGCAGCAGCAGTTTCTTTTCCTGCTCAGCTTTTGCCTTTGCCTCTTTGAAAGAGAGCTTGCTGAAAAGTTCGGCTTCAGATCGTGCCGGGGCAGCGGTCGAGAAAGCCAAGAGTGTCGAGAGAGAAAGAGACAGAGAGAGCGAGACCAATGCTGAGACTGATATTGCAGCAGCGCTTCTATTGATTCTTTGCAAGTTATTCAAAAACATTTATATCTACCACAGACAAGAAAGGAGCACAAAAAGAGCAAGAAAGCATATTTTAACCGATATAAATCTACCCGACCGGTGACTAGAGCAGCTGAGCAAGAAAGACACAGCTTGACATTAGAGGCTAGTCTTCGTCTTCTTGATCTTCAGGACTTTCTTCGTCGGTTTCGTCTCTATAGCCACCCAAACCAACCCCGACAAGTTTGGTCGCCCCATCTTTCTTTGTTAGTTCCCAAGGTTCGTAGCCACTCTTGTCAAATACATAGTCTGCCAGTTCGCGACTATGGGTGGTAAGCCAAATTTGCGAAGTTTTCGCAGAATCGACAATCAGTCGCGATAAAGGCGCAATCAGTTGAGGATGCAAACTGGTCTCGGGTTCGTTTATGGCAATCAAAGAAGCCGGTTCGACCGGCAAGAGCGCCGCCAAAAGGCAAAGAAACTGCAAGGTGCCGTCTGAAAGTTCATGGGCTTGAAAAGGTCTGGCAAAGCCGGGAAACTGCATTCTGATGCAAAAGCGACCGCGACTATCTAAGTCAATGGACAGATTTGAACCTGGAAAAGCTTGGTCGATATAGTCGAAAAGTTCATCGGAGCGACCAAATTCAATAATCGAAGCAAGCATGGCGGCAAGGTCGCGAGCATCATCGCTGAGAGCACGGGTAAAAGTACCCACCTGCGGCTTGCGCAAAGGCGAAGTGAGATCGGTGCGAAAATGATGATAGAAGCGCCAAGAAAGAAACTCATCTCGGAGTGTGTACAACTCAGGAAAAGAGCGGGGATCGCTTAGATTGCTCAAAACCGAATCGTTGTCTCTCACTTCGTTTGTATAGTCGAGTTTCTTGCCGAGAGCATTCCAGACCATAATCGAGCGGCGCCGACGGTCTAAAAGCATGTGCCGACTACCATTTTCAATGAAATAGACTTCTTCTTTCTTGACCTCAGGATCGGCGCTAAAATGCTCAGATTTTATTAGAGTGGAAGAAAAACCACATTCAAGATTGTATTCAAATTTATCGACCCGCACCGAAATTCTGAAAGCCGCTCGTTTTGAAAAATCTTTGCGGGCACCGGCATAAAGCGCAGAAGCAATACCACCCTCTTCGTTGAGAGCGCGCGCCAGATCGCCCCGCGCCGCCAATTTGAGCATATACATAGCGCGGTAGAGATTGGTCTTGCCTGAGCCATTGGCACCGACCACCACATTGACTGGATTGAGCTTGAGCCAGACATCTTTAATTGAGCGATAAGAGTCAACTTTAAAATCTACCAGAGCCATATCATATCCTCACCGGGTGGCCGTAGTGGCGCCATCTATTTTCTCAAGCAGAATAGGCTCGACTTTGCAGGCGGCAGCGACCTGTTTGGCTAATTCTGCACAGTGGGTGGTGACAAAAATCTGGGTATGCTTAGCAGCCCTCACAATAAGCCTGGCAAGAGCACCGTACAAACTAGCATGTACACTTGTTTCTGGTTCGTTGAGAACCAAAAGCCCCGGTGGTCTAGGTGTAAGCAAGGCGGCAAGCAGAGCCAGATACTGCAAGGTGCCGTCAGACAGTTCGGCGGTATGCAAAGGTCTTTCTAAGCCGGGTTGATGCAATTCGATTTCGATTAGACCATCACTTAGCAAAAACTCTAGCCGAGTACCAGGAAAGGCATCAGCCACCGCCTGGCGTACCAGATCGGGACCTTCGATGGCGGCTATAGTAGCAAGAGCAGCAAAAAGATTAGAGCCATCGTCGTTCAAAACAGGGCTAAATGTCGAGAGTTGCGGCTCACGCAAAGGTGACTGAAAGTCGGTACGAAAATGATGATAGAACCGCCAGCTTAAAATATCAGATCTCAGCTTAGCCAAGTCGGGAAATAGATGCGGCTCTCTAAGCCCGGTCAAGACCGATTCGCTGGAAGAAACAATAAGTGGATACTCGATTGGTCGACCGTCCATGTTGCGGGCACTGATATTGCGGCTGGTGCGCTCCAAGAGCTTGATCTGCTTGCCTCGATAGTCAACCGAAACCATTTCAGACTTAATATCAGGGTCGTTGAGAAAAAACTGGTTGAATTTCTCGAGTGAATGGCCCGATGCTTTATAGCTCATGCCCATTAGTGAATCTAACGGCACACGCCCCAATACCAACTCATAGCTGAGGTCGTCGAGTTCGAGAGCAAGCGTAATATAGTCGTCTTCGTTTTTATGCCGACGCCCAGCCCACAAAGCACTGGCCAAGCCACCCTCGGCGGCCAAGCTAGAGGCAAGTGTACCGCCGGCTGCCGACCAAATTAAGGCAAGCGCACGGTAAAGATTGCTCTTGCCCGAGCCATTGGCGCCCAAAACCACACTGACTGCTGAAAGCGGCAAGGCAAGATTTTTTATAGAGCGGTAACCACTTACGGTTAAACGACTGAGCATAGAACGCCTACTTGCCTCCGTTTATTCTAAGAGAGGTCAGCTCTAGTTTCTCAAACGGCTTGTCAAAATTTGAGGAAGAGGCCGTCATGGAGAGTACCAAATAGACTTCGGCATCACTTTGCTTTGGCAACGCCAAGACAAAACTGCCGTCAGCATTGGGCAGTGCGCTTACAGTTTGCAATTTTTTGCCTGCTTTATTGTAAGCAGTCAAATAAATCTGCAAGCCTTGCGGCAACTTTGTTGCAGTCTCTGCTTTATAGCCGATTTTGCCCGAAACATTGGAATCAGCCCTATAAGTTTTAGAGCTAAGCAAAAAATGACTGTGCTTATCTGTGTCTATTAAGTCCGAAGCTTGGGGGGCGAGGCTGAAATAATCGCGTTTACTCTCGCCCACTGTTTCACAATAATCATCGCTATCAAGCCAAATAGGCTGGCCGCCAGGAACAATCGGCACGAAACTGCGCATTCTATCGAGGCTGCTTACTGCCACCGCCGGTAGGGTCGGGCTCTTGCGCCTATAGACCTTAAGTGTATAGCCATCATCGAGCTTGTATACGCCCGGGACAAGCTCAAAGTCAGAGATAAACTGCCAGTTCTTATCAAACATATCAAGAAAGACATCGGCTAAGTACTCACCGGGCTTAGAGTAGAGATAAAAAACCGGCGAGACCACCAAAATAAACTTAGAGTTGATCATGCGCTCAAGGGGATAACTCTCTGAGCTATCGGCATAGGCTTGATTGAGTAAATGCAAACGGGTATTCTTGCGACCATAGAAATAACGTTCGGCATTGCGCAAAGCGTCGGCTTCGGCGATATCCCAAGAAGCACCGGCAAATATTTTGTCGTCTTTATTTGTGTTATCTCTAAGATAAGCAATCAGGCGTTTCACCTCGGATAGGTCATTTCTCACAAGCGGACCATACGAGGGACTAAAGAAGAGCGAAATGGCATCACCACGCGCAATCGGCGTGCGCAGCATGGCAAAACGAGCAATCTGAAAGGGTAGAATCTGCCTGACTGTCTGGTAATGACTGAAGGCGATGAAGTCATTGACTAAACCGTAAAGCAAAACCAGGACAGCAAGAGAGACAGAAACATTTCTTTTTCTGCCGATAGCCTCATCAAAGAATAGCCCAAATAGGAAAAAGGTCAGCCCCCAAACCATGAAGGGCATTATATAGAGCAAGTAATGATGCGCCACATGGGTGCCTAAGCTGGGCCAAATGAGGGCAAGTATAACTGCATAGATAGAAAGAAAACGTAGTTTGGCAGCCTCAAAATATGCTCTGCGATAGGCAAAAACAAAACCAAGGGCGGCAGCTAAAAGCGCAGGCAAACCAAAAGCCGAGACAAAATAACCAAAGCTTTCAGGTGGCGGTGTATAAGCAGACTTGTACAAATTGGAATAGTTGGCGGCAAAAACCTGGCCTAAAAAAAGAATGCCGAAGGTGCTAAGAAAGCCCACCATACTTGCGCCGATTGAGCCAAAAGTAAAAAAGAGAGATTTTATGGACTTAGCCAAACTTTCTTTTTCTTCTCTTAACAGCAAGACCTGGTCAATAAAAAGCGCAGCTAGACAGGCAATATCTGAATAAAAATAATGACGGCGAAACATCGGTGCTAAAGCAAGCAAGACTCCGATAATGAGGCGCTGCTTGAGGCTGAGGCGCCGATTAGCCTTGAGATATAAATAAACGGCGACAATAGAGGGCAGGGCAGCAAGATTATCTGGATAGCCGCGCAGAGGGGTGATCCAAAAGGCCGGCAAAAGCGCCACTGCTATTAGTGCAGAGAAAAAGAGTCGACGCCTGAGAGTAAGGCTTTCATTGCCTGTCGGCAAAAGAGCCCGCAGATTGGCGATGAGGGCAAGCAAATAAGGTAAGGTAAAGCACAAAATAAGCGAAACAACAAAAGTCACCCGCCCCGGACCCATAAGCAGCATAAAGAAAGCCGGTAGGGCGGTGAAAAGCAGATTATGGGTGAGCTTGGTGCTGAGATATAGGAAAAGTGGGAAAATCAGCGGCGCCTGACTGAGTGAATCATAAGATGTGATTGTGGCAATGTGATAAAAGTTAAAATCACTGATATAAAAATATTTCTCGCAAGAGACATAAAAGGCGGCAAGACAAGCGCAAGCGACTGCAAAGCAAACAAAGACAGCTGCTTCAATGCGACATTTACTTAGTAGTTTCTTGAGAGACAAACTCTTTCTATTTTCCTTTCTTAACTTCTTTTTTTACTGCTTGCTGCAAATTTTCTTGGCGCAATAGTTCGGCCTTATCTTTCTCGGTTAGAAAAAAACTTGCCCCCTCAATAAGACGTGCCCGACTGGCGCCAGACGATGGTACCAGTTTGTCGGCTTCGGCCTTGCGCCCGCTTAGACGCAAGAGTTCAGCATATTTATCTAGGGCTTCTTGATAATGCGCAGGCAGAGCTTTGTCATAGGCTTTCAATGCTAGGTATCTATCTCGACTGAAGGCAAATCTCTTATCTAAATCACCACGGTCGGCATAATATCTAATTTTAAAAACTATAAGTTCATCGATAATTTTGACTCTATCTAAAGTGCTCAAAGATTTGTCAGCTTTTGCAGCGGCGATTCCGGCATCGATGGCGGCTAAACCAAAATCATAATTGGCCGACCACAAATTATACTTAGCCAGATCACGAGCAACCAGATAGCGCTTGCCGCCATGCTCTTGCAAAAGTTTAGCCTCGATAGTCTGCCAGCGCTTAGCATCGCCTGCGCGCAGAGCAGCGGCAGCTATAAAGCGATCTATCTCGACTTGTTCGTCAAGGCTTAACTTATTGCTGCGTTTAAAGCGCTCCAACTCGGCTAGCCCCTCTTGCATTTTGTTATTAGCAGCATAAATCCGGCAATATCTTACTTCTTTGCCCAGGTTATAGCCGGACGGAAAATATGTTAGAAAAATCTGCCTGGCTTTAGTGGCACAAGTAGTATCTAAAGCTAGTAATTCTTTGGCACCAAGCTTGATGGGCTTGTGATTTTCTAAAGCTTCGGCGAGAAAGAACAGACTATCTAAAGTTTCAGCCTTGAGACCCTGTTTCTGCATCTTAAGAAAGACTGACAGAGCAAGAATTTGATCAACTTGTTTGAAACATTCTTCAAACCGGGCCAGATCTAGCAAGCAGACGGCCCGAGAACACAGCAGTGGAATCTTGCTATCGAGGGCGCTATCGGCAAGACCAGCCTGAGCGCGAGCGTATAGCTTCTCGGCCGCCTGATAATTTTGGTCATGCTCGTTGCGCTTAGCCAGCTCTCGGTATTCCATCCAATTTGACTGTGCCGAGCACGGCAAGCAGAAATTCGTACTCGAACTCAAGATTAAAGCACCGAAAACCAGGCAAATAGATCTGTAAATCTCATCCTCCAAAAATTGAGCTAGAATTTTTTGCTAGAACTTTTGATCTATGAACAACCAAATTCATTGTGCCCCAGATAGCGTGGCATATTGTTAGAACAGAAAGATATAGCAACATTGAATAAAGACTTCCACCATTCTGTAAAAGCAATCAAAGGTCTTAGGTGCTCGGCGCATCTAGACTTGCTCAGGGGCTTAGATGCAGTTATGGTGGTGATCGTCCATTTCCTTGATATGTTCTATAAACTGAGTTTCGATAACCCTTCACTGATTGCCAAGGCGGCCATGTTTCTCGTGGTACAGGGTATTTCGTCGGTTATAACCTTTTTTGTCTTAAGCGGTTATCTCATCTCGATGTCTATCTTTGACCCGCTCCGCAAAGGCACTTTCAACTGGAAATCGTACTTGGTCAACCGTTTCAGCCGCCTTTACGTGGTCCTGATTCCAGCCCTCTGTCTAGGCGCCTTCTGGGATATTCTCGGCGCCCGTCTTTATGGTGCCAATAGTGTCTATAACGGCGTCAGCTTGGGTTCAATCTGCGTGCCCCCTTCGGTGGTCAAGCATATAACTTGGGAAAACTTTATTGGCCAGCTAGTTTTTCTACAAGACATACGCTGCCACACATTCGGCTCAAACGGCGTTCTCTGGAGCCTGAGCTGCGAGTTCTGGTACTACATAATTTTTCCTTGCCTGCTTTTAGCTTTTTACAAAGGACGGCAAGCCAGTCTCAAAAAGCGCATTTTGCTTTGCTTAACCGGCTTAGCCGGTATTGCCTTCATCGGTCCACTTATGACTTTTCGCTTCTTACTTTGGCTCATGGGTACAGCTTTGATCTTTGTGCCTCTTAGTAAATTGGTTCGCCATTCAAAAGGTCTGAGAGTAACCGCCCTAGTGCTCGGCATCATCTGCTTCATCTGGCGGCTCACCCTTACACCGACACTTCCAGATAATAAAGACCGCTTCTTGCTGGAATTTCTTTTGGGCTTAAGCTGTATGCTCTGCATGTTTTTTGTGCTGCACGACAAAGAACCTCTGAAAAAAAATGTCTATGAAAAGGGCAGCGAATTTTTGGCTGCCTTCTCTTATAGTCTCTATTTGGTACATATGCCTTTCTTGTTCTTTCTCAGGGCCACTTTCATCAAGGAAGACCGCTGGCCTTTAGACTGGGAGCATGCCCTTTATGGCGGCGGGGTCTTGCTGCTGGTTCTCTTTTATGCCTGGCTGGTGGCTCAACTTACTGAAAATCACACAGCAAAAGTGCGAGAATGGGCCATGCAGATGCTTGGCGAAGGCAAGAAAAAGGCGGCAGCTGCAGCCGTCGACAATATAGATCACTAAAGCAGACAAGCAAATCTAAATAGAGCCGAAAAGATAAAATGCCGGAAAAAGAGAAAGTAGTGACAAAAAAATTTGGCGGCATGCCTTTGAGAGACACCCTTATTCTTTCATTCAGCTTGCTTTGCATATTGGCGGCTGGAGCCTATTTCACCGGCATTTATGACCGCTTGCAGGAAGACGCTCTGGTGGACCAAAAGTATGAGGCTTGGCGCCAAACACTGACTCCGGAGCGCCAAGAGTGGGAAAACACGCTGCAAAACTCAATTGGTTCTTACTATTGGCCGCTCTATAAGCGCGACCGCCTGGCAGGAAAAGAAACCTGCTGGGACTATGCCGATAGCAAGCCGGGCTTACCGACAGTCTTTGTTATTGGAGACTCGATTTCGCTTGGCTATACACCGGTGGTAAGAAAAAATCTCAAAGGTAAAGTCAATGTCGAAAGAGTGCCTGAAAACTGCGGCAAGGTAAGTCATGCCCTTGGCAGTATCGACAAATGGCTGGGTGCGAAACATTACAAACTAATATATTTCAACTTTGGTATTCACGATCGCCGCACCCCTCTTGCCACCTACCAGAAAGAATTGCAAGCACTGGTGCAAAAGCTTAAGCCACACGCCGACATAATCGTCTTTGCCAGCTCAACGCCTTTGCCCCAAGATCCATCAAAAGAAATGGACAACTTAGATATACTCGAAAAAAATAGAGTAGCCCGTGAGGTCATGAAGGAAAATCAGATTCCGGTGGATGATCTCTATGCCTTCGTAGAACCAAACAAGCATGAGCTCATGGAAAAGAATGACTGCCACTTTCAGTCGGCAGGCTATGTCGCTCTAGGTAACCATGCCACCGAAACTATCAAGAGCCTGCTTAAAATCGATAACTAATAACACTAAGAGAGGGCTTGAAACTGCAGGCGATCACCAAGGGCGATACCAACCTCGGCGATTGTGCCGCTGGGCAACTCAACACAACCAAGAGCTTTGCTATAGATTTTCGAAGTCTTACCCGGCGGAATGGCTGCAACCAGACCGATTACGGCAAGGTCTTTATCGAAGAAAATCACATCGATGGCATAACGCATGCCGAACATATGAATACTGCTGCATGGAGCAATAAGGAGCCCTTCGCCGCTGGGCAGCTGATCTGTACCCAATAGGCCCCTGAGACGACTAAAGAAAGAGCGCGCCGTACGGACGCGCTCTGCAATTACTCTTTCATTGGAAAGGTTGATACATCTGGAAACAGCACTGTTCTTGGGTAACAAGATGAGAAGACAGCGCCTTTTCTTACTTCATACCGCCGGCCATAATCGGACCGATAGCATTGATGATGGTTACAACCGCTGGACCTAACATAGGACAAAGAATGAGCGGCATGACGAAGATCATGATTACCGGAACCATCTTAACTGGTACTTTACCGGCTTCTTCTTCTTTCTTACGCTTGAGGCGGTCGCGCAGAGCGGCTGCCTGTTGGCGCAGAGGATAAGACATGTCGGCACCCTTGGCTTCAGCAGCGATTAGAGCAGACGCCATGTTGATTAGTTCGTCTACACCGCAGCGTTCACCCATCTCACGCAGAGCGTAGGGAACTGTCTTGGCGAAGATTTTTACGTCTGAAATCAACTGCTGCAATTCAACTGAAAGAATCGGGCAAGACTCATGTACTTCTTTAGAGACTTTGTCTACGGCGAGCATCAAACCTAGACCGGCTTGGGCGCAGACAATAAGCAAGTCGATGATAATCGGCAGTTCTCTGAGAACTTCGGTCTGACGTTGTTTGACTCGTCCGGCCAGGAAGAAGTTAGGCAGAATCCAACCGGGGATACATCCAACTAGACCCAGCAAAAGCATAACCGGGTTGGAAGCCGCCGCCAGGAAGGTCATGGTCAAGACTGTACCGATAAGGAGAGCCTTGATGCCAATGAAGATTGCCATGTGGCTGGAACTACGATAATTAGCCATGGTCAGGAGCTGCACTGTGCGCTTGTCGGCCAAAGCCGGCATCAATTGCAGAGCGAAAGTACCGACAAGCTCGGCCAATTTCAGCAGAGCCGAATCTTTCGGTTTCTCGGCGGCTGAATCTTCCTGCTGTTTGCGCGGTCTGAGCCTTACACCATAGTTATCGACATAGGTGCCGAAGACTGGACGCAAGACCAGAACGCAGCTGGCGACCACACAGGTAAAAACCATGATTGCTAGAATTGGTGTAGGCATTGAAGTACTGTTCCCTCAGAAGATTTTTTACCTAACGTTCGCTCAGCTTAGACTTCGAATGTCACCATTCTTCTCAGGATATAAAATCCAAGCAATTCCCAACAAACGAGACCTATCATTACGATTCTAGCAATTGGGTTGTTCAAGAAGGGCGTCATATACGACGGCGTCAAGAAATAAGTACCAACTGTAATCAAATAAGGCAGACAGCCGATGAATGAGGCAGTAGCTTTACCCTGTGACGTAAGAGCGTTCAAGAAGTCTCTTAGTTTGAATCTTTCACGAATGGCTTCGGCAATTGTGGAAACAACGTCGGCTAAGTTGCCCCCTACGTCTTGCGAGATAAAGATAGCCTGGGTGAGCAGTTTGAAGTCGGGAGCCTTGATGCGGTGGGACATTTCGCGCATAACATCACGGAAAGGCTTACCAAGCTGAAGCGAAATCAGACCACGCTTGAACTCTGATTTAATTGGGTCGGGACCCGTTTCGGAGATTACCTTAAATACTTCCATAACCGGCGAACCGGCTCTTAGTGCTGACACCATGGTTTCAAGAATCTGGGGCAATTGCTCGGTCATCTTAGCCTGACGGCGTTTAGCTATTTCACCCACATAAAAGACAAAGCCGGCAGCGCCCATGGGAGCACCAACGATTACGCCAACCAGAGCCATCTCAGGCACACCCGAAAGAACAAAGGCGAGGGCGCCGAGCACACCGGCACCGATGGTGAAATAAATCCACTGGGTTCTCATCTTGTCGTACTGAGCTTCGAGACCGGCGCGAGCCAAGAGAGTAGAAAGATAGTCGGTGCGCTGCTCGGTGAAGATGCTGTCAGCCTCGGCGTTATCTCTCAGTTTTTCGGCATTACGTCTGCTCAGCTTGGTCAGTCGAGCCAACTGGTCGACTGATTCTCTGCGCAAAAGCACCATGACAAGCAGACCGATAACTACGATCGAAGAAAAAATGATTGGACCTTGCATGTCTGATATCTCGATATGAAGGGGAAGCTTTAACTAAAAGAAAATGGACAGGAAGGGGTACCGCTTCTAGCTTCTCTAGAAAGTACCCCTTCCGTGGTTGTTTAGCCTTATCTGAGCCATTCCAGCTTGAAGGGAACGGCTTCTTGCTCAAGCTGCTCGAGGAACTTGGGCGGCAAACCGGAACCAACGTGACGGCACTTGAAGAAGCCCCTCGGGTCACGACCTTCACGCTCAAGAGCGAACATGGTCGAGATAGCGATGGTGTCACCTTCCATGCCGGTTATCTCGGCGATTTCAGTGACCCTTCTGGTACCGTCCTCTAGACGCTTAATCTGCACGATCACCTGAATAGCAGAAGCTATCAGTTCGCGAGCGGCTTTCTGAGGCATTTCCATACCGCACATGAGGATCATGTTCTCGAGACGCTTGGTGCAGTCACGAGGGTTGTTGGCGTGGATTGTAGTCATTGAACCGCTGTGACCGGTGTTCATAGCCTGCAACATGTCGAACGCTTCTTCACCACGACACTCACCAAGGATGATGCGGTCGGGTCTCATACGCAGACAGTTGATAACAAGCATACGCTGGGTGATTTGACCACGTCCTTCAGTGTTCGGAGGACGGGTTTCCATACGAACCCAGTGCTCGTGTTGCAATCTCAATTCCGCCGCGTCCTCAATCGTGATGATTCTTTCGCGAGGGTTGATGTGAGCAGAAAGAGCGTTCAATAGAGTGGTTTTACCGGAGCCTGTACCTCCGGAGATGATCATATTGATACGACCCTTAACGCAAGCTTTGAGAACTTCAGCCATCTGTACACTCATCGAGCCCTTCTCGCACAATTGTCCGAGAGACATGATGGATGTACCGAAGCATCGGATTGTGATGGTCGGTCCGTCGATAGTGACTGGAGGAATGGTGGCGTTAACCCTGGAACCGTTAGGAAGACGGGCGTCCACCATGGGTGAGTTTTCGTCGAGACGGCGTCCGAGAGGCTGGATAATCTTGTCGATTGTCTGTCTCAGGTGTCTGTCGTTCTCGAAAACAACGCTGGTTTTTTCTAGTCGACCGTGACGTTCTACATATACGCTGCCCACACTGTTGACGCAGATGTCGCCTACGCTTGGGTCGCGAAGCAGGGGACCGAGAGGACCAAAACCAAAGACCTCATCCAGGACGTTTTGGAGCAAGATACCCTTTTCCATCATGGTCAAGGGAGCGGGGTCTGAGTTGACGATCTCTCTGATACGGGCGCGTACTTGAGCCTGGGTGTCTTCCGAGATATTGGTCAATCTGGAAGTATCCAGTTCTCTTCTCAACTGTTCAATGATGAACTTTTCGCGTTCGCGGATAAGCTGCTGGTTGGCTGAGAACTTACCGCCTACATCACCACCGCCGCCGCCGGCATCAGCGGGTCCGCCACCGTGGCCGAAACCGCCGTACTCGTCTTTTGCGTCGATACGTTCGATATCAGATCTAGTCGGACCTTCTGTGGCTGGCACACCACCACCGCCAGCTGGTCTGGCACCGGCTACGCCGGTCTGAGGTGCAGCACCGCCTGGTCTAGCCATGCCACTCTGCCCGGGAGGCGGAGCGGCACCGGGTCTGGCACCGACATTGGTGCCTGCCTGGCCACCGGCCAAACCGGTATTCTGCTGCTGCGAAGGCACGATGCCTTCACCCTGTCTCTGACGAACCAGTTGGCCCATAAGAGAAGAGGTGGGTTTTGCAGGAAGATTTTGATCCTTTCTCTCGTCACCCATTTTCTAACCGCCTTTATTTACGTTTGCCGAAGATAGCAGGAAGCTTGAAGCCGCCGCCTTTTTCATCCTTTTGAGTCAGAAGGAGCTGCTCGCCGCCAGCCAACCTCCGGGCGAGAGAGTCAAGACCTTTACCAAGCGGTGTGTGACCGGGAGCAATTTGACCCTGGTTGTTGACCCATTTGGCTGTCTTGGTGTCGTTTGGAATTTCGTGGAATACCGGGTAGTTGAGGTTGGCGCGGCATTCGCTGAGAACGTCTTGGGGCAACCACTCTGATCTGTTAACTACTAGAAGCAGTTTCTCTTGATTGTAGTGAGCTTTGAAAGTATCGAGACACTTTCTAGCATTCAAGATGGCAGCCCAGTTGTACTCGGTTACGACAAGCACATGGTCAGCCAGGTCGAGGGTGGCAATGGCACGTTCGTCAAGCAAGTTCTTAGGAAGATCGACCACCGTGAAGCGGAACTCTTGCTTGGATGTGTACAGAATTTCCTGTACTTGAGCAGCATAGATATCGCCGATGTCTTCAAGCTCGGGCGGTGCTGCCAGAATGCTCAACTTATCGTCGTAACGAGTCATCAGGTTACGCAGATAGGTGGCGTCGAAGTTGGTGTGTGAAAAGTCGATTGTGCTCAAGCTGAAGGACGGCTCGAGGTTGAGATAGTGCGAAACCATACCGAACTGCAGGTCGAGGTCGACGATGCAAGTTTCGCCATACTTGCCCAAATAACCGGCAAGGTTGGTACAGATAGTGGTGGCACCGATACCGCCTGTCGGGCTGAATACGCCGATTACTTTACCAGCGGCAGTCGAGACTGATTCTGATTGGTGCTTGAGTTGGATGCTCTGCACAGCGGCAGGCAAGTCAGTGCGCCAACGTTCGGCATCGAGGAAGTCGGATGCACCGAGACGATAAGCGGTACGAATCAATTCCGGATCTGGAACTTCGTAGCTGACGAAGAAATAAAGTTGTGGGAAGGTTTCGCGCAGTTCCGCCAGAAGCGAAAGACCGCGTACCGGAGCAGGGCTAAGCTCGATCCAAACCAGTTTCGGGTGCAAGCTGCCTATTTGCTCGCGCGCCATGCTTCCAGAAACGGTGCTGACGAGAGCCAGCGACGGTTGGCTGTGAATCAAATCTTCAATTGTCTGGCGCTTATCAAGTCCAGCATCACAAACGAGCAGTGTGGTCAGTTTCATAAGATCAGCTTTTTCTCCCTTTTCCTACAGCCCTAGCTAGGTTTTACCCAGCATATCGGTTTTAGTCACTTAGTACGTCTATTTGTAGATTCAAAAAGCCAACCAAAAGGTTGGCCGGTCCGTAGAGTCTCTACCTGTTTTTCACCCGCATCTTAGTAGATAGAACCGGTTGGCAGCCTTCAGATTGAATCTTAGACTGCCAACCGTTTCGTTCTTACTTACTAGGATTTAGGAACCGAGAGCACATCCTTCTTGTTTCCGGACCAGATTTCGATTTCGTGGAGCGGAGGAGGCGGAGGTGCCATGGGAGCCATACCGGGTCCACCCATCGGCATCGGGCCCGCATCAGGGGCGCCGGGCAGGGGGGGCGGAGGCAGAGCGGACGGAGGCGGCAGAGCCGCTATAGATGTATCACCACCGCCACCTTCGTTTTTAGACGGAGGCTTAACGAAAAGTGATCCAACATCAACCGTAGCTACTGGAGTATGGTCCTTGTCATTTCTGAGAGTCAGGTACAGCTTGCTGGCAGAGATAGCTTTAATAAGCTTGGCGCTATCTTCCGGTGAAAGCGATACGGTAACAGAAGAAGCCGGTACGGCAGCGGTGCCGCCGGGAGCTTTCTGGTACATCTGACCGCAGGCGATGACCTCGACGTCAGAGAGAATAGGAGCGACTTTAGTATCGGAACCCGCACCAACCATGGAGATGATATCAACATGGCTTTCGGGAGTTACGAAGCCGGCAACCCCAGAGTTGCTGTCAACTGCGAAGGTGACAGCTCTCATGCCCTCTTTCAGGCGAGCTTCGAATCCGAGCGAGATACCTTGCGGAGCAAGGTCATGCTGGGAAACGATCTGTCCGGTTTGAATACCGTACTTGGCAACACGACCAGCAGCGAGCGAAGCGGAAGTAAGAGCATCTTGCGGGATTTTGGCCTGCTCAATTTCTTTTTCTTCCAGAGATTCGACAGGAATTGTGGAGCCTTCAGGGATGTCCTTGATGGCATACACTACCTTACCTTTCGCGGACATTTTCGCGATCAGGTCGTTCTCTTTCTGCTTCAATGCTGCTTCTTGTTGCTGTTGGCTGCTGGTGACCATCATTGTGATCAAAACAGCCAAACCGATAATAAGAACCAGCATCAATGCTGGAGGCATTCGAGATAGTTGTAGAAATAACGCTCGTAATGGGTTCATTACGGTTCCCCCTTCTTTCTAGTGAGAAAGATTAACCACTTACTATTAACGCACATCAGTGATTCAAGGACAACGGCTGCCCTTGCCCGCACCCAAATTAGTTTTACCCTTGGAAGCGGGAATTCAACCAGCAAAGTCTACATGCACCGGGAGCGCTTGGCTTCCCGGTGAAGCTTGAAGACCCGCAAAGTGTCAAGATTTGTATTATCCTGACATCAAACGGGAACCCATGACAAATGACTTTTGAGACGGTTCGAGCTGCTGATAACTAGCCGATTTGAACCTAATCTACTTTCATAAGATTTTTGCAAATTTTTTCAAAACGTCACTTCACCCTTATCAAGAGCAGGATAAAAAGCCGATGCCCTCTTGATAAGCGAGACTGAAAAGATCAGCTCGAACTGGCTGCTGCCGAAGACAATGCGTTCAACTGCGAACTTGCTTCTCTGAATGCCCTAGACACAGCCGGCATCAATGAGCCATTGGCGGCGGAAAAAGTCAGTGCAACTAGTAAAGAGACAAAAGCGATGATGGCACCATATTCGGTAATACCCTGACCTTCTTCGTCAGAGAAAAATCTGCGCACTACTTTCCCATCAAACCCAACCATATAGCTCCCCTCGCATGGTCGGTGCGAAATATATCGGACCTTTGAAAATACTGATCAAAGTAATGAAGAAAAATACTAAGTACCGATAAAACAATTGGTGGCAGATGGAACAACCACCTGCCACCGATTGCATGCTATTTCGGTACGATTACTACCTATTGCTCTCTCAAGTTGGACCTTCGAGAACACTTTAGTAGATCTCTCGCGAAACCTACCAGTACATCCAGGTCAGCTAGCGCTACCAGCAGCCGAAGACAAGGCGTTGAGCTGGCTAACTACAGCGGAGAACGCTTTCGAGATAGCAGCGGACAGGGCGCCCTGAGTGATGGAGAACACAACGGCTACAAGGATAGCTACGAATGCCAAGATGGCACCATATTCAGTAATACCTTGTCCGGATTCGTCCTGGATAAACTTATTAATCGTCTCGTTCATGCAAACCTCCTTCATCGGCTATGAGTGCACCATATTACACACAACATTCAAACATTTAAAGCAATGAAGCTAATTTCGAATGTTGTAGTTTTGAGATGCCATGACAACCGTGAAAACTAATAGTAACAAACAAAAACCACATCAAAATCGAACTAAATTTTTGTCGTAATCACCTCGCTTCAACTCTCACTCGACGGTTATTCCCTGTTATTTCAATCAACTAACACCCAACCAGGAAAACTCTTTGCTCACCGAAACTCAATTCAAAAACTGACCAGATAGTTGGTATTTTTGGTTGGTCAATTTGCTTAGTAATTGCGCCCGCTTCATGTGAGCCACTTAATTATTCTAACTTGACAAGCATGAGCTGCCTAGAGCAAAACTGGTAACTTTCTGTATCCCAGACTACATTTCACCAGACTTTCTTGAAAAATCCCCAGACACTGGGAAATATTTGCTCCAGGCATGCTTAACACGGCTTAATAATAGATAATAGAGAACATGTCGGATATACAGGAAAACCTCAGAAAAGCGCTAAACAGGAGCAAAAGCTATCTGCTGGCAGCTGCCCGCGGTGACAAATCTCTCTTCCTTACTTATGCAAAAGAAAAGCAAGATCCTTCCACCGAAGCCAGCGCTTGGACCGCCCTCGCTCTATCTACATATGAAGATGAAGCAGCGCTGCAGGCCGCTTTTGCCATCAAACAATTCCTTTTAGACAGCCAGAACCAAGATGGCGGTTGGTCTACCAAACCAGGTGCCGGTCGCTCAGACTGGACTTCAGCACCAGCGCTCATGTCTTTGCGCGCTCTCGACCAAATTCAAACGCCACTCAAGAATACAGCTAAACAGAGCATCAACTTTGCCTTTGAGTATCTTCTCGACTCTCGCTACTTTGCTAAACCAGCCACCCGCCTTGTCACCCTGGTTGCCAAAGGCTCAGGCGCTCTCAATAAAGATCGAGGCTGGCCCTGGGATCCAGATTGCTTTCACTGGATCGAGCCTACCGCCTATGCCCTTTTGGCCATGAACATTCCCAAGCGACCAGAGCGCAATAAAGTTGCCATTGAGCACGCCTTAGGCAAAGCCGAAGACTTTATATTGGACCATGCCTGCAAAGGCGGCGGTTGGAATCATGGCAATGATATCACCCTTGGTGCACCGCTACCGGCTTATCGCCTGACCACGGCCGAGGCTTTGCTTGCCTTACAAGCCAGAAAAAAGGAAGCGAAAGTCGAGACTGGTTTAGAATATCTGCAGAGCTGGGCGAGCAAAGATACATCTTCATTATCTTTAGCCATGAGTATTTTAGCCCTTTCCGCCTATGGTCGAGATTGTCGACAGGAAGTGCAGTTCTTGATGGCGCGCCAAGAAAGTGACGGCAACTTTACCGCCAATATCACCACAACCGCCTTGAGCACATTGGCTTTGGCCGCTCATCTGCAAAAGAAGGCACCGCTCTTTTTCTAGATTTGTCGAAGCACTAAGGAAGAAAAAATTGGACGACGAAAAAGATAAAGCCACAAGAAGAGAGTTTCTCACCTATACGACCATGGCTGTAGCGGCAGCCAGCCTAGCCGGCTGCTCGCCCAGCAAATTGAATCGCGAATTGCCGGCCGAACTGACACCGGGGCAATTGGCACGCAAGCGACAGGGGCGCTCGCAAGTGGCGATAGTGCCCTGCAAAGAATATAGCGATGATCTGTTTGCCGTCTGGCAAGAAAAACTCAAACAAGTAAAACTTCCCGACTTCAAAAATCAGCATGTTGTACTCAAGCCCAATATGGTGGAATTTAGAGAAAACACGCCGGTGACGACCAATCCGGCTGTGCTGAAAGCCTCAATAGAACTGGTAAAGAGCTTGGGGGCCCGCGAGATAACTGTGGCCGAAGGGCCAGGACATATGCGAGACACCGAGTATTTGCTCGATGTCACGGGGCTGGGCAAAGTGATTAAAGATGCCGGTTTGCGCTATGTCGATCTCAATTTAGACGATATCGAAGCAGTGGATAATTCAGACGGCTTGAATGAGCTCAACCCTTTTTACTTACCTAAAACTATTGTGCAAGCCGATGCCGTAGTAAGCATTCCCAAACTCAAGACACACCACTGGGTAGGCATGACTTGCAGCATGAAAAACCTCTTCGGCACTGTGCCCGGTCGCAAATATGGCTGGCCAAAGAACATGCTGCACATAAAGGGCATTCCCCATTCAATTTTAGACCTGCAACACTTGGTCAAACCAAAGCTGGCGATTGTAGACGGTATCATCGCCATGGAAGGCGATGGTCCAATAAACGGCACCGCCCGCCCCTTCGGCTATGTCATCATCGGCGAAGATTTAGCAGCGGTAGATGCCACCTGCGCCCGCATGCTCAAGCTCGATCCACACGACCTGCCTTATATAAAGATGGCTGGACAAGTGGTGGGCAATATCGAAGAAAAAGACATCGACATTGTCGGTCCGGCCCCCGAGAGCATAGCCCAGGCTTTCGCCCTACCGATCACAATGAAAGACAAGAGCCTTTTGAAACAAGCCGCCGAGCAAGGCAGCTAAGCAGATTGATCTTTGACTGCTTTCTTTATTGACTGCTGCGTTGATAAAGGTAAAGCCCGGTTGCTCTATAGATAGGCAGCGGATAAAAACTGACCAAACGATAGTGCTCTTTTAGCTCGGCACTATCTAAAAAGTCTCGGGTAACAAGGCCGTCCTGAAAACAAAGAAAGCGTGGACGAAACTTAGTAAGAGCCGAAACAGGCGGCGCATACAGCAAGTCGGGCGACTCTTGTCGAGCTTTAGGCGGATAACAAGAAACCACATTGTCTGAGACCAAGCCGCCCAAATCGAGGACAGGACCACCATAGTAAAAGCCGACCAAACCGGGCTCGGTCACTGCCGCCAGGTCTCCCGGCGCGGCCAATTCTTTAATCTTGCGGCCAATCTGGCGGTAAATGGCAAAGCGACCCCATTCAGCTTGATAGAGAAAGAAAGGACACGGCAAAGCTATTTTAGATAAAGCTACTTTAGATAAACTGGGATAAGTCGAAATCTGCGCCAAGATGACATAGCCCAGAAGGAGCGGCGCCAAAACTCGCAACCACTTAAGGCGATGGGTGGAAAGCAGAGAAGCAAGATAAACAGTCAAAAGCGGCGGCAAAAGAGCGAACCAGAGAAGATACCAATTGAAGATCCAGCTATTGGGCAGAGCATAGAAAAGAAAGACCAAGAACATAGATAAGGCATAAAGCCTAAAGGCTGGGAAAGCCTTGAGACGCAGAGCCAAGACCAAGATGAGAATGCCCAAAGGAAATAGAATGAGGATGTTATTGCTGATTGAATAAATCTGCTCAAAACTAGAAAGCCCGCAAACACCAACGGCTAAATGTCTAACAAGCTCGACAAAGGCGGCATAGGGCACGGCTCGTTTGGTATAGATCTGTGATTTGACAATGGCTGCATGAGGGAAAGGCGAGCCGAAATAAGCAAAGAGCCAGAGATGATAAACAAGCAGTAAGCCAACCGGTACCAGCCAGAACTTGGCTAGCTGCTTGAAGCTTTTTAGTTTAAAGCGCTGCCAAGAAAAGAGCACCGCCAAAATAAACCACAAGGCAGCCTCAGGACGAACAATCGCCAAAGCCGCCGACGAATAAGCAAAGATGCGTGGCTGTTTGCGAGTATAAGCCAAGAGATTGATCAAGATAAGAAGCACGCCCAGAGGCTGTTCTTTGCCGATGGCTGAACCCACCATCTCAAACACGCTGAGAGAAAATATGGTACCGCCGGCGAGGGCAAGCAAAGGATTATGAACAGTAAGACGAAGCAGCCTCAAAAGATAAGAAAGCGAAAGACATTGCAGGAAGCAATTAGCCAAAATCGAGAGCTTGTCGAGGGGAAGCAGCCCTCGCAGAAGGGCGAGTAAAGAGAGAAAAGCCACATGCAAGTGGGCGGTAAAGCCCATCACTTTCTCACCAGGGTTGTAATCGACCTGCCCCGACAACCAATGCTCGGCATAGCGGTAGTCGATAAAAGCATCGTCGCCGATAGGCTGTAATTGCAGTGTACGCGTGGCCACTATATATAGCATCAAGAAATGATAACCGGCTTCATAAATAGCCAACTTGATGCTCAAATGTTCGCCGTCATAGTAAGTGCGCAAATTGCGAATCACCAAACTACTTGCCACCGCCGCTAGGGCGATCCAATAAAGAGCGATGGAAGAATCGATGGAAGCAGCCATGGCTTCGCTCACCGAGCCCGCTAGAGTCGGCTTTAGAGCCGGCATGGCCAGACCAAGTGCAATAAAAAAAGGGAAGAGCACTATTTGCAAAAGAAAGACATAAGCTCGCCTGCTCTCAAATGCAAGTTTGAAAAACTTAGAGATAGGGTCTTTGCTCTTGCTGTTTTCCACGCTTTAAGACTTTCCACTTTCGATCAGTCGGGCTCTTTTAATATACGGCAAGATCGACTGTCTTTGAAATTCTTCCCTAAAGCGCCACAGAAAAGCATCTTGGAAATAATGCACATTGGAGAGACCGAAGAGGAAGCCAACCAAAGGCTGCACAAAATGCCCGCTTAGTTTGACACTATAGAGAAAGAAAGAGAAAACAAAAAGAAAGGCAGCCAAAAGTGCAAAAAGCAATAGTGGATGCAAGGGCATGAGCTTGGCTCTCTCGCCTTCGTATTTATATTTCGCCAGCATATAATTCAAGAACATATACTGACTCCAGTGCATCACACCTGGTATCAGAAAGGCTGTCATCTCATTATATTTGGCAAAGGCGAAGGGCGAAAAATAAATGACGCTGACAAACCAGAAAAGCAAAGCCGGTACATTGAGCGCCGCCCCATCTTTAACCTGTTGCCTAAGCGAGCGCAGATATAAGCCGCAATAAAAGATAGCTGCCAAGGCTAGAACCGAGGCAACGATGAGAAAAGCGGTGGCGTGCTGCCCCTTAAGCATCAAGCGTTCAAAATAAAAGGAACAAAAGAATAGAGACGAGGCCCAGAGACTGCGCTGCTGCAACTCGCGACTGACCACGGCCTCGCCGCAGTTGTGATTATGGTAAAGCGCCAATATGCCGAAATTTTGCTGAATAAAGTGCTGCATTCCCCAGAGGGTGGTCAAAAGGAATAATAGCCCAGGTTGGCAGACACCCATCACGGTGCAAACAAGCAAAATAATTATCGGCACCACATAAAACATAAAGGCGCGCTTTTTATCAGACAACCAATGTTCCTGATTATTCTTATCAAAATAAAAATACCAGGACGGCCCCAAGTGCAGCTGATTTAGACCCAGACCATTGGCGGCAATCACAGTCATAAGCCCGGCGGCGACCAGATTGCTTTCAAGGGCGTAATATACAGCCAGTGCCAGCACTATAGGTGCAAAATAGAACAAAATGTCATTGGTTCGCCCAAACATCCAGGCAAACTTAAACTTGACCTCTTCTTTTTGCACCGAACTGGTCATCGTCACCTCACCCTGTAAGTATTCCACGGATGAGCAAGACCACACTGAGCCAACTTAATTTAGTTACCAATTATAAAAGTGCTCGGCGGGGAAAAATGTTTAAGCAGGAGGAAGACATTGACTAAAAGCCGAAACAAACGCAGTTTCTTTCTTTTCTTTGCTTTTTCCTTTTTTGTTGTCAGTCAATTTCTGACCTTTTTTCTGCTCTACCGGGCAGCTGTCAACATCCATTGGTATTTTTCGGGGCCAAGACTCGACCTCACCGACTTTTCGCAGTTCTATCAAGCCGGACAGCTGATACTAAGCAAGCAAGCTCACGCCGTCTACAATCCCGATGTGCAGGAAGCCTGGTGCCTGGGACTAATCTATCCACATATTCCAGTTAAGGGGCTTTTCTACAATCAAAGCGTGCCCTTTCTCTATCTGTTTTGCATTCCTTACGGGCTCTTGCCTTACAACACAGCTTATATAGTCTGGTGCTTAAGCACCGGCTTGATGTCGCTCATCGCCCTCACCCTCCTGCTCAATCAATGTACTGCTAAGCCTGGCTTGAAAAATCGCGCTTTTATCTGTCTCTTCCTGGCCATGACATACTCTTCCATACCGGCCTATCTCACCGTCTGGCACGGTCAAACCACTTATTTGATGGTTACTTGCATGGCTCTAAGCATGTACTTCTTGCTGCGAGGGAAAGAGAGTCTTTGCGGCTTTTGGCTTTCTCTATCGACAGTGAAGCCGCAGTACATACTCTTGCCCTTAGTCGCACTCTTAGGACTAAATAAGCGCCGCGCCCTCATTGCCCTCTTCCTCACCGAAGCCGCCCTCTTTGCCTTGGCCGGCTGCTTTATGGGCTTCGACAACATTTTGCATTATCCACTCACTCTCATTTCTGCCGAAAGCTCCAGTCGCTTTGTGGGCGTCAATCCGCATGTGATGGCAAGCCTGAGAGGAATTTTGAGTGCGAGCATGACCCATAATCACAAATTAGCCATGCTCATTACGGTAATAGCACTGTTTGCCTCGCTTATACCGGTGCTCATTTTAGGCAGAAAAATTGTGAAGAGCACTGGAGCTATCAATAGACCTACTTATGAATTAAGGCGCAATTTCTATCTCGCCTTTGTTTATATGCTCGCCCTAGTACTCAGCCCCCATACACATTATTTCGACTGCCTACTGGTGGCCGTGCCCGCTGCCTTGACCATCAAGCCCTGGCTGACTGCTAGACAAAAAACTGACGAAGGCTCTAATCTAGACACTGACACTGCATCAGAGAGCAGAGATAAACCCGGACAAGAACCAGACGCAGTCTCGGCGGCCGAGATTGGCATCGCCAGTCAACAAAGCTACAAAGTCTTGGTCGGACTTTTGCTCGCCTATCCTTACTTGAGCTGGGTCTACAACTTTGCTCTGGGCTCTATGGAAGCTGAAGGTATAGCCTTTCTCTGCACCAATATCGCTCTTACAGTGGCTCTATTTAGAGTGCTGATCAAAATACCAAAGCAAGTAGAGCAAAAGTAACAATCGCCCTCTCGGTCAATTTATTTAGGCAAGTACAAGTCTTGCGGTCTGCCGTCTATGGGAATCTCTACTTTGCTGCGATAGTTTTCTTTGATCAACTTGATCACCGACTCGTCCCAATATTTATAGGGCTTGTTGAGACAGCCATCATTTGAATTAATGACGATTGAGCCATAGCTCTTTTCTTTGATCTTTCTCTTAATTTCGTTCAGACGTGCTTGAAAATCATTAGGACTGCGCTGCCAGACCGCAAATATTGTGCCAATGTCGACAAACTCTGGCTGGGCATCAACCACGAGCGCCAAAGAGCAGTCTTCACTGAGCATGCTGCGTTTATCAAACTGCAATTGTCTTATCTCTTCAAGCCCTCTTTCCATTTGGCCAACCTGCTTAAACTGACTGGTCTGCAGACTGAAAATGACATAAAAGCCGCAACCGAAAGCAAGAAACAAAATAGAAAGGTATTTGCGATCGACAAAATCTGCCGAGAAAGCCACCATCCAGGCAACAGCAAAATTAACCAAGAAGAAATCGCTGACTGTCGAGGCAGCTTTTCCCATTACATAAAAGCTGACCAGACTGGAAAGAGAGAACATAGTGAGCATCACCACCAGTGCCGACAAACGATGCCTGTAGGGACCCTGCCGCTCTTCATAGCCCTTGAAATAGCCCACGACCATATTGGTCATAAATATCGGCGCTGCCGCCAATATCAACCAATCTGAGCTGAGCCAGCCCAAATGATCGTTCAGGGTGAACAGACTAAAGGGTGCCGAATCGGCAAAAGCTACGTGCTGGGTAAAGCCGCCGGCAGTAACATTATTCAAAAACAGCAAGGCGGCAGTCGCCATAATAGAGGTGAGCAGCATAAATAACAGCGATAGCCGCCACTGCCTGCCCACGATCAAGGCCAAGGCAATGGCCGGCACCACAGCAGCGCAGGAAGCGCGAGTCAAAGAAGCCATCACAGCAAGACTGGCAATAACAATCAAACGCGGAAAACGAAAGAGATTATCGTCTTTCGGCTTGCGGGCTAAAACCATATACTGCTCAATAGCCAGCACCATAAAGGCCATCGACAGCATGTCCGGGGTGCCTTTAAACGAATAGGCCCAGATGGTCCAAAAAGAGCAGAGGTTCAAAAGCCCTAAAACCCTGGCAACGCGAGAAGCGCCACTTAAGGCAAAGACCTTATGGGCGGCCACAATAAGAATGACAAAACTGACCGCCGATACCATGCGCATCGGCAAAACGGCGGCTCCGCTAATTTTCAGAAGCCAGCCGAGTATGGCAAAATAAAGGGGCGGATTGGCGATTACTCGCCAGGGCGCCTGGCTGAGAAAGCTGCCGTTATAGGGATTCTCATTCAGGGCTAGCATATGCGAGGCAAACAAAGCTTGCCCTTCTTCACCGAGAGAGAGCGGCGCCGTCAGCGAAAGTTCAAAGCCTTTGAAGTAGAAATAAACCAGGGTGAGCAAAGCAAGCACGCAAAGGGGCCAGACCACCAGACGATCAAATCTCTTGCTGTGCTTCTTCAACTTGCCGCACCCCGCTCTTGAGAGACAGCTTTAGTCTTGGTCTTCAAAAAGGGAAGAGCACTGGCCAGATAAACAAGCAGCATCAGAGAACAAAGCAGCAGTGGCGAAACCCAGTCGGGTACGGACATAACCATAATGCAATAGAGATTGACAGCTAGCCAGAGCAAGAGCAAAAACGGTCTGATATGCCGGAAAGGAGACGTTTTAGTGAGGCTGCCATCGGTTAGTATCAAATAGGCCGCAGGCGCCAGCACACAGAGATCGTAGATAAACATATGCGGCACCACACAGGGCAAAGCTAGAGAACCAAGAATCAAGGCAAGACGCACTTGATCTTCTTCCGCCAAAGTCTTGCAGGCTCGCCAAAGCACAACCAGCCCCGCTACTATCAGCAATGCCGCAAAAGCATAAATGAAAGGCTTGAGAAAGAGGCGCTCCTCGACCGGCCGACTAAAGAGCAAAGCTCTCGGCAAAGAAGTCGCCAACCGAACCGGTACACCCATGGCCGGGTCGGAATAGACCCGGTCGCTCAGGGCCAGACACTGCAGCCACTGCCCGAAAAGTCTTGAGCCAAGCACAAAATAATTGGCGGCAAAGATACCAACCAGCCCCGAAATCAAGCCGAAAAGCAGAGAGACTTTCTTGACCGCCAAACGACCAAACACCAGAAAGAGCGCCGGTACAAGCAGCTGCGGCTTCAATGAGAGCAGCGCCAAGGTGAGCCCAGCTGCAAAATCTTTCTTTCTCACCAATAAAAAATAAGCTAAGGAAAGAGGGAAAAGTCCGAAAATTATGCCCACTTGCCCAATCCAGAGAGTGAGGAAGGCGGGCAAAAAAACAAGTAGAGCAAGAAAGGGCAGCAAAGCCCGACTGGCTGCCGATTCTCTTTTAGGTTCGCTAGTGTCTTTAGATTCGCTAGAGTCTTTAGATTCAGTAGATACGCTGAGCAGTCCGCTGCAAATATAGGCAGTCAACAAAGAAAAAAGCTGGAATGATAGTAGCGAAAGATTAGCCGGCAGCAGGGCAAAAGGTGCAAAAACAAAAGCTGAAAGGGGCATGTACATGTACTCAGCCACCGAATAATCTTTCAAGAAGGGCAGCAGTTCATGAGCCTTGAGGTCGAACGGTTCACCATGAAAGGTGGCGGCGCCCGGCCCTGGATAAAGTATTTGCCACTGACCATGGCCAGCTATCCAGCCGGCAGTATGAAAAGTCATGAGATAGTCTGAGTTAGCCAACATTGCTTGCTCTTTCAAATCACAATAGAGAAAGAGAGCCAAGACCATAAGGCCCCAGAACAAGAGCAGTTGTTTGACTAACTGAGAAAGTGTAAGAGTGGGTGAATTAGTATTCATGATTCAAATACTACTTTACCCATTTATGCGATTTTTCTAGTAGGCAGTTTTTCTAGTAGGCAGTTTTTCTAATAGGCGATCTAGGCTGGTATGCAATTAGTCTAGCCCAATATTATGAGACAGCCAGACTGCAGAGACTGCACTTTTACACCGCTGGCGATACCATCTAGCGACCAGCCTGCTTATTTCAGTCAACGTTTAGGTCCGCCATTAAAAGCGGCTCATTGAGCGCTGCGCTGAGCTTCAAGATTAGATTCAAGCCAAAATCTAGGGCGCTCCTGAAATCCAGACAGGGTTGCAAATCTGCGCTAGAATCTAGTCTGTCCTTGACTGCATACAACTTTGGATGAAACATGACTTGGATCAAGACTATTCCCATAACTGAGGCCAGCCCTGAATTGCTTTCGGCCATCGAAGAACAAGCCAAACTCTACCCGGTGGAATATAAAACCCATGTAGAAAGCTTGGTCGAGTACGAGAACCCAGCCAATGGACCGGGCATCGTCATGGCCCATAGCCTCTTGCCCGATACCCTCAAGCATACTTTCTCGACCTTGGGCACCTTGCTTTCACCAGACTTGCCTCTCAGCCGCCGCGAGCATGAAATGATTGCAGCCACGGTCTCATCGATAAATTCTTGCTTTTACTGAGTAGAAAGTCATTCCGAATTTCTTCGAAGAGCGACTCTGGATGAGTCACTGGCAAAGGCAATCAAACAAGACTACAGGCAAGCGGAATTAAGCGATCGAGAGCGGGCAATGCTCGACTATACAGCGAAGCTAACCAAAGAGCCCTGGAATATTCAGCGAGATGATATAGAAAAGCTGCGGGAGCAAGGCTTTGACGACAAAAGCATCTTGCAGATTAATCTGATAGCATCTTATTTCAACTATATCAATCGAGTAGCAGACGGGCTGGGTGTGGGACGATTATAGGCAAGAAATTTAGTAAGGCAAAAGCCAATCAAGGCTTTCTTATAGAGGTTCTTACAGGCTTTCTCACAGCCGCAGTGCTGCTTGGGCAGCTGAGCACAGCCTCTAATGTTGTGCTAGAGCCGGCGCTGGCACAAAGCAGTCAAGCAATAGCAACAGAAGCGGACTCTGCACAGCCTCAAAACTCAACCGGCTGGAGAGAAAGAGAGACAGCCAGCCCAGACTGCAGTCTGTCTATAGAGAAAATTAGCGGCAATCTGATTTTGACCATTGAAGCTTTGGCACCCAGAGCAAGCGAGCCATCTATTGAAAGTCGCTTAAGCGACTTGCTGCAACAAGACAGCGGACCCATCGGCGATGAAGATGTTCTACTTTTGGAAAAACTCTTGCCGACGGGAAGCCCCCTGCCCTCACAAATCAAGAAAAACTATAGCGGCAGCCAAAAGCGCTATGGCGGGCTGAGTAAACGGATTAGCGACAAGGACGTGGCAGTCATCTATACAATCAGCCGCACAGTCGCACCCAGCACTCTGGCGAATTTGCCAGGCGGCTCGCGCAGCGCCCTAGTCAATCTACTCGACTATTGGATCTTGAAGCCTCTGGGCGGCTCTGTGCAGATTATTCATGGATCAGTTACAGGCGGCACCGGCACTTTTGACGGAGTCGAAGAGATAGAAGCCTATCTCAATCAGAAGAGCCGCAGCCGAGAAAGCAATATGAGTTTTCAGAGCAGCGCCGGCACTATTATCGCCTCAGCCAAGGCGCAAGAAAACAAAGTCACCTTACAACTGGCGCTTTTGCGCCGCATCGGTTCTAAGCCTATACCATTTTTCTTTAGCACTCTAGAAAACGCCGATTCACCACAGCTGGTATCAAGCGCCAAATGGAAACTGGCGGATAAGTCTATACTGGCACTAATCACCAATAATGGTCAGGGCGGAGCAGAGGCTTCAATCTTAGCTTTCAACGCCAAAGAAGCCAAGTTCATTCAAACCTTGAGCGGTGCGGCTATCGAAGTGATGGAAGACCTGGGGCAATTGGGTCTGGTGATAAAGGAGCCCATAGGACAATCAGGCATTAATCGTCCGGTCTTTTATATGTACAGCACCGGCGCCGGTCAAATGACCGAACTAAAGAGCCTGAAAGCCCCCCTTTGCCTACAAGAGCTACAGCATCTCAAGTTTGAAGCACGGCTCAAAGAAAACCTAGCACCGGCCAAACGCTTTGCCATCGCCAGCTTAATGCTTGACTGTCAAGGCGAACTGGCCCAAGAAGGTCTAAAGATAATCAACGAAATGAAAGAATCGCCGGCGCTAAGAGCCGACAAGAAGCTCTACCTAAGCGTCAAGAGTCTGCTCAAAGAGATTGAACGACGGAAGTAAATAGAGAGAATCTCTGGTTAATTAGAGCGGCCAAGAGCCACAAGTTAACGCAACTGCAGGCTAACTTTTCTTCTCTTCGTGATATTCCATCTCGGTATTTACGTCCCAAATATTATCTTTGGTCTTGATACCACCGGCGATATTATCAACCGCCACCATAGCAGTAAGCATGGAATGGTCTTGATTATTGTACTTGTGCATTCCATTGCGCCCGACCAGAAAGAGATTCTCGAAGGTATCAATATATTTGCGCAATTCCTCAAAGCGATCATAGGTGCCGAAATAACCGGGATAAGTCTTGGGCATGCGCACGACCATGGCATCGAGCACATCAGCCTTTTCTATGATGCCAATCTTGTCCAACTCCTGCGCGCCTAATTCTTTGAGACGGTCATCGGGCCAGCCCCATAATTCATCGGTCTCATTGCAAAAATATTCCAGTCCCAACCAAACAGTATTCTCGACATCGCGCACCATACTGGGGCCCCAATTGTTATAAATCTGCAGACGGCCGATCAAGACATCGTTCTCTTGCACATAAATCCAGTTATCGGCAATCAAGCCGCCCTTTTCGTCCTTCACTTTCAGCTTCTTGACCAGAAGTCCGACCGCGATGAAATCTCTATAGACCAAGCCCTCGGCGACTTCGCGGGCATAAGACGGAACATCGGCATCGAGCTTGGCGATAAGCTCACGCACCGGCATACTGGAGAAAAAGTAATCGCCCTGCAAGCGGCTGACCTCGCCGCTTACTTGGTCTCGCACTTCCACAGCCTTAATTTGATTGCCTTCGGTGAGAATCTTCACCACTTCTTTATTGAGCAAGACCTCGCCACCGCCGGCGATGGCTTTCTCGGCAGCCAGCTGCCACATCGAACCGGTACCCTCGCGGGGATACAAAAACTGCTCTACCAGCGAAGTCTCTGTGCCCTTCTGACGCAGATCGCTGACCGAACCAAGGATTTTCTTGAGGGCATGCCAGACCGCCTTGGTAATAGACAAACCCTTGATGCGCTGGGCGCCCCATGCGGCGCTAATCTTCGAACAAGAGATGCCCCAAACTTTTTCAGTGTAGTCTTTGAAAAAGGTGAGATAAAGCTCGCGACCGAAACGGTTGGTAATGAACTGCTCAAGATTGACCTCAGGCTTGACCGGAAAGGCCACCGACTTGAGATAACTGAAACCAATTTTGACTGTCCGAACCAAACCAAGATTGGTGAAAGTCGCCAATTTCAAGCTAATCGGATAATCAAAGAACTTGCGCAGATAGTAAATTCGGGTCTGACGGGAAAGAGTCATCAAGACATTGGACGCGGAGCGATCGGCACCTTGCTCTGCAGGCGTAGAACCGGCACCACCGGCTGAGATATTGCGCTTCTGATTATGGTACGAAATTTCTACTTCGCCGCCGCCGGCCAGAGGCATCATCGATAGCCACCAGTCCATGACCCGGTCTGACTTGGAAAAGAAACGATGGGGGCCAATATCGAGCTTATTGCCCTTGTAATCTAAAGTGCGGGCCAAGCCGCCAATAACTTCAGCCTTCTCAACAAGAACAGGCTTGACGTCGGTGCGTTGTACTAATTCATAAGCAGCAGTGATACCAGCCGGACCAGCACCGATAATTACGGCTCTTTTGGATGACATCAAAACCTCTCCAACACCTAAGCCAGATTACCACAAAGAGACTGCCAAGCCACCTTGACAATAACAACTATGACTTATGCCAAGACCGATGGCGACAACACTTTCATTTTTTTGAAAGCGGATGAGACAATAAAAGAGTAAAGTGCTAAGCCGATATCGTAATTCGTCAGTGTATGAGCCAATGTCTTTAGGAATTTATTAACTTGCCTTGTGAACTGGTGGGCTTAGGGGATCATCAGGAACCCAGGGAATTAGGGGCTTAAGGGATCAGGGTCTCAGGAACCCAGGGAATTAGGGGCTTAGGGGATCAGGGTCTCAGGAACCCAGGGAATTAGGGGCTTAGGGAATTAGGGGCTTAGGGAATTAGAAACTTAGGAACGCAGAAACTTAGGGGACCCTGAACCTCCGGACCAGATTACAAATGATTTGTCAGCTCGAGAAGTTATGAAGTTATGAACTTATGAACCTGTGAACTTATAGAGTTATGAATTCGCCTCACGACAGATTCGGCAAGTTTACGGCACCCTCGCAGGGCGCTGCCCCAGGCGCGCCCCGCCCCGAACAGCTGAATCTGGCCGCTTCGCTGCTTTGCCAGGCAGGTCTAATCAAACGAGAGCAGTATGCCGACTGCGAAATCATGTCCAGACAGACCGGCTTGAACATTCTCAAGATGCTGGTCATGTCCGGCTATATCAAAGAAAATCTCAACACACTTGCCCTAGAAGCTGCCGAATTGGTGCTCAAAGAAGGCATCACAGAAATAGCAGCAGCTCGCTGTTTGCACATGGCGGTCGAGCGCAAGCAAACTATTCAAGACGCACTCTCCGAGCTAGCCGGAACCAGCCAAGAAAATCAACCGATATTGCCGCCTAAGCCCCGCTCCATGACCCAACTAAGCAGCCTACTTACCGAATCTGGTGCCGTGGATAGTCAAAGCATGAGCAACTATCTGGCGACGCAGCGCGAAACAGGTCTGCCACTAGGCCGCATCATCACCCATGCCGGAGTGATTGACCCGGAAGTAGTTATGGCGGCACTGACTGCGCAGGTTTACGAAAGAGACGGCTATCTGACCCAAGTCGATATTTTGGAAATCTTGGTGCTTTGCTATAGAAGAGGCATCGATTTCGAGACTGCGCTTAAGCAAACTGGTCGCCCCCTACCGGTGCAAATCGCACAGATTCGCACTGGCGAAATCCTAGTGAAAGCTGGTCTGGCGCAAAAATCCTCGATAATTTCCGCCCTCGAACTAGCCTTGCTGAAGGGCAGCCAAATTGGTGTTGAACTCATAAACATGGGACAGATAGACGAAAACACCCTAAGCCGCACCTTGCTGCTGCAAGACCTCGTCAGACAAGAGCGCCTCGCCATGGTCCACGCTCCGTCAGTCTTGAAAAGGTCAGTTCTCAACAGAGAAGAACTAAGCCAATCGCTGGCTGAACTGGCAGCATTGGTCCTTGACACAAGCGACATAGAAAACCTCGAAGCGCTGCTGAAAGCAGTAGGCGTATGCAGTCAAGCCAACTTACAAGCCATCAAATCGATGCTGGGCGAAAAGACCACATTCACTGAGTATCTAGCTGCCCTGGTGCACAAACAGCATCTCGATGACGGACTGGCACTCTGCACAGCGCGCCTGCTCTATCTGCTGCGCATGGAAGCCCTTAAACCAGAGGAAGCCATTGAGGTCTTGAAATACTGCAAAGACTTTGGCGTCGATGCTGATTCAGCCCTCAACCGCCGTCGCAGTTGAGCAATCAGCCCAAGGCCCTGCCTGAAGAAGCCGATACAAAGTTGCCGCTCTGAAAATCAAGCACCGCCTGTTCAATCTCCCTCCTAGTATTCATCACAAAAGGACCGTACCTTGCCACCGGCTCGCCAATCGGCTTTCCAACCAAGAAAAGGAATTCCAGCGTGGCATCAGACTCATTAAAAATACGAACAGGCAGATTAGACTGCTCGAAAATAGCCAACTCTTCGGCTTGCACTTGCACAACTGGCTCGGCAGCCGAGACCAACGCGGAAGAACTCGTGGGTTCGACTGAAGCGCCGGCAGGTCCAGACAAAGCGCTCTCCAGATTTTTCTGAGAAACTCGCAGAACAGTTTGCCCTCCGAAAAAATAGGCAAGAACTGTCTGCAGAGGTTCCGGCTGGTACTCAAAGACGCCATTTTTTAACAAACGCACATGAAGATAAACTATGGGGATTTCTGTAACGCAGACAGACTGGTGATTTTCAAATTTCCCGGCTATTAACCGAACTCGCTTAAGGCCGTCCTCGCTTTCGATTTCTTTGATTGACTCACTCCTTAGATCCTGATAGCGCGGCGCCATCATCTTCTTGGAAGCCGGCAAATTAACCCAGAGCTGAAATCCATGCAAGACGCCTCCATCTCTGAGCAGAACTTGAGACGGCATTTCAGAATGAATCACACCAGACCCTGCAGTCATCCACTGCACATCACCTGGTCTTAAGAAACCACTATTCCCAGCAGAGTCTCGATGCTCCATTTCACCAGCGAGCAAATAAGTTACTGTCTCAAAACCTCGGTGCGGATGCTCTGGAGCCCCTTTCGCCTGACCAGGCAAAAGTTTTTCGGGTAGCATATGGTCCAAAAGCAAGAACGGGTCAAGCTCCTCCAAGCCTGCTAAAGGAAACGGTCGAGCGACAGCGAAGCCAGCCCCCTCTCTAACAAAGCGACTCGATACCACCGAAGAAACAGCCCGGGACGCCTCAAAATCAGAACTCGCTAAACCCTGAGTAAGTTGGCCTTTGGCTGAATTACTACTCTTCTTCATTTGATTCCACTCCTTTACCGAGCTTCTTCAGCAAAGCAATTAGCTGAATCTGCTCTCTTTCTGAAAGAACTTCCATAGCTTGATGAAGGTGTCGCTGATGCTCTTTGAAAGATGTCGAAGCAGCGCGAGCTCCATCTTTTGTCAAGACAACTAGCCGAATTCGACGGTCGGCAGCATCAAAACTGCGCGAGACAAGTCCCCGAGCTTCAAGCCGGTCTACAGCAGTCGTTATAGAACCACTCGTGAGGAGTATTTTTCGTCCGATCGTATTGATTGGTAATGGACCTTTATGCAATAAGACTTCCAAAATTGCAAAGTCGGTGCCAGTGATACCTAGGCTCTCAATACTCCCAAGGGCCCTTCGCTCTAGAGCCCGTTCAGCTTTGTAGAGAACGAGCCAGAGTTTAGTTGCCAAATCTAATTTCTCATTGTTCATGAATCCATATTATCAAATCTCTTGATCTCAAGATACTTTTCTTCTAGATTCTTTACATCAACCTTTCAGGACTTAGCTAGAGCCAAACAAGGCAACACATCTGGTATTCTTTGCCAGGCGACTTCTAGTTTGGTTTGTTTGGGCAGCGAGGTCTCGTTGATTGAGTCATGGCAGTGCAAGATTTTTGGTTGGAAAAACTGAGGAGAGACAACCTACTTAAACACCCGGATTTCGATACCCCAGCACTACTGCTCGACCTCGATCTTTTCGTAGAAAATGCACAACTTGCCTTCTCGGCCTTGAAGAGAACAAATTCCAAAACCAAAATTCGGCCGCATTGCAAAAGCATTAAGTCGCCGCAATTGGCTCGAATGCTACTAAATATGGGCGCTAATGGCATCTGTGTTGCCAAATTAAGCGAAGCCGAAGTGATGATGAATGGTGGCATCGACGACATACTTGTCACCACAGAGATAGCCGGGCCGAAAAAGCTAACCAAGCTTATGATTCTCGCAGCAAGGAATCCAGAGCTAAAGATTGTGGTCGACAACCATATCTCAGTTGCCACACTTAGCGACCGGTGCGCCAAAGCAGGGCTAAAGCATCAACTCAAGATTCTGATTGACATTAATGTCGGACAAAATAGATGCGGGATAGAACCAGACTGTGACAAAGTGCTTGCCCTCGCTGAGAAAATTTTGGCGTCCAGACATCTACAACTTATAGGACTGCAAGGCTACGAAGGTCATATTCAGCAGGCAAAACCTGAGCGAATGCAAGAGCAATGCCTAAAGTCCATGCAGTTGCTCACATCGCTAAAGCTACAAATTGAAAGCGCCCTGAAATCCCGAGAATTTCAATTTCAAACAATCACTACGGGAGGAACCGGCTCATTCCTGACTTGCGCCACCAATCAATACATAACCGAAGTTCAGCCCGGTAGTTTCTGCACAATGGATAGCTCATACAAAAGTTCGAACGGCGCTCAATTCGCCAACGCACTCGCGGTTGCAACAACTGTAATCAGTACCTTTGCAGATCGGATAGTAGTTGACGCCGGTCTGAAAAGCTTAAGCACCGACATGGGCAACGCTAAAGCGACAGAGCCCCATCAAGACTATCATTACAGCCCGGCGGGTGACGAACATGGAATACTATCAAAGTCAGAAGCAAAATCGAAGCCAGACACTCCATCAGGATTAGATGAGGTGAAGAGTCTCGATAGTGCACTCAAGCCTGGCGACCTGGTTATACTGCTGCCAAGTCACTGCGATACGACTCTAAACCTGCACGACCATTTGTTCTTGCTCGGCAATGAAGAAACCCTCAAAACTCAATTCGAGCCAATAACAACTGCGCGAATTGGCACCGCTGAGCCCGAGCAATTACGAATTGATCGCAAGTTAAAAATCGAAGGACGCGGCAAAAGCCAATGACCAATCCACAATCTCAAGCCGCAATAAAATAAAGAGCTGAAACATCCGGGCGCAGTTTGCGCAACTGGTCATCCTCAACGGGTCCAAATTCTAGACACGCTTGAAGAAGCGACCCAAGTCCATTCTTTTCAAAACTAACGATTTCGGTCAAATAGCGCTGGGCGAGATACAACTCAAGCCTGCGCCTGCTTATGCCAGCACACATTTTTTGCAGTTGGTTGACAAAGCTAAGAAGCGATAACACCACAGACTTCGAAGAGACGCTGTGCCGCGCACTATTCCTTACGTTGACATTCACCAATGCTTGAGCAGCGCCCTTAAGAACGTCTGGATTCTGCTCCAACTCCAAACAAAATTGACATCCCAATATCCTACACATCTCCTCCCCGTCTGAAGCTCCGTTAGAATCAAAAGACGAAAATGCATGAGACCCATCACGGGCCCAATCACTGGCAGACCTTGAGCCAATATTCACCAAACTTGATCTCACACTAGGTCTTTCTCTAGCAGAAATCAACTCAAATAGACCACCGGGCAAAGCCATTATCGAGCCAGCGAACTCAAGCATGGTCAAGGCTTGATTCAACCTGGGCACATCAAAACCACTTATCTCAATCAGCTGATCCAGAGATACTTTTCCCCTCGAAATAACCTCCAAGATTGTTTTCTCGTCTTCGCCAAAGCCATCATCATTCGCGCCAGATGATACGCACTCACCTCGAAGATCAGGTTCGCGTTCAACCGATGAGTCGCCATCCTCGAACCGACAGCAACATGATGCTTTGCACTCGCCAGTCCTGCAAGAAAGAGAAGCACCCTCCTCTGAACTTTCACAAGAACCATTTGCAGAAGCATCACCAGTGGAGCCAGGAGATCTGCGTTTTTGCCAGAACTCGTCCTGCGCATCAGACTCTTCTACAGCAGGATGAATAAACTTTGAAGACGCAATACTTCTTTTGACATACAGGTCTATAAAATGTCTAGTTGATACTAGAGCACCACTCTGACCCCAGCGGTCCCTTACAACAAAGAGAATAGACTGAAAAACGTTAAATGCCGTGGACTTTGCAATACCAATGAAGTCAGCGAACCAGCTAGCGCTAACCACTGCGCCGCGACTACAAAGCCACATTGCCGCATACCAAGGGCGCAACTTCCTAACCCTCTGAAAAAAGGTCCCGGCTGTCACACGTCCGTCAATAGAGCACTCTGGACAGTACCATATTCTGTGTCCATCTCTAAATTCCAGCTCAACTTTTCCGCATTCCTTGCACAGAAGCAATCCAGAAGCCTGTAAAGACGAAACCAAGTCATTCCAGCAGTGTTCAGAGCTCGGAAATTCCTTACAAAACTCTACCCACTCGTGCATCACGCGCTCTCTTATGTCTAGCGACTTATGATTTGACATCTTTATACGATACAAAACTGAAAGATTATCTTGTGAGACAGACATACGGCACTCCCTCCTCAGGGTCTCATCAACATAAACGTAAAATCCGGACAAAAAGTTCAAAGTTGCGAAGTTAATTTTGAAGTAAAGGGTTATCGTTTAATTTCCAGAAACAGATCTCACTTGTATCAATAAAGCCACCCAAAGCCACGTATAATCATAGGTCCAGCACTCATAATCCAACCATCAGAAACATTAACTAGCCATTCGCAATAGAGTTGAATTTAATCCCGCCAAAAAGAAGACCAAATTACCAGAGAGAGAAGAATGCTAATCTACGAAGTCAATCTAGAAGTAAACGATTCCGTCAAGTTCAAATATGCAGGCTGGCTTCCCTCACATCTAGAGAAGATGCTTAAATTCAGAGGATTTAGACATGCATACTGGTTTTATCGAGATCCGCAAATAGAAGGACTTGCAGAAAACTTAACCCTTTGGACAATCCATTACATAATCGATGATCTCGGATGCCTTAATGAGTACTTGCACGGTCCAGCCAAGGAAATGAGACAAGAGGCTATTGAACTATTCGGGGACCAATTTAAGGCAACAAGGAGAATCCTGACCCCTCTCGCCGGAGCCGGTATCGATACGGAAACCAGCACCTAACCAGGAACACGAGTAGATTCAGATGCGTATTTCCCCCCTGTTATTCAGAGCAGATGGCATGTACTATTCATGACAACACAGCCTAGCTAAATCCAGCGAATTAGCAACTCTTGCCTTAAAAACAGGTGCAGAGAATGTCCAACCAGAGGTCTGCTCCCAATAGATTCCAAAGCCTGCTGGCAACAGCAGCGAGCCATTTATTGCAGTCACTAAAGGACAATAGTGCGAGCTTCAGAATACTCGGAAAGACCGATAGCGCCAGACAAAAATTCAATGATGAAGACGATGACAAGACGGCTTACACAAAGGCAAACCCAACAAGTGAGCTTTCTGAGTCTGAACTGCAAGAACAAAGGATCCAGCTTAAGCTTCTAGTCAAGCAAAAGAATTATCTAGAGCTGGCTGCCCGCGCTTCCAATTGCTCAGACGAAGAGCTTTCGATGATTGCAGTGCACGGACTTGCCGACTTCGAAGAGTATGATTTCAAAGCCAATCCTCATGCCTATAGGACTCAAGTCCTTCTTCTGGAAAAGATAGCTAGAGGCTATTCAAAGTCCGCCATCAAAGCGCTAAAAGTACTGTTCAACAAGGTGAACAAAGTTGCCGCGCGCAATTTGTTTATTGAGCGACTAGAGCAAGAACATTGGCAGTATATGGTCTTGAACGGGTTGACCGTGCCTGTAGACATTCTTCTGCTAGCCACAGAGATTGATAAACAATTCTCCAGTGAGATCTGCCGAGACGTTTTCCAAATGCTCTGGTTGACCTTGCAGAAATCGCTAAACAGCCGAATATCAATGATTGGCGAAGTGCTAGGAGATCCCGAGCCTTTAGGATTTAGGTATAACCACAGCCAGACTGAAATCACCGAAAATATAAAGCTCACAGCTCTTGAGCTAGCGGACAAGTTTCCTGCTAAGGACCGCGAAAGGATACTGCTGTATGCAGCCCAAGACTACAATGAAATTGTTTCAAAAGAAGCTACTAGAAGGCTTATAGCCTACTGGTCAACGCCCGAAGGTCAAAGTCCAGAAGGATTGGAATGCTCCGGTATGCTTAGGCTTGCAGACAATTTGAAAATTGCAGCCATTGCCCTAAATTTTGACTGGAAGAAAGAGAGTGAAGCGACCGAGAGTGAGATTCAGACGCAGTTGGCTGAAGCGAATAGACTGCGAGCTGAACTCAATTCAGCGATGGATTCTATGCAAGGTTCGCAAATAAAACGACTCAAGTTCGATCTTGAACAAACGGAAAGACAGATTCAGTCACTCGCCCAAAGACGCTCCGGCTGCTTGCAAAAGTTGGTTAATCTTCTCTGCCGGGCCATGGATATTCCAGAGGCCGTCGTAGAATTCAATGAACACAGCCTTTTATGTGCCTCATACCAGGTGGGCACTGGCAGAATAGCTGTTTCAAGAGAACTTTTGCTTTCGCAAAATCCGCTCTCTGACAACCTGCTTTCAACGCTGGTTCATGAGCTCGTTCATATGGAGCAGGACGTCACTACGATTAGGTTGATTTGTGATTCGATTGACCTGACATTCGGCAAGCACGCAGGCGACCTCAATTCACTGATGCAACTCTATAGCAAGGCGGTCGGCTATCCGCCCGAGCCGATTTTCCTACTTGCCACGATGAGAAAGAGAGATGACAGGCGACTTACGGCAAAAGAAAGACAACGAGCGGAAAGACTTTATCAGGGCAGTATGGAAGCAGCCCAAATTCATGAACGGACAGTAAGACTAGAAGCAAGGCTGGAGAAAATCGACAAAGCGCGGGCCAGGCTTGAGTCTGGAGATAGCGACAATGAGCTTCTCTCCTGTCTTCTTGACCAGAAGGGAATGGCACGTCTATTTAGGAATGGCAGGGTGCCTGCGATTTTGCTGAATGAACTGGAAGAGAGCAGATTAGACTTGGAAGCCGTTGTGACCAGCTTCTCTATCAAGATAGAGGCTGGTAAAGCAGAGAGTCTAGTACAAGGGGCTCACACTCTCATTAGACAAGGCTATGGTCGCCACCTTGAACCAGTGAAGATGCGTATTAAAACAGTTCTGGTGCAAGTTCTCAAGGAAGAACAGCGCCGACTGAACAAAGCACTTGTTGTCTCTAGGCGGCAAGGCTATCACGAAGAGGAAGCATACTATATAGATGATCGCACTCAGGTCCTGGTCCGCTGTCTCGAGAAAGAATGGCTCAAGCCACAATAAGAATGCGCCTCAGGCAGTATACCCAGTTCAAAGCCATGGCTGCGAGCAGATGGCCTCAGGCAGTCAGTCCCAATTCTTTTATAAGATTGAAATTAGTCCGCAAAAGCAAAAGCGACGTATTGGCGTCCATTGTCTGCAGCTTCTCGCTGAAATAGCGCTGGTCTTCAGGCAAGAACTTCCACGAGACCTGTGTTTCGCCAGCACGCTCGGTTATGTCCACCTGTATACGCAGCGAGGTAGAATGGCGTCCTCGCCCTGCACCACGAGCTTCTGTCCGACTGCGATGCATTTCTTCTTCCGGGCTTTCTTTCAGGATTGAGACACCTTCAAGCCTAATTGCCTTTTCTAGGGGCTCATCAATTCTCACTTGGTGCAAATGCCAGCGCTGATTGCTCTGCCGCGCTGCCAAAGCTTTCTTGACTGAGTCGTAGGCGGCAGAAAGATTGCGACCGACCTTAATGGAGCGTGGTCGCAGAGTGCTATGCCCTGTGACATTCTTTACTGTTCGACTCAAAACACGGTACTCGATAAAGTTAGCCAGTCGAGGCCAGAGAATGAAAAAGGCCCCGCCTACAGCAAAGCTACAAAGCAGAGACTCAGGGCTGACAGCCGGCATGGCGAAAAATTCCGGAATGAAAGGCATAGTAAAGTCCTTTGAATAACTAACGGCTCGGGCAAGTCAATTTTTAAAAGTCGATATCGGACAAGTCAATCTTGCAAAGTCAATATCGGCAAGGTCTATTTTTAAATGGTCAAATTGGCAAAGAACCAAAGGTCAAAGTGGGAAGGTCAATTTAGTATAGTATGTGCAATACAAAGTAAATTTCTCGTGAAATGAGAAATTTCGAAATGGGGCATCTACGAAAAAGTGTCGCCAATCTTTCTGGATGGGCGGCATTTTTGAACTTTTTAACTTCCTTAACAGAGCCTAAGCCGCTCTTTCTTTGATCACGTTTTGCACACAAGCAAAATTAATAATGGTCATAGGTAAAGAGCAATGGATGTGCGATCAAAAATTCGAATCTTAACTCGAAAGAATCGAAAGAATCGAGGAGATAAATATATGCAAGAACTCAATCAATCACTTGGAGCGCGCAGAGACCTTTGGCACAAGGACTACATAAAAGCCGCCCAAAACAATATTTCAGTAACAGATTTGAAAAAACTAGCCAGCCACAACCACTACCGCGTGAGAGCCAGAGTAGCCGAACATCCACATACACCAATTCAAGTTCTCTACAATCTCGCTCTCGATCCCCACTTTGAAGTGCGTTCCGCCCTCGTGGCTAGAGATTGCATCCCTGCCGTCATCTTCGAACTTCTCTTGGCTGATGAATGTCCAGAAGTGCGCTACGAACTTGCTGAAAATCCATTTTTGGAATTGAACCGCCTCTTGCGTCTAACCGAAGACATCAATCCCTATGTTTCCGAGCGCGCTTGGCGAACACTTAATACAATATCTCACAGAAGAAAAAATACGGTATCGGTCGCTAAATCCGTGGTGGCGGACAAAAAGTGCATGCCTGTCAATAACTGCTCTCCGGAAGAAGACGCTCTAAAGGCAGAGACTGCGATCACTCGCAAATTATTGGCTAGCTAAACTTGCGACCGAAGTGAAGGAACCCACGCCAGTCCTCGCCGGCGTGGGTTTCTTCTTTTTTCAAACTACTTTCTGCAGTTCTCTTATAGTTCAAGTAAGGCTCAAAACCGGCGCCAGAGCCTCAAGTACTTGCCTATATCGAGAATCCTTCAGTGGCGACAGCAAAAACTGCACTTCGTCGAGCAACTGCATTTCACCGCCCGGTAAAAGTAAGGGCAAGAGCCTTTCATTGATGGCTTCCTTCGGCAAAAGATAGAGCTGTCCTCGTTTTTCGCCGTCAAAAGCCAGACAATCGACGAGGGGCACAAGTACACCTTGTTCAGCCGGACAATAGGCGGCTCTGAGACCAGAGGCACCTTGGCTGCGCAGCTGGTAAATCGTACTTTCACAATAACCGGCGAAAGCTTCTCTCTGCAGAGCATACTGGGTAGCAAGCATTGTTTCTTCCAAGGCCCGGGCAAAATCGCGCAACTCACGCCCACCCATGAGGGCGGCGCCAGGCGAAAGCAACAAACTTTGCTCTAAGCGTGCCACCAGCCTTGACCCCAGATAAAACTTGCGCACCGGTCCTGAAAGAGTAAGAACCGCCCCCGGGCGCTCGCCCAACATTGCCAGAGCTTCTTTGAGCGCCTCATAGCAAAAACCGTCGAACCATGACTGACTAAAAATCTCTTTCAATTGAGAGCCATTGGCGGCGGTCAAACCGTCGCTGGAGCGAACCGAACCGCCGCCGTACTGCAAAAATTCGCGCAAAAGCTCGAAAGCCAGTTCATAATCGCCCCTAGAACTAAAGGGCAAGATAGAGACATGGCACTCTTCCAGATCGAGCCTGACCTCTATGCCTCGGCTCGAAATAAAGGGCCTATAAAAGTGATAAAGATAATCCTGCTGCCAGCTCTTAGAGCGATTGCCGAGATTTCCTTCAATTTCAAAAAAGTCGGGACAAGATATGGACGCCCAACCAAGACGAGCCTCCAAGTCTTGCAAAAACAGCAAGGGTGGGGGCAAACTGCCGCATTGCACTGAAAATGTGCTGGACATGAGAAGCCAAAAGCCTTGTACTACAATAGTAAGTCTCTATGGTACACGATAAGCTAGACACGATAAGCTAATATGGTAAAGAAAAATCGGCAAGCACTAGTAAGCCACGTATATTAGCGCGGCGGGGGCAAAGCACCAAACCAGAAATGAAGCGGAAAAAGCCACCTCAATATCTTAAGCCGGTTCTCACGCCGGTTCTTAAGCCGGCGCTGAGCCATCTAGCTGGTCTAGTCTCATTGGTCTTACTGAGCCAACTAATGGGCTCAGATGGCTCAAATGGCTCAAATGGCTTAGGTGGCTTAGATGTCTTAACTAGTTCAGCTGGCTCAGCTTGCAGATACGGCGGTGACGCCAGTAAAAGTTCAGGGACTCTAGCCAATTGGGCGCTGGCTGCAGAGGCTAAAAACTCTAAGCCCGAAAATCACAGATCAGAAAATCTCAGCTTAGATAGCCTGGCCAAGCTATATAACCAAGGTCGTTATTTAGACAGTGCCAAAATCGCCCAAAAACTAATCGACCAAAATCCCAAAAATCTAACTGCGCGCTATTACCTGGGCAATAGCTACTTAAAGCTAGGCTTACCCCATGAAGCCCTAAATCAGTATTCTTTCTGCGTCAATTTCGGCAAGGGCACCCAGATAGCCACCTACGCCCAAGAAGCCATCGGTGGTATCAATGACATTCTTACTGGCGCAGAGCCAAAGACCAACGCAGGCTCTGCCACCGCTCGTGGTAGCAATCCAAACTCGTACAACTCAAGACAAAACGCCTCTGGCGGTAGCACGGGCAGTGGCTTAGATCAAACACCTCAAGACCGCAATTACACACTCAAAACCGAGATATTGACCAGGGGCTCTCAGAAAATAGAAGACCTCAAAGCAAAATTCAAAGAAGACCTAAAGCGGCTACAAAAGGAATTCGAAAGCAGAACGGCAAGCATCCCCCCTGAAAAGCGCCCGACGCCCGGTGGTATGAAAGCCAAAGACCAGCTGCTTCTGGCAGAAGATCCCCAAACCAGGCGCTATCTAGAGGCTTTAGACTTGCAAGAAAAAACCAGCCTCAACCTCAGTTCGAAATTGGCTGAGGACATAGACCGCATCACCTCTGAATGCAAGCGCCAAGTGGAAGCCCTAGACAGCGGCGATCCGCATAGACTGAAAATGAGCGCCGGCAGCGCCAATGTCAGAGATTATGTAAACTATGGTGATTCGGTTTTTGACACCATCCCCGACCAAGCCCCCCTAACTGCCAGGGCAAAAGCGCTCACACCAGGTAAAGACAAAGATATAACTCAAGTCAAAAACCAAGCTCAAGGGAAAGCCAAAAGCCAAGCCCAAAGCCAAGTCCAAACGCAAGGCCAAAGCCAAGTCAACAATCAAGTCCAAAGCAAAGGCAAAGAAAACGCTCAAGCCAGGTCAGATATTGATATTCAAAAACAAACTCAAAAGCAGTCTCAAAGTCAAACTGAAAACGCAATAAAGGCTGAGTAATGGAGCCCAAAAGCAATCGCGTAATTGGCAACAGCAGACTAGGCTCTATCATTACTATGTCTGCGCTCCTGCTCTCGTCCGCCCTCCCCATGTCGCAGGCAGCGCCGTCCAAGCAAGTGGAGAAACCTAAACTCTATGGTCGAGTCGACCAAGTTTCCAGCACCATGAATGGTGCCGGCATCAAGATTGAAAGTCTCGCCCTACCTAGTAAAGTCACCGGTGTACGACTCGGCTCTCCGGCTTACTATGCCGGTCTTATGCAGAACGACTTAGTGGATGGCATCAAGCTCAACGGCGATGTCTTGCAGGTCACTTTTCAAAGAGCCGGCAAGCGCTACGGCATAAGTGTGCGCAGTGCCCCTGAAAACGAAACTGAATCAAACCCGAGCGGCTCGCGTCGCAACAACACCACATTGCGCAGTCAAGCGGTAAAAATAGCCGATTGGAAATATTTGAAAGACTATGAAATCTATCTTTTGATAGACCGCTCAGGTTCTATGGAAGACGAAGTGGATGGGGATCCCCGCTACCGCTCTCGCTGGGAATGGGTGCAAAAGGTAACCGCCGACTTTACTCGCGAAGCAAAAGATTTTGCCGGTAAATCACTAACAGTGGTGCCTTTCAACGATCAGATGAGCATCTACCGCGATATTACTCCCGAAAACTTGGGTTCGGTATTTAGAGGAATGCGACCACAAGGGGCAACCAATCTGATGACCCCCCTGCAGTTTGCCTTTCAAGATTTTGAGAACCGCACTAAAGGCTCTCAGCCCAACCAGCCGGTCGGTCGAAAACTCTTGATTGCCGTCATCACAGACGGAGAGCCTCAATACTATGAAACCTGCGCCAGAGTAATCGTCGAGGCGACCCAGAAACAAACCGAACAGTTCCAGAAAGAGCTTATCTTTCTTGGTATTGGTGAAAACACAATCGGCGAGGGGGTTTTCAACTTTTTCGATGACGCCCTCATGGCCCAAGGCGCTAAATTTGACATTGTCGATGTAGTCAATTTCGATGAGCTGCAAGATCTTGGTATTGCCGGTGCGATGATGGAGGGCTTCAGACATGCCAAAAAGCAGTCAGGTGATTTCTCTGATAATGAACTGGCAAGAATGCTCAAGAAGCTGCAAAGAAAAGGACGCTGAAGCGGGTAATATATTTATCAATCAAGCCGAATATGCCGACAATCAGATCTAAACAAGCCTGCAGGTAAAGAAATGTCCTCCAAACGTCCAAATTCAAAGAGATTTACGTCCTCCTCGCACTTAGTTGCAGCAATCACCTTAGCAGCAAGCCTTTCTTATTCCGTCATTTATAGCACCACTAGCACCAGTGCAGCCCCGGCAGCCAACTCTGAAATGACAGTTGATCAAGCCATAGTAAAAGCGGCCATGGCTAGGCAACAAAAGAACCATCACGAAGCACTGCGCATTTTGCGACAGGTGGAAGGCAAGGCAGGTAGCGTGCCCGGATTTTACGCAGAAAGGGCGGCCAATTACATAGATGCCGGAGATCTGGAAAAGGCAAAGGCTGACTGTCTTAAGGCTATAAAGCTCAATCCACGCCTCTCTGATGCCCATGACCGACTCGCTTACTATTACGCCCAAACCAACAAGCCGCTCTTGGCTATCAATGAATATTCGCAAGTCATCAAACTCAATCCCAAATCGCCAAAGCCATACTACAACCGGGCTCTAGCCTATAAAAAACTCGGCAAATTACAAGAAGCCGGAAGAGATCTGCAAGAATTCGACAAAGTCTCAAAAGTGTTAGCCAGAAGAGAAGAAGAAAGCTCGGTGCTGGAAACAGTCAATAAACAACTGCGAGAGGGCAATAAAAAGAACGCCATTGAAGCGCTGGAATCGGCTGAAAAATTCTTCCCCTCGGCTGCATACGCATATAATCTAGCCGTGCTGTACGAAGAGCAAAAGCAATATCCCAAAGCACTGAAATATTTCGATGAAACTATAAAGCTAGCCAAAGGTGATCAAGAAAAAACATCAACCCTGGCATTCGCCTTTCTAGACAAAGGTAATCTTCTTTCAAAGTTGAAAAAGTACCAAGAGGCGGTGCAGAGTTTCAGCGATCTTTTGGCTCTATGTCAAAAGGGGCATCCGGTAAATTCGGTCAACGCTCTTTTAAAAGAATACAAAAAGCTGGCATTGGGTGAGAGAGCCCGCAATTATCTTCTCTTGAAAGATATCAACAAAGCTCTTGCCGATTGCAATGAACTTCTCAAGTTAAATCCTAAAGCCGGGATTGCTTATCAAATCAGAAGCGCCATCTATAAAGTACAGGGAAAGGCAAGCCTGGCGGCAGCAGATGAAAGCAAGGCTAAAAAACTCGGTATCAATTCGGTAATTGATACTTCTCTTTTGCTCAGCTCTCCAGACGGCGGTTATAAAAAAGCCTACGACGAAATCACCAAGGTAATCGAAGAGCATCCTGACCATCCCCATCCTTACAAAGACAGAGCCTATTTGTCGCTGCGGTCTAAGTACTACAAGCCGGCCATCGATGATTTCACTACTGTTTTAAAAATGACGCCTGATGATGCCAGCATCCTTTTGGCACGCGGCGAATGTTACTCTATGCTCAACGATTTCAAAAATGCCAAAGAAGACTTCAACAGAGTAATCTCACTCAGTCCGGAAAAATCACAGGCAGCATATGCTTGGAAGCTCAAGATCGATAAAGCCACAGGTCAGGCAAAAGAGACAACAAGAAATACCGCCGACTAAGACGGTCGTTCTTGCCCAATTTTATCGGCGAGAGTATTGTCGAGAAAAGCTAGACCAATTACTTCATCGAGGCTAGAAGTAGCTTGAAATAAGCATCTAGATCTAAACGCGAAATGCCCCCCTTCGGTCCAGTGGGATCTTCTTTCACTTGATCCGAAATCGCTTCTTGATTGCTCAGCAAGAAAGTAATGAAAGACTTCTCTCTTGCAGGTGTAGCATCCGACTTGAGCGCCGCCTCCAGTTCAGACCTTTCTATAAAGCCGTTACCATTGGCATCAAGAGCATCAAAAGACTTGTAAGCATACTCTTTAATCTGGTTGATACTGTCTTGAACGGTTCCTTTCGGCACATAATTAGAAACCCAGGCTTTTTCAAATTCATCAGGTTCTGACACAGGACCCTCGCAGTTGTTTGATTGGAAATGCGCATAAAGCACACTGCAATAGTTCTACCAGAGTAAAGAGCTAGATAAACTCACCTTGAAAAGTTTCGAAAGAATTCCCACATCTCTTCGCTGGCATCGATGTCTTGGCTGATAGCACCGCTTACATCAGAAATAGCCTTGAGATTCAAGCAACCAGGCCAGGTATGTCCGCCCCCTTCAATCTTATAGAGCATCACCTGGCTTGAGCCGCTGCCCCAGACAGTTTTTTCCACATGGGTACCGTCGTTGGCGGAGCGATCAGGCAATCTGGTAGATCGCGGAGCGGGCGAGGCGGCATTGCGCGAGACCCAAAAATCGATGGTGTCGGGAGCTGTACTCAAGCCGCCGAGACGCGCAATTGCCCCATCAAGAGCAATATCGCCACCCACACCCAAAGCCTCGCCCAACTTGCCCATTTTCTTTGAGCGACCGTCATCCCATGGTATGAGAGGGTCTTCGCTGCCCAGAAAGAAAACAATAGGCATACGATTATGGGTGCTATCCCGACTTGCCCCGCCTCTGGTCAAGGTTGATGCGACTACACCGCAAGCAGCGATTCGCTCAGGAATAGTAAGCGCCAAAAGCTGGGTAAAATAACCACCATTTGAAATGCCGCAAGCATAGACCCTGCGGCGATCTATCTTGAACTGCACGGCTAGTCTATCGAGCATAGACTGAACAAAAGCGACATCGTCATTGCCTGTTGCGGTCAAACCGTCTTGCCAACGACCGCCCAGGGCGCTGGGAAAGACGACTATGAAGCCTTTGCGGTCGGCAAGTCCGGTAAAACCGGTGAGACCAAACATCATATGGCCGTTCATACCCAAACCATGAAAAGCCATCACGACGGGATAGTCCTGTTTGCCATCGTAACCAGCCGGTAAATGTACCAGGAACTCTCGGCGCTGGCCCGAAACCAGAACCGAGTCGACAAAGTCTCGATTGGAGAAGGGAGAGGTGCGCGCTGGCACCCTGGCTGGCTGTGATGCCGGCAGACGACCAGCAGCGGCTCTCTGAACCTGGCCTTGATACTGAGCCTGTCCCTGATTCTGGTTCTGATACTGGTTCTGATACTGATATTGCCTCTGCCCGGCATTCTGTTGACTGCTGTTCGACTGTGTCGAATCTACCCAGCGCGCCTGCCTCGAGCCGGGCACCCATTCGTATCGCCTTTGCCCGGTATTGCCGCTCTGCGCCAAGGCTGGCTCCGTGAAGAGAGGGGCCAAAGCAAATAGAAAGGCTCCTGCCAAGATGAAGCAGACCCGAAAGAGTCTATACATCACTCTATATAAAGCCGTATAGTTATTTACCATGATGGGTATGTCAATATCGTAGATATACAGGTGCGCCCAAAGTGACAAAATTCAAACTGTCTATTTCACTTTCCTGCGGACTCTTAGCCGCACTTTTTGCTGCCTGCTTAGATTTTAGCAGGGCACTGCCGGCCCTGGCTCAGATGCCGCCAGGCCCCGAGAGCATGGAGCCACCACCGGTGGTCACCAAACCAGACCTCAGTCTGGAAGCAGCTTCCATTCCCGCCGAGAGCCTCAATGTCGCGGAAGGATCGCTAAAAGAAAGGCGCCTTAATGTGTTGCGCAAAATTATGGCGGCAAAAGCTCACGGTATAGGCATCACACCCTATATGAGCGCCTTCAATTTTGTCGAGGAAATGGTGAAAGCCAAGGACAGCGAAGCCAATATCGAGAAACGACTAACGTCAATCGACGATGGGCTCGATGACCAGCTCAAGCGTAGCGTCGACCTCAAGACTCAGAGACCGACACCACCGGTGGCGGCAGGTTCACCCATGCCTAGTGCGCAGTTCCCTGGCATGGCCGATGCTTCCAGTGGTGATATCATCAACAAACTCAAGAATAAATTCGGCGGCAAGATACCAGGCAACATCATGGACAAACTACCTCCGGGCATAGCCGATAAGTTTGGCGGTGATCCCAGTCAACTTTTGAATGATCCCAATCTTAAGGACCTGCTTAAAGGTCTTAAGAACTAGCGCTCATGACCGAATGGCTTGTGATCCATAAGCTTTTGACAGATTAGCTTTTGACAGATTGGCTTTAATCGATAGCCTGACAATTACCTAAGTAGACGAATGAAGGAAGACCAGCAGAAATCGCAATTCTTTAAACCCGGCTCCGACACCTTGCCGGTGGCGCTCGGCGACTCCCCGCAGGGAGGGCGCTCTCGCACCATTGAAAAAGCAGGACTGCCTTTCAAACGCGGCGATGTCATAGACGGCAAATTCGAAGTCATCGACTTTCTTGGCGAAGGCGGCATGGGCGCCGTTTATAGAGTTAAACACCTGACACTCGGTAAAGAACTCGCCCTGAAAACTTTTCGCTCCAATCAAATCGACCAAGAAGCCTGGCTGCGCTTTCAAAGAGAAGCCCAATCGATTGGGCGACTACAGCATGAGAACATCATTCGTATTTATGACTTCGGCATCAGTGACGGCAATCGCCCCTATTACGCTATGGAACTTCTGCATGGCGAAGATCTGGCAGAGAAACTAAAGAAGGAAGGGGCTTTCCAACTTAAGCTCACCCTGCAAGTCTTTATACAAACTTGCTCTGCCTTAGAGCACGCCCACAAAGCCGGCGTCGTGCATCGCGATATCAAGCCGGCAAATATTCACTTAGATCTGACAGATCCTAAACGACCGGTGGCTCGCCTGGTAGATTTCGGCATCGCCAAACTAGCTTCGGGCGAAAGCCAAAGACTAACAAGTGTCGGTTTGGTTTTCGGCAGCCCGCTCTATATGAGCCCTGAACAAGCGATGGGCAAAGAAATCGACGCGCGCAGCGATATTTATTCACTGGGTTGCGCCTTGTTTGAATGTCTTACCGAGAAACCTCCCTTTCTCGGCGAAAACATCGTCGAGACCTTAACCAAGCATCAATGCGAAGAGCCACCCACGCTGTCGGCGATAGATATTGGTTCGAGATACCCACAAAGACTAGAGGGGCTCTTGAAGCGAATGCTCGAAAAGGATGCAGCCATGCGCATAGCTTCCATGACCGAAGTTAGAAAAGAATTGGAAGCAATCTATCAGAGTTTACTTGTGCCCGGACAAGGACAAACTATGACAAGCAAGACAATCGGCGAATTTAGCGGCAGCACCACCGGTGTGCGTAAACCCGTCCTCAGTCATCGTGCTGATCAGGAGGGCGAGCAAGAAACTAAGATTAAATCGAAAAAGAACGCGATACCAGCGGCGGTGCTGATGATTGTCGCCACCGGCCTGCTTTTGGTGGGTACAATTAGCTTTTCGGGCTTTATGAGCAAGCCAAGTTCGACCATACAAAAAATACCGACAAATATAAGCGATCTAGCAATTATTCCAGGCGCTAGTCTTACAAGGGACAAAAACGGAAACAAGATAATTAGAATCAACTTTAACGCTTTCGATTGCGGAAGAATAGGACTGGTTGGAGGAATGCTTCACCCCAGCTCTGGACTCGAAGAATACCCGGGATCTGCCAAGCTCTTGTTTCAACCAACTCATGACTTTATCAATGATGAGAGCAAATGGTTCACCGTAGCAGACATTCCATTCTGGGAAGTAAGATTTCTGGAAGGCGAAAACGTTACGAACAAAATGATCAGAGAGGGACTGGTCTCAATGACCGAATCTCGTAGCTTCGTCATTCGGAAGGGAGTAATTGATGGAAGTTTGACCAAACTCAGGGAGAACAAACTCTTCAATATAGACATTGGTCATTCCAAACTAACTAAAGAAAACCCTGTAGATGTTGTCACTCTCAAGTCGCATCGTTTTGCTCTAGACGGACTTAGCCCTGCTGAAATGGACGAATGCATTGATGCACTTCAGGGAAGAAAAAGAATTCTCGCTCTCAGACTAGATGATTGTGACATCAAGCTCAGTACCCTAAAGAAATTAAGTTCAATGCCTAATCTAGCCACTTTGGAGCTGCGCAACTGCAATATAGATAATAATAAGCTGGAAGAGCTGAGCAAAATAGGCAGCCTGAGAAGACTGCATCTGGGCAAGGCAAAGCTAACTAGTGGCGCCGCAGAAATAATTAGAAAGATGTCTCTTAACTTGCTCACTATAGAGCTTGGCGAAGAAGAAAATGTCAAAGAAGATAAGCTCAAAGAAGAACTCAGCCAAATCTGTAAAGAGAAAGGCATAAAGCTGGAAAGCAAAGATGACGGTAAAGACGACTACACCGATATAATCGCTCTGCCAGTGACAAGCCAAGAAAATTGACATTTGACCACTCAGTCTAAAGTAGTAAAGCCTAGAATCAGCCCAAAGAATGAAGGATCTGCCAGCCACTCGGTCTAATATACTGTCGAGGTGGTTGCCATGAAACTTTATGTCTACAAAGAATTTGCCTATATCTGGCAAACCGTGCTGGGAGTGATATTTCTAGCCCTGGCATATTTTCTTGGCAGAGAAGACGGCTCGGGAGACTTCACCCGACTTCTCGCCAGCTGGATACTTACCTTACCGGGACTAATCTGCCTGCTTTTCGGCATCACCACCTTTGTATTGAGAAGAGAGCCGGACATCTGGGCCTAAGGGCACCCATTAAGCTTAGATACCTAGATAAACAGGTGCTGCGACCGCGCCAAGCCGAAAGCAGCTTAGCCCTCACAAACTCTTTACACTGCGGTGGTATATACAGATCATCGGTGCCAATCGGCAAGGGATGAATTCTGTGAAGATTAGAGCGGCTCAAACCTTTCAATTAGGTCTGAATGAAAAGCGCGGTCTGCCGGGGGCGCTTGGTCCGAAAGGGCGCAGGCGCGGCTCGAGCATCGCCGAGTTTGGACCGGCTTTCTTCTTTCTCTTTATCTTCGCTGTCTTTCCGGTGCTCGACATTATCGGACTGGGCTTCGGTTATGTTAGTTCTATCTCGCTAAATGACCTGCAACTGCGTCAAGCGGTGAAAGTGCCGAGATCCGAAGCAGAAGACAAAAACGGTGCCGTCAAACTGCTCATTCCCCAAAAGTATGTCAGCTCCATAGCCGGCGGGCTGGCCAGTATCAGTCAGTTGCCTTCCACCCAGGTCATTTACGAAACCGGCCCAGGCGGTATCTTTGTCACAGTCACCACCCAAGTCACAGTCTCTCCCTTCCTCACCATCCCCTTCTTCACTTCGGTGCCCGGGCTAGGCGCCCCAGCCACCTATACAGTCAGTAGTACTCGACTACTGGAGAATCCAAGATTTTATGCCAATTAGAAGAAGACGACGACGAGAGCGCGCACAAACTTTGATTGAAGCCATTGCCGGCTTTGCAGTTATCATTCCGCTCGCCCTCATGGCCATCGATCTGACCGTTCTGGTGACCACCTCGCAGTCCAACGAGCAATGGGCAGAGCTAGCGGCACGCATTGCCGCCTCACAAAGTAATGAGCAAAATGCCAGGCTATCCGCCGAAAGCTGCCTGGCTAAAGCAAAAACTTCCAATATCGTCCAAAGTGTCGCCCTGGAAGGCGTTGACTATGACTTAGGCAAAGGGCAGGTAACAATCAAGACCAAGATGCTGGTAAACATGCCAGTGCCCTTTCCTTTTCTTTCTCAAGTCGAATGCCATGCCAGCGCTATTCAGCCGATAGTGGCAACACCGGCCCCGCTCTAAGAATAAAAAGAATATGACACCACTTACGATATCACCCCATAACAGCGGCAAAGGCAGACATCTGCTAGAGAGAAAAGTGCTCGCACAGAAAAAAAGCCACAAATGCAAGGCGCCGCAAAGAAACCATGGCGCCGCCACTGGTCTGGTCATTGTCAGCACTTTTCTGTTGATCATTTGCATTGTCGGCTTGTTTCAGCTAAGCATGATCATGGGCGGCTCCAGGCAAGTGAGAAACGCCGTTGATGCCGGGGTACTGAACATTTCCAAGCGCATTATCGAAGTAAAAGTACCAGCCAATCCGCAATACAAGGATGTTGCCGACTCAACAGGCAATGTCGGTATTTCGAATATCAACCGAATCTGGGGCAAGGCTTACCTAGTCAATGCTAATGCCGAATCAATGAAAGCCGACGGTCAAGCCGGTTCCAACACCGAAACAGCCGCCGAAGCAGCCTTCGGCCATGCCAAAAATCTAAACGACATGCTCTTCAATAAAGTGTCAGACGAGAATGTGCTGAACATGTACTTTCAGCAACTGGCGCACCAGCGCCAGGCCAGTATGGTGAAAGCAAACAAGGTTGAGAAGTCGCAAGCAGATACGATTTCAATCGCTATGATAGATCGGGGACTGGAAAGCAACCTCAGCTATACAAACGGTCAACTACCCGATCGTATCACCGCTCAGGGCACAACTTTCGGCAACAAGTCTTATTTAAAAGGCTATGTGCCCATGCAAGCAAACAATCATCAATTCAGTTTCACTTCCTTTAGGCAGGGTGAAATGCCGCACCTCATTGATGACACCTATTTTGAAAACAACAGCGCCGCGAAGCCTATAGGCGGCGCCTACACGCCACTACCAAATGCCTTCAAAAGACATGGCGAAGTCGACTCGATGTCAGGCAAGTTGACTGCAGTAGCATGCGCCGCCGCCAATCCGCAGCGCACTTACACCCTAGCCATTCCCTATTCTTTTGTGACAATTCAGGTAGGTAATACAGCCAAATGGCATGTTGATCAAAAGAAAATCAAAGAAACCACCTATGGTTTTAAACCAGAAGAACAAAAGGGCATCAAGGACTATCCTCTACCGAGCGGCGGAATGCTATACGGCAACGCCAGTCTGGGCAACGAATACTCGGCAGCCACCACTCTGCTTGAAGTAATCGAAGCCTTGCCGGGAGACCACAACCAGGCATTCAAGAAGCTTTTGCAACGCATCAAAGAAATAGACCCCGACTTCAACCAAGAGAAGCTCTACAAACTATTACAAAGCGCCGCCTTCAATAAAGAAGAGGCGCCTGCCTCCTCGGGAACGGCTCAGCCCCGCAAATACTTTATCTATCCTGTCTATTCTTCAGCGGACAACACCGACCCCACTATCAAAATAGGCTCAGACAAACAAAATCTCCCATCCTGGCTCAATCCAGACAATCCGCCGGAAGGGCTGGATAAGACCGTAATTCAAGAGACCAAACAGAAAGACAAGCCGAACTACTGCTGGGGTTATGTGGTGGGCGGCAAATCCAGTTCGGTCAAGCATTATACCGAAGTCTACGGCGACGTACTCTGGCAGCCCGGCACTGGTTTCGGTCAGCACCTAGGAGAACTTCGTTTTGCCCGGGTAACCGACATTTATTTTGTAGACGAACCAGATTCAGGACCATGAGATATAACTAGATAAGCAGCACAGAAAAACGAATGAAAACCAAACTATCAAAATTTACCCCCTGCTGGCGCCGCACTATTGTGCCGGCGGCTGTGCTGTCTGGATTGTTATCACTGCTTTGGCTTGCGCCCCTACCAGCCCTAGCACTCAGCCCCGACCTCAGAGATGGAATCGCCGCCTACAACAAGGGGGACTATAAAGAAGCGGTTTCACACCTGAGCGCCGCCCTCTCGCAAGATTTCAACAATGCCGTGCTGCATTACTACCTTGCCAATTCTTTCGTTAATCTAGGTCAGAAAGATAGCGCCATCAGAGAATTCAGAATCGCCTATGCCTTAGAACCCGAAAAGGAGGCAGGCAAACTTTCTAAACTCGCCCTGAAGTATCTCGGTGCCGAATCAGGAGAAGCAGCTCCTGAAAAGAAAGCACCGACGCCGCCGCCCAAAACAGCAGAAGAATTGAAACGAGAGGCGGCGATGCAAAAGCTCAAAGAGCAGCTGAGCCGCGACTCAGAACTCAATCAGAAACTAGCTAACCAGTCAGCGGAAAGCACAAGCCGTCACGGCAACGCTTCTGTAGATGCTCAACGTCAGGCGATTCTAGAAGGTCTGCGCTATTATCGTCGCGGCAGACTGCAGCAGCTTCCTATGCCGCAGGATGCCGCCAGACAGCTGGAGCTGTTGAAATCACTCTGGGAAGGTCAAGCCAGTGCGCAATATCAGCAAGCCGAGCAAAGAAGATTGGAACTGGAGAAAACCGCCCAAAACCTCAATGAGCTAATGCAAGACAAGCGCAAAAGCGGACACAAACTGGTTCCAGAAAGCTCGAATCTTTATATAAGGACCTATAAAAGCCATAAGGAAGAAGGCAAAGCCAGCGACAAAGCTAGTGACAAAGCTAGTGAGAAAGCTAGCGACAAAGCCAGCGACAAAGCTAGTGAGAAAGCCAGCGACAAAGCTAACGACAAGTCTAAGTGAAACAGTAGTGACAAATTGAAGCACCCAAATAAGTCGGCCGGAGCCCAAAAGAAAGAGGAAGCGCTATATCAAGAATTGCGCCGAGATGGAGATGTCGCTTGGCGCAAGCAGGACTGGCCCAGTGCGCATCGGTGCTATCTGGAAGTGGCCGAGACTCTGCCTTCGCTGCATCTAAATAAGTGCAATCGCTGCGTTTTCATGTTCGCAGGGGCAGCCTATGCCTGCATTTGCCAGAAAAAATTCAGACTCGCCCTATTGCATTTAAGACAAGCTTTGGAGAGTGCGCAAAAAAAAGAACCCCACTACTTATCAGCCTTGAACTATATAGCCCAGCGCCTCATCGAGCTTGACTCCTATAAAATGCTCAACAACAAAGTCGACCTCGCCTCAGCAGAACAACTCAGAAATGAAATTCGCAAAACACTCAAGATCGAGATAGACAAGAGCGCGAAACGCTCAGCCGAAGCGCCACAAAGGAGAGGCAGCTATAAACTGGGGAAGGAACGCATCTTCGATCCCTACCTTCATTTTGAAAGTTATTCACCGGCTTGCCGCACCTGGCTGGAAGACTTGGCTTCTCTCAGCTCGCTGAAAACAAGTTACTATCTACTTGGCTTTACTTTACCTGATGGTTTCTGGAAAAGCTGCCGCAGTGAATCTCAAGCAATTCCATGGCGAATCGGCAAGTACTTCTATATCAAGAGCAAGCCAGCAAATCTGCAGCACGCCCTTTTCTACCGTACATCGCATCCAGAAAGACAGACAGGTCGCAAACTAATCTTCGATGCCAACAAGTACATCCCGGAAGGTCACTTCCTAGCAGGCTACAGCTTCAGCAGAGACGGCAAGAAAATTGCCATCGGCATCAGCAAAGGCGGTTCGGACTGGCAAAGCTGGAAGATAATCAACCTGGCAAGCGGCAAGCCTCTTAAGCAATTTCGTCTGCGCACCCACAGTACCTCGATGTACTTTGCCAATCAAGGGGATGGTCTTTTCTTTCAGAAGCCTGGAAGGAAGGGCAAAGACGGACGCCTATCGGGAGCCGGTAGTTTCTGCTATAAAGCGCTCAAACCGGGTTCGCAAACAGTGACCCTGGTCAGGGCAAGAACGCCTGAGGGAACATGGATAAGCGGCATGGGGCTAACAGGCACAACTTATATGCTGGTCAGAGAAGAAATCACCTCTTCACTTAATCCCAGTTATTACCTGTCTCGAAAACACTCTGAAAAAGCCCCCCTGCTTTCTCTATTCGACGAAGATGGACCAAATGTCTATCTTGGCAATATCAAAGAGAAACTCTGCTTCCTAAGCTATCAGAAGAACGATAAAGGCGAGATAATCACTCTTACCCTGGACAAGAATGAACTGAAGCGATATGAGAATCAGAAACTTGCTCGCCGGAGCACTAAACTGCATGCAATAAAAAAGACCCGCAGTGTGCTCATTGCAGCGGGCAAAGATGTAATCAAGAAAGCCTTGTTTTCCAGTCGCTACATCTTTGTTCTGAGCCTTAAACAGGACGGCAGTCATCATTTACTGTCGGTTTATAGTCATGCAGGCAAACTAAAATGTCATATCGACATACCACACAAGGGCTTTGTCTCTTCACTCTCACCAGGTCACACCGCCAGCAGTATCATCTTCAAAGTCGAACATTTTGACTTACCTAGCACCACTTATCACCACAACCTGGTGAACGGACGCACTACCATACTCAACAAGTGCCTAGCAAATCTTCGTTTGCCGAAAATAGAGAAGAAGCTGATTCAGGTGCAGAGCCAAGACGGCAAGAAAATACCGCTCTGGCTCACATATCTCAAGAAAACTGCAGTCGGGCTCAAGAAAACCGAAGTCGCACTGAAAAGAAACAATCTACAAAGAAAGAATCTAAAAGAACGCCAAACGCCAGGCAACACCCCGCTTCTGATGAATGTCTATGGCGGTTTCGACGTTGAATGCCTTCCATCTTTCAACTATGAAAGCCTGAACTTTCTTGAGATGGGTGGCATCGTCGCTACTCCATATTTGCGCGGCGGCGGCGAGCTTGGGAAAAACTGGCACAAAGACGCCACCGGCATCAATAAAGAAATTACTTTCGACGACGCCGTCGCCTGCTTGCAATATATAGTCAAAGAGGGCATCTCCAGCCCCGCAAACATAGCAGTGCAAGGCGGCAGCAATGGCGCGCTCACCACAGCTGTGCTCATGCAGAGAGCCCCCCATCTCTTCCGCTGCTCGGTTTTGCAGTCAGGACTATTCGATATGTTGCGCTTCGCAAGCCACACCATCGGACCTATTTGGCAAGCTGAATACGGCAACCCCCAGCTAGAAGAAGTTAGAAAAGTCTTGAAAAGCTACAGCCCATACTATTGCAGCCTCAACCCCGAGCTGACCGGGCGCAACGCAAATAGACCAAGCCGGTTTGAACACTCAACTTTTATTTACCTGATGGCTAACGACGACCGCGTGCCGCCATGGCACAGCTATAAGTTAGCAGCAGCGTTAAGCAAAAACAAGAGAATCGATATCACTCTGCGAATTGAATCAAACGGCGGACACGGACACATCGGCTATAGTTGGCTAATACGCGATGTGCTTGCCTTTCTCAAAGAGATGCTGTGGTAAGTGAGTGAAGCAACCTAGACCTCGAACAAAGCCTGAGAAGCATCCCGAGGTAATGTACGCCAACTGCCTGTGATGACACCCAAATTGATATTGTCTCGCAGCCCAGCTTTCTCTTCTTCTGCCATGGCATTTTGCAGAATCTCGTAGCTGCGCTTCATCTGAACAGTTGCAGGGTGAGAATCACCGAGCCCTTTCTCACAGATATGAATACCGACTTGATAGGCTTTCTGCGCTTGAACATACTTCTTCTGCGCGTAAAAAATATTGGCAAGGTTCTGCCAGCCGCAGGCAACGTCGGGATGCCCTTTGCCGAGATTACCGGCAATCGTCTCAATAAATTTGCGCGCATATTCTTCGGCGTTTGCAAAATCTTTCATAAAGTAAGAGACCTTGCCCATATTGCAATAGCCTTCTGCTACAGCTGTAGGACTGGACTCACTCTGACTGAGTCTCAATTCAAGCGACTTCTTGTAATATTGCAGAGCTTGCTCAAGATTCAGGCGCTGTATGTAGAGCGCCGCCACTTCATCAATGGCTGCAACGACCCGCTCGGGGAACTTTTCCTCAGCGAGCTGCAACATACGCACTCGGGTATCTAAGGCCTTATCAAGCTTGCCGGAAAGAGTCAGATGTTGAACTCTTTTAAGCAAGGCATCCCACTCTTCTTGAGGAGAAATTCGTGGTTCATCTTCAGCTGCCACCTCGGCACCTGCGCCATTGCCAGTATTAGTTCCGGCATTAGTTCCGTTATCGACGCCTTTCCCAGCCGGCTTGGTCTTGGCGGCTCTCCTCATAGAAGATGACTCCTTGCTCACAGAATCCGCCACCGGCAAAGAAGCCGAATCCTGCCCCAAACCAGCTTCTGAAGCCTTCTTGGCCGGAGCGGCTTGATCATCATCATCAGAGTCAAACTCGATTTGATCATCTTCCGGACGTCCCCATTGCAATTCCTTAAGAGCTTGCGGCACATCTATTGCAAAACGCTCAGCATAATCGAAGGCTATATTCGCATGCTCTAAGGTCAAACGCTTGTCCTGGGCTAACTTTCTACAGCGTTCGGCTCGCTCAATCGTATCGGCATCTAGGATGCCCGCAATGAGAAGCACTTGCTTGAGCACATCGGAGTTGTGCATTGCCACCTGAAAAGCCTCTTGCACCTGTTCCTCATCTGTGCGGCCCAAACTCTTCAAGAAGTCAAATAGTGAAAGGAACTTCTTCCCGCCCCTCGCCGAATAGGTCGCTACAGACGTCTCGGAACTGTTGACTTTTGCACCAAGTGTCACCGCATCGCCGGCGGTGACACCGGCGTCAACTGCAGACCCCTCAAAAGTTGCGTTGGCATGGCTAGAAATGCTACCTCCAATGGCAGCATTTTTTACACTATGATTACTACTTTCTTCAGCATGACTATCGACATCAGAAGAACTCTCTCTATCGGTTGCAGCTTTCTTCCCTGCTGCAGTATCGAGGTTACCATCTTCTTTATCAAGACCGCATAATTCAGAGGCTTCTACGCCAGTAGCATCCATGGCACCGGAATCTTGGCTCTCTTCGCGTTCAGAATATAACTGAGAGAGAGCATCTTCAAATGAAGAGCCCTCCTTTACACTCGAAATTACAGAACGAGCATCAGTTATTGAAACTTTCTGTTCAGCCATCAATCCCTGCAATTGAAGAGCAGCATCCATAATCCGAGCGGAGACCTGATTTGATGAAGTCAGAATATGGCCTACAGGCAACTTCTTCATCAACCCCATCTCAAGAGCGCCAACTAAATCAGACTGAGATATGACTCCACAGAAGAGCAAAAGTTCTCCAAGCCTCGGACAGCTTCGGCTAGGTAAATCGTAAAAGCCCTTCTCCTTAAGGTGAACCTCCACCGTCACTTGACGATTCTTCGCCTCCTTAAGAGCCTCTACCGCCTGACTCTTACTGAGTTTTCCGTCTCTAATCAATATTTGAGCGTTGAGAGCGCCGGTCAATAATCCTTCGGTCAAAACGCCCGAAAAAACCAATAAACGACCGAATGGAAGACCACTAGTCGTTGATTTCTCAAGAGCCGCCTGTAACTGCTCTCTGGTGGTGTAACCAGCTTCTATCAGCAGTTCACCGAGAGGGGTCGTATCCTGAGTCGCTTCGTGATTCCAGCCCAGCTTAAACAACGCATCGTCAACCGAAATACCGTCTCTGGAAACCATCTGCATTGTTTTTCTAGCCAGCTCGATATCGACAAGATTTTGCTTAATCAGGCTCTGGCAACGCAGGACTCCTTGCAAAACCTCCTCACTAAGCATCTCTGATAGCACTAGAACCCTTCCAAGAGGCAGGCTAGTCTCTTGCGCTATAGAAAGGGCTTGTCCTAAATCGCGATTGTCCAGAAGCCCTAGTTCAACGATAAAACCCCCAAGCTTCTTCTTCTCGCTGGCTTCCATAAAAATCTCCCGTGTGATCACTGCCACCATTGGTGGACCCCAATGGGCAATGTACCCAGGAAAAGAAAAAACAGAGCACTTTGCAAACCCTGGCAGTTGACAAGGGCAGACTTCAGAAATTCAGAGAATGTGGAATGGCAAATCAGTCAGTCAAAAAAAAAGAAATCCCCGGGAATTTCTTTTTTTTTAGTTATGCGTTGACTCAGAACAAGCAAAAAGCGAATTTAATCTATCCCATTGAACTTTTTGACCGGAAAATCCGTCTTAGAAATATAGCCCGTCGAAAGAGACAGTAACTCTGCCTCGCAGCATTGCCACGCAGAAACATACGGAGGGAAATCGAATATGAAGCCTAACGCTCATCAGAAATCAAGAAAGAAAACCAAAAAGCCCAGCGCCCTTGAATATGTAAAGCGTTATATTGCCCAGCTACCAAAGAGCTATATATTCACCACAAGAGAGCTACTTCCCCTAGTTAAACGACGCTCAACCCTAGACGTTTATCTCTCTGCAGAAGTCAAAGAAGATCGTCTTGAACGCCTTGCCAGAGGGGTATTCAGAAAAAGTTCCTTCAAGAACAAGCCAGTCACGGAAGAAAGAATCGCAGCAATCAAGCGCATGGCATTCGCCGGCAAGCTGGCAACTACACCAAATTCAAGGATAGAACGTGAAGTGGAGAACAGCTTGTTTGAATCAGGCTATCCTGACTTCTCAATTCGCAGAACCCTTTTCCACACCACAAACTCAGATTGCGGGTTCCAAGCCTATCAGTTCATAAACGGATCTAAAGACTTAGGTTACGGAATACGTTTGGCAGAAATTGCTATTTCACCAATCGGAAATCGGAAGATGGCGCTTGGCGAAACAAACGCCGGACGCCAAATGCGCCAATTGTGGTTGCGTGGTGAAGATAGATGCGGCATTGAGGACATATTGGAGGTCTGGGCAAACTTGACCAATGCAGAAAAGATGGAAGTAACTGCGCTGAAAAAGTTTATGCCGCAATGGTTAAGTGATCATCTTCCAGAAGCTCCCAAAGAGGCGCTTCTGATTCTCAGCGACTCCTTGCGGTTGAAGAGAGACGGGAAAGACCGTCAATACAAGAAACCAGGCCGAAGAATACTAAGGTAGTCGAGAAGCCAACCCAGTGAAGGACGGGGAACGCGCCAGCACGCTCAAACAAAAAGCGGACTCACTCAATAGGCAACAGCAACCAGGATCAAGTAGAAGCTTGCCTCTAAGGTCGCAATTTGCGATAAAGAACATGCTTCTTGAGAGGACCTGCCGGCACATACGGATGTTCGAAGTCATCCTCGGAACTGGTTTGCATGCCGAGTTTCTCCATAACCCGCCTTGAGCGCAAATTGTTTACTGCAGTCATACTAACTATTTCAGTTAAACCAAAGTCCTCGAAGCCGGCTCGCATGACTTCTGTTGCTGCTTCAGTCGCTAGACCCTTGCCCCATTGGTCAGAAGCAAGCCGCCAGCCTATTTCTACAGCCGGCGTAAAATGGGCATTGAAGCTTGGCACAGATAGACCGACAAAGCCAATGAAAGCGCCAGACTCTTTCAGCTCGGCAGCATAAAGCCCAAAGCCGTGCTCCTCAAAGCCACGCTCTATTCGCTGTATGAGCGCTTGGGTTTGTTCAGCATCGAGCCGGCGAGGGAAAAACTCCATCACCATTGGATCTTGATTCATGCGCGCGAAAGGTTTGAAATCTGACTTCCGCCAACGCCGCAAAATCAATCTTTCAGTTTCTAGTCCCAAAGGTTCCATTGGACTCAACGGACTGAAAATGCTCATATTCTCCCTTTGCAATTCGTTCGACCAAGTTGCAGCTATAAAGCCAGACAAGTTTCCCTTATCTTAGCCCAGCCAAGCAAATCAGTCTTTACGAGACTTACATAGAGCCAACTTCATAAAGCCAACTTTGGACAGGTCAAGGCAGGGAATTGTGAATATTTCATGATTGGCTAGCTTATCAATGTTGTCAAGTGCAACAATTGTAATTGAGCTACCGAGAATAAATATATGCCAAACCCAGAAGAATCCAACAAATCTGAGAAATTTCTGGTTATGCTGCGCCTTCTCTTTTTCGCTTCCATTCTTATGACGGCATTTGCACTACCAGCCGTGCTAATTGTGCTTCAGGCTTCGGTCTGGATGTTTATAGTAGCAAAACTACCTGGAGTTTATTTCACCCTCAGATTTATGGAAACCTGCCTTTTCGTCGCCTTGATTGGGCTTTTGTCGATTGGCATAAACTGGTTGATTCTGACGATTAAGCTAAAAAGACTCGGCAAGGAGTACAAGGAATATAATCTGGAGTTACAGCGAAAGGCTGAAGAATTGAAGCAGCAGCGCATAGAAGAAGGCAGAGAGGACGCTCTTGAGATGAGCACACTTCTTTCGACCGTTAAAAGCATTTCGATACACTGCGCAGTCTATGCAACCAGCTTCTCGGTTATCTCTTACTTTCTGCCAGGCAAAGTAGAGTTCAGCGGCGCGATGCCGTTCGCCTGCGCTATTCTTCTAATGGTGAGCACAAGAGAAATATACACTCGCTCAAGCGTCCTCTTTATGAATATCTTGACCAGCCGAATGAAGCAGCAATACGAAGGCTCGAGCAAAACCTAAGTAGCCCCTTAAGGAGTCTCATCCAACTAAGCAGATGAGCCGGACTTGTCTCGCATTTACAAGATCGGCCGCACTGAATCGAAAGAGTCACTTAACTTGCTTAACCGGTCGGGCGATACGCGCTTAGAATTGATGCGACTGGGCAAGGAATAAGTGAAGCGACCAATAACAGCGAAAATGAGTCCCAGAGAAGAACTATTCCCAGGTCTACGCAGTAAATATTACTTCAATTATGGCGGGCAAGGCGTCATGAGTGAAAGTACTCTTGGCGCGATTATTGACGCTTACCGTTTTGTTCAAAGCGAAGGGCCTTTCTCGACGAGCATGGTGGGATGGATAAGAGACCAACTCAACGATACGAGGACAAAGCTTGCCAATCGCTTTGGAGGCAAGGCTTTCTTATACGCTCTCACCCAAAATGTTACTGAAGCTTGCAATATTGCCCTCTGGGGACTGAGTTGGAAGCCCGGCGACGAAATTATGATTTCGGACGCCGAGCATCATGGAGTGCGCGATGCCGTGCATAACTTAGCTCAACGTTTCGAACTGACAGTGGCGGAGATTGCCCTTTCGAAACTGGATGGCAAGGCGCTCGAAGCAGAAATGGCGCAGAAGCTGAACAAAGATGGTCGCACTCGCATTTTCGTCTTTAGCCATGTCCTATGGAACTCCGGCAAAGTGGTCGATCTGCCGACCATAGTTGAATTCTGCCGCAATAACAATGTCTTTACGCTGGTGGATGGCGCGCAGTCGGCAGGAGTTCTGCCACTAGATGTGGAGGCTAGCTCGGTTGATTTTTATGCCTTCACTGGACATAAGTGGCTTTGCGGACCGGAAGGTACCGGTGCGCTTTATATCTGCGAAGACCTCATTGATCAAATTCGACCGACCTATATGGGTTGGCGCCACCATCTGCAAGGTGCAGTCAAAGGTGCCGAAAAGTTTGAAATCGCTACCTCCTCTTATCCTCTCTTGGCAGGATTTAGAGAAGCACTCACAGTGCCGGAAAGACTGGCAGGAGATTCGGAGCGATATGAAAAAATAATCGCTCTGGCTAAGCAACTAAAAAACAGGCTGGAAGATAACAAATTTAAAGTAGTACCAGGTGCTGGTCAATCGGGTTTGTTGAGTTTCTATGTGCCGGACTACGCAGCAGAAAACAACCTGGACCCAGGCAAGATAACCAATTTAGACAATCTGGTCAAAACTCTTGAAGAAAGAAAGATCTATCTGCGCAGTATTCCAGAACCTAGATGCCTGCGCGTCTCGCTCCACTATCTGAGCGAGCAAAGTGATATTGATTACTTGCTCAGCGAGCTGCAAACACTCTGCAAGAGCCAAGAATTGACTCTCTAGTTTCCCAAAGGCAGAGCACAAGCAAGAACAAAAGAATCAGTTTCACTGCTCAACTCGAATCTTATCTAAAATCTTTATCTGCCATCTTGATCTGAAATCTTCTATTGGGGATCTATCAAGAATCTATAGGAACCTCTACCAAGCATCTATTTAGCCACAGCGCGGCTCTCGTCGGCAGGCAATTCAAAAACAGCCAAACCATCGATATTGACCTGGTTGGCTTGCCAACGCAGGGGCGGCACTTTGTCTACATTACTGATGGGCACTTGATCTAGTGGGCGCCCGTCCTTTGTCACCAGTCGCAGTTTACCCGGTCCGCCACCCTGGGTGGGTCCAGCAAAGAGCTTAGGATAAGCCAATACTTGTACGCTATAGCGACCGTCCGGGCTTTCGTACTTTCTTATGCAGGCAGCCTGATAATCAAATACTATGCCGCCAATCATGACGACGAACAGGCATACACCTAGCACGAGCAGTACGATTTTGCCCGGTCCGACGCTAACTTTTGTACTTTGAGGGAGGTCTTGCGCTGATTCTTGAGAGAGCTCTTGGCTCTCACTAGCTGGCACTACCGGCGATGCCGGCTCGTCTTTCGACTGATCGTGACTGGACACCTTCTACCTCGAGAGAGTTGACGCCGAAAATCTGAACTACATCTCTGAATATATCAGGACGCTGCCACAGTGTCTCGCGTCGAGGCGCACAAGTACGATTACTTTGATTTTAGTGATTATATAAAACCGACTCTTTGTAGAGCACATCATCTTGGAAAAGCCAGTCATTACTCTTCCGCAAGAGGGCAATATCTCTAAAATCGCTGTCCGGGAATACCCGCTGTTCTACGGCCAGCCTAGGCACCCTGCCGCTTCTAAATCTATTGTCGTTATTCATTTTCTCGATGCGCTGCAAGACTTCCAGTCTTTCCTGCGCATTATTCAGTCGATTCAAAAACCGCGTAAGCGCGCTCATATTGCCGCTTTCCACTGACTCAGTCAGCTCACGAATTCTGTCATCACTAACCCGAGAGAGTTTTGCATCTGCCATTGGGAAACCCTCCATTCCGCCATCTACAAGCCCATAGTACGCCCTTGTAATAAGTCTTCAAGTGGTAAAAATACTAATGAAGCCTGAAAAGCAAATCACCGCTTGAAAATCAATTTTTAGCGAATAAATTAGTGTTAAATCTGACTGTTTTTGAAAGGAAAAAGAATCGAACTCGATCAAGCTAAAGCCGCTAAATAAGCCAGTTATACGAGCATTAAGGCAAGCCGGAAAGAGCACTTGACAGCGTCAATGCTTACAGGCGATGGCTTTCCAGATTTAGAACCTTCTCTAAATCAATTTGCGCTGGCAAACAGCTCAGATCAAGTTCTTTCTACAATCTTCCATTCAGTTCTTTTAGCCGCAAAGCCAGTGGTTCAATTTCTTCTTTTCTCTCCAATTGGCGAAAAAGATTCATTTGGCTCTTCAGCGCTTGGCTCAAAACATTCCGAGCCTGCCCATCTATACCGCGCGGTAAAGCAGCTTGCTCAGCCTGCAAAATCTTCACTCGAGCAAGCACGGCTTCAGCTAGTTCTATAGACTCGCTTTGGGCCTGCTCGGCAAGACTGGGCTTAGCATGGGCACGATAAATTTCGCCCAAATTATTGAGCGCCCGCGCCAGAACCAGCGTTGCTGCCAGATCTTTGCCCGCGCATCGGCGCCTGGCTGAACGAGCCGATGCCCTAGCGCAAGCCTCCGCCAAGCTATCCAATTTCATGCGCGAATCTAAAATTGTGCAAGTTGCTTCCAAATTAGCACAAGCAGCAGAGGCATCGCCCGGGCTAAGCTTGTCACCTTCAACTTCAGACAATTTTGCTAAATGCTGGTCAGAGCCCAAGTCGGCAAGATAAGAAAGCAAATACAATGAGCCCGCACCATTATCCTGACTCCACTGCTGCACCACCGGGAGTGCCGCAGTCTGCACCAGAGTGGCGGCTTCTAGATAGTTAGTCTTCTTGATTTGTTCGTCAATATCTTTGGCTAAATTATAGTAATGCCCATAGAGAAAAACAGCGCCCCCGACTAGCGCCACCAGAAGTAGTACCACCGCCAAGTGAAACTTCCATCTCGCCGCTTTCAATTGCGCCTCCGTTCATGTCTGTTTAGCAATTCCAAAGCCTCAACATTCTCACCGCCAACACCGCCTGTCGAGATATCCTCAAGCACACGACGTGCCTCCTTTAGAGAGGCACGGTCTGCATCCAACTGGCGCAGACGTTCGGCGCGAAAGTCATTTAGCTGACGCAGACGGAAAGGCGTATTTCCTTGGCTGCTTATCTCGTTATCTAACTCAGCGAGATTCGCCTCATTCTTCTTCACTGCTTTCTCAAAGCGGTCGACAGCCGACAGAGCCTTTGTTCGCTCCAAAGCTTTCTGCCCATCTGATTGCCCATCTGCTTGCCCACCTGATGAGCCAAGTAAGGGCTGGTCGCGAGGCGAAAGACTTTGCACCGGTTGCTTTGCCGGGTTAGCGACAGTAGCATCGACAGTGGCATCGACAGAAACACTAGTATTGGCAGGTTCACTCGTATCAGTAGATTCACTCGCATTAACAGGCACTGGCGGGCGTGTCGCCGCAGGCAGCGCCATTTCAATGGGCTTAGGGGCGAGTGTAAAGAGTATACGAAGCGACCCCCCAACAAGAATAATCACGACGAAGAAAGCTAAAACATTGACTGCCACTTTGTTTTCTGCCGATAGGCGGCTGTAGAATCGGCTCACCTTACCGGCTTTGTCCGGCTCAGTGCCAGAGTTTTTAGCAGCAGCACTCTTGTCAGCAGTAGCATTCTTGTCACCAGCAGCACTCTCATGACTAGATGCTCGCTGGCTATGACTTTGGCTTGCATGACTCTGACCCTGACTTGTCTGACTTTGGCTTGCACTAGTCTTGCCAGAGTTAGTCTGGCTGCCATAGGTCTTATCACTTGCAGCAGCGCCCGCAGCGCTGCCCTCGCTGAGGGGCTTGCACAAGCAACCGGCGCCGCCGTGGTGTTCATTACTTTGATAGTGTTCTTTGAGAACGTCGCGAGCATTGTTAAAGCGCGCCATTTCTTTATCGGCGATCTGACGGTCTTCGACCCGAGCCTTGTCCGAATGCCAGAAACGCACCAAAACTTTATGGCGGGCGACAATCTCTTCCCAGCTGGCGCCAGGTTCTAAGTCTATAGCGGCAAGTGCCTTATGAATATGATTAGGCTGCACAACCTTGAACTCAATAGAAACCTAACAAGCGGGTACAAACTATTTGTTCCAGGCAGTATTTTAGCAGGGGTAAAGAACAAATTGGAAAAGCGATTCCCAAGGAAACAAGCACCGGTGAGGCTCCTCAGACTTTCCGCCCTGCTTGCTTTTCTATCTGTTGTCGGGCCAAGCCCAGCTATCGTGCATGGTAAAGAGCCCGAATTGAACTTTTCAGCCAAAGACCAACAAACCCTGCAAAAAGACGTGGTCGAATTCGAAAAGAAACTCTATTCACCTTACTTTGTAGAAGGGGCTAACGGCATGAGCAAAAGCACAGCCGACAAAGCCTATGGCGAAGGGGGAAAACTCATGGCAGCCGGGCAATACAAACTGGCTCTAGCCCAGTTTGACAAAGCGGCGGAAAGATACAAAAGCAAAGAAGAAAGAACACTATATAAAAACAAGGATTTCCTCAATTTCCGAATATCAAGGGTTTATTTAGCCAGGGCCCTGGCGCAGCTTAAGCTAAACAAAGGCGAAGAAGCCGAAGCCGATGTCACCGATGCCATCACATTTTGTCCCGACTATGCCATGCCCTACAAAATACGAGCCGGTCTCAGCAAAGCCAAAGGCGATCGCAAGGGCTATCTCGACGACCTGGCTAAGGCTTCAAGCCTTAGACCAGTTCCGCCCTTCCTCGAAAAAGATATGGGCAAACTGGGCATGGAAGGCCGACTAAGCATAAGCAAAGACTCGACCGAACTGCTTCAAAGAAAGCTGCATTCGTTCTGGGAAGAGCGCGCCAAGCGCTATTACAAAGAAGGCAGCGCCGGTGCCAAGAAGAGCAAAGCCCTCGAATATTATGAAAAGGGTCGCGCTACTAGAGACGAAGGGCTTTTCGACCGAGCCATTGCCCATTTCGACAAAGCCATTGCAGAATACAAGAAACCGGCTGAGCGCGCCCTTTTCACCAGTGACAAGTATTACAAAAACAGCATTGCTAAGTGCTATCAAAATCGAGCCTACTGCTTGCTCAACTTGCAAAAATTCGAACCAGCAATTAAGGACCTCAATGAAGCCATTAAGCTAGAGCCTGAAGTGCAAGAAAATTATATAAATCGCGGTAAGGCTTATGAGCACTTAGGCAAGAAAAGCGAAGCCGAGAAAGACTTTGAAAAGGCAAAGACGCTCAAACCATCAGAGCTTGAATGGTCGCATCCGCACCGAGAGCGCGGCGATAGAAGGCATGAAAGCGGCATGAACCTGAGAGATATGAACCAAAGAGATATGACGGGCAAGGGCGCCCAAGCCGGTGCAGGAAAGAGCGCCGACTAAGGGAAACAGCTAGGCGAGAGCAAACAGCGAATCTAGACCATCTCCGCCTGTCTTACAGCTCCGCAAGTCTTGCAACTCCGCATGTCTTGCCGCTCCCCCTGTCTTACGGCTCCGCCTGTCTTGCACCCGGAACTTCTCGACTTATCTATAGATCTCTAGACCTACTTCTGGACCTTCTCAATCCAGGTCTTGAAATACTCTTGGATATCGGCCCGCGAAATGCCATCACCAGCCCCCCATTCTTCATTGTAGGCAGCTTGAATTTCATCGATGCGCCTAAGCAAAAAGAAAATGTAAGAGCGTGCTTCTTGGCTGGTATTCTGGTCTTCGAAAGATGCTTTCAGCTCATTTCTAGAAATGAAGCCGTCGCCGTCTTTGTCGAGCTTATCGAAATGTTCGAAGGCAAAAGCTTTGATTTCGGCGAAAGTACCGGCGATGCATAAGCCACCGGTCTTGTGACGGCGCTTGCCTTCACTGTTTCCAAAGTCGAAACTGTAGGTTTGCTCTCTCATAAACCAAGTATAGAACATACATAAATTGAAGAATCCTAAAATCTCAAGGGTGCCAAAATCTCAAAAGTCCTGAAATCTCAGGAATCCCGAAATCTTAGAATCCCTAAATTCCTAAATTCTTGAGATTACTGAAGCCCGCAGGGCAAACCCTGAAACATAAGCGGCGATAGATTGGCTGCGGCTGGCGAGCTTTGCCGCCCATCTAATCTTGGCGTTTCAGCCCTTCCAAGAAAAGGCGTGCGGCAAGCTCAGCATAGTCTTGCGCTGAAATGGCACCACCCTCTTTGAACCAAGTATAGGTCCAGTTGATTGAACCCATCAAATACATAGCAGTGGCCGACACTTCACCAGCGGAGGAGTCTTTCTTGATTTGACCGACTAGACCCTTGATGATGGCGACAATTTTCTTTTCTTCGCCCTTGATCTCGGCTTGTTGAGAGAGAGAGAGAGCCTTCAAACAGTTCATCAAAACCACATGCTTGTCGCGCGAACTCATATAGAGCTGCATCAAGCTGGCGATTAGCTCTTTCAGCTTCTCTTCCGCATTACCAGAGGCAACAGCCCGATTGGCAGTCTCGATCAAGAGTCGGCAATGGCTCAAAAGCATCTCAAATAGCAGCTCTTCTTTCGACTCGAAATAGTGATAGACAAGAGCTTTAGAAACACCGAGCGCACCGGCTATAGAAGACATAGAAGTGGCTTCGAACCCCCGCGCGGCAAACAAAGCAGCAGCCGTGTCGAGTATTTCGACACGGCGCTCTTCATAATTTTCGGCCCGCGGTCTGACCACTAGAATATCGGGATGATCTTATCGCAGTCGAAGGCTACATCTTCGCCATCTACGTCTATCTCAGGCAATGCCGGGAATTTGACGCCATAGGGCTCGACAATGGTCTTGAGGCGCACCACTGCTGTTCTCCAGTTCTCACGGCGTTCTTCCATTGTAAGAATGCCGAAGCCGGCTTCTCTCGCCTTCTCTTCCAGTAGGCGCTGGGCAGGCATAAAGGTCGGAGGCAGTTGCCAGAACTCAGCCGGGGGCTCGTACAAAATACCCGAGAGGAAAATGAAACCGGCTCTGAACTGTTTAGTGATAGTCGATTTCTCTTCATCGGTCAGCTTAGGCAAGACTTCTTTCAGCAAGGCAAGACAAAAACTGAGGTGGCGGCCTTCGTCGCGACCGATATTGCGGAAAGCTTCTTTGAACACCGGTATTTCAGTGCGCTCGTACATACTATGGAAAAGTGTGGAAGATGCCACTTCTCCGAAGAGGAAGGAGCTGAATAGAATCGCCATCGGATAGTGCTCTACTGCTTTCTTATAGCCGGTCCAATAGCGGGCGCCGTTGTGATAGAGCCACTGTATGTTGTTCTTAGCCAACTTACCAAGCTCGGTCTCTGGTTCATAATCGAGGGGACCACCGGGAACCAGCTTAGTTATGGCTCTTCCGCAGACTTCTTCGTGATTCATCTCATCGCGGGCTACCGAGAAGAAACATTTGCGAATCGCGTCTTCTTCGTGGGTTTCATAGGCATGAATCATGGCTCGGCAAAAAACAGCAGGACCGGAAGCATCAAAGACCGAAAGCAGCGCAAACCAATAGGCAATGGCATAACGCTGGTCGAGGGTCATCTTATCGACTTCCAGGGTGCGCCAGGGCAGCTGGCTGGGAGACCAACCCGGATCCCGCGACATTTCATAAATATCGAGCAAACGAGGGGTCTCAACTTTCCACTCCATGGGGAAAATATTGAGCTTCTCAGTTATCTGCGGCGCCTCTTCACATTCCAGCAAGAGCTTGGCCGGGTCGGGCATCGACTCATGAATGCTGGGCGGCATAATGAGCGATTTATCGCTTTTTACTTTTGCTTTGGTAGCCATGTTTCGATCCTCGGCGACTGTCCGTTATCTGCGAGCTGTTTCATTAATTGACCAACCGGTCGGTTAATAAACAATATAGCAGCATACCCACCCATTTGGTAAGTATTGCTTGTCTGATTTCAATACATTTAATGAGGACTGTAATGAGGACTGCAATGAGGACTGTAATCAGGACTGTTGTAACCAGTCAGAACTAGCTAATGTGCTCGCAAATAAGTGAGGGCACCGTTTTCAAAAGCCTCTACTTCATGGGTGGAAAATCTATATTTAAGACCGTCAAATTGGCGCTTACGATTATTGCGCTCCAGAACATCCAGCATAGAGCGGCGCACACCCTGAAAAGCCTCGCCTTCCTTAGCCAAACTGAGCAAAGAAAGATCGCCGTCGGCTGCCTTAAAATCTGTCAAAAAGCGACGGCTGACCACAGGCAGGCGCTTGCCGTGACCAAAATCAAGCATCTCAGAGGCAAAGCTAGGATTGCGCTCTAAAAACTCAGCAAAGCCCTGTCCGTTTCTTGGCATTCTGCCTAGATAATCGCGAAAGAGTGCATCTTCGAAGGCATCAATATTATGACCCTCGCCCATAGAAGCAAGACTCTTGCGCAAGGACTTGGCTCTCTCCAGCTCGGGCTTGGTCAAGCGGGCACCGCCGCGCAGATGCATGGCTTCGTCTAAATATGCAGAGCTAAAGCCTTGCTCGATCCCCAAATTTTTGCGCATGGCCAAGCCTAGTTCGTCGATTTGCGAAGCCAAAGGTCTTGCCGGCAAGCCCAACTTGTCTGCCTGAGCCCGCACCAATAGATTCAGCTGCTCGGCATGGGTGCCCTCATGATAAATAGTCTCAGCCAGCTGACGCGGTCTCAAAAGCTCGCCATAGTTGACGCGCATTTCATTGGTCGGCACATCGTAAAGCCCGCGGCTGCCAAGCTCGTCCAGCCAGACATTGACCTTGACCCGGGGCATTCCGACCCTGTCGGCAAGGGCATTGGCATGACGATTGAGCACCGGCTGCCAGCGGTCCACCTGACCGGCAAAATGCAAAAACTCTGGGGCATCTTTATCAAGGGCACCGGCTATTTTCTTGTAGGGCTCAAGAGGCATATAAGCCCTGAAAGTATCAGGGAAAAGACGGCGGCTGTCTTCGCGCAAGCCGGAAGCAAAGCCGCTTGCCAGCTCGGGATTATAGAGCTTGGAGCCAGACGCGATGGCGGCTCTAGTGGAGGGCGCCATATGGGCATCGACATCGATAGACTTGATGGAAAAGACCGGCGGTATCTCTAATTCTTTACCCTTGAGAGCAAGAGCAGCCTCGTTTTTTAGAACCAGCCCAGGCTGCGCCTTAAGACCGAGAGCGACATCCGTCTTCAGTGCCTGACCGGCCTCGGTCTTAAGTGTCTGCCCGGCCTCGGCTTTCAAAGCCGCCACAGCTTCACTTTGCATAAGCCCTGCTTCAGCCTTAAGACCAAAAGCAGAACGAGCCAAGGCTCTTGTCTGCGGCAAAGCAAACAGAGCTAAAGGAGCGGCAGCGGCAAGCCCATAGAGGGCGCGTTCCTGCCAATGCCGATTATCTTCGACAGAAGAGGGTGTCTCTTTACTCAGGTCTTTCTCTGATTTCATAAGTAAATATAGGGGAGTACCGGCATGATAGGGCGCCGCCTTTGGAGGCGCTATGGTGCGAGTACGAAACCAAAGAAAATATTGGGGCGACTAGCGGCGAGTTATCTGCATGGCATAACGAATCTGCTTCACTCTGATGTCGCCGCCGGCACTGGCTACTAGTTCATCAAGCAAGTTCTGGGCGCTTTCACTATCACCGGCATAGCGGTAGGCGCCCACCAGCATGAGCTTGTTCTCGACATTACTTTCCATGGCTTCAGCCAAGCGAGCCGCTTTCAATAGTCTGGAGCCGACGGCAGTGTCGAAAGGGCAGAGAAGGCAAGCCCGGCGATAGGCAGCCGTAGCATTGCGCAGCCGCGCTTGACTGATGGCAAGCGAACCGTGACGGTCCGCTTCCTTCACCGCTTCCATCAAAATATCGCCAGCCAACAGATTCGCCTTGCACTGCAGGCTTTTCTCAGAGGGCTTGAACTGGCATTCAAGTGCCTCTTTCACTTTCTCATAGGCCAGCTTATGTTCGCCCAAAGCCCGGTAAAGAACCGCCACCCGATAACGACTGACAGCGTCGTCCTGCATTTCTTCCAGCCTCAACCGGTCCACGAGCGCCTCATAGAGATTGCCCTCACTCTCGAATTTTTGAGCACTGAGCATTCTTCTGGCGGGGTCTTCGCTGCGGGGCTTGATAGCCGCAAGATCTGTCTTCACGCGCAAGACCCGCTTGAGCAGCGCTATCTCGCTATCGCCTTTACTACTAACTGCGTCTGAGGCATCAAGAGCCACTTCTCGAGGCGAACGCTGACGAAAGTGCCGACGATACTTCAGACCATAGGCGGCTAGTCGGGGATAATAATCGGGGTTGCTGCCGCATAGCTCGCCCACTCGCATTACTTCAGCCAGCAATGACGGTTCAATAAACTTGTCGAGCCGCCCGTCGACAACCGCGCCTTCGCCAGGGGCGCGCCGCTCAGGATCAACATAAGAGCCGAGGTTCCAACCGCAAAGAGATTCGGGCCACATCTGAAAATTATTACCGCTATAAGAAGAGCGGGCTCCTGCGCTCGCTTGCGAAAGCACTACGGCGCGAGGGGTAAGCATAGACTCAGGCGAGTTCGGCTCTTGAGCGGCAATCTCAAGACAGGTCTGATCGCACAAGGAAAGCCCGAGCAAATCTAAACCATCAGGCATTTCCACCAACTTTTTGAACTCTGCTCTGGGAATGCGCACCAAGTCGGTGCTCGAGTTTTCACCGTAACTGTCAGACTGAAGAGATTGCCCCGGCAAAAGCGGTCCCGCCGGAGCAATAGTGCCAGTGGTGTAGCCCTGCAGGGTCGGTGCTTGACCAAGGTCGTCCAGAGAATCGGAGCTGGCTTCGCCATCGAAACAGTAGAAGCCATCTACTAACTCCGAATTGACGCCCTGGACAACGGTATGGTCGCCCACTCGAGTTCTAGAGCCGAAAGTGCTGGTTCGAAAGCGATCGCCGCCGCCGGGACCAGAGCCGAAGGCATCTTGCGCCCTAGCCGCGTTGGCAATACTAAGAATAGAAAGGGTCGAAGCAAAAACAACAAAACAGCGGCCCTTTGAGACCGAAAGAATTTGCATATTGGGGACCTCGAAAAAATAGTTTCGAAAAATGGTTTCGAAAAAAATAGTAATGGGCTCAAAATTTCCCCGCCAGGCTGCCAAGATATTACAAACAAAGCAGGCTCGGCTACCACAGTAAAAACCCTGAACCGGACCTGGTATTTGCGCGAGCCTCTTGAGTTCGGGGCTGCAAACTTTTGCTTAAGCAAAGCTGCAAAATGCTGCAAAAACTCTAAGTTCTGTTATAAATTTACGAAGCTTTTGAGGAAGGACAATGACCCACAACGAAGACGAAGAAGAAATTCTAGAAAACATAGAAGACATGATGCCGGAAGATTTTCTAGATCTCCTAAGCGCAACGCCCCCTTCCGAACTAATTGCAAAATATTCGAGAGCCGAACTGGCAGTGGCAGCAGAAGGCGCCGCCGAGCTGTTCTATTCAGATGAAGAGACAGACAAGAAAAAATATGCCCGCCTGCTCGATTTGACCACACGCCTGGCTAAGAGCAAAGAAAAAACAAACGGCATCAACCTGGCCAATAGCTTCTATTGCCTCGCCTCCTATTCTTATCGTCAAAAAGAATACGAAGAAGCCGCCGATCTAGCACTAAAGGCGGTGACAACCAGACTAGCAAGCGGCAGTGAAATCGCCGAATCATCGGCACTCCACGACTACTTCTTGCTGGTAAATGCACTGTGTTGGTCTAAGCAATTCGCCGAAGCCGAAAAACAAGCCGGTGAATGGCTCGCCCTCTCAAACAAATTGCACAAAGAAGGCGACACCTACAATTCAGAAATTCATCTTTTGCGCGCCCGCATTTTTGAAGAACTGAGTCGTATAGCCGACGCCGAAGACGAATTCGTCAACGCCATCGAACTGCATGAAGCGGCAAAATCAAAAAATAGTGCTGATGCCAAAGCGGCTTACAATGCCTTCGGCGAATTCCTCAAAAGAAGAGGACGCGACAGCGAAGCTGAAGAATTCATCAACCGCGCTAAAGCGATCAAAGTCAAGTAAATCGCCCAAGCATAATGTGCGGTCGTTATACACTCAGCGCCACCGAAGCCGCCATTATCGAGGCTTTCGCAGTAGAAGACGTCTTTATGGAGACCGCCTTAACGCCGCGCTTCAATCTGGCGCCCACGCAGCAAGCCCCGATAGTATTCGCAAAAGACGGCAGCCGCGTCCTCACCACATACCAGTGGGGACTGGTGCCCTTCTTTGCTAAAGAAGCAGGCAGCAAAGCCATGATCAACGCCCGCGCCGAAACCTTAGCAGAGAAGCCATTCTTTAAAACAGCCCTCAATAGAAGGCGTTGCCTTGTGCCCGCCGACGGCTTTTATGAATGGCTGCCGGCGGCGAGCACAGCCAAAGGGTCGCGCAAACAACCGGTCTGGATTCACCTCAAAAACAAAGAGCCCGGTCCTAGGCTTTTTGCCTTCGCTGGTCTCTACGACACGAACAAAAATATCGATCCTGCCAAGCCTCTAAACACCTTCACCATAATCACCACCTCAGCCAATGCCGCTATCAGCCCAGTGCATAGCCGTATGCCGGTTATTCTCTCGCCGCAAGCCATTGAAATCTGGCTCAATCCGACCATTCAGGACCCAGAACAACTTTTGCCCCTACTAAACGGCGCCCCGGACGATATTATCGAAATGTATCAGGTTTCTACCAAGGTAAATTCGCCATCTTACGACTCTTCCGAGCTAATCGAAAAAATCGAGTCGGATTAATCGCAATCAGAGGGTGGTATCACAGAATAGAGACACCCAGACAAGAGTGCGCATATGAAACTAAAAACCACTGGTCGCTATTTGATTATCGCCACCGCCATTCTCAGTCAGTTCACCCAGAGCGGGGCTCAAGCGCAGAACGGCAACGGCGACGGCAGCAGCCCCGGCCCAGGCAAGAAACATAGCCTCACTATTGATGAAAGAGTAAAGCACCAATACAAGCGCATCGATAAAGGCCTAAAGGAAGGCAAGCTCACCGAAGAGCAAGCAAACAAACTACGCGCTATGGTCATTGCCATCGAAAGCGATATCAAAGCAAAAAGAAAGAACGGACAACTAAATCCGGAAGACAAGACTCAGATTGAGAACACTCTCAAACAAAATGGCAATCTAATAAGCACTGCCTTGGGAGCCGGCACGAGTGTTCCAGAAGGCGAAGATGTCTTGGGACCAGAATGGAAAGCCGGTAAAGACGGCGCCCAAGACCCCAAGAAGCTGCTCAAACAAATGAAGGCGCAGGAATCAAGACAGCTCAGACAAGAAAAGCAGAACATGGAACAGATCATGGAGCAGCAACAGCTCGATTACCAGAAACAAGTAATCTACAATCTGGGACAGCAAAAATCTGCAATTCAGAAAAAGAAGAAAGAGCTTGAAAATGTCAGAAACGAAAGTGGCGCAAACTAATAGCAAAAAACGGCAGAGCGAACGCACCCTACCCGCCACTTTTTACCGAAGCAAAGACCTGTACGAAGAATCGCTTGACAGCATTTTTGCCAGGTCGTGGCAGCTTGTCGGTCGATTTAATGAAGGCGAATCGTTTAATATTGATCTCAAGCCCGGGATGATGGAATCTGTGACCCTTTTGCCCGGTTCACTAAATGAGCCGCTTTTGCTAACTAGAACACTAAACGTTATCGCTTTAGAGTCTCAAAACAAACAAAAAAATTCAAAACCCCAGCCCGCCCACGGTCTCGAGCCCGAGCCCCCATTTAATCTTACCTGCCTCTCTAATGTTTGCACTCACAGAGGGGCCCTTTTGCTCGAAACCGGCAAGGAGGAAGCGATTCCGCCCCAAGGACTGCGCTGCCGCTACCATGGCCGTCGATTCAACTGCGACGGCACTTTTCAATCAGCCCCAGGCTTTGAAAATGTAGACAATTTCCCCCAAGAAGCCGACCACCTCAAGAGAATCGAAATTCATAATTGGGGACCATTCACCTTCGCTTCTATCAATCCGGCATGCTCTTTCGAAGAATTCATACAGCCGATGCGAGACCGACTAGCATTTCTAGAACTCGACAAATTAGTCTACAAACCCGAACTTTCCTGCGAATATGACATTGAGGCTCACTGGGCTCTCTACGTGGACAATTATCTAGAAGGACTGCATATTCCCTTCGTTCACCCGTCGCTGTCTGCTGTACTAGATCTAAAGAACTATCGGACCGAACTATTCGCCATGGGTAATCTGCAACTAGGCGCTGCCAACAGCAAAGCAGACACTTTCGACCTTCCGCCCCAGTGTCCAGACTTTGGACAAGCCATGGGCGCCTATTATTACTATCTCTTCCCAAACATGATGTTCAACTTTTACCCCTGGGGAATATCACTGAATATAGTGGCACCCACATCACATCAAACCACAAAAGTCTACTACCGAACTTTTGTCTTAGACCCATCCAGAATGCAAAGCTATTCGCCAAGCGACATTAAGCAAACCGAAATGGAAGATGAAGACGTAGTAGAACTAGTGCAGAAGGGCATTCAATCAAGAGTCTACAAATCCGGCAGATACGCTCCAGTTTGGGAACAAGGTGTGCGTCAATTCCATGGTTTGATCGCTAAATTTATGGACAAGAACCTCGCTTTGTTCTAGATTGAGAACAGCTGAAGTTTGAGGTAGGTTCTTTGTCTAGAGCCAAGCGCCAATCTAGGAAGAAAGAGAAGAACAGTCGAGACGGCGCCGCCATGATCGCTCAGACGATTGCGCTTTCGGTTTTATTGCCTCTGACGGTCTTGCAGTTGACTCTCTTGTCGCTGGTCGGGCTTTTGCTTCTGCCTATAGGGCTTCTGGTCAAGACATATAGAAGGCATCTTGCTAGAGAAATTGAAAGAGAGATCAAAAATGTTGAAGCGGTCGTCAGCGAAAGCGGTGAACAAATAAAGCATCTTGGTGATATTGATAGAGCGGTTTTGAAAGCCAGAATGACTATAGTAAAACTGAAGGGCGGACCAGATGGCTAATAGCCAAGCCAGGGCGCCCGGTCTTGCCAATCCGCAAAAACCTTGGCGACATCTTTTATTATCGCTTGGCGGCATAATCGCAGCCGCGTCCGCAGACGTATCCGCAGTCGTAATTGCAAACAATCGAGCATTAGCAGCCCCGCATTCAGACATCGAAAGACCTTGCCAAAACAGAAATCTTGTAATGACCGACTTAGTATTGAAAGATGAAAAACGCGGCAAAGAACTTGAAATTAAAGTTGTGGCGCCAAGTGTGGTTTCAAATGAGAAACTGCCTGTAATCATTTTCTCGCACGGCGTTAGAGGCAGCGCCGAAAACTATGCGCCTCTCACCGATTACTTTGCTCGACATGGCTATATCTGCATCAAGCCCACCCATCAAGATTCATTCAAGCTGATGCGTGATAGCGTTCGCAACGAAGTCGGACCGGCCAAAATAGCCAAACTAAAAGAACTTCTTGCTGAGACTCGCAGTGGTATGAATGTGCCGATGGGGGAAGGAGCATTTAGAGACTGGGCTTCTCGACCTCAAGACATTAGCTTAATTATTGACAAACTGAGCTATATTGAAAGCTGCATTCCCAGCCTAAAGGGAAGCCTTGATGCTGGGCGCGTCGGCATCGCAGGTCATTCATTCGGCGCCCATACGGTGCAGGTGACTGCAGGAATGACCATCGGCGGCAACCGGCAGTGGCAAGACCCGCGTCCGCTGGCATTTCTATGTATATCACCTCAAGGCACTGACCTTAACGGCGCCGACCAAGTCAAAGTCGAAAAGACCGCCTGGCAAAATATCGAGCGCCCGCTTATGGTGATCACCGGCACCGCTGACAGTGGCAGAAACGGACAACCATATACTTGGCGAACTGAACCCTATACACTGAGCAAACCTCCCCATAAGTATCTTCTTGTCTTTCAGGATGCCGGTCACAATATGGGCGGCATCTCGGGAAATTCAATCGCCATGACCAACAAGGCAAACGGCGCAGAATCTGCGCTAGTCGAGCGAGTGGGAAGGGCTGCTTGCGCGTTCTTCGACCTCTATCTAAAGGGAAAGGCAACTGCCCTGACCGAGATGGAAGCGGCGGAGAAGAAACTTTCGCCGAGCAGCTTCTTCTACAGTAAATGATGCAGAACAAAACAATTAGCAGTCGAGCTTTAAGAATTGCACTTTTCATTGTGCCTGTCTTGGTTCCGCTTGTTCTCATTGTGCAGATGCTTTGCGATGTCGAGTATCAGGGTCACGATATCACCGCACACGGACTGGGAATCTTTAGCTGGTTGAAAACCTCGAAGGGCAAACCAACTCATCTGGAGAGCAGTAAAACAAACAACGATGGCATATCAGAAGACAAAGAGCCCGCCGCAAGAACACGAGAAAATGAGGCAACAGAGCTGTTTGTTGAAAAAGAAAAACGCCTCAACCCAAGGTTCATCAGACAGGGTGCCGTCTTTGACTGTCGTTTTCTCGCAACCGTAGCCAGTTTGTCGGCAACTGAGCGGGGGCGCAAAATCATCTTGGACAGCGTCAAGCGCCAACCAGACGGCAATTTTACTGTGAACTTCGCCGGGGTTAAGAAGGAAATTGCAGTCTCACCACTTTCTGAAAGAGAGCGAAGACTATACGCAGTCGCCACATCGCTCGACGGATCTGAGAGTTCTGAGAGTTCTGATAGATCTGACGAATCTGACAGAGCCGAGAGAAAAAACAGACAAGACGCACAAAACAGACAAGACGTACAAGACCCAAAAGGCGGGCAAGACGGAGGCTGCTGGCTGCCCATTTTGGAGAAGGCTTACGGTGCCTGGCGCAGCGAGATTCAAGACCCATGGCACCTGTTTCTGCGCCCTATCAAACACTTCATACTTGACGGCAGATTGACTGCAGAACCGGAATTACCTGGTTTTGGAGCCGCTTACGGTGCCACCGACGATAGTGCCGCGCTAGCCTTCACCGGACACGAACTACAGTCTTACTCGACCTTTAGTTTTGACTGCGGCGACTTCGGTTTAGGCAAAGGCTATGTAACGGCAAGACAGCTTGAGAGCTGGCTTGGACGTGAGACAGTGCGCAAAAAATACATAGAAGAGCAAGACAAATTGCTGACAAAGTTGCAGCAAGATTCTTTAGTCGGCATTGCCACTACCGAACTTTCAACAAAAGCAAGACTCTATGGACTGCGAACCGGTCATGCCTACGCCGTTATCGGCTACCTACCGCAAATCAAAGTAGTCACGCTGAAAGACCCCTACGGCAACGGAGACTTAAAAAATAGCGAAAACGGTCAGTGCTTCGACAAAGTGGACGATGGAATATTTCAGCTTTCTCTGCACGACTTCAACGAGTTGTTCTCGCATCTAAGGGTTGAATCAAGCCACTGAGGGTGAATCAACCCAATAAATTTGAATCGAGCCCTTGATGGACGATTCAGACCACTAAATTCGATCCGCGCCCTTATTGATCGAACCAAACCACTAAATTCGATTCGAACTTTTGATAGTCGACTCCAGATTTTGATGGTCTAATTAAGGGGCTGAACGTCCGATCAAGCTTTTGATCGCCTTTGACCACCGCCGCCCTGAGGGGGACGATTCCAGTTGCACTGCGGATACTCTTGGGTGAACATATACTGTATCTCGCCGCCGGTCAGCTTGCCCGGACTGCCCAAGCTCGATGCATACTTGTCGAAATTGCGCGAGAAGAAGCCCAAGACCTGCTTGTCGCCATCTGAAGTAGCGCGGCTGAGCATATTGTCCAGCTGTTGCTTGCTCACACCATCGTTGCGCAGGCGACCTCCGGTCTCGTTATCAATGCGCTGCATCAAATTGCTAGAGATAATGTGCTTGAGCATCTGCTCAGGTGTTTGACAGGTATTGTCGGCGACCTTCATAAAGCCGCTGTCGGCAAGCAGATTATTGGCGGCAGAATCTCTATCGCCACGACCGGCTTGCAACTCGCCGCGATTATCGTTTTTGTCAGCCTGGTCAAATCTCTGAGCCATAACCAATCTCCATATCCATATCGTTAAACAGTCGGTAGGCAACTCTGCAAATCAGCTAAATCAATTCAGCAGGTCGTCTTCTGGCTGGGCGGTCTCAAGAAAATGCGGAAAACTGATTTTTGGTAATGGAACCGCGCCTTAGTCAATATACCCCAGCGAGGCTTCCAAAAACCTAGCCCCAGGCGGAAATCCCCCATGAGCCCGCAAGACCCCAACACGGTAAGGACTTCAGGCTCGGACCCGGGAAAAGCCTGCGCCCGTCCCACCGGCAGCGCCTGCCCCGGCCCCACCAGCATCGCCCCCACCAGCAGCGCCTTCGCCCGTCCCACCAGCATCGCCCGCACGGGCCCGCAGCGGCCTCACTGTCGCCGCCCGCACCAGCATCGCCTGCACCGGAAACGCCAGCTGTATCACTCCCCGCAGCCCTCCCAGCCGCCCCAGGCGTAGCAAGCAACCACAGGCACTTGTCAGCCCGGTATAGCCCAGCCGGTGCATCGCCAGAAAACAAAACCAGAAAACAAGACTAGAAAGAAGATAAAAGTTGTAATGGCGCCGCCATGATTTCGCCATGTCTTCAGTTTTGAATAACAACATCCCGAATTACTAACCGCCATTGCAAACAGAGCCTCTTGAAAGCGCCTCTCTTTAACCCATTTCTTTGAAGCACTCAAATATGAATATGCTCGCTTACCACACGATCTCAGATGTTAATATGGAGGCTATGTCCAAAATTTTGCTTATTGAAGATGACCGCGAATTATCCACGACCATTGCCAAGTGGCTCACCCTAGAGAGACACAGCGTGGAAGTAGCGTCCGATGGCAATGCCGGGTTGGACCTGGTCTTGGGCGGCAGCTTCGATGTCATCGTCTGCGATGTCAATCTGCCCGGCATGGACGGCTTTGAAATTTGCAAACGCTTCCGCGATTCGGGTGGTCAAACCCCGATTATCATGCTTACAGGCAAAGCCCAGATACAAGATAAAGAATCTGGCTTTAACGCCGGTGCCGATGACTACCTTACCAAACCTTTTAGCGTGCGAGAGCTCTGCGCCCGCATCAGAGCCCTAATGAGACGTCCCGACAATTACCGGGGCAGCGTCACAGTAGGAAAATTGCACCTCGACTTGAACGCCCGCAAGATTCTCAAAGAAGGACAGCCGCTGACACTACTGCCGGTGGACTATGCCCTCCTCGAGTTTCTCATGAGGCATCCTGGGGAAACCTTTAGCACCGACACTCTGATTTCGCGAGTCTGGTCAACAGACAAATGCCCAACCGTTGAAGCAGTCCGTTCATCGGTCAAGCGCATTCGTAAAGCCATAGATGAGCCCGGACAAGAGTCGATGATCGAAACGGTCAATAAAATCGGCTACCGGCTCAATAAATAGCCCATAGCAGAAAAATATTAGGCTAGGCGCACCCGCTCAGAGTGCTCAGCCTGCTACTGTTTCGCGCGCCAAGGAAGATTCGAATATGCTACCAAGCCCAAAACACATCCAGACACTCTGCGACAACAAACTCTACAAGTCAGCACCGCTGCAGATTCTTGCTCTTTCAGCCTCGCTCACTTTTATACTGACCCTTGTGTTGAACATCCCAGTGATACTAGCCGCACCACTAGCTTTGATCACCGGTCAACCCTTCTGGCACGAAACCGAATCCGAATCTTCGGCCTTCTTTGCCTGGCTCTCAGTCACAGTTTCCAACGGTGCCTTTCTGGCAGCCCTGATTTCGATAACCATTCATATCATTACCACCACCTTGAGAGGACGCTTTGGCGACTCGCACTACGAGCTCAATCTCGAAATGGAATTGCCCCCCAAAGAAGCTTTCATCCGAGTCTACGAAGAACTGCGTTATTACCGCCTGGTCAAGAAAATTGAAAAGGACGAAAATCGCCTCTGCTTGGTTGCCCTCAAGTCGCAAGGCAAATATCTCAGCACCTATCTAGCTGTGCAAGTCAAACCAAGCAGTGATGCTGATCATTCGGTGGTCATATTGAGCGCCGCCAGCGAGCCCCAGGACAAATACATCTGGCTAAGCTCGCTCTTCTGCGACTTCGGCGAAAGTATCGCACTAGTCAATCGCCTCAAACTGATACTGCATCCGGTGCTATCTTGCAAAACCCGCAAAGGAAAGAAAAAGCACACCGACAGCGCCTCTCGTGCCACTGTCGTTAGCGAGTCGCTGCTTGCCTCAAATCTTCAGACAAGCACAACTATTGCCTCGCCTAAGAAGCCAAGCAAGATGTGGGATCCCCAAATGCCCTTACCCGTTGAGCATCTCAATCCGCCGCCTGTGATGCTCTAAATCAGTCCCAGCACAGACAATTGCTGAAAACATTCGACCTGCAAATCGAACCACAAAAATCAATCTAGGGGCAATTCAAACCAGAAAGTGCTGCCAATGCCCTCACTCGATGAGACCCCGATGCGGCCGCCGTGGGCTTCCACAATTGCTTTGCAAATAGCCAGCCCCAGACCGCTGCCCGCTCTCTCGCGAGCATCCTGCGGCTCTACCTGCTGAAAGCGATCGAAGATCTGCCCCAGCTTACTAGCCGGAATACCACGCCCCTGATCGGTAATGCTTATGCGTGCCCAGTCTTGACCGCCGACATCGTGACGCAATTCATCGCGCACGGTGATTTTGCTGCCATTCGGGCTAAACTTCAATGCATTGCCCAGCAGGTTGATCATCACCTGCACCAACCGGTCTGCATCACCGACAAAATCAAGATTCTGACCGGTGCGTTTAATTGACACCTTCTTAGTTTCAGCCAGAGAAACCACAGCCAGACAAGCTTTACTGAAAATCTCGGCACTGCTGACACCGTCCAAAGACAGGCTGACAATGCCCGACTCCATTTTCTCAATCTCTAGAAGCTGATTAATAAGCGAAAGCGACAAGCCAAGATTACTTTGCGCCCTATCGATATAGACCTTGACCTCAGACGGCAACTGAAAATGCTCGGATGAAGCAATCTCTAAAGAGGCTTGCACCGCATTCAGTGGCGTACGCAAATCATGACTGAGCATATTGACGAAATCAGTTTTTAGGCGCTCAAGCTCTTTGCGGGCGCGAATATCTTGAATGACGCAGTAAAGCGACATTTGCTCTCTAGAATAAGTAACAGACCAAGATGTATCAACCAAGTCGCCCTGCAAGGTCTTAATGCGCGTCTCAAAGCGAATCTCTCTATCTTCAGCCTCAGCCGCCTCAAAACGATTGATCACAGCATCGAATTGGTCTTCGGCTAGCAAAGAAACAAGTCTGAGATTGTTCAGCCCGCCACTGCCGGCACCTGAGCCCGGGTTGCGCTCATCGCCCAGCCCCGTCCGCCCATGGCTCAACTGAAAGCCCTCTGCGCTCTCATCATCGTCACAGGCGCCGAATAACCTGGCAGCAGCCTGGTTAAACTCGCAGACTTTCAAGTCTGTATTAATCGAAATAATTGCCTCGGCAGCGTTATCTAAAAGCGCCCGCTCCCTCTGCCTGAGTGCCGTCAGATCGCCGTACATCTTATGAAAGAGCCTGTCGATTTGACCAAGCTCATCGTCCCCGGCGACGGTCTCTATAGGCGCCTTGCCCACCGACAGGCTGATAGTATTCTTCATCAGCTTCTTTAGACGATTAGTGGTGGAAAAGTTAAAATAAGCCGCCAAACCGAAAGCCAGAGCGCCACTCAAGACAAGCGACAAATTGAGAGCAGTGCGCAGCTGCCAATCATATTCTGCATACTCTATAGATGACCGTCTCTGTGCTTCTTGCTGCTCGGTGGTCAGTTTCTCGGTCATAGCCAGCAGTCTATTTATATCTTTCTGCGCCCCCGCCCAGATAAGGCTGGCCCGCCCCGACTGTCCGGCAGCATAAGCAGCAGCGGCATCGGTAAACTGCATATCAATCTTGCGAAAACTATCAGACATATCACGGTAAATAACGGCATCATCAGAAGAACTACGAGCCAGGGCATCCAGCACCGCCAGTTCAGCGCCAATCTTCTTTCTAATATCACGCTCCGAGGCTGTTTCCATCATGTCTTCGCGGCTAGCTAGCTTGCGCACCATAACCTCGGTGATGCGCCGCACATGCAAAGACATAATCGCACACAGCCGATTAGACATCTCTCGCTGCTTGACTGCGGTAATTCTAGACTGCTCAACCTTTTCAAATAAGCCGGCTATATAGGTAACCAGACCGATCTCGAAGACAACCGGTACAGTGACAAGAATCAAGACTTTATGGGGAATTTTCAGACTTCCGACTCCCGTACCGCCCACCGAACAAACTCTACTAAATTAACATCTCCCCAATTAGCGTCTAGACGAGCCATACCACGGCGCAGCCAACAATTAATCTTCCTGCCAACTTCCTGCCAACCAGGGCAACTTATCTTTGAGCCATGAAACGCCCCTTTTGAATTTTCTTACCAGCGGAGCATATATCATGAGCGATCGTGTAGAAAGAGCTGTCGAAGCCGTTAGCGCCGGACAAAATGTCACCCGCATAGTCAACAGCGAACTTACCAGAGAAGAACAACTGCAGTTTGCCCGTCGACTGTGGGACAACAGTGAAAACGCCCGTTCAAGCTCCGCTGGTGTCTGGACCCGCGACATGGGCGGTGCCGAAATCAGATTTCGCACTGTCGGTGGCGAGCGCCAGGTTGACGACATAGTCTTCAACGGCAGAGACATCTATGACACGCCCCAAGAATCGGCCACCCGCCAAGGCAGAGAACAAGCCGCCGCCAGACGCCGAGAAGCTCCAGCCAGTTCAGGTATAGGTGCTGACGACCGCTACCGCGGCCAAGCAACCGCAGCAACCCAGACTGAAGCCGAAGCAAGCCAAAGAGGCGACTATCAAAGATGCCTCGACGGCGGCGACAGAAGACGGGTAGACGAAGCTGTATGTGGCGCCGTCACAGGCTACACCCCGCCCGGCATGCGCCGCAACCCTACTTTTGAGCGCACCGGCCCCGGTGCCAGCGCCGCCCAAAAACTACCAGCCCTAGAATTAGTAGACTCTACAAAATAGCTCTTTGGACTGTTTGGACTCTTTGAACCGTTGTGACAGTTTAAATCACACACTATTCAAGCCCATCAACTATTCTGGTTCTCGACAAAAAGCCCATAGCCCGCCCCTCTTACATTCTTAATGACAGACTCAGAACCAGAATAGTCGATCTTCTGCCGCAAACGCTTGATACAACTGGTCAGCGCCTCAACAGTCGAATCACTCTCACTAGGCCAGACATGAGCAAGCAGTTTTTCAGCAGGAAAGTACTGCCCGGCATTGCGCATAAAAAATTCAAGCAAGGCGAACTCTTTGGGCAATAGACTGACCAAACTGCCGCCCCTTGTCACCTTATGAGCCTTAGCATCGAGCTCAATGTCGCCTACTTTTAGCACATCAATCGGCAAAAGCACAGTCGGTCGCCTAAGCAGAACAGCAATTCGCGCCGTCAATTCACGACCATCAAAGGGCTTGGTCAGATAATCATCCGCCCCTTGCCCCAAGCCCTCAAGCTTCTCTTCTATGGCTTTCTTGCCGGTTAACATCAAAACCGGGGTAGTGCCTCCATTGCGACGAAAGGTCTTCAAAATATCGATACCTTCTACTTCAGGCAAATTCCAATCAAGCACAATCAAATCATAAGGGTCGAAACGCAAGCGCTGCAGCGCATCGCCGCCATTCTTCACATGCTCGACCAGGTGCCCCTCGCGCCCCAACCAGCGCATGACCAGCTCAGCCAACTGCACATCATCTTCCACAATGAGAATCTTAGCCAAAGTCGCTCTCCATTGCTCTTAATTCTGCTCTCGCGCTAAAGTTCACAGCTATTCACCGCCTACTCATTAACAACCAAGAGAAGCTGCATAGCAGCGAATAAACAGACAAATAAACAGACAGGCAAACCAGCAAAATTGACCAATCGCATAAAAGCTCTATATGAGCTCATTGGCGAAGTCAACTGTCTAGCTAATCCCACATTCAAGAGCCGATAGGCAGAGTAAACCAAAATGTACTACCTTCTCCCAAAGTGGAATCTACTCCTATCTTCCCGTTATGCTTCTCAATTATCGCCTTAGAAATAGCCAGACCAAGCCCCGCGCCCTTGTGCACTTTTTCGTCGGAAGCCTCTACCTGCCTGAAGCGTTCAAAAACAGTCTGTAACTTGTCTTCGGGAATGCCGCGACCGCTGTCCGTCACCATAAACCTGACAAAGCGTCCTTCTTTGCGCGCCCGCACCGAGACTTTCGAATGCGGCGCCGAATACTTCACGGCATTGCCCAACAAGTTGATGAGCACCTGCACAATGCGCTCTTTATCAGCAACAACCATAAGACTAGAATCGATATTATGCGACACGGCAATATTCTTGCTAAGAAAGAGCGTCTCAACAGCATTCACAGCCGTAGAAACAATCTGCGCCGCCGCAATATTCTCAGGCAAAAGCTCAATATGACCAGATTCAAGCTTGTCTAAATCAAGCAAATTATTGACCAGAGCCATAAGCCTATTGATATTGTCTTGAGCCGCCCCAAGACTTCTAGTCATAAAATCATCGAGACTATCAGCTAACTCGCTTTCGATGAGCGAATGAGTCATTTGTATAGACGAAAGCGGTGTGCGAATCTCGTGGCTGACCATAGCCACAAACTCGGCTTTCATGCGCTCGAGATTTTTGCGGCTGGTAATATCGTGAATAACGCAATAGAGCGACTCTTCTTCAGCCGAATAGGTGACAGACCACTCAGTATCAGCGAGCGTTCCGTCTGCTTTGAGCACGGCACACTCGAAATTAGTTTCTTTTCCGCGTTCGATTACATGCCGCAAATTCTTATGCACTTCAGCGCGATCATTGGGTGCCAGCAAATCGACCAAGCGCCCGCCCAAAAAGCTTTCAGCATCAAAGCCCCATTGTTTGAACGCCGCAGCATTGATGTCGGTAAAGCGCAGATCTTTATCAACCGAACAAACCACATCGGCGACATTCTCTAAAATTGCTCTCTCTCTGCGGCGCAATACTGCCAGAGACTCATGCATTTTGTGATAAAGCTCATCAATACGAGCCAACTCATCATCACCACTAAGTCGAGCCACCGGCGCCTGCCCACCGGCGATCATCTCGGTGTTCTTCATGATTACAGAAAGGCGACTGGCGGTGCCGCGGTTGAAGAGATAAGCCAAGCCGAAGGCAGTAAAGACAGAAAGCAAGATTGAAAGATAGAGAACTGTCTTAATTAGCTCGCTATACTGAGCGATATCGACGCCTTCTATTTGAGCTTGTTGAGCCGAAAGTTCGTCTGTGGCTTGCAAGAGCTCGTCAAAATGCCGCCGCATAGACATAAAGGCAAGCGCCGCAGAAGCCTTGTCCCCGCCTCGCATTTTCTGCAAAGCTTGCTCGTGTTCGTCACCGATTTCCTTGACCAAACCATCAAGCCGCTGCCAAGTCGCGCTACAACGCGGATTTCGCGCCACCAAAGCATGAATCTTGGCAATCTCATCACGCATTTTCTGTGCGGTTATTGCTGCCTGCGCCCGCACTTCGGCATTATCGACGCTCTTATAGATAGCGATTTGAGTGAGGCGCGTGACGTGCAGACCCATGAGTGCATAAGTTCTGTTCGCCATCTCACGCGCTTCTTGCTCTTTGCGACGCGCCTCGTCGGCTTGCCCCAATAGCGATACGAGAGTTCCAACTAAAGCCAACTCAAAAATAACAGGCACAGAGACTGCGATAAGGAATTTCTGCGAGATTTTCAGTGACATCTGTTGTTATCAGCTCTGACTCGAAACTTCTCTGTAAAAACGCTCTAGGTGCCGCCGGTTTGGTAAGAAAATCCGGTTAATTATAGCAGTTCAGAGAAATTACAAATAGAGCTCAATGGAGATATCGGTCGCGCCCAGTATATGAGCAATGATGATGAGCCACCATATTTAATGGCAGTGACGACGAGGACAATCAGTGAATCTTCACATGATTTCATGGTGTTAGCGAGTCTTTCGACGGTCGCGGTCACTGGTCCAAACCAGCTGCGCCGCTGGTATCTCTAAGAAACAGTCAGGTGCATAAAGTTCACGCCCCCAGCATTTGCGAGATGTCACGGCAATACCAGCGCATTTGAGGGCTTCAGCCACCAAGCCATTACAATTACCTGAATGCGATTGAAAGGAAGGGTCATATGGAGTGCCCAGCCTTTGCCGGGCAAAGTGGATTGCTGCCTCCCTGCTTCTTTCATCTTTGTATGGTGGACGAATCAATGCCAACCTTGTGCTGCGCCATTCTCTATAGAGACTCCAATCAGCCTCAATGGCTTTCTTATGAACAGTCAGCAAGCTTCTATTGCCATCTACTAAGGCCGCATGAACCCAAGCCGTGCCCGTCCCAAAGAGCGACAAGACTATCCACTGCCATGCATGCAAGTTAGATTCGAGAAGAACATCTCCGGGTTCGCACAATTCCTTCAGCAGCGCCAGCTCATTCTCTGTTGTATCCCAAGGCAAAGACCAGGGCCAGAGACAGGTAGTAAAAACCTTGTCTCGCACTCGCGGCACAAAAAGACAGACGGCTAGACCCGCAGAGACAGCTAAAGTCAAGGAGGTTAGAAGATTTCGTTTTCTCAAAGCTTTCAACCTTTTCAACAGCAGAGCAGAGCTGGAGCCTGTTCAGCAAGCGGAAGCAATCACGGCAGCGCTCTCTAACATTGACAGCAATTCGCTAAAATGATATCAGATTGCTGCGCAGCCATCGCTTCATTTGGAGGCCGAGACTGCGCCAACAGGTTGCCGGTCTTCAAATGAAACGATGGCTTGCCTGTCAAAGGTCCACTATTTCTAAGGAAACTCAATCTAATGAGCTATACAGTGCAAATCTATCTCGAGCGCGAGATCCTACAGAAAGAACTTTCTACTGTCTTGATTGTTTAATACTCTCGCACGCGCGCGGCTTAGACAACCGTGTGCTTGCGATGACGGTTTCGATTGCCTACTGGCGCGGCTTTCCAGACTCTCCTTCCGCCGGCATCCTCTTTTGGGGTATCCCGCCGCCTTCGATCTCGCCTTTCTCACTTCGCCTTTGCTTCACGAAACCCAAGACTCCTACACCGAAAACAACCAACCCGATGACACCCACAGCAGTCATCACCGCCATGGTCATCATCTCAACGTCACCAGGTGTGCTCAACACCCACAACCATCCCGGCCAGATGAAACCCAGAAAGGTGAATACTGCACCCACAACAAGTGCTGTTTTAGATCCGCAATTATTTTTTCTCATGAGACTTCTGTTGAATCGGTTCCACCCACCTGAATACCTGAATGATCGACCTGTACGGACCAGTTGATCCTACCGGCCTATCTGGCAATGCATGCGCTCCCCATGAACATGAACATGAATAGCATTGTCTCAGATATTTTGCGCTTTCCGAATAGAAACTTTTCCGAACACTGTATTTTTGATCAGAGCTTTTCTAAATTGACCATACAGATCTTTGAGTGGCAGGTTGCAATATTCTCGCTTGTCTCTATCGTCTAGCCAACAGGGTTGAATACCGAAATAAGCAATAGAGAGTAGCTTCCGATCATAAACGAAGGGGGGATTGAGTAGTATCCACCCATTTTTTGCTGGTATGGAAGTACTAGGGTTGGTTGGTGCTTCTTTTGCGCACCAAAGATCTTCTTGCCATGCTAGCGGTTTTTCCAACACCTGAAACACTCAGCTTAGCACAAGAAGTTCCACGGTTTGGAGAGGGTGGTGACAGCTAATATGATAGTATGACGTTTGCGGCGCAGAGTCCGCTACTCGAGCTCGTAAAGCATGCAATATTGCCATTTCAGTAAAAGCAAATCAGCAGCAGCGCTGCACCGCATTGCAATCTTGGGGCTAGCCTGGCTGTTAGTTTATTGGTGTTTGCAGAGTCTATATGAGAAAGAATCATATGGATTTATTAACACGGCTGGCAACTGGGCTATCGGCTTCGAATTTGGAACAGACTTTAAAGACAACCCGGTTTCCACCTCAAAATTTTCCTGTGGTTGGGTCCGATTCGGTCACCCTAGATTCGGATCACGCACCTATCTCAATAAAGCGGGAAAGCTTATGAATGTTGAGTTTGAGGACTGCAAAGACTTCTCCGAAGGTCTCGCCGAGGCTAGAAAAAATGGCGAATGGGGTTTTGTTGATCTAAACGGCAAGTATGTAGTCGCTCCGAGCTTTCAAGAAACACGCCACTTCTCATGTGGACTTGCCGCTGTTCGCTTGAATGATAAGTGGGGTTTTGTCGAAAAGGAAGGCAAAACCAGAATTAGTCCTCAATATGAGAATGCCGCGCCCTTTTCAGAAGGCTTAGCAGCTGTTCGCCGAGACGGAAAATGGGGATTCATTGATGAGCATGGAGAGCTCGTCATTCCAAATATCTATGAAAAAGTGCGACGATTCTCAGGCGGTCTAGCTGCGGTGGCTGAGTCTAAATCGGCTTGGAAGTTCATTGATACTACCGGTGCTACCAGGTTTAATCTCGCCGAAGGTAAACTTTCCAAAGACTTTAGTGATAGAAAGATATACAACGAACTGGATAGTGTAACTAATCACAATTGCGACCTAAAGTTGCAGTGCCTTGAGTTCTCAGAAAAATTGCTGCCAGCATTCATTGGCGAAAAATGGGGTTATTTGGATGAGAGCGGTAATGTTGTAATTCAACCCCAATTCTTGATTGCTGCCCCCTTTTCTGAAGGTGTTGCAGTCGTGGCAAAACAACCAGGCAAGTTCGTTTACATTGACAAATCCGGCAACGAACTCTTTGCTGGAAAGCAGTTCGACTATGCGACTAGTTTCTCCGAAGGACGCGCTCTGGTCTTCAAAAAATCCAAAGACTACTTTTACATTGACAGATCAGGCAAGCAGGTTGGCTCAAAAACATTCTGCATGGCTCACCCATTTTCCGATGGATACGCATTGGTCAACGACTATCTGACATCTTCTTATAGCCTGTAAATGCCGCCAATCTGACTCTCAGCCACACTCTCACGATGCCTTCACTTCGACTACCAGGACTGACTTCATGAACAACCAACTGCTTTCTTTCACTAGCGCCTTTGCCATTTTCTGCCTTGGCACCTCTTCCACTTTCGCAAGCGATACAGTAAGCAAGAAAGGCAACGAAAGCCCACTCTACATTAAGGGAAAGAACAATAGCGAAAGATGGAAATGGACAAGCAACAATCTACAAGTTCTCGCCTCTGCAGACAAGGCGGAAGCTTGCCAGCTGCTCAACGTACCAGCCACATACCAAAACGAAAGCAAAGTCGACTTTATCATATCGACTGACTTTGACAAAAAAACGAACGAGCGCAAGCTGGTTCTTTTGGAAGTTAGATTTGGACAAGGCAAGGTGATAAGCCTTAAAATCTCTCATTTCTCCTATTCGACGCAAGCCCCTCAAGAAGTAGGACCCTCCTAAAAGAAGATTTTGCAAGCGCATATTTATAAAACTCGCCACGTCAAAGCATCAAACATGCCACTACCGGCAGCGCCATTCAAATATTTAACGGCAAGGTCACATTGCACAGGGAATAAAACAGCTAGCAAGCTGGCTTTGACAGCTGCGCTAGCTGGATACTATCAATAGCGCCCGCCAAAATTAGACTTACACAATTCAAGCGGTGAGCCATAATCCAAAGCACCAGCTTTCAAAACTACCAAAGCTTCCGCCTCTTTCTAAAAGGTTGGGGTTATCGAATTTAATAATAGAAACCGGGTTGCCAAGCCCCGGTAATAGCCAGAGCCATGCTGGCATCTTTCGGTTGCCAAACCAGCTGGAAGGCTGCGCCCGAGCCCCAAAACAAGCAGAATCTTACCCGCCGGAAGTTCTAAACAGACTTTCACATTTGCATATTCTTGCAACTATGCATATGCGCAAAAGTATGAAACAATATGTTCCAAGCAGGAATCTTAAATCACTTGTTTCGTAAACAGGCTTCGCATGATTACGAGGAGGAAGAATATGGCGGCAGAAAGGTTAGACGAACCTTCCCTGGCAAGATACGCCAACGACCTTGGCCTGAGCATTGTCGAAACTGAATTTCCCAGCCAACCTTTCATTGTCTTTGCCAAAACAGAATCGTTGCGAGCCTCACTAGCAGAAATACAGCGCTGGTCGAGAAAATTCGTTTGCGACAAGGGCAGATTAATTCTGCTTACTGACATCGAACTAGATGACGACGAGTTCAAGGCAATAGACTGTCTCGTCCAATTGCCAGATTTGCCGTCCCGCGCAGAAGTTATCCATGGCTGCGTAGCATCTAGCAGAAGCGCAGATGTCTTGCTAGTTCTGACCGACTCGACCAAATCAACAAACCGGCGAATAAGCGACTACGCCGAATTGAGACGCTCTATCAAAGGCATCGATCTGCCTGCCGAATACAACGACCCATCTTAACTTTTCTGTGTAAGAGCTTACCTATTAAAAGGAGAAAGGTAATGACCGAAAAACAACAGAGCACGATCACCCCCACCCTAGATAAGGCGGTTCCAATCACGGTGGCACGAGGCGATGGCATCGGTCCCGAAATCATGGATGCCACACTGAGAATATTGAAGGCTGCTGGTGCAAAGCTCGACATTGAAGAGATTGAAATTGGCGAAAAGGTCTATCTGAAGGGAATAAGTTCTGGAATAGCTGCCGAGTCTTGGGAGTCGCTAAGACGTACCAAAGTGTTTTTGAAAGCGCCGATCACAACCCCTCAGGGCGGTGGGTTTAAAAGCCTAAATGTCACCACCCGTAAGACTCTGGGACTCTTTGCCAATGTCAGACCCTGCATGTCTTTGGCGCCATTTGTAGACACGAAACATCCGAAAATGGACGTTGTAATCGTTCGCGAGAATGAAGAAGACCTGTATGCCGGTATCGAGCACCGCCAGACCGATGATGTCTATCAGTGCCTCAAACTTATAACTAGACCCGGCACTGAAAAGATCATCAGACACGCTTTTGAATACGCTCGCTTGAACAACCGCAAGAAAGTAACTTGTTTCACCAAAGACAATATTATGAAACTTACGGATGGTCTATTTCACCAAGTTTTTGACGAAATAGCGGCTGAGTATCCAGACATTGAAAATGAGCACTGGATCGTAGACATCGGCGCAGCAAAACTAGCAGACACGCCTGAGGCTTTTGATGTAATCGTCATGCCAAATCTCTATGGCGATATACTTTCTGATGTGGCAGCCCAAATAGCCGGCTCAGTCGGCTTGGCAGGTTCGGCAAACATAGGCGATCATTGCGCCATGTTTGAAGCGATTCACGGTTCGGCACCGCGCCGCGCCGGTCAAAATCTCGCTAATCCTTCTGGTCTTTTGCTTGGCGCCGTTATGATGCTGGTGCATATTGAACAGCCAGAAATCGCAGAAAGAGTGCACAATGCCTGGCTCAAAACAATCGAAGACGGTGTTCACACCTATGACATTTTCGTTGAAGGCGTGAGCAAGCAAAAAGTTGGCACAAAAGAATTTGCCGACGCCGTGATCGATAGGCTGGGGCAATTGCCTGCCGTTCTCAAGCCGGCTAAATATGAGAAGGCAGACAAGTCTAAAGCAGAACAAAAGTCAAACGTTAAGAAGTCCACAAAAGGAGCAAAAGAGACAATCGGCGTGGACGTCTTCTTGCACTTGAGTGATACTGATGTGCAATCTCTCGGCGAGAAACTGTCCAAATTGGGTGCCGAAAATCTTAAGCTGAAGATGATTACAAACAGAGGCGTCAAAGTTTGGCCGGACGGCTTTCCTGAAACATTCTGCGTAGACCACTGGAGATGCCGTTATGTATCGCCATCGCTAAAAGCAATCAGTCATGACGATATCATCGCGCTGCTCAAGCGAATCTCAGAAGCAGGATTTGACTTCATCAAGACCGAGAATCTGTGCACTTTTGACGGCGAACGTTCATACTCACTAGGTCAAGGAGAATAGCTCGGAATTGATCTACGCGAGTAGGTCAGTACGCTCATAAAGAAAGAGATAGCCGCTTAGCAAAGTGGCTATCTCTTTCTTTTTAACAACTCGGCAGAGTAGCCGCACCGATCACCACCGCTGAAACTCACTCGGGGCCTCTATTGGCTCAAACTCGGCATCCGTAAGATCAATCAACTTGTTCGGTTCCTTGCTGTCCAACTTATCAGAATGAACCCTAAAAATGCAGCCAGCTTGAGCATAAAGCAAGTCACCATTGGCGTCCCAGTCAGCCCAGTCTGTACGGCCAAAATCCCAAATAACACCTCCGGTCTCAGCACAGATAAGTCGATACCCCGTTGGATAGGCGGGACCTCCGACCTCGTGCAAACCAGGCATACGCATCTCCAAGAGGTGACGACCACGCTTTTTACGCCAAATATCTATAGGGTCGAATGGATTAAGAATCTTGCCCTTCCTAACTTTCCGATACTCGAGTTGACCCGGCTGCTCACCCGCGTCAGAAAACTCAAGGTCTGAACCAAGAATGCGAAAAGAGTTCTCTCTGACCGGCCCAGCAACCACCTCTCTGTCCTTACTCGATCTGAATAAACCGATCTGCTCATGGTGCCAGCCATCACGCAACAGACGGTTTTCGGTGATATGCCCATAAGCGCCGCCATATTCGCCCATCCATTGCTCAATCTCAAAGCCATCGGGTAAGTTTTTTTCTTTGGCAACGCGCTTCGAAAGAAAAGACAGAAGCAAGCGCTTCTCGCTAACAAAGAGACCACCGCCATAACCACCGTGAGTTGGCCATAACGAAAGCGCCGTCAAATAAGGAGGTCTGCTTAATGCCGTCCAATGGTAATAAGGAGCCTTGTGATTGCCAGCCCAGTAAACAAGATAGCGCCCAGACGGCGATAAGTCGCAATAGCGCTCGTAAACCCGCCCTTTAAGCCATTGCCCCTTCTGGAAACAATCAGTCTGCAAATCCCAGCGAAGCAGCTGCACACGCCGAGCCGGTCCTCGCCGCAATACGACCGCCACCGGCGACTCCCGTGCGAGTAGACAATACAGATTTACCGAGGGCCTGGTCGACATAAATCAATCCTACAACACGGCACCAAGGCGCAGCGAGAATAAATAGGTCAAGGTTTGGTGTTTAGTCGCCACTCGACCGGACACAAAACCAAAAACGCTCTGCATAGCAGACCTTTGCCAACGGTGAAAGAGCGGCTATAAGGTAAAGACTAATCTACGATGTAGTTATCCCAGTATTCGGTGCGTTCTTTCCAATCGCAGCCGTCGTTGTTGCAAATGAGTGTCACGCGCGTCGCGTGAGATTCGATTTCTTGAATGTTGAATCCATCGCGAACAGCATCGATGGTCTCTGCGTATTTTTCAAATTTCTGAACCGGCCTATTGCACTTTTGACAAATCATCTTTTTGTTGGCGACCGCTTCTTTAATTCTCGAAAGTGACATGATGACCTCAAATACTCAATTAATTCAAGAATTCTACTAGAGTTGCTTCTTCGATGATCGCTTGGCTACTCCAACGCAAACCAGAACGAAGCACCTTTGGAAGCTTCTTCCCAGCACCCAAAAACAGTTGCCCGCATACAGAATCAGCAAGATCAATCAACGTGTTAGGTTCCTTGCTCTAACTTATAAATCTGAATAAATCTATCTGCCCATGGTGCCGGCCATCACGCTAGCAAGCTCCTACATAGAAAAGGACATAGGCTCTTTCCTGTTCCATCCAGGAGGGTTCAAAGTGCCCAGACCAAAGGGAGCCAATCCCTCAGAGAAACTTCCAGAACAATAAGAACTAAAGGCACCTTGCTTAACACCATCGCGATTAAAGTATGAAAACTTGCTCGTAATTTGAGAGCCGACTATCCCGCACGCCAAACCACTCTTGAATGGAAGCACAAATCGAAACTTTTCTGGAATAGCAACTTTCCCCTTGTTATCGATAAATCCGAACTTCTGCTTAGCATCGTTGGATACGATTGCCAATCCTTCACTAAAGCTACTTGCATAAACATACTTTGGCTCTATCACAAATTTTCCAGAGTGGTCAATAAATCCGATTCTTCCTCTTACAGAAACAGGCGCTATACCAGACTTGAAGACAGAAAACGCTGGTAGGTATTCTATCAACGGTCGACCGTACATTGTCACTTCCAGTCCATCGCTTACTAGCTCGCCATTTTCAAGATTTGCCTTCTTCTCTAGATGCGCGTACAGCCTCTCAAACTTGGGGGCAATCTCAAAATTTCCAGAGTGATCAATAAACCCTGATTTTATGCCTTTATCAGTTGAGATGCTTACTTCGCACAAACCCTCAGAGAAAATACTTGCTGATTGGAAGCGCGGACCGATTACAACCTTCCCATTTCTATCAATGAATCCCCAAGCATCGTCTATCTTGACTGCTGCAACACCCTCCGCAAAGTTTTTGCAATCGGTAAATCTAGGTGGTATTCGCCAATTCAAATCTTTGTCTACAAATCCTAATTTTACAACTGCCCCATCTTCTGTAATCGAGTTAATTCCAACCGCTGCAACACCCTCTGAAAAGTCAGAAACACGCTCAGCCTTAATTCCTGTAAAACTTTTGGTTATACCATTATGATCAAGTAGAACAAATTGCCCGTCGCTTCTGGTTCCCCACGCCACGCCATCAGAGAAGCCTCTAAGTATCTCTATCCTAAAGTGCTGTTCATCCCTCTCGCTGGGCAATTTCTCAAGAAAATTACTATCAATAAAGCCAATTCGTTCTTCTAAAAGGCTCATACAGCTAGATAGCTGCAGGCAGCAAACCGCCAGAAATAGAACCTTTGCATGCTTATTGATAGGGATCAAGTTCTTACAATCTCCTCGATAGCCATTAATCAGTATAGGCGAGCCGAGTTACTCACGCAATTTGATTAGGACAATTCTCGCTCTTTGTCCAACGAATGCGGGTGCTTCCGCTCTTTTGATACCATCTCAATCTACACCAACTTGGCTGCACGAATGAAAGAACTATTGTCTCATCACCGCGGCTTAAACCCTGACAGCCAGTGACAAAATTCCACATTAGATAAGGGATTCGCTTTCCATAAACCAGATAGCACTCCCCTTTCCAGCACCTTTAGTGTGCAAGAACACTGGTCCTAGTGCCTGTACAGATATTGTTTTTGAATCTGAACTCTATGTAAAAGCAAGTGTAGGCAGGTATATCAATAGTTCTCGGATCTCCCTTAATCTCTACCTCGTGTGTTATTCCACTATTAAAGATATTGTTCAAATCTCTAAAGGGCTCTCCAAAGCGCCTAATTAGGGTCTCTCTGGTTTCACCACGGGCAGTATTAAGCATCGAATAGAATCTACGCTTTAGAGGAATGTTTCTTAGAAAGGTATTCTCGGAGAATTGAACAAACGAACAAACGCTGTCCGTAAATCCTATAAACAAAGGGAATCTTTGATACCCAATAAAATATACCCAGTAGGATTTGGGAGTATTCGGTCCAAGGTCAATATCACCACAACCACTTACAATTGATGGATTTCCCAGCATCTCCCTAAGTTGTACCTGTGACTTTCCTCGGCATCTATCAACGAGAAGCTTCACAAAAACTTTCTCAATTTCAATATTCTTCGGATTACTTTCAAATTTGACGTGTTCGTTGCTACGAAGATGCGGAACATTCATTCTTTTGCAGATTTCATTGCTCAATTCACTCTGACTTAAGTCGGCATGAAAGCTTGCGCCGAGAATAGGATGTTCGAAAGTTGATTCTTCCTTGGATTTAGCAATCTCATCATTCTGATCGAATCCTGAAGCTGGTTCTGAATGGCAAGAAAGCATACACAACAGTGTCCAAACATAGAACAACCGCGTGTTTCTTCTCGATGCTACCTTCATGAATCTCTCCAAAACATTTTCTGCTTGTTGCATGATTATACAGGTAGTTCTCCTCTGATCTGCTTAAGCCGCTTCCACTCTGCTTTGTGCAGCCTCTAGAGATGTCGTGCTCTGAATTTCAAGGAAACTCAAGAAACTCCTGCCATCACCCAAGCCAAGCAACATCCCAACATGGAAACCAACCAGCTCATTTCAGCAAATGTTTGTCTGAGTTTTGCAATAGCCTTCTGCTTCACTACGGAGAAAACAGCTGCCATACTGTTGGTATGACAAAGAGTGCGAAGAATAGCCCGCCGGTAGCAACAACACTGCCATAGCGCTTGGCAAAGGGCACAGACTCACTGGTATTCATAGCAGTCATCCCCTCGAAGGCTGACATCACCAAACCGACAAGAAAAATCGAGATTCCATATTCAACAGCCAATAGCAGGGTAAGACCATCGCCAATTTGCGGGCACACAGATTGACCTGATCCATTGGGGTCATAGTAAACAGTCACCGAGCTATTTTCCTTTATACCGAATACCTCCACCGGTATTGCCTTAATGGGAAGAAGCGGTGTCTGCATGTATCTCTCTCTTGTCTCACCATTCTTTGAAGCATACTGATACTTAATAGAAACGCTATCAACCAGGCTTCGATTGCGACGATAGCCATATGATCTAGGTCTAGCCATATACTCAATTGATTGAATGGTGGCAGTGGCGGTGGCAGAGTTAAACCAAGGTCTTGTGCTAACAAACTGCCATGCAACCGGTATCAGCCAAAACAAACAAATGAGCACCATCTTCCAGTCTGTACTTCTTACAGTCTCGACATTTCTCTGATGAATTGCCTCTGAAACTTTGTATGCAGTTCCACAGTATCTACAAGTGCTAAAGTCAGTAATATCCTTCTGTTTGCAGCGCAAACAAAGCTTTGCCGTGGCAGACATTAAACGAACCTCTGGTACTAAGTTATTTGGGGGTGAAGAATATGAACATCCTAATACGTTGCCAAGAGGCAATTGGCTTTTATTAGCTTTTGTTTAGCATTAGCCTATCGCAGGCATTCATGCCGCTTACGCCGGGTCTTTCTCAGTCACTTCCAGCTTGAAGCCGGGCATCAATGTCTCGGCTGGTGCCGAAGGGTTTTCAAAGCTAGGAAAGCGGTAACAAAGCTCACCCAGCTCAGTAACATCCACTTGGCACACGCTCAGTCTAGAAAGCCTTTCGAATGCCTGTTTGGCATCCAAGATACTGAGTCGACAATCCAAAGCCGCTTCCGACACAGTGAGAACTCCAGACTTAGTCTTAGCACGATTCAAAATCGCCTGCTCTTCCTGTAGTTCCTTCACAGCCCTACGCTCCTTCAGCTGACCAGAAACCATACGAAAACCGAGAAAAACTAGACCAGCAAGAAAGACGATTAAACCTAATTGCGAAGGAACTCCGTGCCTGGTGGTACCAGCAATAATCTCACCAATATATGTGACGATCAGACCACCGGGTAAAAGCATCAGGAAACTGCCGCCCCACATGGACAGACCAGAGACTCCCGATGAAAGAGGTGAAGCTTTGGAAGCGGAGGATAGACTAACCGAAGAACCTTTATCGGCACCGACCGAATCAAAAGAATTACTCGCCATCTAGGTATCTCCGCGCACAGCCTAAGCAAATTTGAAAAGGAATTATAGCAGCGGCGTACGCTCTAACATTACCGAAACAGAAGTAATCTGAACGACGTGATAAAAGAGGAACAGTGGAAAGAATGACAGAGTTTTAGTTTACTCGGCTGGTTCAGAAGTAGGTAGAAAGGCGGATCGAGCTATCACAAAAAAATCAATATGCTTGAGTTGGTAAATTTAGTGAGCAAAAGACAAGATCCCTCAGTATTGAAAAGATTGCACTCCAGAAAGCAAGACAGCAAAAACCAATCTGGGAAACTACCATTTACGGATAAACAAAATAAATCATTGGGTCTAGCTGTTCGCTTAAGCAGCTGTTAAACTGTTCCGAATTTCACGGGTTCGGGAACTAAGGCGCCTAATCTGCACCTTAGTGCCTGCAAAATTTCGTCACGAGGTATTCAAAATGGCGCAGGTGCCTTCTCAGGGTCGATATAGCCTCAGGCATCGCCTCGTTCCACTTCTTAGCGCCTTAGTCTTGTCAAACTTGAGTCTCGCAGGGGCTGTAAACAAAGAAAACACGACAAAGATAAATCAACAGCAAAGTCAAACAAAGTCGCAAAACTCAATGCGCAATAGTAAACCGTCGCCCCTGTCAAATAGCTCTTCTAAGAAAACAAAAGCAAACGAGAAAGAGCCGCAAGCAGCAACTGCAACCCAACCACAGCCAAAAGTAATCCAACCTGCACCGCTAATAGCCAACAGCAACGACACGTTTTTAACCTGCTTAAGCTGTGACAAACAGATATATCGACAAGGAGAGAATTTCTTTCTAAGAGGGGTCTTGCTGCGTGCCAGCGACCACCAACCAATGAATAATCCACCCCAACTTGCTCAGTCTGGAATAGTAATTATCAAAGGACCACTGGGAGAGATGATAACCCGCGTTGCCAGCAAAATATCCGGAAGCATCTTGACTTACGGATGGTCTGTTCCAACTAACGCGCCCGGCGGTGAGTACACGGCCACTGTGGTTTATCCAAGCGGCTATCCATCGGCTACTCGTAAATTTGATGTGCGAGCCTATAGAGCACCTAGACTAAATTCACAAATTGTTTTTGCCAGAGATGGCTATGGACCGGGAGAGAAAGTCACCGCGACACTTGAGGTGCAAAGGGCAGAAGGAGGATTTCCCAAAGATGCCAGAGTTACAGTAAGCGGTATTGTAGACGGCAAGACAATCACAGGCGAATCATCATTCGTTGATGCAGCGGGCAAATGCACTGTTAGCCTCAATTTACCCCAAAAGATTGAACGCGGTGACGGCACACTCTCGTTAACTATTGCCGACGGTGGCGTCGTAGAGTCGGCATGCAAGACTATTCCAATACTTGTGAAATTTGTAGACCTACAAATCTATCCTGAAGGCGGTGACCTTGTTGCAAACTTGAAGAACAGAGTCTATTTGCAAGCACTGCAAACCAATGGCAAGCCTGCCGACCTAGAAGGCTCAATACTCTCAGAAGGAAGCGAAACAGCTGTAGCAAGCTTCCGTACCGAACATGAGGGGCGTGGACGTTTTGAATTTGTCCCAGAATCAGACAAAAAATACTTCCTAAAGATTACCAAACCCGCAGGTTTTGAGAAGCTCTATGAACTCCCAGCAGTTAAACCGAAGGGTGCAGTCATTAGAGCAGACAAAGATACTTACAAGGCAAACGAAGCCGTTGTTGTCAAAGTCGGGTCTACAGAAGGAGCTGTAAGAGTAACGCTCTCAAAGAAAGAAAGAGAGCTAATAGCAACTGATTTATTCCTGCCAACAGCGCCGGACTCTGGGAAAAGCACAATCCCATCACAAGCTGTTGTGCTACCGGCTGGTCGCAGCGCCGACGGGGTGCTGACCGTTACAGTATATGACAGTAATAATAAACCCCTGGCAGAACGATTAGTCTTCAAAGAACCATCAAACAACATCAAAATCGATATTAAACCTGACAAAGAGAAGTACGCTCCTGGAGACAAAGCAAAGATAACGTTCAAAGCCACAGACTCGAAGGGGAAACCTGTTGCTGCCAGTCTTGGTATCAGTATTACCGACGAAAGCACGATTCAGCTGGTTGAAAAACGTGCCCAAGCACCGGCTTTGCCTGTTATGTTCTTCCTTGAGCCGGAAGTACAAGACCTAGCAGATGCACATATTTACTTCGATGCGGCGAATCCGAAAGCATCGCTTGCCACAGACTTACTGCTAGGAACTCAAGGATGGAGGCGTTTTGCGCTTCAGGACCTGAGATCTTTCTTGAATAAATTTGGGGACAAGGCAAGAACATCACTTTGTTTAGAAGAGGTAAGACTTCAGCATTCCGCGAAGTTGGCAGGAAGACTCGGTGAATTGCCAACAGACACAAGCCAGTCAACGGGATATGGGCTAGATTTTAGAGACCTAGTTGTCACACCGGACAATCCTACAGCGGCAAGCAAGTCACAGGGTTACTCTTCGGTAGCGCCGCTGGCATTTGTTAGAAAACACGCGCCCTACGGACAGAATAATGAAAATGGACGAGTAGAAGGTCCAAGAGACCTCAACATGTTTCAGGTGGAACCAAGTGTTATTGATGAGCGCTACTACACAACCGGTAGGACCGAGAGGCGACAAAAGAGCTCACCGATAATTCCAGAACCAGGCAGTTCATGGATATACAGATACACTAATTTCGATTCCAACAATGCACCTATCTACATCAGAGAATTCGCGCACCGAGGCAGCCAGACTCTTCAAAAGTCTGAAAGAAATCAATTTACAGATACGATTTATTGGAATGCCGCTCTGAACACAGATGCCGAAACTGGTGAAGCCACAGCTGAGTTCGAATTAAATGATAGTGTAACGGCATTTAGAGTGGCAGCCGATGGTTTCACCGCACAAGGGGCTCTTGGTGCAAACCATAAAGAAATAGAATCAGTACGCCCAATTTATGCTGAAATGAAATTGCCTCTAGAAGTAACAATAGGCGACACAGTGCTAATGCCTATTAATCTCGTAAATGGCTCTGGCAAACCTATAAAGTCTCTCAAAGTGGAGCCAACACTTCCTAAGGGCTTCAAGCTCTTGGAACCGCTGAATGTTCCATCTGGTCTAAAGACTGATGAAAGGCTGAGAACGTTTGTTCCTATCTTAGTCCAAGCGAATGATGGTGAGAACAAAGTTTCTCTAGAAGTAGTGGCTGATGACTACAAAGACATTGTCACCAGAACGATTAAGGTCAAGCATACAGGTTTTCCAAAGCAAGAAGCGAAGGGTGGTCTTATCGAACCGAGTAAAATCGCAAAGGCTAGTTTTTCGATAGATAAAGACATGGTGCCGAATAGCATAGAGACATCCACACAGGTCTACCCAGGACCGGTCGGTAAGCTGACCAGCGCCCTAGAAGCCTTGATACGGCAACCGCATGGCTGCTTCGAGCAGGTCTCATCGACTTCATATCCACTAACGATGGCTCAACAATATTTTCTAAGCCACAGTAGCAACTCATTTGACCAAATTGAAAAGTCCAAAGGACTCCTGGCGGATGCGTACAAGAAGTTGCTAGCCTATCGCTGCACCAATGGCGGTTATGACTGGTACGGAAATGATCCCGGCAATGTTGCTCTAACAGCCTACGGCATAATGCAATTTACCGACATGTCACAAGTACAACCAGTAGACGCTCGAATGATCGCAGATACTAGAGCGTGGATACTTAAACAAAGAGATGGCCGCGGAGGATTTACATCTGTGGTGCACGGCATGTGGAGCGCCGACAAAGAAGCCACCGATGCCTATATTGTTTGGGCACTACTAGAATCAGGACAGCCGGAGGAAGATCTTAAGCAAGAGCTGGCATCGCTCGCTGAACATACTGAAAGTACCCAAAACAGCTATGTAACAGCACTGGCGGCGAATGCTTTTGCAAATTCACAAAAAAAAGATTTGGCAGCAAAACTGAGAACAAAACTGGCAAAACTGCAAATGCAAGACGGCAGCGTTAGCGGTGCCACAGCCACAGTCCTCGGAAATTGTGACAGCAATATGCACGTACAAGCTACAGCGTTGGCGACCTTAGCCTGGCTCAAAGACCCTACCTACGCGGACAACGCGGCAAGGGGCATCTCTTACTTGGCTGAGATTTCTAAAAACGGTGCTTTCGGCTCAACTCAATCAACTGTACTGGCTCTCAAAGCGATTATCGCCTACGATAATCTGAACACAGTCGAAAGACAATCCGGCAAAGTCAGACTCATCTGTGATGGCAAGCCCATAGGAGATTGGCATAGCTTCGACAAAGAAAATGTCGACTTAGTCAAACTACCAAATCTGAACGAAGTACTAAATCCTGGTGAACACACAATTGAACTGGCGCTTGACGGTGGAATAAAGATGCCATACTCAATTGGTATCAATTACAGTACCACCCTTCCCGAAAGCTCAAAAGACTGTCAGGTCTCTATGGCTACGAAACTGGCTAGCGACCATCTAACCGAGGGACAAGCCGGCGAAGTATTGGTGGTAATGGAGAATCTGACAAAGAACACCCTACCAATGCCGATTGCAATCATTGAGTTACCCGGTGGAATTGAGCCGAGACACGCTCAACTCAAGGAACTAGTCAAGAAAGGGTCCATAGCTCACTACGACGTCGACGGTCAAAGGATCGTACTATACTGGCGCGCGATGGCACCGGCAGAGAAAAAACAAATACCGCTAAGTGTCGTAGCAGCTGTTCCAGGAACCTACACAGGCACCGCAAGCCAAGCATATCTGTACTATGCCGACGAGTCTAAGAAATGGGTACCCGGTTTAAAGGTGATGATTCAAAAGTCTCCACATTGAACGCAGAGTATACGGGGAAGCTTTCGACTCAGAGCACTTCCTGCGGCAAAATCAAAATAGTGCTCGAAGCACGAAACAGTGCGTGTAGCTCTTTCAATGAAGCCGTGCTATAAGAAAAAAGCTTAAGGTTTCCAGCGAGAGGCAAAAGAAAATTGAAACACATCAAAACAAAGATCACCGTCTATTTTGCTGGTCTCTTTGTCTTTACGTCCGTATCGCACTTAGCAGCATCAGCGGCGCTACCACCGGAGTTTTGGGTAATAAAGAATGCGGAGAAAATTAACTACGGAGGAATTCGAGACATATACAAACATCAACCCTCCGTGGAAGCTGAAGGCGACTCTATGCGTAGCCCCTATGGTCAGGTCAAACCAGTTTCAATGCTCACCCTCTTCGGTGCCCCATCCACCTTTGACGAGAGTTGGATCGGCGTCATCGGATACCTTTCAAAAACCTCAAGCAAAGATGGTAAGGTAACACTGGAAATTTATCCAACACATGAAGCATTCGAACTCAAGTACCCAAGAGAAAGCTTGATAATTTCCCCAAATCCGCACTTCCGGGCAATAGAAAAATTTGCAACCGGCAATAGAATAGAGGCAATCGGTTTCTTCAAGCGCATTCAAGTATCAACCAAAGAACAAGCTGTCGGCTTGCTAGAAGACGCTTCAATAAAGATAGTGAAACCTTATTCAAAACAAGGCAAAAACCCAAATATCAAGTCAAATTGCCGATAAGAGCATAGAAATAGCAAAAAAAATGCAAGCCCATTTCACGAAGGAAGGATTAATGAGGATGAACGGCAGGAGCCTGAAAATCAAACCCTTGAGCAAACGATTGAGCGTAGTGCTTGGACTTGCCACCCTAACCTATACCGGGTCTGCGAGCTTATCAGCCGAGATAGCACCCGATGCCTGGCAGATAAGAGGAGCCGAAGATGCTAACTTTGGCCAAATCAGAAGTGAATATCGTCACCAGCCAGACATCTGGGACGATATAGGACGAAATCCTTACAGCAGAGTTCGCAAAATTTCGATATTCTCGCTTTACGGAGACCCAAAAAACCACCTGGGACAAATGGTCGGAGTTATCGGTTATCTGAGCAGAACAAAAGGATGCGAATCTAACGCCTTGCTCTATCTCTACCCTACACTTGAATCTTATGAGCTAGGACATACCAGAGAGGCACTAAAAATAGAATTGAATCCGCATTTCAAGGGCATAGAAAAGTTTGAAAGTGGAAAGCGAATCGAAGCCATAGGTAACTTCAAGACCAACGAACAAGGAAAATTCGAGCAGAGTTTTGGTTCGCTCAACGATGCATCGATCAGGATTGTCACGCCAAAAAACCGGTGAATAACGCAGGTTCATGCAAACAGAGTTCCATTCAGAACCAAACAATAAAAAGACTACTTGATTCAACCAAATCGAAGTCAATGATACTGAATCAATCCAAAACTGCCAGCCGCTTGCGCCGCTTTTCGTCGTGCAAGCTATAATGACCAAATCGTCCAACTTTGCTTAAACAATACCCAAGAAGAATGCCCAAAAACCAATGACAAGGCAAGAATGAAAAACATGCGACTACTCGGCAATTCACTATTGGGTGCACTTATTGTTTGTCTGCTGATTTGCTCGGTACCTGCTTTAGCCCAAAGCGAGCATCCTGATACCACAGCAGCCCAAACCGGTGGCTTCGCAAGCGCTGAAACAGCAGCTAACCAGAGTGATGCAAACAGCGCGATTAAACCAAAAGGCATATCAGCAACGATCGAAGAAATGCCGGCGAACGTTAATAAGCTTGCGAACTTGGAAGCACTGCTAAACATAATTGGCAACGGAGTCGAGGTCTTGTGCATGGCCACAGGCGTTCCTCTGTTGCTAGGCATCCCAATAGGTGCTTTTCTTCACGCGACCAAACCAAACATGCGCAAGTTTACCTGGATAATTATGGCTGCAGGTCCTGCTTTGATCGGCATAGGCTTAGTGACAGCACAATTGATAAACTTATTGATTGCCGGCTTGCATAAATAAACAATCTTTGCCGGTCATGAGGTTGGTGTGCCTATTTCGCCCAAAAGCAAAATAATCATAGCGAGCCTCTTCTCATTGCTTGGGCTCTATTTTCTAATCTCTCCTTTCAACTCACCTTTGTACAACTTTCTTATCTTCCCCAGTACAGATAAAAAGGTTAGATCGTTACCTGACGGCTATTTAGGCAGTCTGCCAGGCGCTCAGCTAGATGAACTTTACTTCAATAGCGACGGTCTAAAGCTTCACGCTCTCTTCCTCAGAAATCCCAAAAGCAAAAGAGTCTTCTTGCTCAGCCATGGTAAAGGAAACAATGTTTATTTAGAACTAGACCACGCCCGCATGCTGTACCAATTCGGCTCGGTCTTTATGTACGACTACAGAGGTTTCGGCAAAAGCGAAGGCACAATTAGCGTAGAAGGAGCGAAAGTTGACGCTCTCTCAGCTTATGATTACCTCAAAAACGCAGGATATGAACCCGAAAACATTATTGCCTTCGGTCAATCATTTGGCACCGGGATTAGTGGCTACCTCAGCACCCAAAGACAGGTGAACGCGCTCATCTTTCAGTCAGGCTATTGCTCACTAAGCAGCGTTGGTAAGAGAAAGATGCCGTGGCTCATAATTTATCCTGATTGGATGTTTGGCAAGATCGACATTGACAATCTTGCTTTCGTGAGAGCAGAACACCCTCCCCTACTAGCTTTTCATGGACTGCGCGACACTGAAATTCCAGTGCAAGAATCAATAGAACTTTGCAAGCACGCCAGACCGCTGGCAAAGTTAGTAGTTCTGCCCGAAGGCAAGCACCTCGCCTACGGCGCCAACGGCGAATTCCACCAAGAACTATCTAAGTTCCTCGAAGTCATTGAAAAGCACTAGGCTTCCAATCTATAGCAAGTACTTTTCTTCGAAGGCTTCATACGTAGCCTTGTGTCTAAAGCTATTCCATTGACCTTTTGTTTGGGCAAAATACTTCTTTCTGAAGTCTTCCACACCCTCTACTGTCAAGTCCATAAGAAGCTCCTCGAAATTCCCTTTGTTGAAGGTCTTCTTTAGTCGATTCAATCGCTCTTTACTCGACAAAACATTTTCAATTCCAGAAACAACTTCACCCACATCAAGAACCGGTCCTGTTGCATGCCGGAACGATTCATCGAGTCGCCTGTGGAAATGGAAATAAGCATGCGCCCCGAGCCCTCCATCCCCCATGCTGTCTGCATGGAAATCATAACGAAAATAGCCTATTTTGTCGGCAGCCTTAGAGTTTGGGTAAAAGCAGTAAGAATACTGTTCGAAGAAACCGATCTGACCTTTCTCGCCATTAATAGCAACGTGATGCTTTATAGGCTTAAGCAGATTGTCGAGCGGTAATGTCTTTGCTCGTATGTAAACAGTAAGTATGGAACCATCAAGAAAAATCAGTCCGCTTTTAGGCATAGCGCGCCTGTCATTAGACCACTTGTCGCGAATTTCAGCTGCTACCTTTTTGTTTGGCACACAGAATTCGAAAAGGCGCTGCTTCGTTTTCTTGTCGTACTCATCTTCATTAATTTCATGCCCGCATAATGCAACAGAACCGCCTTTCACAAAGCGATCTAGCAACCCTATAGTCGAGTCAGTGAATCTACACCAATCTTGATAGCTCGATGACACTTACTTAGCAGCTTTTCGTCTAACATGCTTTGCCGAACCATAGAACCGCGCCACGGCTTCAGAACGCGCCTTGTCATTGTTGGCATAATAGTTATAGGCAGACGAGCTTGAAGCGGCTGGCACAAGCAACATCTTTTCAGAAGTTTTGGCAGCTTTCTCTTCTCCCACCTTTCTGGCAGAAGTTGCTTTTGCGACGCTAGATTTCTTAGTAGTCATAAAAGCCTCATAACAATCTTTTTCCAGAATACATCAAAGCGGTCCAACTTTAAAGTAACGAAAAGTAGTTCTAGGCTGCATCGTAAGCAATCGTAGGCAATGAGAAATAGAGTTCCTTATCAGAAATTCGAGCGCTAAGTCCAAGTCGGCACTTCCCATGTTCAAGAGAATTCCACCAAGAACTATCTAGGTTTCTCGAAGTCATTGAAAAGCACTAAGCTTCTCAAACTTACACTTTAGAATTCGTGAGCCAAAGCAATAATCACTGATGCATTCGGCAGTGGTAAATTGATCTGAGCAGCACGCAATGGAGTGGCATATCTAGAGCCATTGTATTTCGAGCAAGACTTCATCAATATTCGAAAGCATGACGCAGACTTGCACTTTGATGCGCAGCTCAAGCTTTCAGTCGCTGGGACAGACTTAAAGACACGCTCAGTTACCTTAACCGCCAAAGATCTCATCATAAAGCCAATGACCGACTAAGGTTAAAGCCATATGCCCAAGCCAAAAAACGACGCAAAAGCAATATCATCATTATTATAATAGACCGGTCGTCTATCGCCTCTCAAAAGAAAAAGATGCTAGAAGCACAACCACCCGTAAGGGTAGAAGTGCTTCTAGCTGAAGTATTGGATAGTCGTTTTTAGTCTTCACTCGCTGCTTGGTTCGCAGCGCAGCTTAGCGCCGGGCTCACAGCTTGGCGCGGCAACTTGATCAGGGCCCTGATCAGTGTTTGATCAGGGCTTTGCTCAGTGCTTGGCGCCGCTCTTGTCCGGCGTCTGCGCCTTGCCTGCGTCGGGCGTCACCGGCGCGGGCTTGGTCGTCGCCGGTGCGGTCGGGGCAGCCGATTCCAGCTTCATCTGCAGGTCGTACTGCTTGTGCACCTGTCCTTGAAAGACAAGCTGCAGATAGAGCGCCAGAGCGATGAAAGTGAGAACGATGGGAATGGAGCGCTCGCCGTCCTTGAGCATATAGACTGCTGCGCCGACGATGAGAGCGATGCCGAGGGCGAGGTGCGTCATGGCACCGCCGTCCATCGATTTGAGAGGCAGACTGTAGACCAGCCAGCCGCTCCAGAAGCTCATCATAGCCCCGGCGAGAGTGCCGATGATGGCGATGATGACGAGCGCGATTTTCAGTTTCGGGTTCTTCATGTTCTTATCTCTGCCTGTTCATCGGAAGATCTGATAGGAAGTGGCGCACTGGCGCAGGACCTCCGATTCGACGTGGATGGCTGCGACATGGAGCTTGACGTCGTCTTTGAGCAAAGCTTTCACCTTGCCGACTGTCATCTGTCCATATTCGTTGAGGTGCTGACCGTCGGTGATGAGCAGCACGTCTGCCATATCACCGCTGTCTTTGTTCTTGCGCACATCGTCGCAGGCCACTTGCAGAGCCCCCAAGATATTGGTGCCGTTATAGCTGGCTGCAGTCGACATCAACTGGTCGATGAAGACGCGAGCCTCATCAGGCGTGGTGATTTTGATGAGCTTGCCTTGTTCACCATAAAACAGACGCAGCATGTAAGACGCTTCGCCGTTGACAGCTTTGGCAAGCAGACTGACCGTGATGCCGCGAGACCAGCTATGGCGGGGCATGCCGTTCTTCATCATCTCGGTCATCGAGTTTGAGACATCGAGCAGAATGTGCAGAGTCTTGCGTTCGACGGTGCGGGTGTAAGGTTGCATGACCAGCAGGTCTTCCTGCGCCAACCTGTCAAAGAAGACATCGTCGTCTTGCATGAGCTGTTCAGGCAGAACATCAGACATCTGCTCGACACCGCTAATCTGCATGGGCTGAATGTCGTTGGTGGGGAACATCGACTTGGTCTCGCCCACCTTGGTGTCGAGGTCCATATCGATGTCTTTTTGGGTGGCCGCCACATGCAAGATATGCAAGATGTGAGCGGGCACCGCCTTGGCGACAGCCTCGGCGCGCTCGGCATCGGTCAGAGTTTTGTCGTCCCTGATCTTTGCCAGATGCTCGGCATAGTCTTTCAGAGTCGGGTTGGCACGCAGAATGTCTTCTGCCTGCGCCACCTTGCGGGCATGTTCGGCTTGGCGCTGTTGCCGCTCTTGTTCTGCTCGTTTCTCGCGCGCTTCTTTCTCGCGCTGTTCACGAGCAGCCTTATCGGCGGCACTCTCACCATCACCGTCGCCGTCGCCATCACCCTTCCCTTGACCTTTGCCCTTCCCCTTACTGCTGAGGCTTTGCAGCAGCTGCGAGAGCTTGTAGGCCAGGTAGAGCCAGAGCCCTCCCAGCCCTAGAGACATTAGAAATGCGGTCCAGGACACAGCGACCTCACTTCACCGGCAGCAGACGGTCGTTGAGCTTGGCAGAGAGGGCGGACAGGCGCTCGCGCATCTTCTTCTGGTAGTCCAGATTGGACGGCAGCTGCGGCTTGACCTCGCGAATCTGCTTGTCGAGGGCGCCGACCTGGCGAATGAGCTGCACCAGCTCGTCGTTGGAGAGCGGGGTCTTGTCGTCGAGAGTGGGAATCTCGGACTCGTACTTCTTGAGCAGCTGCACGCAGACCTCGTCGAAGGACTGCTTCTTCTGCTCGATAGCCTTGTCGACGATGGGCTTGGCCACCTTCATGAAGGTCTCGTGCTGCGAACGGTCATTGCCGACGCACAGACCCCAGCGCACGGCATAGAGGTCTTCGAACGAGACTTCGCTGCGACCGTTGATTGCGGCCGAGGCGCGAACCAGCTTGATCAGCTTGCAGGCGCGCCGGTCGGAGATCTTGACGGTCTGGTCTTTTTCGTAAGCCTTGCGATAGGCCTGAATGACTTCGTCGTAGACCGCAAGGAACTCGGCATCGAGGGCGATTTCGGTGCCGCAGACCAGGTTGGAGACCGCCACCAGGTCGTCGAAGCTGATGCGCACGCTCGGGCGCTGGTCGCTCACGAACTTGGCGTACATGCGCCGACGGCTTTCGGCAGACTCGAGATAGTTGACCTTGGCGATGAAGATGAAGCGGTCGATGACGGCGCCCAGTTCGGGAGCAGACTTGACCACAGCCACCGGGTCGCCGTTGGTGGAGGCGACGGCGGTATGCAGCAGAGCCTTCTCGATCTGGCGACCGCGCTTGAAAGTGCGCTCGTTCAGAATGCCGAGGAGCACACGCAGAAGCGGCGCATTGGCGTCGAGCACTTCATCAAGTTCGACAAGGTGAGCGTCGAGGATGCCGCCCTCGCGCTGATAGTTGAGCACGCCTTCTTCGCGCATCTGCTTGGGATTGGGCACGCCAATCACATGCGATTCGCTCATGAACTTGTTGAGCGCAATAGAGAAGACGGTGGGGGTCTCGAAGCAGGAGTAGAGGGCGCTGAGCAAGTCAGACTTGCCGGTGCCGAAGACGCCGTGCACGAGCACATGCTCGCGGCTGAGCAAGGCAAAGACGAGCTGCGAGACCAGGTGCTCACGCTCGGGGAAGATGTTCTTCAGTTCCGCTTCCAGCTGCTTCATCTGCTCAGAGAAGAGAGCGAGCTTGGCGGGGTCCAAACCACCCGGATAGACAGGCGCCGGCAGGAGAAGCGGGGGATTCTCCGGCGGGGGCACAGCCGGTTCGGGATTGGCGGTGACGGCAGAGCCGGTGGAAGCGGGATCGGGAGTACCGACGGTCTGGTCCTCGACGCCGACGGTCTTGGAGAGATTAACTTGAGTCATTTTCGATCTACTCTCAATAGAAAGCCGGTCCTCGGCCTTCGTTTTCTATTAGCGGGTTCTCATGCGAGAACGCGCATCCGCAACAAGTTCTGTGTGCTTTTGTCGGATGAAGTAGTGGCAAGAAAATTGCAGAGTCTCTGCCATGGCGCAGCTCTCCAAACTGCGCTGGCTCGCACAAGCCTTTATCTCTCACTCAAAGAATCAGCCAAGAAGTTTGTTCTGAGCCGCCTTGCCTGGATGGGCAAAGTGAATCGATGAGACCTGGTTAGGTGAGATATGAGCGAGGCGGTGAGAGAAAAGAACTCCGCAATGGATTTGAAAGAAAATGAGTCCTAAAACTATGAATTAGGCCGCTTCTATGTCATCCCCGAGAACCTGAGATAATGACAAGTTTTCTTTTTCTGGAGCCTCGCGCCGCTAGTGGTGCGGTTAACAAGTCTGTAAACTCTTTCAAATCTTGAAGATGCCGACAGTTAGCGCGCCGGTGCGAGCACCTGACAATAGATGTAAGGAGGAGCGCGAACGAAACCAGCATGACATCAAGCGCCCATCTTGAAAACACTGATGCTGTGCGACACGATTGAGACGGCTATAATATTTCGGTCAAGCAAAACCAGTGAGATATAGGACGAACATACCCGGCATGACCGACACCGCCAGCGACACCAGACCACTAATTAGCGTTGTCGTGCCCATGTTCAACGAAGAGGCCGGGGCCGCCGAATGCGTCAAACGCCTAACCCAGGTGCTTGAGGGCATGCCCTTCCGCCACGAAATAATCTTTGTCAATGACGGCAGTAGAGATCGCACTCTTGAGAACCTCAAGGCTCAAAAAAGTGAAAACCCGCACATCAAAATTGTCGATCTCAGTCGCAACTTTGGTCACCAGATTGCCATCACTGCCGGTATCGATCTAGCCCAGGGCGATGCCGTCATTGTTATCGACGGCGACTTGCAAGACCCGCCCGAACTCTTTCCAGAAATGACGGCAAAATGGCTGGAAGGCTTTGATATTGTGCACGCCAAAAGACGCAAACGCGAGGGTGAGACTACATTCAAGCTGCTCACAGCCAAAATCTATTACCGTCTCATTCGCGAAATAGCCCATGTGGAAATTCCTGTAGACGTGGGCGATTTCAGGCTTATGAGCCGTCGCGCCGTGGACGCCCTCAAGACTCTAAGAGAAAAGCATCGCTATATTCGCGGCATGGTAGCTTGGTTGGGCTTCAATCAAACAACGGTAGAATACGATCGTTCGGCTCGTTTTGCCGGGCAGACACACTATCCACTCAGCCGCATGCTTAGTTTCTCGTGGATAGGTCTAACCAGCTTTTCCATCGTGCCCCTGCGCCTGGCTACATTCTGCGGCATTCTTTCGGCTCTTGCCGGTTTTCTTTATGGCATTTACGCCCTCATAGTCAAATATGTTTTTCACACAGCCATTATCGGTTGGACCTCAATCGTCATTTTGATTTTGCTGCTAGGGGGCATTCAGCTGCTTTGTCTGGGCATCATCGGCGAATATGTCGGCAAGCTCTATGAAGAGTCGAAAAATAGACCGCTATACCTTGTCAAAGACATAATTTAGAGGCGAATGTTCAACTGGGACTCAAGTCTTTATAGCGAATTTCTGGAGGAGCGCACCCGCCCCGCCCGCGAGCTGGCGCAGCGCATTCCCCTCAAAGAGGTGGCAAAAGCTGTCGACCTGGGCTGCGGACCGGGCAACAGCAGCCGCATCATCAAGATGCGGTATGCCCAAGCCCAGGTCAGCGGCATCGACAACAGCCCCGAAATGCTGGAACAAGCCCGGGCTGAAAATGCCGACATCACCTTTAGCTTGGGCGATATAGCCAATTTCAAGAGCGACACTGCACTAGACCTCATCTTTTCAAATGCAGCACTGCAATGGGTCGAGAACCATCAGACATTGCTGCCGGCATTGTTTCAGTCTCTGCGCCCGGGCGGCTGCCTGGCTGTGCAAATGCCCATCAACCATGACGAGCCCACCCACAAAGCCATGCGCACCACTGCCGCCCTCGGCAAGGCTGAAAAGCTTTGGCAGGCTGACCTCACCCAGGTAAGACAAGAAGTGCCGGTGCTCACCGCCGAACAGTACTATGAAATCTTGCGCCCTCTGGCTGCCCACATAGATATCTGGCAAACCCGCTATTATCACATCATGGAAGGCGCGAACGGCGTGGCAAAATGGCTGTCGGGCACCGGTCTTAGACCCTTTCTCGCCCCGCTCGACCAAGCCGAGCAAGCAATCTTTCTCGCCCGTTATTGCGCCGAAATCAACCAAACCCTGCCGCCTCGCAGCGACGGCAAAACCCTTATGCCATTTCCTAGATTATTCTTGATTGCGATCAAAGCTTAAAATAGCGCTCGCAAGCTAACTCTTGAGGTTTCAAGCCAAACGATGAACAGCGAACTTACAATCAGTATAGGGCTAGCTTCTCTGGGTATGCTTTTCATTCTGGGTTATCTAACCATAGCTGCCAGACGCGAGAGCGAAAACCTGCTCCTCAAGCCAATGAAGCCCGGCAAGCGGCTGACAATCAGCAAAGAAGCAGCCGAGGAAATCGCCACCCTGCTAAGGAACAACAAGCGACTGGAAGCGCTAAAGGAGCTGAGAGCGGCAAGCGGAGCCGATCTCAAACGGGCTAAAGAGGTAATCGATCGAGTCGCGGCTGGACAGTCTTTCCGGTCGATGGTTTCGCTAAAGGGCGAAGAGCAGGCCGATAGCGATATCGATAGCGATAGCGAGACCGAACTCAAGCAAATCGAAGAAGAGCTTGACGGTCGCCTGCGTGACCTGCTTGCGAAAGGGCGAAAGATTGACGCTATAAAGCTTTATAGAGAGCAGACAGGCGCCAGTCTGAAAGAAGCCAAAGAAGCGATAGAAGCTAGAGATTGGCAGCACTAAAACTAGGCATAGCAAACTGGGCGAGAAGCAAGGCACAAAAGCAAGGCAAGAGCCTGGTAAAGAAACTGGGAAAGAAGCTGGGAAAGAGCCTACGAAAAAGCGAGGAAAGAATCCCGGCGAGAAGCTGGGAAAAATTCTGTCCAAACTCAATCTTCATCTGTTCAAAACTCAATCTTCATCTAGCCCAAATAATTGCTTTACATTTCTCGGGTTTGATGAGAGTACAGCCCAGAAGAGGACAGGAAAGTGAAACGAAAGACGTACTTAAGCAGTGCAATGCCCAAGACTTTACTAGTGTGTTTGGCTATCTCAGGAATCCTTGGTATGAATATGAACAACCAGAAAGCGCTGGCGCAGAGCGACCCGTCACTGACTATCGATCTCGGCGAAATGGGCTGCGGCGATGACTGCCCGCCTCCTCCCGGGGGTGGCGGCGGCTTTGGACCGCCCGGTGGTGGCGGCTTTGGACATCCCGGCGGCGGCGGCTTTGGACCTCCCGGTGGCGGCGGCTTTGGACCTCCCGGTGGCGGCGGTTTTGGACCTCCCGGTGGTGGCGGCTTTGGACAGCAAGAGGGCTTTGGACCATCTTCTAGTGGTCAATTCGGAGCAGCCAGAAGCGGCGCCGGACCCAGAGGCGCTATGGGCTCAGCCATGGGAAGTGCTATGGGCAGCTCTATGGGCAACCGTATGCGCGGACCCGGCGGCGGTCCCTCAGGCGGACCCATGGGCGGACATATGGGAGGACCTATGGGAGGACATATGGGTGGCGGCATGGGACTCCCGCTCGCCGAGCTGGACTTGACCGATGCCCAAATGGAAAAGATTTCTGCTCTAAGGAGCCAGACCCAAGACCAGACTGCCCCCATGCACCTGAAACTGCAATCGCTCGAAAGAGACTTTCGCTCTGCCCTTGTCGGCTCAAGGCTTGACCAAGGTGAGCTGAAGCGCCTGCGCGGCGAGATAGCGGCGCAAAAGCAAGCCCTCGATGAGAGCATGCGCGAAAGCATGGTCAAGACCGCCGAAATTCTCACCCCAGAGCAACGCCAAAGCCTGAAAAGCTCGATGAACCGGGCTGAATTCGGCGGAGGCTTCGGCAAACGCATGCAAGCGAACAGCAGCACTCAAAATCAAAAGAGCCGCTCTGCCAAAACACAGAACTAACAAGCTTTTCGAGAAAGACGCAAGAGAGAAGACAAGACTTCGGGTACATAATACTGTGCGAAAGCTCGGTAAATTTACCCGAAGTTTTGTTTTTTGTTTGTTAGTTGGATAGAGATGACTAAGGCGAAGCCCTCTGAAAGCGAGCATATAAAGCCTCTAGAGACCGCTGAGGGCGGCAACAACGAGGCGCGCGTCTTCCTAGCCCAAAGCGCCTTTAGCGCAGGCGATCTGCCGCAAAAAAGAAAAGGTGAGTTTAGCTTAGGGGTAGACAAAGATAAACTGCCAAACCTCGGCGCAATGTTTGAGAAAGACCCGCAGTTTGAAAAGCGCTTCTTTGGTCTGACCGGTGATGGCACCGTGGTTGAACCGCCACTAGGCGGCATGGTGGCGCCAGACGCCTACAGAAGCAACGCTCTCAAAGAAATGATCGGCAAATTTGGACAAGCGCGGGTGCAAGAGACTCTTACGGCGCTAGAACAGATGCGCGGCAAAACCGAAAGATACGCACCAGAACTGCAGGTAAACGGGGCCGATACCACCTTTGAGGGGCAAAATCGCAAGCTCAATAATCTTGCTGCCTTGATGAAACCGGGTAAGCTGGAAGAAGTCCAAGGCATAGACAAGGCGCTCAAAGCAGACGGTTACAGTAAAGGCTTGAGCCTTGAGCAGATGAACAATCCCGCCCTCATGAAAGCCCTAAAAACACCGGCGGAACGCCAAGCTTTCATCGAGCTCGAGCGCGGTGGACCCAGCGCAGGCAGATTCATCAATGAGAATCCCCAGACCAAAGATAACTCACCCAGCCAAAATCTCGAAGCCTACAAGAAATGGCAAGCGGCTCAAACAGAGAAGCAAAAGAAAGCAGACAAACCTCTGCTCGATGAACTGAAAGGGGCGGCTGAAGACCCAGCCAAGCACTTTAGCGACGCACTCAGAAAAAATCGAGTATTGATGCTGGGTGAGCAGCACTCTGAAAGCCCACGGATGCAAAAATTCACAGCCGACTCTATCAAAGAGCTGCGCCAAGCCGGCGCCACCCACCTTGCTCTAGAAGTTTCACCCGATGCTCTAGCGCGCTACGACAAATCGAAAAATCTCAACGACCTGCCGGAAGCCTTTCGCACGCGTGACTTCGCCGCCATGATCGAGCAAGCCAAAGCCTCGGGTATGAAAGTGGTGGGCGTCGACACCGGCACCGGCGACAAAGACGGGCAGTCTAATCAAGAACGAGACAACACCATGGCTGCCGGCATCAAAGGCATACTCGACAAAGACCGCAACAACAAAGTGGTCTTTTATGGCGGACACATGCACGGCGCCGACACCACGCAAGGGGCGAACCGTTCGGCCGCAGACATCTTACGCGGCAAGGGCGTGCCGGTAATCACAGCCATGGAGCAATCACCAAACACACCGCTCGACAAAGTAGCACAGCTAGGCAAGGAAGCCGCGCGCCCCTTTGCTTTCTCGGTGCGCAAAACGCCTCTCATCGCTGAGACTGAAGTGCCAAGACTGGGCAACGACGTCAATGAAAAATACAAGAACTGGGATTCAGTAATTGTCTTTCCAAAGTAGAAAATTGCAGTAAAACTCGCTTCTAGCCTTTCAGCATCGCTTCTGCAGCAAACCAGTCGGAAACATCACCGCCATGAGCGAAACCACGCTTTTCCCAAAGGCTATAGGCAAGCACGGCAATTGCATGAGCATCAGGCTGAAAATCAATCACCGAACTCTCGGCAGAAGATTCCAGACTGGCTTGATGAGCGACCGCAGCAGGCGCTGTCGATTCACAAGCTTCATCGGCAATCACAATCGAACTAACTGCCTGCGCTTCGACTGCTGCGGCGCTTGCCTTGCTTGTAGTTTTGGTCTTGGCGGCAGACTTGGCTTTGCTAGTCTTACCACTCTGACTTGTTTTTTCGCTGGCAGCCATGATTCTTCTCCGGTTTCTGTCTCATCGACAATAAGATAAAGCGTTCGCCACGCCTTGAGTGGCGATGGCGCTCTAAGAAATAGCACCTCACGACAAACAGGTCAAAAATAAGGCTTTCTCTTCTTTACGTTTGATAGCACAATATATACGAGCCTCTATATACGGTGCAGGGCAAAAAGGGTAAAAAAGTAAAGGCAAAGAAAGTAAAAGAGTCTAAATAAAAGAGCAAAATTGTCTTTGAGGTTAGCAGCAATGAAAGCAAAAACAAAAGCCACTTTTTTGTGCCTTTCATTACTTCTATCTTCCGGCCTAATGCCCGCTTATTGCGCCGAGCAAAGCAGCGACCCAGAGCAGGGCGAGAAATTAAGCAAAAGCGTCGGCTTAGAGCAAGTCGAGAAATCAGGCATTAGCAGCGCCTTACAGCAAGCAGAGCAATTAAGCAAAAACAGAGACTGGCGAGGCTCTGTGCAAAAATACACAGCAGTGCTCAAAGTTCAAGCCGACAACGCCGAAGCACTAGCAGGCAGGGGCTTTGCCTATAGCCACTTGGGCGAGTACAAAAAGGCGCTGCAAGACCTAAATAGAGCAATAGAACTCGCCCCCTCAAGCGCCGACATATTTACAAAGCGCAGCCTGGTCTATTATTGGATGCGTCGGTTTGATCTCTACAAAGCAGATGCCGAAAAGGCTCTTTCATTGACCAAGGAGGCGCCTCAAGACACCGACAGATTGCTTTACTATGCACACATGCTCGATGCCATCAAAAGAAGCGAAGAAGCAAAAGCAATATACGAGCGAGTCTTGGCAGACAACAAAGGCAAGAAAGACCTTGAGTCTGTAGTCTATCTTGCGCGCGCCAACCGCTCCCTAGGTCTCAATAAAGATGCCGTTTATTTTCTTACTATGGCTATTAAACTGGCGCCTAATCAAGAAGATCTCTATGAAAAGCGGGCCTATTGCTATTTGGCACTGGGTCGCTGGGATCTCGCCATAGCAGACTTGAATAAGTTAGGAAAGGAACCCAAGCCAGAGCCTATGAATTATGCCATCTTGGCATATTGCCATCGCTGTCAGCGGCAGTACAAAGAAGCAGTAGAAAACTATACGAAGGCATTAGAACTTGACCCTGAATTTCACCAGCTCTACCTAGAAAGAGGCCGAGCCTATCATGCCCTACAAGATCACAAAAATGCTCTCAATGACTTTGAGAAATCAATAGGTGCAGACAAAGAAAATGCAGATGCTTACAGAGAGAAGGCGGGTGTCTTGCTTTGTTTGCAGATGCCTAAAGACGCACTCGAACAAGCAAAGAAAGCCATCAGTTTAGACCCCAAAGTAAAAGACGGCTACTATACACTTGGACAAGCCAATTTTGGCTCTCAGAACTATAAAGAAGCGATCGCATCTATGACCAAGGTAATAGATGCAGACAAAGAAGCAGACCAAGCATTTTTCTGGCGGGGGCTTGCATACAGAGAGCTGAGGCAATATGAAGAGGCTGTGAAAGACATCACTGCGGCGATTAAGCTATATCAAAATGAACCAAAATATTTTTGCGCCCGCGGCGCCGCTCAAGCAAGCCTGCACAACTATCAAAAGGCGATCGCCGACTGCACCAAGTCAATTGCGCTGGCACCGCACCGTACGCATCCATACTTAACCAGAGGGCTTTCATATGCCAGACTAGGACGCTATCAGCTGGCTCTCAAAGATCTCAACCAAGCAATAAGACAGTACCCAAAGTATGGCGACGCTTACTATCAACGCAGCCTTGTGTATAGAAAACTCGGGCTGCGAGCCAGAGCCAAGAGAGATCTGCAAGCGGCAAAGAAATATGGTTATGGTGACCCGGCGGCAATGTAGATGCGGGCTAGTGCGGTCTAGTGCTGACAGAGCTGTCCCAAGAAAAGTTGACACCTAGATTTGTACAAACCAGCGCAAGCACTTGACGCTAGGCACGAGGAGGCAAGGACTCGTCAGATAGTCGCAAGTTTGGGTGCTGTTTATGGATTTCAAAAAGCACCTCAACTATAGGGTCCACGAAGAGAAGGTGAAGTTTATTGATTAACTTCATCCTTTGATCCGGTGGCAGGTCGGTGTCACGAATTACAGCCTCCAATCTAAATACTAACGAAGCAATATCTCGAACCACATCTTTGATCTGTCTTGCAAGCTGCTCGCTCTCCACCATACGTTTATACCTTTCAATAGAGTTTAAATTGACCAAATATGCTTCTACAGTTTTTTCCTCTTAAACTCCTCATGCCTGACATGCTTCAACTCTGGCAGACCAGTATGTTTACTCTCGATGGGTTGAATTACTTTGGAATAGATTAGTTCACAAACTTCTGCTATAGCCAGATTGTATTCTCTCTTCTCGTCCTCCGGGCATTCAGTCAATGGCGAACTATTGGCACTGGCAGTAAGCAGCCAGAGAATATTTGCCATATGTTCTCGCATAGAAATCGCAGTATCTTTGTCTGTAATCATTCCACTTTCCATTTACATCAATTGGGTTTAGATGATTTTTCGCAATCTCGCACTCTTCATGCTCGCTGCGATGTATCGATACCAGCTTCAGCAAACGCTTTCAGCTTTTCTGACCCCACCCATTTTCTTGTACCACGTCAAGCAGACAATTCCTGTTCTCGAAAGTGCTGAGCGAATTGCGATGGTGCAATTCGTCCCAGCGATCCGTGCGGTCTGACTGTGTTGTAGTCTTGCCTCCATTCCTCTGTGATTATGCGGGCTTCATCGATTGAACGAAACCAAACCTCGTTCAGACATTCATCTCGAAATCGCCCATTAAACGATTCGCAAATCCCGTTTTCCATCGGCTTGCCAGGACGAATGAAATCTAGGTCGACGTTGTGGGTTTTCGACCACTTAAAGAGCGCTTTGCCGGTGAATTCTGGACCGTTATCGAGGACAAGGCTTCCGGGCTTGCCGTAGCACCAGACAAGACGTTCTAGCACCCGAGCAACGCGCTCTCCAGGCAGGCTAAAATCGACCTCAATGGCCAGGCACTCGCGAGTAAATTCATCAATGACACTCAATGTTCTAAATCTCCTGCCGGTAGACAGACTGTCGCTAACAAAATCGAGCGACCAGCGTTGACATGGATACGTAGCTGGTTCAAGCGGTTTTCGCAGGCGTCTTTCTCTTTTGCGGCAACGTTTACGCACCTGCAGTCGCTCTTGTTTGTAAATCCGATAGACACGCTTCTTATTGATCCGCTGTCCATCTCGTTGCAGCAGCCAGGTAATTCGTTCGTAACCGAATCTCTTTCTGTCATGCGCAATATCTATTATTTGCTTCCGAAGTGCAGACTCATCCCTTTTGGTGCTCTTGTGTCGTTGCGTCGCCCTGGGCAGACCCACGGCGAGACAAGCTTTGCGCTCACTCAATCCTACCTCCTCAAAGGCCGCTACAGCGGCTCTCTTCTGAGAGGTGGTCAGTACTTTTTTGAGAGTGCGTTCTTGTATCCGTCAATGAGCAAAGTCTGTTCTCCAAGCAGCTTCTTTAGCTGTATGTTCTCATCCTCTAACTGTCTCAGGCGTTTAACATCCGCGGACTGCATGCCGCCATATTTGGCTCGCCAGT
>JAFLCK010000013.1:0-130535 GCA_017303615.1 Obscuribacter phosphatis (SeqCode)
GACACCAGCGCCAGCCCCGACACCAGCGCCAGCCCCGACACCAGCTCCAGCGCCAGCCCCGGCTCCGTCTCCAGCGCCAACACCGGCTCCGTCTCCAGCGCCAGCCCCGACACCAGCGCCAGCCCCGACACCAGCGCCAGCTCCGACACCAGCGCCAGCCCCGACACCAGCGCCAGCGCCAGCCCCGACACCGGCTCCAGCGCCAGCCCCAACACTAGCGCAACGTCCGGCTGCTTCAAGTTCTCGCTTACCTAAGATGAGCGAGGCTGATATGAACGCCGCCAAGGCAGCTCAAATTGCCGCGATGTCTTCTGCTCTGACCGGTATGGCCGAGATGTATTACGAGCAAGAGAACTTCCCGGAAGCCCAGAAGGCGTACGAACGTATTTTGAGCTGGCGGCAAAGTGAGCTTGGTCCGAACCATCCTGATGTGGTGGATGATTTGAATAACCTTGCCGGCGTGATTTGTGTGCAGGGTAATTTTGCTGAAGCCGAACCTCTTATAAGAAGAGCAATTGAAATTCTGGAAGGATTTGAGACTCCTGAGCCCCTTAAGTTGGCTGAGAACCTTACATCTTTGGCCGGTATTCAGTTCCAGCAGGGGATTTTCGACCAAGCTGAGCCTCTACTGGCCAAGGCGCTAGTTCTGAAGGAACAGGAGCTGGGTGTTAACAATCCTGAGTTGGCTGATAGCTTGAGAGATTTCGCCAAGCTCCTCAAAAAACTTGGCAAACTGGAAGAGGCGGAGAAGCACTATCACCGAGCCAAAGTGTTGCTCGGCAAAGCTTGATCCGATTTAATCTTCAGGGCTGAAACTTTTTAGTTCCTCATACGTACTTCTCTTGTGAGTGATTTTTCGCAAGCAGAGAGGTATATATGTCGTTTTCAAAGATCAAGCTCTTGGCTGGTTTTTCAGCTTTTGCTCTTTTCTTTAGCTTGAACGAACCCGCCCAGGCTGGTCGTTTTCGGACCTCTGGTGCAAAAGGGGCATTGTCTGGTTATGCGCAGCAAGGGCAGTATGGCGCCAGAGCTGGCATGTCTGGCGTGGCTTACGGGCAGGGTGCTGCCGCCGCTCGAGCAGCAAGATTTCAGGGTCCAAATGGAGGCGCCGCAGCCCGTGCTGGATTTTCTGCGGCAGGTGCGCAGGGCTTGCTACATGCCAGTGGCTCTGGCGGCAATACTGCCAACGGCGGCAGTTGGCAGAGAGGCGGCGGTACCTTGATCAAGAAAGGCGAAGGCGGTGCTCATCAGAGTGCGTTTAGTGGTACTACCGGCGGTGGAGGCTCTTTGTCGAGGCAGGGTGAGTGGCAATATAAGAATGGTGAGGGAGGAACTGCCCAAAGAGGTTTTCAGGTTAGTGGTGCCGGTGGTGGCAGCGCTGTTGGTTATAAAACTAATCAGTATGATGCTCAAACCGGCACTGGCACCAGCACGCGTGGGCGGGATTATAACACCGCCAGTGGTGAATCTTACGGCTATGACGCCAGCACTAGTTACACCAAGGGACAAGGTTTCACCACCACTGTTGATACTCAAAACAAGAGCGATTACACAGTGCAGTACCAGAAGGGCTCGAAACCGGTGGTGCAGACAACGGGGGCGCCGCCAGCAACTAGTCCTGCTCCCTAAGGCAGATTTGCTCGTTCAAGCATTTCTGTAATTGCAAGCATCTCTGCGTCCTAAGGCATCTCTGCATCCTAAAGCAGTTCTGCATCTGCCGTCAGTCTTGTCCTCAATACAACGACTGTACTCAAGCCCAGAAGTTACCTAGCTGTCCCGATTTGGTTACTTGGGTTTCCATCCCAAGCTGACAATTGAAAAGCTATCTATAAAGATTTGTGCCGCCACCATCTACTTCCCTCCGCCAAAAACGGAGGGAAGTTTATTAGTTGCAATTTATCTGGATATTTTGAACTTTTTCCTCTGAAATTACGTCTTACATATTACGAGGACAGACAATTCCTCTCCCAAAGACAATTCGAGATCAAATTAGAAATCATGGAGAACCATATTATGAATAGAGTAAATGTTACCGGCCGACGCGCCTTCAATCTATTAATGGCCCTGTCGATACTCGGCGGTGGCATGCTGTTCCAGGACGCCAAAGCTGATCCGCAAGGCTATGGAGTCAATGGTAGACAATGCAGACAACAGAAGCGCATTGCCAATGGTATTCAGTCAGGTTCGTTGACTGGTAAAGAAGCTTATAGACTAAGCAAGCAGCAAGTACGTCTCAACCGTCGCGAAAGACAAATGCGCGCCGATGGCGGTGGCTTGAGCTGGGCAGAAAGAGCCCGCCTAGAGAAACAGCAGAATCAGCTCAGCAAAAACATTCATGAGCAAAAGCACGACGAGCAGACTCGTTAATTAAAGCGCTGGGGCTTACTGCAAATCAGTAATAATGGCATTGGCTTTCGGTGCGGTGAACAGTTTATAACTTAAGGTGCCTAAACCTGCTTCCGCAGCAGTAAAGGCAACTGCACCGAGAGCTAGTGCCTTACCTGGTGCTCCGGCACGGAAAAGTGGCTTGGCTGCGAGCACTGCTGCTGCACCGCTGAGACCGTGTTGTTTCAAATCGAGGGTGGGAGCGTTGGCAAAAGCCTCGCTCAGAGAAGTGCCGTTTCTTTTGGCGCTCTCAAGCACGTTTAAGTCTTTGCGACTGATGCCGTTGTTGTCCCAAACAAAGGCATCTCTGTTCAAACCTTGCAAGTTATCGAAATGTGTTTCGCTAGCCTTGAGCGTGCCTGCAAGACCAAAGCGCAAGCCTGGATCTTTGCGCGCGTCCTGCAGTTCATCTTTGGTTATGAACCCATCACGGTCTTTATCTAGAACATCGAAGTTATCTCTAAGGTTTTCAATCAAGCCCTCGGTATCTACTTTAGTGACGGCTTGGGCGCCTTCGTCCAGCATACGATTGAAGTCACGCTTAAATTGGTTCAATGCCGGAGCAATTTCTTTAGCAGCCTCACCGGCTCTTCTCTGCAATTCTTCTGCCGATTTTTCTATTTCGCCGGTGACCTTAGGCAGTTCTCTCGACAGATCTCGCCCCGCCTGGTCAATTCTTTCCTTTATCTGGGGAAGATGCCTTTCGGCTTGGTCTGCGAGACCTTGGGCGCCATCGACAATCGGATTGTCGCTGGCTTTACCGTGCGACTGTCTCTTAAGTAATTCAAAGGCTTGCTCTAGGGCATGACCTGCTTGTCCGGAAGCCTCTCCCTGCGGAAGGCGGAAGCAATCTTTGCTGTTTTCGCAACCCATTCAAATTTCCTCAAAGAAAGATTTATAGCAACCTGTCGGTTTACCATAAACCCACACACTATGGATGACAATTGGGGGAATTACGCTCTTGGCACCACTTAAAGTATTTGTTGACTTTGACGGCACAATCACTACGCAAGATACTTTAGAAGTGCTCATGCAGAGCTTGTGCGAGCCAGCTTATCGCGAACTCGAAGATAAATGGGTGGCGGGTGAGATGGGTTCGAAAGAGATTCTGCCCCTCCAGCTGCCTTTGGTCGCCGGTGGTTGGCCGGCTATGCTCAGAGAGCTTGATGGTTTCGCTGTGGACCCTACTTTCAAAGGTTTTGCCGTTTGGCTAAGGTCGTTAGACATCCCTTTGTATGTCGTAAGCGATGGCTTCGACTTCATAATCAAGCATATTTTGGGGCGGGAGGGTTTGCTAGAAGGTGGTTTGATCGCCGGCATCAAGACTAACCAAATCGATTTGCATCCAGATGGCTCAATGACTATTCAGTTCCCCTTTTCCCGGGCTGACGAAGCAAAGCCTTGTCGCTCGGGAACTTGCAAATGTCTTGCCGTAGAAAGTGAGAAACCGGCCAAGAGCGTAGTAGTTGGCGATGGGCTCTCGGACCGCTGCTGGGCCGGCTTTGCAGACATTCTCTTTGCCAAGGGTCGCCTAGCTGATTACTGCCAACGCGAAAATCTCTCCTTCCGGAACTTTCAGAATTTCGCCGATGTGCAAAGTGAGTTAATTTCTCTAGAGATAATTGATTAAGCCCAAGCCCAAGCCCAAGCCCAAGCCCAAGCCCAAGCCCAAGCCCAAGCCCAAGCCAATTCATGCTGTGTTCAACTGGCTGTTCTATGCTTGTAGTGTAGTTTGATTTATTGTTTAGCAATATCCGCCCTAGGGGGTCGTATGAAGAAACTGACCGGTGTTTTGCTTCTTTCCTCCGCCCTAGCGGCCACAGTGGGATTGAGTTACTTGAGCGAGGCGAAAGCAAGCTACGAAGAACCTAGCTGGAAGAGCCTCAAGAAAGACGGCAAGTTTGAACTAAGGCTCTATCCGTCTGTGGTTGCGGCTTCTGTCACCGTGCCTACGAACAATAAAGATAGTAAAGCCATGAATCAGGCTTTTGGAATGCTGGCCGGCTATATCTTTGGCAAAAATAAGAGTAAAGCCAAGATTGCTATGACTGTGCCTGTCACTGAAATTCGCAAAGATGAGTCTGAGAAAATCGCCATGACCGTTCCGGTTGTTAGCGCCCAGAGTGGTTCTCGCTCCGATATGACCATGTCTTTCTACATGCCTTCTTCCTACAAGATAGAGGATCTGCCCGAGGCTCTCGATAAGAACATCCAGTTTTCTGTGGTGCCCAGTAAGACTTATGCCACAGTGAGATTTTCAGGTCTGGCCGGGTCTGATTCAATCGCCGCCAATACACGTGAGCTGAAATCGTTCATTGAAAAGAACAAACTAGAGATAATAGGTGAACCGATATCGGCTTATTACAATCCGCCTTGGACTTTGCCGTTTTTGAGACGAAACGAAGTCTGGCTCGAAGTAAGAGCAGAAGTTAAGGAAGACGGCAAAACAGAAGTCAAAACCGACGGCAAGTCAGAGTAATCAGTTCTAGCTTGCTACCGTTCTGCTTGTAGCAGATAAAAGCTAATAACAGCTACTGAAATCCGCTGATGAACACTGCCCATTTCTCCAATTCGTTGCTATATGAGTTCTTTGAGGAATTTCTTCAAAGCCAGCTCATAGAGTGGAAGGTCGCAGTCGGCAAGAACGCAGTGGCCGCTATTGGGTAACATTAAAAGATAACTGTCCGGCTTAGCCGCCCGCTTTAGTTTTAGCGTTTGGCTGGGTGGAATGTAAGTGTCCTTGAGACCGGTAATCATTAGGCATGGAGGGTGTTCGCTCTTTAGATATTGCAAGTTATCCAGCTTTGGTTCTGGAAAAAGAAAGTCCGGGTAAATTTTCGATATCGGTGCAATTTCTCTCGCCAATCTTGCTGGTGAAGTAAATGTGCAGTCCAGAATGATTGCCTTGACTGGTTTAAGCCCTGCTAAAAGGCAAGAAACGCCTCCACCTAGTGATTCACCATAGAGAACAATCTGTTGGGGTTGATAACCCAAGCTCAAAGCATAGTTGTAGACAGCTAAACAGTCTGGTTTGAGATTGCGCAGGCTGGCTTTGCCTTGAGAGCGACCATAGCCTTGATAGTCGTACATTAAGATATCGAAACCGTTATTGATGAAGAAGCTTAGCCGCGGATTCTGGTTGGAGAATCGAATGTCTATACATCCCCCGGTGCCGTGAGAATAAATGACAATGCCCTTTGCTTTAGGCTGCCTGTAAAGTGCGGCTGAAATGAAAAGCTGTTTGTCACCCTGCTCAATCTTTGCTGGCAGCGCTGCTTGAACTGCTTGAATGGTTTGAACTGTTTGAACTGCTTGAACTGTTTGAACTGCTTGTACTGTTTGTACAGATTCTTTCGCCGAATTTGATACGGGTATCTTCACCGAAACTGCTGCAACCTCGCCGACGCGGTCTCTTATCTGGTAGCTTTCGGACATTCTCATCGGAAAGAGAATTCTAGAGTCTATGAAGTCACTGTGGAAAATGGGCGCCAGAAACAAGTAAGTTGAGGCAAGAACTATTGCAAGCAAGGTGAAGAAAAAAGCCAGCAGACGCAAGACTTTTCTATTTTGTTTCCGGCATTTTGTCAGCATAATAAGACCCCGCACCGGCGCTAAGATTTGCACGGAGCAAACCCTCCGTGCACCTGCATAATTGCCAATCTAACATTGCCGCCAGCTTCTCGGGCGAGGCTCAAACAGTTGGTTAAGTGTTGCCTCCAAGCCAATTGAGCGCCAGACCATTTATGCGCCTGTCAAACTAAGTGCATATCAAAAAAGTACTGGGCAAATTAGTCGCTAAGCAACATAAGCGTCAGTGATTTTGATTGGTGGCTAATTTAGCTTGAGGGGCACTCGCCTTTTAGCAGACGAGGTCCCAGTTCATAATCGCCTTTCTCGGTTTTATAGCCGAGATAGACATCGTTGGTCTGGGGCACCCGTTCAATCCTCATGCCTAGAGCGTCCAGATCTTTATTCATTTGCGCTATGGCGCCGTCTTTCTCTCTATCTGGCAGTTTGCGGATACTTTCCTGCAACTGTTCGTATGCCTTGTCGCTCTTTTCGAATTTCTCGATTGAAAAAGGACTGTCCTTATCATCTAGAGTCTCTTTGAAGTTTTTGGCACCTTCTACAGCACTTTGAGCCAGTTCCTTTTGCTGCGGGCTGAGATTCTGCGGCACATCCTTTCTCGGTCCGTTGAGGGCGTCGATGCCGGCTTTCTCATTGTCATTGAATTCTAAAGCCATTTTGTGGTCCGGACCGCAGTTGTCATAGCCGGGAATAGGCACTTCGTCAAAGTCAAGCATGCGCTCTAGAGATGCTGAATTTTGTATTTGGTATTGCCCAATATGCGATTGATAATGCTGCATATCCTCGGCAGTCACTAAGTCTCTGCTGCTGCCATCCATGAGGGGCGCCTTTTGAGACTCTACTGCGTCGGCAGAATCTTTTCTATCAGCCATATTGTGCTCCCAGAATCGAGGAGATGCCCAAACCAAGAATATTGTACCCACTCAAGAGATTTTCTAAAGAAAAGCAAGACCTGGGACTCTTGGCTTTGTAGACTTAGATGGTCTTGTCTGAGGCACGGCCGATTTATTTGCATTTTCAATCTAGCTGAGTCTTTAGCGGTTTTTAGCGCGCCACTTCGATGGTTTGCTTGATTTGCATGAGGGGATAGCTCTCGCGGCTCAAATTGGCGGCTCGACTAATTTGTGAGCGGGCTTTTTCTTCTTTGCCGTTTATATGATTCATCAACGCCGATGCCGCAAGCGATAAGCCGCTTTCTCCACTTCTGTCTTGCTCAATTAGCTTGGTAAGTACTTCTTTGCTTTTCTCTTGCTTGCCGCTAGAAAGCAAGATGGACGCTTCCATGAGGCGGCTTTCTTTTTTGAAGTTCTCGCTTTCTTCGGCTTTCCGGGCATAGTCCAGAGCTTCATCGTAGCGACCCAGCCTCGATAGAGATACAGCTATATTGAGCCAGCACTCGTGGTCGTTTTTGACCATCTTATCTACCTTTTGAAAGGCTTTGAGGGCGTCTTCCGGTTTGTTTTCGCTGAGAAAATAATGACCCAGTTCAAACCAACCGTCGACCCAGTCGGGATTGTCTTTGAGCAATTGGTCGCATTTTGTCTTTAGTTCTTCGCGGCGACCGGCTAAATTGGCTAGTCTTAGATAGACTGCCTGCATGGCCAGATCTTTGGGGCAATAGCCGACATAGGCTGAAGCTGCCTGGAAAGCACCATTAAAGTCGCCTCTCTGTCTCAATATTTTTGACTTGGCCTTTAATAGATTGAAGTTCTCAGGGTCGATACGAGCGGCTTCATCGAGGGTGGCGATGGCTAGCTCTGCTTTCTCAGGCTGGGCGGCATAGCAGTTGGCTAGATCGATATAGCTTTCTATTCGTTTGGAATCTGCCTTGATTGCTTCTCTGAATATTTCGGCGGCTTCTTGGTAACGCTTCAGTCCTTTTAAGGCGATACCTTCATTGGTCAGCATCAAACGAGTGGTTGCCCCCAGATGTTTAGCGATATGCAGGTCACGCAACAAACCGGCAAAGTCGCCCATTGCACCATATGTGCCACCGCGGTTGATATAGCATTCCTGGCTTTTGCTCGAAATCTTGAGGGCGGCATTATAGTCTTTCAGAGCGCCTTGGAAATCTTTGAGCATGTATTTGCAATTCGCTCTCTGGAAAAGAGCGTCGTAAAAGACTGGTCTGATCGTCAGGGCTCTATCGTATGAGGTAACTGCTTTGTCAAAATGTCCAAGTCTGCGATAGCAATTGCCCAATAGATAGAGGCAATCACTGTTTTCGCCTCCGCGCTTGATTGAGGCAAGCAGGTCATGGGTTGCTTCCCCGAACTGACCCGATTCGTACAACAAGCGGGCGCGCTCCAGCAATGCACTGTTATTGGTGGCATCAAATCTTATGGCGCTATCAAGAGTCTTGAGCGCTTCTCTCTCTTGTCTCAGGTCTTCTAGATTAATCGCCTTCAAATACAAGAGCTTAGAATAGATATCGGTGCGGCTCCTCTTGTCGGTTTTCAGCATCTGCTCAATGGCTTCTTCTACGACTTTCAAGGCTTGCTCGGGTGCCTTCAGGTCGTTTAGATAAAGGGCCTTCAACTCGTAGGCATCGAGATCTCCATCTCTTTCAATGGCTTTGTCGAGGTGACTGATTGCTTCGTCTTTTTTTGCTTGTTTTGAAAGAATCTGCGCTTTCAAAATATCGGCAGTACTCGATGGTCCAAGCGATTTTTCCATGTCATTGACTGCTTGCATGGCTATGGCAAAGTGACCTCGAGCCAAGGCAATCGCTGCTTCTTGCTTGCATATCAAAAGTTTGAAATCGCCTGGATTTTTGATCGCTTTCAGTTCATTTATAGCTTTGTCGTAGTTGCCCATGGCCAATCTAGTGTTGCTGGTGCAAAAGGCGAGAATAGCCTGGGCATCAGCATATTCTTTCTTTTGACGCAGATTGCGCAATAGCTCGAGCAGCTTTTGGTTCTCACCTTTCTTTTCATAAAGGGCGCAAAGTGCGTAGATTGCCGCGATATTTTTGTGGTCTGCAGCAAAGGCCTTAAGATAGTCTTCTTTAGCAAATTCGAAGAAGCCATTCAGAGATAAGCCGTGCTCCTTACTAAAGCGAGCTCTTTCCATATAGTCTGCGCTGCTTGAAAGAGGCATGGTCATTGCCTTCATTCTTCGCGATTTGGCGGCATCTTCTTCACCCAGACGGCTCAGTATATCGGCCAGTTGCAGTTCTTCTTTGAAGTTCGCCGTCTCTCTCAAAGCAAGCAGCTTTTCCAGGCTTTCTTTAGCTAGATCTAAATTACTGTTCTTGAAAGCGATACCGGCGCGTAACTTGAGGGCTGAGGCGTAATCAGGCTTTATCTGTATGGCCTGATCTAGGGCTTTTAGCGCTTCTTGGTCGCGCTTCAAAAGCAAGTCTAGCTCTGCCTTTTCAAAATATAGTTTGGCTCCTTTGTTTTCTTTTGTCAGGGCGGTGTTGATCAGTTTTTCAGCTTCAGACAGCATGCCTGTTTCTATATAAATCAAGGCGGCATCGGCATAACCCAGTGAACTTTCTGGAAATTGTTCGACTATGCTGTTGAAGCATTCCAGAGCCTTGAGAGGCATGCCGGTGACATAAAAGGCGAAACCACGCCATTCCAAAAGATTTTCATCAAGAATGCTGTTTTTAGTGCTGTTTGTGTTTGTCTTTTCTTGGGACTTTTGATCTTGCTTTAAGACTTTTTCTTGTTCGCTTAGATAATTGGTGTCATCTATTATGCCCTGCCAGTTCTGAGCGGCAAAATAAGCGGCTACTCTTATCTTGCGTGCTTCGTGATAATTGGGTGTCAGGGCTAGAGCCTGTCCGGCTGCCGCTATCGCTTTGTTATATTCGTGGGCGCCCAGATAGGCGCGGGCGATCAATGTATAAATCGGCGCCTTAGCGGGAGCGTTCAGGGCGTATTTCTCAAGATCTGAAACTGCGGTTTTGTATTGTCCAAGAGAAGCTTTGGCTGTGCCGCTTGCTAGATAGAGCCAATCATCTTTGTGGCCGCTCAAAAGCAATTTGTTCACATCTTTTAGGGCCCGATCATAATCACCCAGTTCAAAAAGCGGCACTAGTCGAGCCGTCAATAGTTCAGTATCTTCTTGCCCCGATTTAACCAGCAGGTCGTAGTCTTCTAAGGCTTCTTTATAGCGTTTTTGGGCGACAAAAAAGCGGGCTCTCAGCAAGCGAGGCATAGTGTCGTTGCCTGCATTCTTGACGGCGCTGTTGAAAGCTTTTTCGGCTTCTTCGCTTTTACCGTTTGTGGCCAGGGCTGTGGCCAAAATCAAGCTGGCGGCCGGGTCATCTGGATCTAGTTTGTTTGCTTTCTGCGCCAGTGCCAGTACTTCATCGTTGCGCTCGGTGAGAGCCATAATCGCCGCTTGTCCGCGGTAAACTCTGGCATCCAAAGGGATGGCTTTCTCTAATATTTTGTAGTCTGCCAGGGCTTCTTCATAGCGTTTAAGTTTGAGAAATAGTTCAGCTCTAAACAGTCTTAGTTTGTGGTTATCCGGATTCTTCTCTACAGCTTCTTTCAGTTCCTTCAGACCGCTTTCACTCTTGTCGGTGCTCAGCTTCAAGAGAGCCTTTTGATAAATAGCTTGGCTATTGCCTGGGCTAAGCTGCAAGGCTTTTTCATAGCACTGCAGAGCTTCTTTGGGATGTTTCAATATGGCTTCCAAGTTGCCTTTGGCCACCCAGACTTCAGCCGTAACATCAGGCGCTTCAATCAGCCTATCTAAAAGTTCTTCGCCGATTTTGTATTGACCTAGAGCGACATGGCATTCGGCCAGCATCAATCTAAAATTTAAGTCCGGCTTATAGCCGAGCCCTAAAGTTTCTTTGCCATATTTGAGGGCTTTGTTGTAATCATCTAGGTGATAGGCGGTAGAGGCCGCAAGCAGAAAGGGGAAGTAATCGGTGGGATAGGCTCGGCAGGCGGCTTCTAGATCATGCAGTGCTTCTCTGTAGCGTTTCAGCTCATAAAAGCATGCCCCCCTGACAAGGGCGACGCGCGGATTATCCGGCGCCTCCTCGAAAGCGCGATTGAAATCTTTCAGGGCGCGCTCTCGCTGATTGAGCTTGACGAAAGCGACACCCCTTTTAATCAAGGCTTCGAGATTGTGACGGTCAGAGGCAAGAATGCGGTTGAGAATCACTACCGCCGCCTCATAGTTGCCGGCCTCAAAGGCTTCGGCCGCTTGTTTCATCGGGTTTTCCAAGTTTGGCAGGGACAAACCCGGAACCGCCTCGGCGGCGAGGGATAGAAAGCCGAAAGACAGCGCCAGAGAAAGCGGTAGCGCTGCTGTCAATACAGCAAGTCTTTTGCCTAGGGCTGTCTGTTTAGATGCCAAAGTCTTATCTCAGGAGGTCTCGCGGCGGCTTTCTCTTGACGGCGCCCTCTTTAACGCGCCGTAAAACCTATATTTTACTAGAAGGTGGTCAGTCCGTCAGATCTTTTACTTCGGCAGCTGTCACGGGCGTCATCAGCATGGTCGACATATCATCGGCCATGTCTACCACACCGACGGCTTTCTCAGGGGTCTGGCCCGGCGCATAGACCGCTCCGCCGCTATAGCCTCTGATCGCCCTCATATTGAAGCGGTCTAGCCTGCGACTACCGTCGTCGTCGGCCGGCGGTTTTTCTGCGCGCAATTGGCGGCTGGCGTCTAAGCGGGTCAGGGAAGATGAATAAGTGCCTTCAGAAACATAGACTGATCCTGAGCTATAAGGTTGACCAAAAGTGATGGCTTTGTCGCCCGGCTGAAATTGCTTTTCTGAATCTACAAATTCGATAGGGTGGCAGATGTCGTCGCTTTTCGGTTTTATTGATACCACAGCCAGGTCTTTTTCTGGTTTGGCTTTGTGAAGAGTGATATCATAGGCGGTGCCATCGGCGGTCACTGCTTTGATTTCGTCAATGTTGTGTTTCTTGCGCGTTGCATCCGAGACCACATGATTGTCGGTCAAAATTTTGCAACTGCCGCCGTCGTCTTTGACCATAACCCCGGTGCCGCCGCCAATTGTCTGTCCTTGGCTCTTTAGTTCAAAAAGTACTGTGGACGGTCTGGTTAGGTTATAGAGGTTGAGCACCTGTTTGTCGTCATCTGTGCTGCTAAAGTCTTTGTAATTGCAGCCGGGGTCCATTTGCCCCAGTTCCATAACGGGCAGTTCGCCTGCAGCCGGCTGCTTCGGGCAGCGGTTGCCTCCGATGTCGTTTACTGTATCTGATTTGTGCATAGAGATTTCAGCCATAGAGTCAATATCTCATCGGCAATGTGAAAGTTCTGTTCACCGCCCGGCTTTAATAGGGGAGAATACGAAGGATCTTAATCTTTTGCTTGAAAGACTTCAGCTTAAGAAACTTCAGCTTGAAAAACTGAGGCTCAAAAATTCTATATAAGTTCTGAATCTCTAAGCAGAGTCTTCATTTCTCTTCTTATGTCTTTGATCGAGTCGGCTATTGCCGCCGCCTGTTGCCAGTCATTGTTGCGGTTGGCTTGCTCTAGAGCCGCTAGCTCTTCTTCGAATCGATTTAGCACATTTTCTGTCGAGATTTGATCGTGGCTATGACTGAGTGCCAGGCGCCGCAGCCTGCGCAAGACTTTCGAGGTCTTTTCCAGGCTTGCGTCGTTAACTGGTCGATTTCTATGGGGCGAATCTATCTCAAGATCTTCAGTATTCTCGCTATTTTCAGTTTTTCTTTTGCGCCTCTTTTTTTGATCGGCTTCGATGGCGGCTGTTTGTTTCATCACTATTTCGGTGATGGCATCATTGCTTGCTTCGTCCTTGGTCTTCTCTTCTTGTGCTTCTTCTTCTTGTTCTTCTTCTTCTTGTTTTGTTTGTTTGCCGACTTTCACTTGTTTCTTTATTGCATGTTTCTCTATTGCATGTTTTTCCAGCATCTTTTGCAGCATATTGGTCTCGATGCCGAGCATATCTATATATTTGCTGAAATCAATAGAGTCGTTGTCAATTAAGGCATTGATTGCCTGGTCTAAGTATTTACCGGTGGTTGAGTGCTGGGCCAGTCGTGCTTTAGTGGCTTGGTTTATTAATGTCCCGGCGCGGCGGGTGGCCTTTAACAGTCTACCTAGATTGCGCTTGTCTTTTTGGTCTGTCTGAAAAATTAGAGAGCTTGGAAAATGACTTTGATCTTCTAGTACCTGAGCTGCCACAAAGCTTAGCCAGACAAGCCCGGCATCGGTTTTGGCGGCGATTTCGCTATCGCTGCCGGTGTCAATAAGTTCGATGGCGTCTTGCAGGTATTGAGTGGCTAAGCCTAGTTTGTCTTTCAACTCTTCTGAAACAATTAGGTTCTTGTACTCCACCAAAAGTTTGAACTCGATCAGAGCTTGCAGCAGTCTTCTAATCTCTGCCCTGACAGGATTTTTCAGGTCGAGCGTTTCGCTAAGCCGGCTATCTTCTTTGTCGGCATCGGTCGAAGCGAGATTAGGGCAGGCAGTGGCATGCAGAGCCGCCATGTCTAGATGCAAAAGAGCTCTTTTGGCAAAGACGATTGCTTCTTCAAGATCTTCTTGCTCTAAAGCTTTGAGAGCTTTCTCATAGGCTCTTTGGGCTTTGCCTCGGCGCATACTGCAAAGAGGGCTGTAAACTCCTTCGTTTTTCTCGTCACGTTCACTCAAGCGTGCGCTAATCTCTTTCAGAAATTTGCTCAAGTCTTTGCGCAAGCGTCTGTCGTCTTGATTGCTATCGCCTCCGAGAAAATTCATTGTCTCGGCTCCTGCAGAGGGTCTAGGCTGTCATAGATGCAATTTAACTCTTGCTTGAGCTCGTTCATCAGCGCTTTGATTTCGCGCTTTATTGACTGCTTGGTGGGAATCAGGTCAAGAAATGCATTTTCGCCAAGCTGATGCTCGGTGAATTCGGCCTCTAATATCTTGCGGGCAAAAATTAGATAGAACCAGGCTTTGCAGCAGTGTTTCTCGGCTCTTTGCGGTTTGTCTAAGGCATAAAATCTTACTGCCTGTGTGAGTGCGGTGCGAGCGTTTTCGCACGATGTACTAACCAGTTCGCTTTGATGATAGTCGGCTCTATCGTGTTCTTGCTCAACGTCAAAAAGAGTTTCTTCGGCCAAGACCATGGCCCTTAGTAATTTATCTTTCTGCTTGGAAGAGCGGTCTATAGGCAAGACTTTATTTCCTGAACAAGTTGACTGCAATAAGTTTAGCTCAAAGAGAGAGAAGTTATGTATACTGGCAATATTGCAAGTCGTGACGGAGGTAACGGTTATGTCGAAGAATTGCAAAGATAAAATAGCCGCAAATCTGCACCAGTCTGGGCACCTTTAGCCTTATCATTGATATTCATGCAGGCGAAGGCGGGGCTGATGCGCGTTCCTTTGCTTTAGAGCTCTTGGGCGCTTATTGCAAGTATGCAGCACTGAATCACTTGCTGAGCGAAGTTGTCTATCAATCAGAATCTTCTTGGTCTCTCTGTATAACCGGCGAGCGAGCCCGGGCTTGCTTTGGCGACGAAGCCGGTAAGCATGTCGTACAGCGCGTGCCTGCCAGTGAGAGCCGTGGGCGCAGGCATACTTCGGTGGTGGCTGTGGCGATTCTGCCGCTTTCTAAAGAAACGGCAGCTTTTCGCTTGCCCGAACAAGATGTCGAGATAAGCACCCAGAAAGGTCATGGTAAAGGTGGTCAGAACCAAAATAAAGTAGAGAGTGCTGTCCGGGTGATTCACAAACCAACCGGGCTTTCGGTTTTTATCAATGGCCGCGACCAATATCGCAATAAGGTATTGGCTCTAGAAATCTTGACCGAGAAAGTAAGGGAGCGAGAAAGGGGGCTGGCGCAGGAACGCCTCAGGCAGCTCAAAGCTTGTCAGCTTGGTGACGGTGCCCGCAGCGGCAAGCGGCGAACCTATAACTTCATCAATTCTTTCGTGCTCGATCATCGCACTGGTTGCAAGACCGCGCGGGTGAAAGAGGTTATGTCTGGTCGCTTCGACCTGTTGAAAGGTTAGCCTGCAGTGGTTAGCTAGATCTGGTATAGCTCTGATGTCTGGCTAAACATTGGGTTTGACCAAGGCAGTCAGTTCTTCCTGGCTGAGCGGGCTGACAAAGGTCAAGTCGGTGCCGGCGGCGGTGTACTGCACCACCGCTTGCCGCCCGATTTTTCCTTGTCTCAGCTTCTTGCCGTTTATCTCTATTTCGGTCGCCTGGGCAAGGGTGATGGTGCCGCTCGGCGCTTGGTAGACATCTATGCAATTGACTCTTTTATCTGTTTTAGATGTATAACAAAGTCGAACTAGTTTATTGCCATCTTTCACTTGCACCAGATCGCTACCCGAAAGCTCAAAGCTGCCAAGCTTTGAGTCAAGCACCGCAAAACCTGCCAACTTGGTCATTTCATCACCGGCTTTGCGCCCCACAAAGTTTACCAAGCAGTCTTGGCAGTTGGTGTTGTCGGTATTATGGCTGGTGGCATCGACTATTTCTGCTAGTCTTTGTGCGGCTGCTTGCTCTTTTGCGTTAGAGCTTATCTTGGTCGTATTGGAACTTTCGTTTAAGCTTTTGCCGTTCAAAAAAGCTAGTCCAGTTAAAGCAACTAAGATGGCAGCCATAGCCATGGTTATCGACTGTCGTCTTTTGCTGCGACCACTTTCTTTAGCCAGGGCGGCGCTCAAGTTTTTCTCTAGATGGGCTGGTACTGGCTCTCTCTCAAGAATATTTTTTATCCCGGCTTTCACAGCAAGAAATTTGTCCCACTCTTCTCGGCAATGCGGGCAAGAGTCAAGGTGACCCATCAGCTCCGCTGTCTCGCCGCTTGATAGCTCATTGTCTAGAGCTGCCCCGATTAGTTCGCGGCAGTTTCGGCAAGTTTCTCCCTGGCTGGAATCTTTCATTTCTCTCCTCCAGCTTTCTCTCTGGTGGGGTCGCTACTCTCTTTATTCATTATTTCGAAAAGGGCATTTCTGGCTCGTGAAAGTCTGGACATAACTGTACCAATTGGAATTGAGAGCAAGTCGGCAATTTCTTTATAACTCAAGTCATTTACTTCTCTAAGCAAAAGCGGTGCTGCAAATTGCTCGGGTAGATTGGCGATGCCCCGCGCTAGTGCTTGGCTTCGTCTTTCTTGCTCATCCTTTTCGATTAAAGCTGTCTCGGGGCTGTTGGCTGGGTCGGGCAATTGACTCAATAAATCGCTTTCATCTTCAAGCGAAATTTCGCTCATGCCCGACCGGCGCAGGTGGTCTTTGATTGAATTTGCCAAAATGGTATACAACCAAGCGCGCGGATTGGAACCGCTGCGAAAACCGGCATAGGCGCGATATGCCTTGATGAAGGTGACTTGCACGAGGTCTTCAGCGTCTTCGCGTTTATTCACCCTTAGAAAGGCAAATTGATAAAGTTCGCGTGAATATTGTTTGACCCAGTCATTTAGTACCGAATCGGCTGTATCTTTCTTTTTTGGGCCGAATGCAAACATTATTATCGCAATTACTCAAGCAGCTCTCAGTGTCTTTTCTTCGGACGATAGTGACAGCCTTGACCCGGGTGCTTGGCAAAGTAGTCTTGGTGATACTCTTCCGCCGAATAGAAGTTGGTCAATGGTTCTAGACTGGTGACTATCTTGCCCGGCATTTGCTTTTGCTCTTCGGCGATGGCTGCCTTTACAACCTCAAGCTCTTTTGCATCATTGTAGAATATCGCCGACCTGTACTGATCACCAATATCGGGACCTTGGCGGTTGAGAGTGGTCGGATCGTGCAAGTCGAGAAATTCTTTGGTGAGCTGCTTCAAGCTGGTTTTGGTGGGGTCAAAGACTACCCTCACAGCCTCGGCGTGACCGGTTGTATGTGAGCAGACATCTTCATATGTAGGATCTTGATTCTTTCCTCCTGTATAACCAACTGTGGTATCAAGCACGCCGGGCAGTTCTTTGAAGGCTTGTTCGACGCCCCAAAAGCAGCCGCCGGCAAAGTAGGCAACATCGTGACCTTTCTTGCGCTCGATGGCATCAGTTTCTTTGTTATAGACCGAATTTTCTGCAGCCTGCGCCTGAGCAAGTTTTCTGCCTTCATTTTCTTTGGCGCTGGCTATTAGGGCTTCTTTTTTGAAGTCTAAAGAAGCGGAGTTGATGCAATATCTCAGTCCGGTGGGTGCCGGACCGTCATTGAAAACATGCCCTAGATGCGAGCCGCAGTTGGAACAGACCACTTCGTCTCTTTCCATACCGTAGCTCTTATCTTTCTCTACAGTGACGCCTTTGTCGGCTGCCGGTTTATAAAATGACGGCCAACCAGTGCCCGAGTCAAATTTGGTATCTGAAGAGAAAAGCGGCTCGCCGCAGCCTACACATATATAGGTACCTTTATCGTGGTTGTTCCAATATTTGCCTGTAAAGGCGCGCTCGGTACCTTTCTCTCTGGCTACATGGTATTGTTCGGGGCTTAGTTTTTTGCGCCATTCGGCATCGCTCATTTTCATTTTATTTGTTTGGGGCTCACTGTTTGCGGCGGGGCTGTCTTTGGCTGTGACAAGAGAAGCACTGCAGCCCGACAGGGCGAGGCTGAAGATTAGGGCCAGAATGGTTGGCGAATTCGATTCTTTGGTTCTCATCATTTTCCCTGCGTTCAATTAGGGGTTCAATCTAATAGTGTATACGTCCGGCATTTTGATTTATTCCAAAAAATTATTGCCAATTTGGGAATAAATCGCTTTCACCTCTCGTTTCAGGTTATGTGAGGCTTTGCCTCGGACAGAAATGAGAATGAGGAGATATTAAATGCAAGACAAAGCTAAGTCTAAACTGGCTGCTGCCATAGCTGTCGGTCTCGGTCTTTCCTTAAGTACAGCCGCCCGCGCCGGTGGTATTGAAAGTGGTAATGCCGCTCCAAAATCGGCGGCATCTAGTTTGTCGAGCAAGATTCTGCTTGCTCAAGCTGTCGACGATAAGTCTCAGCGCGGCGTAGAAGCCGGTTGCAAAGGCAAAGAAGGCTCCTGCAAAGGCAAAGAAGGCTCCTGCAAAGGCAAAGAAGGCTCCTGCAAAGGCAAAGAAGGCTCCTGCAAAGGCAAAGAAGGCTCCTGCAAGGGCAAAGAAGGCTCCTGCAAGGGCAAAGAAGGCTCATGCAAAGGTAAAGAGGGCTCCTGCAAAGGCAAAGAAGGCTCATGCAAGGGTAAAGAAGGCTCTAACAAGAGTAAATAAGTCTCAAGCCTGCCCAGGCATGACGTTGATTGGGGGAGCTTTGCTTGTTTAGAGTGAAGCTTCCCTAGATCACTTTTGACTTCATTTCTTGCCATTCGCTGCGCAGAATGCTGCCTATGGCGCAATCTAACTTGCGCTCTCTTACAGTCATAAAGCTTCGCAATCTGCCTTCACTGGTGATGCCTGCCTGTCGCCACTGCTTTTGCACAATTTCATTGTCGGCGGCTGTAATCGCCTGCACTCTAAAGCAGTTTTGACTTTCGAAAATCAGATCAATAATTTGCCTAAGAAAGTCTAGACCGAGACCTTTGTTCCTATACTCTTTATCCAGCACCCGTCCAAATTCAAGATGGTCTTCATAGCGATCACAGCGCCAGAAATGTGCATAGCCCAGCTTGGCTCCATCAGCTCTTTCGTAAAGATAGAACCATTCTTCCGGACCAAGCAAGTTTGTTTTATCGAAGCGCTCTTGCCAGTCGCTAAGGTTATGATCTTCCGCCTGCACATAGGCGCCTAGCTGCTCTATATCTGTAGCCCAACGCAATAAATCAGGCAGATCTTGGCGTTCAAACTTTCGCAGACGCGCTTGCAAATCAACCACCCGCCTTTGCCGCCAGCGGTGTCAGGGGCGCTTTCTGTTTGTTGAGATAATCTCTAATTTGAGAGAAAGCACTAATTAAATTGTCTACTTCGTCTTCTTCGTTGCTGGCTGTGACTGTGATGCGCAGAGTTTCGTCGCCCCTTCTTACCATCGGATAGGGCGCCAGTGTGATGAGAATTCCGTTATCCCAGAGAATTTGCGATGCCTTTACCAGATGTTCGGTGTCGCCAATCCAAACCGAGACGATTGGGAAGTTAGTATTGTTATCTATATAAAAACCTAAGTCGCGCAGACCTTTGATGGTGCGATCGGTGAGCTGATAGAGTTTTTTACGCAGAGAGTCACCGCGACTTTCATTGACTGCCAGGGCTGCAATCAGGCTCTGCAGCGAGGCGGTGGGGCAGGGACCGGACAGGTCATAGGGCGTGGCATAAGCCTTGAAAAAGCTCTTTAGGTTAGGGCTGCAAGATATGAAAGCAGCCAGTGATGAATAGGCTTTAGACAAGCCACCGAGGTAGAGTACATTGTCATAGTTCCAGTCGAAATGGCGTACAACGCCATTGCCCTTGTAGCCGTATGGTAAGTTCGCATCGGGTCTTTCACCCACGACGCCCCAGCCATGGGCATCGTCAACATAGACAATAGCATCGTATTGGGCTGCCAATTTAGAAAGAGTCGGTATATCGGCATAGTTGCCGGTCATGCTGTAGGCGCCGTCCACCAGAATCATTTTTTTGCGATTGTCTTTGTTATCTCTTAGCAGAGTTTCAAGCTGATTCATATCGCCGTGGTTGAAGCTCTTCAATTTGGCACCGCTGTCTCTCGCCATTTTGGCTGCTTCATACATAGTCATGTGGGCTTGTTTGTCTAGAAACATAATTCCATCATTGCCCATCATGGCGGGGATGACGCCGATATGAATGAGTGTCACCGTGGGTAGTATCAGTGTCTCTTCGGCGCCGATAAGATTAGCTAATAGCTCTTCCGCTTGCACATACAAAGATGGGCTCGCTACTAAGCGGCACCAGCTTGGATGTACTCCCCATTTTTTGAGAGCCGGTTCAATCGATTCGATAATTTCATTGTCTAGATCAAACCCTAGATAGTTGCATGAGGCAAAGTCGGCGAACCACTTATCGCCAAACTTGATCTTGCGTCCGTCGATTGCCTTTGCTTCGGCATCGAACATCGGACTGGCTTCGAGCACCGACCTTATATCAGACCTCTGTCCTTGCAAGTTAGCTTCAATCAGTTTGTCAAAAATTCCCATGGTTTCTCCCGATTTAGTTCTTTCTTGCGCTTAGTTCTTGTGAAAGTCCGACTCTATCTATTTTGCCCGTAGATGTCTTGGGCAGCTCGCGCCGCAAAATATATTCGGCTGGCAGCATATAGCTTGGCAGCTTCTCTTTTAATTCTTCTTCCAACATCTCTTTAGATAACGTGTTCTGGCTTGAGACAATAAAGGCATGCAGTGTATTGCTGTACTTTTCGTGTGGAATAGCTATAACTGCTATTTCATCGACACCGTCGATACTGCTGATGGCTGCTTCCACTTCTCCTATTTCTACTCTATAGCCGCGCGTCTTCACCATGCTGTCGGCTCGTCCATGGTAAACAATATTGCCGTCTTCAAGAAAGCGACCAAGGTCGCCTGTACGGCAGCATAGAGTGGGATAGTTATGGAATGGACTTTGAATCAGTCTTTCTCTGGTTCTCTCCGGGTCATTAAAATAGCCGGCAAAGACCGTGCCTCCTCTGATGAGAATCTCACCGATTTGACCAGGGGCAACCGGTTTGAGGTCTTCATCGACTATAAAAGCCTCGGTGTCGTGCACCACTTTGCCTATCGGTACTGAATCCCAATCAGGCTTTATGTCTTGGGGACCATAAAGATGATAATAGGTGACAATATTGGTCTCGGTCGGTCCATAGATATTTGATATTTGAGTATGGGGCAGAGCCTGAGCCAATTTGCGCAGATAAGGCAGGGGGAAGGGTTCACCGGCGTAGAGCAGTAAGCGCAGGTCGGGCAGCCCACGCTCTAAGTCGCCTTTCGAAAGCCAGCCTATATAAGTGGACGGCACGGTGTAGATAATGCTGGCCTTCTCTTCTCGCATAAAGTTGAGCACGGCGGTTGGCTCTTTGCTGCTGTCCAAGGGGGCGATAAGCAGTGTGGCACCGGCGGCGAAAGTCGAGAAAATATCAAAGACCGAGAGGTCAAACTGCAAGGGGGCGCGGTTGAAGACTCTGTCCTTTTCAGTCAGCTTAAATTCTCTCTGCATCCAGTCTATAAAGGTAAAGGCATTGCGGTGGGTGATCATGATGCCTTTAGGGCTGCCGGTCGAGCCCGATGTATAGAGAATGTAAGCGATATCGTCCGCCAACGTGTTTTGGCAAGTTGAGTGAGAAAAGGACTGCGCAAGTATCTCTCGGCTGCTTAGGATTTTCCCGTCGGCTTTATTTGGCATTTTGTCGTCGAGGCAAACAAGCTTTTTGATGCCGAATTCTCTCAGGGCTAATGCGGTTGCTTCAAACTCAGAGTCATAGAAAAGCACTTCGATACCGGCTCTTTCGATGACTGAGCCAAGCCATTTTGCCGGTGCTAGGGTATTGAGGGGCACATAGACAACGCCTGCTCTAAGGGCGCCAATCATGAGGGTGATTGCTTCTTTGCGCACTCGCGAGAGAATACCCACCGGTTTAGCTTCGCTTTTTGCCGCGCCCGCCAGTTTGTGGCAGTTCTGCTCAATAAAATGAGAACAGTAAGCTTGGGCTTCTTGGTCTATTTCTCGATAAGTGAAAGACTGCTTGCCTTGTCTTATCGCCTCGTTATCAGGTCTAGTGCTAAAAGTCTGGTCTATAAAATGTTGGATGAGATACTTCATTAATCTTGCTTTGTTTGGTTTATTGCCGCTTCGTCATTCTTTATGCAGGGAATAATACCAAGGTTAATTCTTGGAATTTAAGCAATTATGATATTCCCTTAATAGAAATCTTTGTGTAGACTCTAGAGATGTCAAGAACCCCTTCCCTTACTTTTCCTTTCAATTTATCCGAGGTCTAATCCATGGGTGCATTACTACCAGACGATTCGAATTCTTCTAAGCCTAACAGCCCTGAAGACTTCGCCAATCGCTTCGATAATGTTCAGAACCAAGCTCAGGTGGAGGCGAACCTCAACCTACTTTCTGATAGCCTGAACGGCAAAAGTGCTGCCGAAACGCTCAACTTTCTCAAACAGATGGATAGTAAAGAGCAAAATGGTAAAGGCGCCGACATTACTCTTAAAAAAGAGAATGGCCAGGACTTTCTCGAAATCACTTCGCCGTTCAGTAAGCAGCCTATTCGGGCACAGATTACCGACGGCTAGTTAGTTGCTCTCTAAACCTGTTAAATTAGGCGGACATGTTCTCAACTGAACATGTCCGTTTATGCTGCGAAAAGGGCGTCAAGCTAATGCACATTGATGAGATTTCCTCATTTTATGGTGAAGACCGTGGCTGGCTCATGTTCGATGCCGAGAAACTGACACCCGAGATTAAGGCTTATCTTGAGGCTGAAGTGGTGGCACTTGGTCAAGTTGTCCACCAAGGAGGCTACAAGCGCTTGGTGGAAGTGGGCTGCGGTTGGGGGCGATATTTAGATTGGGCGCTTTCCGGTGGGCTTAGTTATGTGGGGTTGGATATTGTGCCCTGGTTGATAAAAATGGCTGAACTGCGGCTGACTGCTGCGCGGGTTAAGTATCAAAATCCGCTCTGTTCGGTGCACCTGCATGAAGCAGAAAAGCTTGCCGAATTACCTTTCCTTAAGCGCTCGGGGCAAGAGACTTTGGTTTGGTTTCCATTCAATTGTTTTGGTAATGTCTCTAAAATTGACCAGGTTATCGATTCACTTTTAAGTTTGGGTCTGGATTGCGCTATCTCAACTTTCAAGACCGACGCGGTTTCGACCAAGGCCAGGCGCGAATACTATGAGTCATGCGGCTACAGAAATCTCAGCACTCGCATAGTCAGATCTGGACTTATCTTTAATTCTGAGGAAGGCTTTCATGCCAATGCCTATAACCGCGCCTTCCTTTCTGATTATTTTGTGAGAAGGGGCTTTAGCTTGCGTTCTGATCTTGACTTACCAGTCGGTTATCTAATGCATTTCACCCTTAATAACAAACCGCAGCCTGCCGTGAAGCCTGACCTTGACTTGTGCTCGGCTGTGCAGGCAACAAGGCGAGCTGTTGCCTGTTTTATTGCCAACGATAGCCTGTTTTTGTCAGGGCACGCACCAGCTAATTTGCTGGGTATGAAGGAAGTGGTGGGCGAACTAACTCCGCTTACTTTTGGTAGGGTGAGTTTTCTCTCTGCTTGTGCCATAAGCGAAGGTACAGTGCTGCGGCTGCATGTTTCTTTACCTGACAGTACGCTGCACGCCGATTTGGTTGGGCATGTTCTCGATAGCGAGTCTTTTAGCGATGGTCGTTTTGAAGCAGTTGTTCAAATCTCCGGCGCCGACAAGCTTCTCTGGGAAACAGTTTTTGGTTAGGTTTTGGATGAGAGGTTAAATGGTCACTTCCAAGGAAGAGAATCTCAATTGGCAAGATTACAGCGTCAGCAAGAAAGTAAGCCTTGATAATTATGTTGAAAAGCTTCTTTTGCCCTTGGCGCTCTATAAACAGATGCCCCTCTGTCACGAGGCTGTGGCCGATTTTTTGCAGAGACCGCAGAGCGAAAGAGTAGATTTGCAAAAGGCTTTTTTCAAAGAGCTGGATGACTCTGCCTTGATGACCCCATATTGTGGCTTTATAGCAAAGACCAAGCTCGAGGCCTTGCGGGCCGACTTGGAAATTTATAGTCGCTGCATGCTTTATTTGGCTAGATTGGCAGCCCATGGCGGGGCTTTTACAATTGAACAAGACAAATATCTCAAAGCACTCAAGCCCGAACGTTTAGCTGCTTTGAAATCGGCTCTGGCGACCTCTAAATTGAATTATGCCGAATGTCCAGACGGGCAAAGGCTCTTTACTCACATAGATAGGCAGCCGCTTTATGCTGAGATGGGCATAGACATAATGTCTTCAGGTGATAATTTGATGCTGGCTGAGTTTCAAGTTCGCTACACTTCCCCCTATCCGCATCTTTTGGCGAAGTTTTTTGATGCATACAAGCGACTGGTGCCAGATCTTTTTGAGCGATTTAAGCCGCAGCGTGAGCGCTTTGCCGATAGACGGGCGCTCTTTATTGAAACCGCTTATGAGCGTATGTCTAGTATTATGGATGGTGCACCTGAGCGGCTCTTGATAGATGCCTGGGCCTATTTGGAAAACTACGGTGCTAATTGGAAGGCGCTGGCAGATAGCGCCAACATGACCTATACATTGTTTGATGATTTCAAGAAAGAGCAGAATCTTACTGAGCGAAAGTTTCGACGCTCCAACATTTTTGTTTTCAATCAGCCGTCTTTGCATCTTTTAGATCCTGACGAAGCTGTTTTTCAGCCAATTAATTCAGAAAAGCTGGAAACTTATCCAGAATTAGCATGGCCTGGGCTGGCGCGCAAAGTCTGTGATGGCAGCGCCTATTTCTTGAACTCACCGGTTACAGATTTGATCAACGACAAGGCGCTTTATTCATTTTTGCCTGATTTAGCCGCCCTGCTTTATGGCAAAGAGCCCACACTGCCCGTCATCGAGGCCGTCCCCGCCTGGTCGCTGGCAGATCCAGCCACCCCAGATCGCGACATGCTCGAAGTGGTAAGAGCAAATCAGGCTGATTACGTCATCACTCATCGCTATTTAGAGGGTGGCTTAGGCATCAGAGTCGGTGCCAAAGAGACTGAAGAAGAATGGAGCAGTTTTCTGGATACATTCGTAGCAGATCGACCTTATCTCTATGTGTATAGAAAATATTTCAAAATGGAACCGGATGTGGCTTTGCGATTGCTTGTCTCTTCCTTGGGGCAAGATGCTCAGCTTAGTTCTGAACCAGAAATGGCGTTTACCGATACTGTCTACGGACGTTTCTCTCCCGATGGACATATAACAAGCGAGACAGCTTGGTGTTTTGGTGTGTTTGCTGGTGAGCTATAGGGGCTTGAGGCAGCTGCCGCCTTGTCTTCTAACTGGCTTGCATGCTTAGTTGTTTGAAGCGGGCTAGGTCTTTGCTGGGCGGCTCGCCGAAGAGTCTCTTGTACTCTCGACTAAATTGCGAGGCATCGTCATAACCTACTTGAGCCGCAGCGCCGCCCGCATCCATCCCTTCAAAAAGCAAAAGTCGACGAGCCTCTTGTAAGCGCAGTTGTTTTTGGTATTGCAGGGGACTCATAGAGGTAACTGTTTTAAAATGCTGATGAAAGCTTGATGTGCTCATGCCTAGATCTTTGGCTAGTTCTTCTATGCGCAGTGGTTTATCGAAATTATTGCGCAAAATACTCACTGCCTTAGCCATTCTATTGCTGTGGTCTATGCTGATCATCTGTCTCAGCCGACTTGCCTGGCTGCCGGTTAAGAGTCTATAGATGATTTCTCTCACTATCAGTGGTGAAAGAATGCGGAAATCGCCTTCGCTCTTAAGCAATCTCACTAGGCGCAAAAAAGCATTCAAGAGATCTTCGTCCAATTCGTTCACTGCTATCGAAGGCACATGATTAGGCTCAACAGGGTTTTCGGTGCCAATCTCACTGACCATCATGGCTATCAAGGCGGGGTCTAAATCGAGCTTCAAGCTAAGATAAGGTGCTTCTTTAGTCGCTTCCACCACCCTGCTGATTACCGGCACATCAAGAGAGGAAATGAGATAATTTGCGCAGTCATAGCGCAAGGTTTCATCGCCCATTTGCACTTCTTTGGCGCCCTGGGCAATTACACAGATAGCGGGCGAATAAACACCATGTACAGGCTGTGATGGAGCATCTAATTTGACGAAGTGCAAACCCGGTGCTACTTCTGAAATGCCTTCTTCGGGACGGGCTAGAGCGATTGCGCGGGCTAACTCGCAGCGGTCTGGGTGTTGTTGATAGTTTGATGTCATTTGCGTTCTTTCGCCTGCTCTTTTTGCCTGGAGAATTATCCAAGTATTCTGTAATTTTGTCATACCAAACAAGCTCGTGCTTTCTTATCATTTTAGTATTGCAGCAATTTTAGTCTAGGTGCAGAAGTCGCGGGCTTTCTGCCTGTTTTGGAGTGATTATGCAAAAGCGAAAATTAGGAAGTGAAGGATTAGAAGTGTCAGCTCTCGGGCTTGGTTGCATGGGCATGAGCTTTGCTTATGGTCCGGCTGTTGAAAAGAACGAAATGATCAGCCTCTTAAGACAGGCTGTTGATGAGGGAATTACTTTCTTTGATACTGCCGAGGTTTATGGACCGTATACTAATGAAGAGCTCTTGGGTGCGGCGTTTGACGGCTATGGCGATAAAGTGGTTGTTGCCACCAAGTTTGGTTTTAAGCTCGATCCTAGCGGCAAAGAAAGATGGCTCGGTCTAGACAGCAGTCCAGCCAACATCAAGAGGGTGGCCGAAGCTTCGCTAAAGCGCTTGAAAGTCGAGGCGATAGACTTGTTCTATCAGCACCGAGTTGATCCTGCTGTGCCTATAGAGGAAGTAGCCGGAGCTGTAGCCGAGCTGATTAAAGAGGGCAAGGTAAAGTACTTTGGACTTTCAGAAGCCGGTGCCGAAACCATTCGCCGCGCTCACGCCGTCCAGCCTGTTAGTGCTGTGCAAACAGAGTATTCGATTTGGTGGAGGCGCCCTGAAGAGGCGGTACTTCCAACTGTTGAAGAACTCGGTATAGGTTTTGTACCCTATAGCCCCTTGGGGCGCGGTTTTCTGACCGGCAAGATCGGCGTCGATACCAAGTTCGATGCGAGCGACTTTAGAACCAAGTTGCCGCGCTTTACCGCCCAGGCTCTTGCAGCCAATCAAGAGTTACTCAATGTTTTGAGTAAGTTGGCCCAGCATAAAGGAGCCAGCCTCTCTCAGATGGCACTGGCTTGGTTGTTGGCTCGTCGCCCCTGGATCGTTCCCATACCGGGCACCACCAAATTGGCACGCTTGCAAGAGAACAATGAGGCCGTCCAACTTGAGCTGTCGCCCGAGGACATGATTGCTATAGAAGAAGCCGCCTCTGCTGTAAAGATACTAGGCGAGCGTTATCCGGTCGAGCTGGAAGAAATGACGAATATTTAGGAGAAGATGATGCTTAAGACTGCTATTAAGACAAGAGCCTATGCAACCACCGGAGCCAACGAGCCCCTCATTCCTTTTGAGATAGAGCGCCGAGCCCCGAGGGCCGATGATGTGCTTATCGACATAAAATACTGCGGGGTCTGTCATTCAGACATTCATAATACTCGCGATGAATGGGGCGGTGCGCTTTATCCGATGGTGCCAGGCCATGAAATAGTCGGCATTGTAACCGAGGTGGGCAGCGCCGTGACCCGCTTCAAACCAGGCGACAGGGTCGGTGTTGGTTGTATGGTCGATACCTGCAAAGAGTGCTCGGCTTGCAATCAAGGGCTGGAGCAGTATTGCCAAAAGCAGGTGGTGCTCACCTATAGCTCATTGGAGTTGGATGGTGTCACCCGCACCTATGGCGGCTATTCTAGGCAGATTACTGTGCGCGATCGTTTTGTGGTAAAGATACCCGACTCTCTGCCACTAGAGAAGGCTGCACCGCTTTTATGCGCCGGTATTACCACATATTCGCCTCTCAGACATTGGCAGGCTGGTCCAGGAAAGTCTGTGGCAGTGGTTGGACTTGGTGGTCTTGGGCATGTGGCTGTGCGTTTGGCAGTGGCAATGGGTGCGAAAGTGACTGTCGTCAGCCGTTCTTTGAATAAGAAAGCCGACGCTGCCGCAATGGGTGCAGTTGACTATATCGCTACTTCTATTGATGAGGATAGGGCGAGAGGGCAAGAAGCCTTTGATCTGATTATCAATACTGTTTCTTCGAGCGCCGATATGGATAGTTATTTGGGCATGCTCAAGCTAAACGGAACAATGGTGCTGGTCGGCGCCCCGCCTGAGCCCTTATCGGTTAATCCTTTTGGACTTTTGATGCGGCGCCGTGCTTTGGCTGGTTCGACCATTGGTGGTATGCCCGAGACTCAAGAGATGCTTGATTTTTGCGGAGAGCATGGGGTCACCGCCGAGGTGGAAGTGATCAAGATGCAGGATATAAATCAAGCCTATGAGCGCTTGCTTAAGGCTGACGTTCGTTATCGCTTTGTGATAGATATGGCTTCTCTCTAGAGATGAAGCAAGTAGTTGTAGGCATTTTGAGCAGCCCCCACCTATAGTGGGGGTTTTCCTCTTTGCGGCATTGGCATTGAAGCTTAAGCTTGATTCTTATCAGTGTCTAGCAGAGTCTATTTCCTATGTTTCTTAGCGAAAGACAAAAACAAGCCATAAAGAAAGTGCAGAGCGTTGTTGTTCAGACCCCCTGTTCAGTTTCTTGGGATGATATGAATGGCGATGAGCAAACTAGATTTTGCAGTCAGTGCAAACTCAATGTTTATAATTTGAGCGCCATGTCCGATACCGAAGCCGCTGCGGTTCTAGCTTTGAACGGAGCAGACAAACCCAGACCTTGTGTCTATTTTTATCGTAATAGAGAAGGTCTGATTGTCACCGACAACTGTCCACGTCTTTTGCGGCGTCATCGAGCCCAGCTGGCCGTTGTATGTCTCACCTTGCTAACCGGCATAGTTTGGGGTCTGACTCAGTTTGCCGTCAGTAATGATATCAACACCCAGGGCTTATATATTGATCCCCGCTATGGTTATCATTCCAATCTTAGACCGTGGTATTCGCTTAACTATGATATAGCCAGAGCACTTGCTGCAAAGTTGACTCTAGTCTCCTTTCTGATTTGTTTCTTCTTTCCTAAAGCAAAACATATCTCGGTCAAGCGCGCACTAGTAGAGCTTCTTGTACTGGCAGTGATACCAATATTGGTGCATTTCTTGGGGCTCTTGGTAGTCAATAATTGCGGCGGTCTTGGTGGTGGTCTCTAGATTTCTCTATTGCCCGTGATCATCTTCATTTTGTCCACATCCATCTGGGCTGTTGAGGGTTTAAATCCACCAATTTCGATATCGAGAGCCAGCCCGCCGCTATAGAAACTTTTGCGCGGTTGCAAGTCGATTTCTTTGCCGTCCATTGAACGAAACAGACCGTAGCCTTTTTCGGTCTCACCGGCGTCGCTGTCGCTGTAGGGGTCAAAAAGAGTAAGGTTTGTGCCTAAGCGTCCTTTGCCCAGTTCTTTGGCGACTTGTTCGTCTCCGCCATACTCTGATATCTCTGCCCAGTTTAGTGGATAGCCTGCTAGGGGCTGACCGGCATGTTTGCCTCCGTCTTTCAAGCCCAAGTTAGCGACATCATTTCTGAATATGATCACCGGGGTGACACCGGTGTGCACCTGGGTCGATACCATGCACTGAGCTTGAGCATGCGATGTCACCCCTTTGGGAAAGGGATCTTTGTTTAGAATGCGGCGCGAGATTGAACCGTCGCGGGCAAATTCGTAGGTGAATATTTCGTTGGCATTGACTTTGAATTGTTCATTGACCATTTCCAGAACAGCGTCTATTTTTGGCTTGGTGTGACCGTTTCGTAGCCAGTAATAGAGATTTTCGGCAAAGATCTGCTCTGTTGATATGGTGGCGTCTTTAGCTTGCTCTACCATGCGCGCCTCACTGTCGCTAGGATAGTCGCCGCCTTCGACGTTGTATCTTGTGATCTCGCTGTTTTGGAAATTACCCGGTGTGAGAAACTCACGCCAAGAAGAAAGCCCGGGTACTGGTCCGGAAGTGAAGCGCAAGGTCATGGCGCCTTTTGGTCCGGTCTCGGGTAGACAAAATGGTTGCGCACAGGCAACACATTCAATTAGCGGGCTCTCTCCAAGGAAGGAGGTTATCACCGAGCTTGCCATGTTGTTTAAGGCAATGACGCATTTAAGGCGCACTATTGAGCAAATATGCTCTTTGTCTAATGGTCTGAAGTTTTTAGGATCGACCTGGCAAGAGTTGCTTGAGACTGCAGCAAAGGTGAAAGATCTGCCCGCTGCAGGGATGTTTATGAAGGGTCGATATTTGTCGTTATGTATTTGTTCGGGATGGATTCTAGCTAGATGGCGCGGTGAAGGCAGGCTCTGGCAGCTATCCACCGCCCCTTCCAGCCAACCAGTTTCCATTTCAACCGACTTGAGGGTAAGACCAGGCGGCAGCACCGCCTCGATCATTTCTTTTACTTGTTTTACAGATTCTATTTTGTTGCCGTGTAGATCCTCCATGGTTGAGCCGCGTTCAGCTGGTTTCAGAGAGGCTGCCAGAGCCTTGTTTAGTAGCTTTATCGTGTCGTCGAGCTTGTCTCTGTCTTGGCTTACATAGCGGTTTATGTAAGTACTGCCGAGTTCGTCGGCAATAATTGTGTTTTGACGCACAGTGCCCACCAGGGTATTGACGCCAGTCACCGGCAGCGGTTCGCCGTCGTCTGCGCATGTAGCTTTGCCAATCGGCGGATAATTGCTGAGCGATACGTATCCGAAATGCGGATCGTCCACAATTACGCGGGAGAGATTGTTGGCTGCCACAAGGCAGGCGGCTTCAACGCTGGTTTGGGCGCGAGATCTGTCGATGTAATACAGTGCTAACTGACTCACAGTGATGAGGGTCGGCAAGATTATGAAACAGATCACTGCTACGGTGAGCAGCATGATACTGCCCCTGGGGGCACGGTGTCGTCTATTCATGGTTCCACCCTAGGTTATTTCTGCTGGCGTGATCTGGCTATGGCTTCTCTTTGCTGTCTGATCAATTCACGCTGCCGCTCAACTTCCAACCTTTGTTGTCTCACTATTTCAAGATTGCGTTGCACATCTGGGGCATTGGCGCCGGTGTTCTGCTGGGCTTGTTGTCTTATTTGCTGGCGCTGTTGCTCGATGCGCAATCTGTCTTGTTCAATCGCCCTTCTTTGCGCTTCTACCGCTTCTCTCATTTTTTGCACAGCTTGCTGGTTGGCGAGATCTTGGGCGCTCTGACCGGGATTGGGGTTCGGGTTCGGGTTCGGGTTAGGATTCGGATTTGGGTTAGGGTTGGGATTGGGATTCGGGTTGGGATTGGGATTCGGGTTAGGATTCGGATTTGGGTTAGGGTTGGGATTGGGATTCGGATTCGGATTTGGGTTAGGGTTGGGATTGGGATTCGGGTTGGGATTCGGATTCGGATTTGGATTCGGATTGGGATTAGGGGTTGGATTAGGATTGGTAGGCGGTGTGGTGCTTCCCAGGTTTGCCACCAAAACTTGCATCTGAGGGGTATCCTGTCCGTTCACGGGATTGATGAGGAAGATGTAATTAGATGGATACCAGGCTCCGGCTGTCCAATAGGCATAACCTGTCCAGGCATTCTTGTGTGCGTGCATGTACTGTAACATCGCCGAGAGTGAGGCGCAGGCACCGGGGTCTTTTGTGACGCCTATTTCAGACAGAAATGCAGTCTTCCCATTTGCTTCCAGCCAGTTTGTGAAGCTGGATAGAGTCGCTACCGCATCTGTGGGTGAAAGATAGTCAGTGTGTTTGCCGGAGCCGTCAAAGTCTAGATATTGGTGCACATCAAAAGAGAAATTATTGATTGGATCGGTGATTTTGATCATCTCTGCGGCATTGAGCTGCAGATAATTGACAGGGTGCATCCAATATGTGGCAGGCACCAAAATCAAGTTGGTGGCGCCTTGCGCTCTGATGCCGTCAATGGCTGCCTGGGCTGTTGCACGCCAGGTGGCTGCGGTCATAGAGCCTCCTACCGGTTCGTTCATCAAGCCAAAGACAACCTTGGGATTGTTCTTGTAATGTATTGCCAGCTTGGCCCAAAAGTCGGCGAACATTGAGTTTGGGTGACCGCCTGGTACGCCTACGGTTTTGTTGTAGTAGGCTCCGTAATTGTGAGGGTCCAAGATCACATACAGTCCACGCGAAGTGGCATTGTTAACCACTGGGTCCAGCAAGGCCAGTTCGCCGGCGCTTAATGGTCCGTTTGCCGTCGGCTGCATGCGCTCCCACGAGAAGGGCACACGCACGACTGTCAGGCCTTTCGATCTGAAGTAGGAGAGTTCTGATACAGAGGGATAGACATAATTGGTGTTGTAGATGCCTGGCACTGTCTGGGTGTTGAATTCACCACCAGATATGTTGACGCCTTGCAGTCCCATGCCGCCATTACCGGCGGTGGCGGCGGTGCTGGCTATCGTGAGACCGAGAGCGGCTGCGCAGAGTCCAGACCAGAATGCACGGACGGCGCCGGCAACCGGCTTGAGCCGGCTGTTGGAAAATTTTGACATAATAGTATTCCTCGCAAACCGGTAGTTCCAAGAAGGGAACCCGGAGGTCGTCATAAGAGCGCCCCTTTGTCTGGAGTCAGAGTGACTTTGCGAAATGACGGATGAATCTGCGAAGACGATTCATCTGAAGTATCTGATTGGTGGAGGGAAAAAGACGCTGTAGACTATGTAAGCCCGATAGCGGAAAGGTGGTAACGCTTGGGACTGAAAATTTCTTTTGAAATTCTCTGCAATTCGTGTAAACCTAATACCTGGCGCCTTTACAGATGTTGAACGGCTGGTAAAGAATGTAAATTGTTCTTCGACCGGGTAGAACTAGAGTATGTTCGGCATAAACATAGATAGGTCAAATTGATGAATCTCTCGGAAACCAGATATAAGCAGTTCTCAATTACTAGATTTCTACTTGTCGGTCTGCAGAGCCTTTCTTTGGCTTGTGCGGCTTCTGCCCTTGGGGCTAATGTCCTAGAAGCCAAAGAGCCGCCCAAGAAAGCTGTTGCTACCTATTTCCCTATGAAAAAGGGCACTTGGTGGAAGTACCGGATTACTCGGGGAGACAGTGTCTATGACTTTACTTTACGAGTTGTGGATGTGCAGAAAGAAAACAATGAAGATGTTTATGAAATTGACACAATCGCCCAGCAGACCATAAAGGATTGGTATGTCAGGCGCGGCGATCAGATTTTGCGTTTGCGCCAGCATTTTGGTGATAATCCCAGCGCTAGAGTCGTTTTTGAGCCTCCTTATTTGCTTATGGTCGATCCCTTAAAATTAGCCAGCAATTGGCAATGGCAAGGCAAGGGCATGCTCGGCGTCAAAGTAGTCGACAATAGTCAGGTCGAAGCCTTTGAAGATCTAGATCTTGAAGTGGGCAAGTTTAATGCCGCCAGAATTGTGAGCAATGTCAAGCAAGACAAGTCGCGCCTGCAGAAGGTCTATTGGTACGCTGCCGGTGTGGGTTTAGTTAAATCAAAAGTGACAAACGGTGATGTGTCCTCCATCACCGAACTTATTGACTATAGCTTCAAGCCCCGCAAATAGCCGAGCTTGAAGCTATGCTTATCTTTGCTGTTTTTCTGAGCAAAAACTCTTTACTGGCTTTCGGCTAAACTAAAGGAGTCCTCGCTGAAGGGGTTTTCAAAGCCGCCTAGCGCCTTTTCTACCCCAGTGACAAGACCTGTACCCAGTCCGCCAATTACATTCAATGTTTGCCCTGGAATACTGGCGAGCATAAGCGGTGTCGGTCCATCATTTCTAATAGTCTCTTGGGCTAGGGCTTTGCTATATTTGCCCATAATTTCGCCTTCTTTTCTTAGGGTCGAGATAGCCGGACCGACCACCAGGGCGGTGCTCACGGCAATTACCTTGACAGGCAGCATGGCGGTCTCTTGCAAAACTTTCTCGCCTTCATTGCTAGCGCCTTTGGCTTCCGCGCCTTCGGCGGCAAAAGCGCCGGGGGCAAGCATTAGAAGTGCGGCAAGGCTGGGAATAAGTTTGTTCAGGGGTTTCATGGTAAGCTCCTTTAAGTGATTGATTTAACTTGCATACTGGGTTCGCACCATTTGAGCTTAGCCAAACCGAGAAGAGTATTCGTCGCCCTTTCAACAGTTTGTTTATTGTTGGCAGGCAGCAATTGGTCCTGCGCGCTTGCCCAAGAGCCTCAGGCAGTGCAGAGCGGGCAAATAGAAGAAAACGTCAATAATACAGAGGTTGTTTCTAAAACTCGCTTTAGATTGAAGCGTCCGTCTGCTGGCTCAAGTTCGAGTGCTGATACTGCCGGTAGTGCAACGGCTGATGATCCTCCAGCAAATAGTGCTCCGATAAATAACATCCCCGCTGCTTCGACTATGTTAAAGCCGGCTGCCCTTGGCAGTGATGCCATTGATAAATTAGAAAGCCCAGTTAAGTCAGAGAGCAAAGATGATAATGCCGGCAAGCAGATATGGCGTCCGGGGGTGATTTTGACAGGAACTGCCGGCACCGAAGTTTTGAGCTTGACCTGCGACCTCGGTCTGGCGGCTAAGCAAGCTGCCGACAACCCGACTAGCCCTGAGGCGGCATTTATTCATGCCGTCGCTCTCACCCGCTCTACCAAGGTGGAAGAAGCATTGCAGGAAGCCCGTCGTGCCAGGCGTCTCGCCCGAGAAACGGGAGACCCTGATTATTTCAACCGCGCAGTAAAAGAGTATGAGTTATCGCTGGCACACGAGCCTGAAAATATCTGTGTGCGCTACAGTCTTTCTTGGGCCTATTATATGCAGGCTTATTTGTTATGCGAACGGGTGCGCAAGGAAGAAGCGGCTGCTAATCCGATGCCTGTACAAGCGCGAAAAAAGAAGAAAGGCTTAGATGGGCTCTTAGCTGGTGCGGCAATAGTGGGTTCGGTTTTGGTGGGCGAGAAGCCGCCGCCGGATCTTTTGCCCAAGATACCCAGTGCTTTGCAGGGGGCGCCTGCCTGGCTGATTCCCAATATCAAGTCTTACTATCAAAAAAGTCTCTTCGAGCTTGACGAAGTCATTAAGAGAGACCCGAACAATGCCTGGGCTCAGGCTTACCGCACTCATCTTGCCGAAGAATATGCCGGTAATTCTGCTGCTGCTTTGCAAAAGCTGAGATCGTTGAAGCAGCGCTTTCCCGACAATCCGGCAGTGGCATTCTTTTTTGCCGATGCCTCGATGCGCAATGGTGATATCGCCAGTGGTGCTGGTTCTTTGGGGCAGGCTTTGAAAATGCGCCTGGAGGGCAAATAGTAAATTGGTCGAAGTAAAACGAGTAATCTGTCCTCACGATTGTCCCGACACCTGTTCGATGATTGCCAAGGTGGAAGATGGGAAAGTTATCTCTGTCGGTGGTGATGAAGAGCAGCCCTTCACCAATGGTTTTTTGTGCACCAAGACTAATCATTATTTGGAAAGGCTCTATAGCCCCGAGAGAATCTTGCATCCGCTGCGCCGAGTTGGTGCCAAGGGTAGTGGCGAGTTTGAGCAGATTAGCTTTGATGAAGCTATAGAAACGATCGCTGCCCGCTTTAAGAACATTGTGCAAGAGTTTGGCGCCGAGGCTATTTTGCCCTTTAGCTATGGCGGCAATATGGGTAAGCTTGCTTTTGCCTCCATGGACCGGCGGTTCTTTCATTATCTTGGCGCCAGTCTTCTCGACCGCACCATATGCGCCACCGCTGCCACCGAGGGCTATCTTTATACTATGGGGGCAAAGATGGGCACCGACCCTGAGGGGCTGCCGCATAGCCGATTGATAGTGGCCTGGGGGGCCAATCTGGTTTCTTCAAACACACATATAATGCCTTTTGTGAACCAAGCCAGAAAGAACGGCGCAAGATTGGTCGTAATCGATCCCCATAAAAACAAAACGGCGGAACAAGCCGATATATTTTTGCAGCCCTTGCCGGGTACCGACGGAGCGTTGGCTCTTGCGGTTATGCATGTACTTATAAAAGAAAATCTCTATGACTCAGACTTTGTCGAGAAAAATACAGTTGGTTTTGCTCAGCTGAAAGAGCATGTTGAAAGCTTCACACCTGAATGGGCGGCCGCTCAAACTGGTTTGACCGTTGATGAGATAGTTGATTTTGCCAGGTTGTACGGCACGGTAAAACCCTCATGCATCAGGCTCAACTATGGTCTAAGCCGTCATACTAATGGTGGCATGATGGTGCGCGCCGTCAGCTGCTTGCCCGCCCTGGTCGGCACCTGGGGCAAGGTGGGCGGCGGTGCCATGCTCAGCGTCAGCGGTACTTTCCCTCTCAACCAGGGTGCTCTAGAGCGCAGCGACTTGTTAAAGAGACACCCCAAGGTGCCGCGTACAATCAATATGATCAAGTTGGGTGAAGCCCTGGATGATAAAGAAAACCCAGTCAAGGCTCTTTTTGTCTACAACAGTAATCCGGCGGCGGTGGTGCCAGATCAAAAGCGCGTCATAGAGGGTCTCAAGCGTGATGACCTCTTTACTGTTGTGCACGAACAGGTGATGACCGATACTGCCCTTTATGCCGATATAGTTTTGCCGGCGCCGACGGTCTTTGAAGATTTTGATATCTATGGTTCCTACGGGCACCTCTATCTGCAGCTGAATCAGCCGGCTGTGCCTCCTCTTGGTGAGGCGACTGCCAATGTGGAAGTTTTTCGCGCACTGGCTAAAGCCATGGGCTATACCGACCCATGCTTTGACGATAGCGCCGAAGACATGGTCAGGCAGGCTCTGCAGCCTACAGGACCGTTGGCGGAACACCTAGAAGGCATTAGTTACGAAAGGCTAAAAGAAGAAGGCTTTGTTCGTCTCAATGTGCCTTATCCTTACGTACCTTTTGCCGATGGTCATTATCCGACCCCGAGCGGCAAAATAGAGCTTTATAGCGAGACTCTACTAAGAGCGGGTTTGCCTCCTCTGCCTGTTCACAGCCCCAGTCTTGAAAGTCCAGAAGCGGCTCCAGCACTGGCTGCACGTTATCCCCTGCGTTTTGTCAGCCCGGCTGCTCATCATTTCCTCAATAGCAGTTTTGCCGATATGCCGACTATGCGTCGCCGCGAAAAGTATCCTATTTTAGAGATGAATAGCTTTGATGCAGCCTGTCGCGGCTTGCAAGACGGGGTTTGGGTGCGGGCTTTCAACGACCGAGGCGAGACATTTTTTAAGCTCAAGATAACTGATGCCGTCAAACCTGGTGTCACCTGTCACGTTAGTCTTTGGTGGCGAAAGTATTCGCCCGGCGGTAATAACTGCAATGTCTTGACCAGTGCCGAGGCTGCTGACATGGGCGGTGGCGCTACATTTCACAGCTGTCTAATCGAAGTGCAGGCTAGCCATGAAAACTTCGACTGATGGGCTGCTTTCTTATGCTTCTAAGTTGTCTGGCTTTTGCGTTTGTTTTCTAGCCATTTTTCTTTTGACTGCCTGCAGCAAAGCTGAGCAGCCCAAGCCCGAGGCCGAGATACAACTCAATGCCGTCGTGCCGCCGCAGCTTTCAATTGATGCCGTGCGTTTCGATACCACCGGCTTGACCGGGGTTGAGTCGGCGCCGAACACTAAACGCTGGACTAGCGGTCGCGCTCTTGAGGTCTCTTTACGCTGTATCGAGGTGCCGCCCGATATTCCTTGCTCATTGAGCAACAAAGAGGGAATTCGAGACTATTTCAGACGCTGTGCCATACAAGGCGGCGGCGGGCTGGTAGAAGCCGATGTAATCAAAATAGGGCAAGTGCCCTGCGCCAAGACAATTGTGAAAGTACCGCAACAGCCTAGTGGCACTGCTTATGTCGGTTCCATCACCATACCGCTTGCCCAGGGCAGCTATGTCATCAGGGTGCAGTCGGTGGAAACCGGCATAACTGGCATGCGCGAATCGGCAATTTTGCACAATCTTACTGCGTCTGGCAAAGTTACAATCAGCGAGGGTGGAGTCTTGCAAAATTGGGAGCGCGACCCTTATGACCCGAAGATCAAAGGTGATGACTTGGTCTTGCGAAATCAATCTGAAGACGAGCGCTATGACAAGCTTTTCCCAACCCATCCGCTCACCAGAGTGAGAGTGGCGCTTAAAGCCATTTTGCGAACAATCAAACTTGATAAGTCGGTTTTGATGGCACCACCGTTTTTGGGTCCTTAGTTTTTTATTTTTTTCGCACCACAGCGGCTGCGGCTAGTCCTTCACTGAATGGCGCAAGCTTTTCAAATTTTGGGGCGATGACGAATTTGTCTGGGAAGTTTGCCTTTAAACCTGATAAGTCTGGGTGGCTTGCTATAATGGAGCGCTTTGGTGCTGTGAGCGCATAATCATGAGAACACTACAGAAGTTGATTTTTCTCTTTGGAATTCTCTGCTGTACAGCAAGTGTTGCAATGGCAGAGGATTTGTCTGGTGTCTATAGAGCAGATGAGTTTGTGCCTGGCTCGAACGATAGCGAGAGATGGAAGTTCCTTTGTGCGAGGCTACCAGAGATACTCGGGCAAAGTCGAGACCAGGTTCTGAAATCATTTGGCGCAGGCTCAAGAGAAAAGTGGTTTTGTCATGGACCAAAAGAAGATTATCTAGAGTATTGTATTTCTCAGAAATTTAATGGTGATGGGACAAATACAAGTTGCGTCTTGGACCTTTGTTTCGACAAAGACAGTGTTTGCCGTCTGAAAATCGAGCAAGTTATTTCGTATTGATGTTTGAGTAAGTTCTTTATAGTAAGGTCTTCGATCGCTGTGAGCGCATAATAATGAGAATAGTTCAGAAGTTGATTTTTCTCTTTGGAATTCTCTGCTGCACAGCAGGTGTTGCATTGGCTGAGGATTTGCCTGGTGTCTATAAAGCAGATGAGTTTGTGCCTGGCTCAAGCGATGCTGAGAGATGGACGTTTCTTTGTTCAAGGATGCCAGAGGTACTCGGGCAAAGTCGAGACCATATTCTGAAATCATTTGGCTCTGGCTCAAGAAGTAAATGGTATTGTGGTGGACCAAAGCAAGATTATCTAGAATATTGTATTTCCCAGAAAATCAATGATGATGGAAGTAATACTTGTCGCATCGTGGACCTTTTTTTCGACAACGATAAGGTGTGTCGTGTGAAAATTGATAATATTACTGCACGTTGATCTTCGATAGGTCTTTAGATGAATCACTGCAAAGAAGTCCGAGCAGCGGCTTTCGCAGAGCGGAAGTAAACATCAAGTACAATTCTAATGAATGACGTGATTCTAGTAGTGAAAACTGATTTCGAGGTTCTCTTGAATATCTTCGAAAAGTGTCGGGCGGCTTTCACCGGAGACACGGCTACCTCAGTTCCATCATTCGAAAACTTTGCTACGGCTATTTACCCCAGCATTCATAACATGATCTACTATCGTCGTATTCTTGCGCCCGAGGATCATGCATTTGTAGCGGCTGAATCATCTGAGGAGTTGTTTAATTTCCAATGGCAAACGCCAGATCCAAGCGCTCTGGCTTTGCTGCAGGCAGAAGATAAAAATAAAGTTCAAATCTCACGGCACGAAGTTAGATTGCTATATCTATTGCTGGAAGACCTAAACCAGTTCTTTCATCAATCTGGTTATTTTCAAACTACAGAATCGATTCAAGCGTTCTATCTAAGATGTGCCGACCGCCTGTCCCACTCTATAGCAGTCCTAAGGACTGTGTGCGAGTCTAAATAGAGTTTATGGTTTACTTCTAATAGCAGCATTACGAACTTGAGTCGCTGGAAAATCAAGTGCTTGCAGGAGGCTGTGCCTCTTCTTAAAATATGCGCACAACGGTGCCCTTTTAACTTCGCCAGAACCAGATGTGGCGGAGTCTGCCTTGGTATTCCCATAACTGCAGGTAGTAGTTAGTTAAATTCAGCAAGTCTAAACTTAGCGAACCGGCTCTTGATACTCGTTTTCGACAAAGAGATAGTCAGTCTTGAATGTCTTCAAGAACGCGAGGGCTCGTGCGGATATAACCAAATAACCATCATTTTGTGATTCTCCAAAGTCGTCGAGCCCAGGCTTGCCGGTGGCAGACAGCATAAAGAAGTCGGGTAAAGTCTCACCAGGATGATTGTTTCGCTGTATCCAGAACTGAGCACCGTCCACCACAGTTATCGGCTTAAGTTGAAAGCCAGACAAGCCCGATGCTTTGAGCGAATTTGCAAGCTGTAAAACCACAAATTGACCTTCTCCTAGTCCTCCTACAATAGCGTCTGTAGGCCAAAGATCTAGCTCTAATTCGTGACCAACTAATTCATCAGCATCGTCCGAGTGAATTTCATTCAGATATCCAACTGTTTGAAAAGTTACTCGAAAGAACGGCATAAATTATCTCTCGTGTAAGTGCCCGCAGGTTTCATGGAAGTCGGCAATCTTTGGAAAATTATTTGGTCTGGGCGGTCAGCCGGATAACTATTATGTTCACTTGATCAGATAAGGCGGCTTTTAGACCAGTTACGCACCTATTACAGGTTGATAGTTCTATGGACCCTGGATGGGCTCAGTTTTCTTGAGTTGGTTCAAGTTTCGATAATTGGTGAGCCGTATTTTATACTACTCTTTTGTAAGCGTCCTTTGGAAGTCATCATCAATAGAGTCCTTGAAGAGGTAATTACTCGGAGTTTCTTTGAATCCTAACTTGGAATAGAATTTGCAAGCGGTTAAATTGTCTGGCGAGACTTGCAGTGCCCACCCAGCAGAGTGATGTTCTTCTTCCAACCAATCGAAGAAGCTTTTAGCAATCTTTTTCCGCCTGTATTCAGGCTTTACAAAGAGCTCATCGATCTCCAGGACGTTTCCTCGGTATTCGTTACTCCAAAAGAAAACCACAATGGCATAGCCACAAAGATGGTCGTCAAATTTAAAGGACACGATCTGACCTTTCTCTGGGTGTGCCGAAAACTCTTTGAATGTAAGCCGAATGTCAGCTCTACCATTACCAGAAGAGGTTTGTATTTCGTAAAGACTGTCAACGAAAGTCTGGATTGTGTCCAACTCCGCATCTGTGGCGGTTTGAAAAGCTAGAACTGCCAATGGACGGTCACTCCTGTTAGGCTGTCTTTGCAACTTTCATCATATACGGAGGCGTCAATCAAATCTAGGTGTCAACCTTTCTTCGGGACAGGTCAGCCAAAGATGGTAAACTTGTTTTGCCGTCGCAGAGGCGACTACTTGAATAGTCGTGGATCGAACTGAAACTCAGATGTTCGCAGTATTTTAACTGATGTCATTTCTGGGTGCAAGGGATTTAGAATCAAGTTTCTCTCAATAGGTAATACCGCGCTTGGTACCATGAGTCCAAGGCTCTTGCCGGCAGCCAGCCAGGCATCTCCTTGGGAGGCTGCTGCAATCTGTGTTGGTGCTGTTGAGTCTTGAAATTCCTGAATACTCGCACCACTTGCTACGTTAATCTCTAGCCACACCAGGTCTGTTGGCAAGTTGTCGGCGTCCACGTGAACTAAATATTCCAGCTTCGCCAATGATAGATGCTCCGACGTATAAACCGCTGGCTTGCCGGCAGTGTTCCAGCGACCTCCATATAGTCTGGCTCCTTGCCCGTCAAGAGCTGCATGCGCTTGCTTGCAAATGCGGTACACGATCATCAGGAGAAAATTCCATGGGCGATTCGACCCAATTCTGATTCAACAATTCTTGCACCGTAATCAGTGCGCAGCAAATACAGAGGTAGATGATTCTTCAGCGCTCGGCTCGGCGTCCTGAGCCATTTTCGTGCCTTTTCATGGGTGCCGAATACCTCTATTGCGAAATCATGAATTCGCGCCAGTCGAGCAATTAAATCGGATTCTTCTGCCGTCAGCCGCTTTTTCTCACCTTTCCTTCTGGCTAGTGTTCTAGCTGGAATGAAATTTTTGAGTTCAGCGCTGTCGACTATTCCTTGATTTTCCAATGCTTCCAATGTTTCAAATGGTAATCCCTGATTGAGCATGTCGAACATTTCAACCTCGGAATTGACTGCTTGTGGCAATGTGGCAGTAGCAGATAGTGCTCTGATAACTCTTTCTTTGTCCATGATTTCACCGTTTTGCCAAGTGCCTTAATTTTAGCGCCATTTGGCAAGGATGGCAAGAGGCTTTGACTTTGGGTGTTACAGCTTCCTATCTCGTGAAAGCGGTCCGAAAATTGTTTCGTACTCTTTTGTTTTCGAGCCTTTCTCTTCGTTAGGTTTACCAGGCTTTCTATTCAAATAGGTCATGATTGTCAGGTCAGGGCGGGCTTGCCTTATTTTGTCAAATCCTGCTTGGGTGACGCCGGCTCTTCTGATATCCAACAAGCCAAGATTCTTGAGAGGCAAAACTAAGGGAATGAGATCGTCCTTCACATCATCGTTGCCCGAGAGGCTCAGTATCTCTAGCGAAGGTGCTTGCGCCAGGAATTTCAGCGCTTTGGTGGAAACTCGGGTGTGAGCCAGGTTTAGTACTTTAAGCCCTTTGTACAGTGGTATGTATTGGAGGTTTTCTTCCTTAAGTGTGTTGTTGCTTAGAATTATGATTCTGAGCATTTTTAGTTCGGTTAGGTCTTTGAGAAAGCTGCCATCCAGTTCATTGGCGAAGAGTCCAAGGTATTGAAGATTCTTCATACTTTTCAGGGCTCTTAGTCCGGTATCGCTCATCTCAGACTTTTCTAAATCCATCACTGCGACACTGGTAAATCTAGCAAGATATGGCATGGCTTTGGCTGATCTGCCTTCGTCTTCATCAGCCATCGATGCGTATCGCATCACAATTCCATCAAATGCATTTGCCGGAAGGTTGTTTACTAAAGACGGATTCAAAAAGAAATTATGGTTGGGGAAATAGAAAACAAATTCGCCTGGGGCAATTTCTACTGTTCCCTGTGCTTTGAGCGAGCGACCTAGTTTTTCATCGTGGTTAAAGCAAGGCTTTTTGAAAATGGCTAGACCACCAATAGATTTGTCTTTAGGGAAATCGATTAGGCGCTTAGCCTGAGGCTTCCATGCCACGTTGCCCCAATCATATTGATTTTCAATTTTTCTCTTCTTCTTTGTCTCAGTCTCTTTGGCCGCTATGCCGGGTTGCGCCATGTAAGAGCAGGAAAGAATTAACCCAAGTAGGCTCAAAACAAAGATTGTCTTCTTCGTTGCGGGGCGTTTGTTTGATTCGATATTGAAAATTTGGTCTCTTAAACGATTATTCATGGCTTAGGCTTTATTCGACAGTAATATTATTGCATTCGTTTGTTTCGAAAGCTGCCTAAAGAAATGAGAATTGCCATTATTGGTGCTGGGTTTGCCGGTCTTGCCGCGGCATACAGGCTCAGGCAGGCAGGCTTCAGCGATCTTTTCCTCTTTGAGAGAGGAAGCAAGCCCGGTGGCACTTGGCGAGACAATACTTATCCTGGTTGCCAGTGTGATGTGCCTTCGCATCTCTATTCGCTTTCCTTCTTTCTTAAACCTGATTGGTCTCAGTCTTATGCGCCGCAGGCTGAGATACAGGACTATTTGGAAAGTTTTGTCGCTCACAGTCAGCTGAATGAGCGCATTCGGTTTAACTGCTTTGTGCGTTCTGCTCAATATCTAGAAGACTCTAAGCAATGGCGATTGACTATTGAGCGGGTTCCAGCTGAAGCGACCCCCGATACTTCTCAGTCCCCTGGCACTCCTGAGTCCCCTAGCAACCCCGAAATCCAGCTATTCGACATTGTTATATGTGCCACCGGTCCCCTCAATCGCCCGGTCATACCGGCTTTGCCTGGGCTTGAGAGTTTCAAAGGTCATTATTTTCACTCTTCTGCTTGGCCCCAAGAGCTAGAACTTAAGGGCAAGAAGGTTGCTTTGGTGGGAACCGGTGCCAGTGCTATACAGATCGGTCCGGGCATTGCCGGGCAAGTAGAGAAGCTTGTTATATTGCAGCGCACCCCTGCTTGGATTATGCCGCGTTCGAGTCACACCTACGGCGCATTCTGGAAGAGCTTGTTTGCAGCTTTTCCTTGGCTCATGCGCCTGCACCGTTATTTTCTTTATTGGCAACAAGAAGTGCGGGCGGTGGGCTTTCTTGGTCTTGGGCCTCTTTCCTCTTTGGCGCAGTTTTTGGCTCGGCAGATGGCTCTCTGGCATCTCAATAGAGCCGGTCTGTCGAAAGAGTTGAGAGAGTCACAGATACCCAATTATAAATTAGGTTGTAAACGCATTTTGTTGTCCGACAACTGGTATGAAACACTGAGGCGCAGTAATGTAGAGTTGATACCGCAGGCGGTGGTAAGCTGTGCCGATAACGGGGTGCGCCTCTCAGATGGTACGACCAAGGAAGTCGATGTTATTGTCTTTGCCACCGGCTTTGCCGCCACCGACTATTTTGCACCTCTTGCTGTGAAAGGCTTGGCAGGTATAGATCAAAGAAGCGCCTTCGCGCAAACATCTGCTAATTATCTCGGTATCTGCAAAAAAGATTTTCCCGACTTCTTTATGATGGTCGGTCCCGGCACCGGGCTTGGTCATAATTCTATTATATTCATGATGGAATGTCAGCTGGACTTTATTTTGCATGCATTGAATTACAAAAAGAGGTTTTCAGGGCAGGAAAGGAAAGCTTTGAGAGTGAGAGAGACTGCGCAGTCGAATTATTATGGTGCTATGCGCAGACGAATGAAAAATACTGTTTTTGAGAGTGGCTGCAAGAGTTGGTATCAGTCAAAAGATGGATTTGTCGATATACTATATTCAGGGTTCACCTTTGAGTATTGGCTTGCCACCCGTCGTTTTAAGGCTGAAGATTTCATTTTAGACTGAGTTTGGGGTTTGTTTGAATAAAGCGATTTTAGCGCTCTCTCTTCTTTTGCTAGAACTTTCGTTCGGTCTTTTGTTCGTTTGTCCTGCTTTTTGCAAAGATACCGCTGGCAGTTCCAGGGCTGGCGTCAATAGACTTAAGGTCTGGACTCTTGACCAAAAAGGGCATGCGGGCGGTAACTATACAGTCAATATTTGCCCAGGGGCAGTTTGTATCAGGGCTCGCGATTTTGATTTTTATGTTGTATCACGTGCGCCGCTCTGGGATGTTTATGCTTACAATCCAAAGGCTAAGACATACTTTAAATGGAAGCTTGAACAGTATGACGGCTTGCGCAAAGATATGATTTTTGCCTCTTGGATGCGGGAGCATAGATGGATCCAGTTTGCAAAGAGTTTCGACAAAAGAAACAAATTGTCATTGGTGTTATATAAGGTTGATACCAAAAGTGATACCATGCAAGGTGAGTCTATCCGGGCTGCTGTTTTGTCGGCTGCTGCCGATATTCCTGTATCTGCCTCGGCTCTGAGAGTGCATTGTCGTACTGTGAAAGTGCCGCAAGTAAAAGAGTTGGCTATAGCCGGCGATATTCCGCGCTCTTTGTTTGGTTTGCGTTCTAACGGTGCCTATTTTACTACTTACTCCGCCAAGCCCGAGATCATAGAGAGCAGTCGCTTCGATTTGCCCAAGGGTTATAGCTTGGTAGCGTCTGATACCTTGGTTAGTGGCGGCGCCGACACTGGTTTTGCCGAACTCATCCCCGACCTAGATGTTAAGCGCAAAGGTAAGCACTAAATATACTTATTTAGGCTTAGGTGCCCGAGTCTAGAGCCTTGGCATTGGCACTCAAGCTCATGCTCTCAAGTTTATCTCTGTCGCCGGTGAGATGCTCTGCTTGGCTATAGTTTGAAATTTTGGGCTGTCCGAAAGAGTTGTTTTTTGTATCACCAATCAGGGCATCGCTGCTATGTTTTGCTGCTGGTGCCGCATGAGCATTATTAGCAGTGTGATGTGTGTTTGTGTGCGAATTGTGGGGCGCCGCTGAGTGATTGGGCCCCGAATGAGTGGGGTGATTGACATGAGCGGTGTGGTGCGGCGTATGCTGCGCCAGAGAAGCTGTATGCTTGCCGCTCTCGGCTAGATGTTCGCCTGAGGGCATCTGCAGTTTGTCGCCAGGATGAATAAGATCTGGATTGGCTCCGACCACGTCATGATTGGCTTGGTAAAGGTCTGGCCAGTGCTGGCCGCCGCCCAGATGCTCTTTAGAGATATCCCAAAGATTGTCGCCTGGCTTTACAGTGTATTCGCTTGTTGCCGATGCGATATTTTCTGCACTGCCGCCCGGCAATTGCAACTCGGCGCCCGGCATAATCAGTCTCGGATTGTCGCCTATCACACTCTGATTCATTTGATAGATTTCGGTCCAGCGCGTGCCGTCGCCTAGTTTTTCACGGGCAATGTCCCAGAGGTTATCGCCGCTTTTCACTGTATAGTTTGTGGTTTCGGCTTGAGCTTCGGGCTGGGCTCCGGCCTGAACTTCGGGTTGCGCTTGTTGAGGCAAGTTCTCTGTCGGTTGCATGGTTTCCGCTTGCTGACCATAGCCCTGCGGTTGATAGCCCTGCGGTTGATAGCCTTGTGGTTGATAGCCTTGACCATTCAGATTGGTTTGAGAATAGTTATTCTGAAAACTAGAGCCGAAGTTGTTTGGATCGTTGCCGGACGGACCCATGGCGGTATAGGCGTTGCCATAGGCGCCTTGACCGGGTGCAAAGTTGAGATTGCTTCCCTCGAAGAGAGGCTTGCCTGGTGCATAAGGTCCGTTTACATTGAGCTGTGGTGCGTTGGCGAAGCTTTCGCTGAGGGGGCTGCCGACAGAGAGGCTGCGAGCAGTTGCGAAGAAGTCTTTACCGGCACCCAGCTGCTGAAAAATGGGGGCGTTCTCGGGAAGCATAGAAAGGTTGGTGGTAATGTCTCCACCATCAGCATCGAGTAAGCTGAGATCGCTTCCCCCGTCTCCATCTATAAATCCGCCGTCGCCTCCGCCATCGGCCAGTCCGTCGCCTAGGGCGCCGTCTAAACCATCAGGGAAGAAGGTAGATGGGTCGAAAACACTGGTGAGGGCTTCTTGCACCGGGGCAAAGAAAGCGCCGAGGGCTTCAAAGAAGTTGCCCAAAAGGCTTATGTGCCCGGGCATTTTGAGAATCATCTGAATGAGTGGCGACATTTGCTCGGCGCCAGGAGTCAGACCGGGTGCACTTCCTATAAGAGATTCACCGCCGGGACTGACTGCGCCCAAGTCAAAGTGGTCCATTCTCGGCAAGAATTTGTCGGCACCGCCGCCTGCACCAGCACCTTTAAAGAATGTATTGGCCGCAGACACGTCCTGCGGCTGGCTCAATTCTGTGTTGAGGTTGAGCGAACCCGCGCGAAAATCTGAAACGCCTTTGAGAGCGTCCGTATTTTCAACGGGTAGCTGTTTATCTAAAGACATCTATTGGTAAGGTCTGGCGAAATTTAGGAAGCCCCCCATTATTGAGCCTGTTTTGGACTGTTGTCAAGTGAATTCTGGGCTTAGACGATCGGTCTAAAGTCTAGCTGCTGCTTTGTGTTCAGTAAGACTTTCTTTTGTCGTACTTACCCCACTGAATAGCTTGTCAAGAATCTCTTTTTGATCACAATAGTATACATAAGCGAACCGCACAAACTGGCGTTTGTAGGGAAATTCGGAGACCTAATAGGAAGCACTTCAGAAAATCCAAAAGATTTAGGAGATTTAGGAAACTCATCTGGCGTAATGGTTCGCTGCAACCCCCAGACAAAAGAATAAGGAGGCATGCTCAAGAAATTTTCACGTTGTTTCGTTTAAACATGATTCAAGGAGTAATCACCACATTAGCGAAAACCTGGCGCAAGCCAGAGTGAGAGTTTCTCTCCGGTAAGTTGGTACCCGCAGGAGGCGTGGCACCGTAAGAGCCGGCTTAACCTAAAGAGTATGGCTATTTTTAACCAGCTGCTACCGGGAGGTGAGACGCAGCTGGTTTTGTCCCCTGATACCGTATGAGGTGGCGCCTCATCGGCAGGTAAAAGTTATTGGCGGCAGCATTTTCGGGGAATTTATAGATCATGAAAACTGCACCGAGAATATCGGTTCATGTCGGCACGCATTTTCAAAGAGAGGAGAAGCCAAAGAGTAATACTGCAGATCTTTTCAAAGGTTATTCCGAAAAGGTTATAGCCGCAGGCTACAGAGCATATTTGCGCGGCGACCGTCTAGATAGTCGTTGTTTTGAACACTTTGTCGACAAGAGCAGGCAGCATAGAGAGAAACAAGAGAGGCTCGGTGCCAAGCCGCACCGGGTTGTAAAAGTCACCCAAGAAATAAGCGATGGTCGTTTGCGTCGGTTGGAGGGGCGCCACGTCTGGGCTTTGACTTTGAGAGAGAATGTTTCGCAGTTTTTGCTCTCGATTTTTCGGCTGGACAAAAATGTTAGAAGGCGAGGTTGAAAGAGCGCCACATACTTTGTGTGTAAGGGGCTTGAGCCGGGCTGAATAGACTGCCGCCAAAATTGCCGAGGCGGAAGTTTAAGGCAGTGCCGCCATAGGGGGCCATGGCACCATATGGCGAATAGCCTGAATATGGTGAGTAATTGCCGTATGGTGAGTAATTGCCATAGGGCGAGTAGGCTGAATATGGCGAAACTCCGTATGGAGAAAAAGTGCCATAGCCGGGCGTATAGCCGTAATACATTGGGTTTGGTATGAAATTGCCGGTGCCATATGGTCCTATGCCGTATGGACTATAGCCAGTATAAGCATTGCCGCCGAATCGTTCTGCCAGGCCGCGATAAGATGGTGTAACGGCATAGCCCAAGGGTGGTGCACCAAATGGAATACCATAGCCATAGGTGTATGGGCTGGTAAACCCTGGAGCGACTGGGAAAACCGGGTTTATCTGCCAAGCATTCGGCAGGGCTTGAAACGAGGTTTCAAGTTTGTTGGTAAAGGGTTTGACCCCACCGGGAGTATCATCTTTTAGTGGAATTATGCGCCCATGTTCGTTGGTGGAAACACCAACACGACTCAAGTCAATCGGCAGGGTTTTTGGTTTTGTTTTCTTTTCAGGAGTAACATCCTCCATGAAAAGATTGCCGCCATTATCAAAAAAGCCCTGTCCTGTTTGATTCTCTTGTTCAGGCGGCACCTGATTGGTTACCTGGGCCAAAATCGGCAAGGCTGAACCACTTAGCCAAAGCGCAGCCAGTGAGGCTAGCGAAACGAGCCTAAGCTTGCTATTCATTAGAGTTTGCCGGAGAATCAGCCGGGGTTACAGGCTGCAGGCTTGGGTCGACAGCCGGCTGCGCGCCCGAGTTGACCACCGGTACTATCTCGGTTGCGGCTGCATTGCCGCCGCTTTGAGCGCCGCCTGAAGCGACGTTTTCGTAGGTGCTGCCTGGACCGGCGTTGTCACTGAAGACATTTTTGACTTTGCCAATGAGAGCGATGATGGGCTGATAGATTTCGTCGGGCAGTTTAGTTGAGACCGATTGGCTGATGCCCATCTTGGCGCCGGTCACTTGGGCAACCGGCTTTTGTTCGGCATCTAGACTTAGTTTAGAGGCGATGATGTCTACCCATACTTTCACTTTTGCTTTCAAGCCGCTGATATTGCTTATCTGCACTGTGCCGTCTGGTGTTTCGTTGAAGTCGAAAGCAATGGTCTTGTCAAAGCCCACATGCGATACGCCTGGGGCATTAATGGGCTTGACCACTTTTTCGCTCAAGGTGACTTCGATATGTTCGCCGCCATCTGTTTTGGCGACGCCAATTTTGCTGGCTCCCACTTCTTTGAGAGCTGCTGAGGCTTCGGTGCCGAGTGTGCTTGGATCTATTTCTCTATAGTTAGCGCTCAGTTCGGCAAAAGCCTTGTCTAGATCGCTATCGGCTTGAGCTAGTTCAACAGAGGCTTCTCTTGCTTTATTGAGTAAATCTGTGGCGGTGACAAAATCTTTCTGAGCCAAAGCGCATTGACCCAATCTGCGCATGGTTTTCATTGCCTGCTGCTTGCGGGCGGTCTGGGCGTCTTTGTCGAGGCTGTCGATATCTTTGTTCAGCTCAGTCAAGAGCTTGTTGAAGCTGGTGCTGGCTCTTTTGTAGTCGCCCTGATCGAAGGCGGCCTGGGCTGTCGCATCCATGCGGTCTAATTTACTTTCCTGGGCTAAAGCTCCTTGCTGAAAGGTCAAGCAAAGTCCGAGAGATAGTGCCAGGGAAAGGTTTATGCAATTTCTTGAAGCGCGCATCGATTTCAATAGCCTCGTCTAACTCTAATTGGATAACAGCATTATTGCCAACAAGATAAATGTTACTCTAGATGCACCCCGGCTTGCATGAGATTGTCTTTGACTCAAGCCAAAACCCGCCAAAAATAGCTTAAAAGAGGACAAGCGCCAGGTGTCGACTGACAACGAGTTGGATTCTGTAGAGTTGGCTCCCAGGCGAGAGATTGTCTCTTGGGCCATGTTTGACTTCGCCAATTCCAGCTATACAACGGTTGTCACTACCGCCCTCTTTAACCAATATTTTGTGGGCACAATTTGCCGAGGCTTGAGCAGCGCCGAAGCCACAGTCGCCCTCACCAATTCACTTGGTCTGGCTAATTTATTGGTGGTGCTCACAGCTCCTGTTGTCGGTGCCTTGGCTGACGCCGGCGGTCTAAAAAAGAAACTGCTTTTCATCGCCACTGCGGTCTGTGTTATTGCCACTGGCTGTCTGGGCTTTATGCAGCAAGGCGATGTGTGGCAAGCTATGGCTCTTTTGGTCGTCTCGGCTTTTGCCTTTGGTTCGACTGAGTATTTGATTGCCGCCTTTTTGCCTGAAATTGCGCCCAAAAGGCTGATGGGCAAAATCTCAGCCTTTGGCTGGACCCTAGGTTATGTCGGCGGGCTCATCGTGCTTGCTTTCAGCTTGCTTTATGTTTGGTTTGCCCAAAAGCAAGGGTTGACTGCCGGCGACTATGTACCGATTATTTTGTTCGGCGTGGCAGTGGTCTTTGCTCTTGCTGCTTCGCCCACGTTTTTATTCCTAAAAGAGCGCAGCACTAATACCAATACCGGTGTCAAATCGGCATCACTTTGGCTTGATATCAAGGCATCCTTTCTGTCTGTGGCCGGCACCATATCTAGTGCAAGACGTTATCGAGATCTTTTTGTTTTTCTCATCGCTCTTTTCTTTTTTAGCTGCGGCACCACGACCGTTGTGGCAATAGCGGCTGTCTATGCCGGTCAAGTTATGTCATTTACAACCCAAGAAACTCTTGCCATGGTCATGCTCGTGCAGGTAGCCGCCGCTGTTGGTGCCTTTGGCTTGGGTCTTTTGCAAGACAAGATTGGCTCGGTTCGTACTCTTGCGCTTGCTCTTATACTCTGGACTGTTTCAATTGCCCTGGCTTATTTTGCTCTTGGCAAGCCTGTTTTTTGGTTGGCTTCCACCTTGATGGGTGCGGCAATGGGGGCTACTGGCGCCGCTTCCCGGGCTCTGGTCGGGCTCTTGTCGCCTGCCGCTAAGGCAGCTCAGTTTTTTGGTTTATGGGGGCTGACTGTAAAACTTGCTGCCGTGGTGGGGCCGATTACATATGGGCAAATAACCGCATTAACTAAGGGAAATTACCGCGCCGGCATACTTTCGACATTGAGCTTTTTTGTCATCGGGCTATTGTTAATTTTCTTTGTGAACGAAAAGCGCGGCAGGAACAAAGCTGCAGTCACCACTGTCATTTAACTAAGTGGCGGCAATTGCCGCAGTTTTTAAAGGAGGTAGGTATGAAGCAAGTACCTCGCGAGTATATAAGAGTCGGACGCCCTGACGTGACCGAGAGCACCCTCAATGGCTTTGTGATTGATGGTGAAGATATGGTACGCAGACGTATAGCCGAAAGTGAAAGGGCCACTGCCGAGATGCTTGAAAAGTTGGCAGGGGACCATTCTAGAGCTGTTAGAAAAGCGGTGGCGGCTAATAAATCGACACCACTCTCGGTGCTAAAGATATTGGCCCGCGATTTTGATGTAGATGTGCGCTTTTCTATGGCTGAGAATAACAATCTTCCAGAGTCGGTGCTTTTTATACTGGCAAAAGATGAGAATCCTTATGTCAGTGCAAGAGCGCAAGCAGCGCTGGCGCGCAAGGCTAGCTAGTTAAGCAATAAACTAGAGTAAAGTCGGCTCAGAGAGCAGAGATTTGTTTGCCTGGTTTTAGAAGAAATTCTAGCAAAAAATCTTGCAAATAATCTTGTAGATCAATCTATCTCATTTCGATGAGTTGTATTTCTTCGTGCTCTCTAGCTGGCTTGCGCTCTTGCAGCACCACTTTTACCGAGGGTAATTGTTTCTTGATGAAACTGCAGCCGGAGCGGTGCAAACCGACCGGCTTGGCAATGATCAGTTCTTTCAGATTTTTCAAATAGCCATAGTCTTTGAGATTGGCATTGTCGCTGGCGCAGTTATAGAGTGTAAGCTCTTCTATATTTTTTAACGAGCCCAGTGTTTCAAGATGCTGGCTCTTTAAAAGTGCCGAATCAAGCTGCAAGCATCTCAGCTTGCCGAGGTCTTGTATCAGTGCTAAACCCTCGGCGCTGACGGGGCCGGTAAGGGTGAGATTGGTTAGATTTTTCGCCTCTTTCAGTTTGCTTAACAGTGCGGGGAAATCTTCATCGGTGCTGCATTTTAGCTCGGTGAGATTGTTCAATATCTTTAGTTGAGCCACTGCCCGGGTTGCCACCGTGCTTTCATCAAGCGCCAGTAAGCGCAAATTAGTTAGCTGGTCCAGTGCCCCTAGTTGTGAATCATTGAGAACGACATTTCTAAGTACCAACCCACGCAGTCCCTTTAGTTTTGTCAGGGGCTTTAGATCGGCATTGCTTAAATTGACATTGGAAAGTGTCAGCTGAAACAGATCGTTGGGTTGAAAACCGGTCAGCATGTTAAAACTTGACTCGAATGAGCTACTGGTAAAGGATAGGGGAATACCCTTGTCTATACTAATGCGCCCTCTAGCTGTGATTGGAATGCTCAGTAATTCCTGCACGGCTTTGTTATAGATAGAGGCTTCTTGTGGAAATTTGTAGAGGCTGGGTTGAACAGCATAATTGAGTGTGCCGATAGAGTACTTGGTGGGAAAGTCAAAGACTAGTTCTGCACTTTCTTTTGATTCGCGCTCGTTTTTGTATGAGGCAGTAGGAAGCGAACGTAGGTCATTTTCAAGCATTGTGTCAGGCATTGGCAAGCTTGCTTGGAAGCTTGGGCTCAGTTCATCACGGTTAACTTCCGAAAGCTTAGCGCCCCGGCTATTAGTTTGATTGTTGAATTGACTGCTATTTTGATTATTGCTTTCTTCGTTTTTGCCGTCTTTGGGCAAAAGAGAGAGAGCAGTAACAGTCATAAGCACCATAGAAATCAGGACTGTGGCGGCTAGTATCCAGGGACCAGTACTTTCAGCTTTAGCTGTATCCGCTTCGCCTTCGCTTCTCTTTTTTTTCTTGTTTTTGGGAAGGCGGTTTGGTTCTTTAGACCTGGCTGCGCTGGCATAGCTTGTTTGCGAAAGATCTTTGCCAGCTAAGATGCGCTTTAGATCTTCCGCCATTTCTTGGGCGCTTTGATAGCGATCTGGCGGCAGCTTTGCCATCGACCTGGCTACAACTGTTTCTATTGATTTGGGAAAGCTTCTGCCGCTTTTTTCTGAAAGCGATTTTGGTAGTTCTTCTAGGTGCAGCATAACTGTATCTAGTGGACTGCCGCCGTCTAACGGAACTTGTCCGGTAAGCATTTCATAGAGAGTGCAGCCGATAGAATAGATATCAGATCTGGTGTCTACGGTTTCGCCCATGCATTGTTCAGGGCTCATATAAAAAGGGCTGCCGAAAATCTCACCGGTGCTGGTCATATATTGGTCTTCTGATTCGTCATCAAGACCGGCTAATTTGGCAATGCCGAAATCGAGAATTTTTACGCTGGTTTCGCCGTTTGCTTCACTGGTCAGAAGTATATTGGCCGGCTTTAGATCTCTATGAATGATGCCGTGTTTATGGGCATAGGCGATGCCGTCCAAAAGCTTGAGAACCAGCTTGACGGTGTCGATAAGATTGAGCGGACCTTTCTTGAGAATGCGTGTTTCTAAGTCTTCACCTTTCAAAAGATCCATAGCATAAAAAGGCAGTCGGTTGTTATGAATGCCCAAGTCATAGATGTGCACTAGGCTGGGATGTGATAGTCCGGCAATGGCTTTGGCTTCTTTCTGAAAACGTTTCCAGTTTATTTCATTGACCAATTCGGGCGATAAAATTTTGAGAGCGCATTTTCTGCCTAAAGCCAAATGATTCACTTCATAAACAGTGCCCATGCCGCCCCGACCTATTGGTTTGGCAATTTGAAAAGCGCCACCAATTATGGTGCCTTCTGGAATGTCTTGCGTTTTTCGCTGCGGCTTGGCATTATTGCCCCAGGCGCGAGTGATTGTGCGCCGCCTTCTATCGTCAATATTTATTTTGGGTTGACGGGGCGGCTCCACTTTGATCCTTGTTTCAGCCTTTATTCTTGTTTCAGCCTTTATCTTTGATTTTATCTCAGACTTTTGGGCAAGCCTAGTTTTTGCCAGTCTTCTGCTTCCATGACCTCAGTATAGCGCGTGTTGGGGATGATCGTTTTCAATTTGATCCAATCATTTTTTGTCCATGATTCACGCGGAAAACAGACTGCAAGCGATTCCAGCTTGCTGAAATGGTTCTGGAAAGTTGTCAGAGAGGCTGGTGTCAGCGCCACTCTAAGCAGAGTCAGGCGCCTTAGCTTCTTGAGACTCTTCAGTTTGGCAAGTTGCTGATCGGTCAATTCAGACCGATTGAGGTCCAGCTCTTCGAGATTTTGCAGCGTTGCTAGATTATCTATATCTCTGTCGCTGGCTTTGCCCTGTATCTTCAGTATGCGAATATTCCTTGAGTTTCTCAGCTTTTCCAACAACTGTGAATAGGAACCTGGCAGTTCTTTCACATTCAAGACTTGTAGGTTTTTCAAAGGCTTAAGACTAGCCAACTTCTCAAGTGTAATCTTGGTCTTCTTAATTTCTAGCTCTTCTAGTTTGGTTAGTTTGCTCAGATATTCGATTGATTGATCCGAGAGATTGGTTTCTGAGGCATTAAAGTGTCTCAGCCCCGTCAGTTTAGCTATGTTGGGCATCAATTCGTTTACGTTCGCCTTTAGCTCTATAAGTGAAATCCCCCAGAGTGCATCTGCATCAAAGCCGGTGATAGCCCTTGAATCTATGCAGACATTGGGGTGTGCGATAAATAGAATGCTGGCGTCGGCTGGCACTGAAACTGTGTCTTTGCATGCGATATTTCTGGAATAGAAAATCTCGCCTTTGGCGTTCTTGGTTCTGCAGGCAAGCTTGCCAATCTTCACTCCAGGAATGAAAGAGAAAGTCTTCTCCTTTTTATTTTCGCTGAGGCTGGGGCCAAATCTTTGACCTGTATATCGAAGATTTTCTATTGACTCCGAGGTAAGACCAAGGTCATAGACATTGCTGTCTTTCAGATCAACTTCTGCTTTTGGGTCTACAACTTTGCTTTCTTGTGCAATGTTTTTTGCAGTTATTAGGTCTTTAGGCTCTTCTACAGGGGCTGGCTGCGATGTTTCTTTCGCTTTGGTCTTTTTCTGTGCAGCATTCTTTGCTTGAGGGGCTGTGCGTGGGGCGTCGGTTAGTGCCGCACCTTTGGCGTTGAAGTTCTTTAGTGGTCGATAGAGCATCAAAGAAATACCGATCGCGCAGGCAAGCGCCGTCACTATGCCGGCTGAAATCAAGACCTTAGCTGCTTTCTTTCTTTCAGGTTGGCTAGTATCTTCCTCTTCGTTTTCCACCGCGGTGAACTTGAGGGTCTGTCTCATGGTCACCCTGCCGCTGCCTAGATTCTCTAACCTGCCGTCTTCTATAGAGTTCAAATAAATTGGCTGCAGACCTTTGCCCTGTTCTATTCTCTTGAGGTCGACCGCTAGGTCTTGCATGTTTTGATAGCGGTCGTCCGGGCGTTTCTTCAGGCAGCGTGCAACCAGGTGTTCGATTCCTTCGGGAAAGTCTTTACCGCTCGCCGCTTTGAGAGTCGGCGGGGTTTGCGACTGGTGCATGCTGATAGTGATGAAGGCGTTCTCGCCCTGAAAGGGCAGCTTGCCTGTTAGAGACTCAAATATGGCGCAGCCGAGAGAGTAGACATCTGAACGGGTGTCTACTTTGCGACCTGTGCACTGTTCAGGGCTCATATATAGAGGGCTGCCAAAAATTTCGCCTGGGGCGGTCAGTCCTTGATTGGCGAGGGTTTCAATGCCCGATTGTTTGGCAATGCCGAAGTCAAGTAGTTTGACCGTGGGGCGGTCGTCGTTTTCAACCACTAGCATTATGTTGGCTGGCTTGATATCTCTGTGCACAATGCCGTGGCGGTGTGCGTAAAAAAGACCATCGGCGACCTGTTCGATAATCGGTATCAGGTCTGAAAGCGGCAAGGGGCCGAGGCGACTGAGAACGCTGTCCAGTCCTTCTCCTTCCAGTAGGTCCATGGCATAGAAAGGCAAGATTCCTTCGTGCAGTCCGAGGTTATAGACTTTGACGATATTGGGGTGGTCGAGCTTGGCAATTACCTTGGCTTCGGCTTGAAAGCGCAGCCAGTTCTGATTTTCGGCATCTTGCTCGGTTAAGACTTTGAGGGCAAAGTCCTTTTCTAGTACTTCGTGGCGAACGCGGTAAACGCAGCCCATGCCGCCCTTGCCTAGTTTGCTCAAAACGCGGTAGGCGCCACCCACCAGGGTGCCGCGCTTCAGTTCATTGTCGGCTTGGCGAGGGGGTTTGCGTTCTTGAAATTGGCTATTGAAATGACCGCTGCAAACCGTCGAGTCGCCTTCCGGTAAGTTTAGTAAGCGTTGTCCGCTGCTTTCCTGGGATTCCATTTTGAACTCCGTATAGAGTCAGACGAGCAAAATTAGAGCCGGTTGGCAAACCGAACTGAATTTTTCTACTCTTCTAATATCTATCTACCCGGCTGATATATTTATTCTGTATCCTTCGTCCATGTTTAATTCTTCGGCAAAAGCCTTCTCATTTTTCGTTTTTGGGCGCTATCAATGTTTTTAGCCTTTGCGCTATCATAGGCAGACTTTAGATTTAATTTTGCGAGCTGTTCAGGCGGAGTACTGACCGATGAGCCGGGCTAATTTGGTTTTTTATATAAACGGTAAGAGGCACGAGGTGGGCGGTCAGGCTGCCTTCCAGCCACTTACAGACTATCTGCGCTATGGCCAGTCTTTGTGCGGCACCAAAGTAGTTTGCGCCGAAGGTGACTGCGGCGCCTGTACAGTTCTAGTCGGGCGTGCTCGCACTGCCGGAGCGCCCGGGTTTAGCTATGTGCCGGTTAATGGCTGCATTCAATATCTCTATCAGCTGGACGGCTGTCATATTTTGACCGTCGAAGGGGTGACCGGTTGTCAATCTGATGATGCGGCCGCTTGTCGGCTCAACCCCGCCCAAGAGGCGATGGTGGTTGAGAACGGTTCTCAGTGCGGCTTTTGTACGCCTGGCTTTATCATGTCTTTGTCGGCTATAGCCTATTGCGACTATTACAAAGACTATCTTGGTAAAGGCAGTCTCGCTAATCAGACCGATAGTCTAAAATCGGCATTGACCGGCAATCTCTGCCGTTGTACCGGTTACGAGGCAATAGTAAAGGCGGCGGTCTCGGCGCGTTACGACCAGTTTCAGGCGCTCTGCCAGGTTTATGACGAGCAGGCTATTTTGAAAGATCTTGAGCCATTGCTCTCTGCCGATGTCTCTGTGCAATGGCAAGACCCAGGGCAATCTGGACCGGGACAGTCAGGGTTGGGGCAGTCAGGGTCTGATCAGGCTGCGACGACGCCAATGTCGCAACGTCAAGTTTTTATACCTTCATCGGTGGCTTCCTTGTGCAGTTATCTGGCTGAAAATCCAGATGCGGTGCTGGTGTCGGGCGGCACCGATGTTTCAGTCAATATGAATAAACGAGAGTTTAAGCCGTTTAAGTTGGTCAGCACCGCTCGCCTTGGGCTAGACCAGCTAAAAATATTGGACAAAGACGAGCTAGAAAAATCGGGACTAGGTAAATCGGGACTGGGTAAATCGGGACTTGGCACTTTAAAAGTAGGCGCCAGTGTCAGTTTGGCTCAGTTAGAAGATTACATGAAAGAAGCCTGCCCGGAGTTTTACAAAATACTCTGGGTGTTCGGTTCGCCCCAAATCAGACATGCCGGCACCCTGGCCGGCAATATCGCTAATGGCTCGCCCATTGCCGATAGTGTGCCCTTCTTGATGTTGGCGCAGGCTTATGTAGAGGCAACTTCAGCCCAAGGAACGCGGCTTGTGCCTATGAGCGAGTTTTATTTGGGTTATAAAAAATTGGCGCTCAGACCCGGTGAGTTTATCAGTGCGGTCTATATACCTATGCCTGTCGCTCAAGAGAAAATCAAACTCTACAAGGTTTCTCGCCGAGAGCATCTAGACATCTCGAGTTTCACTGCTGCCTTTGCTCTGCAAATTGAAAGCGGACTGATCAAGCAAATTAGGGTGGTGATGGGCGGTATGGCTGCCACTATTATTAGGCTTGGCGAGGTCGAGAGCTTCCTCACCGGTAAGCCATTCAAGCTGGAAACATTTAAACAAGCAGGCAAAATGGCTGCTTCCAGTCTGGCTCCGCTCACCGATGTGCGTGGTTCGCGAGAATATCGTCTAAAGCTGGCTGAGAATATCTTTGCGAAGCTTTATCATGAGATTGAAGAAGAAAGTCTGGTGAAGAAATGAGCGCGCAGAGTAAAGATAAGGGCGGACTCAATCATGATTCGGCACGCTCGCATGTGAGCGGTCGTTCGATTTATATCGACGACATGCCCTGGCAAAAAAACGAGCTTGTCGTCGATTATTTCGGCTCACCAGTGGCTCACGGCAAGATAAAGTCTTTAGATCTTTCTCTGGCGAAAGCAGTACCAGGGGTAGTGGCGCTCTATACCGCCGCCGACTTGCATCACAACAAGTTTGGACCAATATTGCAAGACGAAGTACTTTTGGCGGAAGAGCAAACCGAATTTATCGGGCAGCCGATTGTGGTTATCGCTGCTGAAAGTTATGAGTCAATCAAGCAAGCAAAGAAGCTTATTAAACTTGATATAGAAAAGCTGCAGCCGCTCTTGAATGTCGATGATGCCATCGCCGCCGGTGCATATATCGATCGTGAATATGTGATTGAAAGAGGCGATGCGGCTCAGGCTTTTTCTGCCGCCGAGCACATACTGGAAGGGCGCCTGGTTATGGGCGGTGCCGATCATTTCTATCTTGAATCGCAGTCTTGTTTGGTTTATCCGGGGGAAAATAAGCAGCTGGTGGTGCATTCTTCCACCCAGGCGCCCACCGAAGTTCAGCATGTTGTCGCCCATTTGCTTGGTTTAAATATGAATCAAGTGGTGGTGATAGTAAAGCGCATGGGCGGCGGCTTTGGCGGTAAAGAGTGTCAAGCGACTCATCCGGCGGTCATGGCTGCTCTTGTTGCATTGCGCACTGGTCGTCCGGCTCGCTTGGTGATGAATAAAGACGACGACATGATGTACACCGGCAAAAGACACCCCTTTCAGAACGACTACAAAGTAGCCTTTGACGGCGAGGGGCGAATTCTCGCTCTAGAAGCCAGGCTGTATGCCGACGGCGGCGCTTACAACGACCTTTCTACTGCCGTTTTAGGGCGAGCCCTCACCCATATCGATAATGCCTATTATCTACCTAATGTTAGTGTCAAAGGGCGCATAGCCAAGACTAATTTTCCACCGAATACCGCCTTTAGAGGTTTTGGCGGTCCTCAGGGTGTGCTTACCATCGAATGCATAATGGAAGAAATTGCCGCCTATCTCAAGGTCGATCCATTTAAAGTTCGTCGCGTCAATTGTTATGGTATCGAAGAGCGCAACACTACTCACTATGGGCAGTTGCTCGAAAATAACAGTTTGCCTGAATTGTTTGACCGTCTGGCACTAAGCAGCGACTATGAAGAACGATTGGCTGCCGTGCAAGAGTTTAATCGCAGCAGCAAGACCCATTTGAAAGGCTTGTCTTTGACTGCGGTGAAGTTTGGTATTTCATTCACCAATAAATTTCTCAATCAAGCCAATGCCCTAGTCAATATCTATCTTGACGGCAGTGTGCAGGTTTCAACCGGTGCCACCGAAATGGGGCAAGGGGTGAATACCAATATTAAGGCTATTGTCGCCGATGAATTTGGCATCGACTACGAGCGCGTCATTGTCATGGCCACTTCAACCGAGAAAAATAACAATACTTCGGCTACGGCTGCGTCTTCGGCGACAGACTTGAACGGCTCGGCGGCACAGCTGGCTTGTCGAGCGATCAAGGGGCGCATGCAGCAAGTGGCGGCTGATTATTTTGCCGCTCAAGAAGTGGGCATCGGTGCTTATCCTGAGCGCATTCGCTTTCAAGACGGCATGGTCTTTGACGAAAGAAAGCCCCATCTTAAGTTGTCTTTTGATGACTTGGTCGGGCATTGTTATCGTAGCCGCGTCAGTCTGGGCGAGCGTGGGCATTATGCTACACCGTCAATTTCATTTGATTGGTCAAAAGGAAAGGGCACACCGTTTCTTTATTACACCAATGGCACCGCTGTCAGCGAAGTAACCATCGACCGTTTCACCGGTGCCCTCAAACTGGATAGAGTCGATATTTTGATGGATATCGGCAAGTCTATCAACGAAGGGCTGAACCGTGGTCAGATAGCCGGAGCTTTCTTTCAGGGTATGGGCTGGTTGACCATGGAAGAATTGCGTTATTCCACCAAGGGCGCCTTGCTCAGTCATTCACCCACCACTTATAAAATCCCCGGCATATTCGATCTGCCCGAGCATTTTAAAATTGATCTTTTAGATCGCGAGAACAAAGTCAATGTGCGTGGTTCAAAAGCTGTGGGCGAGCCGCCTCTCTTGCTTGGCATATCAGTTTGGACTGCAGTCAAGCACGCTCTTTCTTTTGTTTCAGGTGAAAATATTCCGGTGCTGAATGCCCCGGCATCGGGCGAAGAGATTTTGCAGCGCATAACCCATTATTTGGAAGGTGCCGAAGGCGGCTTAGCCAAGCCTGATAGCGCTTGGGGCGTGGGCGGCTCAGTTTTATTGCGGGGACGCTCGACCAGCCGAGTCAAATCTAAGATAGGCAAAGCCAGGCGCTAAAAATAGGAGGCGTGCAGTTGACTGACGATTTACTGAACACTGCTCTATCGCTTAAAGACAAACAAGAACCTTTCGTCTTGGTCAAAATTGTGCATACCGTCGGCAGTGTGCCGCGCGAAGCCGGCGCCGGCATGATTGTCACTAAAACCGGCCGTCTTGATGGCACCGTTGGTGGTGGTAAGCTGGAGGCCCGTTGTCTCTTAGAGTGTGAAGACATGCTCAGTGGGCAAAAGAAAGAGACGACACGTTTTCATAAGTGGAGGCTGGATAGCGATATCGGTATGACTTGTGGCGGTTCGGTGCAGGTATACTTTGAGCTTTATTTCGGCTGTGATTGGCGTGTGGTCATTTTTGGAGCCGGTCATTGCGCTCAATCGCTTTGTCGGGTTTTGTCGGTTTTGCCCTGTCGAATTGTGGTGGTGGACACTCGCAGCGACTGGCTGTCTAAGCTGCCGGTGCACAGTCATATCGAGGCTGTGACAGTAGAAAGTCATACAGATTATGTCCATAGTCTTAAAGAGACTGATTTTGTCGTGCTTATGACCATGGGGCACAGCACCGATAGTCCGGTTCTTGTCAAAATCTTGAAACGATTCCAGGCTAATTTGCCTTACCTTGGCGTCATCGGCAGCGAGGCCAAGCGGGCGAGATTAGTGAAAGATTTACATACAGCGCACTTGAATGAATGCAGTGATGCCTTCTTTTGCCCAGTCGGTTTAGACATAGGCGGCAATACCCCGGGCGACATTGCTATTTCGGTAGCCGCTCAGCTTTTAGCCGTAAAAGATAAACTTGGCTCAAGCATTGAGCCTTAGACTAAATTTGGCACTTCGAGCCAATCTTCAATGCAATATTTTGCCCCTAAAGCAAGCAGCTTTTCCGACTGCTTGGCTCTATTCTGCGGCGGGCAAAAGCCTAAATAAGCAATTGTGGTCAAGCCTGCTGCCACCGCTGCCTTTACGCCAGTGGCGCTGTCTTCCACGGCAAAACTACTTTCTTTCTGCGCCCCGGTTTGTTCGAGCGCCCGCAGATAGACTGCCGGAGACGGTTTTTGTATATCGGTGGCTTCAAAAAAGTTTGTCCCGAAAAACCGGGCTAGTTCATTGCCTTGCCCATTGCTGCTGTAGCGCATGGCTGCCAGCCCTCTTTGAATTGGATTGTTTGATACAAAGGCAAATTGAGAGCCGGTCTCTTTCAGTATGGTCAGGGCTTCGATCAGGTGCGGTGCCATCTCTACTCCGCTTGTCTGTAAGGCTTGCATCATGCGCCATTCGCGTTGATCGTAGAGCGCCTCAAAGGTGACTGTAATATTGAAGTGCTTAGCAAGGTTTTGACAGAGCGTTTCTCTGCCTTGCCCATGAAAGTGTTCTTGAAATTCATCGACAGTCAGTTCTCTGCCGGCATTTTGACTGTAGAGTTGGTTGAAGCGCGCCACCAATGACGGTATTGCCATCGCCTCTGTGCCGAGCATGGTATTGTCGCAGTCAATGAAGAGCCACTGCCCTTGTCTAGCTTTCAAATTCACCTATCTTCTTCCTCTGGTGCTTCGATGCCTTTTTCATGGGCTTTCTGCACAAGCATGTCATAAAAAGCTGGAAAACCTTGCATGACTGGGAAAATCCAGATCGTTTCTCGCGATTTTGACGATATTTTAAAGCCTTGGGCCCAGCCTATATAGTCGACGGCAGCTATGTCTTGCCACTTTATACTGCGCCTTCTGCCAAAGGCATCCGAGCCCTTTATTTCGTCTTGATTGTAGTATGCGGCACCGCGACTCATTGCCAAGATAGTAAAGAAACTGAGGGCGACAAAAAAGCCGAATACACAAAGCACCCAGACCATGGTTTCAGGTTTTGTTTTGCCTGGGTGCAAATAGGCAATTACTGAAATGCCTGAAAAGAAAGCCATGGTGACATACATAGCGGCATAATAGCCCTTACTATAGTCGAGTTTGAAAAATCCATCTTTCGCCTTGGCAGCGCCCTCTTTAGGGGCGATAGCTTTCATTATCATCGGTGTCATCACCGAGACGACAAGCACTGTTCCGGCGGCGCTCAAGAGGTCTGCTGGCATTGGCCCGAATCTCCTTCTCGCTTTTGTCTGTCGGCCATATTGAGCAACTGCTCTCTAATTATTTCATCGGCTGATTTGCTGTTGACGGCGCTATATCGTGCTTTCAAAATATCAATTATTTCGCCGTCATGAGGAAAGCGTCCAAGCATCATCTTTGAGAAAATGCGTTCTTGACCGGCGTCTATTTCAAACAAGCCGCCAACCGTTTTGTGCAGTTCGACTCTAATGCCAAATTCGCGCCCAATTGCAAAAGCAAGGGCTTCAGCCCTCGGCTCATAGCCGCAGCCGCCGCAATAAGTTATAGAAAGGGCGCTTAGTTTTGGTTTGGGACTGTTCACTTTGTATTGAGGTGACTGGCGTTGTTTGACGAACACTAGAGCCAAGACTATTCATCGTTTAGTCTTCTGTTTAATTGTACCCTTTTAGGTTTTCTTTCGGTCTGTGACAATTGTGAGGTACTAAAGACCGCATTAAGAAAATGCTGATTTAACTTACTGAAGTAGGAATTTTGGGCTCGATTGTCAGGGCTCGTCTTGAGAGTGACCAAAGGGCTCTGCTCTAGAGTAGCGATTACCTGACTTTAGGTACGGGTATGACCATAGAACATCGGAATCTCTTTTCTTTGGCAAGTAAAGTAAATAGACTGTGAGCAATTTAAATCAAGAAAACCCCCGCTTCAGGGCTACTGGAGAGATGGCTGCCCTTTCTGCGGCAACTATACTTGAGGCGGCGGGGCCGAGCCCGGCAGAGGCATCTAGGTCGGAAGCCGAGAAGCTTTTTATCAAGCGCATGGCGGCTGCCGAAGAATTGGCTAAGACAAGCCCTGCACTTTATCAATTTAAGATTGTCTCGTGGGCTGTGCTCGGCTACTCGTTCATGATTGTTATGCCGATCATTTTATTCTCGTTGATTTTGGTCCTGATATTTTTGGCTGTTAAGTTTCATCTTGGTGTTTATGCCATTAAGCCCTTGGGGCTAGCTGTTATTGCTATGTTGGCTGCCATTGGTTGTTATTTCAAAGCATTGTTTGTGCCGTTTCCAGAGACTGAAGGCATAGAAATCAAGGCTGCAGATTATCCTGATTTGTTTAGGCAGGTGCGCGAACTAGCCAGTCAGGTAGGGGTGAAAATAGACAGAATCTATTTGGATTACCAGATTAATGCCGCCGTGGTTGAGCGTCCGCGCTATGGACTTTTGGGCTTTTACGAGAATCACCTCATACTTGGTTTGCCTTTGATGATGATTCTCACCCCTGATGAGTTTAGATCTGTTATTGCCCACGAATTTGGACATTTGGCAGGCGAGCATAGTCGAAAGACTGGCTGGATATATAAGATGATCGGTCGCTGGCACACGATTTTGCAGGCGCTTAGTGCAAGCGATTCACTATTGCTTTCAGTCAATCTCAGATTTTTTAGTTGGTTTTATCCTTATTTTCAGGCTCTAGCTAGTATCGTCACCAGGCAGCATGAAAGAGAAGCCGATAGATTGGCAGTTAGCATCGCTGGTGCTGAGAGTCATGCCAGGTCCTTCTTGCAGATCATAGTGAGAAGTGACCGTCTCTCCAACTACGATACCAGAGAGCTGCTGCGGCAATATCCTTATGATGGTCCGGTGCCCAGTGACTTTTATCGGCGTCTGCAAGAGCACATGAGGGCGCCTATTCGCGACAAGATTGCCGCTATCGATGCTGTAGAAGCTGATTTGTTGTCTACACCTTCACCCTATGATAGTCACCCTCCCCATGCCGAGCGCATAGCTTGCTGTCAGAAAGTGAGCACGCTCGATAATCTTTTGCCGAGGCTGAAAGCTGAGAAATTGATCGATAGATTTGACTTGATGTCCCCTGTTAATGAAACGGCTATAGAAAGCTTTTTTGGAGCACAGTACGAGAAGCTGATGGAATTCTGCTGTCAGGATTTTGTCAAGCTGAACGAAGAGAACTGGAAAGAGCGCTCTAAAAATTTCAAGCAAATGGAAGAGCGTAATGCTGAACTCGAGAAGAAGCGCAGCGAGGGACAGACCCTTACTGCTGAAGAAGAATTAGAGATGGTTGTGAACGTGCATTTGCTGAAAGGCGTATTTGAAGCGGCGCCGCTCTATGAAGATTTGCATGATCGTTATCCTGATAATCTTGAAGTCTCATACCAGTTGGCTACGCACAACTATTTTGAAATGCACGACAAAGACCGTGGTCTTAAACTCTTTGAAGTGGTGGCAAGAGGCGGCAAACAATTTCGCTCTGAGGCTTGTGTCCTCTTGATGAGTCATTTCAACAAAGCCAATGACCATGCCAAATATCAAGAGTTTGAAAAGCTCTACAACAAGTATGCCGAAGAAGATTATTTCTATCAGGCTGAGCGCAATCAGGTCAGCGGTGCCGATAAGTTCAAGGCTCATTCGGCAAGTAGTGAGGAAGTAGAAAAAATCAGAGCAGTGGTGGCTTTGCAGCCGTCTGTCAAAGCTGCCTATTTAATAGAAAAAGAACTGAAGATTAGTCCGGAAGATCGTCTCTTTGTGCTGGTGGTGCGCCTCAAGGTCGACCCCGAAGGTTTTGGCGGCGATTCCAACCTTACTGTTGCGCAAGCAACATTCAATAGCCTTTGCACTGCAGTTCCTTTTCCTGCCGGAGGCTATATCTACATCATTTCTTCCGGCAGTGATGCCCTTTTGAAAGTGGTCAAGTCTATCGATAACGCTCTCATTCTGGGGCGAAGCTGATAAACTTAGTTCTGAATTGCGCTCTGTGGGAGACCTTTTATGGCGAAGAAAGCAAATAGCAAAAAAGTTCAAGCAACTGTAGCCGCCAGTGCTCAGCCTGCTCATGATCCCGAAGTGCACGAAGCGAAAGAGAAGAACAACAAAGAAAAGAACGGGCACAAACAGAAGAAGCAATTCAAAGAGCTAGGCAAAGAAACCGCCGCCGTTAAGCAGAATTATGACAATCCAGATCCTGAGATTTTGGAAGTCTTTGATAATCCGTTTAATGATAAGAAAGCTAATCGCAATAACGTCTGCGGCACTATTCATATCGAAGCACCTGAGTTTACGACTGTTTGTCCCATTACCGGTCAACCCGACTTTGCCAACATCGTTATCGACTATTGCCCCGACAAGCTATGTGTGGAAAGTAAGTCACTCAAGCTCTATCTCGGTGCTTTTAGGCAACTACCAGAATTTCACGAAGCCTGTGTCAACCGTATCGCCAACGACTTGATTGACAAGCTTAAGCCTCTTTCACTTACTGTAGAGGGACGCTTTACGCCCCGGGGTGGAATTCCATTTTGGCCCAAAGCCTTTTATGAAAAGTCGCGCAAATAGATAATCTTTCCAGCCAGAAGTTGGGTGTTTAAGGTGGCTGTCAGGAGGTTGGGCGCTTCTCTGGCGTCTACGGCTTTGTTTCGCGCCCCTTCAATTCGTCTTTACTAATGCCCACTTTACGAATGCCCTCTTGGGCTTGACATTTTGCTAAAATGATTGCTTCGTATATATCGTGCCAAACGTATTTATGTCTATGAGGGACGCATGGCTTCGGCTTTGGTTGTATTTTCGGGCGGTCAAGACAGCACAACCTGTCTTTATTGGGCTAAGTCTCAATATGAGCGGGTGCATGCCGTTACCTTTTGCTATAACCAGAGACATGCAATCGAGATAGATAGCGCCCGCAAAATAGCGGCAATGGCCGGGGTGAGTCATGAAGTCATTGATCTTGGCGCCATCTTTAAGGGGCTAAGCCCCCTTACCGAGCACAGTTTGCCGGTGGATCACTTCGCCGTTGAAGATTATAAAGAGCCTGCGCTGCCATCTGGTGTAGCCACTACTTTTGTCCCGGGGCGCAATATTCTTTTCTTTACCATCGCCGCCAATCGCGCCTATGTGCACAATGTCGATAGTATCGTGGTTGGTGTGGCGCAGCAAGATTATGGTGGCTATCCTGATTGTCGCCAAGACTTTATCAACAAGCTGGAAGCCGCACTGGTAAGCGGTCTAGATCGCAGGCTGGAAATCGTTACGCCTTTGATGAATATGACCAAAAAAGAAACAGTGGAGCTTGCTCAAAGCTTGCCTGGCTGTCTTGATGCCTTGGCTTATTCCACCACTTGTTATGAGGGGCACTTTCCGCCTTGTGGAAAGTGTCATTCTTGTGTTTTGCGTGCCAAGGGTTTTGCCGAAGCCGGTGTAAATGATCCTCTTTTGGAAAGAGCTGCAGTTGCGATAAGTAAGGTGTAAGAATATGGAACTGATTAGTCGTATGCAGTTTAATGAGAGCGAAGAGCGCCTGGCTCTCTCTACCGTTACAGCTTCGCGGCGACTGCAGTTTTGCGCCGGTCATAGAGTTTATGGTCACGAAAGTAAGTGTGCCAATCTGCATGGTCATAATTATGTCGTCTTTTTGTATGCGCGCTCAGAGAACGAACTGAACGGAGATGGACTTGATAGCCTGGGGCGCGTGGTAGATTTCGGGCAGCTTAAGTCGCTTTTTGCCCCTTGGATAGAAGACAATTGGGACCATGGCTTTATTGTTTCAAGAAATGATCTGGAAGCACAGCAAGCACTGAATATGATACCGGGGCAAAAATTGTTTGTCATGGACAGCAACCCCACGGCAGAAAATATGGCTCGCTATATTTTGCTGGAACTGGCACCGCGTCTGCTTAAGGGCAGTGGTGTTCGTCTTACCAAAGTGGTGCTTTGGGAAACCGAGAACTGCTTTGCCGAAGTGGAGTTGGTCTAGGTCGTATGTTTGGAACCAATCCGGTCAGGGGGCAAGAAGCCGGAGACGGAAACAGTCTTTGGGTGCAGGAGATTTTTTACACTCTGCAAGGCGAGGGACCTTTCACCGGTGAACCCTCGGTCTTTATTAGGCTGGGCGGCTGCAATCTTGCTTGTTATTTTTGCGACACCGACTTTGAATCGTCCACATGGCGCCCTACTCTTGCTGAGATATTCGATAAAGTGGCGGCTTTACAAGCTAAAGCTAAGCTGGTTGTTATCACCGGCGGCGAGCCCTTTCGTCAAAACATAGCGCCCTTGGTCGGCGGTCTTTTAGAGCGCGACTTTACTGTGCAGCTTGAGACCAATGGCACACTCTATCAAGACTTGCCGTGGTGTTCTGACTTGTTTGTGGTTTGCAGCCCCAAAACACCACTTTTAAATGAAAAGCTGGCGCTGCATATTGATGCCTATAAGTATCTAATAAAAGAGGGTGAGACTGATGAAAGAGATGGTCTGCCTTCTTTTTCGACCCGTCAGAGCGGCGCCCCCGGCGCCATTGCCAGACCCTTACCCGGCAAAAGCGTCTTTGTCATGCCTCTAGACGAGCAAGACGAAGAACGTAATGTTCTCAATATCAAGGCGAGCATGAATGCCGCTCTTAAGTTTGGATATCGGCTAACATTGCAAACTCACAAATATTTGGGGCTGCGCTGAATGCTGTTTGCTAAAATTAGGCAAGTCGATAAAGACGGCTTTCTTATCGTCGAGAGCAGTACCGTCCAGAGCAGTACTAATGAACACTACTGAGAACGCCAAAGAGGCGCAAAAGAGATCGAAGAAGTCAGGACTCTCCTTGCTTGTTGTCCTGGGTAGCTTGCTTATTTTCATTGCTACTATTTCGATTGCATATTATGTTGGTTGGTCAAGCACTTGGGACAACTACCGCAAGCAGCCGCTCATAGGCGAAGCGCCGATTCAAATTCAGCTGGTTAAGGTCGTGAAGAATATTCCGGCCGGCGGCAAAATAGACTCTGACAATGTTGAAGAAGTGAGAGTGGTGATGCCCAAGGTCTATGGTGATTCTTTCGGATTTGCCGCCGACTGTATGGGCGGGCGCCTCAAGTGGAGTTTACGAAGAGGCGAGTATGTCTCAAGACATGACCTTCTGCCTGAAATGGGAGGAGATGAGTGAACGACCAATCCGTGCAAAATAATGAGCAGGGCGCTGCCGTTGTAAAGGCTAAGACCTATAAGCCCTTTGCTTTGTACATGTTGCTTTTGCCCTTTATGGCCAGCTCGGGCTTTCTTGCTGGTAAAGAAATCGCCCAAGGCGAATACAATTCGCAGAAGATGGAAAAAATTAGCAAGCAGGTGCGGGTCGTTAAGCTAAAAGTTGATGTGCCACCGGCGGTAGTGCTAACCGAGGCGGTAGTCATGCCGGCGCAAAAGGCTGATGTAGTTTTTGAAGAAGTAGATATATTTGCCAATCGTGCCATCGGTGATGAAGTAACTAGCCTTAAGTCTATTGTCGGTAAAAAGACCAAGTATGGCTTGAATAAAGGACAAGTACTCGTGCAAAGAGATCTTGAGTAAGGGCATATATTGTGGTTTAGGCTCTATTTCTATGTCAGTCTCACTGCTTATGCGGTGCAGTCTATTTATTGGATACTACGCCTTCTCTTTGGTTTGAACAGTTTCTTTTGGTTTGGCTTTATGCCTTATGTCTGGCTTGGGCTTTTGCTCTGGTCGGCACTGGCTTTGCTTGCCTTTTTGTTGAGCGGGCGGTTAAGGCGGGCGATGGCGCCTCTGGTTTTTATTTTGGGCACAGGCTTGGCTTTTGGCATAGAACAGTTGGGCGTATTGGCTGTCTTTTCCGATACTCTGCCGACATACAATTTTGGTCTGCTTACCCCCTATCTAGAGCTGGCTGTGCTTTTCGGTTCGGCTTTCGCTTTATTTTTATTTGCCAAAGAGCCGGTTACTTAGGGGCGCGGCGTTTACATTTCTTTTACGGGGGGCGGGCTAATCTAAGCCCATACCCCCACCAAAATAACGCGAGTTTTCTATGACCAAAGCAAGCGCCGACCTGGTTGAGACGCAGAGCAAGCGTCCGCAAGATGCACTTATCGGTACGAATGTTGAAGGCGCCAATAAGAATGGTGCTTTGCAGACAGAAGCCGATAATTTGAGGTTTGCTAAGCCAAATGGCGATAAGGAAGCGCCAAAATTGGAGACGCGGGCTGAGGTCGCCGCCATTGAAAGCTCCCGAGTGCCTTCTGAGCAAGCAATCAAAACATTCAAAACCGAGAACCTGGCTATGGAGAGAATCGGGGCTGAAATCTTTAGAGATAGCTCGGCTAGGCATTTAGCTCGACTGGAATCTAGAGACGGTCAGGGCGGCATTTCTAAAGTTGATATGGAGAAGTATTTGGCAGCTGCCAAGGCTTACAAGGGCGGCGACAAAGAAAGTCGTTATCCCAAAGATTTCGTGCGGGCGGTTGATACTTTGCGTCGCGGCTATGACAGCGCCGAACTGCAGCCTTACAAAGACGAAAAGGGTAATTTCAGCAAACAATCTTTTGGGCGCGGCATTTTTGACCGACGCGATCGCCTGGCTGAGCTTGAGAAACAGTCCGCAGATCAGAATGTTGCCAAAGCCCCAGATAAAGCTTCGGATAGAGCCCCAGATAAAGCGCCAGACAAAGCTCCAGATAAAGCGCCAGACAAAGCTTCGGATAAAGCCCCAGATAAAGCCCCAGATAAAGCCCCAGAAACTTTGGTGGCTCCTTCTGAGCAAAACTGGAACAGCAAAGGTTTGAAAGAAGCCTCGACGATTAAAGCCGGTGAGGGTCCTGCTGCTGCCGCCGACCGTATTCTTCAAGCCTTGGGCGGCGGCTTTTCACGCGCTCAGCATAAGCAGCTGACCCGCGCCTTGAAAAATCAGTATATAGATGACCATGGCGGCAAGAAAGATTCTATATTTGGATTGAAGGTTGGGCACAGTATGCTTGATTCGCAAGATTCGCTCAATAAAATTCTGGCGCGATTGAAAGATAAAGAGCTGATCGATAAGCTCAAGAGCTGATTGACAAGCTCATGGGCGGCTAAAACTAAGTTGTCTAAAAATCCCCGCAATGGGGATTTTTCTTTTTGAATTGGGCTAGAACGTGATTTGCAACTCTCACGTCAGTTTCACGTGCTCGCGCTTAGATTAATAGCACAAAGAGCTGAGGCGCAAACGCAGCAAAATTGAAGCCTTTTCGTGGGGAGGTAGAGATTCGCGTCCGGTAGTTCGAAAGAGCTATCGGGCACGATTCTTTTTGGAGCTAATTTGCACCAGAATTTTCCGAAAATTGTTTTGATCATTATCACGGGTTTTTCACTCAATCTTTCGTACATTAATGACACAAAGAGCTGAGGCACAAGCGCAGCAAAATTGAATGATTTTCGTGGGGAGGTAGAGTTTCGCGCCTGATAGCTTCGGCTATTGGGCTCGATGCTTTTTATCAAGCCTCGGCTGCGTCGAGGATTGATTCAATCTGGGCTTTCGATAACTGCTGCTCTCTCTGCATGCGCTCCCATTCAGCTAGCATTTTTTTGTAACGGTCTAGAGTAGGCATGTAACTGTTAACTACCTTTGTTTCTGAATATCGAGAACCATCAGCTGTGAAAAACTTAGCAAAGCTTAGATACTGAGATTCACTGTTACCGTCAAACCCTTGGAATTTAACCCGCTCTATATCTGCAGGGTTTGGTCTCTCACCAAGCGACCAAAGCAGCGCACGATGCATTTCCAGTATATCTAATGTTAGTTCAGCCACTTCAGTAGGCAATGCAGTCCAAAGTTTGTCAAAACACTCGTGATATAGCGATTCATATCCTCGGCGAAAGATTTCTTCGAGATATTCGTAGTACCCAGCCTCATGCTTGTTATCTTTGTGCAGAGCCTTGAGTATGGCAAATTGATTGGCAAAATTGAGTCTTTCAACCTTACTCAGAGTTGGCGATTTAGTGGACTGCATAGATTCATCCTCTAGAGAGAAAATTTGGGCAAGTGGCGTGTCTAGTTCGCGAGCGACTTTCATTGCTGTTTGCAGGCTCGGAGATTGCTTTTCTGTTTCGACCGCACTTAGTGCTTGCCTGCTAACGCCGAGACGCTCAGCGAGATCGATTTGGCTAATGCCCTTTCGTTCACGCAACTGTTTGACTCTATTCTTCATAAATCCCTCTTGTCAATTAATAATTGATTTCCTAGGATTTGTCAATTGTTCATTGCGCAGAGGAGTTCTATTGGAGGCTCCATAGTTCATATAGATGGCAGCATTGCGAAAAAAAACGTCCAGAATTGCTTTAAATCGCTTACAATCAATAGCAAAATTGACTGAATAAACTCGGACGAATTATGTTTGAAAACCATCGAATTTCTATGCAATCAGTAAAGCTAATCGGTGAGTTAGACGAATTCAAAGGTTCCTGGCAATCGATATCTGCCATAAGCCCAGAGCGGCTAGCAACCTTAAAGCATGTTGCAACTATTGAAAGTATTGGTTCTTCTACACGTATAGAGGGCTGTTCACTCTCAAACGCTGAGGTGGAAAAGGTTTTATCTGGACTAAGTACAACATCTTTAGCTTCCAGAGATGAGGAAGAAGTCGCTGGTTATAGAGATTTGATGGAGGCAATATTCAGTAATTGGCAGAACATTCCTCTAACAGAAAATCATTTAAAGCAGCTCCATAAAACACTTCTGCAATATAGCGGGCGCGATGATCGCCACCGCGGAGAGTACAAGAAAATAAGCAATAACGTTGAGGCACGAGACGAAAATGGTCGCACCCTAGGCATCATCTTTGTCACTGCGAGCCCTTTTGAAACACCATTCAAAATGACTGCTCTTTTCGACTGGCTGAATACAGAAATTGAAAGAAAGGAGATTCATCCTCTCTTTATTGCTGCAGTGTTCAACGTTTGTTTCCTTGCTATACACCCATTTCAAGACGGTAATGGGCGTCTTTCTCGTTGCTTGACTACGCTTCTGCTCCTGAAGTTTGGTTATTTATATGTTCAGTACAGCTCACTTGAAAGTGTGATTGAAGACAATAAAGAGAATTACTATGCGGCGCTAAGACAGACTCAAACAACCCTAGAAACATCTGAGCCAAATTGGGAGCCCTGGCTAATTTTCTTTCTCAAGGCGATGCAAAAACAGAAGAATAAGCTGAAGGAAAAAATTGAACGAGCCCAAATATTGCAAGGCGATCTACCCCCTCTTTCAATCAAAATTTTGGAACTCGCACGTGAACAGGGCAGCGTTAAGTCATCAGACCTAGTCAGCCTAACAGGAGAAAGTCGCAGTACAGTTTTAGCAAGAGTAAACGATCTTGTCATGAATGGGAAGCTCAAAAGAAATGGCAAAGGACCAGCGACCTGGTATACGCTGCCTCGATGACTCTTTTGCGCTGTTTGCGTCATGCTATCTGTCCTTGGCGCCGGCATGTCTGAATACTTAGCTTTACGGCGACAATGAATAGTGCGTTTATGATGGCATTGCCACAGTTCAGTCAGATTTAGTTGGGGTGGTTGTTAGAATTGGTTATAGTGGTGTTGCATCTGGTGGCGTCGCCCGATTTCGTTTGAAACGGCGTCTTTTACTCGGAGTCCGCTCAAGAGGTGCTTTGCTTTGTTTCCGGGTAGACTTGAGAATCTTGTTTGACTTCAGTTTTCTCTAAGACATCCTGGATATTCGGCTGACATTTTCCGCCTTGATCTGAGTATGCCAGGTCTGTTGGATTGGTCAGAGAAAGGGTCTTGCCGTGATGACTGGGCTTACTTTCTGACCCTTGTCTGGTAGTGATGCAGAGTAATCTTCTTGTCAAAAATTACCAATACAGTTCTATCTGTAGGTGGAATATTGCATTCAGGGAAAGGTGCTGCTTTATTTAGTGAGTCAATAGCAGCCTGATCAATTTCTTTGTTTCCACTAGTTCCGGAAATATTCAAATCGCCGAGTGTGCCATCTTTCCTTATGTAAAAGGTACAGCTAACTGGCTGGTTCCTTCCTGTGAGTTCAGAAATCTTCAGACCGCCTGCACTGATTATTCGATGCCTGCAAAGGTCTAGCCACTCCTTAAAATCCTCATCGGGCGGTGGCGAATTGGAAATTGCCGGGGACAAAGCTCCAACCCCAGTTATCGCAACGCCGATACAGGTTGATTGTAGAAAGGCTTTAAATTTCATTTTCTTCTCTTCTGCAATTGGTTATGGTGCTCGTTAAGCCCCATTTCGGCTGCTGATACCTTAGTCATGTTTAGCTGGCTGGAGGTAGTGGTCTATCTTGTTAAGTTAAGCAGACGGACATTGCCGCGCATATAATTCCAAGGTGAAGCTAATCGAGGATGGACTTATTGAAAATAATGAGAATTTGTTGTGTAGTGTCAGCAATCCTCCTAGATTCAAACGGGACTATGGCTAATTGCCCTCTACCAGACCCGGAAAAGGAAGATATTATCCTGTACAGAAACGGCTACACTGCTGTACTCGGTCCAGCAGAATCAGAATTGCCATTTTGTTTAAAGGTTTCAAGTGATGGAACAGGTTATTTGGTTGATTTGAAAGGTCTTCAAGCCGGCGAAAGTACTTTTGCGAGTTTCTCCTCTGAAGACTCAAACAGAAGCTGTGTTTGGAAATATTTATCGAAGTCGGTCTGTGAAAGGAACTGGGGCAAGCTTAAGAAGCTGGAAGTAAAAGGAGCCCTGCCTGTTGATTTTGTCTCGTTTGATGTTCCGTCAGAGCGAATTGGAGAGAAAAACATCTACCATCTTGACTTGGTTTTCAACGAAAAGACCGGGCTTCCATTCATCTATAGAGTTCGCGGAATTGGTATAGACAATGCGAAGTTCATACAAGCACCAAGAGAGGAGAAGGAGCCGAGCCCTGTCTGCAAGTGAAGTAATCGATTCAGTCGGACTGACTTGTAAGGACCGTGGCATTTAGGTTGTGCGTTAGTGCAGACTCCCATAGTCTTAGAAGTTGTTTGACCAGCCGGCAGCGCCCTAAGCCAGGAGGCTGGCTTTCATGGGGTAAACTTCTACCTATAAACCTTGGATGTAGCTAAGCGCCTGAGTTCTTCTATCTCGGCACTAAGGTCCTTACCTGTTACTCCAAACGTTGTATCGGTCAACGGAATTTTCAGAAGCAGACAACTCGGCTTTCAGTTTGCCGAACTGTAAAGTTGAAGAGAACTGTCGTATTGAACGTTCTCATAGCAATGAACTACAGGAAAACGGCTTGGCTTGCCACAAAATTTCTTGTTGATCCAATCTCGCTCGGCAGGAAATCGTGCATCACTGGTCCGCATAACAATTGGCTCTCCTCCGAATTTAAGTCGAATCTCAATTCTTTGTCAGCTATCAATCACTGCAGGACCAAGTTGAAACCAGTTAACCCCGTTTCGTTCGCTGGAAGTCTCTGCTGACAGTGGCAGGGCATTGAACGAATACAACAAGAGAAGCATAGTGACTGCGTAAATGGTAGTAGTGCTTTTGGTTGCTAAATCAGTATTCAATTTCCATCTACCAAATCTGTTATATCTTCTTGATCATTGTGGTTGCGTTCTTCCAGCTCTCGCTCAAGGGCGTAACAGCGCCTCATGCCAGCTACATCGCCCTGAACAATATTATTGAGCCAAGCCGAGTAACTTGGAAAAACCAGTTCTATCTTCTCTGTACCTTCATCGAATCTCCAGACCGGTGGATCTTGTGCTTGTTGGGTGTCGAAGTAGAGAAAGATGTCGTCACGAACTAGGAAGACAAACCAGGTGGGCTCAAGATTGAAACTTAGCTGATTAGCCATGTTCTCAGCTTCTTTCTTGATATCTTTCAGGGTCGGATACAAATATGAACAATCGTCCAAGAAAAAACCGGACTGTTTACCAAATGCCCGGAGGAATTCTTTGTAAGCCTCGGGAAGGCGCAGCTGAAAATCTTCCTCTAGGCAAGAAATCTCTTCCTCTGTACAACCAAGGAAACTCTTTGCTCGCTCGGCAAAACCTGCTTCGATGAGCTGGGCTAAAAGCTCTGCGGGCGTTTTTAGCTGCATTCCGTTGACTCTCCTGAGAACAGCCTCACTGGGTAACTGCTTCGCTGTAGCCGAGTTATTCAAGTAAGGCTAGTTGTTTGTCTTGATCTAGAAGCAACCAATAAAGAGGGTCAAGAATGTTTTCTCTTGGGTCAACGTGCGGTTTGGTTATGGGGTTTGCTTGCTTTAGAGGGTGACCGTTATAGATAGTGACGAGGTTCTTATCGAGCTGATCTTTGTACTGTGCTACCAGGTCTGGTCTACCGGCAGTATCGGTCAATAGCAATAAGTTAGATAAATAGACGTTTTTGGCTTGCAGCGGCAAGGAATTGTCGTCTTTATCTATTTCCCAGGCCTTTTGAAATGCTTCCAGAGCCTTTGAGGGCTGTCTTGCCGCCTGCCATAATTGACCCAGTAAGGCATAGTCTCTGGCTTTGCTTCGATATGTTTCATCAATGCCGTAGATTTTTTCTTTAGTGCGCAGCACTTCCTGTTGAAACGATGCCGCTTGCCGCATGTCCAGATTTCTGCGGCAGGCTTTCACGGCGCTCATCAAATCATCAAGCTGTTGTCCTGGTGTACTCGGCACTGCATTTTCCATCTCGTATACCAGGGTTAGGTAGTATTGCGCTTGCTCCCAGTTCTGATGCGGCTCTTTGCTATAAATCTGAGCCAGTTCTCTTCTGGCGTCGCGCGCTACCACCAGGTCGCCGTCTGCCATAGCTTTCTTTTCTGCTTCTTGCAGCAAGCCTATTTTTGCTTCGATTGCTTCTATGTTTTCGGCTCCAGCTTCTTCAGCAGCAGCTTTATCCCAATTTGGTTTGTTCTCCATCCGGTTGCTCAGGGTCTCTATAAATCTATGGCAGACAAGCTCGGCGGGTTCTCTAGCCTGAACATTTTTAGGTCCTTCTTGTCCTTGTGTTTCAAGCTCGGCGCGGGCGATTTTAAAGGCGACTAAGGCGTCATCGCTTCTATCTGCCTCGCGAATATACTCTATTGTGCGCATAAAGGGCGTGTTGGCGTGCTCTCTGATTGTTTCTTCTTGCAGGGACATGCATAGTACCTCGTTGATACAATTGTGCCTGGCGTATGCTGCTGCTAGGCTTTTAGCCATAATTTCAAGACATGTTGGAACCAAGACAGATGCGTCTGCCGGTGGATTACCGAAGCAATCGGTCAATCTGACCACTCTGCCAGGCAAGTTTGTCTTGTTGTTAGTGAGCATATAGTTGAACTGGTCGTGGAATGGACGAACCAGGTTTTGCCACTGCTCGGCAGTCAGTTCGTTTTTAGGGTCGATCTTAGAGAGTGCGCTATAAATACGTTCGATGGACTGAATGCCTAAACCTCTATCCATATCGTGCATTGCATAAGGCAACATAGAGGCGAGACTTTTCATGGCATCTTCATGTTTGCCCAGCGAACTGTAGGTGACGGCGATATTTATATTCTCGCAGTAGTCCCCCGGTGATCTCTTTTGAAGACTAAGCTGATTAAGCAAGTGCAGATTGCCCAGCATTTTTGTCGGAGCCGATAGTAGATTAGCTTGAAAGGGCAGAATAGCCATGAAAATAAGCGAGAGGAGAAGCAGTTCTTGCATAAATGGTTGCCAGAACGGCTTTGCTTCTGTTTTGAAGTCCAGCTCTTCGTCAGTGTCAAGCTTTAGGCGTCGCTCAGCCTTTTCCAAGGCTTCTTTCTTAAGGTCCTCGCCGACTTTCAATATATAAAGAATCGTCGGTATCCCGGCCGCCAAAGTGTGTTTATAGAAAACCTGACCGAGGCTGCTATTGTGCGCTGCAATTAGGTCTTGGCTTAGTTGCCAGCCTTCGAAAAGGCAAAAGAGAGCAGGGCTCAAAGCGACAATAAAACAGTTGACCAAGACCTCAATCAGCTCCATAGCGCCCTGATTGAGCCGCGCACAGCTTGAGAACATGCCCGAGAAGATTGCCCAAATTAAGCAAGACTTCCAGCCGGCTGAAAGGGTAAAAGCCAGGCTTTTAAGCAGACGAAAACTAAATCCGGTTTTTGCTCCAGAATTCATAGTGGCCTATTTTTTGGTAATTCCTTTTACCAATATAGCCTTTATATGTTTCGAATCTCTGGGATTTTCACTGGAAAGTGTTTGGAGCAGAAGATTGTGACAATTCTAGGTCTGAATTAATGCAATTCATGGTGATCTTACGTAGGGCGCCTACTGGGCATTCCCCGATATCTGGACTATATTGAGTCATCGACTCCAGCAACCTTTACGTGTTGCACCTTTAGCTCCCCCGCTAAGCCCCAGCTTTCTATAAGGTACGGAGATTACATCTGTGGTGGAATCACATAAACCAATTAAGTTTTCGCATGGAATTTCAGCCGGCTCTCTAGGCGGCGGCTCCATGGACGCAGGAGCTGATGCTTCGGACAGTACCGCCTCGACCGGTGCTCGTCACGCCCGCGGCAAGTTTCAAGCCGATTCACTGAACGGCAGACGCGGCATACTCGAGCAGACCAATACCACAGACAACACAGCCCCTACAGGCTTGCACGGTCTGACCATTACCGAAGGTGCCCTGAGCCCCAAGAAATCTCTCGATGATTTAGCCAAAGCCGGAGTCATCGCCGATAGCCGCACTAAAGAAACCACCAATGTCGGCGATGGTAAATCTGAGCCCAGACCAATAACCTCTTTTGAGAAGCCCAAAATTGAAGTAGGTTTCACCGATACACTCGAGCAACAGGGCAAAAAGCCCGACTTGATCGTCAGAGCCGACGGCAAAGTGGAAATGCTCAACAACCCTGAAATCTTGAGCTCCGGCAATGTTGTAGTCGGTCTCGAGCGCGCCCCCGGAGCTGTAAACCCAACCGAAGCTCAGCAGAAGTCGGTCGGCGAACTCTACAAATATCTCGATGCCCGCATCAAAGAGCAGAACCCTGCTCTAGCCGGTAAGGGCGTAGATCTCGAAAATCCCCAAGGTCTGGTTCCTGAAGAAGCTGCCGCAGCCGCCCGTCGCGCTGGTCAGCGTGCTAATGTACCGGACGGCGCTGATGCTGGTTCGGTGCAGAGCGGCAACCGTTATTCCGGCAACCGGGCTGGTGGTCGCATGTCTTCCGGTGAAGTCTCCGATATGTTCCCTGGACGCGACTTCCGCTCCAGAAACGGACAAGTCGATGCTGTCGACCTGATCAAAGATACTGTTTCCAGCTTGAACGGCTCGCGTGGCAACCATGAGCACTTTGGCTATCGCCGCGGACGCGGTCACGCCGTCGGTGCCTATGGTCTCACCGCCGACCACTTCCAGAACTGGCTTGCCAATCTCGATATCGAAGCCCTTGAAGAGCAAGAGCGCAAAGGTCTGGTACCCCCCGGTACAGCCGCCCGCATGAAGAAGTTGAAAGAGCAGGTGGCTAAGGGTGAAACACCCGACGTGCTCAAGAAGATGCGCGACACCGATCAGAACTCACTGTCCGACGCCGACAAGAAAGATATACTCGGTACTTTCGGCAAAGAAGTACAAGAGCTGGCAGCCAAAGATTTGATCAACGGCTACTCCAAAACTATTGCCGAGCAAAACCCCGGCAAAGAAGTTGATCCTGGTCAGATTGCTTTGGCTATGCATTTGGGTCGTGTCCCCAACGCCGAAGACATGGCCGACAGCGGCAACAAAGATTATATGAGCGCTGCCAGAAATAAATGGCAGTTGGCTGCCGCCGCTACCCAGAGTCGTGGCGAAGGCTTTGACTGGAGCGGTGATGCCAATGGTATCGTTGCCGCTTCGCAGAACGCCGACGGCCAGCGTATGTGGACCAGATTTGCTGCATCTGTTAAGGGTGGTCGTCTTGGTTGCGCCGCATCTGTATCTGAAGTGCTAATCAATGCCGGTTATAACGTTACACCCGATGCTGGTGCTCATAACCTAGCTATGCAACTATTGCGCAAGGGCGGCGAGAAAGTATCGATCAATCAAGTCAGACCCGGCGATGTGGTTTTCGGTGGACCCGGTCGCGCCGGTGGTTCAGACCACATCGGTATTGTCGAGAGAGTAGACAGAAACGGCAATATATATGTAGGCGCCAACTCATCCAGCCGCGGACGCTGGGTCTCAGACCAGCCCTTGATGAGCGCCTTCGGTCGCTTCGTCAGAGGCGGACAGCCCCTGTATGGTATTCGCCTACCCGGCAGCGACACCAATAACAGCAATATGGCCTAAGACAAGGCAAGCAGTTTAGTTTCTCAGTTCTCTTCGGCAAGACTTTAGTCAGGTAGCTTTCGCCTGTGGCTTTCTGCCAATGGCTCTCAGGTTATTGATATGGACCCTGCTAGAATGAACAGCGGGGTTGAAGATGAAAAACAAGCTTCTACTTGCAACAGGGCTAAGCTGTTGTTCAATATTTTTCTCGGTTTATGCTGCATGGGCTGAAACATGCAATGAGATGCGTGCTTACGAAGAAAAGCATGCACCCAATGCCGTCAGGGTAATTGTCGCCACTTTCAAAGCCAAGCAGTATGCCGATGCTGACAAATATTTGCAGATTGCTCGCAGCAATAAAGAAGATGCCGGCTATATCAAGGCGGCGGAGAGCGCGGTCGCTCTCAGTCGGCGTCAGTTTAAGCAAGCCGATGAACTGGCTAAACAGGCTTTGCAAATTGACCCGCAAAACTCTCGTTTTCTAGCCCAAATGGCGCAAGTTAAGGTAAACATGGATGACGATCAGGCTGCGATTGCCTATTTTGTCAAGGTTCCTATGGCTGCCAAGCCTAACCCTGATGCTTATATGATCGCTTGTGCCGGTTTGGAATCTATGGATGAGCTTGAAAAAGCTTATGTGGTAGCCAAAAAGCTAATCGAGATAAGCCCAGACTCTTACCAAGGATATGCCCGTGCTGCTAGATTTGCCCGCGGGCTGACAAAATTTTCTGAAGCCGAGAAATATGCAAAGAAAGGCGTGGAACTTGGGCCTTTGTACAAAGATGCACATTTTGTCTTGGCTGATTCTTTGTTTGGTTCGAAAAAGTGGAAAGAGTGCTTGGCTGCCTGCGATAAGTTGCTTGCTTTACCAACTGCCAAAGGCTCCCGAGAAGGCATTTTGGTTCTGCCCATGATGGCGCGCTGCTATGAAGGTTTGGGAGATTATCAAGCCGCCGTCAAAGCTTGGACCCGAGCCCTTAGTCAGATGCCTGATCCCCGCAAATGTTTGTCGGCCCGCGCCCAGTGCTATAAAAAGTTGGGCAATCTTGCCGCTGAAAGCAAAGACTTGGCTGAACTGAAGCGCCTTGATGCCGCTTACTAATTTATTTTCGGTTACTTCTGTTGGTTCTGTTGCGTTTGTGTTTTTTTTGAATTCCAATCGTGAAGAAGTTTCTTGATCGGAATACTGACGCTAATCTCAGTCTGCGTGCCGGGTATGGTTATGGGTGTTTCCATGACCAGTTCTTTGTTTTTGTCGTGCTTGAGATAAGTGGTGCCCTTGACGGCAAAATTATGGGTGCCGAGCGGCGTCTTGAAACTTAAGGCAAAGCCTTGGTTGAAACTGCAGCGCAGACCATTTTTCTCTTTATCAAAGAGAGACTGAAAATGAATATGTTTGCCGATGATCACCGACTCAATTTCGATAAGCGGTGCTACTGGCATCTTTAGCGGTAGTTTCTTTTCTCGTTTCAGCTTGATATCTACTTCCAGCTCAGCCGGCGGCTTTGGTTTGAGGTTGAAGACTTCGATATCGGTAAGTTCACGGGTCAGCTCACTGATTAGGTCGGTGCCAGTTTTGAAGCTCTCTTGCAGACCTTCTTGCAAGCTTTCTTTGCTGCGACGAGCCAGCCCCGACAGAGATTGCCAGGCACCTTCCAGGTGAAAGCGCGCCAGTTTCTGGTTTTCCGGGCAAAAGATATCCTGAAGCTTGTTCTCCAACTCTTCCAGAGCTAGTTGAGCTGCTTTTGCTGCGTCTTTGTCGGTATCGTTCACTTGTCCAGCCGTCTAATAAGGTCAGAAACAACATATTTCTGACTATATTAAGGCTAAATTGAGAGTGTCGGAAGTGCCCTTAAGCTATTTGCGCAAAAGTCTTACAGTGTCGCGCATGGTCATATCGAGAAACAGCAGGGCGAAGACTGTCAATAGGGCGCCGAGCAGACCCGCCCAAAAGAAAGCCGCCACCGTTTCTATGGTCTTAACGCTGGCGTCGAGTAAGTTTGTGCGACTTTGAACATCTAGGGCAGAGTAGACGCCGATCACAACGAAAGCTAGTATGGTCGACCAGCTGTATAGAGCCGATGGCACTCGCGGTTCTCTTTTGATGGTTTGCATAGACAGGCCCTTTGCTTTAGGTCGAGAAGACATACTAATTTCGATATTAGGGGGCGTATCTTATTGCACCATCAATCTCAAGGTGGGTTCTTTTTGGTAACCACCACTGCTTTAATCTTGCTGTCAATCTTCAATCAAGCTCTTTAGCTAGCCTAAGCAAGGGTGAAGGAGCGAGACCATGAGAAATACTTTCAGCAGCGATGAGTTTGTCGAGATAGATTTGACCATCAATAACAATTCGCTGGCTATGCTTAGGGCTGTTTATGCCAATAGCAGCGGGCGTTCGGCAAGTGGCGTCAGCTTTGCCTTGTTTATCGATTATGTGGCTTGTTTCAATTCTATGACTTTAGACAAGTTTTTGGCGCTGAAGCCGGGCCAGCGTTTGCGAATACCGTTTTTCCACTGGCATGAATGACTTTCAATTCTGCCGAAGGCAGCTTGAGTTTATTTGCTTCGGTGCGCCGATAGAGCAATAGCAATTCAGTCCAAACAAGAGCGTTATGTTTAGTTAGTGTATTTACCATTGGCGATGAGTTGAATATAGCCTATCTTTAGCTAATGAGTAGGATCAAAGCGTTATTGCTTTTCTGTTTATGCTTTCTGCTGGTGCTTCATAATGAGGCGCTAGCATCCGGGCGCTCAGAATTTTGCAACAATGCCGATGCAGAAGCTTTCGGCAAAAAACATACTCCTAGTCAGTCTTTGGATAGTTCTTTGGGTAACTCTGTAGAGTCTCAATACGACTCAGCAAGGCAAGCAAAGATTTTCTCTGCTCGCCTTGCCCGAGTTGTTATACCAAAGGCATGTAATTCTCCTGCAAAAGTAAAGGAAGCTCGTAGAGTAGCTGAGCGGGGCCGTAAGCTTTTAATGTCAAAGCAAGACAGCCGCGCGCTATGCCTGTTCAATCGTGCTCTAAATTTAGATCTTCGGTGTTATCCTGCATTGGTAAATCGGTCTGTCGCGCTTTCCGACTTGCATCGATATGACGAAGCCGAGAGAGACCTTTTGCAAGCTATACTGCTAAGGTCTGACAATTCTGAGGCTTTCAATAATCTGGGCACAATCTATGAAGAGAGGGACCAGAACTTAGATTTGGCTCGCTATTGTTATGAGCGAGCGGTAGAGCAGCGTCCTGGCAATGAAGTTATGCCTACTAATCTGTTTGAATTTTTGCTAGAGCAAGAAGACTACAACGAGCTTTTGGAACGCTCTAAGGTTGCCGTTCTTAGATTTGCTAGCGCGAGTAGTTACGACTATTATTCGACAGCTTTATGGGGCACTAGGCGTTTCGATGAGGCTCTAGTTGCTGTTGAGAAAGGATTGAAACTCTTTCCGGTCTCTAAAGATCTATTGGCCCGGCGCTGTGAGATATCTTCGGCAGCATTTTCATTCTATCTTGATGAAGGTGCTTTTCTCGAAAAGAGAAAGTGTTTTAGCCAAGCTCTGCAATTTTATGGCAAGGCCATCGCCGTTTTCCCATCAGACTATAGAGGATACTATTACCGGGGGGCTTTACTGGGGCGACTTGATAGAGAGTACGAGGCAATTAGGGATCTTAATATTGCTTGCAGACTGGCGCCTGATTGTAGCCTGATTTACGAGATTAGAAGTTTTTCTCGCGCCCTTACCGGGCAGTATGCCGGTGCTGTTGCCGATTTGACCAAAAGTATGCGAAGCAGGCGCAGCTTCGTTCCTCTTTCGACGAGAAGTTTGGCCTATAGTTCTATGCGCGACTATGACTCAGCGATCAAAGATCTTGATGAGGCACTGACTCTCAGTGATAAAAGAACAGCAATAAGCTGTCTAAGATGGCGAAGCGATGCGAAGTGGCGAGCCGGCGACTTGGTCGGTGCTGCGCTCGATCGCGTCAATGCAGAGTATAAGCAATGGAATGAACGAGCTGCTTGGTCACAGTTTAGTCATTAGATAGTCACCCTTTAGTTTGGTGTATTTTCTAGATTATGGTTCTAGAAGGCTATTGCCGACGTTTTTTTCTGAACTGACTTTCGCAGTATTTGGATGATTCAGGGCTCGCTTCGAGATGGAGTTTGTCATTCAATCTATTTTTCTGAGGAATTAGTATGGACGGAGTCGGCGCTAGTGAAACCAGTAATGACGCTTTTGTGTTTTCACATCAAGATGATGCGGTTGCAAGCAAACTTTTAGAGCAGACTGAATTCGTCGAGTGGAATAGTATTAAGCCCAAAGTAGAAGAGAGCACTCCAGAAGTTAAGCTTCCGGCTCCAACAACTGCCGAGCCTTCCGAGTTGGTAATTCCGCCTGTTTCCCAGCCGCAGCCTAAAGAAATTACTTTGCCTGAGAATGCGGACTTGAAAGAAGTTACTTTGCCTGAGAATGCGGACTTGAAAGAAATTACTTTGCCTGAGACTACAGCGAGAGTAGAGGACTTGGGTAAATGGTTTTTGAGATTTGGTGATATTTATGACACCAATGGCGATGGATCACTTGAAAGTAAGGAGATAGATACAGCCTTATCCAACGCTGAGAAATCCCCTCTTGTAAGAGATGATAAGCTCTATTTGGAGTCTAAGGCAGAGGAAAAGTTTTATTTGGAGGTTATGTCTAATGGCTTTTATGCTGTGGAAAGTTCCTTTAATGACGAATATGGGGAAGTCACTAAGAAGGATTTGGAGACTTTCTCTAAATGGATAGAGCTTTACGAAAATGACTTGGAGCGTCTCAAGGAGGTGGCACCTGATAAATATCGGGATGTGAATTTTCTTCGAAACGAGTTCAAACAGTTAGATGCTGATGGCGACGGCCAAATTACTTTGCCTGAAATTGAGCAGTATGCAGATCGTGATGATCTCACCGACGATCAGAAAAAAAACGCAGAAGCATTGAAAGGTACTGAATTTTATAAGATCGCTTTTATCGATTACTCAATCAGAGATCAGTTCTTCGAAACCTTTATGGTGAATAAGCTTTTCGGCAGGATCTGTCAATCAAACTGTGTCATTAGGTTTATTGGTCACTCATAACTGATCTTACTGGTCTTTGTTGTTCGATGTGAACCGGCACGATTACCTCCAGCGCGAAGCGCTGGGGGTAGAGTGCCCGGAAGCCGCCGGCTGGGCAAGCCGGCGGAAGCGTCGGTCTTTTCTCTCATGAGGGTACTCTCCCTTCAAACAGGATAGAGAACTGGTTCATCGCAGCTCCCCAATCGCGCAGCGGCATAGTCCATTTGCGCGAAATTAGCTGACCCGCAAGATACATGACTTTGATCACCGCTTCGTCGTTTGGGAATATACGGTGATTGCGACTGGCTTTGCGCAGCGTCATGTTGACGGACTCTACTGCATTTGTAGTGTAAATGACTTTCCTGATGTCGTCCGGGAAGGCAAACATGGGAATGATCTTCGCCCAGTGCGTTCTCCACGACTTGCTCACCGTGGGATAGCGTCCATCCCACTTCTCTGCCAGTGCCTCCAGGGCGCTCGCAGCCTCATCCTCCGTTACCGCACGGTAGATTGCTTTCAAATCACCGGCCATTTCTTTGCGATGTTTGTAGGATACGAACTTGAGTGAATTTCTGACCATGTGCACTATGCAAAGTTGCACCCAGGTCTTGGGAAAGGCGGTCTGAATAGCCTCATCCATGCCGGTCAGACCGTCGACGCACGCTATGAAGATATCCTGCACACCACGCGTCTTCAGCTCCGTCAGTATTCCCAGCCAAAATTTCGCTCCCTCGTTCTGCGAAATCCAGATTCCGAGAAGCTCCTTTTGTCCACTTGTATTGACTGCTAGAGCCAAGTACACGGACTTGTTAATCACTCGCTGGTTCTCTCTGACCTTCACGACCAGGGCATCGAAAAACACAATCGGATAGACATTTTCTAGTGGCCGAGTTTGCCAGGCTCTGGCCTCATCCATCACAGCGTCCGTCACATGAGAGATCAATGCCGGCGAGACTTCAGTACCGTAGATGTCCTTGAGTTGGCTCTGTATATCGCGGACAGTCATTCCTCTTGCGTAAAGCGCCAAGACCTTGTCGTCAAAACCCTCAAGCCTGGTCTGTCGTTTTTGTACTATCTGCGGTTCGAAGTCCCCGTTGCGGTCTCTGGGAACACCAAGAGTAACGTCTCCTTGGTCCGTTATTACAGTCTTCTTCGTGTAGCCGTTGCGGCGATTCTCGCCACCCCTGCCGGTGCGCTCATTCTTCTCGTAGCCGAGATGATCGTCCATCTCAGCCTCCAAGCAGCGCTCTACCAGTGCCTTGGTCAGTTGCCCCAGCAAACCGTCTTTTGCCAGTAACTCTTTCGGGTGCTTGCCTTGCGCCAGATGGTCCTTAATGAAAGCATCCAGCATGTCTGTCGTTGTTTTTGTCGTCATGGTCATTTGCCTTTCTAGTGGTTGTCATTGACCCGACCTTTTGACACAATTCATTTTACAGACTCTTTCGGCAAAGTACCTGCGATTACAATAGACAGATATACCACTCTCATGGAGCAGGCAGTTCCTAAGCCTTGGTATTCCTTCTTAAGTAACTCAAGGCAGTCCGCGTACTACACCATTGATGATATGCGGATAAACAGAGATTATGCCTTACGCTTCCGTGGTGCGCCTGAAGATTATGCGCCCGAGAATTATGCCCCTTAGGTTTGTTGCCTCAACTTGGTGCGGCTTTCAGACTAAAGTTTTGCAGGCAGTGCGAGGGCAAGTCCGCGTAAATTTGTATAGCCTAGCCCAGTGTGATTTTGGGATAGAGCCCTGGAATTACCCGGAGATGTCCTTCTTCGATCATTTCGTCGATTGTTTCAAGAATCGTTTCTTGTCTGCGATGCGAGCAGGCGCCGTATAGTTTCAATTTATCGAAACCTTTCTCGGTAATTTTCTTTGACTTGCTGCCCGACAAGATGGCTGCTATTGTCGTTCGCCCGACCTGTCCCTTTAGCTCGCCCACCAGTGCCATTATGGCGGCGTGCAGATTTTCGCCGCGATTAATGCCTTTGGGGCTGGTGTCGACAAAACTCTTGCGTTCCACTGCTTTGCCGAGCGCACCAAAGGCGTTCTTGCCGAGGGTAAAAGGCTTTTCCGCTCTGGCACCGCTGGTTTTGTTGCCCCGGGCGGGGCTGCAAATATCACAGCCGGTGCAATCGCCGTTCAGGGTTTGACCAAAATAGCCCAAGATATTACGACGCAGACAAGTGCGAGATAGCGCATAAGCAATCATCTTTTCAAGACGGTCGCTGTCTAGTTCTTTGCGGCGCTTTAGTATATCTGTGTCCAGCCAGCTGATTTCTTTGATTAGCTTGACCCGTCCCTGATCCATGGCGATCATGCTTAACTGGTTGAAGAGATCTAGTGTACTGATAAGCGGACTGTCTTTGATTTCAACATTGGCTAAGATTGTTTCTCGACTATGGCTTGTGTTCTTGTTTGCCTTTAGAAAGTCATATACTTCAAAAACTTGTTTGTCGGTTGGATACTTGTTATTGGTCAACCAGCGCTGGGTGTAAATATCTTTCGACTGATAGAGCAAGGTGCAAACAGCATGGTTGCCGTCTCTGCCGGCGCGACCAGCTTCTTGATAGTAGTTTTCCAGGGTGGAAGGCATGTTGTAGTGAATCACTCTTCGAATGCTTGCCTTGTCCACACCCATGCCAAAAGCATTGGTGCAGACAATCACTTTTACTTGATCTTCTTCGAATCTTTTTTGCATAGCCTTGCGCATGGGTAAAGGCATACCGGCATGATAATAGGCGGCTTTGATGCCGGCGGCAGTAATTCGCCGCGAAAGGGCTTCGGCTTCCTTGCGTGTGGCTGCATAAATTATGGCGCTGCCTGGCTCAGTTTTGTTGAAGTTTATAGAGGTGCCGTGATCTAGTTCTAGAGTCTGCTTTAGCCTTGCTATCAAATGACGATCTTTGTCGTCGGGGTTGTCGCATTTCTCGACTTCCAAAACAAGATTGGGGCGATTGAAGTCGCCCTTGACCACGGTCATATCTAAGCCGAGATTGCTGATTATGTCTGATTGTACTTTGTTGGTGGCTGTAGCAGTCAGGGCCATCACCACCGCCCGTGGTACCAACGGCAAAAGATTCTTCAGGTGGCGATAATGCGGTCTAAAATCATGACCCCATTGGCTGATGCAGTGGGCTTCGTCGATAACCAACAAAGCGACGTCCAGTCTTTGCAATAAGCTTATAAAACGAGGAGAATCAAGTCTCTCCGGTGCGATATAGACAAGTTTATAGCGACCAGAAAGCATGCCTTCTATGCGGTCGTCTATTTCTTCGGCGTCGATTGTACTGTTGATAAAAGTGGCGTTATTGATACCTCGTCTTCTTAGTCCGCTGATTTGATCTTCCATAAGGGCAATCAAAGGCGAAATCACCAGGGTCAGCCCAGGCAACATCTGGCTTGGTAGTTGATAGCACAGCGACTTGCCATAGCCTGTGGGCAATAGGTTGAGTGTATGCTTGCCGGACATGGTCAGGGCTATTGATTCGGCTTGCTTTTCTCTAAGGCTGGTTAGTCCGAAGAGTTTATGCAGCACGTCTTCTTGTAGGGGGATAGAGACCTGGGAGTTTAGAGTGCCGCTGTTCATATTGATGTTTGCCCTGCTGCCTATTTTGCCTTGCGGCGCCATCGCATAAGTTTAGCGGTTTTGGCGCATCAATAAATGTGCAAGAGCACATTTTATTTTTAGGCTTGGCGGGGTGTCCGTATATGCGATCGCTGACGTATGGATATCCAGCTTTGGGCGCTTGGCTCTTTATTCAGTTTTAGAAAGTTTCACAGGATCTAGTTCTTCATAGCCTGATAAGGGGCAAGGGATTCTTTGAAAATCCCAGTCAGTCATTTTCATAACTACCATTTCTACGGTAGTGTAGACTAAACTGCCGGGCATGAGGTGGCCACCGTAGGTGGTGCCATCGCCGTCGGATACAGACAGGTGAATGTGCGAGCCGGCGCTCGAGACCACGCCGGTTTGCGAGACTATCTCGAAGTGTCCGTTTAAAACGGTGCTTTCTTCCTTATTGGCAAAACGCAAATTGACTTTAGTGAGCGAGCCTACCAGGCAGAGAATGACGCCTGCCTTTATCTGGTTTTCGGCAATGAGGGCGTCTATTTCGCTAAATAGCTCTTGGCCGGGCTTCAGCCGTTTTACCAAAATGGTTTCGGTACTGGTCATTTTTAAGCTTCGCCTTGCTTAAACTCAGGGCTTGCGGTTCTATTTTCTTGTTTAGATTCTTGCTTGTGCAATTCGAAGCCCCTACGGCTCACTCGCGCCTTTCTCTGAGCTTCGATGGCAAAGCCCACCATCTTTTGCCATTCAAAAGTATCACCGGGTACGCAGGCAATGCCAAAGCTATAGTCCCAGTCTGAATGACCTTCTTTCAGTTTGCCAAAATGTCTGGTACAGATATCTGAAAAATTCGAGACGAACATGGCGGCTAAGTTGCTGTCTAAGCCAGGCATCAAAAGAGCGAAATGTTCTTCTTCAAAATGAGTGAACCAGTCTATCGAGCGTTTGGCTTCTACTATTTCGGCTAAGACCAAATGAATAGCCTCTTTGTCTTCCAGTGATAGATGCGAAGGCAGTTTGCCATGCTTTCTAATTTCCAAAATAGCTATACTGAGGGGCCACATTTGGGTGCGAGCCCTTTCAAATTCGCGCTCAATAAGCCAGATTAGAAACTCGAAGCGATAGAGACCCGTGCGAGTATCGTGCAGTTTTGCTGAAAAATCATCGGCTTGCTGTTTGTTGTAAGCCCATTTTGTGGTCAGTCGGGCCGCAATATCTTCAACATCCATACCGTCGTTTGAGATATTGACCATGCCGGCTTGCACCAGTCGATAGAGAGCATGTAGCCAAATATGCTTTGGTAAGTCGGCTAGTTCCACAGCATCAGTAACAATCGGGCTTTCGCAAAGGGCGATAAAGAGATCCCAAATGCAGTCTTCCCACTCAATTCCTCGCCCTTCCAGTCTGGCTCTGAATTCGTCCTTATCTGAGCAAAATTCCTTCGGCATCAGGGCTGAATACATCGTCAAACCAAGCGATTTGAGATATTTATTCTCATCAAATAGAGTGGCTGCTTCCAAGAGAAAGCTTTGAAAGCGCACCTTTAGTGTTACTTGGGGGGCTCGCTGTTCGGGTAAAAAGCGAAACCAGCCTTCTTCCTGAATAATGAAGTCGTAAAGTACTTCCAGCCCGCTGTCTTTCAATGAGCTGGCGTGGACCGGCTTGCCGTTATCAAAATAGATCGACAGCATGCCGTCTTTACCGCTAACTTCCAAGACGCCGGTATTGTCGTTCAGGGCGATTGTCTGCAAGAGCCCAAGGCTGGGCATGGTCTTGAGATTTCCTTCAAAGATTAGGGTCTCGCGGTGACGTCTTTCTTGCTGGGCAGCATAGCCCACGGGTGGACCGTTCACCCTATGATCGTTGTGCTTGTCTACCTCAAAGATCGGGCTTTCCCCAGGCTCTCGCTCTCCCGAAGCTCTCGAACTTGCTCCGAAACTTCCGCTGGCGCGGCTGGCTGAATTAGAGGCTGGTGATTTTGCCGAATAAGACGAATCGCCGCCCAAAAGTTCCGGCTTGCCAAGTAAGTCGAATTGGCTAGAGGGGCTGGGGATGGGTGTTTCGGGGCTGGAGCCGCCGGAGGCTTGGGCTTTGGGTTGAAATTCTTGTTTGCGAATTTGGTCCTGTAAATCAACCGATATCGGTTGATTTACAAAGCCACCGCTTGACGAGTTTGAATTTAGTGAGTCGAAACTGCCGCCCATGGTGAAAGGGTCTTGCCCCTTTTTGTCAAAGTCGCTAGCCGCCATGCTCAAATTCATGTTTGCGTTCATGTTTAGGTTCATGTTCAAGTTTGCATTCATGCCGGCCAGAGCACTGGCGCCAAAAGCTTGTGGTTTGGTTTGCAGGGCGCGCCAAAGGTCTTTGATATGGCGCAGCACTTCCTGGGCATCGACCGTATGAATGATGAGCTTCTCGCCCCTGCCGCCGCTTTCGGTGGACGGTTCGATGGTAAAGGTCATTTCGCCGGTGTCTTTGTGGCAGACCGCCGAGACCAGCAAAGAAAGGTTGCCGCTAAAGCCCAGTGAAGTGAGATAAAAGGTCTTGCCGGGCTTGCTTGCCGCCCTTTGCATCATTTCTTGAATGTTGTCGGAATCGGGAAAAGCTTTGATGCGATGCATAGTCTGATTGTTCTGCGGCGCCAGTTTTGCCTTCTTGAGCTTCTCGAAGGCGACCCGCTCTTCTGTTGTCAGGTTGTAGAGCTGACCCTGGTCGATGAACATGTCAAATATGTCAGAACGCTCCAGTTTCGACTTCTTCAAAGCTTCGCTGAACTTTTCGAGGGCTTTGAGATAGGCTTGGCGGGCAATATTCTTCTGCCCGGCTGATTGCTCAAAAAAGGCTTGCATTGTAAATACCCGAGCCGCCAATAACTCGGGGGGATGTGGCAAGGAGCCCATCAGTCCCTGCAACTCCTCTAACAAGCTGCGGCAGCGGGTTAATCTTCCGGCTGCTTCTGATGCCAGGGCTGAAGCCGCCAGCTGCCTGGCTCTTTGCAGGTTTGAGAAGATTGAGTCGATTATCAGCTCAGCGGCTGGAATGTCTGCACCGACAAGCTCTTTGCGAATCATCAGAGACTGATCGAACATGCGATCGTGGCGGCTGGTGTTTTCATGCCGGCTTAGGGGATTGAACTCTGAAAGTTCCACCAATTCATCGGAAAGCTTGAGGAAAAAATGGTCGTCTTTGGGGCTCACAGTTTTAAGGGTGGCCAGCAAGATTTCGTCAGATGCTTTGAAGTTACCGCTAAGCGAGAGAGCCTTGATCAGGTGGCAAGCAGTCTCATAACCGCTGGCAGGTAGTTCGGGGTTTTGGCCAAGGCGGGCTTTAAGCTGGTTGTAGGCTTCTGAAAGGCGGTTATCTTTGATCAGCTGGGCTATGCGGTCATAATCAAAATTACTGGTACTTTGCAAGCTTTGCCTTCCTTAACCTTCTTTTGGACCTCTGAAGACTCAATTAGCGCAGCTAATCTTTCGTCTATATATCTTCCATTAGTGATACCCTACCCCAGCCTTGCTCATGTTAATCTGTCTGTCAGCCTCCGATTGGCGGTCTTTACCTTAACTGGAACCGCGTTTTTTCTAGAGCACAGTGAAGAAACGATGAGCGGTGTTACTGGTAGTGTCTTTGTGGTATCGGTGGCGGTGTCGTATTCCTTGCCTGGGGTGTTTAGGAAGATTTCTATGGCTATAGAGTTGTCGAGATCTGCAGAGACACCTGCTGTTAGCAGAAGATTAGGCGCAATATCGAAATCAAGAATTGGATGCCTGACCGTCTTCTTCTGCGGAGCTGCTCTGGCTTTTTCCTCGCTTGTGCTTAGTTGTTGGCAGACGGCGGCTTCGGCAGCCCAGCTCGAAGGCGCAGGCTTAGAATTCAAAGATGCTCTGGCCGCTTATGAAAAAAATCCTACAGACCATCGCAGCGTATATAATCTGGCTGCTCTCACCAGTCAACTGGGTGATCGTGAGCAAGCCTTGCCTCTGTTTGAGAAAGCCGTCGACCTCGACAGCGAAGATTTCTATTCTCATCTGGGACTCTGTCAGTCGCTGGCTATCGAGTACCTGGTTGATAAGAAAGACGGCGTAGCCGAAGCTTTTCAATCTGAGCAAAAGTGGAAGCGTGTTTTGCATGAACTGAAGCTGGCTGAGACTTTACTTTGGCAAGACCGGTGGCTCTCTGCCGGGCGTCGGATGGAAGCCCTGGTCTTGCTTTGTAAAACACAGATGCAGTTGCATCAGTTCGATCGAGCTTTGCTTCTCTTGCAGAAAGTGCGATCTCAAAAGCCTTTCTTTCTGGAAGGGTCGTCGGCTGAACGTTCTGTCGCCGAGGCTTTCTTTCAAGGCGAGCTGAAAGAATATGAGCTCATTTGTCGCTTTGCAGGCTGTTTAGAAAGTGAGAGCGGCACTGGGCTTCGCTTGAAGCCAAACCCTAACAGAGAAGAGTTGATGGCGCTCTCTTTTGCAGTTCTGAACGGCGAAAGAAAACTAAAAAGTCCCGAAACCTTGCGGGTTATCTTGGGCGGTATTGTGCTGCCGGCAAATGAGCGTAGGTTTCAGGCGTCGGGCAATAAGCGGCTGTTGTATGCCAATAAGCCTGGGTCGCCGCTTCCTTCGGCAAAGCTTTTGGCTCTGGCGGCACGCCAGATTGAGACCAGCTTCCCAAATGATGCTGCTCTTTGGCTTCTTTTAGCTCGCCTTGAGGGAGGCGCCGCTGCCGAAAAACACTATAGACGCGCTCTGGCTCTAAAGAAAGATAGTTTGGCGGGAAACCTCGGGCTATCTTTGTTGCTTGCCAAACGCAGTGTTTCGGCTGCTCGTACGCAGCTTGCGGGCTATCGGAAGTTGCTGTCTGGGCTTGAGCCAGGCGCTGATGTCATTATTGCCGACCGGACAACAGCTATGGCTCTTTCTCTTCTGCCATCAACTAATTTGCCATTAACTAATAATGCTTCTCGGGTGCGCACTGTTGGTGGTGGCACTGCCTTTGCCCTGCCTTTGCAGATCGTCCGACTTGATTGCGGCTGCAGCCTGGGCTCGGCGCTCTTGCAATTGAGCCGAAAAAATGATCTTGCTTATCTCGGCTTACAGGCGCGACAGGGTGGTCTGGGGCTGGCCATTTTTACTGCGAAAAAGGCGGCCCTCGCCTTTTCAAAGTATGAGCAGCCTGACTTAACCGTTTCGGCAATTGAGCCTGCTAGATCGGGGCTGCGACGCATTGCTGATTTCTCAGAATTGGCAGATGCCATACTTACTTTCCAGTCAGCTTTCTATTTGCCTGCGCTTGAATTGGGCAATGCTGACTTTCCCCCTTTGCCTCTTGCTATATAAAGCTTATTTGATTTATATCTCAAACTGCCTTTGGCTTTGTAAACTTTAGTTCTAGATGGCTGGTCTTTTGCCGCCGGAAAGCAACGAGCTGTTTGGGAGGTTGAAGATTTCTGTGGGTCGCCTTAAGACAATCAACTTTAAGCGCTGGATAGACGAAAATCGTCATTTGCTCAAACCGCCAGTCGGCAATAAGCTCATTTGGGAAGACCGCGAATTTATCGTCATGGTCGTCGGCGGACCCAATAAAAGAACCGATTATCATGTCAATGGCGGTGAAGAGTTCTTTTATCAGGTGGAAGGCAATATGACCCTGAAAGTCTATGACGAAGGGTGTTTGCAAGATGTACCAATAAACGAAGGCGAGATTTTTCTTTTGCCGCCCGGAGTGCCCCATAGCCCGCAGAGACCTGAAGGGACTGTCGGTTTAGTGATCGAGAAGAAAAGAGAAGAGGGCGAACTGGACGGTTTTGTCTGGTTCTGTCAAGGTTGTGGAGAGAAGCTCTATGACGAGTATTTTCATCTCACCAATATAGTCACTCAGTTTCCTCCGATATTCGAACGCTTTTATGCCTCAGACGAAAACACCACTTGCAAAAAGTGCGGGCTGAAAATGACCAAGCCTAATTAATTGGTCTAGAGCTAAAGATGCCAAAGCAGAAGATGCCTAAAATAGATATTCATACCCATCTATTGCCGCAAGATTTGCCTGATTGGAAATCGCAGTTCGGCTATGGCGGCTTTATCAAGCTTGAGACCTTGCCCTGTTGCAAACGGGCTCGTATGGTCAGAGACGACGGTAAGTTCTTTCGAGAAGTGGAAGAGAATCTCTGGTCGGCTCAGGCCCGTCTGGCTGATATGACAAGGACCGGAGTAGATAAACAGGTGCTTTCCACTGTGCCTGTCATGTTCAATTATTGGGCTGGAGCGAAAGATACGCTTGCCTTGGCTAGGTATTTGAATGACCATCTCGCTTCGGTTGTACACGAGCATCCTGAGCGCTTTTATGGTCTTGGTACCGTGCCTTTGCAAGATACCGAACTGGCTTGTGTAGAACTCGACCGCATCATGAAAGAGCTCAATCTGAGCGGGGTGCAGATTGCCAGCAATGTGGGCGAAGCTAATCTTTCAGATGAGCGGCTCTTTCCTTTCTTTCAAGAATGTGAGCGTCTTGGTGCTGCTGTTTTTGTCCATCCTTGGTATATGATGGGCGAGGATAACATGCAGAAATACTGGCTGCCCTGGCTGGTGGGCATGCCGGCTGAAGGCGCTCGCGCTATAGCTAGTATGATTTTCGGCGGCATCTTTGAGCGTTTACCCAAGTTAAGAGTTGCCTTCGCCCATGGTGGCGGTTCTTTTCCCTTTACTTGGGGGCGTCTAGAGCATGGTTTTCAGGCTCGTCCAGATCTTTGCGCCGTAGATAATCCCTATCCACCCAGTCGTTATTTAGGCCGCTTTTGGGTCGATTCTCTGGTGCACGATACGAAAGCCCTGCAACATGTCATCGATTTGGTCGGCGCCGAGCGTGTTTGTTTGGGCAGCGACTATCCCTTCCCTTTGGGTGAAAATGAGCCCGGTAGCTTGATTGAAAGTACAGTCGGCGACGACATCAAAGAGACTGTCCTATATAAAAGTGCCAAGCTCTTTCTTGGTTTAAGCGACAGAGATTGAAATTGAGAAGAAATTGAAAGTAAGTAGAGAGTGGCAATTAACTGATCTTGAAATTAGAGTTTGCAATGCGAGGAGCGATTGAATGAGTGCTAGCTGTCAGACCGTAACCTATAAATCAGATCTCGATTTTGCCCGCTCTATGGATGCGCAAGATGAGCTAGCCGGCTTTCGCGACGAGTTTATTTTTCCGCGCAAATTGACCGGACAAAACGGTGAAAGTTGCGTTTATCTAGCCGGCAATTCGCTTGGCTTGCAGCCCAAGAAGGCTCGCGACTATATCATAGAAGAGTTGGATGATTGGGGCGACTATGGCGTAGAAGGTCATTTCCATGCCCGCCATCCCTGGATGCCCTATCATGAATTCGTCACCGAAGCCTCGGCGAGACTGGTCGGCGCCTTGCCGTCTGAAGTGGTGGTGATGAATACTCTCACAGTCAATTTGCATCTGATGATGGTTTCTTTTTATAGACCGCAAGGCAAGAGGGTGAAGATTGCTATTGAGAAAGGCGCTTTTCCTTCAGATCAGTATGCTTGCCAGTCGCAGTTGCGGTTTCATGGTTATGATGCCGCCCAACATCTTATAGAGTTTTCGCCGCGCCCGGGTGAAGACACCTTACGCACCGAGGATATGCTCGCAGTCATCGATAAGCATAAAGACGAATTGGCGCTCGTGGTTTTGGGTGATGTCAATTATCTGACCGGACAGGCTTTTGACGTGCCTGCTTTGGCGGCTCGTTGTCGCGAACATGGGGTTTTGTTCGGGCTCAATTTGGCTCATGGTGCCGGTAATTTGCTTTTGCAGTTGAATAAATGGCAGGTGGATTTTGCCGTCTGGTGTTCTTACAAATATCTCAATGCTGGTCCTGGCGGTTTAGCTGGTTGCTTTGTTCACCAGAAGCACGGTCAGGCTTTCGACCTGCCGCGCTTTGCCGGTTGGTGGGGGCACAATAAAGCAAATCGCTTCAAGATGCCCGACCAGTTCGAGCCTATGGTTGGTGCTGAAGGTTGGCAGTTGTCCAATCCTCCTATATTTCAGCTGGCCGCCCTGCGTGCTTCACTAGATATTTTCGACCGCGCCACCATGCCGAAGTTGCGGGTCAAGGGTGATCTTTTGACTGGTTATCTCGAGTATCTTTTGAATGAAATTAAGGATAGTGTCGAAAGCAAGCGTCCAGGCTATCTTTCGATCATCACCCCGAGTGCGCCTGGCGAACGCGGTTGCCAGCTCAGTCTGCGTTTTCAAGGCGGACGAGGCATCTTGGAGCGGTTCAAAGAAGCCGGCGTGGTCTGTGATTTTAGAGAGCCCGATGTGATTAGAGCTACCCCGGCACCGCTCTATACCAGTTTTGAAGACGTTTATCGCTTTGCCCAGGTGGTGAAGCAATTTGCCGAAGTTTAGAGGAGTATAGCTATGTCAGGTGAAGTAAAAGGAAGCATCGAAGCTCTGCCCGAAAAGGCGGAAGTGGCTCTGGTAGGCGCTGGCCTAGTCGGCTCGCTCTTGGCTATTTTGCTTGCTAAACGTGGGTTTCAGGTCGATGTTTTTGAAAGACGACCTGATATGCGCAAAGAGACTATATCGGCAGGGCGTTCCATCAACTTGGCTATTTCCACCCGCGGTATTCGCGCCCTGGCAAGGGCCGGCATGGATGCCAGCGTACTCAGTCAGGCAGTGCAGATGCGTGGACGGATGATTCACCCAAAACTAAGTGATGGTGTGGCTGGGGAGCTGGTTTTCCAGCCCTATGGAAAAGATGACAGCGAATGCATCAATTCCATATCGCGGGCTACTCTCAATAAACTGCTTATGGACCGAGCCGAATCGACAGGCAAGGTGAATATTTACTTTAAGCAAAAAGCCGAGGGCATTGATTTCACCGACAACAGGTTGGTGCTGGAAGATGACCATGGAACGAGAACGTCAGTACTTGCCGATATTGTCATTGGTACAGATGGTTCGGCTTCGCGTCTGCGTGACGAAATGATGAAGCGTCAGGGTTATAAAACTACAGTTTCGAGGCTCGATTACGGCTATAAAGAGCTGGTCATTCCTCCCACTGCCGGCGGTGGCTTCGCCATGGAGCGCAATGCTCTGCACATATGGCCGCGTGGTAACTTCATGCTCATAGCCTTGCCCAACTTTGAAGGCAGCTATACATGTACTCTCTTCCTGCCCTTTGAAGGTCCGGTCAGCTTTGCTAAATTGACCGATAAGGCGGCGGTGGAAGACTTCTTCCAGAAAGAGTTTCCCGATGCAGTACCCTTGATTGAGAATCTAGTCGAGACATTTTTTGAAAATCCGACTGGACATATGGACACGGTCAAAAGCGGTCCCTGGAATGTAGATGGATCTGCCATGCTTCTTGGTGACGCTGCTCATGCCATCGTGCCCTTCTATGGTCAAGGCGCCAACTGTGGTTTTGAAGACCTGACAGTTTTGGACGATTGCATACAAGAGCACCTTGACCGGGGCGGTAGTCTCGCTATAAATAGCCAAGACAATTCCAACTGGAAGAAGGTTTTTGACGACTTATACGCGCGGCGCAAAGTCAATTGCGATGCCATTGCCGATATGGCGGTCGAGAACTTCACCGAGATGCGCGACAAAGTAGCCGATCCCCGCTTCATTATGCTCAAGGCGGTTGAGAAGCATCTTGAGAAGAGCCTCAAGGGGCTTTATCGCTCAAGATATTCGCTGGTCTCGTTCAGCAACGCACCATATAAAGTGGCGCTTGATGTAGGTGTGATTAGTGATGAAATTTTGACACCACTTTGCAAAGATATCGAGAAGCCCGAAGAAATAGATCTAAAGGCGGCGGAGATATTGGTGAAGGAAAAGTTGACGCCTCTGCTCAAGGACCTGCCGGCTTTGAGCGAGACTTTGGCCTAGTCTTTCTATTCTGATCTGTTCTGATCTATTCAGATCTGTTCTGATCTGATAAATAAAGCTCTGCTTTTTTTTAGCGGCTGCAAATGCCCATGGCTGGCTGTTGTCGCCCTTTCTTTGCCGGGTGGTGCCCGGCGAGGCGGTAATATAGCAATGCTTCCCCGATGCATTTTGCCTAGATAGTTGGCTTTTTTGGATTTGAAGAGAGCAAGCCTGCCCTTTGCCGTTGGCTTTATTTTATGTATTTGTTTGCTTGTTACAGGCACGTCGATAGAGGCCCAAGCCCGGGGCAGAAAAGCTGAGAAGCGCAAACCGGTGCAGTTTGCCGGTAAAGTTATCGCTGTCAGTGATGGAGACACAATCAAGGTCTTGCGCGATAAGGTACCGCAGACAGTGCGGCTGACTTTTGTCGATTGTCCAGAGAAAAAGCAGGCTTTTGGCACAGCGGCACGCGAGTATACCGCGGCGCTCTGTTTCAATCGTACCGTGCAGGTGCGCGAATTGGGTAGAGACAGATACAATCGCAGTCTAGGCGAGGTGGTTCTGCCAGACAAGCGGGTCCTCAACTTCGAGCTGGTGCGCTCCGGCTATGCTTGGTGGTATGAACAGTTCGCACCAAAGGCGGTGAACTATCAATTGGCTGAAGCGGAGGCCCGCCAGCATCGGCTTGGGCTTTGGCGCGAGACTAGTCCGACACCGCCTTGGCAGTTTAGAAAACTGGCAGCTTTATCTAGAAAAAATTTGGCATCTAGATTCTTAGCCGGTAAAAGTCTGTCCGGCAAAAAGCTGGTTGCTGCAACAGAGCAGAAAAACAACCACTAGCAGACGCTGCTGGAATGCTCTTGCTAGTGGTTGCATCTAAGTTTTGGTTGTATCGTGATTTTGGTTGTATCTGGATTTTGGTCTTATCTGAATTATTGCTGCATCTAAATTTTGACTATAGCCTGATATCGTTACACCTAGATTTTCTTTGCCGCTATGAAGACCTTGCTGTTTAAGAAGGCCCGGTCTTGGTATTCTGAGTTTTCCGAGTTTTCCAGCTTTTGCGATTTTTCCGATTTTTGCCAAGTGAGCTGATTAGGCATAATTAGATTACTCGAAGTCTCGAGCATGCTGCGCCATAAGAGCACGCCGCCCGGCTTGAGCAGCTTGGTGGCGGCTGCTATGACTTTTATCTGGTCTGTTTTTTCCAGATAGTCTAATTCGTTGGAGAGAGTGATCAGGTCATAGCTTGCTTCTTCCTCAAGTTCAAGCGCTTTTTCGAGGTTGTTTTGCAGATGAACTAGGTTTAGCTCAAAGTCTTGCGGACGCACAGGCATGGTCAACCAGGGTGCGCAGTCTATTTCAGAGCCGAGACTGCGATAGCGCCCGGCGAGCATTTGCTGCAAATATGGATTGCCTGTGGCGGCAAAGTTTTGGAAGGCCCAGTAAATGCGCTCGCTGAGATGAGTCGAGAGCGCTTTCTCTTTTGCGAAGTATCTTGCCAGAGGCGTTTCAGCAAAGAGCAAGAGACAAGTTTCATGATCGAAAACTGTTTCGAGGGCATAGTCCAGATTTTGCTTTAGGGGTGAGTTTTTTCCGATAAGGCGAGCTTGCCAGGCTGGAACATCTAGATTGAGCAAATTTTGCCAAGACTTTTTGTGAACTTTGAAATGATCACGCAAGGTCGGCAGCAGGGCTTCAAAACGTCCGCAGAAATCTGGACCATTGAGGGCAACATAATCTAAGGAGCCCAAAATTTCTTCGGGCAGCTCAAGTTCAGCAAGAAGACATTGCAGGCTGCGCTTTCTCATTTTGGCGTCCATGGGTAGGTGCCCTAGAAGCTTCAGTCTTTTGGACGGAAATGCATCTTGAAGAAGATGGAGCTTGATGCTTGTCAGAGCCAAGTTGCTCTGGTTTTGATCGACAACAGTGAGTTTGCTTAATGGCACTATAGTTGAGATGTAAGCAGTCGTGCAACCCGCTGACGCGTAGGTCAAAACACTTTGCCGTCCTTGTCTTTCGGCCAGTATTTTCGCCTCGATTTGTGCGTCTTCACGCATTTGTGCAAAGCGCAGCGGAAGAGTCTTTATGTGATTGCTTTCAAGGCAATGCTCAGCTAACTGTATGTTTAACATACATGCCGCCTCCGATAGATAGATAAATTTGTAGATAAATAAGTTGATGACTTAGAGAAGTTTTTACTGCAGAGATGCCTGTATACGCGCTCTTATGAGGCGTTGACTTGCTTCATTGTCGAGTGGGGGAAGAGTTGACGGATGACTGACACAAACAGTTTGTAAACTGTTTGGTTCTTAAATCGGCGAGCGTTTGGGCTAGTAAATTAGCTCGTATTTCTTGGCTTGTAGCGCCGAGATGACGCCTATATGGTTCTCCGGCACCTTGATGAGCTTATCTTTTCTATTGGTATTTCGATGCCACAGTGTAAAGAAGGTGCGGCTTTGCTGTTCTCTTTTTCCGCGCCAGTCACTGCTGAGATACATCGTAAGCGGCGGCAATTTAGCCCTTTCTTCTTGCGGCAGGTTTTGCAACTTTGACAAAAGCGAGAGCTTGATTGCCCCGGCATTTTCGCCGAAGGCAGCCTTCAGTTCTTCGGTCAGTTTCGCTATTTCTAGGGCAGGCGGATCGATTAAGACTATTGCTTTGATCCTCGCCTGTGAAAGTCTTGCCTTGGCTTGGGGAGAAAGGATCCAGGCCGCCACTATCTGAGCCCCGGCCGAATGCCCAAACAAAACTATTTTGCTGTTTTTATAGCGATCTAGTTTCAGTAGAAAGTCTATAGCCTTGTTGTAGTCCTCTATTTGGGCCGGGTATTTATGGCGCGGAGCCAATCTATAGTTGATACTGGCATAGTCTTGCCTGGGGCTGAGCAGAGCTTTTGCCAGGTTGGCTCCATAAAGTCGGTCGGCTTTATCGCCGCTGCTCCAAGCCCCGCCGTGTGCGCAGACGATCAGGTCTGGACCCGGCATGGCTGCCTCCTGATTCTCATTACTTGGGTTCACATTACTTAGGTTCGCATTACTTAGGTTTTTAGTGCTAGAGCTGTATAGATCTAGTTCGAGAGGCTTTGGCCCATAAGCCAGGCTGCGGCAAGTGGGCTCAGTCTCTGCTTGCCTGAGTTTGGCTGCTTTTGCCTGGTAACAGCCAGAGGCAAAGACAAAAGCACAAACAAAAGTACAAACAAAAGTACAAACAAGAGTGCAAATAAAAGCGCAAACTAAAGGACAAATCACAAACCTATAGAGAACCAAATTTAGAACACCATACAGAACCCAATTCAGAATCCAATTTAGAACCCAATTTTAACCCCATATAGAATGAGAATTTGTGCCCACTTATAAAAGCAGAAATTGTGTCCACTTATTCACCAAAGTCTACGACATGTCCTTCTTTGACAAGTTCTTGTTGATGTTTGCCCGCCAGTGGGCTTTTGTCTAGAGTCTGAGGCAGTCCCTTATCGTCTGCCTCTAGACATTTCTTGAGGTCGTTGAAAGTGCCGGTCAGTTCGAATTGGTCGAAGACATAGGGGATGCCGTCTGAGCCCAGGGTGCCGGCTGCATCTGTAATATGAAAATGTAAATGGGGACCGGTGGTGTTACCTGAATTGCCTAAAGTAGCGATTTGCTCACCTCTTTTGACAGTTTGACCGATTTTGACTTTGGGGCTGTTTCTTAAGAGATGGGCGTAGAAAGAGTAGAATTCTTGCCCTTGTTCATTGTGCTTGATTGTAATTGTGTTGCCGCCTGGGAAATCGATATTGCCCGAGGGTTTGAACTGAGGTTGGTTGTCGAACTGGTCCACTACACCGACCACTACACCGTCAGCTACGGCATAAATGGGCTTGCCGTAACAGGTGGCAGATTCCATACTGGTCACTGGTTTTTTGGTAGTGTAGTTGTCAGCGCTCACCTGCAACCAGTCTATGGCAAAGCGCTGGGCGCAAAGCAGCTGGTTGCTGATTGGGAAAAGCGCTCGGCGGTGACCGATGATGCTGGCATAGCCGCCAATTGCCAGCCAGCCCTTGCCTCTCAAGGGCGGACTGATGACAATAGTGGCACCGCCAGTGGTGAGCGGCGCGGTCTCGATGACTTTCGAAACCGGCTTTGGATCTTTGGCGCCTAAGACCGGCGCTCTATATCTTATTTTTTGCGTAAAGCTAAGGTCTTCGCTAGTAAGCGGTTTTTCCAACTCGACATTGATAAAGACGATAACACTGGCACCAGGGCGCAGTTCGTTCGGGACAGACTTCTTATCGGGATTGAGTATTTTGTTCTTTAGTGCGACGTCTTTGAGGCTGAGAACTGTTTCTTCTTTGTTCTTTTGATGTGCAATCACATCTATTTGATCTAGTGTGACCGCATGCCCGCTAAAGCTGGTGATTTTCATTTCCCATAGCCAGTTAAACTTGCCGTCGCTGCCTCTAAATTGCCGGGGCTTGGTGGTAGTACTGGTCAAAAGCTCAGTCCAGGGCACCGGTTTGGTCGCCTTAGCGATGTCTGACTGCAGAGAATCTATAGAAGAATCGGCGGCTAGACTTAGTTGCGGCGCCAACAAATTGAGAGATAGTGCAGCTGCTGCCGATAGGGCTATTTGATAGGCGAGTTTCATCTGTCTTCTTTCGAGCGGGGAGAAGAGTAGATGATACACCCTTGAAAATTTGCCGTACTTGAGCTTACAGCCCATGAAAAGCTATTGTGATTTGTCTGCAAAGAATAGCTATTGTGCTTGGTCCGCCGGGACCAATGTATTTAGTATTTGCTTGAGCTCGGCTTTGTGCATTAGATAGGCGTCTCTTTTGGCTGTGGTCAGTGAGAGTTCCATGACCATAGTGCCTTTGTGGGTTTCATAAGGAATGAAAGCGCCGATGAAATGACGCAGCACTTTGCCGTCTTCGCTGCTGACGAACTTGCCTTCTACCTGGATTGCGGCCTGTCCCTTGACCCAGATGAGGGTGGCATGGTCGAGGTGGAAGAAAGACTTTTCTTCTGCTTTCAGTGGTCTTTTGGCAATGCTGTATTGATTTCTGCCTACTGTGGCTGGTCCAAGAAATTCGGCAAGCTTGACTATCGAGTCGGCAAAGAGAATCGGGCTTGATGTGCGGAAGCGATAGCGGTTGACCAGGGCGATCAGTTCTTTGCGGGTGGTTTCGCTCAGGGCGAGGCTGGAGAGTCGGACAGTGAGACGTGTGGCTGGGTCGCCCGAGAGTTCGAACTGGACTCTACGATAGAGCTTGGAAGCGTAACTGTTTTCCTGCCAGAGGCGGTGCAGATGGATTGTCTTCACCGGTCCAAGGGGTAGATCGTGGGCGACCAGGTGTTTTTCGTTTTTCTTTTTTTCAAGACCGTTGCTGTAAGCCGAGATGAGCTGAACTGCACTGGCTAGCTCATGCTTAGGCGTGGTGGGCGGCAGCTCGGCCAGCGAAACCTGTTTTTCTTGGACAGCATAGCTGTGCATTGTAGGCGGCGGCATGACCACGAAGGCATTGTTCATTCTAGAAAACCCGGTAGTAAGAGGAGTTGTCTATATATTGACGGCGGCGGAGTGAGATCTTCGTGAAAGTGCTAGAGCGCTGAATTCAAATTTGGCACTTTCTATTTGATTTTCCGATTTACTTGGGACGGCAGACTTTTACATCGGTCAAACCACCGTTGCCGAGGAAGCGACGGAAAGTTTCACTCTCTACGTCAACGACTCGTTTAAGGCGCGGGTGCGGTCCCATATCGTTGACTCGGGCGGCAAAACTCTTGCCTGTGTTTACATCTTGAACGAAGACCGTGAAGGGTTTTTCTCTCTGGTTGTCGTAGTTGGGAAGCGCTACTGTCGGTACGCCTCTTCGCAGAATTTCGGTGGAGGCTGTCGGTTTGCCGTAGAGTCCGTCGCCTTTGCCATAGTGCGAAGCAACGCCCTGGACGCATTCACCGGGGGCGAGGGAGTGGTACCTATTTTTGTTTGCTTCTGCACTTTGATTTTTGCCGCTGCCTTCATCGATGGTCAAATTAGGCAGAGGATAGCCTTTGACTTTATCAGAGTCAGGCTTGAAGTCTATTTTTCTAGTGTCACTCTTAGGATCATAGGCGTCTATGTTGAGCATTTTCTCGGCGACCCTAAAGTCTTGATCGCCGGGTTTCTTTACTTCGTTGAAATTGAAGGCGCGTTCGGCCATGCACTGTCTCCTTCTAAGACAACGCACATAGAAAAATTCTGCTGCCTATTGGGCAGACAGACTAATCATTGTGGGGTGAGTGAATCTGGTGAGGTGGGTAGTGGGCTTGGGTAATTAGTGGGGCTGGTGAATAGCTATCAGTAACTTAATGGGGTGGGTGAGGTGGCTTTGTTAGGCAAGTGTCTGAAACGTAGACTTATAGACCCTATTTTGCATACTGCATGTAAGCAATTTGTGAATTGAGAAGCTAAGCCCCAAAACAAAAGCGATTTGTCGGTGGACAAATCGCTCTTCAAGTCAAAAGGAGCTTGGCTTTCTATATAAATAGATACCCCCGGCAGCTGCCATTTAAACTATCGATTTACATAGACCTTGAATTTGTGGATGGGCTGTTGCTGAAAAGCTGGATGAGAAGAGTCTTGCATGGCTCGTCCTGGAAATTGTCCGCCCTGGCTACTGTATGCTTGCCCGTAGCTTTGTCCTAGGTTTTGCCCGTAGCTTTGTCCTAAGTTTTGTCCGTAGCTTTGTCCATAAGCTTGGGTTGGTGCTTGTGTGTAGCTTTGCCCAGCCTGATTAGGGAATTGACCAGGGAATTGACCAGGGAATTGACCAGGGAACTGACCAGGGAACTGCCCAGCCGCTTGACCGCCCAGCGCCCCACCTGCCTGGCTCTCTGCACCTGGTATCGGCATTGCGCCTGCCGATGCCTGCGGTGCGCTGGCAGAAGGCGAGTCGCCGGCAGCTTCTGGACTTGCTTCTTGCTCTGACGATCCCATTCTATTGTTGTCTTCCTCCTGTCGGCCCGGCTCGACTCCTGACCAATCCATGACAAATGGAATGACCATAATGGTGAAGATAATCAAGGCAATCACTACAGGGGTGAATGTGCGCGGAGGGACCTTTGTTAGTGGTTTAGGCCCAAAGAGACCGTTACTTTGCCCGGATTGCATACCCTGGCTCCAAGATGCTGATTGGTCCGGATGTCCACCAAAATTGGAACCGCCGTCGGTTCCGCCTCCGCCAGCAAAGTTATGTCCCATTCTCTGTCCTACTTTTTATCTGTGCCGCCTGCCGAGTTTATGTTAGCTTCAGTCTACAGAATCACCAAGAGTTGCAGTGGGAATAACACCAGTCAATTAATTTTACTAACTGAAGGTCGGACGAAATTCTAGCCAATAAATGAGCCGAACGCTCGGTTTTTGCTTGTGCAAAATTCTAGCTGAAGGTTGGCAGTAAAAGTAAGCGATCTGCCTTTCCTTTGCATTCTTCGATTAGCTCGGCGTTGGGCAGGTCAGTGCTCTCTACCTTCACAACAGCCGCCGCTTCGCTCTTGCCGCCAGCTTTGTGCCTTGCCAGAAGGCGCTCTTTTGTGACTGCCTGGTCAGATTCTAAATACCATACCTCATCTAGATAATCTCCGACTTCTCGCCAGGGCTCTATGTCGAGCAAGAGATAATTGCCTTCGACAATGACGATTTTGTGTTCGGGCTCGATGAAAACGCCATCTTCCGTCGGTTCCTCGATGGTACGGTCGAAAGTCGGCCAGCCGACTCTACGATTTCCATCTTGAATTTCTTCAAGCTTAGCGAGAAAGGCATCCGCATCAAAAGTGGCTGGAATTCCCTTAAGTTCCCAAAGACCCATCTGCAGAAGTTCATCATTGCGCCGATGAAACCCGTCCATGGGCGCCACTACCGCTATGCCGGGACTTAGCTCATCGCTCATATCTTTCAAAAGGCGAGCGACAGTGCTCTTACCGGCAGCCGGAGCACCGGCGAGACCGAGAATGTATCTGTATGTTCCGCCCTCACTCTTTGTGAGAAGCTCTTTGGCTAGGTCTCTGATGATGGTCAATGTAGTCATAAGAGCAACATTGTAGTCATAAGGGGCACATTTTTCTAGCTATTTGAAAAGAGCCGAATTGCAGGCTCTCGAAGCTTACAATTTGGTAGTCATTTTATTGGCACATGAAAGAAGTCGCCTGGATTGGTCGAGAGTAGAGTATGCAATGGCACCTTGTTGTAGCTGGCTATCTGCATAGCAAAGAGAGCAAAACTATCACCTTTTGCCGGTTTACCGCTTTTGAGCTCGTAGATGACCTTGAGCAGATTGATGGCATTTGTTCGCAGCGTAACAATGACCATGGTGTCTTCGTTCATGGCTTGATTTCTCTCATAATTGCTTTTAGCAAGAAAATCAGCAGTTGATGCTTTTCAATGATTATCTTGGTGAAGCGTGAATAGTAGGTGAAGGCTGTATGAAGGTAAGGTGAAGTTGAAAAGGTAACCGGCTTGTCTTTTATCACCGAGCAGTAAGTGTTTGATTGCTTTAGCGATACTAATCGTGGGAGAAACTAGCTTCTGAATAGTGACCCAAAGAAATGTCGAAACTATGGCGAGACCAGAGAGGTTTGAATAGGTTGACTGATTTTGCGTCAACAAGTCCGTTGCCACTGAGATGGTTAAGTAACAAACTGAATATCACAATTTTTGATGTATCTCTTGTTGAGATTGAGTTATTTGTTGATGAGTTGATTTATTGATTGAGCCGAGGGCGCTCGAAAGAAAATTCAAGAAGTTTGGGTTAGGGATAAATTGGACCGATATCGGTCCAATTTACAGGCAAGACAGTTTTTAATTTTTTTTCTTTCCAAAAGATTGAACTTTTTGGCTCGAAATTACGTTTATCAAATTGGATGTGCGTAGGAGAAGGTCATGAGTGAAGATAAGGGTTGCCGGACTAGAATGATTGATATGTTTGAGCCTGCTTACCTGGAGACTAGGCAGCTATTGTTGAATGAGTTTATAGTGAAATTTCCTAGTGATGAAAGTTGCTGGTCTAGCCTTGTTCATGAGTTCGCTGCTTGTGACAAACTTCGATGTCGATGGTGTGGTGCTGATAAGGTTGAAGTGCAGCAAGACTCAAGAACGCTAAGCTGTAATGACTGCAAAAAGAAAAGTTCGATGACAGCCGGAACCTTCTTTCACGGTATCAAGAAAGTCAGAGCTTGGTTCTTTGCCATTTGGATTGTGGAGAACGAGTTTTATGTTAGTTCGAAGTGGTTCGCGCAAGCTATCGGTATTTCTCAATCTTCTGCTCTCCATATTCTGAAGTCTACTCTTTATCTGATCGAGGAGAATTCGGGAATCTTCGAGAGCGTCGGGTTTGGTCTTCGCGAGTTTCGTCTGTTCTTTAGGAAGCGCTCCTTCCTGACGCCTGCTATGGTTAAACCCTCTTGCGAGCTGCAGGAAGGGGCAGATGAGTCTTCAAATCATGATAACTACAATAACAGTGCAGATAGTTCCTGGGTAGATGTGACTGCTTCAGAAGTAGACAGTGTGCGCGATGCTGTTATCTCCGCGCTAAAGGAAGGTAGTAGAAGTCTAGATGAGATTAGAAATACAATTAAGTGCAGTAGCAGTGATGTTCTAGCGGCAATCACAGATCTAGAGCTTGACGGGGAGATTTCAGCAATTGCTGGAAATAGATTCCAGTTGTGCAACAAAGTAAAAGCAGGACTTACTAGTCTCAGAGACGAAGTACTGCGGAAGGAATCAAGCGATTCAAAGTCTATCTTTGACGCAATAGCTCTTTTCTGCAGGCTATCTTTTGGAATCGCGCGTGGTGTTAGTCGAAAGTATCTGAGTTTGTATCTCGGCTTTGCCAACAGTTTAGTGGCCAAAGATGTATTTTCCTCATTCAAGACTATGTGTATTGAAAGTTCCTACATCGGGTCCAAACGTCTAAGGGCCTACGCCAGTTCTGCAGTTCTGCCAATTAGGTTGAGTCAACCCAGTTTGTTTGATTTTATAGATGAAGTTTCTCATGCATTTTAGTTATGCTTCACCGTTGGCTCGTTAGTGTCTGGCAAAGCGGCGGTAGGGAATATTCGAAGAGTTTGCAGGTAGATAAGGACATAAGTAATTAGGCACTGCTTGATGCTAAGCGGCTTGCCGAGAAAGCTGCTGCTGCTGGTCCTGGCTTGGGCAGAAAGCAGAGTTCCGACTTTGTACCTGCGGCAAAGATGTAACCGCCTAATTGCTGTCTGTTTCATTCTGCTAGTCTCAGAAGAAAAGAAGAGGAAGCATTCGACGCTTCCTCTTCTCTTCTTCTATTCTCTATTGGTCCAATTGCCGTGAAATATTTGCTTTTCTCTCGGCAAATGGCGCGGCTTCTTATTTCTCTGCCTTCTTGCCGGCTTCGATTTCGAGTGTTATGGTTACATCGTCTGAGATTACAGTGCCGCCGTTGTCCATCACTTTGTTATAGCTGATGCCGAAGTCTTTGCGTTGAATTTTCGTGGTGGCCGAAGCGGCGATTTTTGTATTGCCCCAGGGATCTTTTACTTCTTTGCTGGGTCCGTCAACAGTCAAGACGACTTCTTTGGTGACGCCTTTGATGGTGAGGTCGCCTGTGATAGCAACTTTACCTTTACCCAAGGACTTCACTTTCTTCGATTTGAAAGTCATTTTGGGAAATTTTTCGGTATCGAAGAAGTCGGCGCCGCGAAGGTGTTCATCGCGACCCTTGTCTCCGGTGTTGACGGTGGTGGTATCTATGGTGGCATCAACTTTGATGCTGTTGGGATTCTTGCCGTCATACTCGACAGTTCCGGCTACATTAGTGAAGGTGCCTTTAACATTGGAAATCATCAAGTGTTTGACTGCGAAACCGGCATCGGAATGTGAAGAATCGATGTTCCAGAGATTGGCGCTGGCGGCACCGGCAGCCTGCGCCGCATTATCTGTCACGGTGAAGGTGGCGCCCAGTGCAAGAATAGCGCTGAGTGAGAAGAGTGAACTGAGGGCGAAAGTTGAGTTGAGTTTTTTAGTTTTGAAGGCGGATTTCATTGGGTTCTCCTGGTGCATTTTGTTATTCGTAGCAAATTGATGTCTATGTGTGCTTCGTTCTTTTGCGAAAATCGACTGGGTCTCTTTTTCTATTCGGGCGTATGCTCTTGTCTTTTGCCTTTGCTGGTCAATCTGTCCAAGATGAGTGGATTGACCAAACTTCTGAATTCCAAAGGAGCCATAGAATTGACGACCACTTTTGTGGCGCCCTCCTTCATGGCTTGTAACTCAGTTTGGGTTTCAGGTTGCGAACTGAGGCAGAAGACGAAGGGGATGTCTTGAAGTTCCTCGTCGAGCTTTAATTCGTAGAGAAAGCTGAATCCGTCTCCGTCCAGCATTTCAAGCGGTGAAACAATCAGTTCGGGCAGATTCTTCTGGGCCAAGAATAGGGCTACAGACATCGCTCTTGCCGTCACAATCTGGTAATCAAGGGGCTCGAGTGCTTCTCGAACTAATCTGATTGTGGGCTCTGCCGTGCCAGCTACCAGTATTTTGGGGGTTTCCATTAACTAAGTTTTGCCTCTAATGCAAACTTGCCTTGATTCGCGTTAGTCTAGCGCACATTCTAGGGAGAAATGAACTATGGAAAAGCGCATACTTGGCAAGACCGGCATGGAAGTAAGCGTGCTTGGCTTTGGTGCCGCTGAGATAGGCTACGAAGGCGCTACCCAGGCGACAGTGGACCGGCTCATGCAAGAAGCGCTGGACGCTGGGCTCAATGCCGTCGATACAGCCGAATGCTATTTGACAAGCGAGGAAATGCTGGGCCAGTCGGTCAGTCACAGGCGTTCAGAGTTCTTTCTATTTACTAAGTGCGGACATGAAGGAACCTTTTACAATCCAGCTTGGAGCAAGGCTGAGATAAAAGGCAGTCTTGAGAGAAGTTTGCGTCGTCTTAAGACAGATTATGTAGACCTTTTGCAGTTGCATAGTTGCAGCAAGGACGTGCTCGAGAAAGGTGAAGTTGTGGAAGCCTTGCTTGAATTGAAGCAAGCCGGGAAGGTGCGATTTATTGGTTATAGCGGTGACGGCGCAGATGCTCGTTATGCTGTAGAAATGAATGTGTTTGAAACTCTTCAGACATCGCTTTCTATCTTTGACCAAGAGTGTATCGATCTCACTTTGCCCCTTGCTCGAGAAAAAGGAATGGGCGTTATTGCTAAGCGTCCGATTGGCAATGCTGTCTGGCGCTTTCCCTCCCGTCCTGATAACAGCTATGTGGTTGAGTATTGGGAGCGAATGAGAGCTCTGGGTTATGACTTCTTGGATGGAAGCTCGGAGTCTATCGGAGCAAGGGCGCTTCGCTTTACTTATTCGGTACCGGGTGTGCACACCATGATTGTCGGAACCAAGGTGCCGGGGCGCTGGCGTTCCAATGCTTTGCTTCTCGAGAAGGGTCCGCTCAGCCAGGAGGAAATGAATGCAATTCGTGAGCAATGGTTGCAGGTATCGAAAGGGAAGAACTGGGTAGGACAGGTATAAAGCCCCTTCCATGGTTTCAGTTCGGTAAGTATGACATCGGCTTTGCTCTTGTTTAATGCGCTTTTGTTGGGGTTCCGCCACGGTGTTGATTGGGATCATATTGCCGCCATCGTCGATATTATTGGTTCCGAGAAACGAGTGGGCGCCGAAACTGTTTTGCAGGATAGCTCACGGGCAATTAGAGCGCCTATGCTTTATGCCTGTGGACACGGACTAGTGGTTGTTTTTCTTGGGCTTATTGCGCTTTGTTTTGCTACGATCTTGCCAGCTTGGATAGACCCATTGATGGAGCGCTGTGTCGGACTGACTTTGCTTGGTTTGGGTCTTTTCGTGATTTACCGGGCTCTTTCTGCAAATGGTCCCGATAGCCATATAGAAAGTCGCGGGTCCGTGTTATTCGACTTGGTTAATCGTCGACTTGGTAATCATGCTGTGCCGAGAAACGGCTTGTTGGCTGCTTTCTTGATCGGTGTTATTCACGGCATCGGGGCCGAAACCGGTTCGCAAGTCGTGATACTAACTGCGGTGGCGGGGCAGGGTGCCCTTTTGACTGGAGTTTTTATGCTTCTCTCTTTCGTGTTTGGGCTCTTGCTGTGTAATTTACTGGTGGCGGCACTTGGTTATTGCGGTTTTGCCGCCGCTTTGCGATCTCGGTTTTTTTCTAAGGTCTTTGGCTTGGCAACTGGCTTTATAGGGCTTTATGTCGGGTTTGCTTTTCTGTTTGGAAATGAAAGTGGGCTACCCGATCTGCAAAAGATTTTTGGCTGAAGTTAAGATTTTATTTTAGGTAAGCGGCCTTGGGCAAGCTAAGATTAGATAGAGCAAGATAGTGCAGGAGTAAAGCTATGTGTACCGAATGTGGTTGCGGACTTCCAGGGAAGCCAAAGTTCAGCGGCGGGAAAATGTCCCAGCACGCTCATGCTCACGACCATTCGCACGAGCATGCGCATAGCCAAGACCATAATCACGAGCATGATCACTCTCATGACCATAATCACGAACATGATCACTCTCATGACCATAAGCATGAGCACACGCATGAACACAGCCATGACCATAGTCATGAACATAGCCATGATGACGGACATGTTCACTCCCATGCGCATAAACACACCCATTCGCATTCTCACGAGCACTCTCATGACCATGCGCACGAGCACTCTCATGACCACTCTCATGAGCACTCTCATGAGCACTCTCATGACCATGCGCACGAGCACTCTCATGACCACTCTCATGAGCACTCTCATGAGCACTCTCATGACCATGCACACGAGCATCCAGATTCACAGACCCACGACCACAAAAATACAGTCGTTGCAGTGCATAAAAGCATCATGAATGCCAACAATCTGCAGGCGGCTCGCAATAGAGGTTTTTTTGCCGGCAGTCGCGTGCTTGCTGTCAACGTGCTTTCATCGCCTGGCGCTGGGAAGACAAAGCTTCTCACTGAGGCAATCAAGATGCTCAGCCAAAAGCAAGTTGATGGTAGAAATTTGAATTGCGGCGTTGTGGTGGGTGATCTTGAGACGGACAATGATGCTGTCCGTCTGCGTCAGTCGGGTGCCCCGGTAGTGCAGATATCAACGGGCACTCTTTGTCATCTTGATGCCGCCATGCTTGCGCGGTCTCTGTCTGATTTAGCGGTTGACCCGACGCAACTCGATATTCTTTTTATTGAAAATGTCGGCAATCTGGTTTGTCCAGCTACCTTTGACCTTGGTGAGGGGCTTCGTATCACGGTTCTTTCTGCTGCCGAAGGTGAAGATAAACCGCTCAAGTATCCACCAGCTTTCCATTTTGCCGATCTGGTCGTTTTGAGCAAGTCAGATCTAGCGGAGGCCTGCGAATTTGATCGTGAGCTGGCTCTCAAGAATATTCGTTCACTCAAGCCGGAAGTGGAGATTGTCCAAGTTTCAGCCAAGACCGGAGAAGGTTTGGAAGTCTTTTGTCAGAAGCTTATCGATCACTTGCTTTCGCTTAAGCAGCAAAGTACACCGGGATTGCTGATTCAGTAGATAGCGGCGATGGTGGCAATTGTTGTTGGATCTTTAGAGATTAATAAATGCATGAACTTTCGATTGCCATGAGCTTGATTGAACTAGCTTCCAATGAGCTCAAAAAAAATGGTGGAAGCAAGATTCTCGCCTTGAATGTCAAGCTTGGACCTTTAAGTGGTGTAGTCAAAGAAGCTCTGCTTGCAGCCTACCAGTTGGCTGTCAGTGAAACCGATATGAGCGGTGCGGTTCTCAATGTGGAGGATGTACCGGTTACAGTCTTTTGTTCAGACTGCAGTCAGATTTCCACCCTTCCCGGCAATTTTGGCGGAAGCTTGCGATTCGTTTGCGGTTACTGCGGCAAAGCTACAGGTGATGTGCGCAGCGGCGCCGATCTAGACCTGGTATCGATGGAGATAGACTAGTCTGATTTTAATTAGCTTGTACTGGCTTAGTTTGGAATCGGGTACTATTAGATAAGCTTGCCTTATGTTCTTGCTTTCTTTCTCGGGAGTTTGATTGTGTGTTTAGCCATCCCCGGTAGAGTTGAATCTTTCGTAGATGCAGATAGGCGCATGGCCCTCGCTGATATCTCGGGTGTCAAGCGCGAGATAAGTGTCGATCTCTTGCGTGGTGAAGGGGCTCAAGTAGAGGTTGGCGATTGGGTGCTCATACATGTGGGCTTCGCCATGAGCAAAATCAGCGAAGAGCAAGCACGCGAGCAGTTGGAAGTCTTGGCCATGCTGGGCGAGGCGGTGGCGGCAGCCGAAGAGGCTCGCGGGTACGGTCAGTCATGAAGTTTGTCGATGAGTTTCGCGACCCCGAGCTAATTAAGTCGACGGTCAATGAAATTGAGTCTCTCATGCATGGTCGGACTTATAGAGTCATGGAAGTCTGCGGCGGGCATACCCATTCAATCTATAGATTCGGCTTGGAGCAACTTCTGCCTTCTAGTCTGGAATTTATTCATGGACCTGGCTGTCCAGTTTGTATTTTGCCTATGGACCGCGTAGACGAAGGGCTGAAGTTGGCGGCGCAGAAGAATGTCATTCTAGCTGCTTATGGCGATATGATGAGAGTGCCTGGTCATTCAGGCAGCGCCTTAGAGTTGAAGGCGCGGGGACTCGACATTCGTATGGTCTATTCGCCTCTCGATGCCCTTAAGTTGGCGGTTGATAATCCGCACAGCCAGGTGGTTTTCTTTGCCATCGGCTTTGAGACGACGGCACCGGCCACGGCTCTCACCGTACTTAAAGCGCAAGAATTAGGGCTCAGCAATTTTTCCGTCTTTGTCAATCATGTGACTGTCATTCCGCCTATGCGAGCTGTTCTTGATGATCCCGACCTAAATATTGACGGTTTCATCGGTCCGGGTCATGTTGCCACCGTCATTGGTGCCTGCGCTTATGACGAAATAGCCAGAGACTATAAGAAACCGGTTGTGGTTTCTGGCTTTGAGCCGCTCGACATATTGCAGTCTCTGGTGCTTTTACTCAGGCAGCTCAATAACGGCGAAGCCCGGGTCGAGAACCAATATGCGCGGGTGGTGCCATGGGCGCCAAATGCCATGGCTTCGACAGTGCTTGCCAGAGTTTTTGAATTGCGTCCAACTTTTGAATGGCGTGGTCTGGGCGCGATTTTACAGTCGGCTGTAAAGCTTAGACCGCAGTTCGGTCAATACGATGCCGAAGTTCGGTTCGCTGACGTTTTGGCAAATCATCGCATCAAACTAGAGAAAGATCGAATCGAGAGAGGTCGCGGTCCGTCCACACCCTGTGGTGAAGTTCTCAAAGGCTTGATCAAACCCAATCAATGCGCTCTCTTTGGCAAAGAGTGTCGACCTGAAAAGCCACTTGGTGCTTTGATGGTTTCATCCGAAGGGGCTTGTGCTGCTCATTTTAACTATGCGCACGAAAGAGTTGACTAAAGAGTTTTGCTGTTGCTGTTCGGAGGAAAGCCGTGTCCATGAGCTTGCCCATTAGCTTGCCCATCAGCTTTAAAGATGAGCGCATAGAATTGGCGCACGGCTCGGGTGGCTTAGCTGGTCGTCGTCTGATTGAAGGATTGATTGCACCCCATTTTCAAAATGACTTGCTCGCTAAATTGAGCGACTCCGCCGTCTTTTCGGTCGCCGCCGGTCGTATGGCTATGACCGCCGACAGCTTTGTGGTGAAGCCGCTCAGGTTTCCCGGCGGTAGTATCGGTTCGCTGGCGGTGCACGGCACAGTCAATGATCTCGCCGTCTCGGGCGCCCGTCCGCTCTATATTTTGGTTAACTTGATTATCGAAGCCGGACTGTCGACTGCCACTTTGCAGGAAGAGCTGGCCGCCATGGCCGGGGCGGCGGCTGAAAGCGGCGTGCTGATTGTCGGCGGCGATACCAAGGTGGTAGAACATGGAAAAGCCGACGGGCTCTATATAAGCACTGCCGGCGTCGGCGTTGTCGAAGCGCAACCTCTATCGGCCGAATCAGTCTCTATAGGCGACAAAGTGATTTTGAGCGGAGCCATTGGAGACCACGGCATAACAGTACTTCTTGCCAGAGGCGAGCTAGATCTTGCCGCCGATATCAAATCAGATAGTCGTTCAGTCTGGCCGATGGTTAAGGCTTTGATCGATGCCTGTCCCAATGCTCTGCGTTGGATGCGAGACCCCACTCGCGGTGGCGTGTCAGCCTCACTTAACGAGCTTGCCGGTGATTGCGGACATAGCATTCTTTTAGAAGAAGAGTCTTTGCCGGTGGATAGAGCGGTGCGCGGCGCCTGTGAAGTCTTAGGACTGGATGTTTTGCATGTGGCTAACGAAGGACAGTTCTTGGCGATTGTTGAATCCGGCTCGGCCGATATTGCTCTTGCTGCTCTTAAGTCCACCCCGGGCGGTTCTAGGGCTTGTATTATCGGCGAGGTGGTGGAGAGTAAGAAGTCGCCCAGACTTTTAGTGCGCACTCCTTATGGCGCCAGCAGGGTTGTCGATATGTTGGTCGGCGATCAGCTGCCGCGCATTTGCTAGCTTATGGTAAACCTCCGCTGTGTCAATGTTAGGGTGAAAGGAATAGTTCAGGGTGTGGGTTTTCGCCCCTTTGTCTACGTTCTTGCCACAAAGTACAAGCTGGCTGGTCTCGTTCTGAACGATACCATTGGTGTCGAAATCGAGCTTTTGGGACCAGCCCATGAGATTGACTGCTTTCTTGCCGATCTCAAAGTGAAGTTGCCGCCGGCAGCCCGAATCGACGAGATCATTTTGCAAGAAATTGAGGTTGGAAGCAGAGACTATAGCTCTTTTGAAATCGCCGAAAGTCGTCAGCTCGGCAGCAATATAGCAACCCGCATATCACCCGATCTAGCCGTTTGCCGAGATTGTTTAGACGATTTGTTCAAAGCAGACAGGTATTTAGCTCCAGATTCCTATGCGGAAAGTTTTTCAGATATGTTTGCAGAGGGTTTTGGCGATAATATTGCAGAGAGTTTTTGCGAGAATATTGCAGAGTCAGGTTTTGCCCACGGGCTCTCAAACTCCAACGTAAGATCTCTTGCCGAATCAAATGCCTATTTTCACTATCCTTATGTGAACTGCACCAACTGTGGACCTCGCTTCTCCATAATCAAAGAACTTCCTTACGATCGTCCTTTTACCACGATGTCCGCTTTTCCCATGTGTGCTGCCTGTTCTACCAGCTATGAAAATCCGCTGGATAGAAGATTTCATGCCCAGCCAGTCGCTTGCAGGCAGTGCGGGCCGAACTATTTTTTGACTGCTCCAAAGCTGTCGCAAGATTCAGCGCTGTCACAAGATTCAAAGCTGTTACAAGCTTCAAAGCTGTCACAAGATTCAGAGCCGTTACAAGATTCACCGCTGTCGAACAATATAAGAATCGCCACCGGAGATGAAGCCATCAGAAGAGCTGCACAGGCTCTCAATGATGGTCTGATTTTGGCTATCAAGGGCATAGGCGGCTATCACCTTGCTCTTGATGCAAGCAATGAGAAGGCACTTTTGGCACTGCGCCAACGCAAGTATCGACGAGCCAAACCCTTCGCCGTCATGGTGCCAGATCTCGCTTCCGCCATCCGACTGGCAACTCTGGACGATGAAGGGCAAGGCTTACTTGCTTCGGTTGCTCGTCCTATAGTTATCGCTCCGGCAAAGACCGATAGCCGTTTAGCGCCCTTCCTTCCTTTGATCAGTCCAGACAATCTTGATATCGGCTTGCTCTTGCCGTACACGCCTTTGCACTATTTGCTCTTTGCTGCTGGTGCACCTGCAGCAATGGTATTCACAAGTGCCAATATTTCGGGTGAACCGATTGCTTATCTTGATGAAGACGCCTATGCCGATTTGCAGGGTCTAGCCGATCTTTTCTTGATCGGTGAAAGACCTATTCAAAGACGCATCGATGACTCTGTTGTGTCGGTGGTCGGCAAAGAACCTCTCATGGTCAGGCGCTCTCGAGGCTACGCACCTGATGCTGTTGCCAGATTACCTAGAGAGCAAGACTTCATTTTGGCACTGGGCGGCGATTTGAAGAACGCAGTCAGTCTGTCTGTAGGTGGGCATGTCTTTATGAGTCAGTATGTTGGTGACTTGGAGCATTCTTCTTGCTTTGATGCCTTTGAAGAGACAATTACTGATCTTCTTTCGATGTACAAAGTTCCTAAGTCTGGGCTGGTGGTGGCATACGATTTGCATCCCAACTATAGATCATCTCTTTACCGAGATACCATCGAGGCTTCTCGGGTTATTGGCATCCAGCATCATCGCGCCCATATTGCTTCAGTCTTGGCTGAGCATAATAAGTTGGATGAATTGGTCTTGGGCTTGGCTATGGACGGGACCGGCTTTGGTGATGATCAGGCGATTTGGGGTGGAGAAATCTTTCTTGGGTCGGTAAGCTCAGGTTTTGAGCGGGTTTGCCATTTGGATTATGCACTTTTACCGGGCGGTGATGCTGCCGCTCGCTTCCCTCAGCAGGCTTTGGCCGGTTATCTAGATGAGACGACCGGGAATGCCCTGCTAAGCGAACCTATTTTTCAGTTCGATGAACATTTCTCGAATGCACTAAAGATGGTTGAAAAGAATGTGAGAGTATTCAAGAGTTCGTCGGTAGGCCGTCTTTTTGATGCCGTTGCCGCCCTCTGCGGCTTCGTTGGCGAGGTGCAATTTGAGGCTCAAGCCGCCATCTGGCTTGAACATCAGGCTCGTGGGCAATTGAAAAAAATGAGCGAAAAGGACAGGTCAAAATTGGACCGATATCGGTTGAATTTTGAGGGCAAAACTCTTGACTTCAAATTTGCCCTCTCATCGGTGGTCGAAGATCGGCTAAACGGCGTCAAGCCCGCTGCCATCGCGCTTTCCTTCCATTTGGCCTTGGCCGGCTCTCTGGCGGACGCCCTCGAGCAGCTGTCTGAAGCGCATCAGGTCAAGTTAATTGCCGCTTCTGGCGGCGTCATGCAGAATAGTCTTTTGGCTGACTTTCTGCGTGAGGAATTGTCAAGGCGGGGTCTAACATTGTTGCTCAATAGGGTTGTGCCGCCAAACGATGGTGGTTTGTCTCTTGGTCAGCTGGCACTCGCCAGCTTTAGTTGATTTTTTGCCTTGAGTATCAGCCTTCTCTTTTGCTTATTTGCTTTGTTTATTTGCTTCAATACTTTTTCTTTCTTCTTCAGATAGTTCACGACCAAGCTTTTTTGCAAAGCCGAGAGCAAAGCGCAAAGTTGTTTGGATATCGGGATCTTTCAGGGCTCTCAGTAGATCAAAAACTCCAATACGCTTCCCGGGTTGCTTCGCCTCAATCGAAGATTGCACCGCTATTTTCGCTACACGGTCTACGAGTTCAACACTCTCCTTGCCAAAAATTTCTGACGCCAGCAAATTTTGCATTTGCGGCGACTGAATAATCTGAGTCAATTGAAAAGCCGTATTGCGTAAGGTTGGCAAGTCGATTGCCTTGATCTGAGCTTCAATGCTATCGCCGGATGCAGTTGCTGCCGCTCGCAGCTTTTGTAGTAGTCCGTTCAAATTGTCTGCATATTCTGGCCCGCGTTTGAGAGCTTGCAGAACCATATTCACTAGATCCGACAATTCATCTAGATGATTGAGAAGTTCCAAAATAGAACCGGCTGTATTTTCATCTAAGATTTTTTCTTCCAGCATTAACAGACTTTTTGATCTAGAAATTCTATCTAGTCTGCGAACCGTTTGTGCGAGTTCTTCTAGACCGCCTTGATGGCTGAGATCTCTCACCTTACTGACTAATCCATTAATATTGTCGGCGTATTCTGGTCCGCGCTTGAGCCCTTCACCAATCAAATCCAATAAGGCTAGTACTTCGTCAAGTCGATCTAGCAATCGACTGAGATTCTGCGATGTCGCTGCATCTTGCAGCTTTTCTTCCACGCAGACGAGCGTTGAATCGGACCTCGACATCTTTTACTTCCTTCAAAATTTTATGTGGCGATTTCTCTACTATAGCCAAATTTCGCTGCAAAAAGATCTTCTCGTCGTGCGCAAAGAGAGTAAGCTGGTAGTATGTTTTTTTTCTGGAAAAAGGGCATTACTAAGAGAGTTTCCTCGAATTTGACACTTACCAAAGGGTAAGAAACGTGGGAGGTTTGGAATGGCGACACTGGTTTGGCTTCACGGTGGAGCCTGCAACGGCAATACACAGTCGTTCTTGAATGCTGAAGAACCGACCATTGTCGATCTTGTCACCGATTTTGGTATCGAGATTCTTTATCACCACTCTTGCATTCCACTTATGGGTGAGCAAGCTAAGGAAACGCTGCAAAAGATTCTAGCTGCAGGTGGACCGGATATTTTCGTCTTTGAAGGCAGTGTCATTCAAGGACCGAAAGGCACCGGGCGATATGACATTTTTCTTGATAAGCCAATGAAAGACTGGGTGGCAGATTTCGCCGCCTCGGCGAAATTTACAGTGGCGATTGGCGATTGCGCTTGCTGGGGTGGAATTCCTGCCACCAAGCCCAATCCAACTGATTCAATTGGTTTGCAGTATTTGAAAGGTGCCAAAGGTGGCTTCCTTGGTTCTGAATATAGATCAAAAGCTGGTTTGCCTGTGATCAATATTCCTGGTTGTCCGGCTCACCCAGATTGGGTGACGCAGATCTTGGTGGCGGTTGCCACCGGCCGTGGTGCAGATGTGGCCCTTGATGATCTGCAAAGACCGCAGACTTTCTTTAAAACTTTCACCCAGACGGGCTGCACTCGCGTTCAATATTTCGAGTGGAAAGAACCGGTGGAAGAATTTGGTCAAGGAACCAGGAAAGGATGTTTGTTTTATGAGCAGGGTTGTCGCGGTCCGCTCACTCACTCGCCTTGCAATCGCATTCTTTGGAATCGGCAGTCATCTAAGACAAGAGCCGGCATGCCGTGCATTGGCTGCACCGAACCGCAGTTCCCTCATAACGATCTAGAGGTCGGAACTGTTTTCAAAACACAGAAAGTTTTTGGCGTCATTCCGAAAGAAGTGCCGGAAGGAACCGATGCTCTTAGCTATTCGGTGCATGCCGCCGTGGCTCGCGCCGCCAGCCCGAAATGGGCTAAAGAAGACATGTTTGTAATCTAACCTAACCGGCAAAAGTTTAAGAACAAATTGTTCGAAGTCTAAATTGGAGGACTCATGGGACAGCAAGTAACTCTCGATGTCGGCGCCGTCGGCCGAATTGAAGGAGACCTCGATGTGAAGGTCATGCTCGAAGACGGTGTGGTCGTCGATGCTTGGACTGAAGCGGCGATGTTTAGAGGCTTCGAGCTGATCTTGAAAGGGAAAGATCCGCAAGCTGGTCTGATAGTCACTCCGCGCATCTGCGGCATTTGCGGCGGCAGCCATTTATATAAATCAGTCTATGCCCTTGATACCGCTTGGAAAACCCATGTGCCGCCTAATGCCACTTTGATTCGCAATATCGCTCAGGCATCCGAGACATTGCAGAGTATTCCGCGCTGGTTTTATGCACTTTTTGCTATCGATTTTGTGCATCAGTCTTTTTCCAAAAGCAAATATTTTGATGAAGTGGTGAAGCGTTTCTCTCCCTTTGTCGGCACCAGTTATGAGCCGGCTGTGCAGACTTCTGCCAAGCCTGTAGAAATTTATGCACTCTTTGGCGGGCAGTGGCCACATTCCAGCTTTATGATTCCGGGCGGTGTCATGTGCGCCCCTGGTCTTTCGGAAGTGACCCGCGCGCATTCTTTGCTTGAATATTGGCGCACCAATTGGTTGGAGCCCATTTGGCTTGGCTGTTCAGTAGAGCGCTGGCTAGAGAACAAGAGCTTTGAAGATGTCTTAGCCTGGATTGATGAGTCCGAGAGTCATGCTAATTCTGATTGCGCTCTCTTTATCAAATTTTGCATGGATAACGGCCTCGATAAAATTGGTGCTTGGGATGCCAATTATCTTTCTACGGGAACTTATTTCAACGAGCATCTCTATCAAAGACCGACAATCGATAGCCGCAATAGTGCCTTGATTGCCAGGTCGGGTGTTTTTGACGGTAAAGAGTTTCATGACTTTGACCAAGCCCGAGTGAAAGAAGACCATACTCATTCTTTCTATAAGGGCTCGGCTATGTTGCATCCTTTTGACGGTGTCACCGAGCCGCTCGACCCGCTTGATGGTCGTAAACAAGATAAATACTCTTGGGCCAAGTCGCCGCGTTACGATATACCGGGCAAGGGCTTTTCACCCATGGAAGCAGGTCCACTCTCTCGCCAGGTCATGGCGGGGCGTCCGGATGCTGCCCCCTGGCAAGACTATGATCCGCTCTTTCTTGATTGCGTCAAAAAGAAAGGCAATAGCGTCATGGTGCGTGTGCTTGCACGCATGCACGAGGCGCCTAAGCTCTATCTTAGAGTTAAAGACTGGCTCTCTAAGATAGATCTGCACGACAAGTTTTATATCAAGCCTGAAGAACTTCCCGAAGGTAAGGGCTTTGGCTCTACCGAAGCGGCTCGCGGTGCCCTCAGCGATTGGATATCTATTAAGGACGGCAAGATTGACAATTATCAGGTCGTCACGCCAACTGCCTGGAATATTGGTCCGCGTGATTCGAAGGGGCAGAATGGTCCGATTGAAAACAGCTTGATTGGCACTGAAATCAAGAATCAGCATGATCCGCTTGAGATCGGTGTAATTGCCAGGAGCTACGATTCTTGTCTGGTTTGCACCGTGCACTGCTACGATAAGAAGACCAACAAAGAACTGGCTAGTTATAAGGTTGGTCCACAGATGGGTCGCTAATTAGTTGGACAAAGTGAAAGATGTACTTGTAATCGGCTGCGGCAATTTGCTGCGCGGCGATGACGGTGTCGGCCCGATTTTGGTGCGTCGTCTATTTGAGCTAGGGCTTCCCAATCGAATGCGGCTGGCCGACGGCGGCACCGCCGGCATGGACGTGGCTTTTGCCATGGAAGGCGCCGGCGAAGTGGTACTTGTCGATGCCTGCCGCAGCGGCGGAAAGCCGGGTGAGCTTTATGAATTGCCCGGTGAAGCTGTGGAAACGCCGCCCCTTACCGGCATAAATATGCACGCCTTTCGCTTTGATCATGCCATTGCTTTTGGCCGCTGGCTTCTGAAAGAACGTTATCCTAAAAAAGTGACTGTCTTTCTGATTGAGGCAGCGCAGTTCGAGCCCGGCGCCCCCCTAAGCGAAGCGGTGGCGACCGCAATGGAAGAGTTGGCGCATCTGCTATTGCAAAGATATAGCGATGATTCGCTGCCGACGGAAGATTGCGTCGAGTTTACCGGCAAAGGTTATCTAGTTATTCCAAAGCACTTGGCGGAGCGTCATTTCCCTGGTGATAGTTTGGTGGCGCTTATGCGCGATTCGAGGCTCTTTCTCTTGCCGATTCGCAATCAAGCTTCGGGCGGTTTGCTGATGAAACACCGCAATAGCAGAGGCGATCGTAGTGTCTTTATTGATGAAGTAACCAGAGGAAGAGAGATTAAGGGGAAGTTCAAGGCTGTCTGGCAGGAAGCAGACGCTGCATTGGTGGTGGAAACGAATGTTTGAAGATCGCTTCTTGTTTTTGGGTCTGGCTGAGGGACCGGCACAGGCTTTGCTCTTGCCTGAATTACCCGAATCAGAGCTCCAGTTACTGCGAGAGCTTGTTCAAGGTAAGGGCGGCGAAGATTTTGAAGAGTATTTTCAAAGCATTAACTTAAATCCGGCTCTGCGCTTCTATCGCTTGGCTTTAGCAGGCGATTTCGACTCTGCCGTTGCCGCTCTGCAAGAAGATCTGAAGAAGAATCTGCAAGATCAAGACCATGATCTATATTCAGTTTGGCTGCTTGCTTACAATAGCTTTGTGCTCACTGGTGCACCCCTGAAGCAAGACTCGCACCCTATGCCCCCACTTCTGCAGAAATTGGCGGAGGCAGTAGCTTTCTATCAGAACGGTATCTATAGCGGACCTGCTACCCAGAGCCTCGAGCAGTTGCTTGGATTGAGAGACGAAAGTGCTCTTGCCGCGGCTTATTTGTTAGTGGCGCGCGGGCACTTCTTGGCTGGGCAAGGCGAGTTAGCGGAGAGTCTTGAGAGTTTCGACCGTGCATTCGAGTTGGCGTCTAAGTCGCCTTTATTTGCAGCGCGAATTTATCATGATGCTGCGTCGTATTTGCTGCAAGCCGGCTTTGAGAAGGCTATCGATTATTTGGAGCAAGCTCATGCTTTACTCAATGGCACATCTTTCGTCAAGATGAAGGCTACTTTGTCTCTAGATTTAGGCATAGCTTGTCAGTCTTTCGCACTCAGCTCGCGGGCGAGACTTTTGAAAGCAATCGACGCATATCAGAGAGCGCTGCTCTATTTTAGAAAGGAGAATCATCCGGCTCAGTATGGTCTTGCCCAGATGAATCTTGGCATTGTCTATATGTCGATGCCTATGAATGAAGAGGCTGAACGTGTTAGGCCGGCTATTGCCGTGCAAGCACTGCGCGAGGCCCTCAAGGTCTTTGACCGAGAGCGAGATGAGCTGATGTGGTCGAGTGCCACCCTCAATCTTGCCAACGCTCTGCAACATGTTCCCAGCACCCACAATAAAGATAATTTGATTGAGGCTGTCTCTCTCTATCAAGAAATTTTGGCGGTGCGGCGCCAAGAAGATGATGCCCTTGCTTTCGCCCGTGTGCATGCTAACTTGGGTAATGCCTTGGCTCATCTTGGTGCCTTTGCTCAAGCGCGGCAATCGCTTGAAGCGGCCCGTGCTATTTTTGAAGAGAAAGGCGAAGGCGATAGTGCTGATGCGGTATTAACTATAATGAGAGAAATGGAAGAAGCTAGAAAATAATTGGTGCGAACTAGAAAAAGATTGGCGCATTAGAAAATGATAGTGGCGGGCTAGGGGTGGTGGCATAACTTGGAACTTTATGAGAAGCGACTCTTTGAAGAAGTCTTGAATCTTGCCGTGTCTCAGTTTTGTGAGCGCGTCGCCCAGCGCTTGCAGGGGGCAGAGCCGGCACTGGCTGTCTTGCGTGAGAATGCTGAAGCAGAGGGTGTGTGGCTCAGTCAATATACTGCCAATTTCTTTCAAGATAACTTGCTCGATAATACTGCCGGTGCTCTTTTTATTCTTTCTGCACTAGAAAGGCAAAAGTTATCTATCCAATTTCAAGGCACCGCCGGTGATGCTATGCAGGTGGCGGCGCGCCAGGTCTTTTCGGCTTTGCTTTTGCGCAAAGCGATAGAGTCTTTAGAATCTAACCTGGCCTTTGGAGGTTGACTGTGTCTGAATCGGAAGTATTGGCTAAGCTTGCTGCAGATGTCGATAGCGCTTTGTCGGCTGCACAAGATCTTGACGAAGAAACAAAGAAGAAATTTTTGAAGTTGAAAGAGGCGCTTGAGGCTTTTCACAAAGAAGGACTGGTGACCTTGGTTAAAGCCGTGAAAGCCGACGAGCGGGGCAAAGAGCTTCTCTTGCAGGCTATGGAAGAGCCTTCTGTTTACGCTCTCTTTTCGATGCACGGAATAATCAAACCATCACTGAGAGCGCGTGTTGTCGAAGTACTCGAACAGGTAAAACCCTATCTCAGTTCGCACGGCGGCGACATAGAATTGGTGGACGTAGAAGAAGATGTCGTTTTTGTGCGCTTGCACGGCGCTTGTGCCGGATGTTCGATGAGCGCCCAGACTCTGCGCGACGCGGTAGAGGAGACCATGAGAACTCGTCTGCCTCAGATCAAGCGGGTAGAGCAAGTGACCGACATGGCTGTTTCCGGCTTTCTCTCGATAGATCAAGACAAAGGCTGGGTGGAAGGTCCTTTGCTTGAGACTATAGCCGAAACAATGAATGATGGAGCCGTTTATTCGATGCTGCAAGAAAGTGTTTTGCTTATGCAGTCGGAAGGCAAGCTCTTCGCTTTTCGCAATGCTTGTCCTCATATGGGTTTGCCCCTAGATGGCGGCAAAGTAGAGGGTGAAACAATCACTTGTCCTTTCCATGGTTTCAAGTTTTTGCGCAGCACCGGCGAATGCCTGACCGCCCCCGAGGTGCAGCTTGAGCCCTTCCCTCTCAAAATTGTGGAAGGTCGTATTTGGGTGCGTCCCCAGTGACCGCCTTCTCTCAAAACTCTTTCTCGCCAAGCTCTTTGCGCTGGTATGGTGCCGCACCCAGTGCCGAACGCAATTTCAGCATGGCTCTGCCCGATGCGCAAGCTCGTCGCGGACAGCTCTATTGTCCCCGCGGTGTTTATTTTGACGATAATTATCTGCTTGTCTGCGATTCAGGCAATCACCGCCTGCTTGTCTGGAAGATAGAGGATGACCTTCCCCCAAGCCACAGTGAAGCCGATTTTGTCATTGGGCAGCCCGACTTTGAGAGTGAGGGACCCAAGCTCTTGCATTTGCCCACCGGCGTGACCATGCACCAGGGCATACTGCTTGTTGCCGATGCCTGGCACCACCGCATTTTGGTTTGGTCCAAGCTGCCGGAAAATGGAGAGCCCCCCGACTTTATCATCGGGCAAGATAGTCTTGAGCAGTCTCTTCCTAATTGTGGTGAGACCGTTTCTGATAGCAGTCTTTACTGGCCCTATGGTCTAGCTTTTGTGGAAGATCGGCTTTATATCGCCGATACCGGCAATCGGCGGGTGGTCTATCTAGACCACTTCAGCAAGTTCAGCAAGCGTGATTTTTCGCAGAGAGTAAAGTTTGATGGTCTCTTAGGGCAGGATAGTTTTGTCTGTGCCGAAGAAAATCGCGGCGCCATAGGTGCTGCCAGCTTTCGCTGGGCTCATGATATTTGCGCATCGAGCGAGACTTTATTTATTGCCGATGCCGGAAATCACAGAGTCTTGGGCTTTCCTCGCCGGCAGTCAGATGCCGGCGCCGCCAGCTTGGTGCTTGGCCAGCGCGATTTTGTCAGCTGGGAAGAATTCCCTTATAGACCTCAATCGCCTTCGGTCTTGCGTTTCCCTTATGGCGTCAGTTATGACGATGGTGTCTTGGCTGTGGCTGACACCGCCAACAATCGGGTGCTTCTCTTTGAGCATCTGCCCAGTCATGGTGCTGCATTGCCGGCTCAAGCTGTTATTGGTCAGCCTGATTTTGAAAAGAACGGCGAGAACAACTGGAAAGAAGTAACCGACAAAAGTCTATGCTGGCCCTATGGACTGCACTTGCACAAAGGCAAATTGGCTATAGCTGATTCGGGAAACAATCGCGTGTTGATTTTTTCGATTACTTAGGTGTTTGTCGTCATCTCTGTCTAAATCTAATTTCCACGGCAACTGACTTTTGTGAGTATATGGGGCGTTTGGCTCCGCCGCCTGGACCATGGGCAAAACTTATCACCGAGGTGGCATTTTCATCTAGTCCAGTAGCCAGAGAGGCCATCGGCTTACCGCTGCCAGGCACTATAGGCAGCGGTTCTCCACCATGTTGGCCACCTTTGGTTTTGCCAGGCTGATAAACAAAGTCGCGCAGATAAACATCATAGAGTAGTTTGGTACTGGCTTTGAAAGCCTGACCAGAAACCGCATACCATTGATTGTGACTGACGCATAGTGTGTCGTCGGCGTCTACGTCTAGGATTTGTAAGGTGGTCAAGCCGCTTTTATCAATCGTGAAGAGATTGCTATGCGGTGTACTCTGGGATGAAAGCGGCTTGTTGAGACCTTGAAAGAGCGAATCAATATTGATCGCTACCCCAGAACGTCTTATCCAGTCATAGAAAGCCAGGCGTTCAAGTTGACCAAAAGGAGCATGGTCGAAGTTCAGCACTCGCGGAGAGAAACGGTCTAGAGCAGTCGGCGTATAGTCTCCAGTTTTTGGACTGACTGTGCGATCTGTTGGCGATTTAGCAATACTTTCGTTATTTAGAACCATAAGCAAAGTGCTTAAGTCTGGCACGGCACCGCTCGGAAAGGTGACAGCGAGTGAGCCTTTCGGCAGATCCAATTGAGGGGCGGCTCCTGGTTGCGCGCAGGCGGCAGCGCTCATTTGCGTTGTTTCTTTGTTGCCTCCCAGTCCCGAAAACTCCATTTGTTGAATGGCTTGGCAGCGCACCACGCTTGGCAGATAGTAAGAAAGATTGGGCAGATCATCTTTGTAATCTTTGGGATCTATCAGACAGGTGTTGTCTGAATTAGCCGCAAAGACAAAAGAGTGATTTTTGTACGGTATGTCTATGTAGGCTTTGTAGTATCCACCTTCTTGCATGTCTTTATTTAGATTTGCGTACTGGGGCGGTTGTGGAATAGGCGTGCTGGTAGTTAGTCCTTCTGCTACACCCAATGAGATTTTCATCGAGCCAACCAATAGGGTTGAGTTGCCACCATTCATTCTAATTTGATTGGAGTTATAAGCTGCTATTGCATCGTCGTAGGGCTTGATCTCGTTGCCGTCCAGATCATAGCCTTTGCCTCCCGGCAGGATGGCTGCCTTGAGTGCTGCTTCTAACCTTTGCCTAGCTGGTTGTAGAAGCTTATAGTCTTCCTCTGCCAAGGCGATCATTGTTTCATCCTTTAGCAGGTCAGAGATGATCATATCCAGCCTTACAGTGCCGGTTAAAGTATTTATGCTTTTCACAGGTAGAGAGAAATTGTCTGGAGCTAATGTTGCTGAGCCTAGCGGTCCGTAGTCGCTCAAGCCAATGTAGCCGAGGTCTGGATCTTCTACAACGATCTTATTTAGATCTTGCGCTACTTTGAGAGCCGCGGCTTCAATGGCTGAAGTTTGCTCATGGTGACTGCCCATCAGTCTTACAAAAGTTAAGGCCATGATTCCGAGCGGCACCAACAGGAAGACTGTCACTGCAATCGACATTACCATCGCGCTGCCGCGTTTTCTCATTCTGTCGTGGTCCTTTTCTCTAATTGGTAATGATTATGCGAACTGTCATTAGACCTTGGTTGTCGCCATAGTTGACGTCGCTAAAGCCAGGTCCCAGACCGTCATTGTTGGCTAGGAATAGTCGACCGGTGCCGGGCGGCAAGACTTGATACATAGACTTTCCTAGGAAAAAGTTGTTACTGCTTCCTATTTTTCCGACCATCGAACCATAGGGAAAGCCTGATGTGTTTTGGGGATTACTTTCGGAACCGGCTAGACCGTCGGCATCTGAATTAGCCTGCGGAATGCCCACTTCGACCGACCATATGCCGTCGGCTCGATAGTCTATCCAGACTTTCTCACCCGGGGCTATGTCAATCTGACTGTCTGTCCAGTTGTCGTTTTTCGCGTTTACTATTAATACTTCTTCTCTCTTAATTGTCTGACCGGCAGCCTTGATGTCTTGATAAATTCTCGGTCGATTCCAGGGCGAGTTAGTTGTATCGGTCAAGTCTCCAGGGATTTCTAAGCCGCTCATTTTTAGGGTTAATGGTGAGCTGCCGCCGCTATAGGCGATATTGGCACCATCGCCCATGAGTCCGAGTGGGTACTCGGCAGATCTAGCTGCAGTGAATGAAAGTACGAAGGGTTTGCCCAAACCAGGAATGTCTTTTAGTAGTGGGACAGTTGCGAAGGAGACGAATGGGTCAACTGTGTAGGTACTTTTGGCAACGTATTCGTAGACCCATAGCGATGGGTCTACAGCGGCGCTTACCGGTGTATTGGGACCAAAGACTTGGATATTTCCTGCGCTATTTAAATTGCTGGCGTGCACATAAAGGTCGATGCCGGTATTGTTGAAACCGCCAGTCTGGGTCATCTTAACCATTTTCATCAGACCATTGCTGTTGAGGTTTGCCGCCTCGCCAGCTGCGGCATTCAAGGCCCGAGCATAGGTTGGTCGGGTAGATGCAGCTTGAGCGGCCTGCATGGCCACTAAGAAACTACCGGCGCAGGCGATTGATATGCAGACTAAATTGATCATCGGAAATAAAAAGATCACGAATAAAATCAGCAAGCTCAAGTTGAACTCAACAGCCGAACCCTGTTGACTGCGCATCGATTTTGAGACGTAACTTGTCGGAAATAGTAACTTTGGCATTGTCTGTGCCCTTTAGTTTTGCCTTTCCAGATTTATGCAGAAATGCCTGAGGAGCAGAGGATGCCAGTCCTGAATTTATTCCCTTGTCATCGGCAGTATTATCCAAATTTATGCCGATTTCATTGATATCTATTGGGTTAGTTGTGGGAAGTGGCCTGCTTTGTGGAATATACTTCTCTGTAGGCATTAGGTGCGCCCATCGATGAGTCATACATCCGGCGAGTTTCTAAAACCAGATCTAGCGGCCTTGCAGGCCGCTTCCGATGACCTTTCTTATTCAGGTGGTCTTGAGCCTGTTACCGGTTTGTTTGGGCAGAAACTAGTGGCCGGCAAATATGAAGTGCTCAATTTCCTTGCCTCCGGCGGTAGTGGCACTCTTTATGTTGCCCGCAATTTAGTGACAGGCGAGACTGTCGCCTTGAAAGTTCTCGATACTGATTGTTCAGGCCGTGGTCGTGGTCATATTCCCGACGGGCGATTAATTGCTCGCTTCTTGAAAGAAGGACGTACCTTAGCCATGCTTTCTCATCCTGGTGTGGTGAAAGTGTTAGATAGCGGCTTTGATCTCGGCATCAATAAGTATTATTTGGTGCAACGTTTTTTGCCTGGCGAAACTGTAGAAGCTTATCTGGAGCGCAACGTCGAGTCCCCAGCCTCTTTCATTTTGGAATTTCTCTGGCAGCTTGGTTCGGCTCTTAGTTATTGCCATTCGATGGGCGTGGTGCACCGCGACATCAAGCCAGCCAACATCATGATGCAGCCCCATCTAAAAGGAAAGTTCGTCTATACCCTCGTAGACTTTGGTCTAGCCCGTTATGAGCGGGGTAATTTCAGCTTCCTCACCCGCTCTCGCGAGGTGCTGGGCTCTCATTATTATATGAGCCCCGAACAGTGCTTATCAGAGACCATAGACGAGCGCAGCGATATCTATTCTTTGGCCCTAGTTGCCTATGAGTTGCTCACCGGGCGAAAGTCCGCTAATACTGGCAGCCCTCTTAATGTGCTCATGTCCCATGTCAACGGTCTCAATCTGCCTCAGTCTCTTTCTGACCCTAAAGATGAACTATCAGAGCGGCTCTATAAAATCATACTCAAAGCTGCCTCCAGGCGCCCAGAAGACCGTTATCAGAGTCTAGACGAGCTGCTTGTCGAGTTGCCTAGACCAGAATGGAAAGAGTGGAAGTAAAAATCATCCTAAGGTGTTAGCTCCTTTCATTCTTGCGGTCAATTCCGCACTAATCCATTTTTATATATTCTGTTTCCAGGTGGTACTCAGGTCAATTTATGGAAATGGATAGAAATTGTATTTGTAACGGCAGCCGTCCTTGGTTTCGCACGGCTGCTTCTCATTTTAGTCATCCGGTGAGGCTGGTGGCCTATGCCCGGGCTGAGTCTTCGCTAGCTGCAGCGCAGCAGTTCAGTCAGATTGAAGACTATTGCCGTGCCAATAATTTCGAATT
>JAFLCK010000014.1:0-129985 GCA_017303615.1 Obscuribacter phosphatis (SeqCode)
AAAGATTCTGGTGACTTAGAGGAAGAGGAGCTGTTTAGAAGCTTGTTGAGACTGCCTCGACAGTAATTTATGATCAATGTTCTTAGCTTGAAATTTGCAAATGGCTCTTCTTCTAGTTTGTCGAAGTCACAATTGTCTAAAAGGACTACTTCTGGTTTGAAGTCGGTGATTATTTTGCTGCAAGCAAGAAGTTGCTCGTTTCCGGATAGAGTTAAACCCTGAATTTTTTGGAAGGCTGAGGGAACAAGGCTTAATACTTGTTTGGGTGAAGCAGTAAGGGTATGAAGACTGAGGGCATCGACGCTCTCCGGTCCGAATCCTAGAAGTAGCGATTCATTTCCGATAATCGGATCTAGTGGTAGTAAGGTGACTAAACGGTTGCTTTCAAATGAGACATCGCCAAAACCACCGTATATGGTGATTTGTCCTTCATCGTCAAGCTTTATTAGATTCTTTATGCCAATATTCTGACTATATGTTTTGGGCAGGCAAATGTTAACATTTCCCACGTCCACAAAGAATAGGTATCTTAAAAACACTTCCTGAAAATCAAGCCTACGGTCAAAAGTTAACAGTGCAAATGGCACGCCTTCTCCCTTTAGCGGAGGAAAAGAAAAATTCCTGTAGCGTTTTCCCTTCGAACTAATTGTGTTGGGGTGCTCAAAAGCTCTGTAATACTTTACAGAAGGAATTTTTTTGCTCTCTGTAATTGGATAATCTTGAGCTATTGGATTCTCTAATCTAGAAAGGGCAGCAATCTCTGAACTCGAGGTTTTCCTAATCTTATTTTTGGTTGGGGTCCGCAAGAATAATCCCATCAGAGAGACAAAGCAAATAGCTGTTAGCACTCCTAGAATGAGGAAATATCGCGGTTTTATGGCGCTTGCTGAGTTTTTATTTTCGCTTTCATCTTCCAGAAACTTCAACTCGGCTGCCGCATGTTGAAGGGCTTTGTCCTCCATGATGCGCTTTAGGTCGATAATCAGTTCACTGGCATTTTGATAGCGGCGGTCTGCTTCTTTGTGCATGCACTTTTGTACGACGGCATCGATTTCGATGGGCATATCGATATCGGTACGATCGGCGAGCAAGGGTGTATCATCATCAAGATGCATTGCTACTGTTGTGTCGTAATCGTCGGCGACGAAGGGCGGCTCGCCGCAGAGCGTTTCAAAAATTGAGCAGCCCAGGCTGTAGATGTCTGATCTGGCATCGAGGGGCTCGCCCCTGATTTGTTCGGGGCTCATATAAGGGGCGCTGCCCACAACCAGGTCTTGTTTTTCTTGCTTACTATTTTTGTCGTTTAACTGAGAAATGCCAAAGTCGAGAATTTTGACCAAGATATCGCCTTCGTCAGTTTTTTCAACCATGATATTGGCTGGCTTGATATCTTTGTGCACAACACCCTTGCGGTGGGCATAGCTTAGACCTTCGGCGGCTTTGATAAAGACTTCCAGGGTGGCGCCGATACTAAGAGAACCAACCTGCAAGATAATCTCTTCGAGGGTGAGACCGTCCACATAGTCCATGGCATAGAAAGGTAAGACGCCTTGGTGCAGACCGAGGTCATAGATTTGACAGATGGTCGGGTGGGTGAGAATGCTGTTGAGCTTTGCCTCTTGCTTGAACTGAGACCAACTTTCTGGTGACACCATAGAAGGCAACAAAAACTTGAGGGCGACTGTGCGCGCCAGTCTTTCGTGCCTGGCGCGGTAGACGAGACCCATGCCGCCTTGACCGGCTTGTTCGATGAGAACAAAGTCGCCGCCGATGCGGTCGCCTGGTTTGAGTTGGACAATGGCGGCGTCGGCTTTAGTAAGAGTAGCGCCGCGGGTGCGCATGCGAGTGGCGTTGTCGCGCCTGCGCTTGGTAAGAGAAGCAGGCGGTCTAAAGCGCGTCTGCATATCGAAGCGCGGAGTCTTGGGTTTGGGATTGGCACAACTGCAGCGCAGGTCAACTAAGAGCATGCTGGTGAGGCTGCCGGCGCGTTTGGCTTTGGCGATGACTTTGCCGCAGTTGGCGCAAGACTGAGATTCTACTTTGGCTTTACTGGCTTTGCGGGCGCCAGCCGTGGCGGTGTTTTCGGTAAGGTGGCACTGACAGTGCATATCGATAAAGACAAAAGAAGTGAACGACCCACGCCTTTCTTGCGATAGAAAGGGCAAATGGCAGTTCTTGCAGACTTCTTTTGATGACATTCTAGGTTATTAAGTAAACTTCCCGGAGTAAATTACTTCGCGTGCCCAATCTGCTCTAGTGCCTCATACAATGCCAGTGCTGTTTGAAAACGTTTGTCGGGTTCCTTTTGCAGGCAGCGCGCAATTAGATCCTCTAGAACTTGAGGGAATTGCCTCTCACCTTTTTCTTCGCTTAAACGAGGCGGTTGGTCATGCACTCTCTTGAGCATTGTTTCCATGGCATTGCGCCCACGAAGCGGCGTCTGGCCAGTTAGTGCTTCATACATCATGCAGCCTAAGGCATAAACCTCAGATCTACAGTCGGCTTCTTCGCCATAACACTGCTCGGGACTCATATAGAGGGGGCTGCCGAAAATTTCACCTGGTTGGGTGAGGTCTTGCAGCAAATCTTCGGTCTCTCTATCGATTTCTCTTGCCGTCAAAAGATTCTTTAAGGCAGAGGCGCTCGTCGGGCAAATTTCGCCTGTTCGTGCACAGGCTTTGGCTATACCAAAATCGACTATCTTAATCTGCCCGCAATCTGTTTTCATAATGTTGCTGGGTTTCATGTCTCGGTGCACCACATTGGCGCCGTGGGCATAGCTTAGCCCCCGGCAGACTTCTAGAAATATGCTAGTGAACTGCTCGACTGGTAAAAAGCCCTGTCTCTGAATTATTTCAGCCAAGCTCTCGCCAACAAGATACTCCATGACAATGTAAGGTTCGTTCGCCTCGGTTAGACCAAAATCGCTCACTGCAACAATATTGTCGTGCCTTAGTGAAATGGCAAGTTCTGCTTCCCTTTCAAATCTTTTGCGGGAGATTTTGTCGTCCTTGAGATGGTTGTGCATTACTTTTACAGCACAAGTGCTGTCTTTTCTTTGGTCCTGGGCTTTGAAGACTCTGCCCATACCTCCTGTGCCGACTTCCTCTTGCAAGAGATAGCGACCAGCCAGAACCAGGTTTTGAGGCTGTCCGCCCAGGCGGTTCAGACCCTCCTGCATTGAGGGTAGTTTCCGCTTTACCGTTTTATCTTCCGCTTGGCTCAATGCATCCCCGCTTTTGCTCGGTTCCATCAGGGCTATATTTTAAGGCATTAAGCTCCCTCATTGATAGCTTTCCCGCGTAGCGTTCAGATTTAAGCACCGCCGCTCACTGCTTATCACTAGCAAAGAAGGAGAACCTTTGTTTCGGTTCTCCTTCCTTCTTCCCATCTATTTCAGCTTTAGGCGAGCTTGACGCCGTTGAAATAGATGTCCTGCCAGACGTCGTTATATGCGTACATCTGCCAGGCTCCGACCGAGCGATCGCCATTGACGATATTGTTGTTGGCGCGATGATTTCTGCCGCCTAAAAGACCGGGTGGCACATTATTGCCGACTGGATAGTTGATCACATTGTTTGAGACTTCGATATTGTAGGCGGAGTTTCCTTCTACCATCAAGGGTGCAGAAGACCACTCATCTATTGTGATATCTATGTTGTTGCCGGTGCAAACAAGATTCTGGCTTTCGTACATACTGACTGAATCACTCTTGAATAGTCCGTTAATGCGATTGCCTTCGATGCGTCCGCCGTTGACATGATCGAACTCAACTGCGGTGGTATCAAACTTTTCTCTCCAATCAAAGTCGTGCAGCCAGTTGCCTTTTACGGTTATATTGCTCGATCTGTCGGCGAGAATGCCGCGACTGCCGCCGGTTATTTCAGAGTTTTCGATGGTGACGTTGTCGGCTCCATTAATTGATACTGCCGGTCCTTGATCGCCCTTGATGCGGGCATTGCGAATCACCACATTGTCGCTGGTGATTGAAAGTGGTGGAATCTCGTTGCCTTTGGCATCGATGACCAACATGCCTCCTTCGTATCTGGCATATTCTCTCAGCCCTTCCGGTAATGACTCTGGACGCGATCCTCTGCCGATTTCCACTCGCGCTCTGCCTCCTTCCAAACCGGGGCGTGGCTGAAAGTCGATAGTGTCGCCAACGGTGTCACCGCCGGTGTCGGAAACGGGGGGCTCTTCCGGTCTGATTGTTGGGGTGTCGACCGGCGGAGCAATAGGTGTCGTTTCTGGTGGATTCGGGGGTGGCGATATTGTACAGTCGCCATCAGGAATGCATGAATCTATAGGTGGGCATTGGTCGTCGGTCTCTGTCGGCTGTGGCGGCAAAATAGTGCAATCGTATTCAGTTTGTTCAATAGGAGTACATGACTGCGTAGGCGGACAAGAATCTGCAGGCAGACAAGAATCTGCAGGCAGACAAGAATCTACAGGCAGACAAGAATCTGCAGGCGGACAAGAATCTGCAGGCGGACAAGAATCTACAGGTGGGCAATCACCGGTAGTATCTGCCTGTTGATTTTGACTAGGCGTGCTTGCGCAATTGTCGTCACCAAAATCGATGACACAGTCAGGCAGAACGCCGCAGTGCACCAGTGCTTCGCTGTTGCCTCGGTTGTCGCTTAGGCAGGTGCTGTCTTGCCAGTCTTTTATGCAGTTGCTTGATAAGTTGCTTTCTTGGGCTTCGGTTGGTTTTATGGGCGAGTCAAATTGCGCTTCTGCGCAGGAATTTTGGCGCATGAGAATACTCCTGAAAGAGGGGATGGGGCAGGAGGCTTTTAGTAAGCTTAGGTTTTAAGGTTTCCGCCGTTCAATGGCATGATGCATTATGCCGATTGATTTTGGCATTATTGTGACTGTGAATCAGTAGACGTCGATACCGCTTGCCAGTGCTGATGGACAGTAATCTTCCAGAGTAATAGTTATGTTCTTGTACTCTACCTTCTCTTTAGTCTTGGCTTTATATAAATCTCTCATTAGAGGCTCATGCGCTTTCAGTGTAAGCTCGATTTTTTCTAGGCTAGGTCTGTCTTTGCTAGCAGTATCGTTAAGTAGAACCGGCACGGCAAAGTCGAACCGGTATGAATGCTTCTCTAATTCTTTCACTCTGTGGGGGTAGAGCGGCGCGCCCAAGGAGCGTGTCTCACCGGCGCAGTTATAGGTGAGAGTTACGTCTATACCCGGCTCTGTGGCTGAGCTTGCGCTCTGGGGGTGAGTTTGGCTGCCGACAATTTCGCCCTTGATTCGCAATATAGATTGACCAACTAGCGACTCTTGTGTTGATTTGTCTAAGGGAGTAGCAATTGTTTCAGGCTTGTCGGCAGATACTTGTAGACTTATTGAATCTTTTAAAATAATTTGTCTTGACGGATGCGGCACTGCCGGTAGTGTCACTATTCTTGCCATTGGTTGTTTCTCGATGACAGTACCGCTATCTTTTTCCAGCTTGTGACTGTATTCTAGCCGGCAGTCTGAAAAGCCGAGGCTGTTTTCAACGCCATAGAACATTTTGTCCCATGAGTAATATCGGGGATCGAACATTTGCAGTCGTCCTTTTACTGCTCTTGCCGCCGGTAGCTCTGTCCCTTCACTACTGATTGGCGACAAGACCAAGCTTTCGATTTCTTTTTTGTCGTGGCAAGGCAGCTTAATGAGGAAGTATTGATTGGCTTCGATGAGGTTTAAGTCGGCGGCTGTGCAAAGACTTGAAAATATATATTGGTAAGGCATGATTAAGTGATCATTGCCTATGGGGGCGAGTGTTTTTTGATCATCAAGTAAAGCTATCGTGCTTATCGCTGGCGCCGATAGCGCTTCGCCGTTGTATTTGATTTTGAACTTGTTGAAAAGACTTTGATATTGTCCAGGCGCGATTAGCAAATAGAGTTCTTTGCCCTGCAAGCTTGCATCACCAGCTTGCTTTAGATTTTGCAGCGAAATTGCATAATCATTTTTGAGAGCATAGCTGTCATAGATACGTCCGTTGGCTGCCAAAGGCAGACTGTTTATAGCTATTAACAAAACAATCGGGACGCCGAAAAACCAATATCGAAGCGATTTTTCCGCTCTTGGTCTAATGGCGATAAGAGAGATGATGGCGCCGCTTGCCGCCAACAAAGTATTGAGCCAGCCGGCATGCAGCCTGAGAGAAAGCAGGCAAAGCAAGGTGGCTACTGCCAGTGGCATTACCAGGGCTTTGTTTTCGCTGCGGCAAAGGGCGGCGATTGCTCGGGCTGCCAGCATGATAAGCACCGGCATGGCTGTGACGAAATAACGAGGCATGGCTACAAAAGGAATATAGACAAAATGCAGGGCAATTATTGCTAATGCTACCTTTAGAGAGATATGGCGGTGTTCGTCTTTGGCGGCGGCGGCGAGGAACATTCCGATTGCCGCCAGCGCCAAGATAAGTTGATGATAAAGCGTCTGATTGGCATAGCTAAAGGCGCCAATGGCGGTGCGAAAGTCGTTCCATGGCGCCTTGATTAGGCGAGGAATTTTGCCTAATGTCAGCTCAAGCCATTTGCGGGTGCTGGTTTTGATGCTCAGCTTTAGGATAGACAAGGGCTTTTCATTGACTAGCCCGGCATAAATTGGGTAGGGGGCTCGGGTCCAGCCATCACTTTCGGTATCATTGCCCACTGCTACATTAAGGTTGCCTGCTCGGTCTGGACAAAGAGAGAGGGGGGCTTTAACGGCGCTTTCGAAAAGCAGCCAGGGGCTTACTGATAGAGATGCCGCCATGATAAATAGAGTGGCTTTTTTCTTTTCTTTCTCGGCAATTAAGATAAGCAAGGTGGCTAAGCCAAATAGTAATGATAGCGGCAGCAAGGCCGAGCGCAATAGTTGCAATAAAGTGAGTGATACTGCTAGTAGTATCAGGCTCGGCAGACTTCTTTTGCGCTCTTTGCTTACTCTCAAAAATGCAAAAAGGGCGAGGGTAACGAGAAATATAGCCAGTGTTTCGGTGGTCAGCCTGTGGCAGTTAATGATAAACCCCGGATAGAGAGCGGCTAGCAGAGCTGCTATCTTGCCTGTGCCTTTGTAGAGTTTTTCGCTGCAGGCGCCAAGCAAAGCTACAGTGGCCGATGATACAAAGATTTGGATGAGCAAAGGGGCTGTCTGAATGGGCAGAAACTGCTGAAAAGTCTGCAGCCAATGGCTGAGGGCGAGACCGAAGGCGAGATAAAGAGGAAAGACCGGACCGGCCATAAGCAAACCGCTTATTAGGTTCTTGGTGTTGTCTATAGCTGTATGGCTATCTAGCGCTGTATGGCTATTTAAGGCGATTTGATATAGTTTTTCTGCAAGCTCTTTGTACTCGTAGGCATCACCTACCAAGCTGAGGTCGGGGTGCAGACCGCAGATATCAAGCCAGTTGAAAACAAAGGCGCCGCGAATAGCAAAAGCCAAGGCAAACCAGGTTATGGCCACTGTCATAATTGACCGGTTGCTGACAGCCGGGTTGTCTTTATTTTCCTTCATCTTTGCTCATGCGCCGAGGCAGCTTAGGATTATAGACGAACTAATTTGCCGTTGTCGCTTGCTTCTACATATATAATTGAAGCAATGAAGGTTCTGCTCAACTTAATGGAAACCCTTAGCCGCTATTTGCCTTTACTGGCAAGCATGCTGGTGCTTTGCTTTGCACCGGCGAGGGCATCAGATGTAAGCGAAAACATCGCCGAGGTGAAGATGCCCTTGCGACCGGCTCGTGTACTCAAGTTTCCGGTGCAATCGGTCGGTGGGCTGGCAATTTATAAGTACCATAAAGATCACAGTCAGCCTCTCAAGTTAGAAGGCAATGTCAAAGCCAGCGGCATGGTCAAGGTGCCGGAAGGTCGCTATGTGGTTTATTTCCCCAACCACTTTTTCTTTGCGAATCCCTCGTGCATCAGTAATCTAGCCCCCGATAGTTTGGATTTTGTGGTAGTGCGTTATGCTTCTTTGCAGGACTCTGAAGAAGGTCGCTCCGACCCCGCCGTTGCCAGCTTGGCTCGCTTTACCGGCCTTACTGGCTTAGATTTAGAGCAGTCTGAGCTTACCGACAAAGGTATTATCCCTTTGAAGTCTTTGAAAGATTTGCAAGTTCTCTATCTTTTCGGCAATATGGTAGAGGGCGATTTTTTCAAAGATTTTGCCGGCTTGAAGAAACTAAGAATATTAGGGCTGCAAGGCAATACGATTGCACCGCGCAACATGCCTTATTTGGCTGGTTTGCAAAGTTTAGAAGTGCTTGCCATTTCGCGGGCGCATTTGACTGCAGCCAGTGCCGCCCCCATAGGTAAGCTAAGCAATTTGCAGAGCTTGCATCTTGCTGGCAATACAAAACTGTCTGATGATTTTCTGCCCACCCTGAAAGCTCTTAAGAAGCTTACTTCTCTTAATGTTGATGGCTGTGGATTTTCCAAAGAAGGTTTCAAAAAAATTGAAGCTTTGCCGATCGCCAAGATCATACCGTCGATCAAGCATGCCAACGCCCGTGCCGAAAAGGAAAAGGCCGCTGCTGCAAAGTCTGAAACCTACGGCAAGAAATTGCAGAGCAACGAGTATATCTTTAGCCCGATAAGCCGAGATAAAGGGCTTTAGATTATTTTGCTGTAAAGGGTTTGATAGCCTCTGTTTTGTCGAGAAAATAAAGCAGTCGGCAATGAGCGAGAGTGAGAATTGCCACCAAGATTATTGGACCAAAGTTGCCCACCGAGCCAAAAAGATAAAGAGTTGTATAGAGCGACGTAAACAGCAAAACAGCGATTGCATGCATACGCAAGTTGAGATCGGTGTTTTGAAAATGGTGTCCGAAGATGAGCATGCCGGCAATGATCATGATGCAGAGGTCATAAAAAAGAAAATGAGGCAAGACCAGGGGCAGCACCGAGCAGCCGAGCACTATCACCGCCGGTAGTGCTTGTTCTTTAAAGCGGCTTTGATACTGGAAAGCTTTATATAATGCATGTAAGCCGAAGAAACCGCCTAAGCCATAGGTGATCAATTTCGCGGTCTGTCTCATTTCTACTGGTACTGCTTGCACCACTACCCCTGGCAGAGAAGAAACTAGATAGTGCGGATAGTTGTAACGCGGGTCAGAGAATATAGTGTCGCTGAGTCGGAAAGATGAGAGCCAGGCTTTAATTGTATCGATGCCGAATACGCCTATGGTTAGAGCGGCAAGGGCTAGCAGTCCGGCCAGCAGACCTATTGTGCTTTTGTAGCGCCCCTTTAGGCATTCGGCACCGCTTGCCAGCATGGCGATAGGCAGAAATTGTGGTTTTAGAATAAAAAGCGAATAGCAGAGACCGGCAAGGAAAGGTCTTTGCTTTTGGGCGGCATAATAGGCGAGAGCTAGCGGTAGTATGCCCAAGACGATGCCTAGATGTCCAATCAGCAAGGTGGCAAAGACAGGCAAGAAATAGACCGAAGCAAAAAAGTACATTGCCGCACTGCGGCCGGTGGCACCCTTAATAAGAAAGGCGGAGAGCGCCAGGCAGATTATAGAAAAAATTTGCCAGGCAAAGAGGGCATAGCGAGTGTCGAAAAAAGCAAAGGGCACCATCAAGAGGGCATTGAGCGGGCTGTACATATAAATAGCCGTAAAGCCCTGCCCTAGCGCATCTAGGGTCTGGTGCGCAAACTGATTGAAGGGTGTATTGAAAAGGTCTTGGGCGCTTACTGGTGGATAGAGCTGTTCAAATTTGCCCTGGGCGGTAAGTTTGCCGGCTAGATAGAAAGTCATCAGAAAATCTGAGGCTTGCATCAGCTTGGGTTGCGACAAGGCCGCGGTGAGGGGCACAACAAAAAGAAAGATTGCGAAGATTCTCTTGTAGAGAAGTCCGGTGGGTGGCATTTTCTTTTGGCTGGACTCTTCCGGGGCGCTGGTCATGTTTGGTAAGGCTTCTTAAGGTGTAAGAAAATGTTAGCATGTGCCCCTATGGTCTCAAGTAGCCAATTAAAAGGACGCGATGGAGCCCCGGATTACACTAATTCTGCCGGCATATAACGAAGAGAAGCGGATTGGTCCCACCGTTCTGGCTCTTGCAAAGTACCTTGCTTCTAGGCAGTCGGCTTATTCTGCCGAACTCATGGTCGTTTGCGATGGTTGTAAGGACCGGACAGCCGATGTCGCTCGCGAAAATTTTGCGGAAGCGGCTGTGGGAGATTCGGTCAAGTTTGCAGTACTTGATCTAAAGCCCAATCAAGGCAAGGGAAATGCCGTTAAAGAAGGCATGCTGGCTGCATCTGGCGACTATATCTTTTTTACCGACGCCGATCTTTCTTTTGCCCCTGAGGTTCTGGAAGATTTTCTGGGCGGCTTGATGGCAGGGGCTGATGTTTGCATCGCCCAGCGTAAGCGCGAGACCCAGTATCCAAGTTTAGCTAGACGCATAGTGGCGCTTGGCTCTCGTTGGCTTATCGGTAATATCATTTTGCCCGGTATCAGAGATACGCAGGCTGGCTTCAAGGGATTCAAGCGCGAATGCGCCAGAACACTCTTTTCACTGACCAAAATTAAGCGTTTTCTCTTTGACCTAGAAGTTTTGCTTTTGGCACGTACCAAAGGCTATCGTATCGAGAAAGTCTATGTCGATTGGGTTGACCGAGAGGGCTCGACCGTCAACATCGTTCTAGACACGTCGCGTTCTCTCAGAGACCTGTTCTTCATCCTCTTTTGGCTATACACCGGACAATATAAGTAGCATTGAGAACCTAGGTTGGCTGCTCTTTATAGTGAGTTGAGGAAGGCGAGCAGAGCATCTTGGTCTGCTTTAGGCAAAGAAGCATAGGCTTGTTTAGACTTTTCTGCTTGTCCACCGTGGTACATGATGGCATCGTGCACCACTTGAGTGCGTCCATCATGCAAGAGAAACTTCTTGAAGCGCAGACCCCAGAGCGGTGTGGTTCTCCATTCTCCGCCCTTGGCGCCTTCTTGTGGGAAGCCGTCAGCCAGATCTTTGCCCATTTGGTGCACAAGAAAGTCTGAATAAGGATAGAACTTCTTGTTGGAAAGGGCGTCTACCTTCATATAGTTTAGTTTAGGCAGTGGACTGTCGGGGTCTATGACATAGCCGACGGGGGTGGTGTTCATCGAGGGTTGATGACAGACGGCGCAGTTTGTCTGGGCAAAGAGCTTTTCACCGCGCTTCACTTCTTCGGTGATTTCACCACGCTTGGGCGGTGCCAAAAGCGCTTGGAAGTAATTGAGTTTGACCAGTATTTCACCCTTGTCGTTTGGTCCCGGTGGTATCACCTGATAGACCTCTTTAGGGAAGATGCCGAAAGACTTAGATGAGTTTTCGGTGGAATTGAGATAAGTGGTAAGACCCAGCTCAATATTCATCGCCCCGGTGGTGAAGTTGAACAAATTGACGTTTTGGTTCTTCCAACCGAAGCGACCGACTCTTGGTGCTTCTGTATAACGGTCGACGGCAGAAATGGGACGTCCGGCCATTTCTGGATGCTCAATATTTTGTTTGATTGAATTGGCGATAATATCGGCGTCGGCGATATTGTCTATGAGACCGTCTCCGAATATTGGCGGCGAGTGTCTTGGTGAGATGATGTCGGCATTGGCTGGAATCATGTCGGCATCAACTTGAATATGGAAGGGCAAAAGGTCTGGATCTTCAGTTGTGATGGAACGCTTCTGCTGCGATGGTCCACCCTTTTCAAGAAAGAAATCAACATCTCTTTTGCCGATAGACTCAGCCACTTCGGAAAAGGGTAGCTTAGATTTGGGCGATGACGGTAGTCTTCTTGCGAAATTGACTATGGAGGTGCTGGAGTTATCGCGACCTTCACCACCGACTGCATAGCCTGGCTGACCGTGACATTCAAAGCAACTTTCACCGTTGAAGAGCGGTCCAAGACCTTCTTTCACTGTAAACTTTTTCTTGAAGAGAACTTTGCCTTCCTCGAAAGCTTTCAGTTGTCTGGCGCTTAGACCTTCCACCGGTTCGCCTCGGTTGTCGGTGGGATCTTTTCTGTCTTTGTTTTGAGCATTTGTGGGCGAAAAACTAAAATAATTGACCGGCACATCTTTATAGGTTGTCCAGGCAATCTGCGCCACCACTAGTACTGCCAGTACTATGAAGAGCTGGGTGAACTTCCTATTCAAGAAAGATAGAACGGGTTTTTTACTCAAGTTTTTACCTACGGTTCCTTTTTGACCTTGCTCTTACTTTATCATGGGGGAATTCCACCCTTTAGAAAGCGGCTCTTTCGGGTAAAGTAAGTATGTTCGGCTTACACTTCTGTTTTAGTACTTTTTGATGCATAGGGCAAGCAAAATTTCATCTAGAGGCAAAAAAGGGGGCGTGCTCGCCGAGAGCCCGTTGGCTTTCTTTGTCATGTCTCTGGTGATTTTCTTCATGATTTCAATGTTTTCGCTCTTGTGCGGCTACGCTACTCTCCACTTCGCTTGCTCGGCTGCCGCCCGCGAGGCCGGGTCTTCGCAGACCAAGACCGGTGCTCGAGCAGCTATGCAGAGAGTTGGTGCCGCTATCTTGAGTGGGCCCTTGGGAGCTTTTGGTGGCATCACCCCCCGCAATCCCTCAGGCTTAGCGCTGCGTACTTTTCGTGTGCCCGATGGCGGCAGCCCCGAGCCTTATGATCTCGGTGTGGGCGCCAATGTTCAGGTAGACCAGAAAATTTATTCTTACACTTATGTTGTCGATGCTACTTATTCTATCCAGCCGATACTTTTCCCCTTCAGTTTCCAGGCTAAGGCTCAAAGTACCTGTGCGGTAGAGCATCCGGAGGGAATTGGTTTATAGAAGAAAGGGTCTATAAAGGAATAGGTCAGTGATATTTAGCAAGAGACACTTATCAAAAAGGACAGGAAGAAGAAGCGGTCAGCAACTGGTGGAGCTGGCTGCTGGTCTTTTGGTTCTCATTCCAATTTTTCTATTGATAATCGATGTGGTGGTCTTTTATCTTGCTGCCACCCTCAACGATAATGCTTGCCGTGATGCTGCCCGTGCCGCATCAGTGATTGAGCCTGTTGCCTCCGATTCATCCGGCAACTTGTCCGGCTCCAGCCCCATTAGGCAGCGTGCCGCTTCTGTGGTGACCAAAATGCAGCACCTAGACGGCTATATCATTGGTCCGCGCCTGCAAACAGTAAGTCTCTCTTCTGACTTTAAGCGCCCCACCAACGCCATTATGGGTGGCAACTTTGAAGGCAGTGTGGAAGTCACGACCCAAGTCGATTACAGATTGCCAGCAACTATTCCAGGTATTTTGCCCGCCCAGGTCACTCTTACTTCAAGGCAGTCATTTCCACTGACAGCAGTACTTGCGCCACAGGTCGTTCCGCTTTAGCATCTCTATATTCCTACGGAAAGGTTCAAAATGACTGATAATGCAAATGAAACCCCGGTAGAGGCAGCCGAAAAGCCCGAAGAAGGCAAGCGTATATCTAACTGGGCTGCTTTTGTCGAGTCTTGGAATTATGTCGGCAAAGCTATGAAGGACCCTTCCATTCAAATAAGATCTGGCGACAAAGCCAGCGCTGCTCTATTGAAAGGGGCAATCTTTGGAGCTTTCTTGTTCTTAGCAGTGCCATGCTTTGGTCCTAAGAGTTCTGCAATCTGGTGCTATCTCTTGGCCGATGTATTGTTTTTTGCCGCTGCTTTCTTGTTTGTGGTCAGTCGTTTTGGCGTATTGAGAGTCATGTCTCTGCGTCATGCCTTGGTGTGCTGGCAGCTCATGATCGGCACCAGTCTGCTTTCGGTGGCGATGGCCGTGAACCTGGTCTTCATAATAGTTGTCTTGGTGGCCGGTCGATATATCGCTCAGCTGACGCCGCAGTAGGTGCTCTGGCAAGAATAAGTTAATCTCAAAAGCGCCTGCATTGGCAAAATCACCATTGAAAAATGGCAGATTTTCCATTATTGTTAAAATTGTTTCACGTACTAAGCTGGGCGATCCAACTTGCCGATCGGCGGGTTTCGATTTCCTTGGAGAAGGTCAATCCTATGATCAGAGTCAAAAGGGGAAGCACCTTGATATACGGCTTGGCAGCGTTTTTGGCTGTCGCTCTTATCTTTGGCTTCATAACCCTCAATTATCAACAGTTATTTGGATTCCAAAAGCAGGCTCAAAATGCTGTCGATGCTGCAGCTATAGCGGTCGCTAAGGATGTTCAGCGCGTTACTATTCTCGACCCCAGACTGGGGCGAGTCGGTGTAGTCGACCAATACGGCACAGGCGGTCTCGAACAAAGACCGATTCTATCTATAAATACCGTATTAGCTACTGCTCGCCTCGATGGTCTTGTGGCCAGCCAGCTCAATAACACGACGATGATTGCTGCAGCTGGTCAAGATTTGAACAATGCCAAAGCGGCGGCACGCAACTTGGCTCGTTCGATGAACGATTACATTGGCGGCGGCGGTGCTCAAGATGTAGACGGCAAGTCAATCAACGGCGGCAATCTCCTCAATATTGCTGCAAATGCTTATAACGCCAATAACCGCCGTTCATCTAGAGGCTATAAAGACCTCAGCCCTGCCGACTTTTCAGTTGAGATAGGCGATCTACGCTCTACTTTCGGCAGCCAGGGTGTAACCAACACACCTTGTCCCAGCCCCGAGAGCATGGATGGTCTGGGCGGCAACCAGGCTTATTTCGCCCGGGTAAACGGCACTCGCTTCTATCGCGCCAAAGTTGATATTCCAAGCCCTATCGGTTCAATCATGCTCTCTAATTTGGCTGAGCAAGTACGCTTGGTTGATAAAGGGCTCTTCGAAGGCTTAGATGCCAATGCAGGCGTTATCCCAGCTGTGATCAAGCTCACTGCCCGCGAAAAAGCTGTGGCTTCAGCGCCTCAGCAAGGCACTGGTGCTCTGCCGTCCGGTACCGTGCATTCAGTAGCTTGTGCTCAGATGGGTGGACCGAGATTGCCTGCCACTTCCGGTGTGCTGCGCATCGAGTTCCCTCAGGGCATGCCTCCTGTCGGCGCTCCCGCTCCTTTTGCAAATAATGTGGTCACACCTCTGACCATCATGAATGCTTCGCAAATAACTTCCATTGGACAGAACGGCAATGCCGCCCCCTGGTCGGGTAACGGTCGCTACTTCACCGCCAATGGCGGTGCCTTCCCAGGTTCTGGTTCCATTGCTCCTTCCAACTTCATGGGACGCAACCAGGACAACCCCTCGATCTCACTCAGTCTCTTTGTTTATGACTGGTTGCGCAACGAAGGCATCAAGCCCAATGTCGATTCGGTAGTCAGAGCCTTGCGCAACGTAGATTTGCGCAACACTCCAATCGGACAGACTGTGGCTGTGGTACCGAGCGATACAGTCAATACCGAGCGCGACATTCTTACAGCCTTCTTGGCTCCCGATGCCCGCGCTCAGAGACCGCCCGTTGGTGATCCAAACAACGTCTACGGCGCCATCTTCCGCTTGGTTGATGCCAATGCCGCTATGACTCCCGGTCAAGACGACCGTTCATTGGTGAACTTCAACGGCGCCAATGCCCAGCGTTATGTAGACCAGGCTTATACATTCAGAATGCAAGCCAGTGTGCCCCAGCAACTTGCTTGGGCTCAGCAGAGTTCTACTCTAGCAACCGGTATGGACAAAGACGGTAATGCCACCACCACTGATGGTAACCCCGTCACCGATCTATACGACCTTGAGCGTGAACTGCTTGATACCAAGCAGATTGCCAATAATACCGACCTGGCTGCTCAGAGAGTGCTGGCGAAGTACAGACCGCTATTGGCTGCGGCCCAAGCTAGGCTGGCTGCCGCTCAAGCGGCATACACCAGAGCCCTGCAGGCGGCAAACAATGACGAGAATGACTCTACTGTCATTGCCGCCAAGCAAGAAGTTGACGCTGCTCAAGCACTGGTCAACAAATATCAGGCTGTGGTTGACCGGGCAACCAATGCTGCCAATAACGGCAAGATGGGTGTGCGTGTCGTAGACACTGTCATCAATAACCTGCTGGCTGTGACAGCCATGGGCACCAAGAAGATCAAAGCCGGTGACTTTATGCTCGCCCGCAGCATTCCTTTCTTTGCGCCCAAGACAGCTGCCACCGATGCTGCCATCGAAGGCACCGACCCGGTTCCCACCGGTCAGGTCAGCAATGCTCGCGGCTCCAAGAACTGGGTCGATAACGGCATGTATATCATGGGTGGTACCGTTCCTCCCAATATCAACATCGCCATGTCTGATGTAACCGGTGTATTCCAGCCGGTCTTCGCTCAGAGTGTCGTACCCTCTTCTCTCACCCGCAACTTCCGCATGATTGTCCGCGGCGATGCCACTGCCGGTGATGGTAGTGTACTGGTCAGCGTAGCCAATAACGGCCCCAGCGCCACCAGCAATCCGCAGTCGATCTTGCGTGGACAGCTCAACTATCAGGCTTTGAACGTCTATACTGAGCCGCCCACCAGAACCAATCCTTGCACAATCAACTGGTCGATTATGGCGCGTAACAATGCCTATTCCACCCAGGCAGATTGCCGCAAGCCTCCCAAGCCCGGTGACCCCGAGTCGGAAGGCAATGTGCTCGATTGTTCAAGAGCACAGGGCCAGACCAACCCTGATGGTTCAGCTAAGGCCTGTGACTCGGAAGTGGCTCAGTGGCAATTCACATCACCTTTGCCTAACTGCCCGCCTCCTCCGATTCCGCCAGGCGGACCGCCCGGTGAGTCGCACTAAAGCAAGTGATAACCAGAAAGAGAGCCGAAGTTATTCGGCTCTCTTTTCTTTTGGGTGATTTACCGGCTCAGCTTCAATGTCGCAACCAGGGGTCTGTGGTCCGAACCACTTTCTGAACCAAAAGCAAAATTTTCAACAGTGAAGTGTTTTGAGACAAAGATATGGTCGAGAGGCAGTCTGAAAGGTGGCGGCAGTTTGACGTGCCAACTCTGCGGGGCGTATTTAGGCAGAGCGGTGACCTCCTTTAACTGGGCAGCGAAAATTGGTTTCATATGCGGTGACCATGAGGCGCAATTGAAATCGCCCAAGACCAAAACCGGGTCTTTAGATTTTGCGGCCCCGGCAGCTAGTTGCGCTATTTCATTGTTTCTACATCTAAAATAGTCATCTAGAACAGGTGGTAGAGTGTGTACAGAAAATACTTTGATGGACTGTCCATCCTTCACCACTGTGGCTTCTATAGATACGGTCTCTTGCTCGGTCTTGTGCATCTGGCAATCTTTAAGTGGATAGCGGCTCAATATATTTGGATAAGCTCCCATCATTTCCTTTTGAGAAAGAAGGTCATTGGTGAATGGTGCAATCTCTTGCAAGCACAGAATATCTGCACCGCAATTAAGTGTTGATATTATCTTGTCTTTGGCATAATTGAGATTGTTGATATTGCACTGCATTACCTTGATTTGGCCGCCGGCTTTATCACTTGACGCAGCCTCTTTTGAAATGGTTTGCACTGCTTGTAATTGCCAAAGGTTGACTAGCAGGGCTAAACCGTTGGCTAGAGCAATAAACTTGTTTGTGCGGCCGCTTGCTCTAATTGTCTTGCTTAGACCAAGTAAGAGAATGAAGGCGCTGACCAAGATTAGTTGATAGACAAACTGGCAGCATAAATCGCACCAAAAACTTGTTTGGGCAAATAAGCCAATTAGGGTGGCGCTGATGCAGCCTATGCCAAACAGCCTGTAAAAGGCAAATAAGTAAAGCTTTGCTTGCAAGAGAAGCACCTCTATTTGGTAGACCTTAAGCTGAGTTTGGCCAAAATCGGCAGATGATCTGAGCCGGTTTGAGCCCCAGTTTCTACTGAGTGAACAGCAAAGTCTTTTGAAACAAAAATATGGTCTATCGGTATTTGCGCAGGCATCGGCAGCATGGTGCACCATGTCGGCAACGGTAAAGAGTGGGGCGGGCTTGCTTCTTTCAAGCCGCTTAAAAAGATTGGTTTTATATGTGGTGACCAAGGCACACAGTTGAAATCACCAGCGATAATTAGGGGTGTTTTAGTCTGGGCTTGAATAGCCAGGTTCTTTATGTCGCTATTACGTGAGCGGTACATACTGCCACTGAGGGGCGGCAAGGTATGCACGGCGCGCACAGTGAGCTTTGTAGTGCCCAGTGAGAGCAAACACTCTATTGATGGAATACTCTCTGCATTTTCGATTATCTTAGAGCTTTCAATAGGCAATTTACTAAGAATGCCTATGCCGAAATTGTCTGCCCTGGGCCTGATGATCTTGTAGGGATAGGCTTTTGCTACCGGCCCATCTTTGTTGTTTATTGCTTCGGCTAGTTTTGGTGAGATCTCTTCTAGAAAGATGATATCGGCATTTTGACTAGCCTTGAGCATCTTTTCTGGATCGCAGTTGGATGAGTTTATGTTGCATTGCATAACCGTTAGCGAGGCAGCGCCTGGCGCCTTTAAATCGGCTTTTTCTGTCTGAATGCAAAACAGTACAGCCAAAACATTTAGGGCAAGAGCAAGCAGGCAAGCGCCGGCCGTAAGTAAGATCTGTTGCTTGCTTAATGAAGCTCTGAACTTTCTCACCAAAAGAGGCAGCAGCAAAATTATTGCCGTTAAACTAAGTTGATATCGGAATTGACAAAAAAGGTCGAATACTAGGTCGAAGTCTGCCAGGTAACACCAGAGGCTGAAGAGCAGAACCAGAGAAACGGCAGCCAGATATTTGGCTGTCTTCTTGACTCTGCCCTGGTTTTTGTAGGGTTCCGGCGGGGTATTCATATGGTATGGGCTGACTGCATTTCCACTGAGGGTGAGGGCTTACAATTGTTCCCTGTTTCAGATGAGAATCCAACTCACACCTACCCGGTTGTAAATCATCTGCTTATCTTTGCCAATATTGTCGCTTTTATTGCCCAGTTTCTTTTTTTGCAAGGTGCCGCCGGTGAAGTACTAGAGCGGCAGCTGATGGTGGTTCCGGCTAGGTTTCTCAATCATTTTTCTCTCACCGAATTTGGCACCATCTTGAGCTCTATGTTCATGCATGGTGGACTGTCGCACCTCTTTGGCAATCTCTGGTATCTCTATATTTTTGGCGACAATGTAGAAGACCGCGTCGGTCATACCAACTATTTGCTCTTTTATCTTTGTTGCGGCATACTCGCTGACTTGGCGCATATCATTTCTGATCCTTCTTCCACAATTGGTTCTTTAGGGGCAAGCGGTGCTATTTCTGGTGTACTAGGTGCCTATCTGGTGCTTTATCCCGGCGTTAAGGTCAATACCTGGATATCTTGGTATTTCAGACCAAAGTTGGATGCCTGGGTCTTGATTGGCTTCTGGTTTGTTTTGCAGGTGGCCTCATCGGCATTCTCAGATTTGAGCGGCGGGGGGACGGCCTGGTTTGCCCATATAGGCGGATTTGTCGGGGGCATCATCTTGCTCAAATTTGTTTTGAAAGATAACGAGCGGCGCACCGGCTCGCCCTATAGTTATGCAAATGTTGAGAAATTGCCTCTGCCGCCTTTTATTGCGGCTTTCTTGGTGCTTTATGGGCTTGCCGCTATCGGCTTTTCTGCCTATCAGCATCATGCCTTTCGCTTTCAGTTGCAAAATATTGCGCCAGCGGTGCAGCCTCCTTCCAAGGCGCTGCCTCAGCAGGCGCCACACCCTGACTATTCAGCGGCGCCATCTAAAAATAAGACTGCGGGCAAGCATAGTCACAAAGTTAAAAGTGCCGCCAGCAAAAGTGTTAAGTAATTAGGTAAGCGGTGCCGCCCAGTAGGTTGATCTGCTTGGTCCGTAGATGTTGATGATTGGGCAAGTCTTGCGATTTTTTGGTAATATCGAAGCATTGAGCCGTTCGCCGGTTCTTGTGCGACTTTAATAGTTTCGAGTTCGTTAGCTAAGGTGTTGCAAAGAATACTGTCGAATATTCGCTTTCCCGGCCCTCTGAGATCCGGGCTAGTTTCTGTGTCTATATTTACTCTCCTTCTTGGTACAGGCTGGATTGCCGCAGAGGGGCAGCCCCGTGCCGGGGGATTTACTGGTGATCTTGGTGGAGATTCTGGCGGGGCTCGCTCTACAAGTGCAGGTGGCATTTTTGACCGGCTCTTATTTAGAAAGAGGGCGGCGGCTAAGCGCGGTCGTCTCTTTATTGCCAGCGACCGGGCTACCTTAAGGCTTTCCACCGGTAGGGAGACTTTTGTCTTGCCCTCTAAGGCAAGCGACCACCTCGGTACAGTCAGTGAAGATGAGGAAGAAGGAAAGCTTTCGCGAGAAGGTGAGAAGCGTATTGAGAACAATACGATGACACCCTTGAACAATGCTCTTCCCTCTAAAGAGGGCGGTAAGTTAAGCTCGGCATTTTTCACAGACAGCGGGCAAGACAGTTTGACTTGGCTGTCGACCGAAGACGGTGTCAATTTTGCTGAAGAGAGCGGTAGTTCCTTTTTGAACAGCTGTCGCGGCAAGAAAGTTGTTTTGTTTGTGCATGGCTGTTGTGTCAGCTTCAAAGAGATGGAAGGTCAGGCTCGCGATATGGAAGCCGGTCTGCGGCAGTCTATGGGCGATGATGTGGTTTTGTTGGCTTACGACTGGGCTACGCCGGCCTGGCTTTATCCTGGTTCGCTGAAAAATATGGAAACTACCCAAATAAGATTCGTGCATTTTATGGAAACACTGAGAAGGCGCCTTGCCCCTGGTCAGTTGTCTGTGGTTATGCACAGTCTGGGCGGCAATCTCATGGTTCGATATCTTACCGGCCCGCAGTTTAAGACAACTTATGAAGGCGGCAAAGTTTTCGACACTTTGATTTTCAGCCGACCTGATATGTCTATGGAAAGTTTCAGACCCCACCTGGCCGAGGTTGCCGCCACAGCCGAGCGCTCAATTGTGCTTGCCGCCGAGAACGATGTCAACATTAATCTTTCCGGTTTTGTGCGCAGTTTGGGCGGTATGACCAAGGGCTCTTATCGCCTTGGGCAAGTGCACAATGCCCGTGAGCTTTCCCCCCAGCTCAGCGTTATCGATGTGGGTGCTCTCAACCTTGGTCATAAGATTCCGTACACACTTGTTGGAAACCTGATAGGCAAGCATTAGCAACTGCTATAATTTAGTGACCGGCGAGTCATTAAAGCCCGGTCATTATTGGGGTTAAAAGCATACGCCTATGACCTACATGCACAACGATTCAACGATAACAGGCGGGCGCAGACCGCCAGGGCGCCCCAAAGACATGGCGCATCTACATCGGCGCCGTGAAGATATTTTGGAATGTGCCACTAAATTATTTGCCAGCCGCGGCTTTCGCAACACCGATCTAAAGTCGGTGGCCGATCAGTTGGGTGTGGCAAAAGGCACAATTTATAACTATTTCGACACCAAAAACGATTTGTTCTTTGCTTGTTTGGCTTATGGCATGCAGAGAATGCGAGCTTCGATAGACCAAGAGACTGCAGACGCCACTTCTACTTTTCAGCTTTTGGAAAGAGGAATGCATGCCTACTTTGCTTTCTTTGATGCTAATCCCGACTTGGTTGAGCTTTTGGTGCAAGAACGCGCCGAATTCAAAACCCGCGAGACATCCACTTATTTTCAGCATGTTGAACAGCGCAAAGCTCGCTGGGTGGATCTTTACGAAACACTGCGGCGTGACGGCATCTTTAGAGATATTCCAGGCGAGAAGATTTTTGAATTTGTCAACCATCAGGTCTATGGTGCCTTGTTTGCAAATTATTTTTCAGGCAGAAAGCAATCATTGCAGGAACTTACCGCACCAATTCTCGACATCTTTTATAGAGGCGTATTGAGCGAGAAAGAACAAATACAGGGAACCTGATGGAAGTACTGAACGATAAAGAGAAACTGGAAATAAAGACGAGTCCAGTGCGCAAACGACCAGGCCTATGGTACGGCGTTCTGGCTGTTGTTTTGATTGCCGCCATCGTGCTGGCAGTTGGCTATTTCCGCTCTGAGAAAAAGCCGGTCGCCGGTGCCGATGGGGCAGCCGCTAAGCCCGATGCTGGCAGCGAAAAGGCTGTTATTTCAGTGCGTCTTTTGCCTGTGCAGGTGCGCCCTGTCAATATGAAGCTTTTGGTGAGCGGCACAGTATGGTCTTGGGATCACCTCACACTTGGTTCAGAAGTGGGCGGTTTGAAGGTCGACGGTATTTTTGTAGAAGAAGGCGACAGGGTGAGAAAGGGTCAGGTTCTGGCTACTTTACAGTCTTCTATTCTCAAAGCCCAGCTTGAACGAGAGAAAGCAAGGGCGCTTGCTGCTTCGGCTTCTTTGGCTAAGTCTATACAACCAAACCGACCGGAAGACCTGACTGCGCTTAAGGCTGCCTATGCCCAAGCCCAGGCAGCGGTGGCTCAGGAAGAGGCTAATTTAGTGCGAGCCAAAGCCAACTTGCAGGAAGCGGCGGAGAATGCCAGGCGCTACCGCTGGCTGGTGGCCCAGGGGGCGGTGAGCGCTCAGGAAGCTGATGCCAGAGAGACCCAGTCTAAGGTTGCCGCCGCCGATGTGCGCAATATGGAAGAGCGGGTGAAGGCGTCGCGCTTTTCGGCAGAGCAGTCGCAGCAGAGACTTTCGATGGGCTTAACTGGTGGGCGCAGCGAAGACATTGCTATTGCCAAGGCTCAGAAGCTCGAAATTGAGGCGACAATAAAGCAGCTGCAATCTCAAATTGATCAGACAGTAATCAAAGCCCCTTGCGACGGCATTGTTATGAAAAGGCATGTGCACTTGGGTGAGATTGCTTTGAACAATAAGACTATGTTTGAGATAGTGCGCGACGGTCGCCTAGAGCTGAAAGCGCAGGTGCCTGAAAAAGACCTGCTTTATGTCAAAGAAGGACAGCCGGTTGAGATGACTGGCGACAGCGGCAAGATTTTTAAGGGATGCGTACGCGAAATAAGCCCGCTTGTGGAGCAAGAGACCAGACTGGGCACTGTGCGTATCGATATTGATTCTTGCCCAGACCTCAAGCCCGGCAATTTCTTGCGCGGTGAAATACTCATAGGTAAGGAAAATGTCGCTACCCTGCCTACTTCCTGTGTTACTTACAAGGGCAACCGACCCCTGGTCTATCAAGTAGAAGAGAGTCAAGGCGGCAGTCGCGCCCGCATGCTCTATGTGCAGTTGGGCGCTCGCGACGGGGCTTTTGTGCAAGTCTTGAATGGTCTCAAAGCAGGAGACATGGTGGTTGAGCGCGGCGGCGGCTTCTTGAAGGATGGAGACCCTGTCAGGGTTCTCACCGGGAATGCCCAGAGTCAGCCATGAGCTTTAATCTTTCTACCTGGTCGATCAAGAATCCAGTTCCTACCCTGGTTCTCTTCCTTGTGCTGACCATCATGGGTTCTATCTCTTTTATCAAATTAGGCATTGATGAGAGTCCCAACATCGATGTGCCTGTGGTATCGGTGTCGGTGGCACAGTTAGGCGCCGCTCCCACCGAACTAGAAACTCAGGTCACCCGCAAAATTGAAGATGCCATAGCCGGCATAGGCAATATCAAGCACATCACCAGTACTGTCACAGACGGTGCTTCAATGACCAGTATCGAATTTGCCCTCGGGACAAATACAGACCGAGCCGTGAACGATGTCCGCGATGCGGTTTCAAAAATTAGGCAGGACCTGCCCGAGGGGATAGAAGAGCCAATAATTCAACGTATCGATTTTGTCGGCGGACCTTTTGTTACTTATACAGTGCATTCCGACCGTCTTCCTCCAGCCGAACTTTCTTGGGTGGTCGACAATGATATCGCCCGCGCTCTGCTTTCGGTGCCCGGTGTCGGTCAGGTGCAGCGAGCCGGCGGCGTCGACCGCGAGATTCGCATTAATCTAGACCCTACCAGGCTGGAAGCTTTGGGCATTACTGCCGACACTGTCAATAGCCAAATTCGTGCCTTAAATATCAATTTGCCCGGCGGTCGCGGTCAAATCGGCGCTGGTGAACAGTCGATTCGGTTTTTAGGCAGTGCTTTGTCTGTGGAAGATTTGGCCCGTGAAGAGATTGTTTTGCCCAATGGCAGCCATGCCAGGTTGGATACTTTGGGCACCATCACCGATGGCACCACCGAACTGAGACAGATGGCTTTGCTCAACAATAAGCCGGTAGTAGCCTTTAGTGTCATTCGCAGCACCGGCTCCAACCTTGTCGATGTCGAAAAAGGGGTAGACCAAAAGCTGGCAGAGTTGTCTAAAAATCTGCCTGGTCAGGTCAAAATTGAAAAGCTGAGAACCAATAGCCGCTATATCAAAGAGTCTTACGATGCTTCGCTGGAGTCGCTTATCATCGGCGCCTTGCTAGCTGTATTTGTGGTTTGGGTGTTCCTGAAAGATTTGCGTGCCACATTGCTTACCGCAATTGCAATTCCACTTTCGGTCATTCCTACTTTTGCCGTTATGCAATGGGCCGGCTTTACACTGAACAGCATGTCTTTGCTTGGTTTGGCACTGGTTATAGGCATCTTGGTCGACGACGCCATTGTTGAAATCGAAAATATAGTGCGACACCTGCGTATGGGTAAGGCACCTTTACCGGCGGCTATTGAAGCAGCTGAAGAAATTGGTTTGGCTGTAATTGCCACCACTATGACCATCGTTGTGGTCTTTGTGCCTGTGGCGGCTATGGGCGGCATTCCTGGGCAGTTTTTCAAGCAGTTTGGCTTGACTGTGACAGTGGCGGTTCTCTTTTCACTTTTGGTCGCCCGTATGATCACTCCTATGCTGGCTGCATATCTCATGAAGCGTTTGCCCCCTGAGGCCGAGACGGTGACGCATAAACCTCGGGGTTTGATGCGCCTCTATTTCCCTCTCTTAGAGCAGGCGATGAAGCACCGCCTTTTGACAGTGATTCTCTCCGTCATTCTCTTTGCCGCCAGTATTGCTCTATTTAAGGCCATGCCCACATCGCTCATGGCTAACGTAGACCGCGGCGAAGTACTTTTAAATGTCGAGTTGCCTCCGGGGACTGAGCTTACTGAGACCGAGAAAGTAGTGCGCAAGGTCACCGAGATCATCAGACCTCAGCCCGAGGTGGTCGATGTGGTTGGTTTTGTCGGCACACCGACTTCATCGAAGCGCAATTCTGCCGGAAATCAGGGCGATGTTACCCGCGCCACAGTCTATATATCTCTCAAGCCACGTCACGAACGCAAGCGCACCCAGCAGCAGTTTGAAGAAGCTGTAAGACCCTTACTTAATGCCGTATCCGGGGCGAGATTGAGTTTCTCGCGCTCTTCGGGGCTGTCGGGTAAGCCACTGCGTTTGGTGCTTACTTCGGCCGATTCAGAGCTCTTAGAGCGCACAGCCGAAGAGATAAAGGACCAAATGCGCTCTATCGATGGACTCTATGATGTTACTTCTAGTGCTGCTTTGCTGAGACCAGAGATATTAGTGACGCCCGACTTTGATAAGGCAGCCAGGCAGGGAGTTTCTGTGGCTTCCATCGCTCGTACCGCCCTGATTGCCACCCTGGGAGATTCTGAAGCCAATCTAGCCAAGTTCAACCTTGAAGACCGGCAGGTCAATATCAGAGTGCAGTTAGCCCCGGCTTACAGACAAGACCTACGGGTTATCGAGAATCTCAAAGTGCGCACAAACTCGGGTCGTTTGGTGCCTTTGTCTTCGGTGGCTAAAGTGGAATTTGGCTGCGGACCCTTTCAAATAGACCGTTTTGATAGACAGAGACAGGTTACTTTAGAGTCCGGCATGGAAGCAAAGATTACGCTTGGGCAAGCTCTCAAGAAAGTGCATGATCTGCCTGGTTTTAAGAACATGCCTAGTACGATAGTCGAGTTGCCCTTGGGTGATGCCGAAATTCAAAGGGACATATTCAGCGGTTTCGGCACCGCCATTGCCAGTGCCGTCATGCTTATTTATGCTGTTCTGGTCATCTTGTTCGGCGGCTTTCTTTATCCGCTCACGATTATGGTTTCTTTGCCGCTCAGTCTCTGCGGTGCTTTGCTTGGACTGGTACTTTGGAAGCAATCAATTGGGCTTTATGCTCTCATCGGCATAACTATGCTTATGGGACTGGTGACAAAGAATGCCATCTTGCTAGTGGAGTATGCCCTCTTACAAATGAGGGAAGGAGCTAGTCAGAGGGATGCCATCACCAGAGCCGGTGAAACCAGGATGCAGCCTATCTTGATGACCACAATTGCCATGATTGCCGGTATGCTGCCGATTGCCATGGGTATCGGCGCCGGGTCGGAAGCTCGAGCACCAATGGCGATATCAGTCATCGGCGGGCTTATCACTTCGACTCTCTTTACTTTGGTGGTTGTGCCGGTGGTTTTTACCTATATAGACGACTTTCAGAGCTTTCTCAAGCGCAAATTTTGGAAAGGGAATGATCCGGATGGAAACTCTTCATCTCTTGCTAAACTTGACCAAATTGATCCACTTAGCAAAGATCGACCGGCCATGCGCAACTAAATTTATGCAGCCTAACAATCTTCTCTACATTTTGCCGATTTTCTTTGTTTTGGCGACTATGGCTGCAGGTTTGCAGGCAGAGGCTAAATCTGCTAAAGCTCAAGTGCAAGCTCAGCTGCAAGCAGCAAAAATGAACGGCACTGCCGATGTGATTGTGCAAAAAATGCATAATCTCGGCAAGATAAAGTGGACTCTCTTGCCCGATGTGATGAAGATTGAATTGCCCATAGCCAATCTGGTATATGACGGCAATCTCAAGAGAGCTTCGCTCTATAGTTTTAAGACAAATCGCTACTTTATCACCGATGCTGAAACTTGTATTAGTCAGATGAATACAATGCGCAATCGCCGCCGCGAAGTAATGAGTGAATGGCGTAAGGTCGGCGATTCAGTCTTGGAGGGGCGTAAAGTAATAGTGCTGGAGCGCACCATGTTGAAAGGCTCAAGGCCGATTCCATCTTATATAACCGTCAAAGAATCTATATTTATTGATCGAGATCTGAAATTTGATAAGAAGTTTGTGGGCGTAGTCGGGGCTGTCACTGGTGAAGAGTATTCTTTGGGCTTGCCCCTTCGCATAGAAAGACGTTCTTACTCAAAGTATAATAAAGAAATGCACAAGACACCGTATGTAGTGCTGGAGACTCTCTCTCTGGGTAAGCATAAGACTAGTGAAGCAGATTTTGCCATCCCAAAAGATTTTGCTGTTGCTACATCAGTGGAGAGCATGATGCTGGAAGATTCGGGCTTGGGCTTGCCTTGATTTTTTGTGTTTTGTCTTTAGTTAACCCTGCTTGAGTCGATTCAGACCAATCTCAATGAAATGCCTGGCTGATTGAAAAATTGCTCCGTTTTCCCTCAATGCCTCAGCATAGCCAGAGGCAAAGTCTTGCCTAGTCTTGGCTAGAATGGTATTTTCGCGATTGGCTTTGAGATATTCGGTCAATTTTTGGTAGGTCTTTTCGGCATCGTCCAACTGTTTGTTTTTCACTTGGGCGATAGCTAGTTTGTATAAAACTAGGGCGCGGTTATAGGCTACTTGCGGCGAAGTTACGCTCTGCCAGCTCTTTTGCGCTTGTTCATAGTAACGAATAGCCTCGGCATAAGATTTTTCGCCAAAGGCTAGATCGCCGCTTATGCTAAAGCAGAAGGCATAAAGTTCCGATTCCCAACCTTCCATTTTTTCGCCGTTTTTGTCACCTCTAAGATAAAATTCGCGGGCGTCTTTCAATGCCAGAGCGGCATTCTGATAGTTCTTTGCCTTATAAAAACAATCTCCAGCCAAGGTGCAGAGCATGCCGGTCGATATCTGCTTTTGCCGCGACATGGTCAAACGATAGGTGCGCAATATCTGCTCAAAGCAGGCCACGGCGCGGTCATAGTCGGCAGCGCTGTAGAGGGCTTGGGCATAGATGACATTGGCTTCTATGGTGGGATAACTGAATTCGCCGTTCTCTGCCAGGCTTAGCTTCATGCAGTTTTCGGCCAGGTCGGCGGCATCTTTGCTGAGCCCTAGGCGCATCAGCCGTCTGGCCATACCTAAACCTTCTTGAATGAGGGGATTATTGCCTGTGTCTGCAACCGAGGTTTTGTGCTTCTCTATATCTTCTAGCTTTCCTTTTAGGGTGTCGATTAGGCGGCTTTTGTGCAGTTTTTCGACCAGATCTTGGGCTGGTCTTTCCATATCTTGCGACTGGAAGCTGAGTTTCCAACTCGGCAAGGTTTCTTGGCTCAGGGCCTGGCTGCCCATCACGTAAAGTGTGCCTGCGGCCAGGCTTGATACTGCGAAAATCGAGCAGGCGAAGACTAATAAAGCGGCTGCTGCTTTTTCTGTCTTTGAAATGCGTTTTCTGCGGCTTTTATAGATGCTTAAATTAGTTAGCAATCTTTCAAGCAGACTGCCTGCTTCATTTTGACAGCTATAGAGGCTTTGGCTCAGTTCTTCCATTGACTGGAAGCGGTCGCGAGGATCTTTGGCCAGACATTTGAAGACTACTGATTCAAGTCTTTTGGGAATTGAGACACCATGATTTTTTATGGGCGTCGGCATTTCATTCATATGCCGATAGAGTATCTCGAGCATGTTGGCGCCGTTTATCGGCGTCTTGCCGGTCAGAGTTTCGTACATCAGACAACCCATCGAATAAATATCGCTGCGATTGTCGAGCGGCTCTCCTTTGCATTGCTCTGGGCTCATATAAAGCGGGCTACCAAAGACTTCTCCAGTCTGGGTAAGGGCCACGGCATCGGTGCCCTCATGGGGCATTAATTTAGCGATGCCAAAGTCGAGAATTTTTACCTCTTTGGGCAAGTTGACGATGATATTGCTGGGCTTGAGATCGCGGTGAATAATGCCGCATTGATGGGTATAGGCAAGTGCTTCGGCTATTTTTTGAAAAATCGATACGGCTGTATCGGTATCAAGCTGCTGTCCTTGACTGGTTTGCTCTTTGATCACATCGCTCAAGGAGCTCCCCGATAAATAGTCCATGACTATAAAAGGGCGATTTCCCTCTAAGATGCCGAAGTCATGAATGCGTACCACGCCGACATGGTCGAGCTGGCTGACCGATTGAGCTTCTTGCTTGAATCTTTCGAGGTTTCTTTTGCTTGAGACCAGGTGTCGATGCAAAAGCTTAATCGCCACTGCGCGCTGCAAATGCTTATGTTTGGCGCGATAAACCACTGACATGCCGCCTTCGCCGATGCAGTCGATTATTTGATAGTTGCCGGCGACAGTTTTACCAATCAGAGCTTCTATTTCTTCATCTCTGATTAGTCTGTCTGAGCCGAAAGCCGGACGAAAGTCGAGCGGGTCGTGGCTAGAACTGGTCTCAGGTGGGGATTTGTCAGGTGGCTCGGACATTATGGGGCTCGTTAATAACAGTGATAATTTTAATTTGCCCAGTCCAAACCAAAGAGAGTCGCCTTCTGGCATACTCTAATGAAATGGAACAATTACTAATTTCCACCTATGAAAGCTTGGTAAGACCGGCCCTGTTTCGCATGGATGCAGAAGAAGCGCATCATTTAGGGCAGGGTCTCTTGAAAAGTATGGGTTGGCTCTTCGACCTTTCGGGGTCAATTTTAGGAGTCTCCGGGCTTTGTGGCAGCGGTGCCTCATCTTACGCCACCTTTGGTCTAGCTGGGGCAAGTTTGAAAAATCCGGTCGGTCTGGCTGCCGGCTTTGATAAGAATGGCACCCTGGTTGATAGTTTAGCCTCGTTAGGTTTTGGCTTTGTCGAGATCGGTTCGGTTACTGCCAGACCGTCCGTCGGTAATGCCAAACCCCGTCTCTTTCGCCTGCCTCAAGACCAGGCTCTCATCAACCGTTTGGGCTTGAACGGTGACGGCGCCGAGGCTGTGGCCGATAGGCTGCAAGCCTGCCAGTTTCCTATTCCGGTGGGTTTGAACATCGCTAAAACCAACCTGCCGGATCTTTCTATGGAAAAAGCTGCCGAAGATATCGCCTTTAGTTTCAAGACCTTGATGCACTTGCCCTTTGCCTATGTCGTCATCAATACCTCCTGCCCCAATACCCACGAAGGGGCTTTGTTTGCCTGCGAAGAATTGGAGTTGATACTAAAAGCGGTATCAGAATTGAACCAGGGGCGGCTGCCAGTTTTCTTGAAGATTTCACCTGATTCGCCTCAGTCTTTTTTAGAGGCGCTAGGCAAGCTCTCTTTGCGCTATGAGATTAGAGGCTTTGTCATAGGCAACACAACCGTATCTAGACAGTCGCTCAAGACAAGCCCTAAGGTTTTGGAAACAATCGGAAACGGCGGTTTATCTGGTGCACCGCTTTATGCAAATACTTGCCGTCTGGTTAAGCATTTCGCTTCATCAAAGGCCGGCTATCAAGAAATTATTGCTTGTGGCGGCATAGACAGCGCTTCTTCTGTGAAAGAAATGCTTGCCCTCGGAGCTAGCGCTGTAGAGCTTTACAGTGCTCTGGTTTATAAAGGGCCTTTCTTGATTTACAGCATCTTGCAAGAATTGAAAAAGGAAGGTTTTTTCAATAATCAGCGCGCAAAGTAACTTTTAGTTTTGTTCTTGAATTTTTTTGAGATAGAGTTCTTCAGCCAGATAGAGCAGGGCTGTGGCTAATGGTACAGCAATAAGCGCGCCGGAAAGCCCCATGAGGCTGCCCCCGATAACAACGGCGAAAAGAACCACCAGCGGGTGCAAGTCGACTTGTTTGCCGAGTAGATGGGGCACAATAAAGTTGCTTTCCAACCACTGTTCGATAACGAAGACACCGAGCACAAGAAGCGCCTTGGTCAGTCCGCCGCTATTGAAGCCGACCAAGATAGAAAAAACAGCAGTGAGAAGAGAGCCTACAAAGGGGACTAGATTTAAGAGACCCGATACCACCCCTAGTGTCAGGGCTTCTTCTATGCCGACCAGGGCCAAGCCGCAAAAAATAATCGTAGAGACAGCCAGACTAACTAGAATTTGCCCTCTTACATAGCCGCCCAGCCTGGTTTCCAACCCCGGCAAGAGAGCTTTGACTGTCTGCCGCCTGTTGGGCGGCAGCCATTTCAGAAGACCTTCAGTTAAGGCTTTTGCCTCTATGACAAAGTAAGCAGTAAGAAAAAGAACAAAGATTATATTGACCAAAAAGCCTAGAATATTGCCGGTTAGTTTGAGGGCGCTTGCCGCTACGGTGCCGGCTTTGCCCATAAGTTTGCCCTTTAGTTCGTCGGTGACCAGATTGCCGCTTGCGGCATCAGGGAAGAGCGAGGGAAAGAATTCGTGTCCGCGCTCTAATAGAAAGGGCAGGATGCTGTCGCGGGTGGTTATGAAAAGACGACCGGCTTGTTCTTTAATAGGTCCGGCAAGATTGACGCCGACAAAGTAATAAAGAGCGGCCACCAAGGCGTAGACAGTCAAGACAGTAACAGCCCGAGGAATTTTGCGCGCTTCCAGTAGACGGGCCAGTGGCGCCAGCGAAGCTGAAAGGGTAAGGGCGGCCACCAGACAGATAAGCATCATGCTTAGCTCTTTTAAAAAGAAATAGCCGCAGACGGCGACAACCAGCCAGAAAATTGGATAGGCAGCTCTTAGAAAATCGCGATTTTCGGTCATTAATTTATCAGTCGCTTGAGCAGGATCTTTTCAATAATTGTGTTGCCTGGCTCTAGATATACCCCTAGTCTTCCCTTTTGCATCGCTGGAGCGGCCAGCGCCTTGATTGCGCTGAGCGAGACCTCGTTTGTTTGGGGCAGCCGCGCAGCAAGCTCTCCTTTTTCGTCAATCAATACCACCTGCGGTGCGATGCTCTTGCCTTCCTTTTGGGCTTTCAGCTCTAAGACAAGGTCACTTTCTGGGCTGTCCAAGAGTGAGGGCAGGGGCAGATCCAAGGTCAGTATATAAGGCTTTTCCGCCACCGCCACTTCGAGACTTTCGCAGCTATTGGGGCTGACTACTTTTGTTAGCGTGGTTGCCCCTTTATCGACCACCATCCAGTCTTTCTCGTTTGTATTAGCTTGAGCTTGCAAGAGGTCTTTGAGGCAATCGTAGCCGTTTTCTGATTTGTTTTCAGATTCTTCTTTAGCTGCTTTTTTAGGTTCTATTCTAGATTCTGCTTTGGGTTCTATTTTAGATTCTTTCTGCTTTAGCCAGCTTTGCAGAGAAAGAAGCGGTGCTTTATAGACATAGAAGTTTTCGGTATTGTTGTCGAAATATACTAGGGGCGCCCCTTTGCTGAGTTCTTTTACTATTTCCTTCCACTCTTTTCGATCAAAATACTCGCCGGGCTTTTCTGCCGTCAAAAGACGCTCGCTCAAAGATCTATCTTTTAGAGGCGGCGAGACTAGAATGTCTAGATAGAGCCGTCTGCCGATCATACCTGCGCCTTTGTAATCTTGGGGCAGATTGGCCAGAGCCACTTTGGCATTGGTCATGGCTAATTTGGTGATTTGTTCGTCAAATTTCTCCATGCGGCTTGAGGCATGGTGCCAGGCTTGCAAATTTATTTGCAGCAGATGGCACCAAATTAAATAGAGTGATGAAAGCGCCAGGCAGCCGCTCATTAGCCAGATGGTCATTTTCTTTTTGTCGACAGCGATATGCCCTGGCAAGGCTTTCATGGTCAAGACAAGGCAAAGAGGCACGCTAGAAAGGAAGAAAAGTCGGCTGCCGACTAAATTTGGATAGATGTGCCAGATTTGAAAAGCCGGCAAGAGGGCGATGAAGCACCAGAGCATAAGAAGCGGAATGCTGAGCAGAATTTTGAGTTTACCGGGTGCCCCGTGCAGAAGCGACCTGACCACGGCCAAAAGAGTTATGAGCGCCACCGGCAAGACAGCTGGTTTGATGGCTTTACTTAGATAATGATACTCTTCTGAAACCGGTACGATAATTTTTATCAGAGAATCTCGGTTGAGAAAATTGCTTAGCGACTGCCAGATATCAGCCCTGCCGTAGCCACCAATGGTGGTGCCTAAGATTAGTTGTCTGACCAAGGCAAAGGCTAAAAGAAGCCCCAGATAGGGCAGACTGGCCTTGATGGCGTTCTTTGCCGCTGTTAGCGGTTTGTTTTGGGGCAGGTCTAAAATAAAGGTGACGATGAAAACAGCAAAAGGCAAGCTGACGGCAATTTCCTTACTGGTAAGGGCAAGCAGGAAAGAAAGCAGTGATAGTCGGCGAAAGTCTTTGGAACCGTGGGTGCGTGCTCGCAGAAAGAGCAACAAGGACGCAAGATAGAACAAGGTGGCCAGGCTATCTACTCTGCCGATAATCCAGGCTACGGTCTCGGCATGCAAAGGATAGGCCGCAAAGAGTAGACCACCAAAAAGAGCGGCGGCACCGCAAAGTCGCGGCGCCAGGCGTTGGGTGAGCACCAGCGAAAGTGAAGCGGCAAGGGCTGTGCAAGCGGCGAAGATGACGAGATTGGTGAAATGATAGCCCCAGGGATTGGTGCGGTAAAGCAAATAGTCGAATAATATAGATAGAGAGACCACCGGGCGATAACTGAGCATCAAGTCTGAGCCGCCCCAGTTGCCGGTGAAATTCATCAGAAAGGGCTGCCAGTCGCCGGCAAGTGCGCGGGCGCAATAATTGAGATGGAGAAAGTCATCTAAGAGAAAGCCGTCTTTGAGCGTACCGGCATAGTTTATGAAGGCGGCAAAAACGCAAATGACGATGGCAATGAACAATTGGGTGCGGATTGAACCCAAGTCTATGCCTGCTTTTTGCAGTCGTCTTTGCATTTTGTTTCTTACTTCCCTTTCTGCTTTGGCCAAATTAGAGCTGAAATGATAATGGTTCGGAAAAATAGCCGAGCGGCACTTTGTCTTTGTCCACGGCAATAACTCTTACTTCATAAAAACCATGGGCATTTGCACCTATGCCGACGGCTGAAATCGGAATCAGACTGCCTTTTGTTTTGGTGAAATAGCCCTTTACTGCCGCTTCTTTCGAAAATTGACTTTCATGGAAAGTGCCGCTGTAGTGCTCGAACCAAGAGTCTTGCTTGCTCACTTCGTAGGCGGCGCCGCTGGCACCATCAATAGTGCTGACATCATAACTGAAGGTCGGTCTATTGCCTCGCGGGCGGGCGATGCCGTCATTGTCGAGCACCAGCTGACCATCGGCTTTGACTTCGGGCTTGTTAGGCAAACTAAGCAGGCGAATGTCTTTTATTTTCAGTGGTTTGTGTTCTGCTCCGAGGCTTACGCGTGCCAATTTCTCAAGGCATAGATAGCTTTTGTGTTCGCTTAAATTAAAGAAAGCCTTACCGTCTTTGAGGGCGGCGCTCTTTTGAAAGACTCTGCCGCTTGCGCCGATTAGTTTGAGGTCGACAGTTTCTCCCTCGCCCTCGACTTCGATGGCATCGATAGCCAGGACTGGAAGATCTAAACGCCTAGATAACAGAATTTGATTTTCGGCAAGTGTAGTTGCCTCTTTGAGATTGAGGCTTACTGCTGGTCTTGTTTCGCTCAGAGGTTCTTGCAAGTGCAGGGGCACAAGTTGGTAGTTGCTTCTATCGAAGTAAAAGAAAGGTTCACCGGCGCCGACCAGGCTGCGCACGCGCCCCGGCGAGATTAAGTCGCTATGACCATAGGTAGCCGGTTCGAAGGTGAGCAGGCGACCGCGCTGATCGTCTTTAGAGAGAGGCGGCTTGAAGAGCACCGACATTGTGGCGGCGTTATAGAGCATATGGGCGCCCATATAGTTGTCGGGAATGTTTAGCAGGGCTAATCTTTGCCCCGGCGGCAGTTTACTGAGGGTTTCATCGACTCGGCGCTTAAAAGTCTTGAGTTCGCTCTGGGCCTTGATCCAGATATTGTTATTGACTTTGCTTAGTTGCCAAAAACTAGAAAATAGTACAAGTAGCAAGCCCAGGCTGAGCAGTTTTTGCAGTTTGAACAAGGGCTTAAAGGTAATAGTCGAGCCTTTCTCTTGGGCAATTAGAGGCAAGCTGAAGAGCAGTGCCAACAAAAATGAAACTGGGGCGCTGGCAAAGTAAAGAAAGCGTCCGCCTTGCAGGTTGGCGGTAAGGTTCCAGACGCCGTAGGTGGGAGCGAGGAAGAGGATGATCCAGCCTATGGCGAAAAGAAAGAGAAGGGTGAAATTTTTGAGAAGAGTAGAATTTTCCTTTTTGTAATTGATGGCTATGAGCACCGCAGCATTGAGCAGACCAAGCTGGTAGACCAGTTTGAGAGTATTTGAGAGGGCGGAGCGCAAACCGAAGATTTCTATATGAAAGGGGAGGAAGATGCGCAGGATTGAGCCGTCGGTCCAGCGGCGCAGTAAGCTGTTCTTGAGCCCCTCGCCGATGGAACCTTCATAGCCACCAAAAACGGTGCCCAAGACCAAGAGGCGAAAGAGCAGATAGGCGCCAAGCACAATAAAATAGGGCAGCGCCGCTTTAGTTGCCCGAGTGAGCGCCAGTTTTATAGATGCCTGACTTATAGATGCCTGACTGAGACCTTGCAAAAAGAGATAGAAAAAGAGCAAGGGCGGCAAAGTGATAGCCATTTCTTTGCTCATTAAGGCAAGTACAAAACTGAAGATTGATGCGGCTTTTAGCCTGCCTTTCTTTTCGCTTCGATCTGCCGCCAAGAGAAAGAAATAGAAAGAAGCCAGTGTCAATACAAGCGCGACGCTGTCTACGCGGGCGATTATCCAGTTCACCACTTCGCTGTGTAAGGGGTAGAAAGTGAAAATTAAGGCGGACAGGGCGCCGAACCAGTCTTTTGCCTTGAGACAAAAAGCTTTGCCTATTTCTCTAGAGACCAAATAGAGCAGCACGGCTGAGAAGGTGTGATAGCAAAGATTGCTTAAGTGGAAAAGAAAAGGTCGCGCTTGACCGATTAGATAATCGCTTGCCAGGGTGAGAGTAATAAGGGGCCTGTAAAAGGTCGTCCCTTGGGCTTGCATCCAGTTGCCTGTGAAATTTTGCAACAACGCCCCGTAATTTCCCTGCATGACTTTGTGTAGATAATCAATATGAACGAAGTCATCGGCGAGATAAAAGCCGCCCAGAGAACGAGAGAAGAGTAGAATATTGCAAATGACGATAGAAAAAGAGATCAAGCAGACAATCAGAGACGACCGTTTCTTTGCCGGTGCACAATCTGTGTTACCGTCTGTGTTGTTTTCTGTGTTACCGCTTCGGGTAGGCTCAGCGGGCTCTGTATTTGTGCTGGCAAGGTTCATCGGCTCTATTATATAAAGAGTGTGGAGGGTGTTTGAGGCTATTACCATATGAATAGCGATAAGAATGACAAAATTCTCAAATTCCCCGAGGGCTTTCTCTGGGGGGCTGCGACTTCTCATTTTCAGGTGGAAGGGCATCCTAAGGAGATCGGCGGCTCTCTTTCTGATTGGAGCCAGTGGACCAAGGTGGAAGGCAAGATCTTCGATAAGTCTCATGCCGACGATGCTTGCCAGTTTTATCATCGCTTTGAAGAAGATTTGTCACTTATAAAAGACTTAAACCTCTCAGCTTTTCGTATTTCGCTCAATTGGCCGGCTTTAGTGAAAGAAGACGGCAGCTTGGACGAAGGAGAAGTCGATTATTACAAGAGAGTGCTCACCGGTCTCAAAGAGAACGGCATTAAGACTTTTGTCACACTCTTTCACTTTTGCCTGCCCGAGAAGCTCTCAATGAGCGGGGGCTGGCAAAACGAAGAAACAGCAGTGAGCTTTGGCAAGTTCAGCGGCATTGTGGCCAAGCGCCTAGAAGGTCTAGTCGATTATTGGCTGACTATCAACGAGCCCCTGGCTTATGTCTATCAGGGCTTTATATCAGGTCATTGGCCACCCGGTGGTAACAGCGACTATGTTGCGGCTTTTACAGCTTTGCGCAATTTTCTGTTGGGCCATAGTCTTTCCTATGATGCCATCAAAGAACACAGCAACAAGCCGGTTTCCTATACTTTGCATTGGCGACCTTTCTATCCCAAGAACCGCTTCAGTCCTCTAGACCATATGGTGCGCTATTACCGCGACCAGATTTTCAACCATCTCTTTCCTCGTTCAGTTGAGTCGGGCATACTCAAGTTTCCTTGGCCCGTGAGTAGTGGCGTAATCAAAAGTATTGAAGGTGAAATCAAGGGGCTGAAGGGTAAATGCGATTACCTGGCAATCAACTATTACACCCGCGAATTATCTCGATTCAAGCCGGCCTGGCCCCTTGATTTGTTCGGCGAGAGTTCTCCCGAGAACGAATTGGCTGTTTCGGACATGGGTTGGGAAATCTATCCTGAAGGTCTCTATGATTTGCTGGTTCGGCAAACTCTGCCTTATCAGACCACCCCTTCCGGCGCCAAAAGACCGGTGGTAATCACCGAGAACGGTTTTGCCAACATGTATCCGCCCGAGCTGAGTGAAGGCGACTGGTCTTTGAAAGACGAGCAGCGGGTGAATTACTTGATTAGACACCTCGAACAGCTTTACCGGGCCATCAGGGGCGGTGTGGATGTGCGTGGTTACCTTTACTGGTCTCTGCTTGATAACTTTGAATGGGCCGAGGGGCTATCGGCCAGATTTGGCCTGGTGCGGGTCAGTTACCCCACCCAGGAAAGGCTTTTACGGGCAAGCGCCCGTGTTTATCAAGAAATAGCGAGGAATAACGCTATTCAGCTATGATGTTCTCTTGTTGGAGCTAGAGGGAGCAACAAAGCTTATGTTTCGATGGAAGAAGCGCCGGTTTTATCTGGCTTTTGCTTTCTTCTCTTTTCTGATTTTGTGCCAGAGCGGTTTTGGTGCAAGATTTGTTGAATCGATTGCCTTTGTGCAACCGGCTCTAGCCGAGCCGCTTGCCCAAGATACTGCTGAAAAGAAGAATGCGCCTGTAAAGGCCAGATTGGTTTGCCAAAAAACTGCTCTGGTGCCGGGCAGTAAGGTGAAAGTTGCCCTGGAATTGACCCAGGAGCCGGGTTGGCATACTTATTACAAAGAGGCAGGCGATGCTGGTATGCCAACCTCGATTAAGTGGGAGCTGCCCGAAGGCTTTAGTGCAGGAACAATTCAGTGGCCGGCGCCGACTAAGTTTGAAGAGAGCGGTTTGACCACTTATGGCTATCTCAATAAAGTGGTTTTGCTGAGCGAGATTAGCGTGCCGGCTGCACTGCCGGTCGGTGGCAAGGCTCAGATAATCGCCAATGTCAAATGGCTTTCATGCAAAGATGTATGCTTGCCGGGAAAAGCTAGACTGAGTCTGGAATTGCCGGTTTCGAACCAAGCTAATGATAACGAACCTGGCTTATTTGATGCCGGCAGCGGCGCTGGTGGCGACCACGCTAAGTCAGGCTCGGTTTTAGACCTTAAGTTCACCACAGTAGCTGATACTGCCGGTAGTTCGCTTCCCTTTATATTATTCTCTGCTTTTCTTGGCGGCATGATACTGAATGTGATGCCATGCGTGCTGCCTGTCATCGCCATCAAGGTGATGAGCTTTCTAGAGCAGGCGGGTGAGGCACCAGGGCGGGTCAAGGCTCTTGGTCTGGTCTTTTCAGCCGGTATTTTGGCCAGCTTTCTTTCTTTAGCTCTCTTGGTTTTGGCTGTGAAAGCAGCCGGCCAAAGCGTTGGTTGGGGCTTTCTTTTTCAGTACCCGCTTTTTGTCATGGCTATGGCTGCCGTGGTGCTTCTTTTTTCACTCTCACTTTTCGGCTTATTCTATTTCAACTTCAATCTTGGCCAGGACGGGCTAAACAAACTTTCTTCTTCCGAGGGCTTTGTCGGAACTTTTTTCAAGGGTGTTCTCGCCACTGTTTTGTCTACTCCCTGCACCGCCCCTTTTCTAGGAACGGCTCTGGGTTTTGCTTTCTCTCAGTCTGATCTGACTGTGGTGGGCATTTTTCTAGTGGCCGGGCTAGGTATGGCCTTTCCCTATTTGCTGCTTACCATCAACCCGGCTTGGCTCAAGTTCTTACCAAAACCGGGCGCTTGGATGGATAAGTTCAAGCAGAGCTTGGGCTTTATCTTACTTGGCACTGTCGTTTGGCTCGATTTTGTTTTGGCAAGTCAGGTTGGCGATCTGGCTTTGATGTGGATCAATTATTGGCTTTTGGGACTGGCTTTCTGCGCTTGGATAGTATCTGCCAATCTTGACCTTACATCTGAGCCGGCTAAGAAGATTAAAGTATGGAGCTCGGCTGTTTTGGTTTTTTTGTCGGTCAGTGCAGTGACCATTTTTATGCAACCGCAGGTAATGGCAGCTTTAGCCGGGCAGGGCAAAGCTAGTGTCACTGAAGAGAAGAACTCGATTTGGCAGCCCTATAGTGTAGATTCTCTCGATAAAGCGATTTCACAAGGCAAGACAGTCTTTTTAGACTTTACTGCCAACTGGTGTTTGACCTGCAAGGTGAATGAAACAACTGTGATTAGTACACCGGAAGTACTGAGTAAGTTTAAAGAGCTGAAGGTGGTGACTATGAAGGCTGATTGGACAAAGCAAGATGCTGAAGTGACTCAATTGCTTAAGAAGTTTGGGCGTTCCGGCGTGCCGCTCTATGTCGTTTTTCCGGGTGGCAGAGCCAGCGAACCAATTGTCTTGCCTGAGGTAATTACAAAAAAATTGGTCTTGCAAGCTCTTGAGAAAGCCGGTGCTTCTAAACAGTAGCGTCTCGAAACAGTAGATTTTTAGAGAGTCTTGAGCAAATCGTAGAGCTTTTCATGGTCGGGCATGCCGGTGACCACATGCTTGATTATGCCATCTTTGTCGATCAGGAAGAGCACACGAGAAGCAGTGGACTTGCCATCGTCTACGGTGCCATAGGCTCTGCCGACTTTGCCTGTGTCGTCAGCAAGTAAGGCTTGCTTGAGTGAGTACTTGCCGGCAAACTTCTCGTGTCTGTCCATCTTGTCGCAAGAGATACCGAGAATTTCAGCGTCTAAGTCTTGAAACTTTTGCAGTTCTTCAGAGAAGCCGCACATCTCGCGGGTGCAGCCCGGGGTGTCGTCTTTGGGATAGAAAGCTAAAATGACATTCTTTTGCCCATGAAAATCAGAAAGGCTGATTTGGCATTTCTCGCCGTCTTTATAGGCGCTTAGCGTAAAGTCGGGAGCTTTCTCTCCGGCTTTGAGCGGTATGGTTTGTTGCGGTGAGGTCATTTAGCCTCCATGAATGGTTTTTTGAATTGTTTCCAGAAGTCCGTCAATCTTTTCTAGATCTACCTTTTCGAGGAAGACTGCCAGAATGCCGACTTCAACATCGGTGAGTATAGTGGTGCGCTTGTCGCCTGGGCTCACTTCGGTGAGCATGACCATCTGTCTCAATTTACCGATTTCAAGCTTTTTGGTAGCCAAGTTTGACGTGGAGAGAAGGGCTGTAGAAAGAGCCCCGAGCATATCTTTATCCCAGCCCTGACCTACAGTCGAGGCGATAACCAAGCCGTCGTGACCGACTATCAAGCTACCGGCCACACCTTCGTAAGTGTCGATGGCGGTGAGAATGGCCTTAATACCTTCGCCGCGGGCGGCGCTGATCACTTTGGCGGTGCTCAAGCCGCTGCCGATTTTCTTGGTTTCGCCAGCTTTGATGATGTTTTCGACTGCCGATACATCAAGTAAAAGTTTGCCGATGGTCTTCATCGTGCCGACATTTTCACCAGATGTCTTAGGCTGACTGGCTGAGCGTCCCGAAAGTCGACCGAACTCTTTTACTTCTTTGTATTTTGGTACGGCTGTTTCGTCTTTAGGCGCCTCTTTAGGAGCTTCTTTAGGAGCTTCTTTGGGAGCTTCTTTGGGAGATTCTTTTACAGATTCAGATTTACTCTCGCCTTCTTCCGCTTGCTTCACTTTGGCGAGAGTCTCGGCGCTCACTTCTTTCTGCTCGGTTTCGGTGAGGGCGGAGAATAAGTTATCGAGGTCTTCGCCGAGGGAAGCGTCGAAAAGACCTTCGCTTTCTTTTTCTTCTTCGCTGTCGGTGGCTATGACATCGATTTTCTCTTTTGCTTTAGGCAGCACATCTTTAACTTCTCTTTGTACCTCAGGTGGAGCCAGAGTAGAGAAGATATTGTCTATGTCTGCATCCACGCCGCCGGCAAAGAGCGGTTCGCTGTCCTCAGCCTCGGCTTCTGCTGCTGCTTCTTCTTCTTCTTTACTCTCTGAATCGCCCTTTTTCTTGAGGAGGTCTTTTACCTCAAGCTGTGCTTCAGCCGGAGCCAAGCTGGAGAAAATATTGTCTATATCGGAATCGACGCCGCCTTCGAATAGCGCTCCGGAGGATTCTACTTCTTCTTCGGTGGTATCACCTTCCGAAACCGGTGTTTCTGAGTCGGCGGTGCTATCGGCTCGCCCACTCACTTCTTGCTGGGCTTCCGGTGGGGCAAGAGTGGTGAAAATGTTGTCTATGTCTTCGTCGACGCCGCCGGCGAAGAGCGGTTCACTAGCTTCTTCTTCAGATTCTGCTTGCGCCTCTTCTTCGGCTGCTACTTGAGTTTCGCCTACGTCTGCTAGTGAAACAGTCTCTGTTTCTAATAATGTTTCTGGCGCTGGCTCTTCACTGGCTGGCTCTTCACTGGCTGGCTCCTCAATACTAATAGATTGGGCTTTCTCAGCTTCCGCCTGCAGTCGTTCTGAGACCGAAGTGCGAGTTTTCTCTTCGGCAACTTCTTTACCTTTGAAGAGAAAGTCGAACTCGAATTCAATGGCTTCGGCAATGGGTTCTTTGACCGGCTCTGCTTTGCTTTCGACCGGAGCTTCGGCTTTGTCATCGTCCAGTCTGTCAAGCAGGCTCTTGAGGCTGTCGCTTTCAGTCTCAACTGGAGTCTCTTGCGGCGTCGGCATCAAAGTGCCGCTAGCTGAAAGCGATTGCAGTTTGGTAAAGGTACTGGTGTTGCGACGTTTCATCGCTTGCATGCGAGCCGCCATGCCGCCTCCGGCGCTTTCTTCCGCCGGCGCCTCGGCTGCCACTTCTGTTTTCGGCTCAGGCTTAGGCTCAGGCTTAGGCTCTGGTTTGGGCTCTGGTTTGGGTTCGGGCTTTATTTCTGGTTTGACAGCATCTTTGCTGACCACAGCTGGTTCGGGATCTAGCTCTCGCTTGGCTGTTTGGGAGGTTAGTTTGAAATTGCCGGATGGCTGCGAGGCTTTCGGGGAAGTATTGGCCGGTACCGGTGTGGTGTCAATCTTGGCTTCGGCAACAGGCTCTGCCGGTGCAGAGTCTTTGCCTGAATCTGTCTCGTCGTCTTCTCTGTCGAGAAATTTGGATAGGAAAGAATCGGCTGGAATGTCATCAGCCTTAGGCACAAAATCTTCAGAGCGAACTATGGCGTTTTCGGCGTTGGCAGCGGCCCCTAAATCCAGCGAATCCAGTGATTCTTCTGCAAGTTGATTCTCTACTTGCAGTGATTCTAGAGATGGCGCCGGTTCTTCGTCGATTCGATCGAGTAGGCTGGCTAGACCGCCTTCTGCAATTTTCGGCTCGGCTTTAGTCTCTTTCGGCTTCCTGGTTTCAGCCGGGGTTGAGGGGCGCAATTCTTGACTGGGGTCGGAAAGACTGATTGCCTTGAGATTGGTCATGGTAGAACGTAGGCTGCGTCCTTCCTGATGGCTCTTTTCGGCAGTCGAGGCGGCTTTCTCCCATTTGGCTTGGGTTTCAGGGTCGACTTTTGCTGCTTTCAAACGACCCAGTTGGGCTTCCGCCACTTTAGAGTCGGCAAAACTGCTCATCTGCTCGACAATCATGATTCGATTGGCGGCGATAATTGCTGTGAGGAACATAATTCCCAGAGCAATATAGTTGAAGTGCAAGAGCATGCCTTCTTGCACGAACATAATTTGGCTGGTGGTGAGGTTGCCGACCGCTCCCAAAAGGCCTACAAAGGCTAATGTGACCAGGAAGGCGCTCACTTGCTGGATGAAAGGTACAGCGCGGTAGTGGACGAAGGCAAAAAGCAGCGGTACCAAAATGAGGGAGGGGGCGATGTATAGAGCCGGCAAGTCTTGTAGGAAGTCTTTCCCTGAGAAAACTGGATTCATCTGCATTGAACCGATCAGACCGGCTCCCACGACCAGAGCCCCAATTCCTACGAAATTGCTTCGGAATTTCATTCTGAACATGAAATGCGCTTATCCCTTCCTACAAATAGATTGATTTTTGGTGTTTCTTTTATACCCACCAATCGGCCCTAAATTTGCCCTAAACCGAAAGCAATTTGCGAATGGTCGCTTTGCAACCCCCGCCATCGTCGCCAGAAGGCAAATACACAATCAAAGTCTAAATGATCGCGCTTCAAATTTCTTACAAGATTTATTTAGTTGACGTCAAGCGCGGAAGCTTGCATTCAATTGTTTGGTCAGTTGGCTCTTAACTTCTTTCACCAAGTTGTCTACTTCTTCGCCGGTCAGGGTTTCGGAAGGATTCTGGAAAGTGAGCCTGTAAGTGTGAGCGGCGCCCTCTGACTGATAAACACTGACAAGTTGAACGTCAACAAGATTTTTGGAGCCGGAGCGCATAATCAGTCGCACTATATTTTGATGATTAATGTCGTTCTGCTTTTCAAGCACTTCTTTGCTGAAGTCAATTGTCAGGTCTCGCACCATGCTTGGGGTGTTGGCAATTTCAGAGAATTTTGCCGCTTTTCTTTCGGCTCCGATGCGATCCAGGTCTATTTCAAAAACAAAGGCTTCTTCTTTGATGCCCATGGCATGAGCGTAGCTCGGATGGATCTGACCGACATAGCCCAAAACCATAGGATTGCCAAAGATTCCCACTTTGTCGCTGTGGTCGCTGCCTTTCTTGGGCGGGCGATTGAGTGCCAGGGCGGCGCATCTGAAAGGATGCAAACCAGGTACCGAAGCCGCTTGCCAATTTACTTTATCGGCGGCCAGGCTAATGGCCAGCCCAGACAAAAGGTTTTCCAAAACGCCTTTCATCGCATAAAAATCAGCTTTTTCGCTGCTCTGTTTATCAGCCTGACAAATGATGGCTGCCAGGCGATTAATTTCTTTGGCAAAGAGTTTGGCGCTGCGCTCTTGGTTATTATCTGTTTTATTATCAGGCGCCGGCTCTTCCCATTCTTTGAAATAGACACGACCACTTTCAAAGAGTGCGACTTTCTTTTGCCCTCTATCAAGGTTATGGGCCAGGGCATGCACCAGCCCAGGCACTAGGCTCTGGCGCAAGTATTGGTGATCTTTCGAGAGGGGGTTGAGTACCTGCACCAAATAATCTTCATTGATGCCGTTTTCGCTGGCTGGCACCAGGCTGGAACACCAAGCCTCGCTCAGACCCATGCCGACAAGCGCGCTTTGCGCCTTTACAAGGGTATCGTCTTTGGCTTGGCGGCATACAATACCTTTTGGCATGGTGGCTGCAATTGCGTCATAACCGTTCAAGCGACAAATTTCTTCGATTAGGTCTATTTCGCGAGTGACATCGGCTTGTCTAAAGCTCGGCACCGCTATCTTGAGCTGTCCGCTTTCGCCGGCTTCAACCATAAAGCCCAAAGGACTCAAAAGTTCTCTCACTCTTTCGGCAGTCACTTCTATATCAAGCAGTCTCTTCACTGCTGAAAGTCGCAGAGTGAGGTACACATCGCTTACTTTGTCCGAGCCGGCCATCATAGCTTTGCCCACTTGCGCCGGGCCAGAGGCGCCGCAGTAGTGAGCAATAAGATAGGCGGCGCGGCGGGCGGCGTGGAAGACTGAGGCCACATCGACCCGTCTTTCGAAGCGCAAGCTGGCGTCTGATGACAGTCCAAGCAGTCTGGAACCGCGGCGCACCACCGCCTGGCTGAAGCAGGCTGCTTCTAAATAGATGTCTGTGGTGCTGTCCGATATTTCGGAATCTTTGCCGCCCATTATGCCGGCCACACCGATGGCGGTATCATCATCAACGATCAGCATCACTTCTGGTGTTAATTCCCTCACCTTCTCATCGAGGGTGGTTAGCTTTTCACCGGCGCGGGCTCTTCTTACAGCCATGCTGCTGCCGCTCAACTTGGCTGCGTCGTAAGCATGCAGGGGCTGTCCAAGTTCGTGCATGACATAGTTGGTGATGTCGACTACATTGTTGACCGGTCTTACACCGATGGCTTCGAGTCTTTTACTGATTTCAGGAATAGAGGGACCAACTTTGACGCCCTTGATGGGAATCAAGCTGAAGAATGGGCAGTCTTCTTCGTTTTCGAGTTTGACACTATTTATGGTGCCAACTTTCGCCTCTTTGTTCTCATATTGTTCGAGGTTCCAGGTCGGCTGTTTCAGCGGTCTATTGAAGAGCGCGGCAATTTCGCGGGCCAGACCGGCAACGCAGAGGGCGTCGCCTCTATTTGAACGGGGCTCTACATGCATTATATGGTCAGGCTTGATCTGCAAAAGTTCTCTGGCATCGGCGCCCAGGGTAAAACCTGACTTCTTGGGGGAATCTTTGTCGGCCAAGACCAAAATGCCTTCCCCGAACTTGTCATCGCAGGCGATACCAAGTTCGGCTGCCGAACAAAGCATGCCGTTCGATTTCACCCCTCTGATTGCCGAAGCCTTAATGGGCAACGGACTGCCGTCGTGTCGATTGACCACTTTGGCGCCGGGCAGGGCTACTGGAATTATTTGACCGACTTCGATATTTTGCGCACCGCAGACAATATCGAGCGGCTCGTCTCCAGCCTTGACTCTTGTGCGGGTTAGTCTTATTTTGTCGGCATTGGGATGCTGATGAATTTCTAGAATCTCGCCCACTACCACGGGACCTTCCAGATCGCTGCCGTGTACGGTCACTTCTTCGACTTCGAAGGCGCCCATGGTCAGTTTTTCGGCCACTTGCTCATGGCTTAGATCGCTTAGATCCACATAGTCGCTATTTAGCCAATCCAGGCTTACTTTCATTGCTTGTCTCCCGTTAGAACTGCTCTAGAAAACGCAGGTCGTTGGTGTAAAAGTGTCTTATGTCGTTAACGCCGTATTTCAGCATGGCCAGGCGCTCTAGACCCATGCCGAAGGCAAAGCCCGACCATTCTTCCGGATCTATACCGGCGCCTTTGAGAACATTGGGGTCGACCATGCCGCAGCCGAGAAGCTCCAACCAACCACGGCCTCCGCAGGTCTTGCAGCCTTTGCCGCTGCAGAAAGGACATTGGCTATCCAATTCGGCGCTGGGCTCGGTGAAGGGAAAGAAATCGGGGCGAAAGCGGGTCTTGAGAGGCTTTTTGAAAAGAGCCTGGATAAAAGCTGTGAGCGTGCCCTTCAGCTGTCCGAAAGTAACATCTTTATCGATCAAAAGTCCCTCTACCTGGTGGAAGAGTGGATATTTGCGGGCGTTCACCTCTTCATTGCGATAGACCCGGCCCGGGGCGACAATGCGCAAAGGCGGCGGGTTCTTTTCCATGACTCTGATTTGCACTGTAGAAGTCTGGCTGCGCAAGAGCACGTTGGCGCCCAAATTTGTATAGAAGGTATCTTGCTCGTCGCGCGCCGGGTGCGATGCCGGTGTGTTGAGGGCGTCGAAGTTGTAATAGTCTGACTCGATTTCCGGACCGTCAGCCACTTCGAAGCCCATGCTGTAGAAGACGCTGAGAATTTCTTCTCTAATTTGGCTGAGTGGGTGCACATGACCAAGGGCTCTGACTCTGCCCGGGGCGGTTACATCAAGGGCTTCAGCCTTTAGTTTGGAGTCGATATGGCTCTGAAACAAGGCTTCTTTGCGGCCTTCGTGAGCCTCTTCAATTTTGACCTTGACCACATTAGCTAATTGACCGATGCGCGGTCTTTCACTTTTGTCGAGAGCGGAGAGTCCTCTCAAAATGCCGGTCAGTTCACCTTTCTGTCCCAATAGATTGAGCCTAACCTGCTCAAGGTTCTCAAGTGAATCTGCTTTTGCAATTGCTGAAAGTGCCGAAGATTCCAAATCGGCGATATTCTTTTCGAGGTCCTGCGTAGACATTTACTTACTCGCTTAATCGCTGAAACTACCTGACTAAAGATATCAGAGCCAACCCGGACCGAACCGGCAATAGCAGGCAGGGTTTAGATACCTAAACATATTTGCCTGTTGTATGGTTTTCGGTTCTGGTTCCAGCGTGCTTATTTCAAACTTGACTCTGGCTCAGGTCCTTCGAAACTTGCATTATTGCCGCCCCGAGACCTGAATTTCTGTACTCTTGATTTCTGCTTGATGTCCGGTATGTCTTCCGCAGTCCATTAGGCTATTTCTTGCGGGGGTGTGAGCGCTGCCTAAATATATATTTATTTATGGGCAAAATTGTCTTAGAATATCTACGAGTTGTTTCAGTAAACGGTGGCTAGTAAATAGCAACTAGTAAATAGAAAACAGTTTGCCAATAACTCGCGGTCTCCATTGGTTAGACCAAGTAAATTCCCCAGCAGACACAGAAATTAGCGTTTTGCCAAGAACGAGATTCAAGAAAAAGCCGATTCAGACCATACCAACCACGAGGGTTTCGGTAATAGTCACTACTGCCGACCAAAAGATCCTTTTGGTCAAACATCGCAAGGGGAATAGGCAATACTGGGTTCTTCCCGGTGGTCGACTGGAATACGGCGAAACCTTTTTTGAATGTGCTGTACGCGAAATCCAGGAAGAGACTGGCTTAGACATCGAAGTCGACGATCTGGTTTTCCTTTCTGAAGCGATTGCCCCGGATCGATCAAGACATATAGTCAATGTTTACCTCACTGCTCATGTGGTCGGCGGCGAGCTGCGCGTTGGTGACGAGCCTGTTTTAGCCGGTGTCGAGTACATGCCCCTGGATGAACTAGACAAGATCACTCTATTTCCGCCGGTCGGGCGCATAGTTATCGATTCGCTGCCCAAAGCCACCCGCGGCTCAATAAAGTATCTAGGCAATCTCTGGGTTTGAGATCTTTTTGATAGAGCTTTGATTGAGCTATAGTTCAGCTTTGACCTTAAGCGGCTGAGTAAAGCTCCTTTATCAAAATGTTGATGGCGGCTGTCAGCCTTCAACCTATCTGGTAATATTGAGCGCTCATCTGATGAAATTATTGCACTGGAGGATACAGTCATGGCCCAGCAGAAGGGTATGAAGAGAGCTGCCAAGGTAGTCAAGAGAAAAGAGCGCAAGGCTGCTCAAAAAGTCAAAGCTGACTTCAAAAAGCTCGAAAAAGAAATAGCTGAAGCTGTCAAAGCTAAATAGCCAAAAGTCTCGGCTTGTGGGTAGCTGCTTAATCTGATGCTTGCAGGCTGATTCTTGCAAGCTGCTTCTGGCAAGCTGATTCTGGCTAGGTGACTAAAGCTGGTCTGGCTCTAGAAAATGATTCTAGGAAGTCTGATTCTAGATAAGCTGTAATTTTAGAAGAGGCGATTAAAGTCGCCTCTTCTTTTTCTTAGTCATTACCGCTGCAAGTTAGTTCAGACCTTCACCGTAGGTGAAGCTAAAGCCGTTTATGACTACTTCGGCGCCGGGTGTAACCCCTTCGTTTATCAGGGCATCGATCACACCCATGGCCCTCAGTCTTTGGAACAAGCTAAAGAGAGAGTCTGGATCTTTCATATCGGTAACTTGCACCAGGCGCCCGGCCCGGTCGCCTTCCACGACAAAGACGCCGCTTTTGCGATAGACGGCAAAAGAGCTGTCTCCATGGTCATAAGCTTTTTCATCGACGAAGATGCGCTTGGGTTGCTTGTCTTGTTTTTCCGCTTCCTTAATCTGTTCGATCATATCGGCTATGGTTTTTGCCAAAGGCGCAAGTCCGATGTGGCTATAAGCTGAGATACAAAAGATGTTTGCCTCGGACGAACCCCGACTGCCTGCATGCTCTTCTTTAGCTTCAAAGTAGGCTGTCACCTTGGCTTTAAGCTCGTCTATTGTCTCGGGAGGCAACATATCGCATTTGTTAATCGCCACCAGTTGAGGCAATTTGGCCAAATCAGGGCTATAAAGCATCAATTCACGGTCTATCGTGGCAAGGTCTTTCTCTAGGTCTTCGCTTTGTCCGTCGACCATGTGGACGAGCAATCTTGTTCTTTCGATGTGCCTGAGGAAATTGTGCCCCAAGCCTACACCCTGCGAGGCGCCCTCGATTAATCCTGGTATGTCGGCCAGGACGAAGCCATCGCCGCTTTCAGTGCGCGCCACGCCTAGATTTGGTTCCAAGGTCGAGAAAGGATAGTCGGCAATTTTGGGCTTGGCTCTGGTCAAAGCCGATAGAAGTGTCGACTTGCCGGCATTTGGCAGTCCGATTATGCCGACATCGGCAAGCAACTTCAAAGTCAGCTGCAGGCGCCTCTGCACTCCTGGCTGTCCCGGCTCGCAGAAATGCGGCGCCCTTCTGGTTGAAGAGGCAAGCTCGGTGTTGCCTCTTCCTCCCATGCCACCCTCTGCCACCAACACTTTTTCACCAGCTTCGGTGAGGTCAGCTATTTCTTTGTCTAGGTCGACATCTCTAACTTGTGTGCCCACCGGTACGCGGATAATTACGTCGGGTCCGGCTTTGCCATGGCGGTTTTTCGGACCGCCCTTCTGCCCTGGCTCAGCTAGAAATTTGTTCTTGAATCGAAAATCTAATAGGGTGTTGAGATCTGACGTGGCTTCTATGTAGACGCTGCCGCCTCGCCCACCGTTGCCGCCGGCGGGTCCTCCCATCGGTTCATACTTTTCTCTGCGCCAGTTGATCGAGCCATTGCCGCCGTCGCCTGACTGAATTTCAATTTCTACCTGGTCTATGAACTGTGCCACTTGTACCCGACTTGACCGATAAGCCTAAATCGCAAGATTTATCAGCCTTGTTTGCGACGCCTAATGAGGGCTTAGACCTCTTTCTTGCTAATTGGGAAGTGTTTTGCTTCCCTCCCCAACCAAGCTTTGTTCAGTGCCCGCCGAGGGGTGTCTAGCAGCCCCTTAGGAGTTTACTGTATATCGTCCAGTGGGGCTATCAGGTGGCTGATAAATGTGTCTCTCTTTAATACATTCTTTTATTATTCAAGAATTTAACTATACTTCTTATTAGATCTGTTGGATTTTTACTACATCGTGGCATCTGTATATCCGGGACCTATTATTTTCGATCGGAGGAGCAAGCCTTGGAAGAAAGAATTACTATTCACGAGAAAGCCCGTGGTGAGACCATAAACGTCTATATCGGCGAATATCGTGGAACCAAGTATCTTCATATCCGTGAGTGGTATGTCGATAAAGACCAAGATGAGAAGCCAACCAAAAAAGGCATCGCACTTCCCATCGACAAAATCGAAGCCTTGAAAGAGGCGATTGATCGCCTGGTGCCAAACTCAGGGAAGTAAACCCGAGCAGGCGTGCCCTCTTTGATAGGAACCTGCAACTAATGTCCGTCCGAACCACAAACTCTAGGTTCGGGCGGCTTATTTGGCTAATGGTTTGTGGTCTCGGTTTGCGGTCTTGGTTTTCGGTCTTGATTCGGGGCGATGCTCTGAGGTCCTGGTTTAGGTCTCGAATTAAGATTCTGTTTTAAGTCTTGAATTAAGATCCTGCGTTAAGTTCTCGCCTTAATCTTTACGTTCGCGTTTTAAGCCTTAAGTTAGCGCTTGTGATGTTTTTATTTTGAGACCGTGCAAGTGGTCCAAGACTCTTCGAATGTTGCCAGCCTCGCTCAGTTTTTGGACTGCCATAATTCGAAGAAGCTAGTACAATTTGACTGTTATGGACTCTAGCTTCTAGTTTTAGCCTTCAGTTTTTACGTTCTAGTCTTTATGTTCTAGTCGTTATTTTCTAGTTTGGTAATTCTAGAGTGCAGATTCCAGATTTCAGTCACATCTGGCTTGGTCCGCAGGATTATTCAAATTGGTTTCATTTGCACACACTTTCAAGATGGTTCGTTTTGTAACTCCATTTAGGCTCTTGGATGGGCGCCAGTTGAAGGCTGCGATTCTCATTGCTCTCGCATCTTCATGGCAGTTTGTCGCTCCCTTGACCAGTGAGGCCAAAGGAATCAAGTCTGGTTCTGCGCCTCAGTATGTCGCTCAGAATGAAGGCGTTGCCCAAGATGGTGAAAGTAGCTCGAATAGTCAGGCGATATTTAAGTTATCCAGTAGCAAAGTCAAGCAAGGTGAGGTAGTTGAAGCAATCTACCAAGGACCGGCCTTGACACTACCAGTGGTGGAATTCAATTCTCAGAAATATCCACTTTTTGCAGAAGCTGATACAGCTAGTGAGATCCGCCGCTATAGAGGACTCATCTCGGTGCCGGTGCTGCTTAAGACCGGGACTAAGCAGGTCAAGTTATCTGGTACTGAATTTTCTGCGCCATTAACTGTAGTCGATGCAAAGTATCCCGTGCAAAGAATGACCCTCCCTCCTTCAAAGAATAATTTCAATACTGCGCCTGGCGAAGAAGAGGCAGTCGATAGGGCAAAGAAGACTGCTTCTGAGAAGCGCTATTGGTCAGGTAACTTTACTGCTCCTTCAAGCGCAAGAGTTTCAGCCGGTTTTGGACTGCGGCGCATTGTTAATGGAAAGCTCTTAGATGATTATTTCCACAGCGGTCTAGACTACGCAGGCTGGTTGGGTTCTCCGGTCAAGGCTTGCGCCCCTGGCAAGATTGTTTTAGCTGTTTCCAAAGGATTCAAGTTGCACGGCAATACCGTAGCTATCGACCACGGACAAGGCGTTGTCTCTTTCTACATTCATCTCAACAAAGTTTTGGTCAAAGAAGGGCAACTTGTCAAAGCTGGCGAGCAGATCGGCGCCATCGGACAGACCGGACGCGCTAACGGACCGCATCTGCATTTCAGCATCTATGTCAACGGTAACGCCACTTCACCTTGGCAGTGGTTCACTAGAGCATTTTGAAACTCTAGAAACGCTGCGCAGTATAGACAATCTACACCAGCAAACGATTTCCAGGCTTCATGTATTGTTTCGCTTTATTTGTTTTCTTGAGTTGTGGCGCATCTACCAGAATCAAAAGGGCTTCAGTAGGCATAGGCGGAAGCATTTCTGTCAGCCATTGAGGAATGTATTTTTTGTACGCGGCTACGCATGCTCTTTCAGCTCTAGTTAGCGAGTTCCAGAATTCCATCACGTGCTTCTTCTGGCAGAATTTTTTTTTCATTAGCCACAGGTCTCTAAGCTTTTGTCCAACCTTTGTTTCTCCAAGAATCATCTTTCTATTGCCAATTGCTTTCATTTTCGACCTGGCAACCCTAAGGCGAGGTCCTCTGCTTTTAGTCGCCCAAAGAATCTGTTTGATTTTGAAGTTTGAGCCACCTGCAAGGCTCAGCAAATAGATTCTTCTTCGCTTCTTGAAGTCTCTGTTCTCGCCTGTGTATGCAATATCTTCCGCCAGAGCTTTTCTCGAGTTTTCTGTGCTTGCTAGTTTTCCAGCGAAGGCTTTTCTTTTCAGTCCGGCGATTCTTTCCTCCGAGACCATTTTGTTTCCGCGGCTATTTTTACGAAATACGCCCCAAGCCAACCTTTCAAGGTTGCCGGATTTTACTTCTCTACTCAAGAAAGAATCGAGTGATGCTCTGAATTGTACGAGCGGTAGTAGGTCGCGAGTCGTAAAGATACATTCCGTTGGAAGTTTGGCTAAATACCGGTGTACCAAGGAGAGAGCCGTGCCATTGCGCTTTTTTCTTGTCCCATTTCCATTATTTTGAGATTTTTCTCTCATCTTATTGCACCTCGTCAATTGTGCAAGAAATTTTCGAAAATTTCTTGCAACCAAGTTTGTGGATACAAATACATAGACGTAATTTTTGAAGAAAAAGTTCAATTCCCTCTTGGCAGCCGTGCTAATGTCGCTCTCTATACAAAAGGAGAAGAGCGAGACTCATTTGCTCTTCTCCTTTTGTAAATTCTTCAAATGAAAAGGGAGGTCTTCCAAGAAGACCTCCCTTTTCTCTAACTATCAACGCTGGGCGTTAGATTGGCTGTGCCTTATTCCAGAAAGCTTCTTTGATAGCTTTTGAGGAGTTTGACTCAGAGCTTATTGTTACGCTGGCGGGAGCAAATAGGAAGACGCCGTCGCCGATTCTCTGCTGGTGGCCATCAATAGCCCAGCATGCGCCGGAAAGGAAGTCTACTATCCGTTGCGATTGCTCATTATCCAGCATGTGAAGGTTCAGAAGTACAGATTTCCGTCCTCTTAGGTGCTCGACAATGTCAACTGATTCTTCGAACTGTCTGGGTTCAATTACCAGAACTTCACTCATGGGTTGGGCATTTGGATGCTCCAAAACTTTAGCACCGCTTCCGATGCTTGGTCCCATGCTCACTTGCGGCTGTCTGGTCGGCATTACTGTTTCTGCCGGCGCCGCGTCGAGAGCGAGCTGACCATTTGTTGCATAAACATCGTCGGAAGTTTCGAAAAGATCTTCGAAATCTTCACGCTCGTAATTGTCTGCCGGTCCAAACCAAAAGCTCTTGAACTTTTGTACTATGCTCACTGCCTTCCTCCTTACCCTGCGGTCCTAAATATAAATGTCTCTACCTAATCCCTACTCTTATTTTGTCTGATAAAACTTTTTGCTAATTTCCGAAGATTGCTCTTCCTAATCGAATCATTGTGGAACCGTATTTGATGGCATCACGCCAGTCGTCGCTCATGCCCATAGATAGCTCCTGCAATTCGATTTTGAATTTCAGAGCAAGTTCATCGCGGAGTTGCTTGAGTCCGATGAAGCTTTTGCACCAAATTGTTGCATCGTCACTAAGGGGAGAAATAGTCATCAGCCCTTGAATTTGCAGTCCTTTAAGGGAAAGGAGTTCGGGCATGCAGTCATTTAGTTCTGCCGGTGAGAAGCCACCTTTGTTCTCGTCTTCCTGCATCTTTACTTGCAAGAGGATGGCTTGCACCGAATTCTTGCTCTCGGCAATACGAGAAACTTCTTTGGCTAGTCTCAAGGAGTCGATTGAATGAATGAGAGCAAAGTTGCCGACGGCTTGTTTTGCCTTATTCGTTTGCAAATGTCCGATAAAGTGCCAGCGAATGTTTTCGATAAGTTCAGGCGAAAGTTCAGCTCTCTTCTTTAGGGCGTCCTGAATTTTGCTTTCACCGAAGTCACGCACTCCCAGTCTGTGTGCTTCTTCCAATTGATTAATTGAGGCGTGCTTAGTTACGGCGATCAGCTTGACCGGGCTAACTCCGTTCAAGTTGATAACATCGTTCACTTTTGCCAGATTGGCAGCCACGTCGCTCGAATATCCTTGATATGGGGAAGGGTTCATTTGCGCATATTTAGCAGAGCCCCGCTGGTCTCTTTATCTTTAATACAGACCTAAGCTGGGCAGTCGAAAAAGTGCTTTCCGAACTGGTTTTGGTTTCGGTTCGTTGAAGGCAGGCATCAAATACGATGCCAAATCTTAACGCCTACTATTAACTCTCGCACAGGATCTGTTTGTCAAGTCTCTACAGAAAATTTTTCTCAGCGGTACTGCCTTTGGTGTCATTTGTCAGTGGGTGGGTTGTATATAGAAAACTACGACTGGGCTATGTCGAAATTTGTTCCTGGTATCTATAAAAAATATTTGTCGGGCACAGGTGGCGTGATATTGAAAATGGTGCCCGCAAAAACCTTAGTATTTGCTCATTTTTGTCAGTGTTTGGGCGGCCGTGGCTATCGCGACGATCGCCGCGGTTTCAGCTCTCAAGATATTTTGTCCCAGACTCACAGGCGAGAAACCGCTCATTTCTAAGAGCGCGACTTCGCTTGAATCCAGCCCACCTTCTGGTCCTAGTGCGACCACCAAAGTTGCACTCTTGCTAGTTTTGGGGTTGCAAAGCGCCGATAATGCTGTAACCATATCTGGTGCGTTACTTCTTTCACTCAAATGCAATAGTAGAAGCTGATCGCGGCTGTTTGACTCGCTTTCGTCCTTAATGGCTTGTGTTATTTTTTTTATCGGACGCAGTATGGGCAGTCTGTTCCGTTCGCACTGTTCGGCGGCTTCTTTGATAATCGAATGCCATCGAAGAAATTTTGATTCGTTGTCCGCTTTATTGAAATCTTGATGAACACTACGATTGCAAATGGTTGGTTGCACGATATCGACACCTACTTCGGTAAGTTTCTCGAGCGCCCATTCGAATCTTGCCGGCTTGATCACTGGTAGCAATATCAAAATCTTTGGTCTACTAAGGTCAGTTTTTTCTGCAAGCCGACCTTCGGCATTGCAGTCGTCCTTGACTGAGGCAATACGAAAGCGAAGTGGTTCTGGTTGACCGGCTCTACTTGCAACGTCTAGCGGCTTGCGGACTGGCTTGGCGCCAGCCTGCTTTCTTTGCAAAGAAGCCCTTTGCGGTAAGCTCTCGATTATGCAATGGCAAGCGCGACCGCTGTTGTCCAAAAGCGTCACTGGGTCTCCGGCTTGCAATCTGAGCACCTTGCTCAGCTGGTGTGCCAAGTCGGGGTCGTGTAAAGCCAAGATTGAGCCTGGCTCAGCTTCATTGAGGCTGCCTTCTTCGATAAAGAAACGATATTGGCGCAAAGTCTTCGGTGAATCCTTACTTATGTTTGGTTTCAATATTAAGGTATAATTCCATGCTTCATACCTCTTGTTTCGTAAAGCCAAAAGAGTGCGCGGCTAGGTTCGGCGTTTGCTGCTTAGCCACCTCCCCAATAAGGCAGGAAGTTAATTATGGACCTCAAAGAATGGTTTGCCAGCCGCCAGAAGCGCAAAGAGCTTCAAGAGAATATCAAGCTACCTTTGACAACTGAGGATTACTGTGCGCTTTGGACCCAGTGTTTTCAGTGCCGGGAGCTTCTCTATACAAAAGACTTAAGGGCCAATCTACAGGTCTGTCCTAAATGTCAATATCATTTCAGAGTGGGCGCCCTTGACCGCATCGATCAGATTGCCGACCCGGGCAGCTTCGTCGAACTCGATGCCGAGATGACCTCGGCCGACCCTCTCAATTTTTTCGACACTGAAGCTTATGCCAAGAGGCAGAAGGAAGCCTGTCGTAAATCGGGACTGAAAGAAGCCGTACTGACAGGCATTTGTGCCATCGATAGTCAGCCTGTTGCTCTCGGAGCTATGGACTTTGGTCACTTTGGCGGCTCGATGGGTTCGGTGGTAGGCGAGAAAGTAACTAGACTGGCTGAAGAAGCTACCAACAACAAGATTCCTTTGATTGTGGTGTCCAGTTCCGGCGGCGCCAGGATGCAGGAAGGTATTCTCAGCTTGATGCAGATGGCTAAGACCAGCTCTGCTTTGAAGTCGTATCACGAAGCCGGTGGGCTCTACATATCTATCTTGGCCGAACCAACATTCGGTGGTGTCACAGCCAGTTTTGCCATGCTCGGCGACTTAGTGATTGCCGAACCGGGCGCCCGCATCGGCTTCGCCGGTAGGCGAGTTATTGAGCAGACCATCAGGCAGAAACTGCCTGCCGACTTCCAAACTGCTGAGTATCTGCTCAAGCATGGTCAGGTTGACATGGTTGTTGAGCGTGCCCGTCTGAAAGAAGTACTTTCGCGCTTGGTCTCATTTCACGATGTAAATCAAGCCGGAAAGAATGCAGCCAATGCAAATGGTGCAGGCGAAAACAATAGAAACGGCGCCGTCAAAAGTGAACAGTTGGCAAAGTGAGTAACTGGCAGCGTGAATAGCTGGCAAATTAAACAACCGGCAAAGTGAGTAACTGGCAAAGTGAGTAATGAGTGATGGCTAGTACAGAGAAAAAGATTGTTCCCCTAGAGTTTGAGCAACCGCTGGCGGTGCTGGCGCAACAAATCGAAGCCCTGGAGCGCCAGCTCGGGGACAATCCAGATCTAGAGGGCGATATCGACAGGCTGCAAGAGCAGTACAACTTGCTCAAAAAGTCTCTTTACGTTAACTTGCGTCCTATCGATCATTTGGCTATCGCGCGGCACAGTCAGAGACCTTATAGCCGTGATTATTTTTCACTTTGGGATCCGCAGTTTATGGAACTGCATGGTGATCGTAAAGGTGCAGACGATGCCGCTATGGTTGGTGGTTTGCTCAACCTGGGTGGTATCAATATGGTTGCGGTAGGCACCCAGAAAGGTCGCTCAATCAAAGAGAAGCAGGCTTGTAACTTTGGTATGCCTCAGCCCGAGGGTTACAGAAAAGCTTTGCGTCTTTTCAAACATGCCGACAAATACGGTCTGCCTATACTTACGTTGATAGATACACCCGGTGCCTATCCGGGTCTATCTGCCGAGGAGCACAATCAAGCGCAAGCCATCGCTGAGAATCTTTTTGAACTTGCTGGTCTGAGGGTGCCTGTGGTTGCCGTCGTTACCGGCGAGGGCGGCTCCGGCGGCGCCCTTGCTATCGGTGTTGCTAATCGTATTTTGATGCTTGAGCATTCGGTTTATTCGGTGATTTCGCCCGAAGGCTGTGCCTCAATTCTATGGCGTTCCAACGACAAGGTGCCCGATGCCTGTCAGGCTATGAAAATGACTGCTCGCGAGATTTTGCAATTGGGCGTCATCGACGAAGTAATTGATGAGCCCTTGGGCGGTGCCCATCATGACCATCAGTTGGCTGCCAGAAATCTCGGTGAAGCCATAGTCAGACAAATGAAGTCTCTTCTGCAGATGAGTAAAGACGAGATTCGCATTGACAGGCAAAGCAAGTTCCGTGCTTTCGGAGCTTTTGCTGAAAACTAGATTGACGGCTTCCTCTAGAGACTAAAGTCCAAAGCCACAGTGCAAAGAGCCGATGCTTGCCGCCCTAGCTACTTTGATTGTCCGCGCTTGGCTTTCTTGAGCAGGTCTTTTGCTTGCTTGCTGTAAGTAGATTTGCTGGAAACTTCTTTCAGTAAGCTGATGGCATCGTTGAACTTTTTGTCTTTCATGTGCTGTTTTGCTACAGATAGACAACATAGCTCGTATTGACCGATCTCTTCTTCGCTGAGTGTGCCTTCTTGTTTGTCTTGCTTAAGTAGGGTCAAGGCTTTGGAAAACTTGCCGGCTTTGATCAGTTGATCGACGTCTTCTTCGTCTTCTTTGGTGGCGGATTTGGTGCTGTCAGCGGGCTTGCCTGAGAGCAAACCTTGCACATTGCCGGCATTGGTGGCAAACATAATGACGGCGCCAAGCAATATCAAGCTTGCTACTATGGGTAGTGCAACCAAGGCTTTTCTGGCCATGCCGCCGTCGCCACTGCCGGTGCGTCCAGCCGAGAAGGTTACGCCCGGTTGGCTGGAATGTTCAGCGTGTCTTTGCGCTTCACGATAAGCTTGCACTTGCTCTGCATAATTGCTGGCTTGGGTGCGCACCGGCTGCGGTGGTACAGCTTCCTGCGGGCCGGTAGTACTCATTGCTTCATAACCCAGTCCGCCGCCGGTCATTTCTCTTGTGTTGGGCCTAGCGCCCAGCATATCCCTGGATTCTTTTCGAGGATGCAAGGTATCGTCTTGGGCGAGCGGACCGGGAATGATGGTATCTCTCATCGCTTCCCTCTGCACGGTCGGAGTTGGTTTCTCCGGTTCGAGCGAGATTTTTTCCAGGGCTTCTATTAGTTCGTCCATGGTCTGATAACGATCAGCTGGACTCTTTGAGAGAGTCTTATTGACCAGAGCCACCAGATCTGGAGGGAAAGGAAGGTCCGGACGCATCTCGTCTATTGGTTTGGGTGCGTCGGACAACTGCATGGCCATTACTCGCACCAGTTCTTCGTGCTGGAAAGGTACTTCGCCTGTGAGGGTTTCGTACATGACGATGCCGAAAGAATAGATATCGCTGCGATGATCGACCTTACTCGAGGTGCACTGCTCGGGGCTCATATATGTAGGGCTGCCGCAAACGGTACCGGTGCGGGTGATCTTGGCTTGGTCCGATTCTTCTTGCACCAAGCGGGCGATACCAAAGTCGACCACGATAGGAAAATTCTTCTGACCGCCCCGCTCCACCAAGACAATATTTTCGGGCTTGATGTCTCGGTGCACGACCCCTTGTCGATGCGCTTCTCCTAGAGCAGCGCAGACCTGGGTAAAGACCGGAATGGAATCTTCCACCGAGAGGTGATTGATTTCTGAAATGACGTCGGAAAGAGGAATACCGTTCAGTAAGTCCATGGCGATGTATGGTCTACCGCCGCCTTGGGGGATTACTCCGAAGTCGTAAATAGTAATGATGTTTGGATGGTTCAGTCGAGACGATGCCTTGGCTTCTTGTTTGAATCGCTTGATGAATTCATCGTCTGAGACAAGGTAGTCGTGCAGAACTTTGACCGCCACTTCACGTCCGATAAGTTCTTGCACCGCTCTATAGACGGTACCGGCCGAACCTTGGCCGATTACAGATTGAATTTTATAGCGACCTTCAACCACCATCCCGAGAAGGGGATCGTCACCGACGGTGACCATGGAGGAACCGTCTCTGGGACAGATATCCTGGTCTCCGGCAGTCTGAAAGTTACATATCAGACAGAGTTTCATGTGTTTTGCCCAGCTTTAAGCCAGTCTTTCTAGTAAGTCACGCCAACGCAGTTAACAAAAGATTCCCGACGCCTTTATATTACTTTTAATTACCCTTGGTTTGGAATACCAAACATCGATATCGGCTCAAGCTTAATATCACTACAAACTGTAACACTCGGTCCTAGGGTCCTAGATGCTAAGGTGGATAATTTAGGTCGGCTAAAAGACTATTCGACGACTAAGGCAAATAAGTGGAAGTGAAAGAGAAAAGCAGCAAATCGGCCCTGTTCCTCATATTCCTGACGGTCTTTATCGACCTGGTGGGTTTCGGGCTTGTCATACCCATCTTGCCTACCTATGCCCGTGAACTCCAGGCTAGCGAAAGCACGGTCGGCTGGTTAATCGCCAGCTATTCGATCATGCAGTTCTTGTTTACTCCCTTCTGGGGGCGTCTGTCTGATAAAGTCGGACGTCGCCCGGTTCTGCTCCTCAGTTTGGCGGCTTCTTTCTTTGGCTATCTAATTTGGGGCTTTGCGCATTCATTAGTTTGGCTTTTTGTCAGCCGCATTGTTGCTGGCTTTGGCAATGCCAATATTGCTGTAGCCCAAGCATATATTTCTGATGTCACCACCGAAGAAAACCGAGCCAAAGGCATGGGTCTGGTTGGTGCGGCTTTCGGTTTGGGCTTTGTGCTCGGACCGGCGCTTGGTCTTGGGGTTTGCTATCTCTCCAATGACCTGCACACGGTCGGTCTAGTGGCTGCAGGCTTTAGTCTTATCGACTTGATTTTGACCGCCATGCTCTTGCCTGAACCTAAAGATCGCGGCGACTTCGGCAAAGATCGCTTTGGTCTATCGCCTGAATTCATCTTTAAAACCCTGAATAGCGACAAGCTGAGAGTTTCATTCTTGATATTTTTCGTTTCCACTTTTGCCTTCGCCAATATGGAAGCGACCTTGGTTCTTTTGACGATGAAGCAGTTTCAGTGGGGACCGCGTGAGAACATGTGGATGTTTCTCTACATCGGTTTCTGGATAATCGTGGTGCAGGGCGGCTTGATTCGCCGCTTGACCAAGAAGAATAATGAAAAGGGTTTGATTTCAGTAGGCACCCTGCTTACTGCAATTGGTTTAGCAATTGTTGCCTTTTCAGGCAATCCCACTATGCTTTATGTCGCTCTCGGCGTGCTTTCAATTGGGTCAAGCATAAACAACCCTTGCAATCAAAGTATGATTTCAAAGTTGGCTGAGCATCAATATGTCGGCGGTGTCTTGGGACTCGGTCAATCTCTTTCCACCCTCGGTCGTATACTCGGACCAATCGTCGGCTGTTTCCTCTTTGAGAAAGTAGGCAGTGCCAGTCCATATTATGCCGGTGCCGCTTTCATGCTCCTTGCCTGTTTATTGAGCTTTGCCTTGCCTAAGCTGGGCCAAGAAAGTCAGCCCGCCCAGAGCTAGCTCGAACCGATTGCTTTTGACTTTCACTTGTTTAGAGATTCTCTTGGCAAGGCCGGCTTTTTATGAGCCTCTTGTATGACTTATGTGATATATTATTTTTGACTCAGCTTGAGTTTTCTATGTGAAGTCTTGAGGGGAGCAATTTTCAAGTCGACCTGTGGGTTTGCTTGTCAATTGACTGAATGGAACAAATGCCATAGGTCCGGCGTCTCTTTTAAAATCCTTCAAATAAAAAACAAAGAAAAGCGAATTATGAGTAAGAAAAAAAACGATAAAAACCAAAAGAAGAGGCTGAACGAAGCTAGCCTCAAGCCTAACTGTCTAGTTTCGCAAGATGTGCAAAAGCGCTATCAGCAGGAACTAAGTCGTTATCAACTCCAGATCAAGAAAAAGTTGGAGTTGGACTCTTTCAAAGCGGCCTGATAGGACGATATGACCGGCATCAGCGATAAGACAGAGAAAACCGGCAAGCGCGCTCTCGATCTTTATTATGGTATCTCTAGTAGTGGCGGCCAAATAGCGGCTCCCCTCATCGATACTCATTTGCCGAGGCTTCCCGAGAATGTCCATCAGATTCGGCGCTTCTGGTTGACTCCAGAAGTGGAAGAAGCTCTGCGCGATCACAGCCTGGTTTCTTCCATCGCCCATGTGCGTATGTTGGGCGCCACCGGCATTGTACCTAAAGAAGTGGCTACCAAGGTTGAAGAAGGTCTTTTGACCATAATGGAAGAATGCCGCGGCGGCATCTGTCTGCTCACCGCTCTCGATACCGATATCAATCAGTCGATCAGCAGGCGGCTTTATGAACTGGTAGGCGAACTGGCTGCTGTCATTGATCTAGCGCGTTCACCGAATGACTCGCTAGCTGTCAATATTAGGCTCTATTTGAGACAGGCTGTCGTAGAAATTTTTGCCAAGCTGCTGAGGGTGCGAGAGATTTTGCTCAAGCTGGCCGAGCGTGATATGGACGCGCCTATGCCTGGTCATACTCATATGCAGCCGGCTTGCGCCATTTTGCTTTCGCATTTTTGGTTGGCTAACGAGGCTCGCTTTGCCCGTGATTTCGATAGACTGACCGACCTTTATAAGAGGCTCAATCTTTCTCCTCTCGGCGCTGCCTCCTTGGCCGGCACCAGCAAGCCTATCGACCGAGAAATGGTGGCTTTTGAGCTTGGTTTTGATGGTTTGGTGGAAAACAGCATTGATGCTGTTTCAGATCGCGACTTTGTGGTTGAGTTTGCCAGTTTCGCCGCTATCTGCGGCATTCATTACAGTCAGTTAGCCAGTGAGCTATTGCTCTGGTCTACTCAAGAGTTCGACTTTGTTCGTCTACCGAGGGCTCTGACAATCAAGAGCCCCAATATGCCCCACAAGCGAAACCCCGAGCTGCTCGAACTTTTGCGCGCCCGTACCGCCTTATTCAGTGGTCGTCTCAGCGAATTTGTCTGTGAGCTTAAGGGGTTGCCTGTCAGCTATTCCGGTGATTTGAAAGAGTGTTTGCCTGGTCTGGTTGATGTGGTTGAGAATTTGCGCTTTGTCACCGAAGTGGCCGCCACAGTTTTGCCGGCCTTTAAGTTTAATTTGGCTCGCATGCAGGCTCAGGCTCATTCTGATTTGACTAATGCCTCGATGGCTGTCGACTATCTGATTGAAAGAGCTACGCCTCAAGAGAAGGCGCGCGAAGTCGTGGAAAACCTGGGCGACTATTGCAAGAAACGGCACCGCCAACTGACCGACCTCACTCTTTCGGAATGGCAGCAGTTCTCTCCAGCCTTCGAAGACGATATATACGGCTATTTGCAGTTGGAAGTTTCGGTGGAGTCGCTCACTTCCAGAGGGGGCACCGCCACACCGCGTGTGATGGAAGGGCTTTCAAGAGCTGCTTCGCTCTTTAGTCAAGATAGTGAGCGTTTACCTACTTTAGTGAAAGAGTTGCTCGCCGCAAAATAGGCTGGTTTTCTTGTTTTGCCACTTTTCAACCTTCTTAAATTAGTCAAAGCTTTACCGGCATTTACTATTTACAAGGGTGCCGGATGTTAACTTTATAACAGTGTTCTTTTGGACTGTGTTTTCGCGGAGACTTTTTGATGAAGGCAATGGTGCTGGCGGCCGGTGTCGGTTCGCGTCTTGACCCTCTTACCACCCAATTACCAAAGCCGCTTGTGCCGGTAGCCAACATTCCTGTAATGGAGCACATTCTCACTCTACTTAAGCATCACGGCATAAGAGATGTTGTGGCTAATTTGCATTATCTTCCTGAGAAATTGGTGGAGTATTTTGGTGATGGCTCGCGTTTTGATATGAATATCGAAATGCGCCAAGAAGAAAAGCTCTCAGGAGATGCAGGCGGCGTTAGATTCTGCCGAGATTTTCTCAGCGACGGAACTTTTGTAGTCTTGATGGGCGACTTGCTCACCGATGCCGATCTCGGCTATGTCATTGCCGAGCATAAGCGCAAAGGGGCTCTTGCCAGCATTGGTCTCAAGCGCGTGCACGATGTCACCCGCTTTGGTGTCGCTGTTCTGGACGAAGATGGTTTTATCACCGGCTTCCAAGAAAAGCCTAAGCGCGAGGAAGCTCTCTCTGATCTGGCATCCACCGGCATTTATGTTCTTGAGCCGGAAGTTTTCCAGTATATGCCGGCTACCGGTGAGTTCGGCTTTGGCCGCCAACTCTTCCCCATGCTTGTCAAAGAAGGCAAGAAAGTTTTGGGTGTAGAGATTGAAGCTTATTGGTCGGATGTAGGCACAATTGAGCAGTACTGGCTTTCAAATTTTGATGTGCTCAAGGGCCGTCTCAAATCTGAGTTGCAAGACTATAAGAAAATAGTTTATGGCTTTTTCAATGTCTATCTTGCACCATCGGCGGTGGTAGCACCCGGTGTAGAGATTATGGCCAACGTCATCATTGGACCAAACTGTCTTTTGGAAGACAATGTTGTACTGAAGGGCAATGTAGTCTTGGGCGAAGGCACTATTGTCGGCGCCGGTGCTCAGTTGGAAGATGTTATTCTTTGGCCTGGTTCGCGGGTTGAAGCCGGTGCTCGCTTGAAGCGTTGCATCGTCACTGCCGCAGGCCTCACCGAAGTACCCCATCATGAATTGAGCGGCGGTCAAAGACCTTTTTTCGCCCCAATTAATGCCAGTTACCGAAGCAGTACTCTTGTGGGTTCGGGCCTAAGTTCTGGTGCCGCTTCTCTCAGATTGTAAGAGAGCGGTAGTAAGTGCAAGACTAAAAAGAAAAGGAGGAAGATCGCTTCCTCCTTTTCTTTTCAAACAACACCAGCCTAGAGAGTTAGAGATCGCTACTTCGTTGCGACTGCAGCACTTCTGTCTTGCGGAGGCGGGTCGATATTTGTTGCTTCGCTATTCTCTTCAGATAGCTGAGCAGCCTTCCAGATTTCCATCCATAACCAATAGTGGAATGGATTGATACTGGCGGCGTCGACTCTCTCTGTCGGTTCCAGTAGTGCAAGCCAAGTATGTGGATTCGGAAATCTCTTCGCCAGGCTGTAACAGTCTGCCATCCAGAGAACTTGATCCGTCGATTGTTTCGTGGCCATTGTCCTATCCCCATCTGCTTGATTACTTAATACCCAAATCAAGCGCCGATAAAACAACCTGCTTTTGCTTAAATGCTGAAGTTTTATTGCTGTATATCTATTTGTACACTTGGACAGTTAGCCCGGCGGCCAAAGCATTTGCCGACCACCCAATATATGGATGTGTAAATGCCCGACAGATTGCCCGCCTTCATCGCCTGTGTTGACCACCAGTCTGAAGCCTTTCTCGTGCACATTCTCTTTTTTTGCAACCTCACTGGCCTTTTGAAAGAGATGACCGAGAAGTTCTTTCTCTTTTACCAGCGTTATGTTTTGTCTGTGTTTCCGTGGAATAACTAGGATGTGCGTTGGCGCCTGCGGGCTTATGTCTCTAATGGCGAAGAAATGCTCATCCTGGTCGACCAAGGCAGCATTAATGTCGCCTTTGCCGATTTTGCAAAAGAGACAGCCAGGATCAAAATCGTTTTCGTTTGTGTTCATTTATAGGTATAGGTCCGTAACTGGATAATTGTCATCAGAATAATGGTTAGTTAAAGGATACAAGTTTACTAAAGGCAAATATGTTTAACTAATTAGGCGTAAAGCTTTATCTGATTTGTTGGCTTGAGGGGGACTGCATGACAGGCGAATCGAACATACTGCCAAGGCTTTTGCAACTTCAAAAGAGTCTTTTCTCTTCTTTGAAGTTGAAAGAAGTACTCGATAACGCAGTCACACTCTTTACTGAACTAGCTGCCGGGGCTAAGGTGGCGGTTTTCCTTTGCGACAACGAGAGTACTACCTTTAAGCTCATGGCCGCAAAGGGTTATAGCGACTCTTCTCTCGACCAGCTAAAAGTAGTGCCCTTTGCCATTGATAGCTTGCTCAAGGTGGCTTATCAAAAACGGGCAGCGCAAGCTTGCGCCGACCCGGCTCAGGCACCTGACTTTTCTGCCATGATCATGCGTAAAGAAGCCTCCAGTGGTCAGATCGCCCTGCCCCTAGTAAGCAATAACCTGCTTGTCGGAGCTGTTTTGCTTGATGTGAGCAATCCGCAATTGCTTGGCTTCCTCGATTTCTTGAAGGAAGTTGCCGATCTTGTGGCCACGGCTATTTCAAATTCTATTTTGTTTGGACGTTCCGAATATGAAAGAGAACGTTTGAACACGCTCTACAAGACCTCTTGCGCCTTGAGCAGCAAAGCCTTGGAAGTGGGACCGGTTTTGAAAATTGCGGCAGATACTGCCTTGGTGCTGGGTAATACCCCCACCTGTGCCATTCTTTTGCTTGACGAAAGTGGTGATAAGTTCCAGCTGGCCGCCTTCAAAGGGCTTGATGGTCCGAGCCTGAGTGATTTCGATATGTCGGCCGACCGCTCCATCGCGGCAAGCTGTCTTAAAGCCGGACAGACTGAAATATACGGCGACGGCCAAAGAGAGCCTCACGGTATGCCTAGAGCTATGAGCGGGCGTCCTTTCGCCTCGGTCCTAGCCATTCCCCTCAGAGCGGGAGAGCGCAATATCGGCGTCTTGGAGGTCTTCTCCACCGAATCTCGCGCCTTTCACCGTGAGCATCAAGATTTGCTGGAGTCGCTGGCCGAGCAGGTTTCCAGCGCACTCAATATTGCCCTTTCGCATGCGCCCGGTGGCGGCGGCTCTATACTTGACGCCCACACCGGTCTTGTCAATCGAGTGCATTTCGAGTCTTGTCTGGTCAAAGAGCTGGAACGCTCGCAAAGGCATAGCCACAATCTCTCGGTCATGCTCGTCGATATCGACCATCTTTCGCAGATTAACGACATGCTTGGTCAGATGAAAGGTGATGATGCCATCAAGCATGTTGCCACGACGATCAAAGGCGGTTTGCGCGATATCGATATTCCTTCGCGTTTTGGCGGCGAGGAGTTTGCCGTGATTCTGCCCGAGACCTCGCAGGAAAACGCCTTGGAAGTAGCCGATAGACTGAGGCAGAAGCTACGGCAGTCACCAGCTCCGGGCATCGGACTGATTACTGTTTCAGTGGGCATTGCTTCTTTCCCTGGTAATGCCGAGAGTTTTGAGAATTTGATGCGTGATGCCGAACATGCCCTCAACATTGCCAAGTACGAAGGCCGTGACCGGGTGAAGTCGGCCCTTACTGGTGCTTACAAAGACAAGGGCGGCTTAAACTGGGACGAACTGGCCAAACAAGCCCGCATGTCGGTTATTTCGGAGCGGCAGTCAAGACTGCAGAGCCGCCTTACTGCCACACCCGAGTATGCCACCTGGCTAGCCAAGCCCGGCTCTCTTGTCGGCAAGAAAAAAGGACTGTAAGCCATTAATTAGCTGAATTCTTAAAAAAATAGCAAAAGCTAGAGCAGACCGGCTTTTGCTCTATACACTGAACCATGTGCAAAGAAGTGCGGCGATAGACGCCCTCTTTGCTTTGAATAGTTTGTCTTACACATTTTTGCGAACAGAGATTCGTAAACTAGGAGGATAGAACCTTGGCTACTGCATCTGCATCTAAGCTTCAACTCAAACCGCTGGCCGACCGGGTTGTTGTCAAGAAACTCGAAGCCGAAGAGAAAACAGCGGGTGGCATTGTCCTTCCCGACACCGCCAAAGAGAAGCCGCAGCAGGGCGAAATCCTGGCTGTTGGCGCCGGCCGCCTGGATGAGAAAGGCAACCGTCAGCCCCTCGAAGTCAAAGTGGGTGACAAAGTTCTTTTCGCCAAATACTCCGGAACCGAAGTAAAAATCGACGGTCATGAATATCTCATTCTTGCTGAAAGAGACATTCTTGCTGTTATCGGCTAATTCTTAAGAACACCAAATACAACTTCAATTTCAGGAGAAATCGAACAGTATGGCTAAACAGATTGTATACAGCGAACAGGCTCGCAGATCCCTCGAGCGTGGTCTTGATCAAGTCGCCAACACCGTCAAACTGACCCTCGGACCGGCCGGCAGAAACGTCGTCCTCGAGAAGAAGTTCGGCGCTCCCCAGATCATCAATGATGGCGTTTCCATCGCTAAAGAAATCGAACTGGAAGATCACCTCGAGAACGCTGGCGCTCAGCTCATCCGCGAAGTATGCTCCAGAACCAATGACAATGCCGGCGACGGTACCACAACCGCTGCTGTGTTGGCTCAAGCCATGGTCAAAGAAGGTCTTCGCAACGTAGCAGCTGGTGCTAACCCGATGGTTCTCCGTCGTGGTATCCACAAAGCCGCCGAAATGGCTGTTGCCGAGATTAAGAGACTGGCTAAGCCAGTTGAAGGCAAAATGGAAATCACTCAAGTTGCCACCATCTCTGCCGGCAACGACGAAGAAACCGGCAAAATCATTGCCGATGCCATGGAGAAAGTTGGCAAAGACGGCGTCATCACCGTTGAAGAATCCAAGTCTCTCAGCACTGAATTGGAAGTTGTCGAAGGCATGCAGTTCGACAAAGGTTTCGTTTCTGCTTACTTCGTTACCGATTCAGAGAAGATGGAAGCCGTTCTCGACGAGCCTTACATCCTCTGCATCGACAAGAAAGTAAACTTGCTCGCCGACCTCGTACCGGTCCTCGAGAAAGTAGCCAGAGCCGGACGTCCTTTCATGCTCATCGCTGAAGACGTAGAAGGTGAAGCTCTCGCCACCCTCGTGGTCAACCACCTCCGCAAAGTACTTCCTTGCTGCGCTGTCAAAGCTCCCGGCTTCGGCGATCGCAGAAAAGAAATGCTCAAAGATATCGCCATCCTCACCGGTGGTCAGGTTGTCTCTGAAGAAGCCGGCACCAAGCTCGAAAACGTCACTGTTGAAATGCTCGGTAAAGCTCGTCAGGTTCGTGTCAACAAAGACAAAACCACCATCGTTGCTGGTAACGAAACCAAAGCTGAAGTTGAGAAGCGCGTAGCCGTTATCAAACGTCAGATTGAAGAATCGGACAGCGAGTTCGACAAAGAAAAACTGCAAGAGCGCTTGGCCAAACTGGCTGGTGGTGTTGCCGTAATCAAAGTCGGCGCTGCTACCGAAACCGAATTGAAAGATCGCAAACTGCGCATGGAAGATGCTCTCAACGCTACCCGCGCTGCTGTTGAAGAAGGTTATGTACCCGGCGGCGGTACAGCTCTTCTCAACATTTCCAAAAAGCTCGAGAAAGAAAGAGAGAAGCTCTCCGGCGACGAGCGCACTGGTTTCGAAATCGTAGTTAAAGCTTTCGAAGCTCCTGTTCGTCAGATCGCCGATAACGCCGGTCTTCCCGGTGAAGTAGTGGTCGAGCGTGTGAAAGAGCAGAAAGAAGGCATCGGCTTCAACGCCATGACTTTCGAATACGTCGACATGGCTAAAGTCGGTATCATCGACCCCGCCAAAGTTGAGCGTTGTGCTATTCAGAACGCTTCTTCCATCGCTGCTATGTTCCTCACCACAGAGGCCCTCGTGGTGGACGTACCGGACGAGAAGAAAAATGCTGGAATGCCCGCCGGCGCCGGCATGGGTGATTTCTAAATCTAAGCATTTAGAGTAGAGTTAAAGAAAAGGGCGGAGGAAACTCCGCCCTTTTCTGTTTTATCTAGATTGAGAGGGCGGATACCCGCCCTCTCTTCTCATACGATCTAGTTACCGTATCGACAGGACTCTATCTCAAGCAATCAACCGCTGTCACATTTGGAAAGTGCGGATCGCCGCTTATGCCGTAGTGGATGACCTTCGCTCGTTCATCTCTGTCAATATTTCTATGTTAGCTCGGCTGGCCGATTTGCCTATTAGGACTAGCCTGTAATTTTTTAAGAGCTTTCCTGTATTCTGTAATTTAATAGGGCAATAGCGGTAGGTCATTTGGCTAAGAAAATAGCTTTACTAGCAATGGCATTTTGCATGGGCTGCCAGTCTGTCTATGCTGATGACCTCTTTAATGTGGGCGGCGGCTCGCTTTTTAAGAAGCCGCTCTTTTCGGGCGACAGTCTCTTCAACAGTAACGAAAGCCAAAAGAGCGGCAGTTCTGCCGCCGATACCGCCCGTCGTACCGAAGCTGAATTGCATGAATATGAGCAGAAAAAGGCAAGAGAAGATGCCATCCGCGAGCAAAAGATTGCTCGCAAAGAAATGCTCATGACCATCGACAATGAAATGTTCCGTCAGATGAAAGCTGTTGCTGATTGGCTCAACAACTTTGTAGTGATGAATCATCGCTTCCCTGAACAGTCTATCGGGGGCGAAGACCCATACAACCTTACTTTCGGTCAGAGTGACGAACTCAATATCGCCCTGCGTCAGATGAACATACTGATTCCCAACAATCCTTACATGAATGCTGGCATCTATATGGTGCCTGGTGCGGATGTCGATCCCAACTTGCAGGTAGCCAATGAGAATCCGATGACTGTTTTTCCTGATGATTCCAAATACAATCGCAATCGGGTGAAAGTGATCTACGACCGTTCGCTCAACCCGCAAGCTGTGGCAGATCTGGCTATCCATCCGTCTTATGACTGGCAGGGTTCGCCGGGCACGGTTGGTGTGGTCACCGATGGACTTTATTATTTCGTAGTCTGGGGTGCCGGCATTGACGGAAAACCTATTAAAGATCCAATATCGGGAAACGTGCGCTTAGTGCTCGGCAGCTACCAAACTTGGGACCAACCACCTCTGCAACCATAAGATTAATAGCTGCTTATGGTTAACATTCAATATAACTTATATAAGTGCTAGTTCCTATAAGCCCTTAGAGGGATGGCCGCGCGCTTCAAATTCGGTAACCTATTGTCATTCTAGTATGGAGGCGCCCAGTAAATGGGAAAGGAGCTTCGAGTGGAGATGGTCAGTGCCAAGCCTGGAAGTCAGATGATGAGTCAAAGTCAAGTTCGTGAAATCGGATATGAAGTAAAGAATGCAGCCGTGAAGGCATTTGTGGCTGAAGTAGCTCAAATGTGCGAACCAGATCGGATTGTTTATTGCGATGGTTCAGAAGCCGAACGCGAGCGCCTCCTGGCTGAAATGGTGGCTGAAGGCAAGCTAATCAAACTTAATCCAGAACTTCGCCCCGGTAGTTACCTCGCCCGTTCGGACGAGTCTGATGTGGCGAGGGTGGAAGATCGCACCTTTATTTGTTCTGAAAAGGAAGAAGATGCTGGTCCGACCAATAACTGGATGGCCCCTGCCGAAGCTAGAGCCAAGCTCACTGCTCATTTTAAAGGCTGTATGCGTGGTCGCACCATGTATGTCATGCCTTTTTCGATGGGACCTATCGGTTCGCCCCTGGCTCAGGTCGGTGTACAAGTAACCGACTCGGCCTATGTCGTGGTCAGTATGGGTGTGATGACCCGCATGGGCAAAGCAGTTCTCGACCGGCTGGGCGATAGCAATCAGTTTGTCCGCTGTTTACATTCGGTGGGTGCTCCGCTTGCTCCTGGAGAGACCGACTCCTCCTGGCCTTCCAATAAAGACACTAAGTACATCGTGCATTTCCCTGAGACCAGAGAAATTTGGTCCTATGGCTCCGGCTATGGTGGTAATGCACTGCTTGGTAAGAAATGCTTCGCCTTGCGCATAGCTTCTTCCATGGGTCTAAAAGATGGTTGGTTGGCTGAGCATATGCTCATCCTCGGCATCGAATCTCCCCAAGGCGAAAAGAGCTATGTGGCTGCCGCCTTCCCCAGTGCTTGCGGTAAGACCAATCTAGCCATGCTGATTCCGCCTGCTTCTATGCCCGGTTGGAAAGTCACCACCGTTGGTGACGACATCGCCTGGATCAAGCCTGGTGCCGATGGCAGGCTCTATGCCATCAATCCCGAAGCCGGATTCTTTGGTGTCGCTCCCGGTACTTCTTTGAAGACCAATCCCAATGCCATAGAGACCATCGAGAAAAATTGTGTCTTCACCAATGTGGCTCTTACTGCCGATGGTGATGTCTGGTGGGAAGGTCTCACTGATGAGCCGCCGGCCAACTTGATTGATTGGCAAGGACAGCCTTGGACCCCTGGTTGCGGACGCAAGGCGGCTCATCCTAATGCTCGCTTTACCGCACCGGTAAGTCAATGCCCTGCCCTCGATGAGAACTTCGACAAGCCTGAAGGCGTGCCGATTGATGCCTTCATATTTGGTGGCAGACGCTGCACCACAATGCCGCTTGTCTTTGAAGCAGCAACTTGGGCCGACGGTGTCTATATGGCTGCCACTATGGGTTCTGAAACCACCGCTGCCGCCATCGGCAAGGTTGGCGAAGTGCGTCGTGATCCTTTTGCCATGTTGCCTTTCATGGGCTATCACATGGGCACTTACTTCCAGCACTGGCTCGACATGGGCGAGAAAGTGCCGGTTGCATCCCGCCCGCGCATTTACGGGGTCAACTGGTTCTTGCAGGGTGAGAAAGGCGAGTTCCTCTGGCCAGGCTTTGGCGAAAACATGCGGGTTCTCAAATGGATCTTCAACCGCGTTCGCGGTCAAGTTTCTGCCCAAGAAACTGAAATCGGCTTGATGCCTGCTTTTGAAGATATGGACTTCAATGGTCTAGATGAGATCACTCCCCAAGCCTTTGAGAAAATAACCAAGCTCGATAAAGAACTCTGGGCTCAGGAACTGGAATTGCACCAGGAATTGTTTGAAAAGTTGGCAGCTAGACTGCCTTCTGAATTCAACAAAAAGAGAGAGACTCTTCTGGCTAAGTTCAAGAACTAAGTTCTGATATTCACTACTTAGAAAGAGAGAGCCCGCTCACCGAGCGGGTTTTCTCTTTGTGTACTTTCGGTGGTCTTTTGCTACTTACTCTTCAGTCTTTTTGACTTTAGAGATGATTTTTCCCGAGGCTTCTGTCTGGGCTTCTATGCCCAGGACATTTTTCATATAACGGGCATTTGTTTCCCAGGCTTTAGGCGCCCGACCCACCAGATTTTTGAGATGCTGTCTGGCTGTTATGTAATGCTCGTCATCTTTATAGAGGTGGTCGAAAATACCACCCATGCCCTTGTAATTGGTTCCAGATTCTTCGCCTGTACCGGCTCTCAAGACGACAAGCCAGTGTCTGACGCATTCACCCATCATCTTGGGGTCTTTCTCGGTCTGGGTGCTTAGTTTCTTTTCTAAGACCTGGGCGATGATCAGATGTGCTTCTATCTCGTCTTCATCTAAACTAAGTGTCTTGCGCGCCAGAGTTAAGGCTTTGGCATAGGACTGATTTCTGAAAGCCGCCTGGGCTCGGGCTAGATAAGTGTGGGCGCTGACCTGACCCATACCGACAATCTCATCGTATTGAATGGTGGGCCTATCGGTTAAGTCATCTTTTTCTACCTGGGTGTTATTGTATGCAAGCACTATTGGAATTATTGAAAGCCAGGTTAGTATTTTCATGGTGTTTCCTTTTTGACTAACAAATTTTTGACTGCCCATTTTTGAAAATCTTGAACTTAAGTCCAAAATTGTATCGTGGTATAATTGCAAATAATGTCAGAGAAGTCAATTACAATAGGTAGGCGTGAGCGCAAAAGGCTTGAAACCAGGCAGCAGATACTGACTGCGGCGGCTTCACTATTTGCCACAAGGGGCTATGAAAATACATCTATAGATGACATTGCCGCTCTGGCTGATATTGCCAGAGGCACGGTTTTTTATAACTTCGATTCGAAAGAGTCCATCGTCTTTGAATTAAGAGTGCAAGCTTGGGGGCAATTTGCTGCCGCCGCCTTAGATAAGCAGCAGTCAGGGTTGAAAGCCATCGATTGCATCAGCCAGATGATTTTGCACTGTGTCAAATGGTGCGAAGACAATCCGGAACTGGCTAAGGTTTTCTTTATTCCAAAAGGACCCTTACCCGAGGCCTTGATTCCCTCACAGCTGATTGAGGCGGCCCAGCATGAAGGCAGTCTCAGAGCCGATCTTGATCCTGAATGGCTTGGTCATCTCTTCACTTTTTTGATCTTGCACGGGCAAGGGCTTTCCACCAGCGGCAGTTTTGGCCAATCGGGCAGTGAGCCGCATATCAACAAATGGACTCAGTCTTTGCTATCGGGCATAGCGCCCTGACAGATAAGCACCACAGCCTGGCAAACAACTGCATGTTCTTGACCAGCGGCATCTTGCTTTTCGTTTGTCTTTGCTTTGACCGAAACAGCGTCTAGATCAAGACCTAGATTTTCTGCAATTGAACGGCGTATCGGCTCTATATGAGGTCTCAGCTTTGGCTTTTCTAAAATTATCGTCGTATCGATATTGATAATTTCATAGCCATGGCTTTTCAATAGACTGTGGGTTTCGCCCAGCAACTTGAGGCTTTCGATATCTTTATAGCGATTGTCGCTGGGTGGAAAATGCTTACCGATATCCCCCAGGGCCGCAGCACCAAGAAGGGCATCGATAATGGCATGTAAGAGGGCGTCGCCGTCTGAGTGTCCAAGCGAGCCTTTGGCTGAATCTATTTTGATACCGCCGAGCATGAGGTTGCGACCTTCTACCAGTTGGTGAATGTCGTAACCCTGACCAATTCTGAGCTTCAAATCTACCAGCCTTATTTTGCGAGGACGAAAAGCAGGGTGCCGTTATCCACTGTCTGACCGGCTTTTACTTTGATTTCCTGCACGGCACCGTCGATATCGGCCACTATATCCGATTCCATTTTCATGGCTTCGAATATAGCTAGTCTTTGCCCTTTCTTCACCCGCGTACCGGTTTCCACTTCAATTTGCTTGACCAGTCCATGCATTGTCGCTTCGATTTTTCCGGTTTCGTGGCTGTGAATTTGCTCACTCTTTTTAGCCGGCTTGGTTGCCACTTTGCTTGTGGTCTTTTCTTCAAGCAATTCAGTAACTTGCACTTTGAAGACTTTTTGATTGACGTCTACTTCAAAGTTGCGGGCTTCACCGCGCACTGGTGCTTTGTTTTCGCCTGTCGGTGAGACGGCGGCCGTCTGCGGTGCAGGCGCTGCTGTCGCCTTGAACGAGCGCTTCATGAAGTCTTGCTCGACATAGGTGGTATAGACTTTGCCTTCTATAAAGCCTTGGTCTTCCAGCATTGCCAGATGGAAAGGAATAGTGGTGGCCACTCCTTCTATTTTGAAGTGCTTCAAGGCGCAGAGGGTTCTTTCAATGGCTTCAGCTCTGGTTCTTCCCCAGACCACTAATTTGGCAAGCAATGAGTCATAAAAGGGCAAAATCTGATAACCCTGGTAGCAGGCTGTGTCTACTCTCACCCAAGGATGATGGGGCAATTCGAAGCGGGTCAAGGTACCTGGGCTGGGCATAAAATTGCGGGCTGGATCTTCGGCATTGATTCGGCATTCGATGGCATGCCCGTGTTGGCTCACTTCCTCCTGGCTGAAGGAAAGCGGTGCTCCCGCTGCTAATTTGATCTGTTCTTTGACGATGTCTATGCCGGTTATGGCTTCAGTAATGGGGTGTTCCACTTGTATGCGTGTGTTTACTTCCAAGAAGTAGAAATCTTCACCCGAGACCATACACTCTACAGTACCGGCTGAGGTATAACCAAGGGCGGTGGCACCTTTGACGGCTGCTTCGGTCAGTCTTCTGCGCAAGTCTTGGCTTAGATGCGGGGCTGGTGTCTCTTCCAAAAGCTTCTGGTGTCTTCTCTGGCTAGAACAGTCTCTCTCATAGAGGTGCAAGACCTTACCGCTTTCGTCGGCGAGAATCTGCACTTCTATGTGGCGGGGATGATCAAGATATTTTTCCACATAGACTTCGCCTGAACCAAAATAGCTGGCTCCTTCTCTCTGGGCGCCGGCTAGAGCTTGTTCTACATCTTCGGCTTTCCTGACCACCCGCAGTCCGCGTCCGCCACCGCCGGCACTGGCTTTGATGGCGATGGGATAACCATATTTCTCGCCTAGGGCTATTACTTCTGCGGCGGTGGAAACCGGATCGGTCGTACCTGGAACCACCGGCACACCTGCTTGTTCCATCACTCTTCTCGATTCGATTTTGGAGCCCATTTTGTGAATTACTTCTGGTTTTGGTCCGATGAATTTTATGCCTGCTTCGCCGCAAAGTTTGGCAAATTCGGCATTCTCAGAAAGAAAACCATAACCTGGATGAATAGCATCGGCGCCCGCTCTTTTGGCTATATCGATAATCTGGGCGCCGTCAAGGTAGACCCTGGCCGGCTGACCGTTCAACTGCCAGGTCTCGTCTGCCATTTTGACGTGTTTCGACTCGCGGTCCGGCTCAGAGAAGATCGCTACAGTTTTTATGCCTAGTTCTCGGCAAGCCTGAATGACTCGCACTGCTATTTCGGAGCGGTTGGCGATAAGAACTTTCTGGAACATGCTCTTCTCCTTTTTAAGCTGTAAGTTTAGGCCGTAAGAAAGTATGTAAAGTATATTCGCTGGCGCCCGGCTCATCGTGCCCAGTTTCATTATAGAAAGTTGATCATTTTTCTATATCAATTTAGGGGGCGCGCCAGTTGACCTTCCTGCCGTCGGCTAAGCTTCTGAACAGTTGTCATAGTGTTGCTTGCTAAGGCAGCCTAGGTTTTGGGGTGGTACGATAGCCCTGTCAGTGTGTTCTGTCTGTCTATAAGGAGTATCCAGTGGCAGGCTCTTGTAGTTTCCCCTCGGTCTTTATTGCCGGTAGCGGGTTCATGGGTTCGGCGATTGCCTTCCTCATTGCATCTAAAACCAGTGCTCGCGTTAATGTCTATGATATTTCGGAAGAGCAGTTGGCTAAGGCCGTACAGACAGTGGAAAAGTTCGGCAAATCTTCGGTTGACAAAGGTTTCTTGACCGTTGAGCAATTCCAAGATCTAAAGGGGCGTATTCACACAACCTCTTCCGAGCAGCTGGCCGCGCATAGCGACTTGGTCATCGAAGCAATCGCCGAGAACTTAGAGATAAAGAGAGACCTCTTCAAAAGGTTAGATCGCATTTGTAAGCCAGAGACGATTTTTGCTTCCAATACTTCCAGCTTGCCCATAACCGCCCTGGCTGCCGTCACCAAAAGATCTAAGCAGTTCATCGGCATGCACTTTTTCTCTCCTGCTCATATCATGAAGCTGGTCGAGCTGATTAGCGGTCTCGATACTTCTGAAGAAACAACCGCTAAAGTACGCGCTTTTGGTGAAGAGCTGGGCAAAACCATCATTCATTCGAAGGATTTTCCCGGCTTCATTACCACCCGTCTTGGTCTAGTCCTCATCAATGAAGCGGCCTTCGCCCTCATGGAAGGACTTTCCACCGCCAAAGAAATAGATACAGGTATGACCCTTGGTTATAACCATCCGATGGGTCCGCTTGCTCTGGCTGATTTTATTGGTCTAGATATATGTTTGCATATCCTCGAAACACTCTACGAGGGCTTCGGTGATACAAAGTATCGCCCCTGTCCTTTGATCAGGCAGTTGGTCACCGCCGGGCATCTCGGCAAGAAGACCGGCCGGGGCTTTTACGAGTATAACTAAGGCGGGCAAGCTCTATGCTTCTATGTTTGATGCTCTTCAATACCCTCTTCATCATTGCTCTTTACGGGCTCACCTTGGCTTTTTACCTCAAGCTCAAGCCGGTTGAGAGCTGTCAATCTTTAGGGCGAGATGCTTCAGGGCAAGACTATCCGCTTGTTTCGGTGATTGTGCCGGCCCGCAACGAAGAAGGCAAAATCGGTCGCTGTATCGAGTCCTTGCTCAATCAGAACTATCCCAATTTTGAGCTTGTCGTAATAGACGATCGTTCCACTGACTCCACCGGTGATATCATCGCCTCTTATGCCGCCCGTGACAGCCGCATCAAGTTCGTCAAAGGTAAAGACGCTCCCAGTGGCTGGATAGGCAAATGTAACGCCCTCGCCCATGCCGTCGGCTATGCTTCCGGCGATTGGTTCGTCTTTACAGATGCCGATACCTGTCATCATCCAAATTCGGTTGCCGATGCCGTCGCTTACGGCATCAAAAACAAGATTGATCTCATTTCTTTCTTGCCCATGCAAGAGTTGGGCAGCTTCCCCGAGCGTCTGATTATGCCGGTTCTGCTTAGCGCCTTCCTCATTGGCGACCCCTTCCATGCCGTCAACAATCCGCGTGATTCCAGAGCCTATGCTCATGGGCAATATATTCTTTGCCGTCGCAGTTCTTATTTGGCTGTGGGCGGGCACCGCAGTGTGCGTGATGAAATCGTAGAAGACCATGCTTTGGCGCGGGTCTTTAAAGAGAAAGGTTATAAGATTGAAGTAGCCGACGGTAAGACTCTCTATTCGGTGCGTATGTACACCGATTTGGTCAGTCTCTGGCATGGTTGGACCAAAAATCTCTATAGCTTTATCGACAGCAAGCCCAGTAATTTGCTTGTCATCTTGCTCATGATCAATACAGTGGTGGTGGCGCCCTGGTTGTGGCTCGGCTATGTGGGCTGGCAGTGGATAAGCGGCGAGTTCACTAATCTTGTCATTCAGCTATCTTTGCTTCTTATTGTTCAGTTCGGCACTCTTATGCTCTGGCTGAGACGCACATCGTGTCACCACGACGGCATCAAGTGGTATCACTTCTTCTTGACGCCATATGGTTGTCTGGCGGTTTCCGCCCTTTATCTGCATGCTGCTTATTTGGTGCATAGCGGCGGTCAAGTCAATTGGAAAGGTCGCCGTTATGTGGTCAACACCAGGCAGACCATCGAACCGACTGATGGCGCCGAGTCTATCGAAGCTAAGTTGATATCGCGAGATGCTGCCGACTAATGTCGAGCGAAAATAAAACACCTTCATTAGTGGAAGTGCAGCGGTTGATAAGAGAGAAAACCGTTGTCGAAGTCCTGACTCTTGATGCCAAAAGCAGTCGTTTTGCCGGTACCATCAAGTGGTTCGACGGAGACGCTTTTCATCTCAAGCTTGAAGATGGTTCCGAAATAACGATCTTGCGACATGCAGTGCTAGGAATTCGCGCCAAGAAAGCCAAATAGTGTTAGACTAAGGCGTGATGCGGCATTTAAGGTCAATCAGGTCTCCATCAGCTTTCTAAAAGTATGACTTTGGATATCCTGCTTACCTACGGGAGTTAGTCAGTGGCTTTCTTCAAGAATATTTTTTGGCACGGAATCGGTATCGACCTGGGTACCGCCAATACCCTTATATATGTACACGACAAAGGTGTGGTTCTGCGTGAACCGTCGGTTGTGGCGGTTGATGAGAATACCAATATGGTCAGATGGGTGGGTGAAGAAGCCCGCGCCATGATCGGCAGGACCCCTCAAGGTATCAAAGCCATACGTCCTCTTAAGGACGGAGTCATTGCCGACCTTGAACATGCCAAGGTCATGCTGCGTAAGTTTGTTGAAAGGGTGACCGGAGCCGGCGGCATCAAAAACCCCGATATGGCCATTGGCGTGCCCAGTGGTGTCACCTCGGTAGAGAAAATTGCCATCAAGTCGGCTGCTGAAAATGCCCGCGCCTCGCAGATTTATTTGCCGGAAGAGCCGATGGCTGCTGCTATTGGAGCCTCTTTGCCGGTGGTCGAACCAACCGGTTCGATGATCGTCGATATCGGCGGCGGTACAACCGAAGTGGCTGTCATCAGTCTTTCGGGCATTGTTGTGAACGAGTCGATTCGCATAGCCGGTGATGAACTGACCGAAGCGATTATTTCTTATCTCAAGAAAGTGCACAGTTTAGCCGTGGGTGAGCGCACTGCCGAAGAGATCAAATTCAGACTCGGTTCGGCCTTTAGAACCGCAGAGAATGATCGTCTCGATGTAAGAGGCTTGAGCCTTCTCAATCATGTGCCCTGCACCATAACCATCAGCCGCGGCGAAGTGCGCGAAGCCATGCAAGAGCCGCTCAAAGCCATTGTCGAGTCGGTGAAACGTACCTTGGAACGCACCCCTCCAGAGCTAGCCGCCGATATTTTCAATCGCGGCATCTTTCTCACCGGCGGTGGTGCTCTGCTCAGCGGTCTCGATGAGCTTATCTCGCATGAAACCGAAGTGCCTGTTTTTGTGGCCGAAGATCCGCTTTCTTCTGTGGCGATCGGCACCGGTAAGATGCTCACCGACCCCACATATCGCAGGGTCTTAGAGCAATGTTTGTTCCGCAAGTCTTAGTCAGCCTTTGATGAGGTAGCGTGCAAAACGAGAGTTTTGAGAGCCAGTCTCAGTCTTTGACCGAGTATTTAGTCCTGGGCATGCTGGTCCTCATGGTTGCCGTGCCTGTTTCTGGCTTTGTGCTTTCGGCAGAAGCCTGGACCTCTGCTTTGTTTGCTAAAGGCGCCTATCAAGTAGAGTCGACTAAAAATTTAGCCGAGCAGCTCTTTGATGCTTCGGCCAAGATTAGGGCTCTAGAGCGAAAACTAGCTCAAAATGAACTGGAGATGACAAGGCTAAAGCAGGAAGCTCGCGATACAAGCCGTTTGCGCAGTCTGCTTGAACTAAAGCAAAAATCCAAGCGGCAAACCATTGCCGCCGAAGTTGTTTCGCGCAATGCCGACAACTGGTTTGAGCAAGTGGTCATCGATAAAGGTTCGGCCGACCATATCACTGTCGGCTCGGCTGTTATCTCGATATCAGGTGTGGTCGGGCAAGTGGTAAAGGTGGACAGTCATGGGGCTGTGGTCAGATTAATCACCGATCCTGATCAAAAATTGGGTGTTTTGATACCACGTCTGGGTTTGACCGGCATTCTTGTAGGCAATAGTCAAAATCTCGCCCGCATTGATTTTGTGCCGGTGGGCACCAATGTCAATGTCGGTGACAAAGTGGTTACACTCGGCAAAGCCGGGACCTTCCCTGAGAATCATCCGGTGGGCAGTGTCGTGGCTGTAAGGCGTGATGCCGAGGGTGCTTCGATGGAAATCGACGTCAAGTTGACTGAGAATTGCTACGACCTCTCCCATGTGCTTGTCTTGCCGCCGCTTGAGGGCTGAAGCATGTATCTTGTTTCCAACCGCACAAGAAGACGATTGTCCGAGGTAGTGGTCGCTATCTTTGTCGTTTATTTGGCTTGGATTATTCAGCTTGCTTTGCTCTCGCAATTTCGCTTTGTTGATATTTGCGCCAATCTGCCTATGGCCATGACTATTGTCTGGGGGCTCACTTTCGGCTCTCGTATGGAAAAGGCCACCAATGACGAATTGCGTGTCTCAAGTCTCTCCGCTGTTTTCATCCGCCAGCTCCTTTCCGGGTCGCCTTCCGGTCTTTTGATTGGTGCTTTTTTTGCCGCCCTGGCTGCCTCGGTCATGCCTGTCTATCCTGTTTGCTATCCTCTTATTGGCTGGATAGCCGGCTATTTTTCTTTGCGCAATTTCAATCAAGCGGCCTTTCTTTGCATACCTCTGACTGTCTTGCTCAATTTTCTGGCTGAGATGATTATGGCTTTGCAGCTAAATCTAGCTGGACGTCCCGATGTATTTAGCCATTTGGTACAGATTAGTTTCCCCGAGGCTTTCCTGAGCGGCATCATCGCTCCCGTGCTCTTTATTCCGATGCGAGGCTGGTTCCAGTATTCGCTTTATCTCGACAGGTGAAGAGCATGTTTACCCGCGAGAGCAGAAGCACAACCTCGACTATCTCATTTGGTGAGAGAGACTTCCGCCCGAAAGTGGTGATTCTCACTGTCGTCATTGGCCTGGCCATGCTTGCTCTTCTTGCTCGTCTTGTCTGGTTGCAGATCGTCCAAAATCCTTATTACAAAGGGCAGGCGGTGGAGAACTCCACCCGTGTTACCTTTTTGCGGGCGCCGCGGGGTAATATTTATGACCGACACGGCACCCTGATTGCCACCAATAAGCAGTCTCTATCGATGGTGGCAATACCGGCCCAGTTGGACAATGTCCAAGACCTCAGTCGGCGGCTGGCGCCAATTTTGAGCAGTCCCGAGCCTAAGATACTGGCTTCGCTTCTCAAGGCTAAGGCTTCTGGCTCGGTACTGCCGGTGGTGATTGAGCGAGATCTCGATATGGAGATCGTCAGTAAGTTTTATGAGAAGAAAATCTTTCTCAAAGGCATCGATATCTTGCAGGATGTCAGCCGCAGCTATCCCCATGGCGAAGTAACTGCCCATGTGCTCGGTTATTGCGGCGAGATTACCCAGTCTCAGCTAAAGCGCCGCAAAGGACGCAAAATGGGTGACGTTATCGGTCAAGACGGCGTAGAGCGTCTTTACGATGATCAGCTGAGAGGAATAGACGGTGAACAGAGGGTGCGGGTCAATGCCATGGGGCAGTCGCTCTCGGCTGAAACGGCTCGTCCGCAAATAACTCGCAAATCTACTGCCGGCAAGCCGGTGGTGCTTTCTTTAGATCTGGAATTGCAGAAAGCCGCCTATGAAGCCTTGGGCGAGCGCTCGGGTGCTATTGTAGCCATCGACCCGCGCACCGGCGAGATTCTCACCATGGTTTCGCGCCCAAGTTTTGACCCTAATGTCTTTACCAAGCGCATCACACCCGATGTTTGGAAGCGCATCAATGCCCCCGACCATCCTCTCTTTAACCGCGCTCTATCAGGCTATCCGCCGGGTTCTATTTGGAAAGCCTTTACACTTTTGGCGGCTCTTGAGAGTAAGGCGGTCAAGCCTGATACCAAATTGCATGTTTCGGGCGGTATCTCTCTTGGTGGCTTCTTCTTTGGCGACTGGACCGGCACCACCGGTTTGTTTGACCTGGTTAAGTGTTTGGCTTGGTCTAGAGACTCAGCTTTCTACCAGATGGCGCTCAAGATGACGCCCGAGCAAATTAAGGAATGGGCGATGAAATTTGGTGCCGGGCGTCCCACCGGTGTCGAGCTCAGGCATGAGAGCAAAGGTTTGGTGCCCGACTCGGAATGGAAGCTCAGGGTCTATAAAGAGAAGTGGTATCCGGGAAATACCTTGCACATGTCCATCGGTCAGACCTATGTGCAGGTGACACCAGTACAAGCGGCTCGTATGTTCGCCGGTTTAGGTATGAAAGGGCAGGTGCCTAATCTGCATCTGGTCATTAAGATAGGCGATCGTCTCATCCCGCCACCCAAGCCAGAAATAGTCAAAACCAATCCAGTCTATTTGAAAGTAGTTCTCGATGGTCTCAAGGCGGTTGTGGCCAGTGGCACCGGCGGCGCCACCAGGCTGGGCAATGTGGAAGTGGCTGGCAAGACCGGTTCGGCGGAAGCCCCTCCAGCCGGCAGTAAGACCCATGCTTGGTTTGCTTGCTATGCTCCGGCCGACAATCCGCGCATTGCCGTGGCTTGCTTTGTCGAGCACGGCGGTCACGGTGGTTCGACTGCGGCACCGCTTGCTAGAGTGGTTTTAGAAAAATTCTTTGCGGTCGGACAAGACGATACCACTGCCGGTGCGACCCAGAATGCAGCTGCCGCGGGCAAGAAGAACAAACCGCACTAAATTTGTATATGCTCGGCATATAAAGTAGTTGGAATGGACAAAGGCGGCGCTTTTGGCGATAATCTTTATCTATTATTCAAATGCTTCAGGAGCGCGCCAATGATTCAGCCCCAGTCTCTAGAAGATGGACCCCAGGCTAATTTACCGCCTACCAATCTGGATGATTATCAGGGACTACTCAACGATGGTGGCAGCGATTTCATCATGGACGCCTTCATTGATCAAGCTGTGGAAGAGTCGATGTTCTCTGCCGAGGAAGTGATGATTGCCATCGCCGAAGAACAAGCCAAACTTTCGGAAGAAGTTGGGGTTGAAAGTGGTGCATCTTTCGACGCCAGTCCTGATGCTGAACTTTGTCAGACCACCGATGTCACCGAAAATTTGAAGCAGTTGCCTGCCAATACTATGGTTGGTGCCAGTGATAAGGTTTCGCGCAAGGCTCTGGTCAATTTGCTCGAAGGTTTTGTCGACGTGCTCAAATCTGAATCTGAGCCCGATGAAGAAGGTCGGCAATATAGGGTTGAATTGGTCTCAAGCGTCAAGCCTATAGAAGCTCATGTGGATGATCGCACTCAAGAAATCGAGAATCTGAGAAGTCTGGTTATCGAAGCGCAAGACACGATAATAAAACTATTGACCGATAGAGTGGAAGATCGAGCCAAGATTGCAACGCTCGAGACCCAGGTGGCTTTATTGCCCGACTTGCAGGCGCAAGCCGACCGCGCCATGGCTGCAGCCGTCAAAACTGAAGAGTATAGAACTGAGCTGACCAAGATCAAATTTGAAGTAGATCGCTTCAAGCTCTTCCGGGTGCGCAGCGAAGAGGGCTCGCTTTGGGCGCGAATCAAGCGTTGGTTCGTCAAGCCCGATAGCAACCAGTAATATAAGAAGTCTTAGCTAAAGACGGCACAGTCTTTTAACTTGCTTCTCAGTCTAGCCGCGCCGATTTCGGTGATTCTTGTGTCGCGCAATTCAAGATGTTCCAGGGTTGTGAGATTTTCCAGGTGGTTGAGACCTTTGTCAGTGATCAAAGTGCCGTTCAAAAAGAGAACTTTGATTGTTTTTGATTGCGAAAGTTCACTGAGGGCATCATCGCCGATTTCGGTGTCGTTCAGATAAAGAGTTTCCAGACCCAACTGGGCCAGGTGCGGGGCGCAGCAATTGCTGATTTTGCTGTAGGAAAGGTCTAGTTCGTTGATGCGGCTGCGTCCCTCGCTCAGATAGGCTGGACCGCTGTCGTCAATCGATGCCGGTAGATGCAGGCGCTTTAGGCTCTCAAAGCCCTTGCAAAGATTGGCCAAGGCGTGGCTGGTCAAAGAAGTGCTCTTCAAAGTAAGGGAGGTCAATGAGGGCAGGTCCTTTATTAAGAGGAGCTGTTCGTCTCTCACCGAGGCCCCTGTCAGCCAGATTGTTTCCAGACTTTGGATCTTGCCTATTACTTCCAGGTCTTTGCCCGATATGGCGGCAAAATCTAGACGTAGCTCCACCAGCTCGCTCTCGACCAGACCGGCCAGGACGCCGCTCGAAAATGTACACATGGAAAAGTCGGCAGACTCTAGCTGCTTAAGGCTTTCTGCTACTTTTGGCAGTTCTTTGTCGTTGAAATCGTAGGAAAAGGCCAGTCCCAGGAGGCTATCGTCCTTTATCTCTAGGGCCACCTGATTTTGTGCCTGGCCAACCCAGGTTTTTGAATGGGGGAAAGCTCTCTGCGCTAGATAGAGATTGCCTGCGGACCGTGCTAGGGGGAAGTGGAGTTTAACTGCCTGCATAAATTTCCAGTGGTTTGCTTTGTGAAACAGATTGGACGGACCAGAGAGCACAGATAAGAAAGGTTCATTAATTGGTCGACCATGGGAGAAACCGTGTCGTCGATTTCCAGCTATTAGATTAACCTGTTGAAATCTTATACCCCCCTCTCCCTTGAAAATATAAATCCTATGACTGATTTCTTTCCTTACGACCGCAATGGCCGGTCAGTTGACGGTTCATATAATCCCGAATTCGATTATGAAGATCGGACTCTGCGTCAGTTCGTCAATGACCAGATGATGGGTCAGATGAGTAGGGGCTATTACAGCGGTCCGCCCGAGCATCTTGCCTATCAGCAAGACTATCGCCAAGATGCTGTCTACAGGCCTCAGGGCAATCCAGATTCTTTATATATGCAGAATCCCTATTTAGATTATGCCGACGAGCGCTCCGGCTATCGCCGACCGATGCCGCCTGACATGCAGTCTGAAATGCAACCAGTTCAATACGCTCAGTATCGTCCCGAAGGGGGCGAGCGCGGTAGCAGTCGCGACAGTCGCCGCCATAGCTGGACCGAGGGTGAAATTCGCGATTTTTATCGTCTAGATGACACAGTCTCTGGTCTGAACGGGCAGTCTATCAATAGATTTTTCCCAAATATGGACCCAGACGTTGCCTGCGCCAAAGCGGTCAGTCTGGCCATCAAAAAGGCCTGGGGCTACAATGTCGATGAAGTCAATGTCAACCGTCTCGAACAGAGGCTGCGCGGCTTCGGCTTCACCCAGGTGAGTTCTCCCCGTGATGTTAAGCCGGGCGATGTAATCCTGGCTTATCGCGAACAGGGCGATTATTCCCATTCGGCAATCTATATGGGCAATGACCGTATCTTCAATAATGACAGCAAAACAGGGCTGATGAGAATGGAGTCGATAACCAAGTTTAACGAAGCTCAGTTCAAGCGCTTTGTCATCTTGCGTAAGCCCTCTGCTTAACTGCTGTTTAAGTCATCTGTATAAGTTTTCAGATTTGCTTTATCAGACTCTGCGATAAGCTCTCGCGCTTTCGTGGCATAAAAGCTGGGTCTGGTTTTGCGGATCTGCTCATGGAATTTGATATCAGGCTGGTGGCGCCTCTTGCCACTACAATTGGTATCATGGTCAGTATTTATCTTTGGATACTGAACCAGAAAAAGAAGCGCTTGAGCTTCAAGGTACTCTCTTGCGAACCAATACTGAAGCTCTCAGGCTATGCCCGCCGTCATTTGCAGGTGCGCTTTGACGGACAGATAGTCGACGACGCTTCAGTTGTGCTTTTGCGCCTGACCAATAGTGGCCATCTGCCCATCAATGTCTCAGATTACATCAGCGAAATTTCGATTTGCTTCAATCCCGGTGCCCTGGTTTTAATGGCTGACGTAAGAGCCACTGCCCCCGCCGATCTCGATGAGCGTACCGAGGCAAGAGGTTCACTCGGCCTAATCAAGACCTTGGAAGACCGCCGCGTTGTTTTAGAGCGGGTCTTACTCAATGATGGTGATTCTCTGACTTTGCAGGTAGTGGTGCGCAATCATAGCGGACGGCTGCAAGTGAAAGGACATATCAACGGTATTTCCAAAATCGAAGAAGAGAAAAAATATCTTCTCACTCCTCGCCTACTCACCAGCGGCGGTGTGACTATAATGATCGCCAGCATGTTCCTTTGCGAGCCAAGCTCTTTCTTCTATTGGGGTTTCGAAGACATCTTGCCCTATGTGCAGCTCTTTGCCATGGGTCTGCTCTTGCTTTTGGTTGGTTTGCGCTGGCCCAAGCCCATAGATTTGGTTTAGAGACTTAGAAAAGACACAGATATAGATAGTTTTGCTGGAGGGCGCAGGTGAAGATCAGATCGCAGTTGAAGGTTGTCTCTATCGCCAACGCCCTCTTTGTTCTGATTTTGGGCGGCTCCGCTCTCTTTGGCGTGCTCAAACTTACTGAGGCTCACAAAAGTGTCTCGCATTCGCATAAAGTTTTGGCTGAGATCAATATGCTGCTTTTCAATCTTGCCGATACCACGGCAAACGAAAGAGCTTATCTCATTACCGAGCAGGAAAGCTATTTCCAGCGCTATAAATTTTCCATGGAAAAAACAGAGAAGTCTCTCGGTGATCTTCCCGCCTTGCTTACCGACAACCAAGAACAGTCGTCTCGCATCAAAGAAGTAGACCGGGTGATTATGGAGCGTCTCAAGTCTTTCGAAGTGACCACCGAACTCTATCGCAAGGGTGATAAAGAAGGGGCTCTCAACCGTGTGCGCCTCGGCAAAGGGCAGCAGTACATGATGCAGATCAGCCGCATGATCGAAGAAGTGAAGCAGACCGAGCTCTCTTTGCTTGAGCATCGTCTACAAGATCTCAGTCGCAACATCGAGTCGCTGGAGCGCACAATTATCTTTGGTACACTTTCGGCCATCGCCTGCGTCTCGCTCTTCAATGCCGCCCTTGGCCGCAATGTCGTTTCTTGGGTAGAGCTTTTGCGTCATGCCGCCGACAATATCGAAAGAGGACGCTTCGACACACGGGTGCCCACCGAAACCGCCGACGAATTTGCCGAGATAGCGGAAGCCTTCAATAGACTGGGCCAATCGCTCGAGGTGGCCTTGGATATTCAGCCTTCTGAGTTGGAGGATGCCCGCGATAGTCTCTCGCGTGTGGCTCAGACCGCCTACCATGTGGAAGAGTGGTCTCATACAGCTAGAGACAGCGCCCGCCTGGCTCAATCGGCTATCAATTCAGCTTTGACCGGGGCGGGTGAGATGTCTTTGACCGCCCCGGTTCTGATGAACCGCTCTATGTCATCTTATGAATCGGTGCGTCTAATCAACGACACATTGAGCGACTTGCAAGAACGCTTTGCCGGTCTCACCGATGTCTCCAACGAACTCATGGTTTTGTGTTTGAATGCCGAGACTCAAGATCAAGAAACTCTCACCGCCGCTAGTATCAAGCTCTGGCAGTCGAAGCTGAAGGAAGTTTCGCTCAAACTGCGAGAAGAAAGCAATCAGTCTCATAGACTTTTACGCAAACTGGAATCGGAAGGCATTAGACTTTTAGGCGAAGAGCGCGACGAACATTCATCGGCTCAAAAAATCTCTTTGGCTGTAGAGCAACTTATGCTCAGTTTACGTAGCTGCGCCGAGTCAATCAATTCGGCCCAAAATTCCATCAATAGCATGTCTGAACTAACCAGTAAGAACAGCACCACGGTCGCTCTGGGCCGAGGCAGTCTAGATAGGCTGTTCAACGATCTTGAACGGCGCAAAGCAAAGGTTAGGCCGGTCGAGGCTTTAGCCACCAGTGCCCTTGCCACCATAAGCGATGCCAAACCCGATGCTGCAAGCTGATTGTCTTTAGCTCTTTACTGCTTCTTCTAATCTCATAAATATTGGTCCGGTGTTGCGCACCTTTTGACCAACCGGAATCATATCGAAGAAACCATCCGGTCTATCTGAGTCGCCCAAGACTTCGATATTATCGTCATGTCCCAGCTGCCACCAGATATCGGAAGCCAATTTCGGTGTGAAGGGATAAATTTGAAAAGCCACTCTTCTGAGCATCTCCACCGAGGTGTAAAGCACTTCCGAGGCTTCTTTGACTTTGCCTTCTTTGAAGAGTGTCCAGGGTTTTTCGTCGTTTATGTATTTATTGGTTTGGTCTAGAATGGCCATAATAGCTTCCACTGCCTTGGCAAATTCCAGCTTTTCCATGCAGCTATCGAAGACCGCGTGCAAGGTATTGGCTTTCTCTCTCAAATCGTGCTCCGGCTTGGCATCTGGTATTTTGCCGTCCAGATTGTTTTCGATTAGTTTGAGGGTGCGGTTGAGCAGATTGCCGAGATTGTTTGCCAGTTCGGCATTTACTTTACGGACAAATTCGTGTCTGGAAAAATCGCCGTCTTGATCGAAAGAGGTGCCGCTCATGAGGAAGAAGCGCACGGCATCAGCTCCGAATTCTTCCACCAATTTATTTGGATCGATGACATTGCCTAAGCTCTTACTTATTTTCTGTCCTTCCACCGTAATGAAACCGTGGGCATAAATCTGCTTGGGCAGCGGAATTCCTGCCGCCATCAAGAAGGCTATCCAGTAGATAGAGTGGAACTTGGTGATGTCTTTGCCGATGAGATGGAGGTCTGCCGGCCAGTACTTTTGGAAGTGCTCGCCGTCGGTGAGATAACCCGCCCCGGTGATGTAATTGGTGAGGGCATCCATCCAAACATAAATGACTTGGTCGTGATCGCCTGGAATATCGATGCCCCAATTAAGCGATTTGCGCGAACGCGAGACTGAAAAATCGGTTAACTCTGGGTCGTTCAACTGATTCAAGACTTCTTTGCGGCGTCCTTCGGGGCGCACAGATTCTGGGTTTTCTTCCAGCCAAGTTTTGATTAGTGGTTTGTACTTTGAGAGTTTGAAGAAATAGTTTTCTTCGGCAATTTTGCGTGGCGGCTTTTTATGGTTGGGGCAGTTGCCGCTTTCGTCCAGATCGCGCTCTCTGAGAAAGTCTTCACAGCCTTCGCAATAGAGACCTTCGTAGGTGGACTTATAGATGTCCCCCTGTTCTTTCAGTTTGGTAAAGAGGCTTTGCACCACTTTGGCATGACGCTCTTCGGTGGTTCTGATGAAATAGTCGAAGGACAAGCCCAGGTTGAGCCAAGATTTTTTGAAGGTCTCAGCGATTTCATCGCAAAAGGCTATAGGGGTTTTGCCCGCAGCCAGAGCCGATTTCTCTACTTTTGAACCATGCTCGTCGGTGCCGGTAAGAAAGAACACATCATAACCACGCATGCGATAGTAGCGAGCAATGACGTCGGCGGCGATTTTTTCATAGGCATGCCCGATGTGAGGGGCTGCGTTGACGTAGTCAATCGCCGTGGTGACATAGAACTTTTTCATGGATGACGTGTAACCTATTAAGCACTACAATAACTATGCCGAACCATAATAATACATATCTGGTGTCCGGAAGACGCTGGTGTTTAAAGGGCGGCGGCTGTCAAGCGATGGTGCTGGTTTAGAACGGTCAAAAGCAAGCAAGTAGGCTAAGTAAGAGCTGGGGCTTGGGCCGGGGCGTCAAACTAATAGAAAATTTGAGGGCAAGCGAGGTTTGCAAGTATGAAGAAGGGCAGCAAAAAAAGGGCAAGCAATATTGAATCGTTTAGCCCACTTGAAAACAAAACTATTTTGCTTGGCATCACCGGTGGTATAGCCGCCTACAAAGCTTGCGACATCGCTTCACTTTTGCGCCGCTCCGGCGCCGATGTGCACGCCGTTCTCACCCCCAATGCCAAAGAGTTCATCACGCCGCTCTCGCTCACCACGATCACCCGCAACCAAGCCCATTGCGAACAGTATGGGCCGACTGTCAATTGGCGCCCCGAGCACATCGATCTGGCTAAAAAATGCGACCTCATCTTGATAGCTCCCGCCACTGCCGATATCATCGCCAAACTCGCCAATGGCATTTGCGACGATCTTCTCACCACCATGGTTTTAGCCTCGCAGGCCAAGGTCATGTTGGCTCCGGCTATGAATCCGGTCATGCTGGCGCATCCGGCTACACAACACAATCTTTCCATTCTAGAAAATCGCTACCGCTACGACATAATTTCTCCTGAATTTGGCGAAGTGGCTTGCGGCGATGTCGGTCTCGGCAAGATGGCGGCGGTAGAGTCTATCATCGCTGCTGTGGCAGCGCGCCTCCTTGCCAATCAGACACTTTCCACCAAACGAGTTTTGGTCACAGCCGGGGGCACGCGCGAACCCATCGATCCGGTGCGCTTCATCGGCAACCGCTCTTCGGGCAAGATGGGCATAGCTATGGCTGATGCTGCTTTTGCTCGCGGTGCCGATGTTACCTTGATTTCAACAGTAGATGTTGAAAGAGCTTATCCTGTGGTGGTTGTGGAGACCGCTCAAGAGATGCAAGATGCTGTCGAATCTGAATTCGACGGTTGTGATGCTCTAGTTATGACCGCAGCTGTGGCTGATTTCAGACCTCTAGCTGTCTCTAGTCAGAAAATCAAGAAGACCGAATCGGAAGACCTGGTTTTGGAGCTCACTAAGAACCCTGACATTATCGACCTGCTTGGCCGCGTCAAGCGCAAAGACCAAGTTATTGTCGGCTTTGCCGCCGAATCTGAAGCCTTGCTCTCTAATGCCGCTCAGAAGCTGAAACGCAAGAATCTCGACATGATTATCGGCAACGATATTTCAGTTCCTGATATCGGCTTTGGATCAGATGACAACGCCGTTGTCATACTTTCCGCCGAAGGCACCCGCGAAAGTCTGCCGCGCATGCCGAAGCGGGCTATCGCTGACCACATCTGCGATTTGCTGGCTGACCGTTTTCAGGTGATTGAGAAAGAATACGTAGGTTAGGCTTCTTATTTGGGTCTAGCCCTTAGTTTGGTGCTATACTGCAGTGTCCACATCGTGTCGGAGATTTGTTCATGGGCAGAGCCGAGAACTATAGCGTTGAAATTTCTTCCGCCGAGTCAGAGCGGAATCCCGGTTGGGGCGCCTGGTTGGCTGGATTACTTATCGGAGCAGCCGGCGGTGCAGCCATCGCCTTGTTGACCGCTCCTAAATCTGGCAATGAGCTGCGCGGCAATCTAGAGAGGACCGCCAGGCACGTGCCGGACCGTCTTGGAGAAGTCGTGGATGATTCCCTCGATCTTTACGCTTCTTTCCTCAATTATTGCCAGCTCACTCTCGAGGAGCAAACACTGCGTTTCAAGCGTGCTGTGGCTGCCGGTAAGTTAGCTGCCGCCAAGAAGAGAGAAGAAATCGAACTGGGCGGCGGTCAGATGCCTTTCCAGCATCGCTAGAAACGAGGAGTTTTACGTGGAGCAAATTTCCGGAAGCCTGAACATACTGGTGGCGGTGGCTTTGATCTTTTTGGCTGTCTCACTGATGCTAATCAGCCTGCCCCTTATGTCTATGGTTAAACAGTCAGAGCGCACGCTTTCCGCCCTCGAAAGACTTCTTGGAACGGTGGACAAAGAGCTTGGACCCACCCTCAAACAAGTCGACACCCTCTTGGGTGCGGTAATCGAGCTGAAAGGTAGAGCTGAACGCTCTATCGGCGATGTGGGCAGCAAGGTCGGTGATGTTAAGGGCGGCATTACAAAGGCTGCCGATGAGGCTAAGAAAAACTCATCAGTATTTGGTGCCGGTTTTATGGCAGGTATAAGAGCCTATCTGGAGCCAAAGGGTAACAAGGAAGAAAAAGAGCGCATTCGGGAAGCGAGATCGCTTTCTGAAGTGGGCAAGTAAAAGAGTGAAAGCTCTAAGCAAACTTAACTAGATTGTGAGGTAAAACACAGATCATGAGCAGATTTTGGGAAGGTCTCGTAGTAGGCGGCGCTGTTGGTTACATAATCGGTCTCTTGTCGGCTCCCAAGTCGGGCGCCGAATTGCGTCGTCAGATTGCTGACGGTTCTGAAGACCTCTACAAGCAAGCGTCTGACTCTCTTTGCGAAATCAAAGAGAAAACCGGTACAACAATTACCGACTTGCAAAGCAGAAGCAATGAAGTTTTGAAGAAAGCCAGCGACTCTGTAGCCGGCACCAAAGATCAGATTGCCCAGAAGTTGCAAGAACTGGCAGGACAATCGAAAGTCATGGTGGATGACGTAGAAAGCGCCACATCGGGAGGCTAGGGCTATTTTGCCCGAGTCGAATGAGCGGTCGTGATAAGCAAGAATCTTCGCGCAAGAAAAACAGCGAGATTTCTTGCAGCCAATCTGAAAAGCAGCCAGAAAAGCAGCCAGAAAAGTTTCGTCTCAACCGAGCTGTCGCTCTCACTGGTCTAGCCAGCAGGCGCAAAGCTGACGAACTCATTGCCCAGGGGCAAGTGAAGGTGAATGGAGTGGTCGTGAAAGATTTTTCTTTCATGGTTTCTCTTCAAGACAAAATTGAAGTGGGACGCGACAACGCCCCACTTCTTTCTTTTGAATACATCGCCCTAAACAAGCCAAAAGGCATTGTCTCTACCTGCGAAGACGAACGCGGGCGCAAATGTCTCATCGACCTTTTGCCTGAAGAACTGAAGCATCTCAAGCCGGTGGGGCGCTTGGACCGCGATTCGGAAGGTTTGATTCTTTTGACTAATGACGGCGAATTCACCAAAATTCTCACTCATCCATCCCATGACATTCCTAAAATTTACCGAGTGACTGTCAAGGGGAAGCTGGAGCAATCTCATTTGCGTCAGCTCGCCTCTGGTGTTAAGTTGTCGGATGGTATGACTAGAGCGGCTAAGGTTCGCAAAATTTCTGCAAATTATGACTCGACAACTTTTGAAATTGCCATCAAAGAGGGGCGAAATCGGCAAATCAGGCGCATGTGCGCTACACTCGGCTATGATGTAACTCGTTTAGTCAGGGTTGCCATAGGTGGGTTACAATTGAGTCAGTTGCCGTCTGGAAAATGGCGTCGGCTCACCGATAGAGAGATATCGCAAGAGATATTCGATAGATAGCCTGTTTCGCATCAGCAAATTTTAGGCAAGCAAGCATAATAGACACCAAAACAAAACAAATTCAGGTTGGGGAATAGCGGTGACTGCCACAATGTCGTTAGAACAAGTAGGACAAAAACTAAAATCGGCAAGGGAAGCCCAGAATCTGACCCTCGGTCAGGTTTATGACCGTATCCGTATTTCCACTTCAAATCTCGAAGCAATCGAAGAAGGACGACTGGAAGATCTGCCCGAACCGGTGTACGTAGCTGGTTTTATCAAACGTTACGGCGACATGCTTGGTCTATCTGGCCAGACCTTGGTGGAAGAATACAAAAGAACCATGACCGGTGAGAATGGCAAGGGTAATGGACTTTTCGGCATAGTCAAGAACAGTCAGCCGATAGCCGCTCCCACAGTTAGTTATGTCGCACCGCCGCGTCTTGTTTCCGACGCTCCTAGTTTCACCAAAACATTTTTCTATCCCAGTCTGCTTTTGGTAGCCGTTGTAGCCAGCGTCAGCGGACTGCTTTGGTGGCAACAACAGCAACTGGCTCAACAGCAAGATCCTTCAGTTCTGGCTCTGCGTGATTCGACCTCGCGTTTCAATGCCGCCGGCATGCAGGTTGCAGCCGGCACAAGCCAGATGCCCACCGCGCAAGTTCCGAGTGTTTTGCCGGCCAGCACAGGCAAGATCACACTCGCCGCAAGCCAATATGTTTGGGTCGAAGTCAAGTCAATGGCTACTGGTGCCCCCTTGTTCACCGGCTATCTTGAAGCCGGAGACAAGCGTGACTTTCAGGACCCGCAAGGGTTGACAGTGCGAGCCGGTAACGGTGGTTCTTTGTCGGTTACCGATTTCACCGGCAAGACAGAGGTTATGGGCGCTCCCGGCAAGGTCAAGGAAATCACCTACACACCTCCGGCTCAGACTCAGCCTGGTGCGGCCGCGCAAGTGGCCGATCAGAGCAGCGGTGCCTCAAGTGCAAGCACTGGAGCCGTCAAGCCTGTAACAAATGTAAAGAGGCCGATTTCATACAAGCGCTCGGTCTCGGATGCCGCTGGCACGGGCGAAAGACGCCCTCGGCGGCTTGATGATGGCGGCACCAGAGACATACCGGGCATATCGTCCGGAGGCGGGATTAGATCAATCGAAACCCCTTACCGTTACAATGATGGTCGTCTTGATAACGAATAGGTCGGTTATCTAGCTTTCGATTCGGTGAGGAAAATCTGATGCGCAACCCCAAGATCGGGGTGGTTTCACTTGGCTGTCCAAAGAATGCCACTGACACCGAGGTTATGCTCGGTTTATTGAATAAAGCTGGTTTTGAAGTCACTTTTGACAACGACGAAGCACAGATGTGCCTAGTGAATACCTGTTCTTTTATCGGCGATGCCCGCAAAGAATCAGTGCGCACCTTGGTGGAACTGGCAGATCAAGGTAAAGAGCTGATTATCGCCGGTTGTCTGGCGCAGCATTTTAAAGAAGAACTCCTCGAAGAAATTCCTGAAGCTCGCGCTCTGGTCGGAACCGGTGACATCACCAAGATTGTCGATGTAATCAAATCAATTGCCCAGGACTCATCGCTTCGCGTGGTCGAAGTATCCGATGTACCAAATAACTATGACGATGAAGTCTTGCCTCGCATGGCTACTGGAGTCGGCGCTTCTGCTTATCTCAAGATAGCCGAAGGCTGCGACCATAGCTGCTCCTTCTGCATCATTCCGCAATTGCGCGGTAAGTTCCGCTCCCGCACTATCGAGTCTTTAGTTAAAGAAGCACGCATGCTGGTCGTGGGCGGTGTGAAAGAAATCATTCTTGTCTCACAAGACTCCAGTTATTACGGGCTAGATATCTATAACCGTATGGCCCTGCCTGAGCTTTTGGAAGCCCTGCATGAGATAGAAGAACTAGACTGGATCAGGGTGATGTATTGTTACCCGACCGAAACCAATAAGGCCTTGCTCACCACCATGGCTCGTCTGCCCAAGGTGGTCAAGTATGTCGATATTCCGCTGCAGCATTCACACCCTGATGTTTTGGCCGCTATGGCTCGACCTAAGCATCCAGAAAAGGTCATGGACCTAATTCGCGAAAACCTGCCCGGGGTCAAAATTCGCTCTACCTTTATAGTGGGCTTCCCGGGTGAAACAGAAGAACATTTTGAGCATCTCTATAATTTTATAGACCGATATCGGTTCGATAGATTGGGTGTTTTCACTTACAGCCGTCAGATGGAAGTACCTAGCGGCCACATGGAAGACCAGATACCCGAGAAAGTCAAGAAGAACCGTCAGAAGCGCATAATGCAGTTGCAGCATGGCATTTCGCTATCCCTCAATGAAGCCATGGTGGGCAGTCGCATACCGGTCTTGGTGGAAAGCTATGACGAGTCTAAAAAGCTCTATATCGGCCGCTCGCAATGGGATGCCCCTGGCATAGACAACCAGGTCTACATTAGAGAGAGCGACGAGACTGTCTATATGGCTGAGGTCAATAATGTCTTGGTGGAAAGTGCCAAGCCCTATGATCTTTATGGCGTTGCTTGTGGCGAAGACAGTCTTTCAGAGCTGGTTTCAGTCGTTTCGACAAAAAATAAGAAGGCTTAAAGCTTTCCGTGCTATATTGTCAACAGGGAGTGTCCGCACTTTCTCGAGGCAAAAGATGTGATCGGCAAGCGGAACAAGTCGGCCAATCTATATATAGGTGACGATGCAGCCTATGTAACCAGTTTGGCATTTGATGACCAAGGCTTTTATGTCAGTCTCAACAATAGGCAGCGTCTCGCTGATGCTCTTGCTTGTTGCCTAGAAAGTGAGATACAACCTCTCACTATTGCTGATTCGATTAGACGGCGCATTGCAGTGGAAGAACGCGTGAAAGAGTGTATTCCGGCTGCGCAGTTGCCTGGTTTGCACGAGTTGTTCATAGAAGTCGAGGGTGATTTCTTTGTCATCCATCTCTTTTGCGATGGTTATAAGCAAAGCACCGTTTTGGCGCGTGTCTTGATCGAGCGCGGCTATTTCGCCCTCGCCAACGAAATAGTGGCACACTGCCAGTCGTCTGGCGGGGGATCCAGTTTAGCCAGTTTATTCCCTTTATTCCCTCGACTGTTCCCCATTTTCTGGGGCTGGTTGGTAAAGAACTTGGGCAATCTCAAGGTCTAATTTCTTTCACTTTCTTTTCAGACCTTGTGCTTGCTGTGATATCGTCTGTAGTGGCGCCCATCTTTTATTTCGTAAAGAAAAAGAAGCCTGCTTCAAGAGCGCTAGCTCTAACTCTCAAGCGCTGCTTTACTTACTTACTTGCTTACTCTCAAGCGCGGTGATCATGCGCTGCAGAAAGTCTTTCATAAAATCTATATCGCTTGGTTTTAGCCCCTTTGTGGTGTCGCCTGTGATGGCAAGGGCAAGGGGCGGCAAGACTTGATAAAGCTCTTTGCCTCTTGCGGTGAGAAAGACTAGTATTCTTCTTTTGTCTTGTTCGTCTACCCGTCTAGAAACCAGTCCTCTTTCTTCCATGCGGTCAAGCAGTCCAGTGAGAGTTCCCCCTACCATATCAACATGGCTGCCAATCTCCATCGTGGTGATGCCCTCTTGCCGCCATAGCCGGCACAGGGCTACCCATTGCACGGTGGTCACTTCATAGGGCGAAAGCACTTCAGAAAAGCGACGGCTCAGTGCCAGTGTCAGCACTTTCATGCGATAACCAAGTGATTTAGGCGGCAGTATGCGACTCAGCTCGGGGGGCAATTCATTGCTGCATTCGGGCAGAGAGCAACTATATTCCGGTATGAGATTTTTTAGGCAATGATCGATAAGTTGGGAGAATCGTTCTTTCTCTTCTTTGCTTATCTGTTCGAGAGCTTGGTCCCATATTTGTCTAACCAGTCGGGGCAGTTCGTTCAAGAGCTGGCTGCCTTTCTCGGTCAAGAAGACTCGCCAAATACGGCGGTCTTGCTTGTCTCTGCGACGCACCACCAGCTTTCTCTTTTCCATGCGGTCCAGCACTCCAGTAAGAGTGCCGCCGATTTGTTGAATTTGACGAGCTATATAGGTGACCGGCTGTCCGTCGCGTCGCCACAAGCAAGAAAGAACTATCCAGTGATTGGCGGTCAGTTGAAAGGGCTCCAGCTGATTGGTCAGCTTCAGCGTCAAGAGATTAGAAGCACGCTTGGTAAGCGAACCTAAGGAAGTTCGATCGAGAAACTGTTTGTACTCTTCGATTTGTGTTGAGTTGTTAAGAGAACTTCGCTCCATTATTCGTCGCTTTCCATACTCTAACGCCAAATCCAAGACCAAATTAGCAGATTTTGCCGGACGCTACTTCTAGTGCCCAAAGGCAACAGATTAAATAAGTGTTGCAAATGCGAATATTTCGTATAACCTATAATTATAGAGCAGGACATTGGAAGCCATGTGGATAGTCGAACTAGCCCTGAGAAGACCGTACACCTTTGTGGTTACGTCGCTTTTGCTTGCTATTTTGGGCATCTTTAGCGCTTTGCGCATGCCCACCGACATCTTTCCTTTCGTCAATATGCCGGTTGTGAGCGTCATTTGGAGCTATAACAATCTGCCTGCTGAAGAGATGGAGAATCGCATCACCACCATCTGTGAGCGAGCCATCACCACGGTAACCAGTGGCATCGACTTTATTGAGTCGCAGTCTATGAACGGCATTTCGGTGATTAAGGTGCATATGCACCAAGGGGCTGACCTCGGTAAGGCAGTGGGTACCATCGCTTCACTTTGCCAGACCTTGCTCAGGGTTTATCCGACAGGCACCACTCCGCCATTAATTACTAGCTTCTCGGCCTCCGACGTGCCCATCTTGCAATTGGGTGTAGGCAGTGAAAGTCTCTCTGAGTCTGAACTGTTCGACTATGGTTTGAATTTCATTCGCACTGGTCTTTCAGGTGTGCCCGGGGCTTCGATACCCTTGCCCTACGGTGGCAAACAGCGCCAGGTCATGGTCGATCTCGATCAGAATGCTCTCACCGCTAAAGGGCTCTCGGCCCAAGAAGTGGCAAATGCGGTGGGCAATCAGAACATCATCATTCCATCCGGCTCAGCCAAGATTGGTGAGACCGAATATGCCGTAAAGCTCAATTCCACCCCGCAAATAATCGATGATTTCAACGAATTGCCCATCAAGCAGATTAACGGCGCCACTGTTTATCTCAAAGATGTCGCTCAAGTGCATGACGGCTATGCCGTGCAGACCAATATAGTGCGCCAAAATGGGCGGCGCTCCACCCTGCTCAATGTTCTCAAAAACGGTAATGCTTCCACCATCAAAGTCGTGGAAGACATCAAAAAGGCTCTGCCTCGCATCCTCGCTACCTGTCCACCTGAGCTCAAGGTGGCTCTTATGTCAGACCAATCGGTTTTCGTCAAAGCCGCCGTCGAAGGTGTGGTGAAAGAAGCTCTTACTGCTGCCTGTCTCACTGCTCTCTTTATGTTTCTAGTCTTGGCCAGTTGGCGCAGTACTTTGATTGTCGCTGTTTCAATACCGCTTTCGATTCTGGCGTCGATAGTCTGTCTGTATGCCTGCGGGCAGACTCTCAACACCATGACTCTGGGCGGTTTGGCTTTAGCGGTGGGCATGCTGGTCGACGATGCCACTGTCGAAGTAGAGAATATTCACCGCAATCTTAGTCTCGGTAAGGCAATCGAAAGGGCAATTCTCGACGGAGCGCAGCAAGTGGCTGCCCCTGCTTTTGTTTCTACCACCGCCATTTGTATAGTCTTTGTGCCGGTCTTTTTGCTGACTGAGCCGGCTCGCTCACTTTTTGTGCCTTTGGCTTTGGCAGTTGTCTTTGCCATGATGTTCTCTTATTTCCTCTCACGCACATTAGTGCCGGTTATGGCTCGGGCTCTGCTCAAAAATGAAAGCCATGATCAAGCAAAAACTTCTCTATTAAGCCCTCTCTTTCAACTGAGTGAAAACTTTATCGAGGGCTTACGCAGTCATTATCGAGACCTTCTTTCTTATCTGCTTTCGGCTCGACTCTTTTGTTTCGCCGCATTCACGGTTGTCTTTCTCGCTTCTTTTGCCGTTGTCCCTTTTATTGGGCAAGACTATTTTCCAAAGGTCGACGGTGGGCAGCTTAGGCTGCATTTGCGCCTGCCGGTCGGTACCCGTATAGAAGAGTCGGAGCGAATTTTTGCCGCCGTCGAAGATGAAGTGAAGCAAGTGATTGGCAAGAGCGAGATTGAAGATATAGTCGACAATATCGGCTTGCCCACCAGCGGTATAAATCTAGCTTACGGCGACAATATCACCATTTCCAATTTTGACGGTGAGGTGCTCGTCTCGCTAAAAGAAGGGCACAAGAAATCTACCTTTCAGTATGCCAAAGAGATCAGGTCTAGGCTGAAGACAAAGTTTCCAGATGTGCAGCTCTTCTTTCAGCCAGCCGATATCGTTTCGCAGATACTCAATGCCGGTTTGCCGGCACCAATAGACATTCAGGTGACAGGGCGAGACAAGGCTCTCAATTTCAAAATTGCTCAACAGGTGAAAGAGGCTGTCAGCAAAGTGAAAGGAGCCGTAGACGTCACCTTGCATCAAATTGTCGATGCCCCGCAGCTCAACTTCAATATCGACCGAGTCAGAGCCAATCAAATGGGTTTCACTCAGAAAGATATAGCTGCCAATGTTCTGATTAGTTTGAGCTCGTCTTTCCAAACGGCGCCGAGCTTCTGGGTCAATCCCGCCAACGGAGTCAACTACAACGTGGCCATAATGACTCCGCCTACAAAGATGCGCAAGATTGACGACATACTTTCGATGCCGCTCACGTCTTCTTCTTCTTCTAATTCTTCTTTAGAAGGGCGCAAGCAGCTCTTAAGCAATCTTGCTTCGGTTGGCAGATCAGTAACGCCTTCGGTGGTAAGTCATTACAAGATTCAGAATGTCTACAACGTTTTTGTCAATGTACAAGATCGCGACCTGAACGGGGTGGCGAGCGATATCAAAGAGGCAATCGCCCCAATCGAGAAAAATCTACCCAGGGGCACTTTCATCAATATCAGAGGGCAGGCTGAGAGTATGAATGCTGCTTTCAGTGCTTTGTTTGGTGGTCTCGTGTTTGCCCTCCTGCTCATCTATCTTCTTCTTGTTGTCAATTTCCATTCTTGGATAGATCCCCTAATTGTTTTGGGCGCCCTGCCCGGCGCATTTGCCGGCATTGTTTTGGCACTCTTTGCCAGCAATACGCCCTTTAGCGTGCCGGCTCTGATGGGAGCGATCATGAGTATAGGAGTGGCATCTGCCAATAGCATTCTCTTGGTCACTTTTGCTAATGAAAGATTGCACATGGGCGATACCCCCACCGCCGCCGCCCTGATGTCTGGTTATACAAGAATTAGACCGGTCTTGATGACTGCTACGGCAATGATCCTCGGTATGTTGCCTATGGCTCTGGGTCTTGGTGAGGGCGGCTCGCAGAACGCTCCTCTTGGGCGAGCTGTAATTGGTGGTTTGATACTAGCCACGGTGACAACTCTTTTGCTTGTACCTTGTCTTTATAGCTTGGTGAAGCGCCGGCGCGACGACCATTTTAATAGTGCCGCTCAGGAATCTTATGCCGAAAACAACAAGCGAGATAGAAGTAGTGATCACGATTTCGCCACTCTTCTATTCGATAATGAAAACAAAGAAAATAAAATGGAAGCAAGATGATGTCAGAAACTCTATGCCAAGCAAAACTAGATAGCGAAATGAAAGCCGAACAAGAAAGTCTGGAGTCGCCGGCTTCTCTCAATCGTTCATCAGGCGGTCGTCCGCCCAAGATACTCTATGTCGCAATTGCGGCGGGTTTGCTTACTTTTGCTCTGCTCTTGCTTGCCGGTCTTTTGCCCCGCCTAAGCACAGAAGCCGAATTGAACCAAGCACACGGCGCCGAAACAATGAGTAATAGAAAGGTCGCCTTTACCCTGGTGCAGCCACCCGTCGGCGAGACCGCACTTACGCTGCCGGCTTCGCTTGAACCGATTCAAGAGATTCCAATTTTTGCCCGCTGTGATGGTTATCTGGTGCAGCGCTTTGTCGATATAGGCGATCGGGTGAAAGCCGGTCAGCTCTTGGCCACAATAGATGCCCCCGAACTGGACCGCCAAGTTGAGCAAGCCGAAGCAGACTTGCATCAGTCTCAGGCCCAGGTCAAGGCTGTCGAGGCGGAGCTGGCGCGGGCTCGGGCTGTGGTTTCCACCAGTGAAGCGGCGGTTCGCAAACTGCAAGCCAATCTTACTTTTTCTAGGCAGCAGTTGGCTAGATATAGTGAGCTTGTGCAAGAAGGGGCGATCAGTCGCGAAATGAAAGATGAGAAACAGCGCGACCTCGATAGCGATCTTGCTGGTCTTGAGGCCGCCCAGGCAGAAGTGGCCGCCAACCAGGCCCAGGTTGCCGCTCTTAATGAAAAGGTGGCGGTCAGTAAAGCTGCCGTTGGTTCATATCGAGCTGCCCTTGGCCGAGCCCTAAGCCAGCAGTCTTTCAAAACAGTCAAGGCTCCCGCCGACGGCGTCATTGTTTCTCGCAATATCGATGCCGGTTCTCTCGTCTCGGAAGGCAGCGACAATGCCAAGAAAGAGCTTATGCGTCTAGCCAAGACAGATCCACTGAGGGTGATGGTGGCGGTGCCCCAGAGTTTTTATCGCCATATCAAGGTCGGCTCTAAAGTGCAACTCAATATCAATGAGTTGTCCGGCAAGAAATTGCAAGCTGTGGTGGCAAAGGTGGCGGGCGGTCTTGATGCCTCTTCCCGCACCATGCTCACTGAGGTGCATGTCGCAAATGATGGCGGTATTCTCAAACCCGGTATGTATGCAACTGTCAAATTTGAAGCCGGTGTGGATAGACCTAGGGCAAAAAATGCCCCACATCTTGCTTCTAACGAGAATAGACCTTTCAGAATTCCGGCTAGTTCGCTTGTCGTCAAGCCGGAAGGATTGTTCGTGGCCAAGTTGAATGACGGCGACAAAGTGCATTTTGAGAAAGTGGTTTTGGGTCGCGATTTCGGCAAGCAGATTGAGATATTAGATGGTATCGCCAGCGGTGAAAGGCTGGTCTTGGACCCCGATGTCGATTTGAAAGAAGGTCAGAAAGTTGAGGCTTTCAGCAAATAAGGCGAAATTTAGTTTGTTGAAAGCAAGAGTTGCCGGTAAAAGTTGTCGGGAAAAGATGCCGCCAATATAATTAGGTAATGAAATGCATCAGCGAACTTCTTATACAACGGCTCAGACAAACTAAGCAGACACAGCAGCTCAGGCAGAGTCTTTGGGCGAGACTTCTCTATTTTCAGGGGAGCGTTGTTCTTGGCTTTTCATTGCTTTTGACAGCAATTTTTTCCCTATCAATAGTTTCTCTAGCAATATTTTGCTTGGCTGCTCAAACAATCGCCGCCGAGGGCGATAAGCCCACTGTCAAGGCTTTGAAACTCAGTCAGATTCATTACTATTTTGGCGACTGCGACACAGTTATTGCCAGTAATGGTCTGCGCATCAATAATCGTGGCAGTATGAAATTCTGCTTGGTGGCAAAATCGCCTAAGTGGGATTTCTGTGTTTTTCGTGACGACGATAAAACTTGCTTTCCTCAGTCTCTTAAATGGCTGAGTGAAAACGGCATAGTCAATGACTTTATCGTCATGAATCGAGAGATAGATGTTAAGGGTGAGAAGGCGAAAGACGTCAAGATTTGCAATACAACAGTCAAGCATATCGAGAAGGGCAAGCTGAAGCTGGATATATTGCCCCTGCCGGCTGGCTTCTCGCCGCAGCTACCCACTATTTTGCATTACATATATAAGATTCCCAATAATGGGGCGCTGGCCATTCGCTACAGCAAGCCCGCCGTCAAGAGAGATTGGCTGAGCGGTGAAGATCATACCGGTCGCCAGAAAATTCTCTTTGATACGGTCAAGATAGAAGCAGTGCTTGTGCCCAAGAATTATTTCGACGCCCCGCTCAATTATCGTAAGCTTCGCTCTATTCAAGAGGTGCTGGTTAGCAAAGAGCGAAGAGACGCCACCGCCGACCTCGACGAGATTTTTCAAATCAAAAAGAAATAGAAGGCGTAACCTCAAGTTTGCTTGTGGTATCGTCAGTGGTGCAAAGATCGGCTTGCTTAGTCTTGACTTTGATATTTCTGAAGAATTTTCTGAAGATATTTCTGAACGATGTTTCTTCAGAGATTTATGAAGATATTTCTGAAAGATTTTATGGCAGCTAGATTTGCGCCCCTAATTTGGCTAAGCTACCAGCTTTGACTAGATGTTCGGCGGCTATCTTGAATAAATTGTCGGCCATGGCTAAATGATCGTAATCGTAATTGCCAAGAAAATATCTCAGTTCATCCAGTCCATCTGAAGCTTGCGCTATGGCATGGCGCATCCACTGCACAGCCGGTATCAGGGTCATAGGCGGCGGATTGTCGGTAAATTCGCGGGAGGCTTTGAGAAGCGTTCTTTCTATTTCTTCGACATATTGTTCAAAATCTTCGAGCAAATCTTCGGCATAGATGTCTTGCGAAAGCATTTGCAATTTCGCTTTGTATTTTTTGAGCACTGTGGCGATTGAGCGCTTGAGCGGATTGAATACAGCCCGCAAAAACCGTTCTCTTGCCCTCTCTTCATCAAGCGAGTCTTGGGCATGTTTGGGAATAGTGGGGGTTCTATGACTGAAAATGGTGAGGTCATAATCAGCCCTTTTGTCAACGTCTATCAAGACACTGTAGGCTTCATTGACCGACATCATAAATTCGGTCTCGCTTACCACCTGATTGTCGCTTTTGTCGGTATACGAGAGGTCGGGGTGCTTTGATTTAACCAGACTGCGATAAGCTTGTTTGATCTCGTCTGCCGAGACTGTCGGCAGAACCCCGAGAATTTCATAGTGGGTAACCTTGCTTCGCTTCATAATTCAATTATGCCCTGCCTTAGCCCATTGAGCACGGCTCTTCAGCGCAACTTCCAATATTTTCATTTAGCCCCTATCTTTCATCCTCTATAATCAAATCAGTATGTTTTGCCCTTTTTGCAATCACAGAGAAAGCAGAGTGCTTGAATCTCGCCTGACCAACGATAATTCGGTCCGGCGCAGACGCGAGTGCGAATCTTGCGGTAAGCGCTTTACCACCTATGAAAAGCTGGAAGTGATTCAGTTTCTCGTGGTGAAGCGCTCCGGCACGCGCGATACCTATTCTAGAGAGAAGCTGAGAGCTGGTATTTCTAGAGCCTGTGTCAAAACCAATGTCAGCGCCGAGCAAATCGACAACCTAGTCGACTCTGTTGAAAACGAGTTGATTGCCGCCGGGCGGCGCGAGATTTCTTCTTCTCTGTTGGGTGAATTGGTGCTTTCCAAATTGAGCGGGCTCGACCAAGTGGCTTATGTGCGCTTCGCCTCGGTCTATAGGGCTTTTCAGTCGGTGGATGATTTTATTGCCGAACTCAATCAATTGAAAGATTCATTGAAAGACTCCGAAACTCGCTCAAAACAAATATTGGAGAGGGCTGAGCTCGAAGAGCGCATGTCAAAAAATGCTACTATGGGTGGTGGCAAGTCCCGCTAAGTGCCGCTAAGTCACTCTGAGTCCCGCTGAGTCCCTCTGAGTGCCAGTGAGTGCCGCTTTCTTGTCGGCTTTTAGCTGTTTTACTGTAGCTGTATAAAGATTAGACAAATTCAATCCAGAAACGGTAAAGCCTCGTTTACCAGGCGGCCCTATCCCCTTTTCGGATATCTATCGGGTGCTACAATCTTAAATCGCTTTTCTATATCTTCGAAGACCAAAAATAAGTGAGTCATGAACAGCATCATCAAAGAAATTGAAGCCCCGCTCATCAAGAGCAACCTGCCCGCATTCGACGTCGGCGACACCGTCAAGGTCTTCGTCAAAATCGTCGAAGGCGGCAAAGAGCGCACTCAGGGCTATGAAGGCGTGATTATCAAGCACTCCGGTCACGGTGTGAACGAGACAATCACCGTTCGTCGCGTATTCCAGGGTATCGGCATCGAGCGCGTTTTCCTCGTCCACTCGCCCCGCGTTGAGAAAATCACCGTGCAGCGCCGTGGTCAGGTCCGCCGTGCCAAGCTCTACTATCTTAGAAACCGTACCGGTAAAGCTACTCGTATTAAAGAGAAGACCGGTACCAGAAAAGAAGCCACAGCTGCCAAAGCCTAATCATGGGCGCCTTCATTGCCTAAGCCTAAGCCAAATAAAGACGGCAAAGGCGGTATGAAACCGCAGCCGAAATCAAGTACGGGGGTCAAAAAAAGACCCCCGTCTACTGCTTTTCAAAGATTGACCGAGATAGTCAAGTGGGTTGATCTAGTCATCGAAGTTTTGGACGGACGCTTGCCGGTCAGCACCAGGCATCCTAAGTCGAATGAGATATTTGGCTCAAAGCCGCGTCTGATTATCTATTCAAAGTTGGATATGTCCGACTCGCGTCGACTCAAGGCTTATGTCAAGAGCGTTAATGAAGAGTTTGCCCTCTCTGCTGAGAATGGTGGAGTCCAGCAGCAGGCGGTCGCCCTTTGTCTTAAGGGACTAAGCAGCAAAGCCAGCTTTGTCGAAGCCTGTTTGGCCCTTACCAAAGCCAAGCGCGAGAGTTTGAACAAGAAAGGGCTTTTGCCAAGACCAATGCGGGCTTGTGTTGTGGGCATACCTAATGTGGGCAAGTCTTCGCTGATTAACTGGTTCATTGGTAAGAAGCATGCCCGCACAGGCGATATGCCCGGGGTCACCAAGGGGACACAGTGGATTAGAGTGCATCCGCAACTGGAGTTGCTCGACACTCCTGGTATTCTGCCGCCGACCTTCTTTCAGAAAGAGACCATGTCAAGGTTGTCTGTCTTGAACCTGGTTCCCCCGGATACATATGAAAATCTTGAATGTGCGAGGGAAGCGCTTCAGCTATTTAAACAGTATTATCCTGAAGCCCTTGATAAGTATCTTGAGGGGTTAGCGGAGAGTGGCGACGGTCTCAATTTACTCGCCGAGAAACGTAACTTTCTTACCCATGGGGGTAAGCTCGATGATTATCGCGCCGCCAATATTCTGCTTAGAGACATTCGCGAAGGCAAGCTGGGCGGCATAACGCTCGATGAGCTATGAGTGGTAACTTCAAGGGCCTGCGGCAGTTCGATTTGTCTATATATCGAACCGAATTTGCTCGCTTTCAATTAGAGCCTCTGGTTGTAAGCAGAGGACAGAGAGTCAATCTCAACTGTCGCCAGCTCAAACTATCTTTGGATGCGAAAGCTGATCGTGCTTCTCGTAATGAATCAGAGCAAGAATCTGGGAGAGTTTCTGGCATAGGAGCTGGGAAAGATTCTGAGGGAGATTCTGAGAAAGATTCGGGTAGCCGCTTATCCTCCCGTGCGGCCGGTGCTTTCTTGATTGGGGTGGACGAAGTCGGTCGCGGCTGTCTGGCTGGACCAGTGGTATCGGTAGCGGTGGCGCTACCCTTCGCCGATCTCGATGCTTCCACTATTGCTTCTCTGTCTGCACTCGATGACAGTAAGAAACTAGATGCCTCGGTGCGGGAAGACCTCTCTGCCAAAATTCGCAAGATTGCGCCTTTTGCTATCGGTCAGGCTTCGCCGCATGAAATTGACGAGATCAATATTCTCAATGCCTCCTTGCTTTCGATGCAGCGTGCCTGTGATGAACTAATGCGTCAACTCAATCTTGAGCCTGCGCAGGTGCTCATTTTGGTGGATGGCAACAAGAAAATTAAAGTCGATCGCTATAAGCAAGTAACCATTATAAAAGGCGATAGCAAGTCCGCATCAATCGCTGCAGCCAGCGTGATCGCCAAAGTCCACCGTGACGCCTTGATGGTGGCGCTCGATAAAGTCTATCCAGCTTACGGATTTGCTTCCAATAAGGGCTATCCGGCGGTTAGCCACCGCCAGGCCATCGCCAGCATTGGTGCCTGCCCCGAGCATCGCTTAAGTTTTAGACTTTTGCCGGAAGCGAAAGAATCAAACGAACAGCCAGGACCGAAAGCACAGAAAGCACCTAGAGTAGAGAGAGTACAGAAAGCACAGAAAGCACCTAGAGTAGAGAGAGTACAGAAAGATTCTAAAGAACAGAAAGATCCTAGAGTAGGGAAAGCACAGAAAGCACCTAAATAGGAACCAGGTTTGAGTTCTAAGGGGAAGGACTAACAAATAGTTCTTCCCCTTATGATTTTCTTTGTGAGCTTCTTGCTTAATCAGCTTTTTGCTTCTGTCTGCTTCTGCATGCTCGCTTTTTCGTTGTCGGCTTTTGCTTATGTTCGAGCCGGCAGGTTAGGGCTTGAACCAGCGGCGCCATCGTTGATTTTGGCTTTACGCATTTTCTTCTCAGCATCGCTGCCGCCGTCGAGAATTTGGGTCTGCGACAGCTGCTCAACCAGATAGTCAACGCCCTTTACCGAAATCATAAATAGGCGCTCGCCCATTTCGATTAGACCTTTTTCCCGCAGATACCAAAGGGCGAATTCCATTTCAGCCATGTCATTGGTGCCGAGAATATCCATCATCATTTTGGCTGATGCGCCGCCGGTCTGTACTTTTTTCTTTCTCTGACCGAGCAAGATCTGCAGAATCGCCAGACGAAATTCAATTTCGTTCCAGGAAGTTCCTGTTTGCACTTTCAAGGCATCGCGGTTGAATGAATGCATGCCTGAGCTGGCACTGGCACCGGGGGCGGTGCCGGGTGCGGCGCTCTGTGACGCTGATTGGGCTTCCTTGGCGCCGAGCGACATGTCGTAGGCGGCGCGTTTGCCTTCGTCTGAGAGCGTACGCCAGGCATCAGTAATTACGCGAAATTTCTCGGCGTCACCGGTCTCTGTATTATCAGGGTGGTACATAGCGGCAAGAAATCGATAAGCGTATCGAATAATGGTCGAGTGCGCATCGCGGTTAACTTGCAGCAAGTCATAGTAGTTGATCGGTCTGGGAGCGCCAGCAGGTGCTCCGGCGTTACCTGGGTGTCCGCCGCCCGGGTTACCGCCCGGATTGCCACCGGGATTGCCGCCGGGCATGCCTGGTCTGGGTGGGGGAGGGGGTGGTTGCCACGACATAATTTAGAGTCCCTTCAATACGTTTTGTGCTATTACCAGTCTCTGGACTTCAGAAGTCCCTTCATAGATTTCAGTTATTTTGGCGTCGCGCATGTAGCGTTCGACCGGATAGTCGGTTACATAGCCGTAGCCACCAAAAATCTGCACACACTTGGTGGTCGAGCGCATAGCAACTTCCGCGGCGTAGAGTTTGGCGTGCGCTGCTTCTTTTGTGAACTTCACACCCAGATCTTGCCCGCGTGCTGCGTGCCATGTGAGCAGTCTGGCGGCATCAATCTCGGTTTGCATTTCAGCCAGCATAAATTGAATAGCTTGGAATTTATTGATCGTCTGGTTGAAAGCCACGCGTTCTTTGCTGTATTTGAAGGCGTGGTCCCAAGCGCCTTGAGCTATGCCTACGGCTTGGGCGGCGATACCGATTCTGCCACCATCAAGGGTGACCATTGAAACCTTAAATCCGTCCTGCGGACCGGCCAGCATATTCTCGACCGGTATTGGGCTATCTTCAAAGTTAATCTGGCAAGTGGACGATCCCTTGATACCGAGTTTGTCTTCAAGCTTGCCGAAAGTAAAACCGGGGGTGCCTTTCTCAACCAACAGGGCAATCAGTCCTTTGTGTTTGAGGCTTGAATCGGTTTGAGCTATGACTAAATAGGTATCAGCTTCGATTCCGTTTGTAATCCAGTTTTTTGAACCATTCAATATAAAGTGGTCGCCTTTTCTAACTGCAGTGCATTTAGCCGCTGCGGCATCAGAACCCGAGCCTGGCTCCGAAAGAGCGAAGGCTCCGAGCTTTTCGCCCTTACACAGAGGTGTGAGGAATTTCTTCTTTTGCTCTTCGGTGCCGAAGATGTAAATCGGTTTGGCACAGAGAGAGACATGGGCTGAATAAATCACTGAAGTTGTGGCGCAGGCTTTAGCCAGTTCTTCTACAACGATGGCATAAGAAACGTTGTCCATACCAGCACCGCCGTATTCCTCTGGAAAAGGCAGCCCGCAGAGGTCGGAACTGGCAATAAGCTCGAAATTCTCTCTGGGAAAGCGGTGCTTCTGGTCGACTTCGGCGGCTTTCGGCGCGAACTCGGCCTGGGCGATTTCATTTACTGTTTCCTTAATCAGTCTTTGCTCTTCTGTAAGAGCGAATGACATTGGTGCATCTGATTGTGTGGCTGCGGTCAACATGATTTACCTGATTGCTTTGGAAGGAAGGAGAAAGAAATTTTGTCAGTAATTTTTGAAATTTTCTTTCAAACTAAAGAATGGGATTTCCGACCAGCCTGGGTCCAATTGACACTGTTGTCAACCGTTACGCCCGTCCATAGGCTGAAGACAGGCCTTTGCGACCCAGTTTGGATAGTGCAAATTTTAGCACTTTCTGCTCTCTTGGTAGCTTTCAAGTGCGCCTTGAACAGGTTTTCAAGCCTTTATATTTAGAAGGGACTGCATTAAGGAAGCGCGCCGATGGCCGACATCAAAGTTTTATACGTCGAGGACGCAAAGAGCTCCGGTGGAACTCTTCGCCAGGCTTTGAAAGATGCCCAGGTAAACTTAGTCCTGCTGGGTGGCGGCTTTGACGCCCTAGATGAGTTGATAGACGGTGGCGCCGATGCCATAGTTTCCTGTCTCGACCTTTCCGACTTGCCAGGCTACCAACTCAGTCAACTGATCAAATCGAGCGCGGGCGCAAGCAAGATGCCCGTAGTTCTCTTCGGCACTGTCAGTATGGGAGCTCGCATTGATCCCCTTTGGATCAAAGGGTCGCAGTGCGACCTCTACGTAGCCGACCGCGATATCGGTAATGGATCCGATGTGGTCAAGCAGCTGCTTGAATTGGTCGAGAAATCTCGCAGTGCCGGTTTCAACCGAAGCCAAGCCAGTTCTATGCTGAAATGCCGCTTTAATTTCTCCTCTTCAAAAGTTCTAGAGAGTAGTCAGAAGCTGCTGGACGAACTTCTCATATCTAGAAACGCGACCACCCTTGTAGCTGATATGTTCAAAGAGGCTGGAAATCGTAAGGCTCTTTTGGACGTCTTTTATAGAGGCGCCGCTGCCTTTATCGAAGCTGATTTGGTGGGCTTAGTTGTAATTGGTGAGGCTCCCTGGGCTTCATTTTCAGCCGACGGTGTGGTTAGCGGAAGCTACAAAAAACTTGTCGACAGACTAACAAACGAACTAGAGCTGCGTTCTGCACTTGAAATCGATTTGAGAGGAGAGTTGGTTGAGGGCACAGCTAAGGATTTAGGCTCAGTTCAGATTGTGCCTGTTGTTGCGCAGTCTAGGGCCGTTGGCGCTCTTGTGGTAGCAAGTAAAGACCGCAATAGCTTTTCAGACCAAGCTATAGCCTTCGGCGAGCAATTGGGAATGGCGCTAGGTCCTCTATTTGAGTTGGTTTTAGCCAAGGAAGCTATAGCAAATCTCGAGTCCGCCGCGGCGTACAACGCTTCAATAGATAGTCTCACTGGACTCTACAATCTCGAATTCTTTGTTGGTTTCTTGCAGCAGCAGCTACTCTTTTCTTTCAGACAGCGTCTCCCCGTTGCAGTTGCGATCATTGATATAGATAACTTTGAGAAGATAAATGAGCAGTATGGCGTCGAGTTTGGTGACGGCGCCTTGATGACGATAGCAAGCAGACTACTGAACATTACGCGTTCTTCCGATTTGATCGCTCGCTACGGAAGTGACCAGTTTGCTGTAGTACTGCCAAATACTGATGTGGCTGGTGCCAAAGTGCTGGGTGAGAAGGTGCGCTCTGAAGTAGAATCGATTGATTTCAGCGGGACTTCTTCCATTAGTTCTGGTCCTGTTCGTATTACAGTTTCTGTTGGCTGTGCAAGTTTCAACATGGAAGATCTTAATCCCGAGACAATACTTAGAGATGCTAAGGTTGCTCTTCGCAAGGCTAAAGACGAAGGTCGAAACAGAGTAATTCTAGGTTAAAGCTTAGAGTAAATAAGCTTAGTTCTCTTAGTTGCTTCCAGTCTGGGGCTGCTTTGGCGATTTGTGGCTTCACTCATTTGAGCGATTTCGCAAATTGACCTCGGTTATTTTTATGGACCGATATCGGTCTGTTTGCAACTGTCACATCGTTCAAAAAAAGTTTCTAGAAATTTGAACTTTTTTGTTCCAAATTACGTCTATATAAATACGACCTTCAGAAGGGGTAGCTCTATGGATTCAAACAATCTCAATGCCGCTGCGCGTCTCAAGACTTTTCTTACTGATGACTACATCACTCGTAGGCAAGAACTCCTTGAGGCGTTCAATTTGAAGTACCCGGACGATGAGAGCTGTTGGCGGTCGATTTTCTTTGAAATGAAGCGAAGTGGCTCACTTCGTTGTAGGAAGTGTGGTTCAGAGGACGTATCTATTTCGGCTGACTCTAGGGTGCTGTCGTGTTCCTTCTGTAATCGCGATAGCAGAGCTACCGCGGGTACATTCTTTCATGGAGTAAAGAAAATACGTGCTTGGCTTTTTGCAATTTGGATAGTGGATAACGGTTTCTATGTTAGTTCAAAATGGTTTGCCTCGGCTGTTTCCGTGGCGCAGTCTTCGGCTCTACATATAATTAAGTCTGCACTGGTGGTGGTTGGAAAAAGTCATGTTCCGAGTGAGTTTTTAGGACTGGAGCTTTCGCTATTCTGGCGATTCTTTGACAAGAGAACTATCTTGACGCAAGCACTGCGAAGTCCTAAAGACGAGCTGGATATTGACTCTTGTGACTCAACTAAAGCAAATGCTAAAGAAGATTCTGACGATTCTAGTCGGTCAGATACCTATGCAACAAGAGACTGTAATGAAGATGCTGAGCAAGATACCGAACCCGAAGCCGTTTCGGATTTTGCCGCTGCGCAAGAATCTGAATCTGATTTTGTAGAGTTCCACAGTGAAGAATACCAGAAACCAGCTGAGTCGGAGCTGTCTGGACGCATCCTTTCTCTATTAGAGGAGGCGCCTAGAAATGTCGATACATTGGTTGAATTGTTAGGTGGCAATAGCCAGGAGATTCTTTCTTTGCTAACGGAACTTGAGTTTGCCGGGCAGGTGAAGTCATGTGCTGGTGGATTCTTTGAAAGAGTCTATTCAAGCGCTCTTCGGACCACTGAAGCTAAAGTGGATCTGCTTGAAGTGTTAGAACAAGCTGATGAGAACAAGCAGGAAGATGATCCCATTAAGAGATTTCAAATGGCCGCTCGATGTTTCTTTAGGGTATCAAAGACTCTCGCAAAAGGCATCGGCAGAAAGTATCTGTCTTTATATATGACTTGTGCAAACGAAATCATTCTAGGTCTTTCAACTGGGCGCTTCCTTGGGAATTGTGTCTTGTCTGGCTACGTCGGATCGCGGTTTCTTCGAGGCTACTGTTCGGCTCTGCAAGTTGGTCTGGCTCCATGCGATGAAGTGATGTAGTCAGCTAGCAATAGTCAAAAGAGATTGAGGCACGAAGCGGGCATTGCGATATTTCAGTCTTTAGGTCTTGCTCTAATTCTTGCGCACGTCCTTGATACCTCATCTGATACCGTACTCCTTACATTGGTTTATACTGCCTGCGCTGCCTTATCTGGAATTTCTTCTTTATCGAGCTGTCGTGCTGGGGTCTTGTAGTGATTCATTGACCAGGTGATGAGGCCCCGGTTAGTGATCCATAGGTCTTGTCTATCTCTTCCAGCAGTTCTTCGCCAGAGATTTTTGCCAGTGTGTAAGCCATAAGGCAGGCGGCGCCAGCACCCACTCCTTCCTTGACGTGTCCCTCTTCGTACGCGCGCAATCCTTGATGCACAGAGTTCTTTAGATGAGGGTCAACACTTATTAAAGGCGCTTTGTTTCTTGCTGCAAGATCTTTTACCTTTGCTTCTTTGTCTAGCGCTACATATTTGGTCGTGGCAATTAGACTGTTTGTGGCTAATAACACTGGCTTTCTTAGTAATGAGGCGATCCTATAGACTGCTATCATTTGGCTTCCACCGGCAAGTATTGTGGTTTGACCTTTGGATGCTCTACCCAATAGATAGCCGGCAGCATAGGCTTGCATAGTATCTCCAGCAAGACTGATGGCTTCAAGAGGATCTCTCAGGCATTGAGAGACTAGTTCTGGTAATGCTTTCCCGCGACTTGTCTCAAGGAAGTCTAGTTGATCTCTAATAAATGAAATCTTCTGGGATTTGGCTCCAAGAAGACTTGATGAACAGTAGCTGGCAAGTTTTTCTGGGGGCATTCGAATGCTTGAATCGTATTCTAAATTCGTGAGTGCCAGTACTAAGGCTGCTGAAGTTGTTCCTCCAGGAACGCATTCGGCAATTAGCTCGAGTTCTTCTCCGTTTCTTGAGTCATTCAGTCCTTGCTCGAAGAGGTCAGTAACAAGCTTTCTGTCAAGGGCTCTACCTGAATTTGATTGCGTGGGATATTTTGCAACTTCATCATTTATTCTTCTATGCATAACTGCTGGTTGCTTGAAGGAACCTGCATCCACTATTTCGAGTTGTGGTTCTAAGAAATTCAGTGCTGCCTTGGTAAGTACGACTGGCGATGTAACACCTGCTGGTGATACCGGAAGGCTTACGGGAAGATTTTCGAGGGAGTGGCAAAGTGCTTCCGCATCTAGCGCTGGAGTAAGTCGCCGGCTTTCGGAATCTTTGCCAGCGGCGGAAATGTTATCTAGATCGCTTAGCGTAGTAGATGCGAGAACCAAATTGAACTTCAACTGGTTTCGGGTGTTTCTTCTTTGGGTTAGGAATTTGAGCACTTGCTCCGTGCCTACCTCCTCGTGAACAGTCAGAAAATCGTGTTCTTTTTGATTAGCTCGCGCTGAAACCATTTTCGCTTCTTTCTTAGTTCGGTGGATATGTAAGGTCGATCTAGTTATTAAAATGATTGGAGAGGTTTCGTTTCTTACTCGTTGCTCGTCTCGGTTGTCTTTATCTAGAGCTGAATGGGCTTGATTTTAATCCGGCGTTGCAGGTGGATTTTTATCATCCGATATCGGTTCAATAGATTGGTCTGAATTCTCCATTTCTGACGAAAGAGCTTTATTTTCGGGAACCGATATCGGTTCGTTCGGCGTCCCAGAAGCTGGCAAATTTTCTGATGAAGCTGTTTCAAAAGGAACCGATATCGGTTCCTTTTCATCTTCTGTATCGTCGGAAATTTTCAATTCAGTAGCTGAAGCTGACTTTTCGTTAGACTCTTCACCCTCTTGGCTATTCGGCGTGGACTTTTCTCCAATCACCTCTCCGGAAGCTTCTTTATCACCAATTGCTTCGTTCAATGATTGGGCAGCGGAGAAATCTTTGCATTCTGTTCTTTGCTCAGGCGTCAGTGTCGGGTCGAAAACAATTACATCTGCTGAAACTGCCGCTTCTGCTACCCCACCAGCCAGGGCTCTTTCCCTGATAGTCTCAAGCAGAACTCCAATACTAATCGGCCAAAGAAAAACATCTACAGCTGCTTTCCAAATTGTTCTTCCAAAAAGAATCCACACGGGCTCTGAATAACCGGGGATTTTTTGATGATTCAGAGCAAGATTTATGATGTCTGGTGTTTCAATAAATGTTCCCGCTATGAATACAATTAGAAAAATAAGTGTCATCAGCGGCAGGCTCTGAAAAGTAAGCAGTAGCGAGTGCCAAAGTACTTTCCAGTTCGGACGATCCAAAAGAACGCTCAAGGCAATTCCACAGATGGTGAAATTGTTCAGGAATATTCCAGAGGCTGCAGCGACCAGTATCGCTGCGGGGATTTGCTTTTCGAGTAGTACTACTATTTCTTGAGCAATTGCAACGCCGCTATGCTGTTCGATTAGGGTGTGAAATTGAGCAAATAAAAAAAGTACCGTGCTGCCAATGAAAATAAGCAGGGCCGGAATTTGTAAAAGGGAGATCTCGAGCAAAAGCAGACAAAGCCTGCCTTTCTTCTTATTCAGTGTGGCTCTGGCTTCTCCAAGGTTGTTGCCCAAGGCCAACGCTGAATCACCTGGTCGCGAGTTTAGATATGTTCGAAAAATTACTGCTACTCGCCATAGACCGAGGAGCATTCCTATTAGCAGCAGGATGCCGCAAAGAATCATTAGGCTCGACATAAGCAGAAGCAAAAGCAAGGTATCGGTACCGTTCTTGACAGGCAGCTTCATTGCCGGACCGATTATTGAATCTTGCATGTTCAAACAAAGCTGGGCACAAGCCAAAAGGACTACTGGCGTGAGCAAATAGCCTTTTGTTGCCCAAGCAAAACGAAGCAGATGAACTGCGAAATCGATTGTGAATATTCGCTTTATCGGCATGGTCTTCATGTCTGAATTTGAGAGTCTGAATTTATTGTCGGATACGTGAACCGCTGGTTGCAAAGGCGGTGTGGAATTTCGGGCTTTCCAAGTGTAGGGATAGTGTAAAGATGATTAAACAGTATTTAGCCGACCTCTTCCAGTGGGCTAAAGAGGTTGATTAGACCATCCTTGCAGCTTCTTCGGGGATTTTCTTGGATTTTGGCAGAAATCTTAAGCGGTCTGAAGCTAAGTCTAAGGCTCACCTTGACAAAATGTGCGAAGATTTGGCTTGAGAATGGATCCTGGTGTTTATTGGTGGGTTCGCTCGTTCACAGGTTAGGACTGAAAAGTGATTCTTTCATTTCAAAAGGCGGCATCAGATGAGTGCTTGAGCAAAGCGCTGAAGCGCCTTTCTGAAAACGGACTGGCGGCGCAGATAGTTGAAAGTGCCAGTAGGCGACTGATTGTCATTACCAGTGAATGTGACTCGATGCCCGGTCATTTTTTCAGCCAGTTAGAGGGTGTCGAGAAAGTCGTTAAGCTTACCGCTCGCAGTCCCTTAGCCGAGGATTCGGGATGCGCCACGGTGGCTATTGGTTCGGAAGAGCGAAGGGGTCGGCTCTTCATCGGTCACGGGCGCAAGCCGGTGGTCATCGGTGGACCCTGCTCTGTAGAAAGCCGAGAGCAGATCCTAGAGATCGCCCATGCAGTCAAGCTTGCCGGTGCCGGCGCTCTGCGCGGCGGTGCATTTAAACCGAGGTCCAATCCGTATGATTTTCAGGGGCTTGGGCTAGACGGCCTCAAGTTTATGTCGGAGGCGGCTGAGTCGGCGCGCCTGCCTGTCATTTCAGAAGTTATGTCTCCCCGAGATGTTGAAATTTGCGAGCCTTATTTGGACGTTTTCCAAGTAGGTGCGCGCAATATGTACAACTACGATTTGCTTCGCGAGCTTGGTCGCCAGACTAAGCCGGTCTTGCTCAAGCGGGGTTTGTCCGCCACTATTGATGAGCTTCTGCAAGCGGCTGAATATGTTCTAGCTTCTGGCAATTTGCAGGTCATTTTGTGCGAGCGCGGCATCCGCACCTACGAAACAAGGTTGCGCAATACTCTTGATCTTTCAGCTGTGGCTTTGCTCAAGTCTCTAACAAGCTTGCCTGTGCTTGTTGATCCGTCCCATGCCACAGGTAAGCGCGAGTTGATTAGACCCCTCAGCCGAGCTGCCATTGCCTGTGGTGCCGACGGTGTGATTATCGAGGCTCATTGCCAGCCGGAAAAGTCTATCTCGGATGCCGCTCAAGCCATCAGCCCAGCTGTGCTAGCCGACATCGTCAAAGATGTTGATTTGATTGCCGACACTCTCAGGCAAATTGACAAAACCTCGGAGCCCGATTCGAGCCCCGAGGAATGCATACTCAGATAGACCTGGATTAGTTCCCGGGGGTGGCCCGGGTTAGGCTTGTAATGCCTTGATCTAATGATTTGGTTTGAATCGACGCAGGATGAAGAGGAAGTCCACGCCCGGCTTGATGCTTTCCGGCATCTCTCCGATTGTGTCCACCACGGTTTTTCTGTACACTGGCTTGCTGCCTGGTTTTCCAGGAACTTCAAGCGGTTTGCCGTGCTCGTCGTAGATTGGACGCATGATCACCGCGCCGCAGATGTCTTCAAGATCTTGCATGAAGCGATTAAAGCCCCCGCCGTCTGCAGAGACGCCGCCGGTGCGCAGTCTCGATACTTCGATGAAATGAGGGGACATGCTGCCTCTAGGCGCCATGTAGTGACCCTTCTTGCTCATGATGATTAGTGTGCCGTCCGATGGCAGTTCTTCGCTTTCGAGGCGTTCGATTATCGCCTTCAAAATCGGATGGGTTTCCGCCATCGAGTGCAGATTTTGATTTCTGGTTTCGTCCAGCATCCGGGCTCTTTCGTCCAGGTGCCGACGCAGTTCAGTGAGGCGGCGAGCCGCGCTCATGCCTTCAGGGGTTCTCTCGGGGAGAAAGTTGGTTTTGCCCTTGAATGAATGAGGCAGCCTGTCCATCATCGATTCGGTTTGGCAAACTGCCATCTGGGCAACGGCATGGTGCTCGCTCGAACTGCCTATGTGCTTGAGTCTTTGCTCCTCCAGCGAGGCGTAGCGCGAGACCAGCTTGATAGCTTTGGTGTACGACGCCGGCTTGTCTGTGCCCAGTTTGAGACGGGCGATTTCCATGCGCTTTAGATGCTGCTCGCGTTCCGGCGCATCGGCAGGCAGGGTTTCGAGAATTTTCTTGCAGGCATGAATTTCGCGAGCTAGCTCGTTTTCCTCAATGGCAAGCAAAGCGTCTTGCTTCGCTTCCGACACTTCTTTCACCCTTCTTGCGGTGTCTAAAGTGAGCGCGGTCATTGAGCTTGTGCTCGCCCAGCGATCGTTCACCGACTTCAGTCGGCGGGCACCGAAGGCAACGCCGCTGCCAGTTGCGACGAACTCATCTTTTGTGGTGCTTAGATTATGTGATGAATTGAATGATTGCATGATGACTTTGGTCGCGCTTTGCGGGCGACCGACGCTAAGGGGTGTATAAAAACGTGATCTGGAGAAGAAGTCGACTTTGTCGACTGCGCTGTCGTTTAACTATTTAGAATTATTCATTTTTGAGGGGGGAGAGTCGATTGGGGAAAATCCCCATGGTCTCGTAATTCCCCCACCGGATTTTTCGCCGAGGCAATAAACGTATAATTGCTTCAGTCCAAAACGGAAGCTCCATGGATATAGACCCTGAAATGCCCGAGTCCGAACCAGCGCCCGAGTCCGAACCAGCACCCGAGTCCGAACCAGCGCCCGAGTCCGAACCAGCGCCCGAGCCCGAAGCCGCCACAGACAATCTGCGCCAGGCTGGGGTCTACAGCGTTTTCTTGCGCTCCCAAGAAGATGGACGCCACCGATATTTCCTCACCAAGATCGTCCATCTAGACGAAAATATCGTTCATTTGGTGGTGCTCAGCCCCGACTTTGCCTATCGGCCCGACAGCCTGCAGGCGGAACAAAGCAAAGCCACTCTGCCCGGCGACATTGAAGAAGCCCGCAGCCGGCATATGAGCGTTTCGCGGCGTCTATTTAGTTTGATGTTGCCGGTCTATTGCTATGAAGAGGCTGTCACCGACCACGAATTGAACGGTTACCGCCGCTGGAAGATTCTAGATACTAGGGAGGTCGCCGATGCGCCCTCGCAGCTGCCCGGCTTTGACGGTAAGAGTGCCGCCTGGCGCATCTTTCTCTTTTCGGGTGTACCCTTCGGGCTTCTCCAGGCTGCCTGGCACTACTATATAGATGGTCTCACCGTTGCTCTTCTGGTCTTGCCGCTCTCAACCATCATCTTTGGCGGCGGTATGGTCCTCACCCAGCGCTATTTCGTCAAGCGGCGCCTGCAGAAAAGCGGAACCCTGGCCAAAGGCTGGGAAGATAGCGCCATGTCCGCCTATCAGATGGCTGAAACCCAGCTGGCATTGCCCTTCTCGGCGGCGTTCGCTCGGGCGCTTGGCGCTCTTTCTCGACTGAAGGGCAGCCGAATCATTCTCAAAGATCAGGCCGGCACAATCGAAGCTGAAGTGAAAGAGGGGTTCTCCTCGGAGGGGCAGTCGGTTTCCATATCTATATACTCAGTTGGACTGGACCGCGCCGGCGTGGTGGTGCGCAGTGTGCCTAGAAAGGGCGGCGAGCTGGATCTGGGCAAAAACCATGAGAATGTCCAGTCGATTTTGAACTTCCTAAAAGAGGGTGTTTAATACTGCTCTTGGTGTATATGCTTTGGGCTTGTTTCTTGTGCTGTGTCTTATACAAGGAAGATGCAAGGCTAAAATACAAGGCTAAAATAAAAGGCGAAAATATAAGGCTAAGATACAAGGCGAAAATACAAGTAAAATCCACGGCAATTGTCGAGCGCCTTTTCGTAGTCGAATATTTGGTAAACTGACCAGGTTATGCTAACTGGATTGCTTTGCCTGGCAGTGTTTTTTGTAATGGCCCTTGCTATGTACGGGCGGCGCATTTCGGCTTTGCTTGCTTTGCCCCTCATGGCTATCGCCATTGCCCTCATCGGCGGTGTCGAAGGTAAGGTCATCGTAAAAGATGTTTTGAGCGGCGGCGCCGTTAAGTTGCACAACGCCTACACTGCCACCATGTTTGGTGCGATGCTTGCCGAGTTGGTCAACAAGCACGGCATGGCTCGTTCGCTGGTGCGCTTTGTGGCTGAATTTGCCGGTGATAATCCCTACTTGCTAGGCGTCTTTCTTACCCTGGTTACCGCCTTGCTCTTTTCGACGCTGGGAGGTCTTGGCGCCGTGATTATGGTCGGCACCATTATCTTGCCGGTCATGCTCTCACTGGGTATTCCTGCCCTATGTGCCGCCGGTCTCTTCCTCTTTGGCATTTCACTGGGTGGCATGTTCAACTTGACCAATTGGCAGCTTTATACCGATGTACTCAAAATAGACCAACCTACGATTATTTCTTTTGTGGTGCCCTTCTCGCTCATCTTGGGCTTGGTTATTTTGTTGTTTTTGCTAATCGAGCTCAAAAAGAAAGGCAATCTACTTTATTTCTTGGGCGGGCTGCTCTGTCTTTCAGCGCTCTATGTGCCTCTCAGCGGCTACAATCCGGTCTCAACTCAAAACTCTAGCGCGGGCGCAACTGCAACTGCCGGCGCCAATGCTTCGGCTAATGCTTCTGCCAATGCCTCCGCCGCCGGTGCCGACATCTACACTTATTCTCTCTATTTTGTCCTGTCGCTCATTGCTTATGCTTTCTATCGAGCCTTCTCCAAGAAAGAAAGCATGCCAGCCATCAGCTTGCTTACACCGGTCGTTCCGCTTGTCTTTGTTTTGTTTTTGCACTGGGATATTATTCCAGCCTTTATGATGGGCATCACATATGGTGTGCTCACCACCTGGAAAAAAGACTCGGTCAATATACTGACTCGCGCCATCATCGATGGTACCGCCAATGTGATTCCGGCTGTACTTCTGATGATGGGCATCGGCATGCTCATCACAGCCGTTATGGACAAAGGCGTCTCTGAAGCGATTGCTCCCCTGATCAAGGCTGTGGTGCCAAGCACGCCACTAATGTACATTCTTGGCTTTACGATGCTCGCCCCTTTTGCCCTCTATCGCGGTCCTCTCAGTTTGTGGGGCATGGGCAGCGGCTTGGTCACCTTGGTGGTAAACCTCACGACACTCTCGGCGCAGTCTGTGATGAGCATGCTCATGTCGGTCGGTCAGGTACAGGGCGTTTGCGACCCCACCAACACACAGAATATTTGGATAGCCACTTATCTTGGTGTCGACACTCAGGTCATTCTCAAGAAAACATTACCCTATGCTATGCTCGCTGCTTTGCTCGGTCTTAGCCTGGCTGTCTTAAAAGGGTTTGTGCATTAATGGCTGAGCGCAACATCAGAATCGGCATCGATGTGGGTGGCACTTTCACCCATGCCGTGGCTGTCGACGGTAATTCTTCCACCTTGGTGGGCAAGGCGAAAGTGCCGACCAGTCACTCAGCGCCTGAAGGCGTCGCCCGCGGCATAGTCGATGCCCTCGCTCTCTTGTTGAAGACCTGCGGCATAGCTCCCGAGAATGTTTCTTTCATCGCCCATAGCACCACCCAAGCCACCAACGCTCTGCTCGAAGGCGATGTCGTCAAAGTGGGCGTGCTCGGAATGAGCGGCAAGGGTCTCGCCTGGTTGGCCTCGCCTTCCACGGCACTTGGTCGCATACCGCTTGCCGCCGGCGTTTTTATGGAGACCAGCCATCGCTTTATCGCATTAGATGAAAGCATCTCTCAGAGCGCATTTGAAGGCGCTATTGAGAAGCATTTGCTTGCCATGAAAGATGAGGGCTGTCAGGCTTTCGCTATTTCAGACGCATACAGCGTCGATGACGCTTCGCGCGAGGAAGCGGCTATGGCAGTGGCTGCACGCCTTGGTTTGCTTGCCACCTCTGGCTCTGAGGTCTCTAGGCTTTACGGGCTGAAAGTGCGCACCCGCACCGCCGCCATTAATGCCGGCATTTTGCCCAAGATGATCGAATCGGCCAATATGACAGAAACCTCGGTGCGCCAAGCCGGAATCAGCGCCCCGATTATGATCATGCGCAGCGACGGTGGCGTCATGGACCTGGCTTCGATGCGCAAACGTCCCATTCTTTCCATACTATCCGGTCCGGCTGCCGGTGTAGCCGCCGCCATGATGTTTCTGCGCATCTCTGATGGTGTCTTTCTAGAAGTCGGCGGCACTTCGACCGATATCTCGGCAATTGCCAGCGGACGAGCCATGGTGCGCTCGGCTGAGATTGGCGGACACAAGGTCTATATGCGAACCCTCGATGTGCGCACAATCGGGGTAGCCGGCGGTTCGCTTTTGCGGCTCTCTAAAGACGACATCATCGACGTCGGTCCAAGAAGCGCTCACATAGCCGGTCTTAAATATACAGCCTTCCCCGCAGAAAATAGCGACAGCAAAAGCTATAAGGTGAAGTTGGTCAAACCACTGCCGAAAGATAGCGACGACTATTTGGCTCTTGATACCACTGGTGGTGTGGCTCATACTCTTACACCTACATGTGCTTCTAATCTGCTCGGGCTGGTTCCCCAGGGCGATTGTGCCGTCGGTGACATCGAGAGCATCAAGAGCGGTTTCAGCGCCTTGAGCAGCTACTTAAGCAAATACGGGCAAGGGGAAGAGGCTTCTAAACAGTTGGCTTCTCGTTTGCTCGATATAGCCGCCCATAAGTGCATACCCACAGTCAAGGCGCTCATTGCCGAGAACAAGCTCGATCCCGATCTTACTCTCTTGGTGGGCGGCGGCGGTGGCGCGGCTGCCATTGTGCCTTATCTCGCTAAAGTGATGAAGCTTGATCACACTATCGCCCAAGACGCCGATGTCATTTCCGCCATCGGTGTGGCTATGGCGCTCATTCGCGAAACAATCGAAAAGCAAGTGGCTGACACTTCGGCGCAAGACGCCATTCTTGCCTTGCGCGCCGAAGCCGTGCGTTCGGTGGAAGCCATGGGCGCCGACCCTGCCACAGTAGAAGTGCATATTGAAATAGACAGCAAGACCAGTATCGTGCGCGCCACTGCCTGCGGTGCAGCTAAAGCGGGCGGTGCCAACGAACAGAATGCCTTGGATGATGAAGGGCGTAAGGCGAAAGCGGCGCAGTCGATGAGAGTGGAATCGCAGCATACCCAAGAAGTCTGTCGCTCTCATTTCTTCACCATATACGGTGCTAATGTCAGTCGCTCGGGCAGTTTCTTTTCTATGCCGATGCCCTTTTTGCGATCAACCAGCTTTGCCTTGCGTGTGGTCGATCGCGAGGGCGTGATCAGGCTCTCAGCCAGAGCCGGAGCCGCCCGGGCTTGTACCCGCGACGGTGCTGAATCGGCCATTCGCGAGCTAATCGAAGCTCATGCCACCTGGGGCGATGCTGGTAAAGTGATTCCCGACATCTTGCTTTTGGTGGGCGCCAGGGTGGTAGATTTGTCCGGCTTGCTCAACGACGAACAAGTCTTGGCTTTAGCCCGCTCTGAACTTGCCAGCCAACCGCCGCAAGCAGAAGTGCTGGTCGTAGCGAAGTTCTGACATAATTGAAGCGAAGCTTTGACTTATTTGAAGCAAAGCTTTGACTTATTTGTAGCCAAGTTCTGACCCAGTTGAAGTCGAGTCCTGATCTAGTTGAAGCCAATTTCTGACCGGATTTAAGCCAAGTTCTGACCTAATTAAAACCAAGTTCTGATTTAATTGAAAATGATGGAAGTACAGCCAAACTCTCAAGAACATGCCGCTCTTTTTGCCCTCGGCTTGAAGCAGTTCAGTGAAGGGCAGTACTTTGAATGTCATGAAAGCTGGGAAGCCTATTGGAGGCCTCTGCAAGCTGGAGTGGAAAAAGACCTGGTGCAAGGCTTGATTCAGGTTTCGGTGGCTTACCATCATTGGCACAAGGGTAATGTCAAGGGCGCCCTGCGGCTTGTCGAGCGGGCGCTGCCTCGCATCACCGAAGCCTTGCCGGTTTACATGGGGCTCGATTTGACGAGTTATTTCGACAAGCTGCTGAAAGAACACGCCAAACTGCAGGCGCTGCAAAGCTCTAAGCTTGAGGACGGTGCCACAGGTGCAAGCGGCGAATTAGCAGATCTGCGACCAGATGCGCCTCGACTTATCCAGCTTGAAAAGTAGTTTGCGCTGCTACGTAAATTTAGGCGACGCAAGGCGTTGTAAATATGGCTTCAATATTGTCCAATGCTCTTAAACAGGCTATCATCATTATCCAATTGGAATTCCTCATTTACTAAAGAGCGGTCAAGTGAAGCCTGCCAACACAATACTCGTTGTTGACGACGAACAAGTTAACACCACACTATTGAGTGAGGTCTTAAAGAAAGCCGGGTATTCGGTAAACTCGGCCAATGACGGTTTCAAAGCTATTGCTGCTTGCAAAGTGCGCACGCCCGATGTGATTGTGCTCGACTTGCACATGCCCCTCATGGGTGGCATGGAAGTCTACAACCGCCTGCGCGCCGAAGAGAAAACCCAATCAATTCCGATAATTTTTCTAGCCGCCCGCGATAAGACCCTGCCTTCCTTTTCTGGTGATGATGCCAGCAACGAAGACATAATCTTTAAGCCGGTAGAGCCTAATGAGCTGCTTTCGCGGGTTAAGAGTGTTCTCAAAGAGAAAGCCCTGAAAGACGAATTGCGTCGCAAAGAGGCTCAAATCAAGGAGCTCAGCCTCACCGATAGTCTGACTGCACTCAAGACCACGCGCTATTTGGAAGAGTTTATGCAGATTGGCATCAGACAAGCCAAGCGCTATTCGGTGCCAATGTCGGTAGTGGTTTTGGAACTGGATAAACACGCCGAAATGGCAAAAGCACTGGCGCAGTCTTCTTTCGATGCCATTGTTTCGCAAACAGCCCAGCTGGTTGCCAAGCAAATGCGCGATTCAGATATCGTAGTGCGCACCGGCGCCGCCGAGTTTACAGTTGTGCTCACCTGCACCTCCCGCGAAGGTGCCATTGAAGTAGCTGAAAGATTGCGCACCTCGGTAGCTGCTTCAACTTTTGCCGTGGGTTCAGAGTCTAGGCAACTCACCGTTTCTGTTGGCATCTGCCAATATGCCAAGCATATGGACGACGACGGCTCGGTCTTGCTCTCGCACGCCCGGGCGGCGGTCAATCACGCCCACAACAGCGGCGGCAACATGACCCTCATGGCCGAATAAGCCCGGCCAAAGCAAGTCTAGTTAAGTAGTTGCCCTTATAGCCATCCGAAGACCCGGCTCATGCGCTGCTTGACCGACCATTGCAATAATGGCTGTAAAGCCTTTAACAAAACCTGGCAAGAGCCGAGACTTCTGTTAAAATAACCCCATCGGGGCGTAGCGCAGCTTGGTAGCGCGTCCGTTTCGGGTGCGGAAGGCCGGAGGTTCAAATCCTCTCGCCCCGATATTTTCAGAGCGCTCAACTTTATTTTGCAGTTGGGCGTTTCTTTTTAGGTGCTGGGGTAAATGCAATGCTAGCCTATCTCAAGGGCGAAATCATAGCCAAAGAAATGAGCGGCGGACCGGTGGACCGGTTGGTCATAGATGTGGGCGGCGTCGGCTTTGAAGTAGCTGTGGCCCATAGCACGCTCATGACCGTCGGGCAGCCGGGCGACCAGGCGACAGTGCATGTTTCGGTGGCTATCAGAGAAACCGAATGGACAATTTTTGGCTTTGCCCGCCATGACGAACGCCAGATGTTTACTCTTTTGCAATCGGTGACAGGCATCGGACCTCGCTTGGCACTAGCACTGGTCGGCACCCTCGGTGTTGATACATTGGTCGAAGCGGTCACATCTGAAAATCAGAAGATGATTTCGCAGGCTCCAGGTGTCGGCGCTAAAGTTGCGCAGCGCATAATTCTAGAATTGAAAACCAAGATGGAAGTTTTTGCCGCTGCCCGTGGTAAGTCTATTGCCAGCCCGGCTCAGACTAAGGGGCAACATGCGGTTATCGAGGAAGTGACCGATATATTGAGTCATTACGGTTATACTCCCACCGAAGTGCAAAGTGCCTTGAAAGAAGCAGAGAAAGCGGGTGTGCCTCGCGATACGGCCGAAGAACTGCTGCGTTTTACACTCAAACTTTTGGGTGCAGGCGCCTTGAAATAGATGAAACTGCCGACCCTCAAGTTCAGCTTTATCATTCCAAACATCTTTGCCTATTTGTCTTTGCTGATACTGCTGGTGGTGGTATGGCTGGTTTTGCCTATCTATGCCGTAGCCAAGCCTATGAAGCATGATTTTCTCTCTATATTCGACTATTGTGCTTATGCATTGATTCTTATTGTTTTCATCAGCAAGGCTCTTGCCAAAGGGCGCCGTTTTATCGGCAAGCCTCTAGATAGCTCTCTGCTCTTTGCTTATCTTGGCTATGGCAGTTATCTTTCGCTATTTATAATGAGTTCGATTCTTTGTCGACGTTTAAATTTTTGTTTGCTTAAGGGCTTTAGCTTACCCTATGCATTTTTGGTCTTGCTGGCACTGTCGATGGTGCTGATTACCAAAGGTCGCGGCTCTCGTTTGAATCAGTTAGTAGCTTATCCAGCTTGCCTCGGCCTATTGCTTGCCATGGTCGCCTTGCCTCTCTTGCAAGGGGCTTGGTTGCCCTTGCTGGCTCTGCCTGGTGTATTTATAGTAATGACCTGGTTGGTAAAAAAGAATGAACGCGAAGAAGCCCTGCGTTTATCAATGGAAGACTTGTCGGAGGTGCTAGAGGGCACCAAAATAGAAGTAGTGCAAGATGAAGGCGAGAAACTTGAGCCGGTGCAAGTGATTGAGGCTAAGTTCAAGATATTGCCCTATTTGTATTAGTATCTTTGCCTTGCTTAAGGCTCGTCTGCGTACTTTGCAAGAACAATCTGAGGATCCCAGCCAACTATAGCCCTTACAGGTTTGAGCAGCCAGTGCTTTTGAACGCAGCGGCTGAAGAAGAGTTCGTGCTCGGCTTCGGTTTTTGACATTTCGTGCAGCGCAGGCAGTAAATGGTCTAGCCCGAGAGCGTGGGCATGAGCAGCGGCTACATCGTATTCTTTGACATTGTCGTTTTCAAGTTTACCGGCAAAATACATAGGCAAAAACCAACCGGTAAAGAAACAGCCGACATAGGCGCAGTTGCCGATGAAGTTCATCAAGATCTCGCGCCACAGTGCCGGTTTGGCGTTCATCTCTTGCAGCATCTTACCGACGGTCTGACGGTGTTCTACTTCTTCTTTTTCAATGCGGGCGATGGTTTCGCGTTCGATGCCCGGCGGCAATGAACGCCAGTGCCCGGCATAGGCCCGCGCCGCTGCGCGCTCGCCGCTATAGGCCAGCTGCAAAATAGTAATAAAGGCTTTCTTGTGATAGGCAGAATCTCCCTCTTTTACTTGAATGGGTTCCTGCTTTGCCAAGTTAGCCTCATTTATAGTTGTCTAGAGCCTTTGTCAGGGTGCTCTGCATCTGTTTTCGTAAGTCAGCAGGTGCCAGCACCTCGGCTTCTGCGCCATAGCTTAAGACCCAGCGGGCTACTTCGTCAAGGCTGGGGCTTTGCATAGACAATGTGCATGAGCCGTCGGGGTGTTCTTCCATAGATTGTGTATGGTGCCAGACTCTTTCTCTGATATAGTTTGCTGCTCGCGGCGCAAATTTGATTTTTACAAGTTGTTCTGCCGATCTATGTTCAATCATGAAAGCGCCGGCAAGCCAGCTATCGATCTCTTGGTCTGAAATTGGTTCAAAGCGAGCATCAAGCAGATGATAGTGTTGAATGCGGTGCAGGGCAAATTTGCGCAGATCTTTGCGCAGAGTGCAGTAACCAATCACATACCAGAGACCTTGATGTTCAACCAGGCGGTGCGGGTAAATTGTTCTTTCAGTCACTTCATCAGTGCTGGGTGCATAATACTTAAGTTCGGTGGGCAAGTTCTTTTCGCAAGCGCGGTTTATGTCGAGAAAGGTTTTGCGATTTACCGGTGTGAGCGGATTAGGCTTAAACCTAATCATTGAGCGCAACTCTTCCATGTTTACTTCAACCTTGCCTGGCAAGCGTTGATAGATTTTTTCAAGGGCGCTCTTCAAGATTGGTTCGAATGAAGTACCGGTATAGGCTGAGAGCATGTCTTTTCCGATCGTCAGGGCAAAGACTTCGGCATTAGTAAGTTCGAACGGAGGCAGAGATTTGTCTGGGCTTTTGTTGTAATAGCCAGCTCTGCTGTGATCGAAAACTATGTCTTGACCCATACGGTCGCGCAGAAAGCGAATGTCATCATAGAGGGTTCGTTGCTGTACTTCGAACATATCGCAAAGCTTTTGCACGCTTGGATAGGTCCCTCTGCGTATTTCAGCATCTATGCCGTAGACTCGTTCGAGGCGAGTGCTCAAGTTTTGGGTCTCCGTATTGGTATGTCGTTGAACTATGTTAGGGATAGTGGAGGTGGTGAAGTTGGCGGTGGTTGGGGAAACTCAGGGCGAAAGCTAAATATAAGAATGAAACAGAGGCTCATTTTTAGCTAGATGTTTCATCAGGCAGCTATTCTAATCTCTTTGGCTGCAATATTTATGCAGTGGTTGTTTATTATTGGCTCGCAAAAGAATAATTCTAATCTTGTGCGGATGGGTTTGGAGTTTTGAAAATGGTTCCTATATGAACCTTGATTGTTAAATTCTCTAGCAGCGGCATAGTTGGTAGATTGTACAAGAAGAGTCTCTTGAGTCAGAAGAACTTGTAAATAGGCTGGCACCTATTAGTAGGCTTCTCGTTTAGCTATCTAACTTTCCTTCTGGTTCTTCAGAAACTGTTCCAGTCTTTCAGAAATTCGCTTTGCTATATTCTCGATTTGGTCGTTCGTAATGACTGCTGCATTCTGAACTGACGCTCGATGATAGGCTGAGATGGCTTCATTAATCCAGCTACTGCGTCTTCGCGATTCTATATGTTCGAGCATCGTCTGAACTTCTTCGGTTGGATAGAATTCAACCCTAGTGGTTCTTGTTTTTTCTGGCACTGTATTCTCCTTAAGAGCTGATAGTTACTATCCGTTGTGTTTTTCATTTAAAGTTGTATCAACTTGTAGTGTCTAAAGGGGGGATTTTAACGCTTGACTGTTTATTGTTTTTTGAGCTGTGTCTGGGAGAGTTTTTTCTAAAATAATCAGACAAGAAACAGTATCGAACTGTATCCAACTTTCGGTTAACGTTATTGACAGTGATTGATCTTAAGCTGATTATCATTTTGTCTTCTATCTGCTCAGTGTATTGAGGTTTCTTTATTGTATCCTTAATGGGCAATCTGCTCTGGCTCGATGTGGCGATCCAAGGACGGTTTTCTAGCAGTAATTCGCGCACTCTTGCATAAGCAAGTGGACCGCGGTCGACTGAAGATTTATTGCTTTCAACTCTTAATGTTTAGAGTCGAGCTCACCATCAGGAGCGAGTGGAGCGTAAGGGCTTGTGCTTTAGCCGACGCCGGGAGGTATGTTTCAATTCACGCTCGCCTTTAGGAGCGAGCGGATCACAACTAATCTCCTGTTATCTGCGAACATTTCCGGTTTCAATTCACGCTCGCCTTTAGGAGCGAGCGGATCTCGGCATCTGCGCATTCATGATCGCATCAGTTAGGTTTCAATTCACGCTCGCCTTTAGGAGCGAGCGGATCCAGCAAGTGAAAGTGTTATCGAAAATAGCAGCGATGTTTCAATTCACGCTCGCCTTTAGGAGCGAGCGGATCGCGTACAGCCCATTACCGCCCAGGCGATTAGCGTGTTTCAATTCACGCTCGCCTTTAGGAGCGAGCGGATCTCGCAAGCAGGGTACAGGTCTTTAGTGCCGACGGGGTTTCAATTCACGCTCGCCTTTAGGAGCGAGCGGATCATATGTCCAGTCTGGGCTATCATTGATTATCCCTGTTTCAATTCACGCTCGCCTTTAGGAGCGAGCGGATCTGTTAGTCCTCTGTGACGGTAAAGGCAGATGCGTTGTTTCAATTCACGCTCGCCTTTAGGAGCGAGCGGATCTCTAGATAGTAATAAATTGGCATTATCTGAACGGGTTTCAATTCACGCTCGCCTTTAGGAGCGAGCGGATCATGAGTCTCCAGCTTATTCATACGGATTCAAGTGGTTTCAATTCACGCTCGCCTTTAGGAGCGAGCGGATCGATAGTAACGGCTATTATTGTGGGTGGTCATCTAGTTTCAATTCACGCTCGCCTTTAGGAGCGAGCGGATCTCTTCCGCGCTGCCTTTCTTACCGTGATTAAGGAAGTTTCAATTCACGCTCGCCTTTAGGAGCGAGCGGATCGCGAAGCCATGCGACCTCGTTTGAACCGCAACGCGTTTCAATTCACGCTCGCCTTTAGGAGCGAGCGGATCCTTTATCAGCGATGATGATTATTGCGATAATTTTGTTTCAATTCACGCTCGCCTTTAGGAGCGAGCGGATCGACTATAGAAGGGTAAGCAATGTGGGGGTAGAGAAAGTTTCAATTCACGCTCGCCTTTAGGAGCGAGCGGATCCGTCGTCGTTGTCAAAATCCCTGTTATCAAAAGGGTTTCAATTCACGCTCGCCTTTAGGAGCGAGCGGATCTTGAGATTAAGCCAGCGGGCGGATGCTGAACAAGGTTTCAATTCACGCTCGCCTTTAGGAGCGAGCGGATCTTTAGTGATGTACCCAAGCGAAATACAGCAAGCAGCGTTTCAATTCACGCTCGCCTTTAGGAGCGAGCGGATCACATGCGCAAGATTTTTGGAGGCGCTTAAAGAAGTTTCAATTCACGCTCGCCTTTAGGAGCGAGCGGATCCATTTCTAATTACTTTGTCTACCATCACTCACCCTCGTTTCAATTCACGCTCGCCTTTAGGAGCGAGCGGATCCATTTCTAATTACTTTGTCTACCATCACTCACCCTCGTTTCAATTCACGCTCGCCTTTAGGAGCGAGCGGATCTCGGCGCCTCCGCCTTTGCTGCCTCCCCAACCGGTTTCAA
>JAFLCK010000015.1:0-128192 GCA_017303615.1 Obscuribacter phosphatis (SeqCode)
TTTCATGCGAATCCTCGGCGCTGACTTCGTGCGCCGCTTCGACGGCCGTCTGATCAATATCCATCCGTCGTTGCTGCCGGCTTTTCCCGGCCTGCACATGGCGCCGCCGCCGGGCTCGGCAGCGGCGGTCCTTGACTGGCTGCTGCGCGGCAACCTGATGGCCCGCGCCGGCGTCATCGTCCTCTTCCTCGGTGTCGCCTTCCTGCTCAAGTACAGCTACCAGCACCTGCAGGTGCCGCTCGTGATGCGACTGACGGGCGTCGCGCTGGCGGCGGTGGCCCTGCTGCTGCTCGGCTGGCGCCTGCGAACGACCCGCGAGGCCTACGCGCTGGCGCTGCAGGGGGGTGGCATCGGTCTCCTCTACCTGACCATTTTCGGTGCACTGCGGCTGTTCGGGCTGCTCGACGCGGCGCCCGCCTTTCTCATGCTGCTGGCGGTGGCGACGCTGGCGGCGATGCTGGCGGTGCTGCAGGATGCGCTGGTCCTGGCCGTGCTGGGCGCCGCCGGCGGCTTTCTGGCGCCGATCATCGCCGCGACGGATGGCGGTAGTCACGTGACGCTGTTCGGCTACTACAGCGTGCTCAACCTCGGCATCCTGGCGATCGCCTTCTTCAAGGCGTGGCGGGTGCTCAACCTGGTCGGCTTCGTCTTCACCTTTGCCATCGCCACCTTCTGGGGTGCGCTGCGCTACCGGCCGGAGCATTTCGCTTCGACCGAGCCTTTCCTGATCCTCTTCTTCCTGATCTACGCCGCGATGCCCGTGCTGTTCGCCCTGCGCGCTGCCGGACCGCGCGCCAGCCGCCTCGACACGACGCTCATCTTTGCCCTGCCGTTGATTGCCCTCGGACTGCAGGTCGGGCTGGTGCGCGACTTCGCCTATGGCGCGGCGTGGAGCGCCTTGACGCTCGGCGCCTTCTACCTGTTGCTGGCGCGGGCGCTGTGGTCGCGTCTCGGCGAGGGGCAGCGGTTGCTGGTGGAAGCCTTCCTCGCCCTCGGCGTCGGCTTCACGACGCTGGCCATCCCGCTCGCCTTCGACGGGCGCTGGACAGCCGCCGCCTGGGCGATCGAGGGGGCGGCACTGGTCTGGGTCGGCGTTCGCCAGCAGCGGCTGCTGGCACGGCTGTCCGGGATCCTGCTGCAGTTGCTCGCGGGCCTGTTCCAGCTCGGCGAACTGCCGGCCGGCACCGGCGGATGGCCGCTGCTCAACAGCGCCTTCCTCGGTGGCCTGCTGCTGACGCTGGCCGGGCTGTTCGGCGCCTGGCTGCTGCAGCGCGAGTGGCGGCAGGAGCCGCAGCGACTGCGGTCCGCCGAGCGCCTGCTGGCGCCGCTGCTTTTCGTCTGGGGCGTCGCCTGGTGGAGCGGCAGCGGCCTGTTGGAGATCGAGCGCCATCTGCCGCGGTCGCTGCACGTCAACGCTGCGATCGTCTTCTTCACCGCCTCCTGCCTGCTCTTCTCGTGGCTCGAGCGGCGCCTCGACTGGCCGGCGGCGCGTCACGCGGCGCTCGCCCTGCTGCCGCTGCTCTTCGTGTCCGGGTTGCTCAGCGTCGGGCGCGCGGCGCATCCCTTCGCCGACCTGGGTTACCTGGCCTGGCCAGCCGCCTTCGCCGCGCACTTCTTCCTCCTGCAGCGGCACGAGGTGGACCGGCCGTGGCATGGCGACTGGCTGCATGCCGCCGGGCTGTGGCTGCTGGCGGCGGTCGGCGCCTGCGAGCTGGCGTGGGGCATCGACCGCTGGGTTGCCGGTCGTGCCGCCTGGCCGCTGCTCGGCTGGGCACTGTGTCCGGGGGCACTGCTGGCGGCGCTGGCGCTGCGTGGCGAGCGCCTGCGCTGGCCGGTGGCGGCGCACCGTGAAGCCTACTTCGTGCTCGGCGCTACGCCGCTGGCAGTCTTCCTGGCCCTCTGGTTCGTCGCCGGCAATGTCCTCTCCGACGGCAACCCGTGGCCCTTGCCCTATCTGCCGCTGCTCAACCCGCTCGACCTGGCGCAGGCCGGCGTCCTGCTGCTGCTCGCCACCTGGTTCAGCGAAACGCGCCGCCTGCGTCTGCCGCCGTACGCGACGGCGCCGCTGGCGCTGGCCTGGGGAGTCCTCGCCGCCGCCGCATTCATCTGGGCCAATGCCGTCCTCCTGCGTGCCTTGCATCACTGGGCCGACGTGCCGCTGCACCTGGCGGCGATGCTGCACTCGGAACTCGTGCAGGCCGCGCTGTCGCTGTTCTGGACGCTGCTGGCGCTGGCGGCGATGGTCGTCGCCACGCGTCGCCGCTGGCGGTCGTTGTGGCTGGCCGGTGCCGGGCTCATGGCGGTCGTCGTCGGCAAGCTGCTGCTGGTCGATCTGTCGAATGCCGGCACCATCGAAAGGATCGTGTCGTTCCTCGGCGTCGGCCTGCTGATGCTGGTGATCGGCTACCTCGCGCCGGCGCCGCCGAAGGAGGAGACGCCATGAAGAAAGCCCTCGCCGGCTGGCTGTGGCTGCTGTGGTCGCTGCTGGCGCTGGCCGAGTCGCCCGGCGACTTCGCTTTCGGCATGCGGCTGCAGCCGGACGGGCCGCAGCCGCTCGTTCGTGTCGACCTGCCGGCGGCCGTCCATGCCGGCGTCAGCCGCGCGGACCTCGGCGACCTGCGGGTGTTCAACGCGGCCGGGGAAGCGGTGCCGCATGCCTGGCTGCCGCCGCCGCCGGCGTCGCGTGCCAGGCCGACGCCGCTGCCACTGCCGTCCTTCGCGCTGCGCGGTGCAGCCGCCGCCGGCGTTGACGGCGTCGAGGTCCGCATCGAGAGGCAGGGCGGCAGGGCGGTGCTGCGGATGAACGACCGGGCAGCGGCGCCGGCGCCGGCGCTGCTGCTCGGCTACCTCATCGACGCCAGTGCCATCGACCAGCCGTTGCAGGCGTTCGCCCTCGAATTGCCTGCGACGGCCGATGACGTCGTCGCGCGCGTGCGGGTCGAGGCAAGTGACGATCTCGCTCGCTGGACGACGCTCGTTGGCGAGGCGCCGGTGTTGCGGCTGGCGGCGGGCGGGCAGCGGCTCGAGCGCCTGCGCATCGAGTTCACCCCGCGGCGGGCGAAGTATTTCCGCCTGAGCTGGGCGGCTGGTACGCCGGCGTTGCCATTGGTGGCCGTTGGCGGCGAGCCGGCGGTGACGCTGATCGAGGTGCCGCGGCAGTGGCAGCAGGTTGCCGGCAGCGCCGACCGCGACGCGGCTGGCAGCTACCGCTTCGACCTCGGTGGCCAGTTCCCGGCCGACCGCCTGCGTCTCCTGCTGCGACAGCCCAACAGCGTCGCCGCCGTCGAACTGCTGTCGCGAGCAAACGACAGGGATGCCTGGCGGCGGGTGACGACGGCGACCGTCTACCGGCTCGGCGCTACCGGGCAGGAAGTCGTCAGTCCCGAGATCGCCATCGCGCCGAACAGCGACCGCTACTGGCTGCTGCGCGTCGATCAGCGCGGCGGTGGTCTCGGCGCCGGCGTTCCCGAACTGGCCGCCGGCTGGCTGACACGGAGCCTCGTGTTTGCGGCGCGCGGGCCGACACCATTCCAGCTCGCCTTCGGCAGCGGCAGCGCGCAGCCGACCGCCTATCCGATCACCACCCTGGTTCCGGGCCATCGCATCGGCGACGACGGGCAACCGGTCGCCAGCGCGTCTGCCGCCGCCAGCCTGGCGATCGGCCAGGCTTCGACCGCTGCAATGCACACGCTGGCGGGCGAGGGCGCCCGTCGCGCCGGCATCGACTGGCAGCGCTGGGGGCTCTGGGGGAGCCTGTTGCTCGGCGTCGCGTTGCTCGCCTGGATGGCCTGGCGGCTGGCGCGGCAACTGGCGCGCCCGCCGCCCGACGGGCCGGCCGGCTGAGAGCCCGTGCCGCCGCCCGATTGGAACGATCCGCGGGTGCCCCCGGTCCACATGGTGCGCAAGCCGACAACCCGCGATCGCCGTCGGGCGATCGCTCATGCGCATGGCGCTGACTGGAGGAAGCATGAAAAGGATCATTCTGCCGCTGCTGTGGATCGCGGCGCTGCTCGGCAGCGGCCGCGTGCTGGGCAATGCCGATGTCGACCGGGCGGTGCAGGCGCTCGGCGGCAGCGACGCGCTGGCTGCCGTCAGGAGCGTGCAGATCCGCGGCACGGTGCAGCACTGGGAGCCCGACCAGTCGCTGGTTCCGGGCGGCGAGAAGCGCTTCGCCGGCGAGTCGGCCTTCACCCTGACGCGCGACTTCGGCAGCGGCGCCGCACGCATCGACTGGCAGCGGCAACTGGCGTACCCGGCGGCGCGCGCGTATCGCTTCAGCGAAGTCATGGTCGGCGACGCCGGCCAGGTGTACGGCATTGACAGCACGACGCGCACGAGTCAGAGTCGGGCTGCCGACCCGCCCGGCCATGCGATGTCGGGCGTGCGGCTGCGGGCGGCGATGCGCGAACTGGAGCGCAGCTCGCCGCTGCTGGTGCTCGACATGCAGCGGCAGGCGGCACAGACCCGTCCGCTGCCGCCGGTCCGGGTCGGCGGGCGGAGCCTGCCGGCGGTGCGCTACGCCGCTGCCGGGCGCGACTTCATCGTCCTCTTCGACCCCGAGAGCGGTCTGCCGGCGCGTGTGCGCAGCCTCGACTACGATTTCGTCCGCGGTGACCTCGATTTCGACCTGGTCCTCTCCGACTGGCGTCCGGTCGGCGGCATCCAGGTCGCGCACCGGCAGGTCTACGAACTGGCGGGAGAGGTGGTCGCCGACACCGTCGTCGCCGCGGTGACGATCGACCCGCCACCGGTCGCCGGCCAGTTCGACCTGCCGGCCGACCGGCGCCCGGCAACGCTCGCCGGCGCGCCGGGCATGCCCGCCTACCAGTGGGTGCTGCGCCGGCAGTACATCGGCGTCTTCCTCGATTCGGACCTCCTTTCCTGGGACGCCGGCGCTTCGCGCGGCCTGGCGCTGCAGGAGATCGCTCCCGGAGTCCTGCTCGTCCAGGGCGGCTCGCACAACAGCATGGTCGTCGAGCTGGCGGACTCGCTCGTCGTCTTCGACGCGCCGGTCAACGACGCGCAGGCGCAATGGACGCTCGACACGCTGCGGCAGAAATTCCCGCACAAGCGCGTTCGGCATCTGGTGCTGACGCATCACCACATGGACCACATCGCCGGCGCGCGCAGTTTCATTGCCGCCGGCGCGACGCTGGTCGTCGGTGCCGGTGCGGGCGATCACTACCGGCGCATGGCGCTCGCCCCGCACCGCCGCAACCCGCTGCTGCCGGGTGCCGTCGGCGAGCCGCGCATCATCGAGGTGGGTGAGCGCCTGCTGATCAGCGACGGCGCACGCGAGGTCGTGGTCCTCGGCGCCGACAACCCGCACGCCAGCGCAATGCTCATCGGCTACGTCCCCGATGCCCGGCTGGGCTTCGTCACCGACCTCTGGAGTCCGGGACGCGACCCGCTCGGCAGCCGGCTCGGCGCCGGCCAGGCGGCGCTGGTGGCGGCGGTGGCGAGGCACGGCATCGACCCCGAGCGCTTCGCCGGCGGTCACGGCAGCGTCGCACCCTACGCCCCGCTGGCGCAACTGGCGGGCAACTGAACGATCGTTCAGCAGCCGTCCGGCTGCGCCGCCGACGGCGTGCCGCCGGACCCGGGCAGACGCAGCGCATTGCGCACCTCGCCGGCTGCCGGCGACTGCCGGGCAGCGCCGGAGCGCAGGCGGCGGATCTGCAGGTGGCCGTCGACATGGGCGGCGCTCAGGGCGAAGTCGAAACGGTCGGCCTGCGCGCAGAGATGCAGGTCGCGCGGCGGCAGGTTGGGGTTGTCGGCGGCGAGGAAACGGCGGCCGAAATCGGAGTCACGAACGCGCGCCGCGTAGTGTTCGGGATCCGGCTGCTCGCCGTGCAGCAGGGCATCGATGTAGTCGGCGCAGGCAATGTCCTCGTCGCCGTCCCGGTCGACCCACTCGCCGGTGATGACGAAACAGACCTCCGCTGGTTGCAGCTCGAGCAGTGCCGTCGCCGTCGCCCGTGCCAGCACCAGGCTGCCGGCGAAGAGCGCCCGCGCCTGGCGGAAGCGGGTCAGCCCGCGCACGCCGGCGGCCGTGGTCTGGATCAGCGGCCGGCCCGCCAGGTGGACATGCTGCAGCTCGGCGGGCGAGTTGCCAAAATCGAAACCCGGTATCGGGTCGCCGCCGCCGACGGCACCGGTCGTCACGGCATCCGGGAGCTGTCGCTGCAGGCGGAAGGCACCGGCGATCGTCTCCACCGGGTAGATCGTGCCGGCGCCGGCAACGAAGGCGTAGGCGGCAGTGGTGAACGAGCGCAGGACGTCGATCACCACCACCGCGTCTACCGGTTCGCGGATCGGATCGAGACGATTCAGGAAGACGCGGCGGGTACGCATGGCGGCGTGCGATTCCTCTGGTGATTGGGCATGGGCGCTGGCGCGCGGAGTATCACCGATGTCCGGCGAGCGGTCAAACGCCTCCACGCAGGGCAGGGCCACGAGAGCGACTCAGGGACTGCGCAGCTCGTTTTCCGACCACCAGCGGAGTTGCGACACCTTGCCGCTGTCCTGCAGGATCGACTCGACCGCCGTCGCCAGCCGCTCGACAGTCGGCGCGTTCGGCAGCTTGCGGAACCACTTGCGGACGTACGGCTTCGCCGGCTCGATGAAGCAGAGGAAGCCGTTTTCGTGCGCTTCGTAGTTGCCGCAACCGACCCACAACGGGTAGTCCGCGTTCTGCAGGCCGACGCGGACGCCCCATTGTTCGACCGTCACCGACTCCACGGGGAAACCGTGCGCCGGCAGTTCCTGCGCCAGCAACTCGGCGAGACGGACGCCGTAGCGCCCGGGGTTGAGCTCGTGATCCTCGCCGGGGTAGGGCGGAAAGTCGGCGGATACGAACTCCACCTGCGTGCGCATCGACAATCGATCGACTCCTTTGGAAACTGCCATGAAAAGCGGCGCTCTGCATGCCGCGCCGGCATACCGGCCGTGGCAGCGGCTCGCTGTGCCGGCAGGCAGCGAGCGGTCATGCGCCGAACCCGCCTTGCGGGCAAGCGACTGCGCCCTGCCGGCGGCGGCGCCGCGGACTGCCGCCGGGCGCCGGCGAAGATCCTTCCCCGCCCGTCGCCGCCTGCCTGGGCGCCAGCCGCAACCAGAGTTGCGCATCGTAAGGCAATGCGCGCCGGCTGTCAGCAGGCGCCGGCGCGCTGCCGCCAAGCGGGCCGAGCAGCACCTTTTCGACGGCGACGCGCTCCACACGGTAGGCGGCGCCGGCGAACGGCGCATCGAGTCGCTGCAGGAAGTCCGGCGCCGCGAGCAGGCGGGCGACGAAGCGGTTGTGCTCGGCGGCCGCGGCGCGGGCGAGTCGCGGCGTCCATTCGCTGCTCCGGGCGGCGGCCAGCAGCAGGTAGCGCGCGATCCAAGGGTGGTCGACGGCGCGGCCGAGAGCGAGCGACGAGAGCGCCGGGGCTGCGTCGTCGCGGCTCGCCAGCCACGCGCCGACGACGCGCCGGTAGTCTTCCTCGGCGAGCGTACAGCGCGCAAAGGCCGAGCGGTCGACGCGCAGCGCCGCATGCGCCGGATCACTCAACTGCTCGACATGCGCTTCGCAGGCCGGCGCCGGCTGTGTCGAGGCGAGCAGCAGGGCCAGCAGAAGGCCGCTGCGCCAAGGGTGCGGCCGCCGGCGCACCGGCTGCCGGCAGGCGGCAAGCGATTGCCCTTTGCCGGCGCGCTGCGGTGCCGGCGCCACCACCGGCACCGGCGAGCTGCACTTCCTGCCGACGAGCCGAAGCAGCGCCGCGTATCGCGGATTGCCGCCGGCGTGGGCGGACAGCGTCCCGTTGCCGTCGGTCACGAACTCTTGTCCAATGTTCACGCTGACTTTCCGTCTCGCGAGTCCGTCTCGCCGGATCCGGTGCTGCTTCCGGAGAGGAGGATTCGCACTTGCCCGACGCCTTTTCCCGAAAGTGCTGCCCTGCCGCTGGACCGTCGGCCGCCGGAGCGTCGGCCATGGGCCGGGATTATCGGCGGCGTCTCGCAGGCTGTCAAAGCGATCGCCACGCACGGCGAGAAGTCGCCGGGAGCCGCCGCAGCCGCCGCATCTGTCGACGTTGTCGTTGATGTCGAGCGGCAGCGGCGTACGTGCTAACATCGTCGCCATGACTCATCCTTCCGCGGGGGCAAACAATGCAGCGAACACACGTTCTTCATGCGGCGGGCCGCAACATGCGGGCGCTCGCCCTTGCCGGCTGCGCGCTCGTTGCGGGTTGCGCCAGTGACGGCAACCTGCTGGGCAGCGGTACCACCACCGTCGCCACCGACACGACGCGGCTGACGCGCAGCGGCTTTCTCTCGGACTATGCCCGCCTGCGACCCACCGCATGGGGGCAGGGGATCGAGTGCTGGCGTGATCCGGCACTCGACGCCTCGCGCTACGGCGCGATACTGGTGTCGCGGATCGACGTCTCGCTCAGGCCCCGTGACGGGGGGCAGCAGACCTTCGATCCGAAGGACCTGGCGACGCTCACGGACTACTTCCACCACGCTCTGGTGAAGGCGCTGCAGCCGCAGATGCAGATCGCCCAGCAGCCGGGCGCGGGGGTCGTTGTCCTGCGCGTGGCACTCACCGATCTCGTGCCGACGAAGGTCAGTGACAGCCTGGCCGGGACGCTGATTCCCTACGGCTTCGTCGCCGAGGCGGGCTCCGGCGTCGCCACCGGCCGGCCGGCCGGGTCAACCCCGTACATGGGCGAGACCGGGATGGAGATGCAGTTCCGCGACGGCGCCTCGGGAAGGGTCCTTGGCGAGTGCCGCGACACCGAGATCGGCCGCAAGTACGCGGTCGATGTCAATTCCTCGGCGGTCGGCGCGGCGCAGACCTGGGCCAATGGCTACCTCAGTTCGTTCGAGGCCTGGACCTACGCCCGCGATGCCTTCGACAAGTGGTCGCTGCTGGTGGCGCAACGCATTGCGCAACTGCGCGCCGGGCAACCTTAGCGCGCACCTTTTCCGCTGGGAGAACCGATCGCCGCGAGCTTGCCAGCAGAACGGACGCCAGGAGATGCCATGAAGCCGGGCAGTGCGCGAGCCGCAGTGAGTTTCGGCCTGCGGATCGCTCTGCTGACGACCGTCCTGATCGTCGCCGGGCTCCATTTCTTCCAGCGAGATCTGCTGTACCTGTTGACCGATTCCGCAAGCGTCGCGCAAACGCTCGCGGCAACGGACAGTAGACGGGCGCGGGCATGGCCCGATGCGCCCGGATTTCGCGGTGTTCTGTTTGAACCGGAGCAGCGCATTGCGACCGGTACCCTTCTCCTCTTTCACGGCAACGCGGGACATGCCGGCCATCGCGCTGACTATGCAGAGGAGGCCGGCCGGCATGGCTGGCGGGTGATCCTGCTCGAGTATCCGGGCTACGGGGCGCGGCCCGGAACGCCGGGAGAACAGGCCATCGTCGATGACGCGGTCGAATCGATCACGCTCGCTCGCCAACAGTTCGGCGGCCGACTGGTCCTCGCCGGCGAATCACTTGGGGCAGGAGTCGCAGCGGCGGCCATCGCGGCACTCCGGACACACGGGCAGACGGTTGACGGGCTGTTGCTGATCACACCCTGGGATCAACTCGCCAATGCCGTCGCACATCACTATCCGTGGCTCCCGGTGCGGCTCCTGCTCAAGGAAAGCTACAGCAGCGTCGACAATCTCCGCGGGTACGATGGGCCGACGGTGGTTGTGGTCGCAGGAAGCGATCGCGTGCTTCCGGCGCGTTTGGGACGTTCACTCTTCGAGAACTTGCAGGGGAAGAAGGAGTTGCTGGTGGTCGACGGTGCGGACCACAACGATTGGTACTACCACGTCGATGCCGCATGGTGGCAGCGGATCAGCGAGATGTTGGCAGGTGTCCGGTAGGCGCTGTCGAGGGACTGAGCAAGAGGAGGCGGCGACGAATTCGACCAACGGCTTGGTATCTTCGATGGGCTGGATCAGCACCTCAGCCCTCGCCGATCTCCGCCGCCGTCCAGGCGATTGACCGCTGCGCACGCCGGCGCTAGAGTGCGCTGCCGGCACGAAGGCCGGCGTTGCCACCGGCCGCCTGCACGCGGCAGGAGGAGTGGGGCATGGCTTCGACACAGGCACACGGGCGCAGCTTCATCCGCCATCCGGCGGACATACCGGTTGACATCGATATCGACGCCGCGCATCGCCGCGCCGAACGGCGGCTGAAGGACGTCAGCGAGGGTGGCCTGGCGTGTCGCAGTCGACGACCGCTGCCTGTGGGTTCACCGGTTCTGCTGTCGATTCCGCTCGTGCAGCCGCCGTTTCGCGCTGCCGGCGTGGTGGTCTGGTGCCGCCGGCAGGGTGCGGTCTACGAGGTCGGCATCCGTTTTGACGACGCCGACGACCTCTTCGCCGCGCGCATGGTCGAGCAGGTGTGCCAGATCGAGCGCTACCGGCAGCAGGTCCTGCGCGACGAGGGGAGGGTGCTCGACGCCGAGGCGGCGGCACGCGAATGGATCGAGCGTTACGCCGCCGGCTTTCCGGGCTTCGGCAACGGCAGCACCCACTGACGGGCATTCGGGCGGATCTACATCAACGCCGGCAGGCGTGGCTATCTGGTCGGCATTGCGCCGTCGGTCGTCGTCGACCTGCTGCAGCCCGAACTGGTCGAGGTCGCTGCCTGAGGCCCGCCGGCTGCTGCGTCGGTGGAGACGGCGACGCCTTCGCTCAGAGGTTGTGAATAAATCTACTGCGCGACCGATCTGCTGCGTTGTTCAGTCGCTCCCGCCCACGGCCGGCTTTGCACAGCCGGCCGGCTACGGCGGCGCGCAGCATGCTGCGCTAAACCCCGCCTTCGCCCTCGCCTATCCACTTGATATGTCTCGTCGTTCGCTCCATCGCGCCTTGCAGCTCGGCCTGCTCGCGACGATTTCTTCACAGCCTCTCAGGCAGCGCCGGCATCGCGCGGCGCTTCCGCCTGCGGTGCGATGCGCACCGCCAGCGGCTGCGAGGTATCCAGGTGCAGGTCCCGCTGCGGGAACGGGATGGCGATGCCCGCGGTTCCCAGCCTTTTCTCGATCGCGTAACGCAGGTCGCTGTCCACCCGGCGCCCCGGCGCCCGTTGCGGTCCGAGTTCGACCCAGAAAACCAGCACCAGCAGCAGCGCGCTGTCGGCGAAGTCCTCGAAGAAGACCTCGGGCGGCGGATCCTTGAGCACCTCGCCATGATCCTGGGCGCAGCCGGCGATGATTTCGGCGGCGCGGCGGGTCGGTGAGCCATAGGCGATGCCGATGCGCAGCTCGCGCCGGATGCGCGGGTTGGAGTAGGTCCAGTTGACCACCTGGTTCTCGAGAAAACTCGAGTTCGGAATCAATGCCTCGACGCCGTCGAAGCCGCGCACCGTCGACGCGCGCAGGTCGACGGCGACGACATGGCCCGTTGTTCCGCCGAGCTGGATGATGTCGCCGACGCGGATCTTGCGCTCGAAGAGGACGATGATGCCGCTGATGACGTTCTTGATGATCGTCTGCGTGCCGAAACCGACGCCGATCGCCAGCGCACCGCCGAGAAAGGCGAAGACCGTCAGCGGAATGCGCGCCAGGTTGAGGATGAAGACCACCAGCAGCACGCCGAGTGCGATCATCGCCCAGCGGCGAATGACGCTGGCGAGCTGCTGGTCGACGCCGAAGCGCTGCACCATCACCCGTTGCAGCCGCCGCGACAGCGCTGCGAACAGCCAGTAGCCGAGCAGGAACAGGAGCAGTGCGCCGATGCTCTTGCCGACGGTGACGCCGTAACTGACGGTGACGCTCTTGCCGTCGATGATCGTCGATTCGTCGACGGCGAACATCTCGAAGTTCCAGATTCCCTTCAGCGTCTCGGTGACCTGTGCGGCGGCGAGCCTCCAGTCGCCGGAGTGCGCGCCGCTGCCGCTGAAGCCGAAATCCGCGAGCCAGCGTTCGAGCTGTCGCAACAGTGCGGTCCCCATCCGTTCGACCCGTTCGAAAGCCAGGCTCCGCTCGCGCAGGGCGGCCAGCAGCTCCGCCTGTTGCGCTGCCGTTGTGGCACCGGGAGTGCCTGCCGCGATGCGCGCTTCCTCTTCGCGGACTTCGGCCCGCGCCTCCTGCGCGAGCTGCTGCACGAGTTGGCGGCGGCTTTCGAGTTCGTCGCGGGTGCGGGTCAGCCAGGCGACGACAGCCTGCCGGGTCGCCGCATCCTGCGACTGAAAGCCGACGTAACGCTGCGCCCAGGCGTCGATGCTCTCCTGCGCCACCGTCTGTACCCAGCTCAGTGCCAGCAGGCGGATGCGGTCGCTCTCCAGTCGTGCATCGAGCAGGTGCAGGCGCTGTGCCGACTGTGCGCTGCCGCGGCCGGCGGCGGCGACGAGGCGTTCGCGCTCTGCCGCGTGACGGCTGTTCTCGGCAAGCAGCCGTTCGGCTTCCGAGTTGATCTGCTTCAGCTCCTTGCGCAACAGCGCCTGCTGCTGCTCGAGGTCGTCCTTGCTCAGTTCCTGCCCTGGCAGAACCCGGACCAGAACCCGTTCCATCTCCGTGTCGCGCGCCTGCAGTGCTTTCGTTTCGGCGGCGATCTTGTCCTTCGCCAGGCCGATGTTGACGAGCTGCGTCTCCGCCAGCTTGCGGCGCAGCAGGTTCGTGTCACGCTGGTCGCGCTCGTGGTCGGTTGCCTCGTCACCGCGTGCGCGGCTCAACCGGTCCTCGGCCAGACGGACCGCCTCGCTCGCCTTGCGGTGTTCGTCGAGTTGCCCCGTCTGCAGCGTGTCGAGCGCGCGGTCGGCGGCCTTCAGCCGCTGCATGAGGTTGCGCACCGCCTGTTGCGCGTCGCGCAGCGTATCGACGCGCAACGCCGGGTACGGCCCCGGGCCGCTCAAGCTGGCGAGCAGATCCTGCTGCTGCAGGTCTGTCGGGCGCGGTCGCTCGAGGTTCTCGAGGTCGTCGAGCAGCTTGATCTGCTCGCCGTAGGAGACGACGAGGCGGTCGAGCAGCCGACGCCGGTCGCTGACCAGCGGATCCTCGGTTGGTCGCGCAACCCCCTGCTCGAGCCGGAATGCCTCCTGCTGCCGGCGCGCCTCGGCCAGGTTGCGCGCCGCCTTGTCGCGCGGCTTCTCAGCCGGCTCGGCGCTCGCTGCCGGTGGCGCGCTGTTCGCCTTCGACCACGGAAACTGCGCCTCCGCCGGCGTGCCGAGCAGCAGCAGGAGCAGGGCGAGCAACGGCTGCCAGGCGAGCGACTGGCGCCACCAGGCAGCAGGTTCGGCAGGCAGCGGGCGGCGGCCGGCGTGGCGCTGCCGCGCGGGCGAAGGCGCATGCCGACGAACGGCAGAAGGCGCTTCGTTGCCGGCGGCGCCGGTCAGGGGGGCGGGGGAGCCGTCTGCTGGTGTTCTCATCATGGTGCGGCCGATGGTAGCGCAAAGCGCTCGTTCCGTGCTGCAGGCTGCGCTTGCCGGAGAGTTTGGCGGCTCGTCGAGGGGGGCCATACACCTTGGCCGACGCCTCTCGGCTCTTGCTTGCATGAAACACCGGCGTTGCTGCAGAGAGCCGCGGCGATCAGCGCCGATCATCCGCCCGGGCGTCTGGAGAAGGAATGGTGGGCTGGCTTGAATTACCAATGCTAGAATACTGCAATTCATCGGATGAGTTTGCAGGGAGCAGAGCATGAGAAGCACGATTACCGAACGTGGACAGACGGTCGTTCCGGCCGAGATTCGCCGGCAGTTTCACTTGAGCCCAGCCGATCGCCTGGAATGGGTGGTGGACGCACAGGGAATTCGCGTTGTGCCGGTACGAGCGAACCCCATCGCGGCGTTTCGCGGCCAGGGCAAGGGGGGGAGCACGCAGCGCCTGGTTCAGGGTCGCAGCGAGGAACTGGCCAGAGAATGACCGTCTATCTGCTCGACACCTCGGCGCTCCTGACCCTGCGCGATGACGAACCCGGTGCGCAACGTGTCAGCGAGTTGCTGGAGCAGGCCCAACTGGGAACGGCGCGCTGTTGTGGCTGCTTCATGTCGCTGATGGAGGTGCTGTATCGTGTCTGGCGCGACGAAGGCGAGGCCGCCGGCCGCCTGGCGCATGAGCAATGCCTGGCGCTTCCCATCGTCTGGCTGCATGAAACACCGGCGTTGCTGCAGAGAGCCGCGGCGATCAAGGCCGCTCATCCGCTATCGGTAGCCGATGCGTGGATTGCTGCGTCCGCGATCGAACAGGGAGCGATCCTGATCCACAAGGACCCGGAGTTCAAGGTGGTGCCGGTACTCCAGGAGATGCTGCCAGGGAACGGCCCGTAGTTCCGGGAGCTCCGTTCAGAGTGGCGAGGGCGCAGTGGCCGCTGCCAGCCACCAGCCGCCAGAGCCTTTCTGGCAGCACCCCTGCGGATTGCCCCTACTGCCCCGGATTCTGCAGCCGATCGCCGAACAGGCCGGCGATCGTTTCGTAGTGGCTGAGGACCGTTTTCTCGAAGAGTTCGGGGTGGACCCGGCATTCATACTCGCTGGTTGCCGAAAAACCTCCGGTGTAGCCGGTATTCAGCCCGCCGAAGCGCGCCGCCAGGCTGGCGACGTTGAGTGCGATGAGCGCGACGTTCTTCGCCGTGTCGGTCGCCTTGCTGCCGTCGCTGGTGGTATTGACGAGTTCGCCGATCTCGTCGGTGGCGACCGTCTCCTGCAGCGAGATGCGCGCCTTGTTGCCTTCCGGAGTGATGAAGGCGTAGCGCGTGACGGCGTCCACGAAGCTTGCCGCCGCCCGCGTGCTGACCTTGCCGCTGCTCCAGAAACTGCTGTCCGGAGTCAGTTGGCCGCCGAGAACGGTCAGACGGACCTTGAGCACCGTCGCGCCGAGGCCGGTGGCGATCCGGTTCTCGATCTGCTGCGTCTGGGCGGCGGCAAAGCCACCCGAGAAACGCGTGCCGAAGGTGAGGAAGTCGTCCTGCTTCTTGCGGCCGAAGGAAAAGCTCGGCATGAACTGCGTCTCGTCGATCAGGTGCAGCGGCAGCCCCCGCGCCGTGAAGAACAGTCCCTTGCCGGCTTTCGCATCCTGCTCGCTGGGCAGCGGTTGCAGCCCGGAGGCGGCGAGTTCGGCAAACTCGGGCAGGGCAGCGAGTTCGGCGTGCTCGACCACCTCGATGCCGCGGGCGCGCAACTGGGCGACCGTCTGTTCGTAGAACGCTTCGGTGATCGCCTGCAACTGCTCGTTGCTGCTGCCGACGAGCCGGATCGACACGTCGGAGTCGGCGCCGATCATCGCCTCGAGGCCGCTGAGGGACTTGCTGTAGCGCAGTTCGCTGACGAAATCGGCCATGAAGCTGGTGATCACGACGCGCCGGACCGACGTCAGCACATCCGGATTCTCGACGCGGACGATTTTCGCCGCCTGCGCCTTGAGGTCGGCCGGCGCGTCGGGCGCAGCGGCATTGACGGGCGCCAGTGCGACGACGAGAGCGGTGGCGAAGAGCAGCTTCCTGAGCAGGATTTTCACGGCGGGACTCCCGGCTGGTGGTCAAGGGCCGGCATTCTAACGCCACCGCGGCCGCCGCGTCGATCGCCGCCACCGCTTCCGGGCGGGCGAGGCCGGCATTCCGGCTGCCGTCTCGCCGCTGCGCCGACCTTGGCAGCCTGTGGTCGTTCAGTCGGCTTCGATGCCCGCCCGCAGTGCCGCGGCCAGCACGGCGTCGCGCAAGGCCGCGTTGCGCGCCAGCGGACCGCCGATGCGCCGGCCGCTCAGCACGCCGTCCATGCGGTCGCCGAACAGCACCAGCGCATGGTCGCGGTCCCGCTGGCGCGAGCTCCACAGCAAGCCGCCCACGCCGGGATCGAAGCTCTCGGGAACGAACGCGGTGTCGTGGATGACATGGATCACCCGGCCCGCCGGCCAGCGGTCGAACCGGGGATCGAGGGGCGGGACCGGCGCGCGGCAACTCAAGCCGCGTTCCCCTCGGCGTCGTGCTGCGCCGCCCGCACGACCGCGCCCGGATCGCTGGTCAGCAGATCCACCGGGCGCGCGCTGCCAGGCAGAGCACCGTTGTTCGAGCTGAACCACAGCGCCAGCTTTCCAGGGCGCCTTGCGCCCGCCGAAGGCCTCCAGCACCTCCTGCACCGCCTTGATCGGCTTGCCATTCTCGAACTGGAAGGCGGGATGGACATCGCGGTCACGCGCCGCCTTGTCCGGATGCGGCACGGCGAACACCTGGCGACGTTTCCGCCAGTTGTCGGCCAGGGCCGTGCGGTTGCTGGCCTGGGAGCCGTTGGCGTCGGCCAACTGCTCGGCGGAGAAGTAGCCAAACTCGTTGAGGATGCGCGCGTGCCGATGCGCGAGCCGCTGCGCCATCGCGAGATCGACGGCGCTCGGCGCGAGCATGCGGGCGGCCATGAAGTCGACCACTTCCTCCATCCGGTCCTCCCGCACGGCCGCGATCTTCTCGGCCAGCAGCCGGTCGAGCAGTGGCAGCGAAGCCAGCAGCGTGCTGCAGGCCGCCTCGTCGACCACCTCGAGGACGTAAGCGCGGCCGGCGCCTGGGTCACGCCCCGGCTCGCCGCGATACGGCTGCACCGTGAGCACGTCTCCCTGCAGCGTGAGCGATGCTGTCTTCGCCATGGCATGCACCTCCCCGAGGGAAGGTGCTGTTCCGGGCTCTGGCCGTGCTCAAGCCCGTTTCCAGGCGCGTATAGTGCCATTCCGGAAATGGTCAATTGGACATGAACAACGAGTTACGCGGCTTGTTGCCGAGTTTCGGTGTGACTTTTTGCCACATTTTCGCTACGGCTGCCGCGCTATACCATCCGCCCCCATTCCACTGCTACCCGTTCGTTGTGCCGCAACGGCGAACGATCATTCCGATCGGCGTGGCCAGTTCATACAAGGGGGTAGGCATGTCACGAGACAAGCGGGTCGAAAGTCTGAAAGTGCGGCGGAGCCAAGCCACGCCAGTTTCCCTTGCACTATTGGTGCTCTCTGCACAAGGAGCGCTGGCCGACGATGCGGTCCAAAGCAAACCGGCCGTGCTGAGTGAAGTGGTCGTGTCGGACATGAGCATCGATCCCCTCGGTCTCGATCAAAAGCAGCGGACGGGTAGCCGCCTTGACTTGACGCCGAGAGAAACACCAGCCTCGGTGACCGTGATCGATCGCGAAGTCTTTGAACAGCGTGGCGCGCAGAATACGCAGGAGATCCTGCGCGGTGTGCCGGGCATCACCTCCTCGGCGGCACCTGGTTCGCCGGGCGCGCTGTTCTACCGGGGCTTTTCCGGCGGCAGCGTCACCCAATTGTTCAACGGGATTACCGTTCAGTACGATGTGATTGCTGCACGCCCGGTCGATAGCTGGATATACGACCGGGTCGAAGCCGTCGGCGGGCCATCGTCGTTTCTCTATGGTGCTGGTGCGGTAGGCGGTTCGATCAACTACATCACCAAGCTGGCCAATCGTGACGGCAATCTGACCGAGGCGAAGGCGCGCTATGGCAGCTACAACGACTCGCAACTGGCAGCAGGTACCAACCAGAAACTGGGCGAGAGCAACTACGTCCGCATCGACGTCAACGGCACCAAGATTGACGGCTGGAGCGACGGTACCGAGCGCAAGGCGTGGCAGGCGGCCGCATCATGGCTGGCCGACCTGACACCGCAACTGAGCAGCACGGTGGCATTGGAATACCAGTACGAGAATGTGGACCAACCGTACTGGGGCACACCCGTGCTGCGTCCCTTCGTCGGCGAGATCGGCATCGACAATCGCACCCGCTTCAAGAACTACAACTCGCAGGATGGCCTCTACAAGCAGACCGTGAAATGGGGTCGGTGGATTCTGGACTATCGGGTGGACGACACGCTGCGGTTCCGCAACACCTTGTATCACTACGACGCCCTGCGCGACTACCAGAACGTCGAGACCTATACCTTCAATGCCAACAACAGCCGTGTGGTCCGCTCCAATGCGCTGCTGCAGCGCCACGACCAGGACCTCAATGGAAATCGGCTCGAGGCCAACTGGAACAGCGAGATCGGCGGCTTGCCGAGCAACTGGGTCGCGGGGCTGGACTATAGCGTGAACAAGCAGACCCGTTATCCACTGTCGATTGCCGGGCCATTCGGATCGGTCAACCCAACCAATTTCGTCACGGAGCCCTTCTTCAGTCTTCCCGGCATGACGCAGACCTACAATCCGGATCGCACCAATCGGGTGCAGACGCTGGCGCTGTTTGCCGAGAACCGTACTTTCCTGACCCAGCAACTGTCGTTGCTTACCGCGCTGCGCTGGGACAACATCGATCTCGAAGTGACCAATCACCGCACGCCGACCGCGACCAATCCGGCGTACTTCGAACAACGCTACAAGCCCCTGACCGGTCGCGCTGGCTTGATCTACGATCTGACCCCGGCTGCCAATGTCTATGTGCAATACAGCACGGCAGCCGATCCGCCCGCCGGCATCCTGACCACGGCTTCATTTGCTCAGGTTCAGGATTTCGACCTGACGACCGGCCGGCAGGTTGAAGTTGGCAGCAAGCTCAGCTTTGACGAAGGCAGAGGGAGTGCCACCCTGGCGTTGTACGACATCACGCGCAAGAACCTGGCGATGGCCGACCCAAGCAGACCCGGCACCACGGTTCCTGTCGGCGAACAGTCTTCGCGCGGAATCGAGCTGGCGGCCACCTGGCTGATGACCAACAATTTTCGGATGAGCGGAAACTGGTCTCTGGTTCACGCCCAATTTGAGGAGTTCGTGGAAAACGTCGGTGGCGTTGCCGTTTCACGCGCAGGCAATCGTCCGACCAATATTCCGAAGCAGGTCGGCAACCTCTGGCTTGCCTATACGCCGATCCCCAGTCTTGAGCTGGGCGGGGACCTTCGTTACGTCTCATCGCGCTACGCCGACACAGCCAATACCGTCAGCGATGCGGACTACACGGTCCTCGGCGCCTATGCGACCTACACGATCGACAAAAGGACCCGGTTGACCGCGCGCATCAAGAATCTGACTGACACGGTGTATGCCGAAAGCTTCTCGGGCAGCAGCATGGTGTACCTTGGCGCGCCGCGGATGGTGGATGTTTCCATACAGACCGCGTTCTGATCCATCGCATGTTCGGAGAAGCCACAGTGGGCGCTGCGTGAACCTCAGGCGGGCGCTGTTTCTCACCCACCGCTGGGCGGGCATCGCACTCTGCGTGTTCATGGCGCTCTGGTTCGCTTCCGGCGTCGTGATGATGTACGTCGGCTATCCGAAGCTGAATCTGCAGGAGCGCATGCAGGGATTGCCGGCGCTGGATCCAGCGACCTGCTGCCTGCCCGTCGCGGCGGCGCTCGCCAGCGCGAGCGTCGGCGAAGTGCCGCAGGCGGTGCGGCTGACGTCGATTGGCGGCCGACCGCACTACGTGGTGCGCCTGGCCAGGAACCGTGAGCTGGCGATCGACGGTCACAGCGGCGAGCCGGTCACCGCGGTCGGAGCTGAACTCGCCCTGAGATCCGCTGCGGCTTTCGCGCCACATGCGCAGGCCCGCTATCGGGACAGCGTAGACGAGGATGCCTGGACACATTCGAAAGCGCTCGACCGCCATCGGCCGTTGCATCGGGTGGACGTCGCCGACGAGGCGCGCACCCTGCTTTACGTTTCCGGCCAGACCGGCGAAGTCGTTCGGGATGCCAGTGCGACCGAGCGTCACTGGGGCTGGGTGGGCGCCTGGTTGCACTGGCTGTACGTCTTTCGTGGCGGTGTCGTCGACCGCTGGTGGACGGAAATCATCATCTGCACATCACTCGCCGGCGCCGTGCTCGGCTTCACCGGGCTGGTCTCGGGCGTCCTGCGCTGGCGCCGCCACCCTTATCCGCACGGCAGCCGCAGCCCCTACCGGGCCTGGTTGATGCGCTGGCATCACTGGCTTGGACTTGGCTTTGGTCTATTGCTGTTGAGCTGGGTCGTCAGCGGCCTGCTTTCGGTGAATCCGTGGAAAGTGTTTGACTCGCAGGCGCGCCGACCACAGGTGCCGTCACTCGTGCTGACTGCGGGCAACACCGCGGACGAAACACAGCGCTCACTGCGCTGCTTTGCTTCGGCCGGCCTTCGGGTGCGCGAAATGGAGTGGCTGAGCCTGGGCGGCGAGCGCTATGTTCTCGGCCGCGAGGGCGCGGAGAGCACCCGCCTGCTGCGCGCAGACGGTGATTGCCTGCCGTTTGCTGCGCATGACCTGGACGCGTTGCGTGCGGTCGGAGAACGGATGCTGCCGAATTCCCAGGTTGGTCGCAGCCGGGTGCAGACAGCCTACGACTGGCACTACTATGATCGGGCGCCAAGTACGATGACCGGTCATGTCGTCCGCCCGCTGCCGGTGCTGGTACTCGAATTCGACGACCCGGCGGAGAGCTGGTTATACCTCGACCCAAGAACGGGAGGCGTCGTGCAGGTTCTTGACAGCCACTTGCGGGTCAAGCGCTGGCTCTTTGCTCTGCTGCACAGTTGGGACTGGAAGCCTCTGCTTGACAACCGGCCTCTATGGGATGTCCTGCTCATCCTGGGCAGTGCCGGAGGGTTGCTGATCAGTCTGAGCGGCGCCGTTCTGGGTTGGCGGCGGCTGGGCCGTGGGCGGGCATCACCGCCGAAGTCGACGGCGTGATGGCGTTGCGCTTCGCGCCTCAATCCATGGTCGGGCTGGCTGTCGTTGTCGCCCTGCACGCCGCTATGCTCTACGCGTTGTGGGGTCATCGGCTCATTGTGCCGTCGCCCGAGGCACGCACGCTTTTCGTGAATTTCATCGCCCCGCAGGCCCCGCAAAGGGCTATTGAGCCGCAACGCCCGCGACCACCCTCGCCAAGACCGGTCGAAAGGCCACGCGCCCGGCAGTTGGTGGCGCAAGCGCCGGTTCACAGGACAACCGACCATGTTGCTCAGCCACCGCTTGCTGACCCAGGCCCCGAGCACTCAGTCCAGGCGCTCCCCATGCCGTTGCCCGCCGGCCCGGTCGCTCTGTCCTCTGAACTTGCCGTGGCCTGCCCGGAGCGCCCAGCACCCATGTATCCGCCACATTCCCGTCGCCTCGGTGAAACCGGGCAGGTGCTATTGCGGGTCGAGCTGAGCGAAGCCGGAAGAGTGGCATTGGCAACGGTTGAACGCAGCAGTGGCCATGCACGCCTTGATGAGGCCGCGCTCGCTGCAGTGCGCAACTGGCGATGCATTCCGGCACGGCGCAACGGGCAGCCGGCGCGTGCAGTTGCGGTGCAACCCTTCAGATTTGTCCTGCACGGGAGCTGATCCATGGAACCTACAGCCGTCAACACCCTGGGCTTTGCCCATTTTCTTGGTCAAACCGATGCTGTGGGGAAGGCGGTGCTGGTCACACTCGTGCTTCTGTCGATTGCCAGTTGGTATCTCATCGTGACCCGATCCCTGGCGAATCTCATCGCCCGGCGCAAGGCGGAGGCCTTTCTCGAGCGCTTCTGGCGGGCTTCGTCGTTGTCCGAAGTCGAGGCGCTGCTGGGTTCGCGTGTTGCCGACAATGCCTTCGCCAATCTGGCGGAGAAATCGCTGGCAACCCTGACGGACAGCGGAAAATGCGGTCTCGCTGTCGCCGGCGGGATGGCCGAGTACTTGACCCGCACGCTGAACAACGAAGTGGACAGGGAGGCGGCTGTGGCGGAATATGGACTGACCGTCCTTGCCTCCGCCGGTTCTGCTGCGCCCTACATCGGCCTGTTCGGCACGGTCTGGGGGATATACCATGCGCTGGTGCAGATCGGTCTTTCAGGCCAGGGGACCTTGGACAAGGTGGCTGGGCCAGTGGGCGAGGCGCTCATCATGACGGCGCTGGGACTGGCAGTGGCCATTCCGGCTGTCCTCGCCTACAACGCCTTCAACCGGCGTAACCGGGTGTGGCTGGCGCACCTGGAGTCGTTTGCACACGACCTCTACGTGCTGCTGACGGTGAAGGGCAGCAGTGGCGGGGGAGGCGCGGTCCCTGTTGCGATGGGGTGTGGCTGAAGCATGGCCCAGGGAAGCTTCCACCGCTATCGTCGCAATATGCCGGTGGCGGACATGAACGTCGTGCCGCTGGTAGACGTGATGCTGGTACTGCTGGTGATCTTCATCGTCACCGCGCCGTTGCTGACCCACTCGGTGAAGATCGACCTGCCCAAGGCATCGAGCAGCGTGAACGTCACCAAGCCCGAGCATATCGAGCTTGGAATTCGTGAGAACGGCGAGGTGTTCTGGAACGGCGAGGTGGTGACCGTGGATCTGCTGGGGCCACGCTTCGCTGCCGAGGCTGTTCGAGAGCCGCAGCCGGAACTGCATATCCGGGCGGACCGCCATCTGCACTACGAAAAGGTGGCGCAGGTGATGGCGCTGGCGGCGAAGGGTGGGCTGCTCAGGATCGGCTTTGTTTCGCATCCGGCGGAGTAGCCGGCCGGCAGCCGCCGCAAACTGAAAAGCATCGAGCCGGTCAGAGCTGCCCCTACTCGAGTACGAAATTTGCCAGGCAGGATTTGGCTACCGATGTACGCAGGGCTGATACGGTTCCCGGCAAGGGCCAGTTGCTGACCGTTGACCGACCGGTGCTCGGCGAGCTCGAGTTGGCCGACTTGCCCAGGCTTCGGCTCGGCCGGCGGCACACCGCGTGCCGAGGAATCCGCCGCACCGCCGGCAAGGCTTGGCGGCTTGGCCGGGCGGCCCCGCCGGCCGGCGTTTTCGGTTAGCATCGCCGCTGCACCGCATCGACCGCCCCGACCACCCAAACTGCCCACCCCGCACCTGCCGGCACCCGAGCCATGGACGACTTCCTGCCGCGTGCAGCGCGACTGCTGCAACCCCATCTCGGCGAGGAGCGCCGCGGCGCCAGGCTCGCGCTCGCCTTCCACGGCAGCAACCGGGCGATCCTGGACGGCATTTCGCAGCGCGGCAGCAGCAGCGACTTCACGGTGCGTTGCGTCAGTCGGCTGCTTGACCGCGGCTGCGTCGGCTCGCGGCACGCGCTATCGCTGCTGCTCGAAGTCGTTCGCGGCGAGGCCGGTGACGAGCTGCAGGCGAGTTTCCAGACGCTGATCGGCGAACTCGACGCGGGCTGCGTCCGCGAGCCGGACGCCGACTGTCCGTACCGCGACCTGCGCGCCTTTCGCGAGGAGGACGAGCCACTGTTCTTCGGCCGCGACGCCTGCACGCACGAACTCGTCACCGCCGTCGACCGCTGCCCGCTGGTCGCCGTCGTCGGCGCGTCGGGCAGCGGCAAGTCGTCGGTCGTGCAGGCCGGGCTGATCCCGCTGTTGCGCCGCCGCGGCGGCTGGGCGGTGGCGATCGTGCGACCGGGCCCGGAGCCCTGGCGCAGTCTTGCCGGCTGCCTGCTCGAGCAGATCGAAGGCGAGCCGGCCGCCGACCAGCGCGTGCAGCGGCAGCGGGCGATCGGCGAACTCGCCGGCGAACTGGCGCGCGGCGTCGCCGGCGGTGCCCGCGTCGGCCTGACGCACCTGGTCGACAGCCTGCTCGCCGTCCACCCGGGTAGCCGCCACCTGCTGTTGCTCGTCGACCAGTGGGAGGAACTCTACACCTACCGCGAGACCGACGCTGCCACTGCCGCCGCTTTCGCCGACCGCCTCATCGAAGCGCGCGCGCGCGCGCCGCTGCGCATCGTGCTGACGCTGCGCGCCGACTTTACCGGTCGCGCGATCGACCACCGGCCGTTGCGCGACCACCTGCAGCAGGCGACCGTCTTCCTCGGCGGCATGAACCGCGACGAGCGCGAGCGAGCGATCCGTGGCCCGGCGGAGACGGCCGGGCTGCGCTTCGAGCCGGGTCTCGTCGCCCGCCTCCTCGACGAGGTCGGTGACGAACCGGGCAACCTGCCGCTGCTCGAGTTCTGCCTGACCCAACTGCATGCGCGCCGCCAGGATGGCGCGCTCTGCCAGGCCGGCTTCCAGGCGATCGGCGGCGTCCGCGGCGCAATCGTCAGGCGCGCCGACGAGGTCATCGACGAACTGGCGGTGCGCGCGCCCGGCAGCGAAGCGATCGCGCGCGACGTCTTCCTGCAGCTCGTCCAGCTCGGCGACGGCAGCGACGACACCCGCCGGCGCGCGTCGCTCGGCGATTTCGCCGACGCTTCCCGCGCGCTGATCGGCGAGCTGGCGAGCGCGCGCCTGCTGGTCACCGGCCGCGATGCCGGCAGCGGCCAGGAAACCGTCGAGGTCGCGCACGAAGCGCTGATCCGCAACTGGCCGCGGCTGCGCGACTGGCTGCAGCAGGACCGCGACGACCTGCATCAGCGGCGCGAGATCGGGCGTGCGACGGCGGCCTGGAGGGCGCACGGCGACAGCCACCGCTGGTCGGACGAGCGCGTCATGCTCGAGACCGCTCCGATGCTGCAGCGGCTGGCGCCGCGCTTCGCGCTGAGCGCGAGCGAGCGGCGATTCCTCGGGCCGCTGGCGGTCGACGAGATGTTGGCGCTGCTCGACGATCCGGCAACGTCGCACCCGCGGCGCGCGACGATCGGCGACCGCCTGGCGCTGCTTCCCGGCGGCGATCCGCGCCCCGGCGTCGGCCTGCGCCCCGACGGGCTGCCGGACATCGTCTGGCACGAGATACCCGGCGGCGAGGTCGAAGTCGAGGTCGCGGCGTCCGGATTGCTGCGCCGCTGGCGCGGTCGCCCGCGCTTCGCCGCCGAGCCGTTTCGCATCGCGCGCCATCCGGTGACCGTGGCGCAGTGGCGGGTGTTTCTTGCGGCGGCGGATGGCTATGAAGCGCTGGTACGCCGCGTGCGCGGCTGGGAAGCCGCTCGCCAGCGGGGTCGCGACAACCAGCCGGCGGTCGACGTGACCTGGTACGAAGCGATGGCGTACTGCCAGTGGCTCGGCGCTGCGCTCGGCCACGCGGTCCGGCTGCCGACCGAGTGGGAGTGGCAGCTCGCGGCGAGTGGCGGTGATCCGCTCCGCGAGTACCCATGGGGTGACTGGCACGACGGTCGGGCGAACACGTCCGAGAGCGAACTCGGCCGGATGACGGCTGTCGGCGTCTATCCGCCGGGGGCTTCGGAGCAGGGCGTATGCGATCTTGCCGGCAACGTTTGGCAGTGGTGCCTCAACGAATTCGACAAGCCAGGAGACGTCACGACCGGTGGCGACGCCCGGCGCGTGGTGCGCGGCGGCTCCTGGGACGACGGCCGCGACGTCGCGCGCTGCGCCGCCCGCCTCGACCACGACCCGGGCTACCGCGTCAACGACCTGGGGTTGCGGTTGGTGTGTGTCTCCCCCATCCTGAAGCGCTGACCACTGGATCTCTGATCTCTGTCATCTCTGCTGCACTGGTACTCTAAAACGCCGCTGCGCGGCGTTTTGCGGGGCGCGCAGCGCCCCGCGCGCGCGAAGCCCTCCGTCGCGGGTTCGTCGCGGCGGCTTGCCGGCGCTCATCGAAGCGCTCGTCGACCCGCGCGGCATCGACCAGCGGGACGGAGTGGGTCGCGGGTGGATCGGAAACGAGCGGCGCAAGCTGCCCTGGCAGCCCGCGCTGGCCTCACCGCCCGCGCACGGCGCCAGCCGGAAACGGCGTAGCGCCGGCCAATGGGGCTGCTGGCTGTCCGGCATCCCCCTCCCGCCGGCCGCCGTTTTCGGTTAGCATCTCCGCAGCGTCTCGGTGACCGCCCCGACACCTACCAGCCACAGCGACCCATGGACGACTTCCTGCCGCGTGCAGCGCGACTGCTGCAACCCCATCTCGGCGAGGAGCACCGCGCCGCCCTGCTGGCGCTCGCCTTCCACGGCAGCAAGCGGGAAATATCGGCGTAAATTTTTATGTGCTGAGCGCCGAGAGCCGCGCGCAATCTAATCAGCTCTGGCGCACAAGACTGATGTAGTCCTTCGTCGCCGATATGAGCAAAGACAAAGCCCTCTACCCTCAAGAAATCTAGTTCGGCGGCAATAGCAACGGCAAGCGCCTCTCTATTGGCTGCCGCCAAAAGCTGTACGCCTATGGGACAGGTAAATCTTTGTCTGATAGCTACCGCCACTCTGGTCATGGCGGCTGTTGTCTCAGGCTCAACCCTTCCTCTTAAATATGGCAAGTCATGCATATTCTCGAGGATGATGCCATCGGCGCCCCCATCTAAATAGGTTTCAGCATCTTGTAGTGCTTCATCGACAATTTGATCGATGCTCTTCGCCCCTCTGAAGTCGGCTGCTCCCGGCAGCGGTTTGACATGCACGGCGCCAATCAGAGCCGGATGTTTTTTGTTGAAATTGTCTAGCATTTTTTATCTCCGGCAGAAATAGACAAATCTAGTTTAGCCTAAGCCAACTTTAGGCAAGCAAGACAGCTCGCAGAGGCGAGGCTTCCAATTCTTCCATCTTGAGAGGCAGCGCAATTAATTGATAAACACCCTCTTCCACCTCACTTAAATCTAGATTCTCCAGCCAGACCATACCGGCTTCTTCTAATATGTGGTGGGTGGCCAATACTTTGGCATTTATATGATCGACTGAAGGGGTGTCAAGTCCGACTAACTTGGTTTTCTCCTGAGCAAGATATTTGGCGGTCTCAGTGCCGATATAGGCATAGCTCGCTTCAAACTGCTCCGGTGCTACCTTGGTTAGGGTCTTGAACAAGACTCTCTCAGGCATCTGCAAGTCAAACTGCTTTAGCAAAGAGGCAATTCTAGCCTTGATTTCGCCGAGGTGCTCCCCGCCAATTTCTTCTCGCCAGTCTTGGGCTTCATTTTCAGAATCTTCAACTTGGTTTGCCAATCTGGTCAAGTCAATCACCAAAACAGTACCGAGGAAGGCTGAGAGCTTCATAGCCGCCGCCCCGAGGCTCTGATCGCTCAAGTCGCCTTTGATATGCACCGGGGCGTCGGCATGACTGCCCACATGCGGGCTCATGGTGAAAGCCGTGAGATTGATGACGCCGCTTTCTTGATAAGACAAGGTGACTCGCTTAGAAAACGGCACATCGCCAGGAAAACAGGCGGTGCGGCTGCTTACCGGTTGCGAGATATCAATGATGCGATTGAAGCTCAGGCTGCTTTTCTTCACTGAAAGCTCCTTGCACTTGGAAGTGAAAATGGGTTTTTATGTGGTCGACTTTGATACCGCCGGCGGCATCGGTTTTTGTCTCTCCTTTAGGAGGCAACAAATGCAGCTGTCGGAGCAGTTCCTTCAAGATAATTTCCATATGTTTGTTTTCAAAGCCGGAGCTTAGTTTGATGCAAATAGCCAGACCATTTGGATATTGATCGCTGACAATGGAGACGCCGAGTAAGCCGTCTGCCCCTTCTTTAGCGGCGGCAGTAAAAGTCTGACCGGGGAACAGTTCACCGGTCATGACTTTGTAATCGACACGGCCTAGACCGGAAAGATGCCGGGGATAGTGATTCATGATGGAACCAAGTTCTCCCCAAGCCTGCCACTGGCTGGGCAGACTTTCTTTATATCGGCGAAAGCCGAAGAGACTTTCATAAATGCAGGCGATTTCAAAGGTGCTTAAAGCATAATTGGGCAGTTGGCAACCATCGGTGGTGGCAACAAAACTTTCTTTGCTGCGCCCGGTAAAGGTCGACAAAATATTGATCAAGTCGTTGTGGTGTTGATGATTACTCTTGATGTAGTTGCCGTATGCTTCTGGATCGACGGCTTTGAGCGCGGCAAGATAACCCGCATGTTTGCCGCTGCAATTGTGGTATCGCCGGCGAGGCTTTTCCGCGCGTTCTTTCATCAAGGCTTTGCTTTCGCTAGAGACCGGTGTGGCTGGGGGGCAAGCCAGCATTGATTCTTCTATACCGGTAATCTTGATTATTTCTTCAAGGGCCTCTATGTGCATTGGTTCGCCCGAATGCGAAGCCATGAAAAGGGCATAATGTTCTTCTTTGAGCTCCGGGTAGGCCGCTTTCAATATTTCAATGTGAGAGAGTAATTGCCAGGGCTTAAGCAGAGATCTGGTCCAGAGGGTGAAATTATCATCACCGACACCGACCAGCTTTTGGTAGCGGTCTTCAAGCGGAAGGGCGAAAGGCTCGCCCAAGGAAGCTCGCTCCTGTTCTTTATTGGTTCGGGCTTTTCTCACCACTACGCTAATAATGCCGTATACGGTTACTTCGGTCTTTTCTCCCCTTTCAATGGTGTAGAGGGGGCGCCATGGCAGCAGGGCGGGATTAGCCTTATCTTCGGCACAGAGTGTCATGATTATTCTCTAAAGATCTAATGCACGTAAGCCAGTTTAAATTAACTGCTTAGAGAGTTTCAAGCGGAGCGGTCTCATGGGAAAACAAGCCATCAATCCGGGGCAGTCGGCGCCCGGACCTTTGGGTGCTTATTCGCACGCCATTAGAGTAGGTGATCTGCTTTTCATCAGCGGTCAGGGTTGCCGCGATGCCAAAACAGGCGTGGAGCGCGGCCTTACTTTAGATGAAAGCGGTAAAGTTTTGGCTTATGACATCGAAGCCCAGACCAGGGGTGTACTCGATAATCTAGGCGTTGTTCTCAAGCATGCCGGCCTCGACTATAGCGATGTTGTCGACATTACTGTCTTCTTGCACGACATGAACGATTTTGAAAGATACAACAAGGTGTATGCCACTTATTTTTCGCACTTACCGGTACCGCCCTGTCGAACTACTGTGCAGGTGGCGCGTCTGCCCGGGCGTAACTATATCGAGATGAAAGCCATAGCCAGTTTCGCTAAAGAAATCTAGTTTTTAGGGAGTTAAAAATGTCTTCAGCCCTGACCAAGATCGATCATTTTATCGATGGTGATTACACTCAGTCGGCGAGTGCTGCCACTTTTGAGAGTATCAACCCCTCCACCGGCGCCCCTCATGCCTTGGTGGCCAGTGGTGATGCCGCCGATATCGATAGGGCGGTCACTGCCGCCCGTCGCGCTTTCGAGAAAGGCGACTGGTCGGGTCTATCTGTGGCTGAGCGCTGTCAGTATTTGAAGCGCATCGGTGATCTGATTATGGAGCGGCGCAAAGAATTGGCTGTGGCTGAATCAACCGATAACGGCAAACCTATCAGTGAAAGTTTTGATGGCGACATATTGCGCTCAGCTTCCAATTTTCATTTTTTCAGCCAGTTTGCCGCCAGTCATGCTGATGAGGCCTATAGCGGCGGCTTGGATGAAAGACACGTGGCAATTAGAGAACCGCTTGGTGTCTGTGGTCTGATTACACCTTGGAATCTGCCGCTCTATCTGGCTACCTGGAAAATTGCACCGGCACTGGCCATGGGCAATACGATTGTTTTGAAACCGGCAGAATGGACGCCCTATACTGCCTATCTATTTGCCGATATCACTAGAGCTGCCGGTTTACCGCCTGGTGTATTCAATATAGTAAACGGCTTTGGCGCTAAGTCGGCTGGCGAGGCTCTCACTCTCCATCCAGATGTCAGGTCGATTTCTTTTACCGGTGAGACTTCCACCGGCAAAGCCATCATGCGTGCTTCTTCCGATACGCTCAAGAAACTCTCTTTTGAACTGGGCGGCAAGGGGGCCAATATCATCTTTGATGATGCCAATCTTGATGAGGCGATACCCACGGCTGTGCGTGCCGCTTTCCGCAATCAGGGGCAGATTTGTCTGGCCGGTTCGCGCTTGTTTGTACAAAAAAAGGTCTACGACCAAGTGGTGGAAAGGCTCGTGCAAAGAGTAAAAACTATCAAAGTAGGAGATCCGCTCGATCCCACTACACAGATGGGCGCCCTGGTCTCGCGCGAGCATCTCGATAAGGTGCTCTCTTATATTGAAATCGGTAAGCAAGAAGGGCAACTTCTCACTGGGGGCGAGCCTATCGGCGCCCAACTAGGCTCTCAGTTCAAGAACGGCTATTTCCTTAGTCCGTCTGTTTTTGCCGGGCTCAAGAGCGATTCGCGTTTCTTGCAGGAAGAGATCTTTGGTCCGACCCTACCGGTGGTGGCATTCCAAGATGAAGAGGAAGCGATCGCTCTAGCTAATAATTCACCTTATGGATTATCTGCTTCAATTTGGAGCCAAGATGTCGATAGACTGCATAGACTATCTACGCGCATTAAGGCCGGCATGATTTGGATCAACACCTGGTTCTTGCGCGATTTACGCACACCCTTCGGCGGGCAAAAGTCATCAGGTATCGGCCGTGAAGGCGGGCGCTACAGTCTGGAATTTTTCTCTGAAGCTAAATGCATCTCTTATAAATATCGTTAGTGGAGTAAAGCTAAATCATGGATCTGTTCATCAAGGGTAAGAAAGCTCTGGTTACCGGAGGTACAAAGGGCATCGGCCGTGCCATCGCCCAGACCCTAGCTGCTGAGGGGGCGCAAGTCTTATCTTCGGCTCGCGAGAAAGCAGATCTCGGTTCCGGTATAGAAGTTTTTCCTTGTGATCTCACCGAGGTGGAAAGTCGCAAGGCACTAATTGAGCAGACAAAGAAAGTTTTGGGTACAGTCGATATTCTTGTGCATAATGTCGGTGGTCCAGCTCCTTCAGATGTTCTTTCTACTTCGGCTGAGGCTTGGCAAGGTGGTTTTGAGAGGCTATTTCAATCGGTCAGTCATTTGAACGAAGCCTTTATTCCGGGTATGCGCGAAAGGAAGTTTGGAAGAGTAATCTGTGTGACATCGCTATCGGTGGTCGAGCCCATCGCCGGACTGGCGGTCTCAAATGCGTTGCGTTCGGCTGTTACAGCCATGCTTAAGACCCTTGCCGATGAAGTAGCGGCAGATGGAATTACAGTAAACTGTGTCGCCCCTGGAGCAATCGATACTGAAAGACTAAAGTCTCTCATGCAGGCGCGTATAGCCCGCACCGGGCAAAGTGCGGCAGAGTACGAAAAACAGTACCTTTCGGCAATTCCGGCCGGACGTCTCGGTACACCGGAAGAATTTGCCAGTTGTGTTGCTTATCTTGCATCTAAGCAGGCTGCCTATATTACCGGGTCGACCATTGCCATTGACGGCGGCAAGCGCAGAAGTACCTATTAAATTTAGCCATATTTGAGGTGTAGAGATGAAATTTCTAGTGCTTGGGGCCGGCAAAATGGGCTATGCCGTAGCCTATGATTTAATTCGCTCACCTAAGGTCGAAAAAGTTGTTCTCACCGACCGTTCTGAAGCGATTCTCAAAAGCACCGCCGACCGTTTGAAAGATCCTAAACTGGTACCAGCCCTGGTGGATGTCACCAATGAGCGCGAACTGGGTCAGCTTATGGAAGAAGTCGATGTAGCCATCAGTTGCGTCACCTATGAGCATAACTATGAGCTCACTAAATTGGCACTTTCCACCCGCACGCATTTTGTCGACTTGGGCGGCAATGAAGAGCTTGTGCGCAGACAGTTCTTGCTTGATGAATTGGCAAAAGAAAGAGGTGTATCGATAATACCCGATGCCGGTTTGGCTCCGGGTATGGTATCGCTTTTGGCTGCTTCTGCCGCCGAAAGTCTCGATGAAGTCTATGATATGCGCATTCGTGTCGGTGGGGTACCTATTGACCGCGAGATCAATACCCTCGGTTATGCCCAGGTCTTTTCGGTAGAGGGTCTGATCAACGAATATAGTGAAGACTGCACTCTCATTCGCGATGGTAAGCTGCTTCAATTACCGGCTCTGTCTGAGCTGGAAGAAATCGAATTCCCGCCGCCTTTTGGCCGCATGGAGGCGTTCAATACTTCAGGTGGTATTTCTACTTTGCCTCAGTCTTATCTGAACCGCATTCAACATTTAGACTATAAAACAGTGCGCTATATCGGGCACTGTCAAGCAATCAGAGCTATGCAAGAATTAGGATTTTTCAGCCCCGAGAAATTTAACGGCAGCGAGCTTAGCCCCAGGGCGGTTTTGGCTGGTCAATTGGCTAAACATTTGCCAGTGGGCGAGCCCGATGCCGTTCTGTTACGAGTCTCTGTTTCAGGCAATAAGAGCGGCAAACCTTCTCAATTGGTCTTTGACTGTGTGGACTATGCCGACCAGGCTGTGGGGCTGTCGGCCATGATGCGCATGACCGCCTTCCCGGCTTCTATTTTGGGTCAAATGCTCGCTCGTGGCGACATAAACAAAAGGGGTGTACTCAGGCAGGAAGAGTCTGTACCCACCCGTTTATTCCTGACTGAACTTTCAGGGCGGGGTATTGCTATAAAGATGACCGAGCGAATCAATACTTAACTTAGACGAAAGGGCAAATTTAATGTCCAGTTTGCCCAACCTGCGCATAGAACTCTTCACTTGGCGAAAGAGGAGTTGACGATGATTGACCGACCGGTTGCATTCAGTGACGCAGTGAGCAAGAAGAATGAGAACAGCGAAGTAGCCAATCTGATCAATCCTTACCGGATGCCTGAAGCCTTTAATAGAGGGGATAGTAAAGGGGATAGAAGTCCCATCCAGTGGTCTGAGAGTATTGAAGACAAGGTGCGCGAGGCTCGCGAGAACGGTAAGCCACTGGTGGTCTATTTCACCATAGAAGGCAGCAAGGAATGCGACTGGTGCCGGGCTATGGATACATCTTTCAAAGACCCTAGCATAGGCGCCCTTGCTGGAAAGGCAAATTTCCTCAAGGTTGCCTTGCGCGACGGCGTCGAGAACGATTCGATGAAGCTTGCCAGGGCTTTAGATATCAAGGCTTTCCCCACTGTTTCGGTACTCAATATTGAGAAGAACGGACAAGTGAATGAAGAGGCTCGAATAATTGGCTATCAGTCGGGTACCACCCTGAAAGCCAATTTAGATAAGGCGATTAATCAAGGCAATAAGCCCGAGCAACTTGGCGATAAGGCTCTGGTGGCATAGAACCTATATAATTTAGAGCGACAGTCTAGAGTCGTTTAAATTAAAAGAGGGAAACAGTGACCTTGAATATTGAAGAAGCCAACAGTCAGAAAGAGTCTGTTTTGTCATATGCCGACAAGCAACGCAGTAGTTTCGAGGCTAAACTCAAGAAAATAGTCGACTTGGCCTCTGTCAGTATGGAACCGGAGCGTCGTCCTGAGATTGATGGCACTGCCGAATTGGCCCTTGCGTACCTGCGCGAAATGGGTGCCAAAGGCGAGATCGTCAAGACAAAAGGCTATCCGGTCGTGATTGGCGAGTTCCATCATAGTGCCAAAGCTCCCACCGTGACTGTCTATAACCATCTAGATGTGCAGCCTGCCTTGGCCAGTGAATGGCTTACTGAGCCCTTCGATATGCAAATCGATGGAGAGGTTTACCGCGGACGCGGCACAACCGATGATAAAGGACCCGCCCTGACTGTACTTTCGGCGGCTCATTTTGCCCATCAAGCCGGTATACCAATCAATATCAAGTTTATCTGGGAACTGGAAGAAGAAATAGGATCTCCATCTTTCGAGTCTTTCTTGACAGAAAATCTAGCCAAACTCAAGACCGATTCGGTTGTGGTTTCAGATACGATCTGGGTCTCGAGAGAGCGCCCGGCCATACCTTATGGACTGAGAGGTCTGCAGGCTTTTCTGATCAAGCTCAAGACCGGCACCAAAGATGTACATAGCGGCACCACCGGCGGTCTAGCCCGCAATCCGCTCGGCGAAATGGCCGGCCTCATTGCTGCAATTTACGACCCTTGCACTGGTGAAGTAAGAATTCCCGGCTTTTATGACGCTGTTCGCCCGGTCGATGAGAGCGAGTTGGATAATTTCGTTGCTTCAGGCTTTACTGTAGAGAATTTCAAGAGAGCCCATGAGCTGGGCAGCACGCGTACCATGGATGCCGCCCAAGGGGCAAAGAGAATATGGGCGCATCCTACTTTCGAGGTGCATGGTATCACCGGTGGTTATGCTGGTCCGGGCGTCAAGACAATTGTGCCTTATCAAAGCGAAGCCAAACTTTCGACTAGATTGGTTCCAGATCAAGATCCAGAGAAAATATTCGAATTGATCAAAGCTTTTGTGCAGTCTTATAACCCAGATTTTGAGGTGCTCAAAGAAGGTTCACTCAAGCCTTTCTTGGGTGAATTTGTCGGACCCTTTGCCGAAGCAGCCAAAGGAGCCATGCAGACTGCTTTCGGTGTGGAACCGGCCTTTACTCGCGAGGGTGGTTCGATTGGGGCTGTGGTCAGTATGCAGGAAAAATTAAATGTGCCCATTACCTTTATGGGTTTGAGCCTGCCCGAACACGGCTATCATGCCATTAATGAAAACTTTGACTGGCAGCAAGCTAGAGGCGGGCAGGTCATGTTTGTGGATTATTTCCATAGATTGTCTAAATTGATCTAGACTGGATTGCATGGGAAGAGGCAAGAGAGGCAAGAGCAAGAGCCCGGGTCCAATTGGATCTTTACTTGCCGTTTTCTTGTTTTGCTTTTTCGCTGCCCAGAGCCCTGCTCTGGCTTATTCTCAACAACTGAAAGAAGCCCTCTATTTGTACGAAGCTGGTAATTATAGATTGGCTTATGGCAAATTTAGAGAGGCTGCGGTAATCGATCCCTATAACGCCCGCCTTCGTTATCATTTAGGCAATTGCCTAATTAAACTGGGTTGTCTAGATGATGCGGTGGCATCTTTTCGCGCTTGTCTTAGTCTTAATCCCGACCTAGAGGTTTCGAGCAAGGCCTGGAATGCTCTCGAGCAGATTCATTCGGCCAGGCAATCTAAAAGTTTTCGCGAAAGCCCGCCGACTATAAGTCTTGCTAAGCCTGCTCCTAATTTCATGAGTACAGAACCACCGCCTGCACTCAGCAGACAGTTGCAGGAGGCGCTCGAACGTTTACGTCTTTCTAGAACATCTAGAATCAAAGATATTAATGATACTTACCTCGGTCAGCGCAGCATTATTGAGAGAAATCTCTCTAAAGATATTGCCCAAGTGCCAAGCTATATCTATTTTGGCGGAAAGCGAATTCAGAATCCTGATAGAGATGTGATTATTGCCGAACTAAAGGCACAGAGTGCGACTCGCCTTCAGAAACTAAGTGAAGAGAATGCCAAAGATTTGGCCCGGGAGAAAATCTATTTTGATGGTGAAGAAACTAAGCTGAAGGAAAGCGGGGAAAATCTTCGTAGTCAATACGCCTCTAAGGGTGGTGAGAATAAGGCGGTCTCCTTAGGTTCCGGGCTGTTTGTGCGCAATTATGTTAACTTCGGCGGAGCTTTTGAAGATTCTATGCCTAATTCAGCTGGAGCCGCCGCTCCTCCACTACCCCTGGAGCTATCGGCAAAGACTGGACGCTTGATGATTAAGAACAAAGTTGATGCGAGTAAAGGAGCGAAAAAACATTGAACTTTTCTAGAGTGAATGTTTGCTTGGCACTCTTTTGCTTGGTGTATTTCTGCTTTTCTTCTTCGATTGTTTATTGCCAGTCTCAGAGGCAGACTTTGAAGCTGAAAGGAAGAGTGGATGAACTGGCCATGTTTGCTTCTATGGCCGGCATGAAACTTTCGTCCAGTCAATTTGAACCTGGTAAGACCAAGGTGGAGGCTGTCCGCAACGGGTCAAGCGCCTTTTATTGTGGTATTCAAAGCGGCGATTTGATAAGTAATATTCAGGCTTCAGAAGACTTCCTGAAAGTAGATTTCAAACGCGATGGTAAGGCTTATTCCTCTATGGTGCCAATTAAGCTCAGTGTTTACAGACGCAAGCTGAAAGAAGGAATAAGCGACCCCCAGCCAGGCCCTGTCAATAAGAGCATCAAAAGCGGCTTGAACTTTGACGATACTATGCTGAAAGCTCTGGCGGCAAAATTGAGCCACTATCACATTGTCTTTTTAATTGATCGTTCTGTGTCTATGGACGGCGGTCTTCGCTATGGCAGAAGTGATATTTCCAGGTTTACTTACTTGCGGCAAGAGTTGCAAGATTTTTCCGGCAGTGTTTTGCCCTTGCTAGGCGACAAGAAAAATGTCTCAGTGATTACTTTCAATGAAGATTTTGAAGAAAAAGAGATTGCCGATAGCGCTGGTCTAACTGCTATTTTCGATGGCTTAACTCCTGAGGGGGCGACCAACTTTAGCAAGCCTTTTTCATATGTGTTTGAAAAGTATAAGTCTCAGCCTTTGTTGGTGATCTTGTTTAGCGACGGCTTTGCCAATCGCGGAGAAAGTGTGGACCAGCTCATCGCCAGAGCTTCCAAGCAAATGGATCTTTCTATTTGTATTTTCCAAATTGGCAAAGATGAAGATGGCGAGAAGATCATCAAGCGACTCGATTCGTCGCTTGAAAGTTTAGGTGCCGAAAGAGATGTGGTCAGTGTCAAAGACTTTAGTTATTTGTTCGACCACGGATTGAAAGCAGCACTCTATGAGCTTTTGCGTGCGGCAAATTGATAGCCACTTTAGTTAAATAAAGCGGACAGATCGGTCAACTCAATTGTTTTTTGTCTACCTTGCCTGAAAAGGTCTTAGCAAAGACATGACTGGCTGGATAGAAAACCCATTCCATCGGTCTCAGCTCTCTTTTTAGATTTTCTTGACAGTAAGAGCGTAACTGTTCTTTGGCCTTGGCAGAGGCTTCTCTCTTTGTCTCTTCTGCAGTCAGCGCAGCGGACAATTCTTCATCACCTAAGATTATGTGAGCTTTGACAATCTGACCCAAGCGAGAATGGGCTACGCCGATTATAGCTACGTCTTTCACCAGCGGGCATTTGCGTAGGACACTTTCCACTTCGGCTGGAAAAACTTTGTTGCCAGCCACAATGATCATCTCTTTGTTGCGACCCATGACATAGAGATAACCATCTTGCATATAGCCAATGTCGCCGGTGCGGTAGCCGCCGTCTCTCATCACCGCCGCCGTCGCCTCTGCTTGACCGATATAGCCGAGCATCAAGGTCGGTCCACAAATGACTATTTCGCCTGTTTCGCCATCACTTAAAGGCTTGTTGTTTGCTTCTTCGCCTATGGGTAGTATTTCTATGCGACAGCTAGGTACAACTTTCCCCACTGATTGTCTTGGACCCTCTAGGTTGACGGCGATGATCTTTGATTCGGTTGAGCCATAACCATTATTGAGGCGCTTAGCAAATTTCTTCTCGAACTCTTCGGCTAAAGATAGGGGCAAAGGGGCGCCGCCGCAAAGCAAGACTTCGGCTTTGCTTAAGTCAATAAGCTCTTTGGGGAGGGTCAATATAGCACCATATATGGTGGGGACTCCCACTAAAAATTCTGGTTGATGCAAGTTATTGGCTTTAATTATGCCTTCGACGCTCATCTCGGCGATGATCACGCAGCCATTACCCAGAAGGGCTGCCATGGTCACCTCCAGCCCCAGCACATGGCTGAGTGGAACCGGCAGGACCAGTTTCTTGCCGTCGGTGAGGGCGGCCATTTCAGCCAGCTCTTTGATATTGTGCACCAGTGAATGCAGGTCGTGCAGAGCCCCTTTGGGCATGCCTGTTGTGCCCGAGGTCAAAATCAAGAAAGCCGGATCTGTAAGTTGCCTGTGATCCGTCACTTTCTCTCTATCTTTTACCGATTGAGAGGGCACCTCATTTTCAATTGTTTCGATTGCCGTCAATGTATGTCCATTGGCAAAAGCGCTGAAATCATCTTTTAGTTGTTGAAGCACAGAGTTTGTGGAAAGGAGATGCTTGACTGCCAGTTTTTCGGCGATATTGGTCAATTCGGGCAGGGTCATGCGAAAGTCGACAGGCACAGCCAAGGCTCCCAGTCGAAAGGCGGCAAGCAAGGCTGCCACTACTTCGGGACTATTGGGCGCCAAAATCAAGAGTTTCTCGCCGGTTTTCAGACCGCAACTTTGAAGACGGCTCTCGGCTTTATCAATTAAGGAGCGTAAGTCCCTATATGAAAGCTTTCTTTCACCGTCGGCGGTAATCTGAATGAGAGCCGGGGCATCCGGCGACGCCGCTGCCAGATCAGGCATTACCAGTTTCTGGATGAGATTAATGGTTTCCAAGTTGTTTTCTTGTGTCAGCACCATTTCTTCCGCTCCTTACTCTAAAGTTTTAATGGCTCTATTTTTAATCTGCTCTTGATCTTAACTTCTTGAAGATAGAATTGTTACCGGCAACCAACACTTAAGGAAGCAATGGCATTCACTCCGGTTAGTTTTGAAGATTTCGACCCGGCTCACCTCTATTGCATGCCGCTTGGCGGGCAGAACGAACTGGGTCTGGTTTCTTGGGCCTTTGTTCATCAATCGAAAATTTTGCTTGTCGATGCCGGGGCGGCTTATCCGGCCTTCGATTTGCCTGGTGTAGACCTTTTGTTGCCTAATACAGCCTTTCTAGAAGCTAATCAAGACAAGATTGTCGGGCTGGCTCTCACCAATGGGCATGAGGAGCATTTAGGTGCCTTTGCTTACTTCATGAAGCATCTTTCTATACCCCGCATAATGGGACCGCGTTTTGTCGGGCATCTGATTAGACAGGAAATTTTTGATCTCTATGGTCAAGGGCATTTAGACCAGAGCCAATTGTCTTTCGAAGAAGTAAATGGGCAAACCCTCAAGGTTGGTCCGTTCTTGCTGGAATGGATCGCCGGCAATAACTCTATATATGATGCTTATTGTCTAAAGATAAGTACACAGGCCGGCACCGTTCTCTATACATCCGGCTTCAAACTAGAGCAAACCCCACTTGATGGTGTCATGCTCGATATCGGTCGTCTGGCTGCTTGCGGTGATGAAGGTGTGATGCTTCTTATCTCGTCTTCAGTTAACGTCGAGGAAGGCGGGTATTCGGCATCTGAGAAAACTGTCTTGCGCAGTATAGAAAAGATCTCGCAGAGCGCCGAAGGTCGCTTGATTGTGGTGATGCCGGCGACAAATACTCATAGACTCAAGGTTTTATTTGAAGTTGCTAGGCGCACCGGGCGCAAGGTCTTTTTGCAGAGTCCGACCTTACACAAGGTGGCGGTCAGTGCTGCTATTTCCGGCTATCTTACCTACGATCGCAATATCGAAGGCGAAGCGGACAAATTGGATACGACCGAAGATCGGCAGGTTCTTATTCTAGAGAGCAGCAAAGAAGCTGATCCTATTGATGTGCTGCAAGCCATCAGTCGTTTCGAACATCCTACAACCAGGCTTAAAGTTGGCGATACCATTGTATTTTCTTCTGATGTGGTGCCCGGTCAAGTTCGCCGGATGGCTCATATTCTAGACGAACTCCTCGCCTTGTCAGTGCCTTGCTATTACGGTAATCGGCAGGGCGTCAATGTCTCCAGATATGGTGCTAGGGAAGAACTTAAGCTGATGCTTTCCATAACCAAGCCGAGATATTTTGCGCCGGCTATGGGTGAGTCAAGGCATATAGTGCAGCATGGCAATTTAGGCGAATTTTTCAACCTGGGTGCCGATGAGATTTTCAACTTGCAGAATGGCGATGTTCTAGAGATGAAGAACGGCTATGTCAGACCTTTTGGACGTATTGAAGCGGAGCCGATTCTCTTTAACTGCGATCAAGGTGAGAGGGTGACTACTGCTTCGATCAAAGAAAGACAGGCTCTGTCGGTGGAAGGCTTTATGACTCTGGGCTTGACCTTGGGGCTTGATGGTAAGTTGCTTTCTGGTCCCAATCTCAGCTGTGGTGCCTCTGGCTTTTTGTTGAGTGATGAATGGCCCGATGTGCGGCAAGAGATAGAAATTGCTGCCCGTGCGGCTGTCACTAAAGTGGTGCAAGAGCGCATCAATGACGAACGAGATTCGGGTCCTTACATGCGCTCGGCTGTGCGTGAGGCGGTGGTGAAAGTTTTGCGCAATCGAATGGGTGCCAAGACCACTGTCCAGGTTCAGATACACCAAGTGGGCAACTAAGCAAAGAGAATTTCTAGAGCTCAAATTTGTAGGTCTCTAGGTGTCTCTATTTTTGATTCTCTAAAATTCTCTATTTTAAATTCTCAAAAATTCTCTATTTTTGATTTTCTAAATTTCTTACCAGCCGCCTTGAATCAAGATGGCATTGCTATCGTCCATGGTTAATTGCAATACTTCGCCGGCTTTTACTTTCACCGGTTCCTGCCAGTAATAGATAAGACCCGCTACTTTATGTTCGCCGGTAACCCACCACTCGCCTTCACCTAGCTCGCATTGTGATTCGAAAGCAAAAATCTTGTTGTCTTTAGTGAGCGCTTTAAGCTTAAGCGGTACCGGTTCCAGTCCGTGTTTGAGCGCTTCCATCTCTTCATCTTTATGGTTGTCCTCATAGTCTTGAACAGCCTTCATATATTTGAGCTTGCGTGTTGCTTCGATTTCATTGAGCCGCAAGATTTCGGGCTTTATGTATTTGACCATGTCCTTACTAAAGGAATAGGCGCCCATCATGAGCTTGGGCGTGCTCAAGCCGGAGCGTTTGAGGGCGTTACGATAGGCATACTGCCAACGCCAACCGCCTGGCGGATAAGGTTTTTCCAGTGAAACTCGGTTGGAATAACCAGTGCCGAGAAGCATGCTTTTGATCACTGGGTCTTTGTCTGGAAGTGGTTCTATCTGGGTGATTAGTTTGGGGGGCTTAACCATATAGGGAAAGATGGTGAACCTAGTGCGCGGCTCTTTCATCTGAGGCACAATCACTTTGACTTTCACTTTGGCTTTCGCTTTAGGCTGGTCTTCTTCCGGCGGCAGGGCTTCCGGTGAAGCCTGCGAATTGTTCTCGCTTGGGCTGTCGGCAGCCTTAGCACTGAGACAAGTAACGAGCAAGACAGACAGAAATACTAGAGTAATGCCTCTTAGTAGTTCTCTAATTTGAATACTGGTCATTTCTTTTGCAGTGTTCCTCAGTCGAGCGCCTTATAGTTTTCAGGCAAGCCGAAATTATAGAGGCGATCGAAAGTCTCACGGGCGCCTTCCTCGCCCCGCTTGGGTTTAGAGCCTGCTACCAACTCTACCAACCTTTGCCAGCTGACATTCTTAAACACGCTCAGGTCTTCGTTGGCTTTGCGATCTCTTTCAGATTCCATCACCGAAAGAACTGCTTCGCAGGGCAGACGGTTGAACATATCGACGCAACGACTGTCGAAATGGTTTCCTTTACCCGAATCAAGTATTTCAGAAACTTTCACTATAGGCATGCGGTTGCGGTAGTGACGCACCGAGGTCAAGGCATCAAACACATCGGCAACGGCAATTATTCTCGATAGAAAAGGAATTTCCTCTCCCTTGAGACCACGATAATAACCGGTGCCATCAAGCTTTTCATGGTGACAACTGGCTACATAAGGTACTGCCGCCAGGCGTTTGGTGAAGGGTAGATTGATAAGCAATTCATAAGTGATGCTGGCGTGCTTTTGTACTGTGGCATACTCTTCCGGCGACAGACGACCGTCTTTCCAGAGAATTTGCTCTGGCACGCCGATTTTGCCATAGTCGTGCATCATGGCCGAATACCGCAGCACATCTAATTCTTGCGAAACCACATCGAGTGAATTGCCCAGCAAGAGACTGTAGTTGGTCACTCGCACCGAATGTCCAGCTGTGAGAGGATCTCTTTTATCGATTGTCTGAGCCAGTACTTCCAAAGTCTTGTCGACAAAGCGCTCGATCTCGGCATAGGCTTGTGCTTGTTCTATCAAGCCCGAGGCTACTGCCGTGAGAGCTTCGAGCCAGTCTTCGTCTTCAGAGGTGAAAGGACCGGCCAGTTTATTCAAGACCTGGAAGACACCAATCACGGCACCTTCACGGTTGCGCATCGGTACACAAAGAACGCTTCTTGTTTTATAGCCGGTTTGCTTGTCTACGGCTGGGTCGAAGCGTTCATCTTTGTAGGCATCGGGAATATTGATGATTTTGCCGCTGCGGGCGCAGTGGCTGACTATGGCGGTACTCGATAGAGGAATGCGGATTGTGCGCACTCCGACAAGACCTTGCGCTACTTGGGTCCATAATTCGGCTTTATCGGCATCGAGAACAAAAACTGAGCAACGGTCGCATTTGACAATGGCTTGGGTTTCGCGTGTGATTGTTTCCAATAGAGAATCTAGCTTTCGCTCGGTGGCCATAGCCTTGACCACTCGATAAAGACCGCTCAAGGGTCTGAGGCGGTCCAGCTCTTCTTGGATGCGCAAAGACTTGATTTCGCGCTCTATAAGATTGATTTCGCGTTTGTTCAGATCTTCTTCAAATTGTTTGAGGTCGATGAGGGCCCGCCCTTGCGGCTTGGCGTCGCAATCGCCCGAGCCGCCATGGCTATGACCATGACTGTGTCCACTCTGGGATTGTCCACCCGGGGTCCCTTTCACCATATTTCTTGCTCCGCCAAAAATGCCAGTTCTCTAAGCCAGTCTCTAAGATTGTAACAGTAGCCAGCTTTTGGCTGTGTTGTCCAGCTAACTTATGCCTATTCTTGCGCTTGCAAGGACGCCGGATACTTGGGTGCCTCGAGGCGGCGCCAAATCAGCAGGTAAGCCCGACCAATCACCCTTCTTTGGTCCAAGAAACCCCAAACATGACTGTCTTCAGAATTATTGCGGTTGTCGCCCATCATAAAGAGATGACCGGCTGGAACAATAATCGGGTCCATCTGTTTTTTTGGGTCTGCCTCGGCCATGATCAGCTGATGCTGAGCATTGGCCCCTCTTATGTCGCCCATAACAGTCAAGTTATAGGCGGGCGGCTCTTTGACATAGGCTGACTCATCAAGCAATTGTTGGTTGATATAAACCCCTTGCCCGGCTTGCACTCTGATCTGATCACCCGGTATGCCAATAACTCGCTTGATGAAGGCCGGATCATTAGGAAAGCAAGGCAGACCTGTCAGCCTGCCCATAATGTGCAGGGGATCATTGGACAAATCTTGTCCGCCCATCTCTTCCTTTGGAGGATAGAAGACTAGAATGTCGCCGCGCTCGATCTTCTTGCCCAAGTGCCCTGAAATCTTTTCGACAATCAGGCGGTCGTTAATCTGCAGGGTCGGCTCCATCGAACTGGATGGTATATAGCGGGCTTCAGCTATGCCCCAACGTATGGCTATCAGCAAAGCCAGAGTAACAACTACCAGTTCTACTGCTTCTTTGATAAAGCCGACGACAGCATTGCCGGATGCCGGCTTTTCGGTCTGAGGGGGCGCTTGCGAGGTCAATTTCTGTCCTTCTTGGTTGGTCGTGGAGTTGGTTAAACGGTCAAAACTTTTTGTCTAGCAGCGACGCATTCTTTCATGGCTTTGGCCAAGGTGTCGGCAAAGGCATCAAGTTCACTCTGCTCATTCATCTCGGTAACTGCTATTAAGACACAGTCTTTCAGTTCTTGCTCTGGATAGAATTTGCTAACCGCTATGCCTGCGAGAATGCCGCGTTCTTGCAATTTTTTCAGAACGCTTTCGCTGTTTTCGATTTTTACCAAGAATTCGTTGAAGAACGGTTTGTTGAAAACAGCGCTAACACCGTCAATCTGACAAAGTTTCTCTTGCAGATAGTGGGCGCGGGTGACGCTAATCTCGCAAAGTTCGCTCAGCCCTTTAGGACCCATACAGCTTAGATAGACCAGCATAGCCAGAGCATTTAAGGCTTGGTTGGTACAAATATTTGAGGTGGCTTTGGCGCGACGAATGTGCTGTTCACGAGTTTGCAGGGTGAGCGTGAAAGCTCTCTGTCCGCGGTTGTCGGTGGTCACACCGGCAAGACGACCAGGCAGTTGTCTAATATAGTCGTTGCGGCAAGCCATATAGCCGGCCGAAGGTCCGCCGAAACTAAGGAAATTGCCGCAGCTTTGCGCGTCGCCGACAACTATATCAGCGCCAAGATCGCCTGGCGCCTTAAGAACTCCCAGGCTTATCGGATCGGTGACCACCAAAAGCAAGGCGCCTATCTCTTTGCAAGCCTTGCTGAGAGCTTCGAGGTCTTCGATGACGCCGAAATAGTTGGTGTATTGAACCGCTACGCAGGCTATGTCTTGACCTTTGAGGGCTTTGATTTCGTCGAGGCTGGTTGCTCCAGAGGCGGCTCCACTGAGAGTGTTTTTCAGTTCGATATAGGGTAGGTCACAAGAGTCGGCATAGGTCTTGCAAACCATCTTGTACTCGGGGTTGACCATGGGCGAGAGGACAATCACCCTTTTATTGGAGAGTCTCACCGCCATATAGGCTGCTTCAGCCAAAGCTGTCGGTCCATCATACATAGAGGCATTGGCTACTTCCATACCGGTAAGCAGGCAGATGGCGGTTTGGAATTCGTAGATGGCCTGCAAACTGCCCTGGGATACTTCCGGTTGATAAGGGGTGTAGGCGGTGGCGAATTCAGAGCGTGAAACTATGGCTGAGACTGCGGCGGGGACAAAACGGCGATAACTGCCGCCGCCCAAGAATGATATTTGTTCCGATATCGGTTTGTTTTTGGCAGAGAGCTGCTTGACTTTTCTGGTCAGCTCCAGCTCAGAAAGACCGTTCTCTAGCGCCAGTGGTTTTGCCCGCACATTGTCAGGAATATGGCTGAGAAGTTCTTCGAACGTTCTCACGCCGATTTCCTTGAGCATTTCCTCCCTATCTTGAGGAGTGGCTGGCAGATAAGCAAAGTTCAATCTAGGTTCGCTGGCAGGCATTTCTATTCCTCTGACAATCTATGGCTATAAGTTTAGCGGCAATGACCAGAGTTTTCTTTCTATTCTGTTAAGCTTGCCCCATGAGTGAGAATTTGCGCTTTGTTTTCGGGCTTGGCAATCCCGGTCAACAGTATGAAAGAACTCGCCACAATGCTGGCTTTCTATTTATAGATCGTCTGGGCACTACACTCGGTGCTGATTTTCGCGATTCGAAAGATTTGGAATGTCAGTACGCCAGAAAGAAGATTGTGAGAGGCGGTCGCAGTCTTGACCTGGTTTTGGTTAAGCCGCTCACCTATATGAATCTTTCTGGAATCTGTTTTCAAAAGGTGGTGCGCTTTTTCAAGGGCAAGCCTGAAAACTGCATTGTCGTTCATGACGACGTTAGTTTGCCGCTCGGCAAACTGCGCTTTCAATCGGCGGGTGGCGCCGGCGGACAGCATGGCATCGAATCGATAATCGCTGCCTTGGGCGGCAATAAAGGTTTCGATCGCCTTAAAATCGGCGTCGGACCAGATCCCGGCGGTGATAAGCGGGCTGCTTTTGTGCTTGCCAGACTCTCTGACAGCGAAATTGAGCTTCTTTCGCGGGTACTGGCTGCGGGTGAAGAAGGTCTCATGTTGTGGTTAGATAGTGGAATCTTAAAAGCTGCCAATGATCTTAATGGTTTGAATTTTTGAAGTTCGGACATTTTGTATTGGCATTAGTATCGAGAGTGGTGCTTGGCAACAAAGAGCAGGCTCAAAAATAATTAATCTGGTTGCCAAATTGGTTTCAAAATCGACCTCGATAACAGTCTGAAATGAGCATCCTGACAAGTGATATTTACTTTGCTGGCTGAAGAGTTAGGTCACTCTTCTATGCAGTGGCTATGCAATTGCTCTCCAATCGGTAAGTCGCCCCGTTAACGTTTGTATCAAAGAGGTGAGTATCCGCGGGAACCCGCCCAGCCACTGAAATAATTTTTGAGTGAAAACTCATGACCCTAGGGTGGGGAATGGGTGATGTCAGTAGCCTAGAATCTCTTCTGAGTTCTAGTTTTAAGCCTCAACTTTGAATCACTTTCAAGTTTGCTTCAAATTTGGTTCGAATTCGGTTCTCAGAAATGGCTTGAATCCCTCTAAAAGGAAATTCGTTAAGTGAGCAGTTTGGCACAAACCAGTTTGCTGGATCGGTTCTTTAGCCCGAAGGAAGGTAGCGCTAGCCGCAATTTCTTCCTCTCTGCGCTGTGGTGGTCGCTTCTCGGTATGGGAGCGGGAATGCTGGCGGCATCGGAATTTTCCATGCCCGACCTGATTCGCAACGTACCGCAGTTGTCGATGCCTCACCTGCGTATGTGGCACGTCAACGCAGTTGCGGTTGGATGGCTGTCGATGGGTTATGTCGGCTCCATGTTCCACATGATTCCGACGCTTTGCAAAAACAAGCTTTACAGCGAGCGCCTGGGCAATTTCACCATGTGGGCTTGGAACCTGGTCATGACCGGAGCCTTTTGTACCTTGCTCAACGGCAATACAGAAGGTCGTGAATATGCCGAGCTCGGTGCCATTCTCGATACTCTCGTTGTTGTCGGACTAGTGCTCACAGCTTTCAACCTATATATGACCATCGTCAACCGTAAAGTGAAGAAGCTCTATGTGAGCCTCTGGTACTTCCTCGGTTCGCTCTTCTGGTTCCCTCTGGTCTGGGTTATCGGTCAACGTACATTCGTTTCGCTACCCGGTCTTAATGACGCCATCATCGGTTGGTTCTACGGACACAATATTCTCGGTATGTGGTTCACCACCGTCGGTGTCGGTATGATGTATTACCTGATTCCGCGATACACCAAAGCCCCACTATATAGTCATGGTCTTTCCATGTTGGGCTTCTGGGGTATCGCTCTTTTCTATGCGCCGACCGGTACCCACCACATCACTCAATCACCGGTACCGGAGTGGCTCAAGGCTATTGCCATCATTTCGTCAATCTTCCTTCTCGTTCCTGTGTTCACCGTTCTCACCAACTTCTTCATGTCGATGAAAGGTAAGTGGGGTCAGGTGGTCACTGATATGCCCTTGCGCTTCGCCGTTACATCTTGCATGTTCTACTTGGTCACTTGCACCCAGGGACCCTTCCAAGCTACTCGTTGGGTTAACTGGTATCTGCACTTCACCCAATGGGTTGTCGGACATGCTCACTTGGCACTGCTCGGCACTTTCTCCTTCATCCTCACCTCGGCTTTCTATTACAGTATGCCGAGATTGACCGGCAAGCAATGGCACTCCGAAGGCTTGATTCGCGCTCACTACTGGCTCAAGTTCTTGGGCTTCTTGCTGATGATGACTTCACTGACTACCGCCGGCTTGATTCAGTCTGCCGGTTGGGCGATGGGTATGCCTGTCGACCAGTGGGGCTTGCAGATCAGACCTTATTGGTATCTGCGTACAGTGAGCGGCATCATGATCGTTCTGGGTCAAGCACTTTTTGCCTACAACGTCTACAAAACGCTATACACAAAGCCCAGTCTGGCTGATAGAAAAGCTAAGGCGGCTCGGGAGGTCAAAGTCTAATGTACGGTTACAGGCTTGGTGCAATAGGTATTGTCACCACCTTCTTCATCATCATTTTCTCGACAGTGCTTATGCCGATGGTGCTTTTCCAGCCTAAGGCGAGCGGTCGTGGAAACGACTACAAGGCTATCGACCCTAAAATCGCCGATGCTGAACGCGGTCGCAAGATCTATGTAAGAGAAGGTTGCTTCTATTGCCATACACAGTTCACAAGAATTCAAGACAGAGGCTATGGTCCTCTTGTTAAAGAAGGCGACTATGTGTTTGAGACTCCGCACCAGTTGGGCACTGCCCGTACTGGTCCCGACCTCACCAACGAAGGTGGAAGATTCCCCTCCGAATGGCAAAAAGCACACTTGATTGCACCCCGTGTGGTCAAGCCCGGTTCAATCATGCCTAGCTTCAGCTATTTGTCTGAAGAAGATATGAATGACTTGGTCGCTTACATTCAGACCTTGGGTAACAAGCGTACAGTCACAACCTTTGTGCAAGCTCCCGACGAGTATCTGCTCACCACTCCACAAGGTCGTGGTCTAGCAGCTCGTAAGAGCGTCGATACCAATTCTGATGCAGCCGCCAACGCCGGTCGCGGTATTTATACTCAGAACTGCGCTGCCTGCCACGGTCTCGAAGGTCGCGGCAATGGTCCTAACGCAATCACTCTTGAGAAAAAGCCGCCGAACCTCACCCGCGACTACTACAAACAATATCCTGATGAGTTCTGGTACTACCGAATTTCTGAAGGTGTAGTCGGTACCCGCATGCCCCGCTTCCAAGAAATTCTTTCTGAAGAGCAGCGCTGGTATCTGGTTGCCTATCTGAAGACTCTTCCCAAAGAGCACGAAGAGACCGTGGATAGTCTCGATGACCTGAACGTTGCCGAGCCCATCCATCTGCCTAGACTGACTAGACAACAATGGGAACCGCACCACGGTAAGGAATAGATAGAAGTTCTAATCGTCTGATTCAGAAATTCAAACTAAATGGAGTCATAACCATGTGCCCAAACTGCGTACTCAATCAAGCCGCCCTCGGAACCGGAATCTATATTGCTTTCGGTATCTGCGGAGTCTTCTTTCTGATTGCCATGGTGGGCATATGGTGGGCTTTCCGTAATGGCGAGTTTGAAGACCTCGAATCGGTCAAGTTCGATATGCTTGACGACGGTGAAGATGAACTTTTGAGCAGAAAGGCTCGTGAAGCGGTGGAAAGACACCGCGCCATGCAAGCTTCGGGTGAAGCCTAAGCTATCGAATTAAGAGCTACGAAAGAGAATAGGTGAAAGCAAATGGCTGAAGAAGTCAAAAACACAGAAGAAGAGCACTACGAAGTAGTCTCCGAGTATCGAATCGGAGAAGGAGCGCCGCCGCCCTTCCTGGTCATCAGTTTCATTCTTATCTTTATATACGCAGCAGTATCCTGGATTCCCTTCTTTGGTTATTAATAGGCAGATGGCACTTACTAAGGAAAATAAGTTGATTTCTCGACTCACATCGCCACAGGCGGTCAAAAGGGCACTGACCCTGGTTCTTTCGCTTTCGCTCTTTCCGGTTGTCAGCGCTCTATCTGGATGCTCGGACAGTCAGGTTAATGTAAAAGCTGATAGTGCCTTGGTTTCGACCAAAGCCACCGAAGGCAGTCACGAGCCAATCTGGCCCAACGACGACCCCTCCATTCCAGATGGCAAAGGTATCTATGAGAAGCAAAATTGCGCCTCATGCCACGGTGCCGATGGTAAGCCTTTGGAAGGCAAGAGCAAGATAGATTTCTCCGACAAAGCTTGGGCTCGCAAGCAGAAGCCGGTTGAGCAGTATGACTTCATCACTTTCGGTAAGAAAGCCGGTGAAGCTGTTGAGCACCCTGTGGTACGCGACAAGCTTCGCCCAAGCGAAATCTGGAACTTGGTCTTTTATGTGCGTTCGCTCTCGACACCGCCCTTGACTGATGCCGAGATAGCCGAACTTGACCCGGTCTTTGGTGCAAACTGTGCTGTTTGCCACGGCAAGAAGGGCTACGGTAACGGTCCTCTTATGAAAGCCAATACCCTGCAACCTTTGCCTGCCAACTTCCAATCTTTCCCTCGCTTCTATGACCGCGACGATGAGACCCTCTGGGACCACATCGCCAACGGTATCAAGTGGGAAGGCATGCCTAATTTCTTAGGCAAAGAAGACAGACGTAATAAGGCTAAGTTCGATGAGCCTTATATCTGGCGCATGGTCGGTTATATTCGCCACTTCCATGAAAGCAACAAAACCGAGATAGCCACTCGTGAAGCAGCTAAGAAAGAAGCGGCAGAAGAAGCAAAATCTCACTAGAATATTGAAGAACAAAAGCTAAAGGGACAAATACAGGTAGAGAAAAATGACAGACGGCGTCAAACGAAGAGCCTTACTGAAGACGGTGGCAGCATTGCCCTTAGCCCTTACATTCGGGCTTTTGGCATCGCCTTTCTTGCGCATACTTTTGCCGACAAGAAGACCTCTCGATGTGCTCGGTGAATCAGATCAGCCCCTGGCTGAGCCCCCGATTCCCACATTTACCGACAAAGACTTCCCCAAAGATTGGACATGCTTGCCATTCATGTTTAACCAGAAGTATCTGGAATATAACCCCGAAGGCAAGGAAGTTCGCAAAATCCCCGGCTTCATCGTCAAATTGCCGAATGGCGATGTTGTTGCCTACAGCCGCATTTGTCCTCACCTTGGCTGTATCTTCAACTTCGTTGAAGATCCGGATGAATGCGCTAAGGGTTACAACTTCAAACCTAATGGTCCGGTGTTCGCCTGCCCGTGCCATTTGAGCGTTTACGACATTGCCCAGGCTGGAAAAGTGGTGAGCGGTCCCGCTCCTCGTCCTCCGAGAAAATTCGAAGTGAAGAAAGAAGGGGACAGCTACAAGGTGGTCGCATTGGAGGCTGGTTCAATTGCCTAGTACAACTAACGACAGAAGTCTTGAAGGCGTCCTCACTTCGGTTGGGGACTGGCTTAAGATACGCATAAAGAACATCGATATCTTCGATGAGCATCACCAGGAAGAAGCAAAGACGAATCCCTTTTATGCTCTGGGGCCGATCTTTTATCTAGTCTGGTTTACGGTCATGGCAACCGGTTTGCTTTTGATCATGTGGTATGTGCCCACAAAGTCTGCCGCCTTTGATTCCATCCTTAATATTCAGAATGGTATTCCGATGGGCGCATTGATCAGGGGGATGCACAAATACGGTGCAGATGCCATGATCATCGCCGCCACCATGCGTCTCTATCGCATGTTTATCATGGCTGACTTCAAGCCTTCCAAAGAATTCAACATCATCATCGCCCTTATTACTCTGCTTCTGGCAATGTACTCCGGTCTGACCGGGTATCTATTGATCTGGAACCAGAGGGCATTCTGGGCGACCAAGGTGTTTGCCACCTTCCCAACCTATATGGACCAATTTGCTGTGATGGGCGATTACTATTTGCCCCTCTACAAATCACTGCACTTAGGTTGGAACACAGCCGAAGTGCTACTCGGCGGTGGTGCCGCCATCACGCAGAATACAATCACTCGATTCTTCTCTCTGCACTTGGCTTTCTCTCTTATCCCGCTCATTCTTGTCGAACTCTACTTCTACAAGAATGCCTACAAGAGAATCCCGCTTAACTGGATCAAACGCAGCATCATTCTATTGATGCTCGCCTTTGTCGCCATCGCTCTGCCGGCGGCTCAAGGCTCTCGGTCTGATCCGGATGTCACTCCTCTGCCGATTTTGTCCGACTGGTACTTCCTCGGCTTGTATCAGATGTACAAATATCTAGAGCCGGTTGTTGCCACCTATATAACCCTAGTCATTCCGCTATCAGTGTTTGCTTTGCCTTTCATGGACAGCTATATCACTGGTCCCGAGAAAGACATAATGAAGCGTCCTTTCATGCTGATGATGACCTTCATGGGTTTTGTTTGCTGGATAGTGTTCTCGGTATTGATTATTGTCAACATCGCCAACATTCACACCGACCCGCCCTACTGGAGATCTTTCCTCTATCTGACAATTGACATCGGCATCATCTGGCAGCTCTATCTCATCTCTACAAACAAAGACTTGAAATGGAAAGCTAAACAGACTGTTGCCTGCGCCATCATGTTAGGTCTGGCTCTGGTTCAGTGTTTCTGGTCATGGGTCTATGACTACATGGCTAAGACTGAGATGTTCATCGACCCGCTTGGCCATGCTGCTCTATACAGTCTTGGTCGCGGAGCGATGGGTGATTCGGCTGAGCAAGTGGAATCACTGGTGCGTAAGATGCATCCGCCATCTGGCGAGAAGCCTGTCAACCAAGAATACTGGAACCTACATGTGCTACTCGATCCGGGCTATATGGCTCGCATCGGCAGCCCTGCTGGTAAGGAAGATCTCGAAGCTCTGAAGAAACTTTGCGTCGAAACCAAGACACCTCTCGATTTCGTAGTCAAAGCTATTCCGACCTTCGAAACTCCAATGGGTCAAAACGGTGCCTTCCTTATCAATGAGAACGGCAAGAAAGAAAGCATGCTCTCTGATAAAGAGAAGGGTGCTCACCCGACCTATCACGGTCTTGTCGACTTTATGGTCAACAACCGTTGGTGCTGGGACTATTGCACTCTCGTCGACAGAATGAAGGGTGGAGTAGTGAAAGGCTATCCTATGAGTGTGCCTGAGGTTGATTGGTACTGGATAATCGGTGGCATTGTCTCTGCGGTTTATGCTGCCTTCGTTATGGTGCAGTGCAAACAAGCGCAGTCTCAAGCCGAGCCGCCAAAGCCGCAGCCCGAGCCAAAACCGGCGCCAGCCTCTGGTAGCTAGTCGTGACCCCAGAGAACGAAAGCAATCTGGATAACGAAAATAGTAAGGAAAAGAACAAGAAGAAAATGAATTTGAGCGCGGTTCTGAAAGGAAGAAATGCCAACACCGATAAAGTCGGTGCCGGCACCGCGCCCAAATTCAAGGTTCGCTTCTCTATCAAGTTGTCAGTTTTTGTTCTAGCCACATTAGCTCTTTCCTGGTTTTTCGAAGGATTCAGACAGGTTAGTGAAGCTCCCACCGCCGGGGGACTAGCTCTCCTTTTCGGTGGCACCACCCTGACCATCATTCTGGTTGGTGTCTACGGCTTCTTTATCTATGCCGAGGAGAGAGCCAAGGGGTCGCCGATTCGCAACATTCCGCTATTTGATCGTTGGTATAGACATTTCACTGAAAAGGGAGATAAGTAAAGTCGTGGGTAAGGGAATAAACAGCATCCTCGCCATCGTCGGCGGTGTCCTGTGTGTATTAATCACCCTGGCTATGCCTTGGGCTGAGCTCGGTATGGATGCCTCTTTTCAGAATTGGCCCGAGTGGTTGAAATGGCTTTCGATCAACCTCAATGTGCCGCTTCCTGATTATGCTCATATGTCCAATTATGCCACCGAGTGGACAGCGCATCTCAAGAAAGCCGGTGCTGAGAGCCGTTATGGCGACTATGCCTATGCCTTACTAATGGGCTTGGCCATGATCGCATCCGCCATTGGTATCGCTGCCGTAGGCAGAGAAGAAGGCGAAGAAAAGACTGTATTGCCGGTGAAGAAGTAATTAGTAAAGTTGGGAGATCCTCAAGATGTACTCGTCGATACCGAAGGGCATGACCGATCTGACTCTAGCAATAGAGAAAGCGGTAAACGCCGTTCTAACCAATAAGTACAACCCCTTTTATTACCACGGTGCTCTACCGCAGTTTTATTTGTGGGTTTTGTTTCTGTCTGGTTTGTTGCTATTTGCCTATTACATTCCGACAATCGACAATGCTTACTTCTCTGAGAACCTGGTCAACGCCTGGACCTCAGTAGACTACATCACTGACACTCTGCCATATGGTGCCGTGGTCAGAGCTATACACCGCTATGCCGGCGATGCAATGGTTATCACCATTGTCTTGCACGCCTTGCGTGTTTGGATTACCGACCGCTATCGTCAGTACCGCTGGTTCCAGTGGGTGAGCGGTATCGTTCTCTTCCTTATGGTCATGTTCATCGGTCAGACCGGTTATTACCTGGTTTGGGACGAGCGCTCCCTCATCCTCACCCGTATGACCTCGACCGCTCTAGAAGCCATTCCCTTTATCGGACCTGGGCTCAAGACCTGGTTCTTGAACGGTGGAGCGATAACCAACCTGACACTCTCCAACTTCCTCTTCATTCATATTGGTTTTTCCTTCTCTCTACTTTTCGGTCTCTGGTTGCACTATGTGCGCATGACCAGACCGGTAATTACACCTCCGCCTGCCATCAACTACATGCTCGTGGCTGTGCTCTTGGTCTTTGTCTTCTTGGTGCCGGTTACTTCCGGCAAGATGGCTGACATCAACACCCAACCGACAAGCTTTGAGATCGACTGGTTCTTCCTCTGGCCCTACTACCTGCTCGCCCATGTGGACATCACAACCTATTGGGTCTTGATTATTGGTGGTTCAGTGGCTCTCTGCTTGATTCCTTTGCCTAGTCTCTACAAGGCTGCTCACCCGGTCGAGCCTGCCGAGGTGGTGCTCAATAAGTGCACCGGTTGTTCGATGTGTGCCGCCGACTGTCCTTATCAGGCCATTGAAATGGTACCGGCTCCCTCCGGTTCACGCTTCAAGAAACTGGCTACAGTCAAGGCTTATCGTTGCTCCGGCTGCGGAGTCTGTGTGGGGGCTTGTGCCTTCGACGCCATCGACCTGCCTAACTTGCTCGATACCGATGTGACCGCCAAGATCAAGGCGCTCGCTGAAGCCCAGTAATGCACTCACATTTGCACTCAACTTAGTCAACTTTTAAAAGGTTATAGCAATGTCCGAAAAGAAGGTAATAACGCTAATTTGTGAAAGGGCTGCCGATCTAGATTCGGCATGCAGCGCCAGCGGCGAAGTTAAAGACGTCGAAGGCCTGCACGTGGTCAAACTACCATGTAGTGGAATGATTCAGCCCCTCATGATTGAAGCCGCGCTGAAAGCCGGAGCCGCTGGAGTGATTGTCACCGGCTGTCAGATTGGCGATTGCTATTACCGCGAAGGTAATCGCATGATTAGAGAAAGACTGCTCGGTGAGCGTACACCTGGCTTGAAGAAGAATGTCGACAGAAGACGCATTCTTGCTTTGTGGCTTTCTCGCCCACAGAAAGAAAGGTTCTTGTCTGAGGCGAAAGAGTTCGTCAACTATGTGCGTAAGCTCACAGACTAAGGGAGTTATTGGAAATGGCCGAGAAATCAAACAAGATCTCAGAGATTGACGTCATCTACAGATGGGCGTGGTTCTTTGTTTTCTACTTTGTCTGTATTCTTCTAATTGCTTGCTTTGGCCTTGTCGCCGAATTCTAAGCTAGTTTAGATAAGCTCTCAGTTCCGAAAGGCTGCCCGTTTCATTGAGATGGCGCAGCTTTTTGATTGCTTTATGTTCAAGCTGCCGCACCCTTTCTTCTGAGATATGCAGAATTTTTCCTGCTTCTTGGGCCGAGAGTGGTCTTTCGTAGTTGATACCAAAGCGCAGCTTTAGAACTTCTCTTTCTCTTGGGTGCAGCTTAAGCAAGGCAGTATTCACATCCATCTTGCATAGCGAGATAACTGCTCTCTCTTCCGGACCGGGGCTGTTTTCGTCAGCCAGTGAAGATGCCAGATCGAATTCCTCAACTCCTCCTACAGTCTGCGAATCAAGTGAGAGCGGTTCGTTTAGGCTTGCCAAAACTCGCTTCACTTTTTCTTCTTCGATAATTAGTTCTTTGCTGATTTCAAAAGATGTCGGTCTACGACCTTCCAGAAGCAAGTATTCTCTGGTGATTCGTGCAATCTTTGTGGCAAGCTCACTCATATGCACAGGCACTCTGATCAATTGCCCTTTATCTTGAATGGCTCTTTGCACCGCCTGGCGAATCCACCAGGTGGCATAAGTTGAGAAGCGAAAGCCTTTCTCGGGATCAAACTTTTCGACAGCCTTGATTAGTCCCAAGTTGCCCTCTTGAATCAGGTCTTGCAACGGTAGACCCTTACTAGCAAAGCGTTTAGCGATGTTGACCACAAGGCGCAGATTGCTTTGAATGAGGCGTTTCCTGGCTAGCTCCGAGCCTTGTTTTATTTGTCTTGCCAGTTGACGTTCTTCTTCCGCACTCAAGAGATTAAAGCGGCCAAGACTCTTGAGATATTCACTGAGGGCGTCATCGCCATGCTGAAAGGCGACTTCGACGTTCTCACTACGCTCCATATTCTCGACAGCTTCTTCTGCATCAAGAAGGTCTATTTGATTAAGCGGCATGGTTTTCATAATTCCTCCTCATAGAGGTGACAATCTGTACCGCCACTGGCGGCACTTAGTAAGTTGAGTTTGGAACACATTTGAAACTGAAAAGTTTGGAAGATTGAAAGGGGTCGATCGAGCCTATTTCCATTTAAGCAGTTTCAAGTAGACCACCCGGTCTAGATAAGCTTGTCTTAATAATCAGAGCTTTGCTTGTTGTTTGCATACAAGTGCCGCCTTACAGAACCTCTAACTAAGCAGCTTCAGCGGCATTTTACGGGCTGCAAAACAAAAGAGGCTGCCGAGCAGCCTCTTTGAGTTTTTGATGACATTACTGTCTTAATGGGGTTGCCGCCGTAAGGTGGTTAATCTTTCCCTGGCTTATTCAGAGGACGGCGGCCTCAATTACCAGGATAGTTATTGACAAGCCTTGTGAACATAGGGTTTACCCTGTGTCTTTAGAGATGTCAATTATTGCGGCTTTGCGTATTGATAGCGAATTGAGTAGCTGCCGTTGTCGCCCTTTACGTCGTAACCGGCCACCGGACCGCTCACTTGCAAAATGCACATGTTGCCGCTTTTCTGGTTAGTGGCGTTGATCGAGTCTTTATCTTGATAGTCGATTTTCCAGCCATACATCTGAAAGACGCTTCTGTACCAATCTATAACTTGGTTGCTTGTTTCTTTTGTATTGAAGGTCATAACATAGCAAGGTCCAAGCTTCCCTACATGATCGTAAATGAGACCATTGAGAAACTTGGCTTTACCTGTATAGTCCGGAACATCGGGCAAGCTTACTTTTTCTTTCAAGCCTTCCGGCACTTTTGCCAGCGCTTCTCCCGTTTTCAACCAGGCCGGTTTTTTGTTTACTTTATTTGGATCAAGTTGTTCTCTACTTGATGAATTCTGCTGTTGACTGGGGTATTGGCAGTTAGCCTTTTCGATTGACAAAGTCAGTCCGGCTGCCAGTCCCGCCAGTACAAAAGTTAGACGCCATGCTCTCAAACTGGCTTTAGACCCGTGCATCAGTAAATCCTCCCGGTATTGACTGCAATTGTTCTATTGATCAAGATACCCAGATTGATCATAACCTAATGTAGATAAAAACAGTATTCCTAGCTTATTTTTGCTCTAGTAAAGGGCTGATTCGACCCAGCCCTAGAATATCTGGAATTAGAAAGAGGGCTGAGTCGTTTGACCCAGCCCTGGCTATTTGGGAATTAGAAAGAGGGCTGAGTCGTTTGACCCAGCCTCTTTTCTATCTATCGGATTTAAGCTCTAGCTTTAGTGAAGTGCTCCTTATTAGTTAGGTTTGGAGTAGGTATCGCCGGTGGCAGTCTGTTCGAATCTCAGTTCTCCGAGGAAGTTGTTGTAGCCGGAGCTGGGAGTCCAGATAGCCTGGTCGTTACCCACAGAGGTGCCGTTGTATCTTGTGAAAGGTACTTCGTGGTAGCCTGCATCACCAATCGATGCACCGCCTACACCTTTGCGAGTATTGACTGTCCATCCACTCAAGGGGTAGTTACCGGTGTTGCAGTTGCTGGCACCAGCGCCGGAGGCACCGTCAGGAGTGAGCGAATCAGCCTTTGCTTTGGTCAAATAGCCGGAGGCGGCAGTGAAGCTCTCAGTCATGTAGACATTGGAACCATCGGCATAGATGTAGAAGGATTTGCCGAGGGGCAGGGTTGACGAGGAGAGAGCATCTCTGACGTGCTGAGCTAGGTTGCCGTCTTCAGGGTTGACTTGGCGCATTCTGTCGACAATCTTGTCGATGGTCGATGTAGATGCACAGCCGCCAATCTCGTTGAGCAGTTCCATGGGCGAGCCAGCTGCCAGGTAGTTGATCTTGCCACCGAGGAAGGGCTTGGCACTGCCGTTGGCTGGCGGACGAAGGACGGTACCGCCGCTTCTTCCCCACAGTTTGAGACCGGAAGGCTGAGGAGCATTGGTGGTAGCAGAACGGTAACCGTGAGCTCTCTGGGCTAGAAGGTCGGCTTTCATGAACTCTACGTTGGTGAATCCAGCGGAGGTATCAATGTGGTCCGAAGCAGTTCCGGCAGCTCTGTTATAGTTGCCCATCCACATTGCGGTGTTAGCGTTGGAGCAATGAGGGTTGGTGTTCGGGTCTGCATCGTACATGGTGTAGATACAGTTCATGACATTGGGATGAGCGCCAATCGCTGCCAGTTCAGCCTGGGTGGCGAAATGATCTTGGGCTGCTGTAGACCTGAGGTCATACGCTGCAGGGTTGTTGTATGCATCTTCAGCAGTAGGATTGTTCGAGCCTGTTACTCCTTTCCACAGGTCGGGGTCGCCCCCTCCAACGTTTCCTACAAGCGGATCATAAGGGAAGTTGCCTTTGGTAGCATTGTAAGCACCAATCGCATTCATCGCAGCTGGACCTTGCGGGTGGTGCGAGAAGATATTGGTGTTTTGATCCATATTGATACCGGGTGCATGGAACAGCTCGTTGTTGAAGATATCATTGGAGCCGTCGTTGACCACGGTGGAGAGCGGGAACACTGATGTGTTGACAGTGTTGGCGCTAGGTCCATTGCTTACTCTCACAAAGCCTTTCGGGATGCGAGCGGCGAAGTTCCTGTCGATACAACCTACGATTGCGCATGCCATCGAGCCACCGAACACACCAGTCTTGCCTTCCAGGGCTCTAGAATTGGTCTGGAACGAGTTGGGCAGAGCCGGAGCGGCGGTAATGCCAGCCGGAGCGGCATTAGAGAAATTGCCTCTGTCGACAAGGTGAGGTCTGGTCTCAGGGAACAAGGGAACGAAGGCAAACTGGTGTCCGCCGACGGTTACCGCGTTATAACCAGCAGAGTAGGGGTCGCCTGAAGGGGCGTTTTGACCGGCAGTGTTTGTTGGAGGCTGCCAGTTACCGAGAGAGCCTCTGGTAGCAGAGTGGAAGTAGACGTTGGCAGAGCTGCCGACTTTCATATAGCCGGGAACAATGTCGCTTGCCAGTTGAACTGGGCTGCCGTTCCACATTTTTGTATTGCTGTTGGTAGAGATCGCGTGGAAATCACTGGCCAATGCACCACCGGGAGTGGCACAAGCAGCAGCGATTTGAGCTTTCAATGTGTTGCCCAGGGTGTTGACCTGGTTGTGCATGATACCGGCATTGGCAAGAGCAGTTGCTGTATTTTGATCAGCTGCGTTCTTGGCTACGATCATCGCTTTGGCGACGATGCGGTTGTAGCTAAGAAGATCTAATCTGTTCGGCGTTTCGCAAAGTGCTCCGAACTCTTCCTGGTCAGCAGCAGATGTCAGATTGACCGCGCCCCTTCTAATCGCTAGTTTGGCGACGTTGAGGGCACCGGCGTCAGTCGCGTTAGCAACCTCTCTGCCACCACCGATGATTTTGGATAGGAAGAAGAAGCCGACGCCTATTACTATTACGACGAGCACACAAGCAGCTGCTAAGCCTAGTGTTGCTCCTCTCTGTCGTCGTACTGTCATATGTTTATTCCTCCACTGCCGACTGTCCGGCTTTGCTTTGTAATTGTTGCTCCGGCTCTCCGAAGGCTTAAATATACTGAACCCGATTAGTAAAGTGAAACTCTGTTAATTATCATCCTCTAATCTTCCCCTGTCGTCAAGGGTGGTTGGTTTAAACTTGGATCCCTTGTAAACCCCGTAGAGTCGAGAAAACCCTGGATTACATGCTTCTAATATTCCACGCTTTCTGAGAATTATAGATTAAATTAGTCTGGATTAATCTTTCGGGTGTCTGATTTTATCTATTTCAGTACAACTTAGGGCCGAAATTGCAGCAACCACGAACCAGAAAATGAAATGCACCTGGGGGCGATAGAATACCGTATCGACCAAGCCCTGAATCATTAAGGCAACAAGAGCTGCTGCCAGACCAAGGGCCAGGTATCTATAAGAACTGTCGCTATAAAAGATTAAATGGGCTCGGCTCAAGCACATCAATATAATGGCGCCGGCACTGAATAAACCAAGCAGACCGGTTTCCACCCCCACTTCCAGGGGGACACAATAAGTACCGAGCGCATCGAAGCCACTTTTCATATAGAGCCCATAGGCAAGGCGAAAAGCAGTATTGCCCGGCCCTACCCCTAGCCACCAGTTATCCTGGAACATGGCTAGCGATGCTCTCCAGACATGCATGCGGTAGGCATTGCTCGAGTGTTCCGAACCGGCAAAAATCGAGAGAATTCTAGTCTCGAGGCTAGGGGCAAGGAAATGCACCGCTAAACCCCCCGCGGCAAGCATTAGACCAAGACCAATTAAGGTCGGGAAGATTAGTTTTGGTTTGCGACTGAGAAAATAAAAAGACAAAGCCAGAAGAACAAATGCGGCCGTCCCCCCTATAGATAGATAGCCGCCCCTGCTGCCGGTCAAAACAATAGCTAAGGCCAATAAGGCCGTGACAGCAAATGACATGGGCAAGCTGAGATTTCTCACTAGACCTTGCCACCTACCTATATATGTAGACCAAATAGTAGTTCCTAAGGCAAGTGCAAGAGGCGCCAGAGGTAATAGGTAGCCGGCCAGCAAGTTCGGATTGCCCAAAGTAGAGTAAATGCGAGTGCCCTTATTTTCCACACTGGGGTCTTCCCAGGTAGCCAGAGGCGCCACTCCGATCTTGTACTGATAAAGTCCGTAAAGACTAACTGCTATGCCGCTCAATAAGGCAAAAGCGATGAGCCAGGGCAATCTCTCTTTGCGCTGTACAAGAGCAGTCTTGATAGTGAAGTAAGTGATTATATAGACCACTACTTTAGATAGACCTTTGAGGCTGGGCACCATATAGTGCGAAGCAAAGGTCGAGATGATATTGGAGGTGAAGTAAGCGCCCACTGCCAGGTCTAAAAGGTTGAAACCGGCTTTCTCTTCAGTTTTGGCTTGCCAGAGCCGGCTCATTAAGTACAGAGCCGAGGCGGCAAGCGATATCAGAGCCAAACCTTCCTTGCCCTCGGCAAACTGCGGCAGCCCAAGCCCTGCCAGCAAAACCAACAGACAGAAAAAGGACAACTTAGCAAAGATATCGCCCAACAAAACCAGTTTGCCGCCCGTCAGTCGACTAAGAGATTCTCTGCTTTTCTCAAATACTGATAGCAGCCCGCCCACAAGCATCGATTCTTTTACCTTGAAGGCAAACGAATCATCCATCTTTATCAGGGCTGCTTTCTTTACAAGCTCTAGAACAAAACTCAATTTTTCAGCCTGTCCGCTTAGTTAGCCTGATAAATATCTACAACCACGCCTTGCACGCGGTATTTGAAGGCTTCCAGTTCAATCTGATTGCCAACTTTAATTTTATTGCCGCGAATGACATAGCCGTCTTCGGTTTTTTCTGAATCGTCTTGCACAGTAACCAAAAAGTCATGGGCTATTGAATTGGCTGGATCTGGGAAGGCTACTGCCTTTTTGCCATCTGGAGCCAAGAAAGAAATCTGCTTTTGCCAGTGATCGCATTTGACTATGGTCATGGGGGGGTGCACTGGTTGGTTTCTAATCGTGATTGAGGCTTTCTCACCAGGCTTGAAGAGCGATGGATCTTTAGTCTTAAGCCCAGTGATAAAGACTTCTATATTGACCTTGGGCGTGCCTTGAATCTTTTGGTCTACGCCGGCATAGCCAGCTTTGGCCAGACCGAGACCTAGAGCTGCCACAATGCAGGAAGCCAATATCGAGTAGTCGATGATATTCAGTTTTAGATATTTTCGCTCAGCCAATTTCTTTACCTACTCTTTTGCCTTTTTCTTAGCCGTGGGTTCGGTCTCTTTCTCAAAAAATATTGAAACCGCTCCTGTCACCCTTCTCACTAATCTGACTTTTTCATGTTCTACTTCCTGTCCATACTCTAGTTCTTCTGCCCCTTTCAAGCGCAGCAAGTCTAAAAGTCTGTCCTTCTCTTCTTGGCTTAAGGTCAGTCTGCCTGTATGGAATTCGTTGGCTACTTGCAGTAGCTCCATAGCGCTCATATTGGAAGAAATTTCAGTCATCTTACCGAAGCAGTGCCAAATACATGCACAGTTTAGCAGCTTGAATAGAGGCGGTTTTTACAGATGACTCAGACAGTGAAGTTGACAACATAATTTGTTTGCGGTTTTTACGTAGGGCGCTGTCGAAGAATTCTCTAAGGTCGGTAAATCCATACACAAGGTGAGAAACCTCGGTTAGGGAACTGAAAATGGAACTGAGAAGGAATTTTGAAAATGGCGAATTTTAACAACGAAAGAATTGAAAACAGCAGAATCGAGAGCCGCTCTGATGTACATGGTCATGAAAACGACCACAAACATGAAATGGTCAGAGAAGCTTGGGATAATCAGAATTTTGCCGGCGACAACATGAAAGAAGTAAGCCGCAGTCAGGAAATTGCCCAAGCCGTTGAAATCCAGGCTGCCAGAATTGTTGCCAGCGTCATGAAAAGTTTCGATCGTCTGCCTCTTGAGAGCCAGATGGAACTGGTTCGCGGTCTCAGACCCGAAAATTACGGCACAGAAGATGTTGTCTACAACACCTTCCTCAAGAATATTGAAGCCCGCAACTTCAATCAGACTATGACTGCCTGAAAATAGTTACCAGACCGATTCTGGTTAGCTAAGCTAAGTAGCTATCAGTCGGGTAGATTCAATTTTTCCAGGTGTTCCAACATCTCTCTCTGGCTTGTGACCTCAGTTCCAGGTTTTCTCACCACTATGGACGCAGCCAGATTTCCCAGAGCCATCGCTTCTTCCATGGTGGCTCCGGTGGTGAGAGCCAGTGCCATGGTGGCAACAACAGTGTCACCGGCGCCGGTAACGTCGAAAACATCGGAGCGATTGAAAGCAGGCAGCTCAAACATGGGCTTTCCTTTCTGGAAAAGTACCATGCCCTCTCCCCCTCTAGTGACAAGGAGGTTTTTAACCCCAGATTTGGCAAGCAAGATCTCGCCAAGTTTAGCCAAAGAAGTACTGTCGGCAATCGATACTCGGGCGTAAGCCTCGGCATCAGGTTGATTGGGAGTCATCAGTGTGCAGTCTTGAAAACGCTGGAAATCGCCTTGAGCGTCCACTATGACAAGCAGATTATGAGTTTTCGCCAGATTCTTAACTGCTTCAATGACACCATCGGTGATGACACCGGCTTTATAGTCCGACAGAACAAGAGCGTGATTCTCTTTGGGTGAGAGTGCGTTGATCTTATCAATCAACTGCTTTTCCACTTCTTTTGAAATCGGCTCATGGCTGATGCGGTCAATGCGCAATAGCTGCTGCATGAGACTGTGAGATTTACTGATGATGCGGGTCTTAACCGTAGTCGGTCTACTCTCGTCTTGCACCAAGTCATGGGTGATGCCGTAATTTTCAAGGCACTCGCCCAGCTTCTCAGTAAACTCGTCTTTGCCGCATATGCCTATGGCATGACACTTACCGCCTATAGCAGTGACGTTATGTGCTGTATTGGCTGCGCCACCGGGTATGTGCTCGGTGGAAACATGCTCCAAAATCAAGACCGGTGCTTCTCTTGAGATACGCTCCGGCTTGCCTTCCAGCAGGCGATCGATTAAGAGGTCGCCTATGACGGTGACTGAGCCGCCGCTTAAATTGATTATGCGGGTCTTTAATTTCTCTTTCGAGATTGGGTTGAATGTCGCCAAGGCGGCGGTTGTTCCAAGGTCAGTCGGGTGCACTCTTTCCAGTTCCTTAAAAAGCTGTTTGCCCAGATGGTTGTCAGGGTCTATTCCCAGGGCAAAGCTAGTGGCCTTCTTTGCTTCCTCAATATAGCGTAAATGTTGCAGCAAACGGGCTAGATGAAGCGCATTTGAGAGAGCTTCGCCGAGGTTACGAGTCTGGCTGAGGTTCTTCTGCACCTGAATTAGTGCTGCTTTTTCCCCGGCCGTCAGCCTTGCATCGTCTCCTATATACGTTTGCAATATGAGTTCGTCGAGGTGCGACTTCAAAATCTTTAATTCTTGCTCGTTAAGAAGGCTGTCTTTCCCTGTGTCTGCTTTTCTAAGCTGAAAATGCTGTCTGAGACCGATGGGGAAAAATAGACCGGCATTGGCGGAAGCATCTAGTTTGTCTTTGCCGCCTTCTTTACCTCCCTCTTTGACTCCCTTGGCACTTACTGTAAACTCTCGACTCTTCTTCTCATCGGCATCACTATCTAGGTCTAGATTAGTCTTGATACCGGTCTCAACCTTTTCAGTAAGAAATGAGAGCTTCTCGCGGGTCACCCGCGGATCATCGAGGGAGGGCGCCACTTGGTTGAATTCGTTTTGGCGAAGCTCAGCCTGGGCTTGAGCTTGGATTTGAGCTTGAAGTTGAGCTTGAATTTGGGCCTCAAGCTGGACCGCATTCTGGTCTTGATTCTGCCCTAAAGCGCTCTCGCCGTGCAATTCGCCGGCCGGTCGCTTTGTCTTGTCGACTGGGGCTGAATCGCCTAAATTGTCGTCAGGGTCAGAATTACTCATGCTTTTGAATTACCCAGATTCTTGAATTACTCATATTCTTGAATTTATCTCGACTATTCAGGCTCTTGAATGGGTCAATTATTGCCATTGCCAATCTCTGCTATTGCTAATCTCTTGTCAATCGCTCCTGACTATGATGCTAGAATACAGCCATGTTCGACAAAGCTGTTCATGTCAAGTGCATAGTTTATTTTTCGACGGTACTGGTTCTGACCGCCTCGGTCTCTTTGTTGGTGTCGGCATCGGCTTCGGCACAAAATAGTGCAAGCGATGAGCCCCCGGCGCAACCACAGCTCAAGCCTGCAATCAAGAATGGCTCAGGCACTGTCTATTCACCATCTCATTTGCGAAAAGATCTCGGCACCTGCAAGAAATTAGCCTCTTTGCGTTGGTTCGATCGTGTCGCCTTGGCTCAACCTGAAGTGGTTGCATCGATTACCTCTTATTCTTCTTCAGCCACTATTTTGGCTCAACACCCACATATAGATAAAATAGCTGAAGCCGATCCCTATCTTTGTCGGCGCCTGACAAAATGGCGCTCAGCCGGCCGGGCATTGGCCCGCAATTCTAGGGCCTATAAAGTAATCGCACGAGACCCGGAAGGAATTTACAGAGCAATCAAAAACGATCGCTCTTATGCCAAACTGCTCTCAAAAAATCCATACTTCAATCAAATGGTGGTCGAGAATCCTGAGCTTGGCAAAGTACTCTCTCGTTATCTTTAGAAAGCATCTTTTTAGATGATTCAGTTGCTTGCTTCTTGCTTGATTGGGCTAGGCACCGGTTTGATGGCTGGTACCTTTGGTGTCGGCGGCGGTATCGTAGCCACTCCCCTTTTGAAAGTCTTTATGGGCTTTTCAGCCCAGGTGGCGATTGGCACAACCTTAGCTTTGATTTTGCCTACATCTTTGACCGGTGCCATCAACTATTATCGTCAAAATCTTATCGACTACAAATTAGCCCTTAAGTTAGCCCTACCCTCAGTGCTGGCGGCCACCGGCGGCGCTGCCTTGACCGGATCGGTCAGCGCAAAACAGCTTATGCTTTCCTTTTCCGGTTTGATTATTCTGGCGGCATTAGATCTTTTATTTGGCTATAGCGATGGTCTCAAAGCCAGAAGAGCAAAGAAGGCTGTATCTCTCACAAACGAGAGCTCTCAAGCAGAGAGCGAGAGCAGGAGCGACCGTGAAATCTATATTAGCCCAACTCTTTCCAGGGCTTTACCGGTTGGTCTTTTAGCCGGCTTTCTCTCTGGCTTTTTTGGTGTCGGCGGCGGCTTCATCATGATTCCAATCTTTCTGGCATTATTCAACATGCCCCTCAAGATGGCTCTTGGTACCTCGCTTTTGACTGTTTCTTTGATTTCGATACCGGGCATAATCACCCACGCCTGGCTTGGTCATGTGCGATTTGACACTGTCGCTATGCTAGTCTGCGGTGCTGTGCCGGGTTCTTATCTGGGCAGCAAGATCGCTATAATGGTGAAAGATAAGCTTCTCAAGAAAGGCTTTGGTCTATTGATGCTTCTCATGGCGGGGCAGATGATCTACAGCGAACTGCAGATGTAATATTGGCTATTGAGTAAATCGTTTGTCTCTCAATCAGAGTGAGAATTTATGGCTGTCATTGAGGGCTTCGGTCGGTAAATCAAAAAGGAAAGTTAGCCTTGCTCAGGATTCGGTTAGTTGAAATGGAAGCTGAAAAGCTGGCTCGCGATGAAGCGCAGAAGGCTCTTATAAGCAAGAATTTGCCGCCTGAAGCTGAGATTTTAAAAGGTCATATCGAGCATGAAGTGGGCTTGAAGCTTGGTCAAGTCTGTCCACCGGAGTTCAAAGGTTGGCTTACTTATCGCAGGCTCTCCGGCGACCTGGTTGTCATTCGCGGGCGCGCCTTCAAAGAACCATCTTTGTTGGGAATGGGAAAATGGCGAGCCGGCTTGGATGTTCCCTTTGGTTTAGACACGGCCACCGAGATGCTTCGAGGTTTTGATGTGACACCGCCTCAGTCGCTCGATCACCTTATGGTCAATTTTGGATGCGGTAAGGCAGCCAGAGTCTTTCTCTGGTATGGAGAAAATATAGCGCCATACAGACTCATATTCGAAGAAGAATTAGAAGATGCCGATGAGCATCAAGAGGTGCCTCAACGCAACTTAATTCAGGCACTGGAAGAAGGCATGGGTTGGGTTTTGAATAAACCAAAGCATCTCACTCTGCCTGAGTTCTTCAAAAATCAATCGCCGGGCTAGTCCTAGCTCTAGTGATAAGCCCAGCGATAAATCCGGTGATAGATCTAAGTCTAGGGTGCTTCTTCTTTCTGCTTTTCTTTGATTTTAATTTTCTCGCCCTTATCTTCTTGAAATAGCTTGGCGGCACCGCGAGCCATGTCCATGAATTCGATTGGAATAGGGAAGATAAGTGTGGAATTCTTTTCTGCTGAGACCTCTACCATGGTTTGCAACTGTCTTAGTTGCATGGCGCCCGGGGTGGCTGAGATGACTTCGGCAGCCTGAGCCAGTTTTTCAGCGGCTTGCATTTCGCCTTCTGCCGCTACAATCTTGGCTCTTCTTTCTCTTTCAGCTTCGGCTTGTTTAGCCATAGCTCTTTGCATAGATTGTGGAATTTCCACATCTTTGACTTCTACCGCCATAACCTTGATGCCCCAGCCCTCTGTTTGTCTATCAATAACTGCAGAGAGCTTGGCATTGATGGCATCGCGTTCGGTCAATAGTTCGTCTAGTTCGTGTTGACCAAGAATACTTCTCAAAGTGGTCTGAGCAATTTGCATGGTCGCCGCCAAAGGGTCTTCTATTTTTGTCACCGCTTTGAAAGCATCATCTACTTGAAAGAAACATACTGCTGCTGTCTTGACCGAGACGTTGTCTTTGGTGATTGCTTCTTGCATAGGAATAGGCATGGTCAGAACACGCAAGTCTACTTTCTTGGACTGTTGCAAGAGCGGAAAGACAAGTTGAAGACCCGGACCTCTTACACCATCGGCGCGACCGAGAGTAAAGACTACGATTTTTTCGTACTCCTTAATTACTCGAATTGAACTGAGTGTGTACCCGAAGAGGAAGAAGAGGAAAACCAGCAAAAGTTCCATAGATTAAGCCTCTGACGGTAGCTTGGGCATTATACTCCCTTTTGCTTCAAGACTTCTTGACCAGGCGGGCTATATAAAAGCCGGCGCTGCCATTGGCTGGCGGTAAGAACATGACTGAGCCCTGGGCGGCGGCTTTGGTCATGTTCCACTTTTCAAGAAGTCCTTCTGGGAAAAACGAACCGATATCGGTTCGTTCGAAATCCGAATGTTTTTCAAGAAAACTTTCCACGATATTGGGACCCTCTTCCGGCTCTATAGAGCAGGTGGAATAAACAAGCACGCCCCCTGGTCTGAGCATTTCTGCAGCATTTTCCAAGAGGGCTGTTTGAATATAAGACAGGGTCTTGATATCTTCTTCTTGGCGATTGAAGCGAAGGTCGGAACGTTTAGCGATGACGCCGGTGCCAGAGCAGGGTGCATCTACCAGGACTCTATCCACTGTAAAGCCTGGTTTGAATTTTTTACCGTCGGCGCTTTTGCTCTCTATATTTCTCAAGTCCATTCGCAGTCTCGATTCTTTGAGAAGATTGAGACGGCTTTCGCTGATGTCAACAGCCACGACTCTGCCTTTACCTTCCATCAATTCAGCCATATGAAGGGTTTTGCCGCCGGGGGCTGCGCAGAGGTCTACAACTGTTTCGCCTGCTTTTGGATCTACTACTTTTGAGACAAAGGCGGCTGCCTCATCTTGCACAGCAAAGAGACCTTCGGCAAAACCAGGCAATTTATCGGGTCGCGCCCCTTTCTTAAGAACTAAACATTCAGGTACCAATTCGCCAAAGTCACTTTCTATGCCGGCTTTTTCTAGAATTTCTTTGTATGCGGCAGTTTCGATAGCCAAGCTCGAGACTCTCAAAGTAAGTCGCGGTGCCTTTTGGCAGTGTTTGATGATTTCGAGAGCCTGAGCGCCGTAGTTCTTTAGCCAGCTGCGTACAATAAATTCAGGTAGCGAATTTTCGAGAGCTAGCTTTTCGGCTTGGTCTACAGATACATTTGCGCTTGGCTCGGCAGGCTGAGCAAGCCCGCCGTCTATGCTTCTCTGGTGAGACCGCAAGATACCCGCAACAAATTTCACCACCCCTTCATGAGCAATCAGTCTGGCGATATCGCAGGCGGTGTCAAGTACGGCACTTTGGGGAATGTCAGGCATTTCGTTGAGCTGAAAAATCGCCACGCGCAAGAGATTGAGCACAGGCGCCTTGATCTGGTCGATTGGTTTGGTCGAGAGTTTTTGCAAGGTTGCATCGATAGACTGTCTATTGCGCAAGACTCCCAGCACAAGGGCTGTTGTGAAAGAGCGGTCGCGCTCTTCCATATCGCTTTTTTCGAGAGCTTTATCGAGAGCTATATTGGCATAGGCACCGCTTAAATCAACTTTGGTGAGAGTTTCTACGGCTATTTTGCGGGCTTTCAATCCCTTTTTCTTTCTTAGATCTTCTTTGGAAAACCTTCTTTTCTGTTTTGTCTTATCCAAGTCTGTCTTCCTCGGTGAGATGAGCGCCGGTTAAAAAAGCCTGGGCGGTTTGAGCCGCTCGCGATTCGGGCTGCAGGCTCAAGATCTCTAGAGCCTCGCCTGCACAAACTACATAGAGATGTTTGTCTGAAACAAATAGGGTGCCGTCGGCTTTTCCTTTAGTTTGAGGCAAGCTTGTTTCTTTCGGGCAAAGCTTTGTTTGAAGAATCTTTAGACCTTTGCCTCTGAACCTTGTATAGGTACCCGGCCAGGGCTTGAGACCGCGCACTAGATTATGCATCGTTTCTGCACTCTTTGAAAAATCAAGTTTACCCATTTCTTTTGAAAGAATAGGCGCAAAGGTAACGGCTGCATCATCTTGTTTATGGGCAACCAGGGTACCGGCTTGCAGCTCTCTTAGAGTGGCTATCAGGGTTTTGGCTCCCACCTTCGACATTTCCTGTGAGAGTTCTTCTGCTGTCATGTCGGGGCTGATTTCAATTTCAGCCTTGAGCAGCATCGGTCCGGTGTCTACCCCGAGTTCAGTGAACATGGTTGTGACACCGGTGGTGGTATCGCCATTGATAATGGACCAGTTTATCGGCGCCGCTCCCCTCAATTTTGGTAAGAGTGAGCCGTGCACGTTTATCACCCCATGAGGAGCCAGGTCTAAAACCTCTTGTTTCAGTATTTGACCGAAGGCGACCATCACCAAGAGGTCGGGCTTGAGGTCGCGCATAGCTTGCACTATCTCGGGGGCTTTGGCTAGTTTCTCCGGTTGAAAGACTGGAATGCCGTGCGCTTCTGCCAAGACCTTGGTGGGAGGGGCGGTTAGTTTATTGCCTCGACCCTTGGGGCGGTCCGGTTGGGCTACAACCGCCAACACTTCATAACTGTCTTTATCTTCAAGCAGTGCCTGAAGGCAAGGAACGGCGAATTCGGGGGTACCGAGATAGATTATTTTAAGCATTGTGTTCCTAAAGATTACCAGAGTAATTATAATTCTTTGGTTGCTTCTACCTGGCTGTGGTGTACTTTGTTTTCCACAAAAACAGCAAGATCTCTACCACTGCTCATCGCACCTGCCTTTCTGGTTTTGGCGGTGATGGTAGTTCTGCCGCTTATCATTCTATTTGTCTATAGTCTCGGTTTGAGAGACGACTTGGGACGGGTGGTGCTTTCATTTCATCCAGACAACTATTTGAGGTTCTTCTGCGGACCCTATCTGGCTTGTCTATGGCGTTCTTTAGCGCTCAGTTTTATCACCATGTTTACTACCTTGGTGCTCGGTTATCTTCTCGCCTTTTATCTGGCCTTCCAAGCCTCGCCGCGTTATAGAAATCTATTAGCCTTGCTTGTCGTCTTGCCTCTATGGACTTCTTCTCTTTTGCGCACTTATGCCTGGATTACTATTTTGCATCCGACCGGGCTCTTGCCAAGCTGGCTTGCTTTGCTGAATATTGAGGCGCCGCCTCTGCTTTATACACCTTTTGCCGTTTGGTTGGGCATGGTCTATAACTATTTGCCTTATATGGTCTTACCTCTCTATACTTCTCTAGAGAGGCTTGATGTCAGGCTTCTAGAAGCTTCATCCGACCTTGGCGCCAAGCCGATTACCACCATATTCAAAGTGCTTTTGCCCCTCACCTCGGGTGGTATCATTGCCGGTTCCATCATGGTCTTTGTTCCTTCCTTAGGTGACTATGTCACACCTGACCTCATGGGCGGAGCAAAAACGATGTTTATCGGCAATCTCATTCAGAATCAATTTTTAGCTGTCAGAGACTGGGTGTTTGGCTCGGCAGTGTCGACAATTCTGATTTTCTTGGTAAGTTTCGCCGTAGTGCTCTATCTACGTTATGCTTCCAAAGACATGTAAATTGGATTCGGTTTGATCTTTCTGACCACGCTCACCATGCGTTCGTAGTCGCTTCTAAGAAGCTGGCAAAGAGCTTGCCCGGCCTCTACCAAATAAGCTTCTCTCTCTCTCAGGGGACGGTTCAGGGCGGCTTGTCTCACTGCCGCCGCCAAGATTTCGTCTTTCGGTAAGTCACCTGAAAAATTGAAAAGTAGCCGCAAATACTCAAAATCATCGGTTAGGGCGATGACTGCTCTTTTGCCTGCTTGATAAACAAAGTCGTGCACCAAGGGTGAGCGAGGCGGCAAGTGATTGTAGACCCTTCCATCTTCTATGTAGCCTAGAATAGCGGCCTTGATTTCGGTCTTGAGCAAGGCGAAGATATGAGGTTGTTCTTTCTTTAGTTCTCTGCGACTTAGACCGAGAGCCGATGGTTTGTGAATAGAGTCGGGCGGACAGGTCACCACATCTAATACCACAGCCAGAATGGAAAGCGGCGTCTCTCCCTCTTCGTCCAGTACCGAGGTGATGAAGCTGCCAAAATCTGGTCTAGGTGCACCTTCCCTCAGGTCTGCCGTAAATGAAACAAGATTGCCGCTCATTACCTCTGCTAGAGGCTTGGCGGCAATATCTTCCATCTCATTTGCGGGCTGGTGCTTCTTAGTCAGTGGGAGTAACCTCTTTATTGGGCTTGTAGTTCTCTATACTTTCTTCGTCCGGTATGGCTCCGCTGGAGGCGCTCTTGCTGACTATAATATTGGTGCTGCCGGAGTCGTCGACCATGGTGACGCTTATTTCCGATTCTTTCATGCGTCCTTCCAGGCTTATGGTCTTAGACATCTGTTCATTCTTTTCGATGTTCCAGCCTTCGTTTTTTAGGGTTTGCTCGTACCATTGAGCTACTTTCTCGACTGAATCGGTTGAGACCAGCTGCATATATTTGCTGTAGTCGGCTGAGTCTTTGCCTTCTTCTTGCGCTGTTTGCACACCACTGGTGGTGGCGCCGGGATAAATCAAAGTTTTCAGGTCTTCCGGTACACCGGCTTCCTTAACCGATGAAGTATGCTTCATATTGCCTGATGAATAACTTACTTCACCGCTTTTGCAGCCAAACATAACCAGAGGTAGGGTCGAAAGGGCTATTAGGCAAAATTTTAGTCTTCTTTCGCTTCGCATCAAGCTTTACCTTTCAGTGAGTGATCGCATATTTCACTTGTCTGAAAGAATTTTAGCAGCCGCTATTTTTAGATACAGCAATGCTGTCTGAAATGAGATTTATAGAAAGCACGGTGAAAGCAATAAGAAGCCCGGGAATGATGGCTGCGTGGGCATTCCCGCAGAAAAGACCGATTTGCCCTTCTCTCAACATACTGCCCCAGCTGGGGGTACCAGAGCCAAGACCTAGGCCAAGATAACTCAGTCCCGATTCCAAAATTATGGCGTCGGCGGTGAGCAAGGTGGCTTCTAGGGCGGCAAGTCCGGCTAGGGCCGGCAGTAGGTGGCGAACGAGTATCTCTAGATTGCTTGCTCCCATGGCTCTGGCTGACAGTACATAGTCTTCGCCCTTTAGCTTCAAAGTCATACCCCTGGCTACCCTGGCTGCTTCCAGCCATGAGGTAGAGGCTATGGCGAAAACGACACTGATTATGGGGAGGTAGCCAAGTGAATGTTCGCTCACCTTGAGCAGAGTCTGTACTGTCTGCGGCATGGCATGAGTCAGCTCGGGAGCCGAAATGAGAGAGCTGATGGTAAGCAATAGCACTATTGTAGGGATGGAAAGTAGACCATCCACAATTGCTGTACTGATATTGTCGATGGTGCCGCCTGAGAGCGCTCCCGCTGAGCCCCAGATAAAGCCTGCCAGGCTGGCAAGCATTGCTGAAGCCAGTCCGACTGAGAGCGTGCCCACTCCGCCTTTCATGGCTGAAAGCAAAAGATTGCGCCCAAGTCCGTCGGTACCCAGCGGATACTGCCAATTTTGGAAGGGAGCGATATCGGCTTTGTCCAATTGGCAGAGGCTATCAGGTGCAAAAAGACCGGAAATTGAAAAGAGCAGGACTGACAGCAAAATTGTGCTGCCGACGACTTTGCCCTCAATCTTCATTGATGGTCAACCTCCGGCTGAATAGGTCGCTCAAGAAGGAGGCCAGCACTACTGCGCTACCGTAGAGCATGGTCAGTCCCATCATGACAGGATAGTTGCGACTGAGGGCGGATTCGACCGAGAGCCTGCCTAGTCCAGGTATACAGAAGATTGTTTCGATAAGCACTGAACCGCCTATTAGAGCTGGAATCTGAACACTGAGGAGACCGGCTAGAGGCAATTTGCAGTTGGCCAGCACATGCTTGAAGATTCGAGAAAAGGAGAGTCCTCGTGCTTTTGCAGCGATGACATAGGCTTTGTTTAGTTCGGCGATAAGCAGGCTGCGAGTATAGAAGGCTGCTTTTATCAGTCGTCTTAGACTGAGAATGAAGGCGGGAGCGATGAGGTAGAGCCATTCACCTTGGTTGCCGCCAAAGATTGTCAAACTTGGTGGCGGATAGAGCCAGGGAAGAGTGGCGCACAATGCTAAAAAGAGAAAGGCTAAAAAGAAATTGGGCAGTGCATAAAGAAAGGCCATGGTCGTTTGTAATGAGGCTGCTAGGGCTCTAATTCCAGACCTGTCTTTATCTAGTTTTTTTTCTTGTTCAAGGAAGGCGAGAAAGCCGCCTAAAGGAATACCAACAGTAAAAGAGATAAGGAGCGAAAAACCCACCAGGGCAACTGTTGCTGGAATCCTTTCCATGATTACTTCTTTGACGTTTCTGCCGTCTTTATAGGAGAGACCCATAGCCAAATTGCTCTTAGCCTGGCTGCTGTCGACAAAGGACAATAACCAGCGGCCATACTGCTCTACTGGGCGATCTAGAGCTAGTTCATCTTTTACTTTTTGTAGGTCTGCTTCACTGAGATCTTTCTGGGCTGAGCCCAGCATAACGTCTATGGGGCTTGCCGGTAATGAGCGCATCAGTGCAAAACTGACCAGCGAGACGACGAGCAGGGTCACTAAGGCATAGATTGTTCTTTTCAGCAAAAAGCTCATTGATATTTAGGTAATTCTCGTCATCGACATTTTGGTAAATGTATTGACTATGATAAACAATTTGGCGCAAGAGCTTTGTATTCAGTCTGGCTATGGTACATTCTTAGAAAGGACTTGCGAGTAGTCTACGGCGGCATAGCCAAGTGGTAAGGCAGAGGTCTGCAAAACCTTTATCCCCCAGTTCGAATCTGGGTGCCGCCTCCATTTCCTTCGCGGTGACAATCTTAAAAGAGATTGAAAGCCGTGATCAGCTTTCGAGAATTCGCTACAATAGTGACCGAAAGCTCACGGACGGTTGGCGCAGTTGGTAGCGCATCACTTTGACATAGTGGGGGCCACTGGTTCGAGTCCAGTACCGTCCAAATATTGAACCCAAAAACGGAGCCGAAAGGCTCCGTTTTTTCACATACATAAATCCGGAGCCGCAAGGCTCGGCTCTTTCTAGATACATAAATCCGGAGCCGCAAGGCTCCGTTTTTTCACATAAATAAATCCGGAGCGGCAAGGCTCCGTTTTTTCACATAAATAAATCCGGAGCGGCAAGGCTCCGTTTTTTCACATAAATAAATCCGGAGCGGCAAGGCTCGGGCTCTTTTTGCCTATTTAAATCCCAAAACTATGGGTCGGTGGGACTGCCTTCCAACATGGCGAAGAACTTTCTTTCAAAGTCCCAAATATTATCGTCTTTCCAATTACTCAAGCTGAGCTTGGCACTGTAGCCGCCTTCTCTAGGCAGCTTGCAGTCCACTTTCAAAATATAGTGACCCTTGTAGATGTCATTTGGATCATTGGCATGGAAGTCTTTGGTGAAGATGACCTTGCCATCCGGGTCTTCAATAGTAACGATACCTTTGTATTGCCGTCTTTCATACGGTGTACCGAAGCCAAGTACGCAGGTGCAATTCATCTGGTAAGGAAATTGCGGTACGACAAAGAGGTCGAATAGACCCAGCGCGTCCACTTCGCCATTCTCACCGTGCTGGGCTTCTCTGCAAAAAAGTATGTAGCCGTTATGTAGATATTTCATGACGTAATATCTTAACAGCAGAAAGCCCGGGAGACCCGGGCTTTCTTAGAGCTATTTTCACTGTTTGAGGCAGTGCTTATTTCTCTTTTCTCGAGCTGATTACAGTCTCGGCGATGTTGGAAGGCACTTCTTCATACTGGGCAAATTCCATGGTGAAGGTACCTTGACCGCGGGTTTTGTTTCTGATGTCGGTTGCATAACCGAACATTTCAGAAAGCGGAACCTGGGCTCTTACTTTAGAGAGTCCGGAGATGGTTTCCATACCTTCAACGCGGCCTCTGCGGCTGGAGATATCACCGATGACATCGCCCATGAACTCTTCCGGTACTTCCACTTCTACTTTCATAACTGGTTCGAGCAGAGTGGGTTGAGCCTTCATGAAGCCTTCTTTGAAGCCCATGGAAGCAGCTGTACGGAAAGCCATTTCGTTGGAGTCGACATCGTGGTAGGAGCCGAATACCAATGAAACTTTCACGTCGATAACTGGGTAGCCGGCCATTACACCGCCCACGAGAGTATCTCTGACACCGGTTTCGCAAGCAGGGATATATTCTTTCGGAATGACACCGCCGACGATTTTGTTGACCCATTCAAAGCCACCGCCCGGGGGAAGAGGCTCGATTTCTAGGACGCAGTGTCCGTACTGACCACGACCACCAGACTGTCTGATGAACTTACCTTCGGCTTTGACAGCCTTTTTGCAAGTTTCGCGGTAAGCAACCTGCGGTTTACCGACGTTGGCTTCTACTTTGAATTCGCGAAGCAGGCGGTCGACGATAATTTCAAGGTGCAATTCGCCCATACCGGAGATGATGGTCTGACCGGTTTCATGGTCGACACGCACTTTGAAGGTGGGATCTTCTTCAGCCAGACGGCCAAGAGATACGCCCAGTTTATCGGCATCGCCCTTGGTTTTGGGTTCGATGGCTACCGAGATAACAGGGTCGGGGAAGTTCATCGATTCAAGAATGATCGGTGAGTTTTCTGCCGAGAGTGTGTCACCGGTGGTGGTGTCTTTCAAACCAACTGCAGCAACGATGTCGCCCGCAAAGGCTTCTTCAACGTCGGTGCGGTTATCGGCTTGCAACTGCACCAGACGGCTGATGCGCTCGCGCTTGCCTTTGGTGCTGTTCAATACATAAGAACCAGCCGAGAGTTTTCCGGAATAAACGCGGATGAAGGTCAGTTTGCCGACGAAAGGATCGTTCATGACTTTGAAGGCGAGAGCCGAGAAGGGCTCGTTTTCGTCAGATTTTCTCTCTGTTTCGCTGCCGTCGGGCAAGGTGCCTCTGATGGCGGCAACGTCATCGGGAGAAGGAAGCAGTTCGACTACTGCGTCGAGAAGCTGCTGAACGCCTTTGTTTTTGAAAGCTGAACCGCAAAGTATTGGGATCAGTTTGTTGTTGCAAACAGCTCTACGCAAAGCATCTTTCAGAGACTCTGTGTTTATTTCTTCGCCTTCGAGATATTTGCCCATGAGTTCATCATCGGTTTCGACAATGGCTTCCACCAGCTGGTGACGCCACATGTCGGTCTCTTCTTTCATGTCGGCGGGAATGTCGACGATATTGAATTTCTGACCCATCGGATCTTTTTCATCATAGACATGGGCTTTCATTTCGACCAAGTCGATGAGACCTTTGAAATCGCCTTCAGCGCCAATCGGAATCTGGATGGGATGAGCATTAGCCCAAGTGGTAGTCATGCCGGGCAGCTGCTCTTTAATTTGTTTGACTACTTTGAAGAAGTCCGCACCGGTACGGTCCATTTTGTTGACCAAGATCATGCGGGGAACTTCGTAGCGGTTGGCTTGCTTCCAAACAGTGTTGGTTTGGGGCTGCACGCCGCCGACGGCGCAAAGTACGATGACTACACCGTCAAGAACGCGCATCGAGCGCTCAACTTCAACTGTGAAGTCGACGTGTCCAGGGGTGTCGATTAGGTTGATGCGCTTGCCTTTCCACTGACTGGTGATGGCGGCGGCGGTGATTGTGATACCGCGCTCTTTTTCCTGTTCCATCCAGTCGGTGAAGCTTGTGCCTTCGTGCACTTCGCCCATTCTGTGAATCAGACCCGAATAGAAGAGGATGCGCTCTGTGGTTGTGGTCTTGCCGGCATCGATGTGGGCGGCAATACCCATGTTACGTATATTTTTGAGTTCTACTGTCCTTCCTGACACGGGTTCTGTTTTCCTTTCTTTGACGCTATCCATACATGACCTGCTTGAAGTGAGCTTCTTATTTGTAACCGGTTTGTTGAGGTTATCACTGAGGTGGTCAGCCCCTTTGATTCTTCATAAAGTTTCCAAGTTTGGCTATTTTATTTGTTACAGAAGCGGCTTCACATTTTTAAAGGCAAACGCCCCGGCTCATGCCGAAGCGTTTCTAAAGCCTGTTCAATCGCCCTGTCTTGAGCCCTGCTTAGACTTAATAGCGATAGTGAGCGAAAGCTTTGTTGGCTTCAGCCATTTTGTGGGTTTCGTCTTTCTTCTTGACGGAAGCTCCAGTGCCGTTAGCGGCATCGAAGAGTTCAGAGGAAAGTCTTTCAGCAAAAGTGCGACCCGGACGCTTTCTGGAGTTGTTGATGATCCATTGGGTAGCGAGGGCGAAACCACGAGTTTGCTTCACTTCAACCGGCACTTGGTAGGTCGAACCGCCAACCCTTCTGGCTTTTACTTCAACCAAGGGGGTGACGTTTTTCACTGCTTTATTGAAAACATCCAAGGGCTCTTGCTTGGTTCTGTCTTTAAGAATCTGCAGAGCTTCGTAGAAGAGACTCTGGGCGGTGCTGCGCTTACCGCGCTGCATCATGCGGTTGACGAAACGTGAGACCAGTTGGCTGTTGTAAACGGGATCAGCCTTCGGAATTCTCTTGTCGGCTACTTTTCTGCGGGACATTTCAATCTTCTTCCTATATTGAACTTCTTAACTGCTTATTTTTTCTTGCCGCCGGCAGCTGCTGCCTGACCCGGCTTAGGACGTTTGGCGCCATACTTGGAGCGTCCCTGCATGCGGTCTTTGACACCGGCTGTATCGAGGGCGCCTCTGACGATGTGATAGCGAACACCCGGAAGATCTTTGACCCTGCCGCCGCGAATGAGCACAACCGAGTGCTCTTGCAAGTTGTGGCCGACACCGGGGATATAGGCGGTAACTTCAATACCGTTTGTCAGTCTTACCCTGGCGATTTTGCGAAGAGCCGAGTTCGGTTTTTTCGGGGTGGTTGTCTTTACCTGGGTGCAAACGCCGCGTCTTTGCGGGCAAGATTTCAAGGCCGGGGACTTAGTCTTGTAAGTCACTTTGGCACGTTCGCGTCTGATCAACTGGTTTATGGTAGGCACCACTTAACTCCTAAAAACACAAGCTAAAAACAGGTATCCCCAACAGATACCGCGAACGTTCAGATTATCAGAAGAGCGACTGGATATATAAGAACTTCGCAAATCATTTACAATGCTAAGCCAAGATTATCGAATTATTAGCTGTGAAGCCCCATATGGGGCGGCTTCTTAGCATCGCTTAATTAAGCGAACCCGGCCAGATGTCGGTCATTTCTCTATTAATATTGATGGCTGGATTGCCAAGTGCCGGTAGGTTGACCGAGGTCTCTAGAGAAAGTTTGCGCGGCTTCTTCGCCCTCATCCAATAGTCTCTGGTGAGCAAAGAGAAATCTCCCAGTCTTTCCAGCCCAGCCGCCTCAAGTGCTTCCACCACTGATTTCTGGAAGTCGTAGGCTTTGACCACCACCATGCCTTTCATACCGGCTCGGCGCATTATCGAGAGTACAAAATTGATCATGTCTGGTGCTGTATGGGCAAAGCCAGGGTGCACGGCAAACTCTAAATGATAGTCGCCTTCACGGTGGGCCGTCACCCGGCAGGCTGAGGTAATCACCTTTCGCTCCTGGTCTTGCGAAACCCAGAACCAACTGCGACGGCGCAGCAACCTTCTTGCTAAGGTGTCCAGACTTTCGACCTTAATTGGAAAGACTCTAAAATCAAGCGGAGTGTGTTGGAAAGTCAGGCGGATATCGGCTGGCAGAATATCTTCGTGTAATTGGTAGAGCCCGATTTGATCTTCAGGCAGCGCCAAGCGGAAGGCTTCTGAGTTAATTTCAGCGGTCTGCAGCTTGAGGTCGCTAGGCACTTGGTAATGAGTTATGCGGGCTGATCTTCTAAAGCCGCAACTGCCAAGTAGTGATAGAGCGGCGGGATTGCGATCCGACACTTCGGCTATGAAATGGCTGATTCCCTGACTACCAAAGAGAGCACAGGCAAAGCGCAGAAGTTCTTGGGCAATTCCCCGACCGCGATGGTTGGGATGGACCACTAAGTGATCTACCTGCCAACATGACTTTGATCTGCCAATTGGATGCAGTGAAATCAGCCCCAGAATGAGACCGTCCTCTTTGGCTATATATACAGATGGGGAAACATGCAAGTGGCAGGGCAGCCAATGCTGCCAGAAAGCTAGGCCTGTGATTAAGTAACGTTCTTCTGCACAAAAGCTCTCATAAGGCACAGGTTCTTCCTGGTAACGCAAAAGTGCCCTTACCTGGGTCGAATCGGTGGCAAATAGAGGCTGGATCTTAATCATATGAAAATAATACCACTTACAGAATGGCTGCCAAGTGAGCCGCTCTCAAGCTCTACTTCTTATTTACCGCTAGAATACTTCGCATGACTAAGCAAGGCAAAGCTCAAAACGAGAAAAAGAAAGACGGGGACAAACCTGTTTATCGCACTGTCGCCGATAATCGCCGGGCGCGGCACGACTTTGAGATATTGGAGACCCATGAGGCGGGTATCAGTTTGCTTGGTACCGAAGTTAAGGCGATTCGCGCCGGCAAAGCCAATTTGCAAGACAGCCATATCCGCATAGAGGACGGCGATCTCTGGCTCTATAACTGTCATATATCTCCCTACGATTATGGCAATAGATTCAATCATGAGCCAACCAGAAAACGTCGCTTGCTCATGCATTCCAGACAGATTCTCAAGTTAAAGGCTACGACCCAAGAAAAGGGTCTGACCTTGATACCGCTTAAGCTCTACTTCAAAGGAAACTTAGTAAAAGTAGATTTGGCGGTGGTGCGCGGTAAAAAATTGCATGATAAGAGAGATACGATTGCCAAGCGCGAAACCAAGCGCCAACTCGATAGAATTACTAAAACTAGCCGCTATTAAGAAGTAACAGGAGATAGAGCGAAGGTGAAGAAAGTGGGTGTTGTCAGCACGGTTGTTTTGTTCTCGCTTTCCTTTGTGCTTAGTTTACTCGTCAATCTCTGGTCGGCCACTGCGGCCTACGCCGCTTCTCCTGTCGCTGTGCTGAAAAGTGCGCGTAATGCGGCTGTTTATCAAGATCAACACATAGGTACATTCGAAGATGATTTCAAAGTCTTCAAGTCGACCATGGACGGAGCCAACGTTCGTTTTGACGAATTGAGCGATGCCGATATTGAAGCCGGGCAGAGCAAGCTGGCTGGCTATAAACTAATTGTTGTGCCGCTCTTGGTCGATATCCCTTCCAGTGAAGTAGCCGCTTTGAACGCTTATCAATCAGCCGGCGGCAAATTGGTCATTACCGATGGTGCTGGTGTCGCCGGCAGTGGCGCCACTCAGCTAATGACCTTGGCTGGTGTGCAGACGTTTAATAGAGTCACTCTCAAAGAAGTTGGCAATCTCAATTGGCCCAGAGAGCCCTTGCCTCTTGGTGCAGAGTTTGCCATAGCCTCGGTGGTCAGTGAACTAACTCCCACAGCTTCGGCTAAAGCTCTTGCCTCCTGGCAGAATTCTCAGGCTGTTATCACCCGCAATGGTAACTGCGCTTTTCTTGGTTGGGCTCCTGGCTTGCAGGGCGAAATCTCGTCCAACAGTCAGCTTCTCGCGCAAGTTCTTGATGAGTTGTCTCCCGGCATCACGCAACAGGCTGCTGTGCAAATTAGTTATGCCGAGTATCAGACTCTCTCGACTGAATTAGACTATTTGGCCAGGCGTACAGATGAAGCTGTGAAGACAGCCAAGCAGGCTGATTTTAGTGTTCCACTGAAGACGATTCAGAGCTATTATGACTCAGGCCTAGAGCATGTTAAGGCTTTCAACGAAGCGTATAGAGACAGACGCTTTCTAGAAGCTGATGAGAGATTGCAAAAAGCCAGACAAGATTTTGCTATGGCATTTGCCCAAGCCATGCCGGTCAGACCAGTGGAAGCTCGTTGCATCTGGTTGGACCGCGGCACTATCGTTGCCACCAAAGGGCCTAAAGGGATGGCTGACCTTTTTGAGAAGCTGAAGTCGGCAGGCATCAACGTGGTTTATTTCGAGACCAATAATGCAGGCTTCACAATGTATCCATCTAAGATGGCCAGCCAAAACCCTGAGACTCTAGGATGGGACCCCTTCGGCACAGCCCTTGCCGAAGCTCGTAAGCGCAAAATGGAGTTTCATGCCTGGTTCTGGATCTTCAACGTTGGTAATGCCAAGCACAATCCAATTATCGGAAAAGAAGCGGATTACCCCGGCCCAGTGCTTTCCAGTCACGACTTTACTTGGGCTCTTACTTCAGCGACAGGTTCGCTCCTGCCGCCCAAGCAATTTGAATATTGGTTGGACCCTTCCAACCCCGACTGCCGACGCTATGCCAAAGATTTGATTTTGGAAGTGATGAATAACTACAAAGTCGACGGTGTTCAGCTCGACTATATTCGCTATCCTTTCAACAACAAGGGCTCTGAGATGGGCTTCAACTGGCTGGGTCGCCAGAAATTTGAAAGAGAGACTGGTCTCTCTTTGGATAGAATGGATGATGATACCAGGCAGATGTGGGTGCACTGGAAAGCTGCGCAGATCACTAGTTTTGTCAAAGAAGTTTCTGATTTGATTAGACCGGTGCAGCCTGGAATCCGCATTTCGGCTGCAGTTTATGCTTTCCCTAGACGCATGCGTGTCAACGCTATTCAGCAGGAGTGGGAAACCTGGGTGGCTAATGGTTGGGTTGATACTATCAATCCAATGACTTATGTGGCTGTGCCCAAGGAGTTCACAGAGCAAGCATCCTTTGTGCGAGAGTCTACGCAAGACAAGGGTTTGGCTTATCCTGGTCTCTCGATTAGGCAGCTTGATACAGCCGGCCTTATCGAACTGCTCGATTCATCGCGTGTGACAGGCACCCTGGGCACAACCATGTTTGCCGCCGCCCACCTTGATGATAAGAAAGTCAATGTTCTAAAGGTTGGTCCCTATAGAAGAGCCACTCTATTGACACCACAGGCGGAGCCACTTAAGGCCAGTCGTGTTTTGTTTGACGACTTTGCCGCTATGGTTAATCGCTATTTGCAAGATCCAAAGAAACGCATTATGTCTGATACCGCCAGTACAAATGATGTGGTCAATCAGATTGATACAGTGCAGAGATCGATGCATAATCTCAGTGGCAAAGCCAGTGCTGATGAAATTGATAATCTTTTGAAAGATGTAACTGGTTTGCATTCCACCTTGAAAGAATGGCTCAGGCTGGAAGCCTTTATTCAAAGAGGTTTCAGAGCGCAGTATATTGCCAACTATCTCTCTCAGGTAGAAGCTATTTTGCAATATGCCGGTACCCGCACTCGCGCCCAAGAGAAATCAAGTGACGTGGCTGGTGGTAAGTCGGGCTCTGAAAGCTGAGGACATTTGAGAAGGACGCTTGCGCTTATCGTGATTTGGTTTGACTGATGCCCGAGAGCTGGGAACTATTCAAGATCTTTTCAGACAACGCTGCTCAGAACGGCGATCTCAAGACTGCCGAAGAATATCTCTGGAAAGCAATAGACGCTGCGGCTGAGACTAATTCACCACTTAAATTGATTTTGTGCATGGACTCACTCGGTGATTTTTACTACCGATTGAAGCGCTTTAGTGAGGCACAAGCAATCTACGGCGATAACCTTGAGAAGCAGATTTCCGGTCTTGGTCTAGACCACCCAGAGGTAGCAAATACACTAATCAAACTCGGTTCCTGTCAGAACTTTCAAAACAGAATGAAAGAAGCCGAAGATAGTTATAAGCAAGCCTTGCTCATTACTATCATTCGCTTTGGTCTGGAAAGTGCTCAAGCTGCAAACATAGTCAGGCAGCTCAGCGCTGTCTATCAGCGGCAGGGAAAAGTTTTTGATATTAGAGAGGTGACCGGCGGTGCGCCCCCGCCCCCGCCGCCTGAACCAATCGAAGCGCAGACAATTTGCCGGACCTGTCATCGCCCTTATAAAGGCGCGCAGTGTCCGACTTGTACGCAGTTCAGAATGACTGCGATGAAGCTCGACGAACAAGAGCGTCTGCAAGTGGTTATAGCCACAAGAGATATCAGACCTGGGACAGTGATCACAATTAGTTCGGTGGCTCTCGATTTTCGCATGGCTTCAAAGTTTGACGCTTACTTTGATGTGCGCCATGTCGTAGGCAAGACGGCAGTCAATCTGGTACCGCAGGGTGCGGCTCTCAAGCTCAACGATATTGATTTGAGAAGTTAGTCCAATCTAATTTATAGAACCTCAAAAGGCTCCTTCTATCGAAGGGGATATATAGAACCTCAAAAGGCTCCTTCTATCGAAGGGGATCTATATAGATCCTCAAAAGGCTCCTTCTATCGAAGGGGATCTATATAGATCCTCAAAAGGCTCCTTCGATAGAAGGAGCCTTTGTTTGAAAAAGGAGGAAGAATTAGATTAAATGCCGTGAGGCTATCTAATTATTCTTAGTTGTTGTTGTTGGACCAGTCGGTAACCGGGGTCACAGGAGTGATTACCGGTTGGGCGTAGGTCACTTCGACCACCGGTTGAGCCGGAGGAGCGAAGTTGGTCTGGGGCTGAGCAGGAGCAGCTGCTTGGGCAGCGGCTTGTTGCTGAGCGTAGGTCTTGAAGGTTTCTTCGATAAGACCGGATTTTTCGCGGAGCAAATACTCTATATAGTCGCCGCGGCTCATGCGGGAGGCGGCTACTTGCTCATCGAGGAGTCTGTGGGCCATGGGAGTTACGCAAACGGCAGTGGTGGTGCCTCTATTCTTTCCGAAGAAGAAAGACTTGGCGCCGCCTTTGGGGCCGGTTTGTTTGGCTTGGGGGGGCAGTCTCAATGGGGGCATGCCGGCACGCTCGCGAATAAGCATTTCAACGTAATCACCGTTGGAAACGCCTGCGGCAGCGGCTTGCTCTTTCAAGAGCTGGCGGCCGAGAGCCGTCAGGTTGAAGGAGACCGAACCCGACTCTTTGCCCGGGAAGCGTGAACGTCTCGGGGAAGAGGCTTTGGCTGGAGCTGGTGTTGTCTGGACCGTTGTATTCATCTAACTTTCGGCAGTGCTACCGGAGTGGTTTCCCCCGCTCGCTGGTATTTACTCTGCCTTTCCTCCTTTTCTCAGAAAACGGAACCCTACTGGTACGAAATCAAGACTCTGTCTTGTAAATTGCGACGGCTAAAGCCATCAAGTTTCCAACGCACATCTTTCAGTCGATTAGCAAAAGCTAGTCGACCCGACGACCTGTGTCGTCCTGTTCTTGGAAAGTATACCGTATCTCTCGACTTATCTCTTGGCTTTTAGCTTATGAGTTATTTAGACAAGTACTCTTTGAAATCGTTTTTTACTTCGCTCTCAAGAGTATGGCAACCCTTTCCAAGACCTTGATTATAGAGCAAAGTTACAAGAATGATGCAGTAGTCATGTATTACGATCTTTTCATAACTCTCTAAGCGAGAGCTTCATGACAACCGCTTAATTCACGTGCCAGTGCTGACTTATAGCCAAATTGTTGAAGCCAAGAGCAATGAGAGATCCAAGAGTTGCTCCAACAAATACTTCTACAGGTGTATGTCCTAGAAATTCTTTAATACGCTCATGAGATAGCTTGGGGTGATCTGAAAACAATTCGATCATCATCTTATTGAGCACCTTGGCTTGCAGTCCGACCGTTCTTCTTACGCCGGCTGCATCGTACATAACAATGAAGGCAAGGCAAAGGGCAATGGCAAATGAGACCGAGTTAAAGCCCTCAATTAGACCGACTGAGACAGCCATGCCCATGGTGCAGCTGGAGTGTGATGAAGGCATACCACCGGTGGTTGCCACCATGCGCATATCAAGCTTGCCGGTTGTCAGTAGCTTGATGATTACTTTCAAGACTTGCGCTATAGAACTGCTCATCAAAGTGACAAGAATTACCTGCCAGCCTCTGCCGTCCAAAGAGGGCGAAGCCACATCGGCAAAGATAGGATCGGCAAAGATAGAAAAGGAAAGGCTTTGGTAAAGGTAGTCCATACTAAACTCGTTTATTTTTCTCTATTTATAGAATAGGAAAGCAAAGATTGCAGCGCTGGGTACGACGGGTTGTCAAGCGAGGATTCTTTGATCAGTTCCTTTCCTTCCTTTTCCATTTCTTTCAACTTGGCTTTTGCCCCTTCTACTCCAAAGATACTGACCCAGGTGGCTTTATTGCTGGCTTGGTCTTTACCCGGAGTTTTGCCGAGGCTTTCGGCACTGCCGGTGACATCAAGCAAATCATCGGTAATTTGAAAGGCTAAACCAATAATTTCACCCAGTCGGGCTAATGATTGTAGCTGTCTCTCGGGGGCTTGCAGCAAGGCCCCGCCCGCCCAGAGTGAGAATTTTATAAGGGCACCGGTCTTACGGGCATGAATGTTGCGCACAACTTCTTCAGAAACGCTTTGCCCGGTAAATTCCATATCGAGAACTTGGCCGCCGACCATGCCACTCGGGCCGGTGGCACGACAAAGTTCAAGGCTGACTGAAAGTAAGGCACCTTTATCAATTTTCTCGTGGCAATGGCTGAGCAGCACTTCCTGGGCCATGACTAGTAGACCGTCGCCGGCCAGAAGTGCCATGGCTTCGCCGAAGACTTTATGATTGGTGGGCTTACCCCTTCTCAGATCGTCATTGTCTAGACAGGGAAGATCGTCATGAATCAGACTCATGGCGTGGATCATTTCAATGGCGGCACAGAGAGGCAGAACCAATTCGACCGCGTCCAAGTCTTTAAGCTGTGGGGCTCTCTCCACTGCTTCGGCTCCTGCAATCGTTAGAGCCGCTCTAAGTCTCTTGCCTCCGGACAAAGCCGAATAGCGCATTGCTTCATATAAGGTAGAAGGCTTCCAATTATTCTTTTCAAGACTCTCACGACTTTCACTTTTCTCGCTCAAGTAAAAGTCGAGAGCCTTTTCCAATCTCGCTCTTCTCACATCTAAATAAGAAGTGAAATCAAAAATGGCTTCCTTATTGGTTTGCTGCATTGCTTACTTCAGAATTTTTTTCAAGGCTTGAATAAATTTCAGACCTTCAACACCTAGAGTGACGAGGCTTCTTTCCTTGGCATTCCACAAAGAAAGTAAGGGACCAATTTTCTTAGCCACGTCGATATAGTCGAGGGGGCTAGGGGCGTGACTTTCTTTTGGCATACTAAGCCTTTCAGTCAGATCTTCGAGATTATAGCGAGTTGCTTGAATCTGCAGAAAGGCGCGGTCGCGCAGAGTGTCGATGAGAGTCTCCGCTTCTATCAGTTGGGCTTGCAATTTTTTATGGTTTAGACCAATGACCAGACAACCGAGGGCGAGAATCAAGGCTATACCAGAGATACCGAGCTGAGCCACCCACATCAATATAGGGCTGCTTTTGTTTATCATCCAGTAGGCATTTGGCGCAAGCAAGATCAAGGCTAGAGCGGCAAGCAGAAAACCTAATGCTGAATAGAAAAAGCCCACCAAGAGAATCGTGGTACGAACTTTGTCCATGACCATAAGCAAAGCCTGGCTGGGCAAGACTACAGCCGGAGCGGCCGTTGCTTGAGGCACCGTTGGCGACATCAAATAAGTTGATTTAGTTTCAGGTTCAGGTTCAAGTAAATCTGACATGTCTTTCTCGCTTATTTGAGCAAGTCTCTGGCGATGAGCATACGTTGAATTTGGTTTGTACCCTCATAGATTTGACCGGCTTTGGCATCCCGAAAAATTCTTTCGATAAGAAGATTTGGCTTCAAACCTTCGATACCGATAAGAGACATGGCTTGGGTGGAGACCTGCATGGCCACGTCGGTGGCTTGGGTCTTGGCCATGGCGGCAATGGTTACCGATGGCTCTCCGGCATCAATTAGGCGGGCGGCTTGGTAGGTCAAAACTCTAGCTGATTCGGTGAGAACAGCCAAGTTTCCGAGGGACAGGGCTTGACCGTTCAGGTCGGCGCCGCAGTGACCGTCAAGGTAGGCTCTTCTAAGAGTTTCGGTGCAGGCATCCAAAGCGCCTTGCGCCCAGCCTATCGACTGCGCCGCGATTGTCACTCTTCCTTTAGCCAGGCTGGAAAGAGCCACTTTCCTACCTTCACCATGGGCGCCTAAAAGGTTAGCCTTTGGCACTTTGCAGTCGTCAAAAACTATTTCGCAAGTGGAATAGCCGCGCATGCCCAGCATGTCGAATTTTTGACCAATAGAAAAACCTGGGAAATCTCTTTCGACAATGAAGGAGGTAATCTGGGCTTTCTCTCCATCCAAGAGCTTGGCCATCACTATATAGAAATCGGCTGAAGCCCCTGATGTGATAAAGGTTTTAGTGCCATTGAGCAGATAATGATCGTCCATCTCTCGGGCAGTGGTTTCTATAGCCGCAGTATCGGAGCCGGCATTGGGTTCGGTCAATCCGAAGGCGCCGAGATATTCGCCGGTTGAGGCTTTTGTTAGATATTTCTGCTTTTGCTCGGCTGTGCCAAAGCGATAAATCGGCTCCTGACAAAGCACATGCACGCCTAGTGAACTCATAATTGGTACACAGGTGCGACCAAACTCTTCATTTACCAAGCTAAATGATAGATAGTCGCCGCCGGCACCGCCATATTCGGCAGGGAAAGGCAGGGCGCCCAGTCCTTCTTTGCAGGCTGCTTGGAAAAGGTCTTTTCTGAACACATTTTCGCTGTCGCTGGCCATCACCTCGGCCAAAGGAATTCTCTTGGCAAAGGCTTTGGCTTTATCGAGCCATTTCAACTGGTCCGGCGTGAACTTGCCAGTTTTTGTGCTGGTTTCGGCGCAAAGACCGGATTGATTTAGTAGCGCCTCTTTATCTAGAGCGTCTTTGTTTATCATGTTCTTGGCCTTGTTTTTGCCCCTAGTTCAAACAATAGATCATAGCATTTCTTGTTGCCCCAAAAGCTCAATGCTTATATCTTGAGGCTTACAGTGAGGGCGATTCTGTTTTACAATTAATCTGTGTCAGAGATAGTCAAGCCTAAAGTTTTGAAGCCGGGCGATACCATCGGGGTGATTGCCCCATCTTCGCCTACTTTCGAGCCGGGCTATCTAGAATCGACCTTGGCTTGGCTTGGCAAGCTCGGTCTCAAATATAAGCTTGGCAAGAACACCTTTCGCTCTTACAGTAGTTATGCCGGCTCCGACGAAGCTCGCTTGGCAGATTTGCATGAGGCTTTCGCCGACCAAGCTGTCAGTGCAGTCCTGCCTTTGCGCGGCGGCGCCGGTGCCAGTCGGCTTCTGCTAAAGCTCGACTATGGTCTATTGGCTGCCAATCCCAAAATTATTTGTGGATTTAGCGATATCACCGCCTTACTCTTGGCTGTTCATCAAAAGACAGGGCTGGTTACCTTTCATGGACCAACTCTCAATCTCATGTATGAAAGCGCCTACACCCATGCTTATTGGCAGAAAGCCTTGATGAAAACTCAGCCAATCGGCTTGATCACCGAACCAGAGGAAAATGACAAGGATCAAGGTGATGTCTGGGGGGCTAGTTATCCCTCGCGCATGGTGATAAACCCTGGGCGCGCCTCCGGAAGATTGACAGGCGGCTGTCTGACTCTAATTAGGGGGCTGATGGGTACACCTTTTGAAATAGATACCAAAGACAGATTGGTCTTTATCGAAGATGTTGATGAAGAACCTCATGCTATGGATAGAATGCTCACCCAGCTGGTTTTGGCCGGCAAGTTCAAAGAGGCGCGCGGCATTATTATTGGCGACTGTTCCGGTTGCAGACCGGGCGGCAGCAAAAGAAACAGTCTCACCCTCAATCATGCTCTGGAAGAGGTCTTGCGAGAGCGTCTTTCTAAGCTCGATATTCCTGTGGTCTATGGCTTCAAAATAGGTCATACAGCCGACAAGATTACTTTGCCCATCGGGGTGGAAGCCAGTCTCTATGCCAGTGACCAAGCCGGTCTACCCTATCTAGATAGATATAAAAGCGGTCAGTCGGCGGTGCGTTTAAAAATAGAAGAAGGAGCTTTGTGTGATAAAGCCACCCCATCTAAAAAATAAAGATCTGGTGGCTATCGTCGCCCCTTCTTCGCGTCCTGCTCGTCCTTCCGACTTAAGGCGCGCCGTGGCTATTGTAGAGTCAATGGGTCTGCGGGCTAGACCGGGCAAGAGTATCTTCAAGACACATGGCTTTAGCGCCGGTGCCGATCAAGAGCGGCTTTCTGATTTAGTCGAAGCCTTTACTGATGACGAAGTCAGGGCTGTCTGGAGCATCACCGGCGGTTATGGTGCTCTGCCTCTTTTGCCTCATCTGCCATATGAGTCAATCAAGAAAAATCCCAAGCTGGTTATAGGCTTTGATGACTTCAGTCATCTCAGTTTGGCTGTTCACGTCAAGACCGGGCTAGTCACCCTACACGGTCCCAATTTAGATAAAGTGAATAGTAAAGAGACTTTTGAGCGGGTGAAGCGCAGCTTGACGCATTGTGAGTATGAGCCCTTGCAGACTACCGATGCCGTGCTTGGTGATTTTGGCTTTCCAGCGGTTGAGGGTTTGGGCAAAGGCAAGCTGATAGCCGCTAATCTCACCGCCTTGGTTTCGCTTTTCGGCACCGAGTTCGAGCCAGATCTTGGCGGTGCGGTGCTGGTCTTGGACGATTACAAAGAAAGAAATGATATTCTCGATCGTTGGTTCAATACCCTTTACCTTTCGGGGAAAATGTCCAGTTTAGCCGCTCTTGCTCTTGGCTGTTTTGATGCTTGCGATAGCCGCGGTGCTTTCAATATGCTTTCTTTCGAAGAGCTGGCTATGGATAGATTGATAGATATGGGCTTGCCTTCTTGTTTCAATTTGCCCTCGGGAAATGGAGCCGGCACCGTACTCGCCCTTGGGGTGGATGTATCTTTCGACAGCCTAGCTGGTAGACTGACTTATTTGGAGTCTGTGCTTAGCAAGTAACCAAGACTGGCAGCTCTGCTCTTGTCTTTCTGGGCTTGACCATTGAGACCGAGGGCGGCATTGGCAAAGGCTCTATAGTAAAAAGCCTGACCGCATTCAGGATCAATAGTGAGGGCGGCAGTGGCATCCTTAATTGCTTTATCGAATTTACCAAGCAGGTTATTAAGGCGAGCTCTTCTCAGATAGTTGAATTCATCATCTTCATTGAGGCTGATGCTGAGATTGTAGGCTTGCATAGCTTCTTTGTAATTTTGCAGGGTGGTATAGGCATCACCTTTGTAGGCATAAGCCATGGCTTGGTCTGGTTCAATTTTTAGCACTCTCTCGCATTGATTGAGGCAATCTAGAGGTTTGTCATAGTGCAAATAAACATAGGCAGTCATGCAGCCGAGGTCTGGATCGTTCGGGAATTTTTTAAGGGCGGCTGAGCAGGCGCTCAGCGCTTCCTGATACTTGCCTCTATAGGTGAGCGCTTCAATATAATTCAATGTGTTTTCCAGATCGGGCTCTGCTTGAAAGGCTTGCTCACTCAATTCCAAGAAGCTCTTATCATCGCCGAGTCTTCTTGCTGCTCTAACTGCCAGGGTGAGATATTTTGTTTCTCCTGGTTCTAGGCTGCAGAGCAGACTTAGATCTTTGACTGCTTGCTTGACCGACAAAAGGTCGTTCATGGCCAAGCAGGCTCTGCCTCTACTGGCCAGGGCTTCTTTGTCTTGAGGATTTTCCTGCAGTTTGACCGTGCTCGCTTTTATAGTTTCTTTGATGCGATCTTTGTCGTCGAAGCGACTGCTTGAATGTAGAACTCTAGGATCAAAGGAAAAATAAATGCTGACTGGATCATCCATGAAGGCGGGCGGTTTTGGCAGCGGTCTTGCTGCCTCTACTGCTAGTATCATGGCTCGATTGATTTCAGGGTTGACGCCCTTTACTATTTTGACTCTATTTGGTCGGCCATTGCCGTCGATTTCAAAAGAGATGATGCCGAATTGGGCGCTGGCAAAAGTAGGATGAAACTTAGACTTGATATGTTCTTGCAGGTCTTTGACATAGCGTCTGATTTCGATTTGATGCGCAGCCCTCTCGCTCTTTTCTCTTTCTCTTCTTTGCTCTCTGCTTCTGGCTTCCTTTTCTCTATCTTCGGCTGACATTTCTTTTTCTTCACGGCAGCCGCTAAGCGAATGACAGAGCGTCAAAGAAAGAAGCAGAGTGAGGGCGCAATTTCTAATTGATTGGTTTGCCAACATTTTAGAGACCTGAAATAGACTGAGCCAGCCTTTCTTCCAAGTATGAGACTTCACCGCTGGCGATGCTTGCTATAGCCTTGGGTAAGTGCGAGATCAGGTCGGAAGCAATCAAGATCGGATTGTTCTCTTCCCCTCTGGCAGCCAGGTCGCCGGCTCTTCCATGAATATAGACTGCGGCGCTGGCGGCATCGAAAGTATCCAACCCTTGGGCGGCTAGTCCGCCGATGATGCCCGAGAGTACGTCGCCGGCTCCGGCGGTGGCCATGCCGGGGTTGCCGGTGGGATTGATAAAGACCCGTCCGCCTGGCTCGGCTATCACCGTATAAGCGCCCTTCAGCACAACCACGGCATTAAATCTAGTTGCTGCTTCAAGGGCATGGCTAATTCTATCTGCCTGGATTGCTTCAGTCTCTTTGCCAAGCAGTCGAGCCAATTCGCGAGGGTGCGGGGTCAAAATAAAGTTCTTACCACCGCAAAATTTGTTTGGATTTTTTGCAATACAGTTGAGGGCATCGGCATCAATGACGCAGCTGATTCCCAGCATTTCGGTAAAGCCAAAGACTAGTTCCACACTGTCGGAGCTTTGAGAAAGACCCGGTCCGATGATGCAAGCTTTGACTGAACCAAGCAGTTCAGATAGTTCGCCGAGAGCTTCGGCACTGATTGATTGTTTGCTGGTTTCGCTCAAAGGTTTATAAACAATTTCGCAGGCCGGCAGCCCGGCAATGAGAGACCGCGGTGTGGCCAGATAAGAAAGTCCGGCCCCTGACTTGAGGGCACTTTTGGCTGCCATAACGGCAGCACCGCTCATACCCAAACTGCCGGCCACAGTCAATACTTGGCCGAAGGTGCCTTTGTGAGCATCAAGCGGGCGCAGAGGCAAGAGCCCTTGCACCGCACCGCAGGTGGTGAGATAGATTTTGCGATCGGCGGTCAGTTTATAGCTTTCGTCGATATTGTCTTTGGCGTCGTCAAAGTCGGGTAAGCCGATATCGACCAAACTCATATCGCCGGCAAATTCAGCCCCCGGATAAGAAAGGTGCCCCGGCTTTAGATGGGCGAAGGTAATTGTATGATCAGCTCTTACCGCCACCCCCATGACGGCACCACTGTCTGAATTGATGCCTGAGGGAAGGTCTATAGATAGAACCGGTCTGGCGCTATTGTTTATTGCTTCGATTACCTTGCGATGCAGACCTTCAACCGGTCTAGTTAAACCGGTGCCGAAGATGGCGTCAATGATCACGCTAGCCCCGCCGGTGATACTATCTAGAGTTTCTTCCAAATCTTGGTCGAGATAGTCTTCGGTGAGGCTTACAGTTTCAATATCCAAGGCTTGCAATAGATTCTTCATTGTTTTAGTCTCGACTGAAAATCTTTCATCGTCGAGACTTCCCAAAATAAAAACCGAAGCAGGAATGCCCCAGAGATTGAGATAGCGAGCCGCTACCATTCCGTCTCCGCCATTATTGCCTGTGCCTGCAAAAATGGCCACATGACCGGGGCTATTGTTCCAAAGAGGCAAAAGGCAGTGGGCTACCGCTCTTCCTGCAATCTCCATAAGGGATTGGCCCCAGTCGGCTCCGGTTTTTTCTTTGACAAAATCGATATAGTTTTTCTCAAGCTCTCTAATTTGAGCGGTGGTTGGTATGCGCAAATTACTTGAGATCATCGACAGCCTCGTCTTTCTTTTGGTCGTTTTTTTCAGCCCGGTCTTCGGTAGCAGAATGGGGCGCAATTTGGGGCTCAGATCTGAGCTCAGATAGGTCTTTATCTACTAAGAAACACCGCACCACATGCTCGCTGCCGCTTCCTGCCGCCAAAGATTTCACTTCTAAGGGCGGCACAAGCTGGCAGCAATCGGCTTTCTTTTCAAAATGGCAGCGGTCTTCAAAGCGGCAGCCTTTAGGTAGTTCGGTTAAGCTAGGCGGCTGGCCATCAATTGGCTTGAGGCGCTTTGACTCTTTGCGTGGAATGGAATTGAGTAATCCTATTGTGTAGGGATGCTTAGGGTTCTGGAAGAGCTCTTTCACATCGGCATATTCGACCACTGAACCGGCGTACATCACCGCAACCTGGTCGCACATTTCGGCCACCACCCCCAGGTCGTGGGTGATCAAAACAACGGCGGTACCCCGTTCTTTCTGGATATCGCGCAAGAGGTCGAGTATCTGCGCCTGTACAGTTACATCTAGGGCTGTGGTGGGCTCGTCGGCAATGAGCAAGGTCGGCTCGCAGGCAAGGGCCATGGCAATCATGACACGTTGTCTCATACCGCCCGAAAACTGGTGAGGATAATCATCTATACGACTTTTTGCTTCGGGGATACGCACGCTCTCCAGTGCTTCGATAGCCTTTAGCTTTGCTTCTTTGTATGAAAGCTTTTGATGCAGTTCGATGGCTTCAATTATCTGGTCGCCGATTTTATAGACCGGATTTAGTGAAGTCATAGGGTCTTGGGGAATGAGGGCGATTCGATTGCCCCTAATTGCTCTCATCTGAGCTTCGTCCAAACTCAAGAGGTCGACACCGTCAAAGATAATCTTGCCGGCGGCAATTTTGCCCGGGGGCGGCACCAGCCGCAAAATTGAAAGAGATGTAATCGACTTGCCGCAACCGCTCTCACCTACGATGCCAAGCACTTGTCCGCGGTCCACCGATAAGGTCACATCGTCGACTGCACGTGCCTCTCCTGCTTGGGTTGGGAAGGTTGTGGCTAGATTCTGGATCTCAAGAAGTGGCATGTAACCCTTTCAAATAGTTGCTGACAGGCATGATTTTAGACTGTATAAATATAAAGGAGGATGAAATGTCTACTGATTCATCAAATAACACTAAAGATATATCTGTTCTGCAACTGCTCACCAAGCTAGTCAAGGAGACCGACCGTTTGGTTCGACTAGCCGACGACATTGATACCCATGCCTCCACACCGCAAGCCAAGGCGGCATTCAATCTAATCGGTTCGGAAGTGAGTAATATACTAGCCATAATGAAGTCTTCTCTCGACCCGCTTTATAGGCTTTATGACCTTGATCCTGGCATGAAAAATCTTGATAGAAACAGACGAAATGCCACCATCAAAGAGTTTACTGTGGCCACCGAAGCTGATGACAGCTATGATGAGCAGTCTCTTTGGAACGACATCAAAGCCAAAGAATAAGTCAGTCAAGCCGAGCCAATCAAAGCTTTATCTAGTTGATTTTAGACAAAAGCTCTACTCGAGATTTTGAGGACGGCTGGCTTGCAATCTGCTGTTGCTGTCATGATCGGTACCGGCTGACAATGAAGCTTGTATAGCCCGGTCGCTCTTTATGGCTTTGGAAAGCAATCTGACATTTTCTTGTTTGCTGAAAGATGCCACCATGTTTTTCAGGTTTTGAAACCATGGTTTGAAATGGTGCTCTCTCATTTCTTGATAGGCGCGGTCAAAACTCCACTTATCTTGGGTGAGGCGCATAATGCCGAAAAGCGTACCGGTTCTATCGGCGCCGTGTCGACAGTGCACAAAGACAGGCTGATTTTTCTTGTCTTGAATGATGTTCATGAAATGAGCCACTTTGTCCAAAGATGGTTTGTTGAAAGTGAGCGGCATATGCACATAATTGAGACCAAGCTCTTTCGCTTCTCTTTCTTCCATTAGTGTGCCAAGACCATTCATGCGCAAATCGACCACGGTCTTAAAACCGGTGGCGGCCAGTCTGGCCATGCCGTCGTGACCAGGAGCAGCTCCTCTAAAGACAGAACCTGATACTTGATCGAAATTGGCTATGCTTGTGCCCATTTTGGCTTTGATGATCGAGCCGTCCAGAGGCTCAAGCGCCTTGTCGGCACTTGTGGTTGTATCAGTTAATGGCAGGGGATCGTGCAGAGTGAGCAAGCAATTTGGACTGCTTAACTTTTCACTTTCTTGGGCAAAAGCTGGTGCTGCAAAAAAGAGGCTGACGGCAAGCCAGGAGATCGAAAAAAGCTTGATACCGCTTATGGTGTCATGGGCGGCATATTTCGATTTACTGAATTTATCGAGCTTGCTCACAAAAAGAAGAATCGCACTCAAGTATTTCTATATAGACAAGGATATCACTCAGCCATCTTTACAATCAAGGCTGATTTCCATTTTAGGTATACTAAGCCTGTGGATTTCAGGGCGCAAACTTTACATTATCTGGAGGATTACGACTACGCCAGAAGGCGTAGCCGGCGACTCATCCTTTTGCTGAAAGTCCTCTTGAGAGAGTTCAAGGGGTTCCTGATTTCGATGGGCCTGGCTTTTTCGTTTTCAGTAGGGTTGCTATACAGCTTTTACCCGGCAGCTGAACTGGGCGGTCACAAAATGACTCTCACCCAGGCTGCTTACTACACCCTGCTTATGATTTTCTTTGAGAGTCCGCTCAACTATGTGGAAGACCCACGCCTTTCACCAATCTTTTTTGTCTTGCCCATCTTGGGTTTGATCATAATCGCTGAAGGGGTGGTGCATCTTGGGAATCTACTTTTTCAACATAAACGTTATTCGAAGGAGTGGCAGTCGATGATTGCTGAGACTATGGAAGATCATGTTGTGGTTTGCGGTCTAGGGAATGTGGGGGTGCGGGTGGTTGAACACCTGCGTCGATTTGCCGAAGATGTGGTCGCCATAGAGAGCAATGAGTCGGCGCGTTTTGTCGCCGAGGTGGGCGGTCTTGATGTTCCTGTTCTCTTTGGCGATGTGAGAGATTCGGCCGCCCTTGTTAAAGCCTCGGTGCGTAAAGCCAAGGCCATAATTTGTGTCACCGATAATGACCTAGCCAATCTTGAGGCGGCCTTGACGGCTAGAGAGTTGAATCCCGACATCAGGGTGGTGATTCGCATGTTCGACCAAAATTTGGCCAAAAAAGTCGAGAAGTCGATGGGTATTCAGGGAGCCTATAGCTCTTCGGCGCGTTCGGCCCGTCTCTTTGCCCAGGCTGCTATATCAGGAGACATACTCGACAGTTTTGAGTTTGGTGGCACAGTTATCAATGCTGTGCAGCTGACAGTTGAGCCTAACACCATTTTGGTGGGGCACGATATCGACTATCTACGCGGCAACTATGAAGTGACCATACTCTGCCATGAAAAGTCCGACGGTGTAGTGGATTGGAACCCAGCTCCCAGTAATCCCTTAGGCGTCGGTGACCGACTTTTGATCATGACTGATAGAGCCGGTCTTGAGCGCCTCAAGCCTCTATCTTCCAAGCTTGCCTTGCCTAGAGATACTCACTAAGTCTGCATCGGCACCAAATTAAAAAAAGACAAGCCGTTACAGATTGGCGCCAGGTCAAATTTAGTTAAGGCTGTCAAGATGTTGCAAAATTGCAAATATGCGTAACATGCCTACAAAGTACAACTTGATAAGGGTCATTCTCAGTAAGCTAATTATGGTTGTAAGTTGTAAGGGAAGTGCCGACCTTAAATGTTTGGTCTCAAGCTCAGTGGAGCCGATCATAGTGATGAGCAGCAGCTAGCTCGTCTTGCCCGCAAGATTGCGGCAAGCATGACCCATTCCTGGCAAATCATGGAAGTGTCGGGCGAACTTACTTCAACAATGCTCAGGCATGATCTTTTTCGTTATCTTCCGCCTGATCTGACAATAGTTCATGGACCTGGTTGCGCTGTTGCTTCAGTGCCGGTGCATATTTATGACCGAGCCATTTCTATCGCCCAAGAACCCGATGTAATTTTTTGCGCAACCGCTGAACTTTTGCGCATCCCCGGCAGCACTAAAGATTTGCTTGAAGTGAAAGCCCAGGGTTTTGATGTTCGTGTTGTCTATTCTTCGATTGAATGTATAGGCATTGCCCGCAGCAATCCTGACAAGAAAGTTGTTCTATTTAATGTCGGCTTTGAGAGCAGTGTACAGATGGATGCCCTGGCAGTTTGGCAGGCAAGAAGATTGGGCGTAAGCAATTTCTATTTGCTCAGCGACCATGCTAATCTGCCCCCGGTTGTATCGAGAGTGCTGGCCGATCGTGATAGCCAAGTCAATGCTGTTTTGGTTCCTGGTCAACTGGCTTGTATTTCGGGCTTTGAAGATTATGAGCCAATTGCCGAAACAATGCGCCGGCCGATTGTGGTCACCGGTTTTGAACCGACCGATATTTTGGAAGGCATTCTAAAAGCGGTAAATTTGCTTGAATACGGCAAGGCGGCGGTCGAGAATCAGTATAAAAGAGCGGCTAATCGCCAGGGCAATCTCGAAGTTCGGGCTCTTATTTCAGAAGTTTTTGAAGTATGTCAGCGCGAATGGCGTGGACTGGGAGTCGTGCCTGCTGGTGGCTACGCCCTCAAACCGGAGTTCTCTGCTTTCGATGCCCATCAAGTTTTTGCTCCCCTGGGGGCTTGCGATATAGAGGGCACCGGCTGTATTTCTTCTGAGATATGGCTTGGTCTCAAGTCTCCTCTGCAATGTCCTCTCTTTGGCAAAACTTGTAAACCCGATAGTCCCCAAGGGGCGACCATGGTCTCGACGGCGGGCACTTGTGCCGCCTATTTCAAACACCAGTTCAAAAAATAGTTCTCAAATCGAGAATTTGATTTCTTTCTTTTTGATTTCTCTCTTTATGTCTGTCTTTAGGTGCGTCCTTTTATTTGTCTCTTTAGACCAGTTTAGGGTGCGCCCTGTCTTACCATGGCACCTAAAAGGCCCATTACCAAGACCACAATAACTATCACTGCCTGCGACTTGAGAAAGACGCGACTGAGACCTACATAGTTGAGGTAGAGAGTCCAGAAGAGCGAGACATAGAGCCCTATTTCAAATTTACCTAAGGCGATAAAGGAAATAAGGATTGGCGCTCGGCTATAGCAGAGTACTCTCAGAACGCCGTTGAAGTCGCCTTTGCCGAAGATTCTCTCGAAGGCGAAATTGACTAGGCAGGCGCCCACCAAGGTAGAAACTAAACCGAAGGTCAGCTCACCAAATAGCGGAAAAAGGCTGAATTTGAAGAGGCAGCGCAAAAGAGCGGTAGCAAACTCAATTGATAGAAGAAAGAAAATCGGTTCGGCGTTAGAGCCGTCTAGGGGCAGACGATCAAAAAAGTCGCGTGGATCTTTCAAGACGTTGCGGGCGATCATTATATTCAGGGCGGCAATACCGAAAACATCGCCCCGTCCAATTCGTGCCGCCTCACTATAGTCTTTCGCATCATCTTCTTTGCGTTCAGTGATTCCGGCTCTTCTAAGAGCAGCAGCACCTCTGGAAACTTCTTTCTCCGGCGCTTTTTTCAGGGCTTCGTTTAGTGCCGATTCTTGTTTCTTCCTAATTGGTTCCGGCGCCTGATTATTCTGCTTGGCGCGGTTGAGCGCTTCTTCATATTCTCTGGCGAATTTTTCACGGTCGCTGCCGGGCGGTCTTAGATCTGTTCTTTTGATTGGCTGTGCTTGTTCAGTCAGGTCTTCTTTTTTGAGGGCGTTCAATTTATTATTGGTTTGACCAGGTCTTGGACCCCAATTGGGGTCTAGACTAGACTTTTGGGCGGCATTGGTATTAGCGGCGGTGCGTTCAAAAGTACGCGAAGCCTCGTTCATGGCTGCGATTTCTTCACTAGTCGGCATGGGGCTATTGAAGCTGCTGTCCTGCCCGACAGTTTCATTGCGCCTGACATAAGGCGCTGGGCTAAGCTCGCGGCGTGGTTCATTTTTTGTTGGTAGGGGCGGCAACTGTAGTTTGGGAAAGTTACTACTGTCTTCCGGCTTGAATTCGAGGGGGCGATAGCTTGGGGTACTGTCGTCAGCCTTCTTTTCGGTTTGATTTTCTTGCTGTCTTGCTTCTGGCTTTGCGGCAATATCGGTGTCGCCGTTCTTGCGTTTCAATTCGCCCTGCGGCCACTGCGGCTCAGCCTTTTCTATTTTGACCGGGCTTTTGAAGTCGCCGGCAAGGGCATGTTTTATCACTTCTTCAGCCAGGCTTAGACCTTGGTTGGCATAGGGTTGTCCTGTTTCGCCCTGTCTGGGCGAGGCAAGACTCTCGCCGGCGCCGTATCCGGCATTAGCTGAATTATTAGGATTGCTAGAGCTGCCAGAACTACCAGCATTACTAGGTTTACTTGGTGCCTTTTGCCCGGGCCAAGCGCAGGCATCAATTTCCGAGGGCTTATAGTTTAGTCCGGCAAAGAGGTCGGGATGTCTGCCTGAGCTTTCCACATCTTCTGATACGCCTGAGCTATTGGCCTGTACAGGCGCTTGCCCGGTACCAGATTTGGTGGCTTCCTTCTTGCTTTTCTCTTCTTCTTGCTTGTCTGCCACTGTTTGGGTGCCTGGATTAACCAGACAATATTGTATATGTAGATCGCTCTTTTGGATGACAAGCGTGCTCAAAGACAAAGCTCTTGGCAGCCGTTTAGATTAATTCTGCCTGTCTGCATGATGTCGCAATTGGTGGCGGAAACATTTTCTAGCAATCTCTGTCTCTAAGAAAGTGAGCAATGCTAGAGGCTTCTGCCAATGCCTGTTTTAGAAATTGAGAATCGACAGGAAAAATCTTGGCAAGCACGGCACTGCAATCAGACCTTAATCAGTCTTGCTCTGTAACATCTTGTCATGCATAATATTGTCGTGCCAAGAGCTTTTCTGACGCTCTATTAATGAGGTAACAAAAATGTCGACCAAAGCCCTGATGAGAGCTACGGACCATTCGATAATCAAGCAAAAGCTATCCGGAGATGAAAACAGTCAGGAAGATAGTCCAGTCAAGGTCGACATAACAGCCGGCTATCGGGCTCTTATGCGCGACAATACTCTGGCTGGGCGTCATGCCTCCCGTGCCTTCCGTAACGGCGAAAAGGAAGAAAGCAGTTCCCGTCTTAGAATGGTCTCGCGTTTGAGACAGAAAGAATCTTGGTTGATTTGGCGCGATATAGTGCGCGACCTTGACCGTTCTTTCGGTAGTCTCTTGCAGCGTATTTCGCCGGCTATGTGGTTGAAGGAAAGTAAGCCGTCTTGAGCGAATTATAGATAGTTAAGGCAATATGCAGGCGCTAAAAGACAAGCGCTAAAAGACAATATAGATACGCACACTAGAAGTAGTATCCAGCCTGCTGAGAGAATTTGAAAGAGCCCCTAATGGGGCTCTTTCTTTAGCTGTGATTGTTTGAGTCGTCGGTTTTGAGGCCGAGCTGGTTTTCGAAAATCAATTTGTCTACTTTAAGGGCATCGGCGCCCACTTGCAGATCTCCCGAAAATGGGGCGCCGAATAAGACCACCAGATAGAGATTGAGTGATATCAAAAGCGATACCATACTTGTCATCACCACTTGCGCTGCCAGGCTCTCAATGGCAAAGAAGTAAGTAAAGACCACAGTGACGATGCCGCCCAAGATCAAAACAAACCATTCCACCGGCGGCACACCATAAGTGGCAAGATTGGTGCGGGCGCGTCGGTTATCCCAGACCTGGCAAGCTTCTTGTACGATTATTGGATAAATTGCCTTTTGGTTTTCGTTTACCGGTTCAAATGAAATCACTTCTTTCATAAGAATAACCACATCACGTCTGGCTTCTCTGTCAATTTCGCCTTTGCTCATGGCCGGCCATTCGCGTTCTATCACCTCAGTGGCATAGGCATGACAGAGTCCGCGTATTGCATTTGCCTTGGGCTGTGGCAATTTCTCTGCCAATAGAAAAACATCAGCCAAGCTATTAGCTTCGGTTTCTACAACAGCGCGGGCATTTTGAAACTTGGTCATAGCGTCTACCACAACCAGACCAAGCAAGACTGCATACATGGTGCCAACCACTGAAAGCAGGTAGCCGCCCACTTCATGGCATTGCTTCAATTTATCGAGGTGAAAATACTTTCTCACCAAAAGTAAGCCCGCCACCGAGCTGAGAGAAACCCCCAAAATCAAGGCAGCGCCGCTTAAGTAAGAGTCCAAGTTCACGCCAGTACCTCTTAAGTTTGGTCAATTTAGGTGACTGAGCGTTAGTTTACAGCTTTAACGGCCAAAAGGTTTCATGTGCAAGAGATCTAGAGCTCTGTCTAGAAAAGCTGTAACTTCGTCGTGGGCGATTGTATATAGGAAAACCGCCAGGAAAGTGAAGACCACTGAATAAAAAAGTATGCTGACCATATTTTTTGCTGATCTGTTTGTTGGGTTACTTGGTGAATTAGATCGTTAGTTAGTTGTTGAATTGGATGCTAACGACCATGTTAGTATCTTGCCAAGTGGTTTAAGGGTGGGTTAAGAAAGGGACTTTCTTGGCTAAAATCAGACTCATTGTTGGCTCTAGTTAGTGTTTGCAGTTCTCATGCCCGCCACTGTGGCTATGGCCAAGAAAACTACCGGTAGTGAAGCGTCTGTTTAAAAGATGAGTTCCTACTAAAAGTAGGTTGCCGAAGGCAATCAAGGGTAATTCCAGGCGTTCCGAAACAAGAGTGTCGCGTCCAAAAGCGACACTCAATACGGTTACCATGCCAATTACCAAGCCCACTAAGGCGATTACTTTCTTATGTCTGAAATAGCCGGGCACGATTGCAAAAACAGCAAAGGCAACTATGGCGCCAATGAGGGTGTTTTCAACCCAGGGTTCTTCCAAAAATTTGAGGTTAAGGCCAATGAAAGGAACAGCTGCTATCAAGACTGGCAAGGCCAAACAGTGAATTAGGCAAGCGATAGAGGCGAAAATGCCAAGATTATCCAGAGATAAAATAGCTTTGTCCTGCCCTAGATCAATTGGATCAGGAATATCTTGGTTAGTCTCATTTTCGGTCACTATTCAGGACCTCCGGACTACTTTCATTAGTCGCGCGATTCTTTATTGGCGCAATCTTGGCATATACCGAATAGTTCAAGCATATGACTTTTGATTTGAAAACCGTGGCTTTTCTTGATTGTTTCTTCGAACTGTTCGATCAAGCATTCGTCGAGGTGGACGCTTTTGCTGCAGTTCTGGCAGACCAGATGGTGGTGATGTTCGCCGGGATGCACCACCTCATAGCGCTTTTCGCCGTCGCCCAGCATTACTTCCTGTACTAGACCCTGCAAGACTAGGGCTTCCAGTGAACGGTAGACTGTTGTCAATCCTGGCGCCTTAGCGTCTTCAGTACGCATCAGACCATAGATATCTTGGGCTGATGAAAGGTCGTCCAGCCTTTTCAAGTATTCAAGGACTTTCTTGCAGCCCTTGGTTAGCTTTGTTTTCTCGTTTCCTAGGTGTAGATTCATCAATCAGTCTAAAGTCAGTCAAACAAAAAATCGCCAATCTGAATAGGTAATAAATAGGATAGCAGGACATCCATAATCCTAGCTTTTTACTTGCTTTAGGAATCGCAAAGAGTCTTTGTAATTTCTTGCTCGCTCTCTTGGGCAAATGCTAGACTAATTCTTCTTGCGTTCGGCAAGGGCGATTAGCTCAATGGTGGAGCACCTCGTTTACACCGAGGGGGTTGGGAGTTCGAGTCTCTCATCGCCCAAATTTTATAAGTCACAACTTAATCAAGGCCTATGCCGATGAAACTGCCCAGAGAAGAGCTTTGTCAGGTGCTTTCTCTTCAGTCTTTTGTGGCTCAGTCCCACGATGTATTCGCCAGCCTGCTTGCGCCGGGGGAGCGATTCATTGGCGTTTATTTGAATGAGAGTGACGACTTTTTTTTATTAACCGATATCGGTTTGCATTACATAAAGGGCGAAATCGCCCGTTTTGTTCCCTTTACATCCCTGGCTGCGATCGAGCTGAATGTCAGTCCAGAACTGGTTCTTAGGCTCAAAGACGGCAGTAAGGTAACTATCCAGGTGCGCAATTTCACCGAAGAGTGCGCCGATATTTTGGTCGTCAAGTCATTTCTCGAATCTGTACTGAAGTTTTTAGAGGTGCCGCAGCATAGTGAGATAGGAAAGATAAGCAATGCTGAAGACTTAAAACGGTTTCTTGTAACTTACAGAGGCTTGCCTTCGGATCTCGTCCTAAGAAGCCTTGCCGGAGCCCTAGCTAGTGAAGAGCTTCCTGAAATCTTGGCAAGAGCTGGAATCGCTCGCAGTTTTTCCTCAGAGCCCCAGCTATGGCAGGCTCTCGCTGTTCTCCTCACCTGCCGCAGCGGTGAATCTCTCAAGGCCGAGCTTTCTGGTCTCGAGGCTTCTTTACCGATATCGAATAATCAACCGATATCGCCTGATGATGGCAAACTAGCCGAGCCATCAATTGAAACCTTGTCTCTGCTTGACGAAGGCTGTCTGCGCGTATTGGCTGATGCCATCGAAGCAGTCAAGCAAGCCGGTCTCGGTGTTCTTACCGCCGAGTATCTCCTCTTCAGTTTGGCCAGAGCCTATCCTGATTCGGTAAGAGAATCATTTGGCGAGAGTTTTGATATTCAAAAACTAAAGCGAAGTCTGCCTAAAGAAAATGAGGCTAAATCTTATGCTGGCGGCAAGGCTATCTTTTATTCTCGTACCACCGTAGCAGTTTTAGAGCAAGCTCGCAGTCTCTCCTTAACTGAAGGTGATGGGCGCATCTCAGCCACAGATCTTGCTTTTGCTGCTCAGATCATCCTAGAGAAAGCTTACAGCTAAACCAAAATTTCAGCCTTTAGATACTGGCTTGCATCATCCTGCTGGCTGATATAGCCGACCCGCCTTCCCAGCTAAGATCTGACCACAGATTTGGAGATGGCACTTTATGGCAAACAGCATTATTCAGAAACAGTCCCCTGCTTTTACCTTCGTCTTTCGCACCCATGGCGGATCGGAGAAACAACTTCACGACCGTTCTCATATAAAGTCGGCTTGTCGCGAGATTCTTAAGCGCCATACAGCTGATAACACTGATAACTATGAGGCTCTAGCGGCAAAATGTGAGAGCCTAATTGACAAAATTGACTTTCAGAGCGGTGCAAGTTCGCTTGCTCTTTTTGTCAGCACCGAAAAGGCTGAAGCTGAAACCTTTTATCTTTTCTTGCCCGAGGTCTTTTATTGCGGCGAGAATTTCTCCTCTCTAGAGTCTACCTACGCCAGGCAGATATCGGCACCCTATCTTTATTTCAACTTTAGTCCAGCCGGTGTGGATGTTTATCTGGGTAGGGGTCTGCATACCGAAATGCTCGACAAGAGTGAGGAGCTACAGCACTTCCAAGCTGTCTATAGTAAGCGTCCGACTGCAAAATGCGATAAGGACGGTAGAAAGTCGGAGGGCTTTGATCATCATTTTCATAGTGAATTGTTTGATGCCTGGAAGAAATTAGCTTACAAGCATGCTTATCCCTGCTATGCAACCGGCCTGGAGTTGATCGGCGTTAGCCTAGATGAGGTCAAATCTTTCGGTATCGATATGCTTTATGGTACAGGGCACAGTGCTGCTAAAGGCGATCTCAAGGACATTTTATCGACTCTCAAACAAGAACATAGAAATGCTTTGGCTAAAACCTACGCTGAGCGGCTTGAGACTGCACAGGGTGCCCATAAGCTTGTGGTATCTTCTGAAGAAATCTTAGATTTGGCAAAAGCCGGACAAGGCGAGACCTTACTGTTGGAAGATCCAGAGTGGATGGTAGAAAAAGAACAGCAGTTCTCCACCATTCATGAAGCTATTGCTGAAGTGGTCAAGTTCCACGGTAAAGTAGAGTTTATGCCGAAGTCCAGCTTGGCTAAATGGGGTGGACAGGCTCTGATTCTGAGATATTAAAACTATCAGGCGGCGTCGGGGCTCCTAATTTTTGCCGACTTGTTGTAGTCCTAGAGCATTTGCTTGAAGGAGCGCAAGATGGAGATCGTTCGTCCAAAGGGAGTCCCCGACGCTGCAACCTGGAATAAAGATGATAAGCTTTGGCAACTTGGAGCTTTCAGCCCCAAATTCAAGAAAAAACAAGTACCGAGTGGACAATGGCATTATTGGAGCAAGATAGGCTCTTTGGTTTGCGTCGCTCACTTTGATGAGAATGGCAGTTATGACGGTTCCATAGAGTGTTTTCATCCGGATGGTAGCCTAGCCAGCCGTGGATTTTGGAAGAATGGCAGCCGTTGTGGTCACTTCGTCTTTATTAGATGTGAGGGCGAGACTGATCAAGCGTATCCCGCCAATCATGAAACCTGGCGCTATGAATTCGATAGCAATGCCAACTGGGAAGAGCACGATGAGCACTGGTACCTGAAGGACGGTACCGAATGCACATCGGATGGTCGGTCTCTCGCTGAAGCATTTGACCTCGATGTTTTTTTTCTGAACGCCGAGCCGGATAATTTCGTTCAGATGAAACTGCCTGAATTTGCCAGGCTCTATCAGCCTTCTCAGGCTTCTCAGGCTGAGCTAGCTGAGAGGTTTCAGGAAAGAGAGCGAGAAAGAGAAACTCTAGTTCAGAACCTGCAAGAAATATGGGGAGTGGCTCCGCCCGCTCTCGTCGACACACTTTATTGGCTTGGTCAAGTTCAAGATGACCAGTGCCTTCAAACAAGCGGTCCGGCTACAGTGCGCAGGTTTGATGGGAATATTTGGCAGGCATTAATCACCAATCCCTATGAGAATATAAACGAGGAGATTGCCGGAGCCTTTATGGGGGCTGTTAAGTTAGGTAGAACTGGTGACAGCGATGGAATTTGGGGGACGCTTTTCTCGAAAGCGTCGGGTCTGCCCCATGAAGCAATCTACCAATGGAGTCACGATACTTATTGTATCGATGATGTTTTGGCTCTCAGCTATGATGATTTTGCCTTCCAAGTAGCGCTCTGTCAGGGCTCAGTAAGCGAGCGCCTTTCGCTTGCATGTGAAGAGCAAGGCTGGGCGAAATTGGCAGGACGAGTAGCTACTCCTTATCATCTTTCCGGGCGCATCGCCGATAGTGACGCAATTGATTTCGAAGCTGCTCGACATGACAGAGACAATCTCTATCGCCGCAATTTCTGGCGCTCTTATTGGATAATCGAACTTCTTAAGGCACCAAGTTATTTCAAGCTTTCGCAGTTCAAAGAAACCATCTTTCCCGGTTGCTTTGATATCACTGGCGGTGCGCCATCTTTTTCGCAAGGTCTTGCCCTTGGTTTAGAGATACCGCCTGTAGCGATCAACATCTTATTTACTCTCTTCTTCTTGTCTGAAGATGAGAGGCTAAAGGAAGCTGCGGCAGTCTTTAAGGGCAGTAAAGCCAAGATTGTGCGAGACCTTGTAGAGCTATTGGATGAGGTCGGCGAAGGGCTTGTTCTAGACTCTTACGGAGAAAAAATAGATTTGCTTGAGAGACGCAAGCTGATCAATAAGCAAGACGCAATCGAGTCCTGCCATGGCGAAGTGCAGACAGAAGATCCGCTCTGCCACCTTTCTCCCCTCAATAGGCTTGTCCTATCTTACCTTTTGGAGAATAACAAAAATGCCGGTCAAGCAGGGCAGCAAGCTCTTTTTCAGGAAGCTCTTTGGTTTTTGCAAGAACGAGATAGTAAAGCCATAGAAGAGTTTGAGCGGGCATTTTGGCGACTTCTTGAGCAAGGAAAACCGGCACCGCTAGGGCTCTGCTTTGCTATATCAGATAAAGGTTGTTTGACGCCTACGCCAGATTTGCAAAATGCAGTAAGACAATTTCTTACACTGACAGACGTTACTGATCAGTATTTCATCAAGCGCACCATCGCTTGTCTAGTGATAGCGGCGGGCAGAGACCCATTTTTACTTAGTTATGCCGGTCGTCTAATCAAAGAAATTGAGGCTGAATGCGCAGGTCTCAAAGATTTTGAAGCTCGAATGGCGCTATCCAGTTACGACCAGATCTTGAAAGAGCTTATGAAGGGGATTCGATATGTTCTGCCGTTTCTTGAACAGAAGCAAATCGAAGAGAGTGGCTTGACCTGTAAGAGTCTTCTAGCACTGCAAAGTTTGTACATTAAGAACTATAGTTTTGAAAACGCTACCGAATTGCTTATTACCCTCATAGCCTTGGGTGAAGAAGCCGATCGACTCCTTCCTCTAATACGCGGTCTTTTGTCTGCTAACGATAGCCCCCCTCAGATTGCATCACTCTTAGCCATAGAAAACTTGATTGACAGGTTTAGTGAAGAAAATCTGCGTGAATTTGCCACTCTGAGCTTTAGAAATCCAGACGAGAACGATAGTGCTGTCACTCTTGCCTATGGGCGGGCTGGTCTTGCCTTAAGCAAACGTTTCCCCGAGCTTTTGCAGTCTTTTGCTATCGAAGAAATTCTAGAGAATGTTGCCGAACTCTCTTGTTATGGTGAAGAGAGATGGCTTGATTTTCGCCTCTTACTTTGCGATACAGCGCTCAAGCATCAAGACCTTCCACTTGATAAGATTGAACCGCTTTTGCTTTTGCCTTTTGCCGGGGCTTCATTGCATCGCGCTTGGCAAAAGGTTCTGGACTCTCGTCAACCAGCAAAGCAAGCATCGGGTTCGACTGTTGTCAGCCTGCCATTTCTTGTTTGCCATGGTCTAGAGCAGCTTGCCCGAAAACAGCTTGGCGCAAAACAGCCTGATTTAGCCCAGTTTGAAGGGGATATATTGAAAGACCCTCAGTTCTTAGAGTCACTTTTGCCTCTTTTAGATAGAGATGATTTAGTCGGTCTTGATCTTCTCTTTGACCTACTTAGCGAAGCTCCGCTTAGAAAGGCGTTGTTTCCTTTGCAGCAAATGGTTCTCAAGCTGAGGTCCCATTTTCGCGCCATCGATCCTGGTTCCTCTCTGCCTCAAGTACTGAGTTCTGCCATAAGAGCATTGACCAGACATATCGCTTTGTTTTCTAAGGAAGAGGTAAATTCCCCGCAATTGGGACTTTCTATTGGCGGGGCGGAATTCCTTCTTGAACTGCTTGGTAATGAACAACTTGCTGAGCCGGTTCTGCAGGAAGTGTCGTATCTTTCTATTTCTTCCCTTGCCAGTGAAACTGCTCAGCGCTTGGTTGAGGCACTTATCAAGATTGCTCTTGGCGATCGGGGCTGGCGTCGTTATAAGATCGCCGTTTGGTTGAGCGATCAGTATGCCGCCATTTCTAATGACCCTGATATCAGTAAAATACTGAGTAACTATAAGGTCGACCAGCGTAAACTAAAGACTTGGCAAAAATAGAGGTTCTAGTAAGAATATAGAACCAGAATAAAGACTAAATGAGAATATAAGATCCGTCAAAAGAAAGAACAGTCAAAAGAAAGAACAGGAAAATTAGGTTGAAGTCTATAAATCTTGTATCTTAGCGTGATAAACCATAAGGATAGATAGTTGAAAGCTTTTTCTGTTTTTTGTACCGACCGCAAAGCAAGCTTGCAAGTGGGGGCTTCTGCCGATGTGCTTCTTTTTGAGAAACTTGTTTTTCTTTCCGGGAATCTAAAGCTCGCTGCTTCATTAGTCATTTCATTGTCCGCTATTTCGCCGACTTTTGCGGCGGAGCCTCTTTACTCCACTTATTTTGAGGCTGGGCAGAAATATTTCAATGAAAATCGTTATGTCGATAGTTTGAAGCAGCTGGAAACTGCCCTGGAAAATGCCGAACATTTGCCGCCCCAAGGGGCAAAAATAGCCGATCTTTATGATCTGCTCGGCCAGGCTTATAGTCATACCGGTAATCAAAGAAAAGCGCAGGAATTTCTCGGTCGTGCTCTTGAGATTCGCGAGAATAATCCGGCCCTAAAAAAGGATGACATAAAGCTTTTCGGCACAATTATGCTGCTCGGCACCGTCTATCGCAATCAAAATAAGTTTGCTGAGTCAGAGACGCTCTATAAGAAAGGGCTGGCTTTATTTCAAGGCAATGGACCAATCAAGTATCTTTGTCAATCTACTGTTCTATACGCCCTTGGCACACTTTATCTAGAGAGAGCCAAAGGAAGCGAGGCTGAAGTGGCTCTAAAAGAAGCTCTTAGATTGAGAGATAAGACCATTTTGAAAGCGGCGTTGAAAGAGCAAGGGATTTTTGATGCCCTAGGGCGTGCTTATCAGATGCAAGGGCGCTTGAGCGAAGCTGAAACGATCTTGAAGAAGGCTCTAGAGATAGCAAAAAGCAAGAAGGATGAAAGTGGAGTCTTCTATAGTCAAGCTAATTTGGCTTTGGTCTATATCGAACAGAGCCGTTATAAAGAAGCCCGCGAATTGATTCAAGCTTCAATCAATATGGTCGATTCTCTTTATGGGCAAGAGAGTAATCAGATGGCTACACTTTATTCAAATTTGGCTGAAGTAGCCATTGCTCAAGATCGATACGAAGAAGCCGAGTCTTTGCTGAATAAGGCTCTGGCTATTCATGTGAAGCAGCTGGGCGATAGTCATACATCTGTGGGTTTTGACAAAAGCAAGATTGTCAGTGTGCTGCGCAATCAGGGGCGCTATGGCGATGCCGAAAATGTCGCTCGCAGTTGTATCACAATCTTTAGCACCGCTCTTGGTGCAGACAATCAAAATACTGGTCAGGCATATAAGCTATTGGCCGATGTCTTAATAGATCAGAAGCGCTATGATGAAGCCCTGCAATATCAAGAAAAAGCTCTTAAGTGTCTTGAAGCCGCCGGTCTCAATCAAGAAAAAGCTGAGACTTTAATGAGCATGGCTGAAGTGAAGGTGGTCCAAGGAAAGACCGAGGAAGCCCTGTCTCTTTATAGTACCGCTGCCGGTATTATGGAAAGCGGCAAAGACAGCGAGCCTGTAGCTTTGGCCAGGCTGTGGAGTGATTTGGCCCAGCTTAAAGAAAGCAGTGGCGATCAGTTACTTTGCGCGCAGTATTTGCAGAAAGCCCTCGCCGTAAGAGAAAAGGTATTCGGCTTAGAAAGCCCCAGAACTGTAGCCGATCTGAAGCAGTTGATCAAAGTCTTGCACAAACTAGGGAAAGACGATGAGATTAAGCCTTTGCAAGCAAGACTGGATGCAATTTTGGCCAAGAACCCTGATTTGAAGGGCAAGAATTTTGCCAATTTGAACATGCCGATCAAATCGCAGAACGACCCCACTTCGCCAAAGTTTCCTGTAAAAAGCAAGTGGGCGCTTGTGATTGGCATATCAAATTTTCAAGACTCTCAGATCAACCTTAAATATGCCGCTAAAGACGCTACTGATTTCTCGCAATATCTGATCAAAGAAGCCGGCTTTGCCTCTGACCATGTAAAGCTTTTGACCGATAAAGATGCCACCAGAGAGAACATAATCAAGCAATTGGGTGTTGACTGGTTGGGGCGCAGGGCCGCCAGTGACGATTTGGTGGTGGTCTATATTTCGAGTCATGGCAGCACCTCTAAAAGTGAAGCTGGGGGAGTTAACTTTTTAGTCGCTCATGACACTCAACCGGAGGCTTTACTAAGTAGTGGTATCCCTATGCAATGGCTTTCTCAGATGATTAAGGAACAAGTGCATGCCAGAAGAGTAATTCTAGTTTTGGATGTTTGTCATAGCGGCGCGGTGCACGGCACTGGCGGTACTGGAGCCTCCGGTGCGAACGGGGAGAAGGGTCTGGTCCGGCAGGCTTCTTTCGATCTTGAGAAAGTTGCACTCGGTGAAGGTCAGGCAATTATTTGTTCCAGTGCCCCAGAGCAAGTCTCTTGGGAGTCGAAGACCTATCCCAATTCGGTCTTTACCCGCAAGCTTATCGAATCCCTTCGTCTTAATGGCGGTAAGGTCAATCTCAACGAGGCTTTTGATAACTTGAAAGAATCTGTGGAGCGAGAAGTCTTGAGCGATCGCGGTAAACTTCAGACTCCGGTTTATTTCAGCAAAGGCTGGCAGGGTCCGCCGCCGGTTTTGTCAGTACCAGTAAAAGAATAAGCAAACATATAGAACAAGCAAGCAGAAAGAATCAGAAGGGCAGATGATGAAGGATAGTAGCATTCTTGGTGGCAAAGAGCTTATTGGCTATATGGTCGCGGCATGGCTTGGTTTCAATTTAATTGGGCTCCCGGCCGCTCAAGCCGAGAAGAGCGTTTCTAAGGCTTCAGCGGCGGGGCACTCTAAAGTTATTGCCGATAATTTTACTAATGCTCGCGGCAAAGCCGATGATAGTGCCGCTTGCCGACAATTTGTTGTTGATTTCTATAAATGGTATGTGCCCAAACATACCTTGGAAGATGCTGTGAGAGTAAGAGGCAAGCATTTCTCCGCCAAGCTCTATAAGGCGCTCAAGAAAGATATAGACGCCGCTAGTAAGTCTCCTGATGAAATTGTAGGTTTAGACTTTGATCCAATAGTAAATGGTCAAGATGTAGCCGATAGATACAGAGTCGGTCAGTGTCGAAAGAAAGATGGAAAGTTTTTCGTCGATGTCTACGCTGAGTGGAAAGAGCCGTCTGTGCCAAAGAGCAAGGGACCGGACATCGTCGCTGAACTATCAGCGCAAGAGGGGCGCTATGTTTTTGAGAATTTTCATTATGGCGAAACAAAATTCAAAGAGAACGAAAATTTGCTCAGTATATTGAAGGTATTAGAGAATGACCGTCTGAAATATAGCAATAAGGCTCCAAAGAAGCCCTGATGCAGGTTTCAGTTTGCAGACAGCAGGGGAGACTGCTAATATATTCGGCGAGGATGATCAGTAAAGTGAGGAAGCTAGATGGCTAAAGTAGTTGATGAAGACGCACCCAAATCGCTCATTCTTGAATTCAAGACACCGCAAGGTGAAGTCTGGGCTACAATGACCGCTGAAGCGAAAGAATTTAAGACCGGTTCGGTCGGCTTTTACGCCAACGGTAAACTGAAGAATCCTAAGAATGGACTGCCCTATCAAGTTGGTTGCAATATCATTTTGGTCGGTTCTAAAGAATAGTTTCAGTAAAAATCGTTTTCCAGCAATCACAGTTCTAGAGAAGCTATTTCTTTTCGTATTTATCCCAGAGACTTTAATTGAAAGCCTCGCTATTTTATAACCGGTATCCATAGGGCCGGGAAATTAGCGAGGCTTTTGATTTGGAGCCGCAACGTAAAGAAGGTCTTGAAAGAAAAGACCAAGCTTTTGCAAACGCCGAGAAAGCAGAAGAACCTGGACTTTCCTATCTTTCAATTTTGCAAGAGAAAGTGAAAGTGGTGAAAGAGCATCCGGTGGAATCCGCCTTGGCGGCGACCGCTCTTTTGGGGGCGGGGGCTTTTGCTAAACGGGCGATAGGCCGTTATCTGGCTTCTGGGTCTGGTCACGGTGTCCTGCTTGTGGAAGATACGCCCTATACAGGTAAGGCTTTGAAGGCGGCATTAGAGCTTGAAGGTGAGCAGGTCACTTGGCTTCGCGGTGTCAAAAGAGCAGACGGCTTACCTCATCAATTGAAAGGTATCGGTGCTTCTGGTGAGGAAGTGTTGCTTGATACTCGTAAATTTAAAGGAGCCCTGGTGGACGGCGAACTAGAGGGTAGCTATTTGCAAGGGGCGCATGTGGTGGATGCCCTCAAAAAGGGACATTTGCCATCCATAGGCATATCTAGTGATGCTGAGACCAATGCCTTGTTGCGTCGCACTGGCGCAGCGGCATCGGCGGAAAAGCCGACGGCGCTTGCGGCAATCTTGGCTCATAAGGTCGATTTTGCCTTGCTAAAGAGAAATCCTGCCGCTCTGCAACGTGGCATGGATGGCGTCGGCCGCGAAATTTCAGCCTATTACAAAGAGAGACTGCCTCTACAAGGAGATACCGCTCGTGCGCATGCGCAAAGCGAGTTGCTCTTGCGTCGATTTTTGAGCGAGTGATTGGTATCATAAGCACTCATGAAAGAACTGGATTTTAAACAAGGTCGTCTCGCCTTTAATGAAGAGACTTTGACTATGCTGCCCTGCCTGCCGGATCAGGTGGAAATGCGAGTCAGGTTATATCTTGTCGATGCTGATGGATTGAGAGAGACTGGTTTTTTCGACTTTAAGCAATTGCCAGAGATGTTGGTATCAAATAAGGTGCTATGGCTGCATCTATCGGGCACACTCAGTTCTGATTTTTGGAGAGAATTGAAAGACTTTCTCGATCTCACCGATGAACAGGTTAAGCATATTCGCAGCCCACATAGTAAGGCGGTTTTTGAAGACTTTCATAACGGCATGTTTCTTTCTCTGCCCCGCCCTTCGGTGAGCGAGAGAGTCGACGCCATAGAAGACGTCAATTTGTTCTTTCAAAAGAATGTGCTTGTCACAAGGCAATTCAGTCATGATAATGCCTTCTCTCTGGTCACTCACAGGCTTATGGAGAGAGGCGAATTTTTTTCACCGGAACGTGCCGATAGATTGGCGGCGGAACTGATTCACGATGTGGTGGAGGCTTACTTTGCCCTCTTACAATTAGGCGGTACGCGGTTGGAAGATATTCAGAACCGTATCATTCAGAAACCCGGAAAGAAGGAACTAGCGCTGATCAACCGCGCCCAGCAGGTTATCTGGATCTTTCTCAACTTTGTCTGGCCTATCGAAACTTCACTTCAGATAATGCACCGTTCGGCTAATCCGGTGCTTTCGGAAGAAGGGCGAGTGCAATTAGCTTTCAGGCAAGACGAGGCGGCCGCCATAGTACGCCTTTTTGAGACCTACCGCGCCATGTCATACAACCTAATGGATGTCTATGTCTCAGGACTCAGTTTGCGTACAAACGATACCACCATAATACTGACTGTCATAGCCACTCTTTTCTTGCCGCCCAGTCTCATTGCTGGCATCTACGGCATGAACTTTAACATCCCGGAAGTGCATATCCCGGCCGGCTATTACTTTTGCTTGGCCAGTATGTTTTTTGTTTCAGGTGGACTTTTGTTCTGGCTGAAAAGACGAGGCTTTATCGACCTCTAGCAGGCTTGAACTTGCTTTTGCTCATTGAGCCTTTATAGCTGCTATTGCTGCTATAGCCGCCTCTAGCGCCTCTAGATTCTCCTCTAGATTCTCCTCTAGATTCTCCTCTAGATTCTCCTCTAGATTCTCCTCTAGATTCGCCTCTAGCCTCGGTGTGAGGTCCGCGCCCTTTGACACCGGCTTTAGCAAAAGACTTACCGAAAGATTTACCGAAAGATTTTTCAGAAGAAGAGCCGGCAATTTTTTCTCTGCCGAATTGACTGTCTCTACCGCCTGTTGCTCTTTGTGATTGTGGGCGGGCGCCGCCACGGCGTCTATCGGCACCCTTGGCGCCGCCATGACGTTGTCTGCCTTTTCTGCCGTCACCCAACTGTCTGCCTACTAGAGTCTCAATCTCATCCAGCAAATCCAGTTCTCTTCTAGTGACGAATGAGTGCGCTTCACCGCTTCTGCCGGCTCTTCCTGTTCTGCCTATGCGGTGAACATAGTCGGGGGCGCAAAGCGGCAAGTCGTAATTGACCACCAAGTTGAGGTCTTTGATGTCTAAGCCGCGAGCGGCTACATCGGTGGCGATTAGAGTTCTAATTTCCCCTGTTTTGAAGCGCTGTAGAGTTTTTTCTCTTTGCTTCTGGCGCACATCACCGTGAATTTCTTCAGCCTTGATATTGCTAGCCCGCAGTCTTTGGGTCAGCTCGCTTGCCTTTATCTTGGTTTGAGTAAAGACTAAACTGGCGCCTGCGCCTTCCTGGGCGATAAGCAACTCCATGAGCTTGCTTTCTTTTTCGTATTCTTCTAGATAATGAATGGATTGGGTAATGGTCTTGGGCTCGATGCGCTTGCCCTGAATCTTGATTATCTGTGGATTCTTCTGATAAGAATTGGCGAGTTCAGCCACCTGTTTGTCTATTGTGGCGGAAAAGACCAGAGTTTGTCTGTTTTCAGAGGGCGGCAGGAAGGGAAGCACTTCATTGATTTGAATGCTGAAGCCCAGATCGAGTAGGCGATCGGCTTCATCTAGGACCACTGTTTTGACTTGGTCAAGCTTGGCTAGACCTTTATTGAGATAGTCTATAAGGCGTCCGGGTGTGGCGACAATAACATGGGCGCCGCGCTTGAGGGCGCGCATCTGTTTCTCATAGTCTGAGCCACCATAGAGTGCCACTACATGCAGTGCACGATTGGGGTTGAGCAATAAGAACTGCTCTTTGACTTGCTGTGCCAGTTCTCTTGTGGGGGCAATGACCAGGGCTTGGGTATGAATAGGTTCGAACTTGAAGCATTTCATTTTCTGCCAGCGCGGCATTTTGCGCATTGATTTTCCGATTGCTTCAAAAGCGTCTTTATCAAAAGTCTTTTTTACCGCCTCGGTGTCTTTCATTGCTTCCAAAATTGGCAAAGCATAGGCGGCAGTCTTTCCCGAGCCGGTCTCGGCCGAGACTATCAAGTCTCTGCCGGTTAGCGCTTCCGGTATGGTTGCTTCCTGCACCTGTGTAGGAGTCTCGAAGCCAAGCTGTGTAAGCGCTTCCAGTATTTGCTCGGAAAGACCGAGATCTTTAAAAGTGGTCAAAATGATGTCCTTATATAGCCGGAAAATCGGCAGAATCTGGAGTATGGCACATGGCTTGCGGGATGTCAAAAGGACTGGGGCTTATGTAAAGTGACCCTCTATTTGTTTCACTTAATCTTTTTAGGCTTGAATGGTAATCTTTATAAATGCACTATTCGAACCATTTGGGTGATATCAGTTTCGATGCCGAAAGCCTGCGGGCTGAAAGAGGCCAGTTGAGCTGTGAGCTTTCGCTCGATGAGTTGCATGTGCTCGAAACCGCCTGTAAGTATCCCAACTGGCAGGCTACTTCCCTTGAGCTAGCCCAGGCGGTCTCCACCGATGAGCATCCGGTGGATGAATTAAGACTATCTCAGATTATTCTTTCGCTCCGCCAGAAATTAGATCCGATGGCTGAGATAGTTTTTCCTCATCTTTTCTCAAGCACTGAGACCGCTACTTTCTCTCGTCAAAAAGATCCCTACATCGGTAGGCTTCTAAACGAGCGTTATGTGCTCACTCGTTATATTGGCGGAGGCAGCTCTAGTATCGTCTATCAAGGACTGCGCCGTGAGGACGACTACCCAGTGGCAGTGAAGATGTTGATTATTCACTCCCGCACCAATGCCGAGACCAAGGCGCGTTTCGACCGCGAAGCCAGGCTGAACAGCGAATTGATTCATCCAAATATTGTGCGAGTTCTAGATTTTGGCATAGACAGAAGCAATCAGCCCTTTCTCGTTATGGAACTTTTGGATGGCGCCAGTCTTTTAGAAATCGTCAATAAGCACGGTGCTCCTTCCACCAAAGAGCTCTTGGGTTTCCTTATGCAGGTTTTGGAGGGGCTTTCATATGCACATGCGCGGGGCATTGTGCACCGCGATATCAAACCCAGCAATATGATGCTCACCGGCAGTGATGATGCGGGCTTTATCGTAAAGATAGTCGACTTTGGTCTGGCTCGTATGGCTGAAAATGAGCCCCAGAACACTGAAGTCACCCAAAGCGGTCAGGTGGTAGGCAGTCCGCCATATATGAGCCCCGAGCAATGTCGTGGCGAGACAGTAGATCACCGCTCCGATCTTTATTCATTTGGATGCAGTCTTTATGAGCTTTTGCAAGGATGTCTGCCCTTTAGCGCCGATGAGCCGGTGGGCGTGATGCTGAAACATTTGAAAGAGCCTGTGCCAAAGCTTGAGGTCAAAGGTCTGGAGGGCGAGGCTCTAAATCGTCTAAATAAAGTTGTTGCCGGTTGTCTGGCCAAAGATAGAGAGAAGCGCTATCAGTCGGCCCTGGATGCTCATAAAGATCTTCGTGCCGCTTTCGAAGTTCTCGACAAAGGACAGCAATGGGAACCCAAGAATAAAGTGCTCAGCTGGCTGGCGGCGCGCTTTCGTCAGTAGAACTGATCGCAAATCCAATTTAGGTATTCCTTCGGGTGCGTCCTGCGTAGTCTTTCTTTGTTTCTTTTAGGTCGGGCGAAAGAGCAATACGGTCATCAAAGACGAAACACTCCCCCTGCCAGTGGCTGCCGCCCACTTTGTCGAAATAGCCAAGAATCCCGCCGTCAAGTTGATAGACCTTGGGCAAATCAAGCTCTTGCAAATATAGAGCGGCTTTTTCACAGCGTATGCCACCGGTACAGAAAGAAACAATTGTCTTATCTTTGAGGTTGGGCTGGTTTTCCACCAGTTCCTTGATTGCTTCAGGAAACTGACTGAACTTGTCGATGTTGAGATATTCCGCTTGGTCGAAAGTGCCCATCTCTACTTCAAAAAGATTGCGGGTATCAAGCATGACTATCTCTCTACCTTCATCGTCTGTGCCTTGATCCAGCCATACTTTCAATTTTTCAGGCTGCACCCAAGGGGCTCGTTCGCTTTCTGGATCTATGCCAGGCACACGCATGGTGATGATTTCTTTCACCATGCGCACCACCATACGCCCAAAAGGTTGATAGTTTGTATAACCGACCACTAATTTCTTGGCGAAATCGCTGCCCAAATAAGAGTCTTGTCTGAGAAAGTCGAGAAACTGGTTGAGATCTGCTGCCGGTGCTGCTAGAAAGAGATTTATCCCTTCTTTGGAAAGCAGTATGGTACCCTTCAAAGAAAGCTCTTCGGCTTTCTCTTTCAAGATAGGCAGCCATTTTTCCGGCTCTTCTATCTGTCTAAACATGTAGGCAGAAATATTTTGAATTTGAGTTTGAATTTCCATATGCTTATCAAGCTTGCTCTCTGGGCAATTATATCTAAGTAGAGGTGATCTTAGATGGCTCAGCCCAGCCGACAGTTAACAGTTATTCTTGTTTGCCTACTTTGCTTTTGTTTGGCTTGTTTGGCGCCTGGTCCTCTTGTCGTTTACGGCGCCAATGGTGCCGGAAATTCGCACTATGAGCTGGCCGGTCGCTATATGTCCTCAAGGAATAACTTGCACAAAGCGCTCAGTTCGATTGAGCGGGCCCTCGCCATCGAACCTGAAAATGCCAATTATTTGGTGCGCAAAGCTGAAATAGTCTATGAGATTTCAGAGGACGAGAAAACCTCTTTTGGGCTGCTTGATAAAGCTCTCAAACTTAGTCCGCGTAATCGCCAGGCTCTCACCTTGAAAGCAAAATTGGCTGCCCAGCGGGGTGACCAAGATTTGGCTGTTTCTACGGCACGCTTGCTCTATGAAGGGGCGCCTGCCGATGCCGATGCTCGCATCGCTTATGGTCGGGCTTTAGTGGGGGCCGGCAAGTATATAGAAGGCGCCCAAATTTTGGAGCCGGTTTTGAAAGAGCAGCCTCGCAACCCAGCTGTGCTTGATTTAATGGCTCTAGTTGATGAGAAAAGGCAGAACTGGACTCGAGCTATTTCCCATCTCAATGGGCTTCTTGAGGTTTTGCACGGTACTCCTTATGCTCGTTCAGAATTAATTGCCAGGCGCTCGCTTGCTTATGAGAGATTGGGCAAGACCGACCTGGCCCTTTCTGGGCTGAGGGAAGCTGTGAAACTAGGTCCGACCAATCACAAATTTCGTCTAGAACTAATCTCTATTTTGAAGAAGACCGGAGATATTGCCGGCGCTCAGAAAGAAGAAACAGCGCTCAAGAAACTTGAAGCGGACATGCTTCCCTTTTAAAGGTTAAAATAGCGCTTTTACAGGCCTCTATTTCTAGACAAAGCTGAAATGAAATTTGCCGATTTTCTCAATTTCTTCCTCAAGCCCTATGGCGACACTCTCTATCAAGTCGACGTGGAGTTGAGCCCGGAGGAGCTTCTTGCCGTTTTGAAAGATAATACCGCCAGTGGTATCTTCGCCGCCCAAAGCGGGAAACGTTTTTGCGGTAGGCTTAGTAGTCGTGATTTCCATTTGCGTTGGATATTTTCCAAACTGAGAAATTCCTGGGGTCCGATAGCCTCTGGTCGCTTTGTCGAAACAGGCGAGAGCTGCTCGTCCCTTGGTCGGGAGCAGACCCGAGGTTATACCCGAGGTTATAGTAGATTAGAGTTTCGCATAGTGATGAGCCCGGCTGTGCAGCTGCTTGTGCCGGTGGTTATGCTTTGCCTTTTGCTTGTTATGCTTGTCGGCTTTTCTGAAATTTTTGTCGATTGGCGTCGCGCTATTCTGATCATGTTGCCGCTAATTTTGATGCCTTCTTTTGTCTCTCTGGTGGCGGTTCTTGGAGTGAAGCTCGGGCAAAGGGATGCTCGCCAGATGTTGGCTTATTTCGAAAGTCTGCCTGGTGCTACCTTAAAGGAAGCGCCAAAAGTGAAGCACTTTATCACTTAGAATTTTACTCGAAACTGAGCGGCGCAGACGGCTGATACTCCTCCTATTGGTGGTATGCAAGTGAGGTCGGCGGCTATGTGTTTTCCTTCAATTGTAGCCAAGGGCAAGAGCATCGGTGTCGGAAGACCCTTTAGAGCTTTATAGCCTGAGATTGCTCCCACCTGCATGCCCAGTTTGACTGGACCCAGTTCGTAAGGGGTGTAATGATAAGCGGCATAAAAACTGTCTTTGTCTAGACTGTTGCGGTAGTAGCCGACTGAAAACGCCGACTGATCATCAAGTCGACGCAAAATGCCAATGCCATAGTTTGTCTCTCGGTAGTTTGCTTCTCTATTCTGGTGATAGGAGACAGCGCCTAGCTGCAACCAGGTATCATGCTTGTTTTCGAGATCAAATTTCAACTTGCCGTCTTCATTGTTGAAGCTAATACCGGCGTCCTTGAATTTTTCTTTGGTTCCATTCTTATCCAGCAAAGCCCATGATTGATTCGACAAGGCTTGCTTATCGAAATCGGCAGGCAAACTGAGATTAAGCGGTGCCTCTTCTAGTTTATCGGGTGCTTTTTCGGCAACTTTATCAGTCAAGATTAGGGCCTCTTTTTCGCTTGGGGGTGGCCCTCACAATATGGCCGTGCCTGGGCTCTCACAATGGGAGAAACACTAATTAAGGTCTATTGTGAGAAAGCCCTATAGAAGATGGCAAACTTATGGCGGAAAAATGGCAAAATCATGTCAGCTTTTCAGCCCGATAAAAACAGGGAGATGCTTGTAAGAATTGCCCCCCTGTGAGGCGATTTGATCGGCTGCCAGATTAGCGTTCTCAATAAGCAGAGGAATGTTCTGCCAATTTTTTCTGCTCACATCTCTCGTCGGATCTAGAAAGCTGGAGGCGCCCACACTTGGTATTAAATATAGTGGCTGTCCAAAAGCGTAGAAGCATTGGTTGTTGAAGTACATGCCGATGCGATTAGCCAAATTGGTCAATGCCACTTCGCTAGTGTTGCAAAGTAAAATACCGAGTTTTTCATTTGTGAGAGTGACCAATTTCTCACCGGCATTTAACATTGAAGTAACAGTACCGAGGGCGAATTGTTTGGCCATCAAGAGTGCCTCTTGCCCGAATACTTGGGCTAGGCTTTCCAGACCAGGAAAATAAATTATGACAAGAGCCGGTGACTGGCCCTGCTCTACTGCGGCTCTTAGATGGAGAGGCAGGTCGTTGGCTTTGATCACTTTCTCTTCTTTTTCGTTACTTGTGTTCGGGTTTAGAAGGGCTGGTATGTTTTGCAAGGTGGCTAGATGTCTCTTGTTCAGTTCGGACTTTTCACTGAGATTGCGGTTGCGTCTGACTTCTTGCAACGCTTCTCTATCGGGCAGGTTCATCTGTGAGAGCGTTCTTGTGAAGCAGTTATCTTTCATATGCGACTCCTCTGTTTGCAAGCTTTTGTCTGTTTGACTTATATATTTCACCTTAGCTTTCACTTGTGACGAAATTGTGCAGAGGCGCCTGGCATGTAAATTATGTATAGGCAAACTTTGTATAGACAGGGAAGAGGCAAGCCTAATTTGTCTTCTGCTTTGGTAGGTCAGGCAAGTGTAAAATAGAGCTTGAAATTGAGCATTTAGGGGGAGAAATGGAGCAAAGGGGAGTTAGAGGAAAGCCGGTATACAGGATCGCCTTGGTGACCTTGGTGTCTCTATTGACCGGGCTTTTCAGTCTTCAGCCCCCGGCTGTGGCGGCTGAGGAAGCCGTCAGCGCCAAAGATGCAAAGGAGACCCTGGCCGCCCAGGTGAATAGACCTGTTGGAGATAAATGGGCCTTGATTTTCGGTATCGGCGATTTTGCCGATGCCAAGATTCCTAAGTTGAAGTATGCCAGTAAGGATGCCCAAGATTTCTATCAGTACTTAGTGAAAGAAGCCCGCTTCGCCCCCGACCATGTGCGTATTTTCTTAGACGAAAAGGCGACACAACGGCGTATACTCTCCGAACTAGGCAGCCATGGGCTGCCTCGGCTGGTCAAACCCGATGATCTTGTCGTCATCTTCTTCTCTACCCATGGCAGTCCTTCGCAGCTGGACAGTAAAGGCGCCAATTACATTGTTGCTTACGATTCCGACCCCGACGATCTTTATGTGTCCGGCGTCGATATGAAGCAGATTTTTGCCAGGCTCAAGGAGCGGACCGAAGCCAATCGCATCATCTTAATTATGGATGCCTGTCACAGTGGCAGCACTGCGGCCGGAGGCAAGGGTATCGTGCGCACTGGTAACTTCGATGCCAAGGCTTTGGCCGAGGGGCTTGGCCAGATGGTTATCTGCTCCAGTCAGACCGAAGAGAGGTCTTGGGAGTCGAAGCGCTATAAGAATGGTGTCTTCACCCATAACCTTATTGAAGGATTACGAAGTAATCCAGGGGCAACGGTTTCTGAGGTTTTCCAAAAAATCTGCGGCATGGTCTCTGACGAAGTAAAGGAAGATTATGCCGGTGCTGAACAGAATCCTGTTTTGCATACCAAATGGGAAGGTAGCGATGTTCGTTTGGCTGCCGTCCCCTCTGCACCGCGCATAATTCCTGAGACTGTTTCTCTTGATCTGGAACCGGATAGTTCTGCCTTGGTTGGCAAACCTGCCAAACTCGCCGCTAAAAAGAACGCAAACGATAAGAATACTTTGGTCAAGCCCGGTGGCTTAGCTGAAGAGTTTAGGTCCACCTATGTGGGCGATTCCAAAGTTTTGACTTTGACCCAAGCTTACTTCTGCAATGAAAGCGATCCCCGCAGGGCTTACCAGGAAGCCTGCGCTCAACAGGCGGCACACTTCAATGAGCCTGAATATTACTTTCGTAAAGCCAAGATACTGATCCAGCTGGGTAATTTTTCTAAAGCCGATCAAGAGTTGAAAGGGCTTCTCGTCGACAATCCCAATAATTCGGCTTATCATCTGGCTCGTGCCTATTGCTATCACCGCTTGGGCAACAGAATCGCTGCAGAAGATCATTTGAACATGGCAAAGTTCCACGATCTGACCTTGCCAAAGCAGATTGTTTTTGGCGACTGATGCGACTTTCTTGTTTTGTCTGATTTATAAGGCTTAATCAGAGAGGCTTGCTTAGTAGATCTTTAGTCTTCTTGGTTGGCTCTTTTATTTTCACATGCCGCCTGGATGAACGTGGGGGCGAAAATCTACATCAAAGCCGTCATCGGGCTTATAGCCCCTTGCTTCCGCCTCTTCTTGCTTAAGTTCGTCGAGGTCTTCTTCGCTTAGAATCTCTCGGGTAATCAGCACCGAACATGGTGCATAAATAGAAACTGCCTGCGAAACACTACCGAGCAACAGTTTGGTCAAGCCTGTTTTACCATGTGAGCCCATGACGATTAGATCGGCTTGCCAGTCGTCGGCTAGTTCGATAATTACATCACGGGGATCGCCGTCAGCTATATGGCGTGTGATATTGGCTGCTCCAAATGCCGCCAAAAGCGACTGCGCCGCCTCTTCCATTTCTTGGTGCGCGGCTCTTCGCAAGTGCTCGGGATCGATCTCAATGTCGGTATCGGCGATACTAAGCAGACGCTCTTTTGTTTCTTGCAATACCGAAACCAATTTGAAGCGAGTCGAAGATGGAAAACCCAGTCGGCTCAGCCAGCGAGTTGTGGCCCGGCTGTAAATACTGCCGTCGGTGGCAACGATGACACTATGAAAACTGCGGTTCAGTTGCTGGGCCAAATCCTTCAGGTGCGGCTTGAGCAAGAGCACTGGACAATGTGCCTGGGAAAGTACGCCTTGAGAGACGCTGCCGGTGAGAAGAAGCTCGATACCTCGGAAGCCCCGGCTGCCCAAGATAAGTAGGTCGGCCTTCCACTTGCGAGCTTCTTTGATGATGGCATCTTTTGCCTCACCATGGGCGATATCATAGAAGACGCGGCAATGAGGCAGCTCATTTTGAATATACTGGGCAAGCGCCGCCAGACGTTCAAGAATTTTGGCATCGTCTCTTTTTAGAGCAGTGAAAATATTGATTTCGGTGCCGTCAGGCCAGCTCATGCCCAAAACTGTATCGAGAATCTCAATGATGGTAGAGTCTTTACTCTTGGTGTCGATAGCGACCAGAATTCTCATCTATTTTTCTGTCTTTTCTTGATTTGCTGATTGGCAAGAGAGAATTAATCCGTACTGTCTCGGTAGATCAAAACTCTTCTCTAGGGTGAAGCCGGCTCTACCCATTTCATCCACGGCCTTTTCTTTGCTGATACGCATCTTTATGGGTGGTCCTTCTGGACTTTCGGGCTTAAAGTCGACGATCACAACTTTAGCCTGGTTCGGCAGTTGTGACTTCAGTCTCTCGAAGTAAGCCGTGCGATAGTCTAAGTGATGATAGGTGTTGACAATCAAAACCAGGTCGATTCTCTCTGGTAACTTAGGCTGTTGACTGTCCACAAGCTCTACTTTTAGATTGTTCAAGCCTCTTTTACTGGCTAGTTCTTTCAGAAACTGCACCATATCAGGTTGGCTATCTAGGGCGTAAACTTCTCCGTTCTTGAGCTTTTCAGCCAGGCGCCAGGCAAAATAGCCCGTGCCTGCGCCGAGGTCGGCAATTCGCTCATCACCTCTGAGAGCGAGGGCGTCTATAACCTGTTCAGGCTTTTGCCAAAGGTCTCTTTTTTTGTCGTCGAACTTGCTTGACCAGTGGTGCGCATTGGAAAAGTCTTTGTGATAGCCCTGACCTGCTCCTTCAATATCAATAGCAAGGGCTGCCGGTTTTGATAAAAGGGCAAGATAGAAGAGTAAAAGGGCTGTCTGACCCAGGGCTACCATAGTCTTCCGGGGCTTTTCTGAGTGTATCCGCCTGCAAACTAGGGTTTCCATAACTGACTGGCTGATTGGTTTCATTTGCAATTTCATTCTTCTGGACGAGACGCTGTCGACCTGAAGATTTTAATATAGTCAAAGCAATTCAGTAAATTATGAGACAAACATGCTGAAAGTTATCTATGCCCGACTATCTAAAGCAGCCGGTTCATTCTGGGCTCTCTCTCTGGGTTCGCTTCTCTTCTGTTCATTCAGTTGGGTTGCCGCTAGACCCGGTACGGCGCCGGAGATAGAGCAGTCGGCGTCTGCAGATAAAGACGACTATTTTTATCTGCCCAGTAAGACTTATAAAGCCGCCTTTCCTACTTTAGACAGCCAAGCCGGTGAGAAAGTCTTCAGAAGCCGCGGATGTATGAATTGTCATTCTCTCTTTGATGGGAGCAAGTTAAAGGGTGGCAAGATAGGACCAATGTTGTCAGGCATAGGGGCTCATTTGACTGGTGATCAAATAATCGCTCGCATTTCGGAAAAGCGAGAGCATACTCTCATGGAAAGTATTCAAATGAGTCATGTATTGCTGAGTTCAGCCGATGCCCGCTTAATTGCTTCTTACTTGCTCACCTTGCCCGAGCCGGACCGCGAACTATTGGTGCAGTCACATTTACCAGCTAAATCTTCAGGAGATAAAGCTTCAGGTAATTCAAAAAACAGCTCAACAGGCAAGATTTCAGATAAGTCAGCTTCAGATAAGTCTTTGGTGGGGTCTCAAGAGCGGTCTTCGCCGATGCAAGCTAAAGTTACTGCTCAATCAATTGAAAAGGGAGCCAAGCTTTTCTTTGAGAAAGGCTGTATGGCTTGTCATAGCGTGGAGGGCAGAGGCGGAAGGTTCGCGCCGCCCCTGGACGGGGTGTCTAAGTTGGGACGGAGCCTTATCGAGCAGAAGATAGGAGCAGGAGCGAATTTGACCAAAGCCAGCAAAGCTGGCTTGGTGAAAATGCCTGCTTTTGCCTTGAAGACCGATGAACTGAAATCATTGACCGACTATCTTATTTCTTTGCCGCCGTTAGAGTATCAAGCGGCGCCTCAATCAAAGAAGTCGGAAGAAGGGCGGGCTCTTTTTGCTAAATATCAATGCAGTGGCTGTCATGCCATTTCTGGTGGTGACAGCAAGCTGGGACCGACTCTTGCCGGTATAGGCGGGCACAGGGGGCGGCAGTGGCTTACTTTTCGCTTGCTCAGTCCGGAAGAACAAAGTAAGCAGTTCCCTGAGATTTTCGGCAGTGGCAGGGCTGCTGCCTTGATGCCGCACCAAGCCATATCTAAAGATGAAGCAGAAAAGATAGTCGATTATCTCTTCACTCTCTAGCTAATTGCAGACTATTTCTTTTCTTTGTCGTCGAGCAGCATGGGCACATTGTCATCTACAACTTCGGCGTCGATAGCATCATCAGCCGAGTTTTGAACAATTAGCTTGGGCTTGCCTTCGTCTTTAGATTCAACTTTGGCTTTGAGTAAGGCTAGCTCTTGGTCGACCTCGCTCAGCTGGTCAAGGGCTTTCAGCTGTTCCATATTGGTTGAAATGCCTCGCATTTCCTGCAGGGCTTCATTCTTAATTTCTTTAGCCCTGATTTTTTCTTCCCATTTGTCCATGCTTGAGGTGCCTGTGCCGCTAGCCAGCTCATTGGCTTTAGCGATGGCATCCGAACCTTTCGACCGCGCTTGCATGGCTTGCTTCTTGCGCTGGAAATCTTTTTGCTGCAGTTCCAATTCACCATAACGGCGCTTCAGATCGGCTGAGGCTTTCTTTTGCTCTGTGAGCTGGGCTGTGAGACTTTCTTGATGTTTGGTCAACTCGACCTTCTTCAAGATACATTGTCTGGCTACTTCATCGTTGTTTTGCCCGACTGCCAAGGCGGCACGTTTTTCCCAGCTTTGCTTTTCTTCTTCCGCTTTCTTGAGCTGCTGTTCCAGCATCTTTTCATTAGTTATAGAAGCGGTGAGAGCCTCTTGTACTTTCTTCACACTCGAATCCAGTTCCATCTGGGCTTGCTCAGCCAGAATCTCCGGTGTTTCCATCTTGCTGACACCGGCATTGAACATGGCTTTGAATATATTCATGAGGCGGTCGAACACAATCCTTCTCCTTTATTTCTTCTCCGACTGGAGCATCAATTTTGCTTTCTCTAAGTTCTTGAGCTGATCCTTCTCCAACTGTGGATATCTGAGATCAAGTTTTTCCAGGGTTTTAACTATGGCTGCAATAACAACCAAGCGTGTGAACCACTTATTGTCGGCCGGCACGATATACCAGGGTGCCTCTGCGCTTGCGGTTCCGGCAATCGCCTCTTGATAGGCTTTAGCGTAGTCCTTCCAGTATCCTCTCTCTTCGACGTCGGCGGAGGAGAATTTCCAATTCTTTTCAGGCACATCGATGCGGGCGAGAAACCGTTTCTTTTGTTCTTGCTTACTGAGATTGAGATAGAACTTGAGGACAACAACACCATTGCGACTCAAATAACGTTCGAAGGCTTTTATGTCTTGCAGTCTCTCATCCCAAATTTTCTTTGTTATCAGTCGCTCGGGGATTTTTTCCTTTTGCAAAAGTTGATCATGCACCCGAACCACCAAAACTTCTTCATAATAAGAGCGATTGAAAATACCAATTCTGCCCCTTTCAGGCAGGCATTTCATATAGCGCCACATGAAATCATGGTCCAGATCTTCGCTGCTCGGCTGCTTAAAAGAGTAGACTTGGCAGCCTTGGGGATTGACCCCTGACATTACATGCTTGATGGTGCCGTCTTTACCGGCTGCGTCCATAGCTTGGAAGACGCACAGCAAGGCGTACTTGTCCTGTGCATAAAGTCTGTCCTGAAGTTCTGATAACCAGTCGACTCCTCTGACAAGCAGTGCTTGCGCTCTTTCCTTGCCCTCTTCCATGCCGTCTGTGCTGGAAGGGTCGAAATCCTGCAGTTTGAAGCCATCTCCCGAGTCTACGCGGTAGTTGACTAGGAGTTTTTCCAGGTCTTTGAGATGAGCTTTTCGGTCTTTACCTTTGGACATTTGGTCCTCCCAGATTGCTATGCCTCGCCTCGAGGCTCGCTAACCTAATTAGTAGTAGATTAAAGGGGATAATTAAGCTCGGATTATTGGTTGGCAATTGTGGGTATTGGTAAAGAGGAAAAGGAGGCAAGCGCTAAGCTTTGGGGGCGGTAGAGTCCGAAAAGATAGATGGAAGCTTAAGTCAGAATGTACAGACCAAAGAAAGACAATACATTGCCTCCTCTCCGGATGGATCCGCTCTCTAGGATGCCGGATGTAGAACACTTGACTGAGGCTCTAGACCAGGCTCGAAACAACGAAGGTCGCCTGGTGGAATTAACCTGGCCAAAGCCGGGGCATAATTTGCAGCTCTTGCTTACTGTCATATTCATTGCCGGAGGTGGAGACCCACTCTGGACTTTTGGTGAGCGTGAAATTCGTCAGCCCATCAATGAACTGTGGCGTTATGCCTCAGGAGATCCTACCTTGATTTACAATTTGGTTTTGGCGGAATGCACCGGTGAGGTCGTTGCTAACGACGACGGGTCGCAGCAGGTGGTTCTAGACGCTTCCAAATTCACTTCCAACACAACCAGCTCTTACAGCACTTCCTTGCTCGGTATGCAGGCAACATCGGGCACTCGCTATCCTGTGGTCAATACCAGCAAGTCGACTCGAGATGCCACTATGGAAGGGCAGCTCGAAGACATGTCCATTCCCAACCTTTTGCAGTCGATAGTGATGGCTAAAATGACTGGACGTCTATTTGTCGATGCCGGCAATGCTGCTTCCGAACTCTTCTTTGAAGAGGGTGTGCTCCTGCATGCCAGCGCCCTTGATGTGGCTGGGGATCAGGCTCTTATGGAACTAGTCACTTGGGAAAAAGGCAAGTTTTACTTTTATCGCGACGAGAAAACAATTCAGCGCACCATCGGTCGCAGACTTGATGCCATATTGATGGAAGGCATCACCCTGCTAGACCAGAGTAAGTTCCTCATGGAACAGGGACTGAAGATGGAGTCGTATCTAGATAAGAAGTATCCCAATCTCAGCGAGTCGGAATTTGATGGACGTGTCAGTGCTGGAGCGCCCGTGCCGGCTGAACTGCAGAAACAGTTCTATATAGCCCTTGACGGTTGCACCAGCCTTTTTGATTTACTGCGCCGCAAACCAATGGTCAAAAAAGACTGGGTCGCTATTATCTTCAACTTGGTACAGTGCGATCTAATCACTATTGCCAAAAAGCCTTCCAAGATAGATAAGACCTCATTTCTCGAGTCTTCCTTAATTGATAAAGCTGCCATTGAAAGAGTACGCACTCTGCTTGCTCGACCAGAGACAGGCATTGTTTCCTATCCGAATTTTCACTTCTTTCTTGATCAGGAATTCACTCGCTATCAGTTATATAAGGTGCCCTGTTCTCTTATAGTATTCGAACTGCGCATGCTTTTACCAAATAGTCTTGAACCACTTTCGATACCAGCAATGAAAGAAGCTGCTTCTCGGATTCGGGGAATGCTCAGTCCCTTGGACGTTTTTGCTCATTTTGAGACGATCTCTTATGCAATTTTGCTGCCGAATACCGAACCTGCCTCGGCTGCGATGCTGGCTCATAGAATTCTTGAGAATCTTCGCGGTCCTTTGCTGCCAGGTGTCGATAATCTGGCGATGGCTTTTGGTGTAGCAGGAATTCCTGAGGATTGCAAAGATATGGGTCTTTTAGTCAGCGCAGCCAAGGCGTCTAAACTGGTGGCTCAAAGAAACAACTATCCCATCGTGATGTTCAAGGATATGCAGGCTCCCAACGCCTGAGATTGA
>JAFLCK010000016.1:0-119606 GCA_017303615.1 Obscuribacter phosphatis (SeqCode)
AATATATGTCTAAATCTATGTCTGAACTTTATCGCCTGACTGCATAACCGATTAGACCGTGGCTGGTTAGTCTGGCGGCGGCATGCCAGACCATGGCGGTCGGGGCATAAGACAGGGCCCCGAAAATAGCTTCCAAGCCAAATCTTCCATCGGCCATTCGCATTATTTCCTTGAGCAGATGCTGTTCTCTTTGCCCTGGCTCTTCGTGCCTGAAGAGCTCTTGCCAGGCTGCGTCGGAATATTGAGCGATGATGGGAGTTCTCAGATCTTTGATGATTTGTCTGGCTGCAGTCAGATTGTCTGTGGCTAGGGCTGAATCCATAAGACAGTTCATGATTGAGGGCATGGGCATTCTTTTGATCTGGAGAGCTTCTTTGTCGAGGCTCGGCTTTTCAGAAAAAACGAAAGTACCGGTTTCGAAGGTCGATACAAATTCCATGAGAGCATCCATGCCTTGCATCTTGCCTAGTTCGGCCCCTATGGCTTTACCGTCTTCGACCAGTAGGGTGAATTGACGATTGGTGACCGGGTCTTCGACCGTGAGCACGCCGGTGCGTCCGCCGCTGGCCATCGACTGAATCACTTCGGCACCGTCCATGACACCAAGCTCGCCCTTGACGGCTGTATACTTGCGTAAGGGCTTGAAATTGTCCGGTACGTTGCGGGCTTTGGCCAGAGATAAAGTCACCCTGTAGCCATTTGGTGGAATGGGATTATTCTCGGGCTTGGCTAGATTTTCAGCCAGTACCATGGCTAGCTTGGCTCTGGCCAGCACATCGTCGCCTTTCATAGCATCAAAAGGAAACACAGCCAGACCAAGGCTGATCACTAGATTGTGTACCACTGTTCTTTCGGCGCGCAAGCCGGTCTCTAGGAGGCGACCGAGTTCTAGGCAGCACTGCTCATAAAAGGTCTCGTTTTCACCTCTGATGATTATGGCAAACTCAAGTGGCTGGGCTCTCGCTAAATCTAGTTTGCTCAGATCGCCAAGCTTGGCGAGGTGCTTCGTTTCTTTCAGGTGCTTCATGGCTTTCGCCACCGAAAGGGCGTAATTGTCTAGATTGTTGTCGCAACTGCCGCTTTCAGAGTTGAGACTAAAATAGACTATGGCATAGGTCTGCCCGCTGGTAATACCCATAGAATTATTCAGATCTGAGACCGACTCTTGTAAGTAGGCTTTGTTGCGCAATTCGGTGAGCGGGTCGCTCCAGATTTGCTCTTCTTTTTCTTCGCGCTGCAAAAGACTGTTATAGAGACCGGCGGTTTGGTCCAGCAGTCTTTCCAACCCTCTTATCTGGTCGGGACCAAGAGCTTCTTTTGTCAACACCAAAAGAAAGCCGAGATAGCGTCTGCGGTGTCTAATCGGGGCCATGACTATATGTTGGGCGTTCAATCTGACCATAACAGAGTCAAGACCGGTACGCTTCATCGACATCGGACCAAGATTTATGGCTTTACCGGCGGTGCGCGCTTGTTCAAAGAGGGGCTGTAGATTGAGCGCCGCCAGCTCCAAAAGTTGTCCTTCTTTTAGACCGGCAGACTTGACGATGCTTTCGGTGGTGGCTTTACCAGCCAGCACTTCGCCCTTCATAAAGACCACCCCGGTAACCAGACCCGGGAATCTTTCAATTACTCCTTCGGTGATATTTTCTCCAAAGGCTTCTTCTGATTGTTTTAGGGCTTTGAGGGCGTGTACGGTAGCTTTGTGACCGGTTGATTTGACTTTCGGCAGGCTTTGATTGCTTACTTCTTGCAGTTCCTTCTCAGAAGGTTTGAGCCAGGGACCGGCTTCGCCTCCTTGTTTCTGTAAGGCTTCCCTAGCTTCTTTCTCTTTCTCGCTCAGCGCCGCTATAAAGTCATGCAGGGCTCCTTTGAGATTCCATAATTCGCTGGAAGCCATTGGGGAGAGTTGGATTTTATCGAATGCTACTGTGCTTGGTGCGGGCGATTCGGCTAGATTTTTGATTTCTCTAGAAAACTTCGCCAGAGGTTCTAGGAAAATGCGGGCCAGGACAAGGAAGTTAAGGACCGCCGAGATGAGAAAGATAGCGATCATAGAGCCGCCGCGGAAAGGCATATTCCAGAAGAAGAGCAAGTCTTCCGGTGCTGAAAGGGGCAGACCCGGAAAGGTGGCGTCTATGCCCACATGAATGAGATAACCAGACTGCAAGCTGCTTACCGCTTCATAGTAGTTGGTTTCTCTAAGCTTGATATAACCGCTGCGCATCGGATAATCGCTTAGATAGGGGGCAAACCGAGCCGACTCAGCCGATGGTTTGGCGCTGCCGTCTGTGATATAGAGCCAGGAGAGATTGTAACGTTCCAAGAGTCTGGTGATTTCCAGGGAATTTAAATCGTGCTCACGCCCCGATCTGTTGATGAACTGCTTGACGCCGATGGCAGCGGTTTCTGCTTGCAGTGGTACCACCGCCGGTGTGACGAGGGCGACCACGGCAACCGCCAAAGGAAAGGAAAGCAAGACTGAAATGCTGTAGACAAAGATCGTCGATCTCATCCATCTTGTCAGTTTGGCATTTAGCGGCTCTTTCATAGTCATCTGCTTTTTCAATGGTTCAATAGCTCAATAGCTCAATAGGTCCGACCGGCAGTCAAACCGTAGCGCGAAAGCAGATAGAAAAAGCATCCTATTGCACAGGCGGTATTGAAAATAATTAGAGAGGGGAGGAATAGTTTCTTCCATAGGCCTAAGGTGTTACCCGTGATACCAGCGATGTTTTGGTCAATAAGGCTCGGCAAACCGTTAACCATAATGCAAATAATAGGGATTTCGGATGGAAAAAGATAGCGCCCCTGTCCTCCGCCGAGATTGGTGGAGGAAGCATATACCATGGCTAGTAAGTTGGCTATAAGAGTAGCTGAAAGTACGGCCCAAATTTGTTTGAGCCTGTCCGGCAACGGTTTCTTCCACTGTCTGAAGGCAAGGCTTAGGCTGCCTGTAAGGCCAAGCAGCATGTAAGAGAAATAAGTCCAGTAGACCCAGCGCCACATATAAATGTCCATGTAGCCGAAGAGTCCCCAAAAGGAAAAGAGTATGGAGCGCCACCAGCGGTGCTCTTTCACCACTTGCCAAAAACTCATATGAAAATTGAGATCGCGGTGATAGGTCACCGCCCAGGTATGGAACATGGTGCGAGTGCCCAGGGCATCACCGGGGTAGAGGCTCAAATTGCGCAGAAACCAAGGTAGACAAAGGGCGGTGCTGCCGCCCAGCAGAGCTAAATGGGCGAGCGCTTTGCCGATTGGGATTTTGAAACTGAAAAAGGCTAGCAAAAAAGCTAGAGCCACAGCCGGAAAGAGAGCGTAGGCCGAATATTTGGTCAGGGCTAAGAAAGCCAGGCAGAGACCAAGGGCCAGGGTGATTTTGTACTTCGGTCCATTTTTCAGGGTGCAGACCAAAAGGGCCAGCACTATGCCCGAAAGAGTGATGGCGGTGCTGTCGTTATTGATATAGGCATGCACCAAAATAAGCTGCGGATGAAAGACAACCAGCCATGGTACTGCTTCTGCCTTGATCTTTTCTCTGCTAAAGACCACTCTACCGATATAACGGGCTGCAAAAACCAGAGGCAGACCGATAAGCAAACTGCCAAACCGTCCGGTGCGCGAGGGATCATTTAGATTGAAAGGGAAAGAAAGCAGTTTGGCGGCTGCCACATGGGGCAGATAGCCTAGCTGGGGAAGAGAGCCGTAGACTGCCGAGGGTCCACCCTTTGCCACTTCTGCTGCGTCAGGCAGATGCATGTTTTCCAACATAAATTTGAAGACCCAGAAATGGGAGAATTCATCGGGCGCCCCTTGCATCGGCACCATAAAAATCCAGGGCAGTCTGGTGATGAAATAGGCGACAATAAGCGCTGCTACCGGCAGATTTGCCTTCAGAGTCAGAGTAAGACTTTTTTTCTTAGAGGTTTCCATAGATTTTTAGAGAGAGAAACTGCCGTGCATTTCTTCTCCCATCAAGACTAGATCGGCTAGTTCGCGCATTGGCTCGACATAGCGGCTATATGATTCTTCCACCTGCAGGCTGTGTCTGATTGTATCGAGGGTGGAGCGCCCTCTCTCGACGTCGCGTCTGAGACGGCGGGCCATGCGCTGGTCTATCGGGGTATCGATGAAAATTTTCAGTGTGGCCAGCTCTCTTAAGGGTGAATGAAAGGCAAATATTCCTTCTACTACAACAATTGAACGATCCGGCGGTGGTACTATGCGCTCGCCCACTCTTTTGCAAGAACGCATGTCATAAACCGGTATGTTCACTGCCGCACCCTTAGAGAGCGCCAGACAGGCTCTGGCGCATTCTTCCAGGTCGACAGTGGAGGGATGGTCGAAATCTATGCTGCCGTCTTCTTTGGGCACTAAATCGGAAAGGTCTTTGTAGAAATGGTCGGTGGAAAGAATCGAGGCGCCGATGAATTTTTTAGCCAGGGTAGACTTTCCCGAGCCTGAGCCGCCGCATATGGCGATAATTTGACTGATTCGTTTGCCGGCAGCCATGGTTGAGCTTACGACCTCTGCAGTTACCATCTATACTTATGAAAGTGAGAGCATTGTACTCCTTTCAAATCAGGATTTTCCTTGACCGAAAATTTAAGTGAAATGAAAGACCGGGGCGTGGGCGGCTATACCGAACATGTCGAACTGGTCTTTCAGGAACTGATTAATTCGGTTGAAGCCATTATCTGGGAGGCTGATTTCAAGACCTCCCGCATAACTTATGTCTCGCAATATGTGCAAGACCTTCTTGGTTACCCTGCGGAACGTTGGTATAACGATCCCGGCCTATTTCCATCCATCGTGCATCCCGATGATTTGGATCTGATTTCAAGAGCTAAGGCTTCTGTGACTCCGCACAATTCCAGATACCACGTTTCTTACCGGGTCTTCAAGGCGAGCGGCGAGGTGGTGTATCTCTTGGACCGCGTCTCGGTGCAATTTCAGGGTGATGAGCCGGTTGTTTTGCGGGGCATTAGTACCGATGTCAGTGAAAGAGTAAGAGTCGAAGAAGCTCTGGCTTTGTCTGTTGAGGTTACCAGAGCCGCCTCTGAAATGGACAGTGCCTTGGCCATTGCTCAGAGTTGTTTGACACGTATTTACGACCTGCTCAAGCTTGATTATGGCAGGGTTTGGTTCGTCGACAAAGAGAAGTCCAGTCTCGAAAATGGTCTTAAGCCTGTTTCTCATTTCAGCAGGTTGGCTGGTCAGGGTGCCGAAGAGCCCGATGCCCGTTCGGTCAATCTAGTCGACAGCGCCGCTCGTTCCGGAGCGGCGGTATTCGCAGAACTAGATGGCCGCTTTAAATCCGGCTTTGCTTTTCCGGTCTGTATTTCAGGCGAACTCTTTTGTGTCTTCGAGTTTTGCAGTTGCTATCTCTTTTTGCCCAATCAATTTTTGCTTAAGGCATTGGAAGAAATCTCCGCCCATCTGGCTGTGGTTTTTGCCAAAAGAGCCGGTCAAGAACAGTTGCGTATTCAGAAAGAACACGAAGAAATTATTCTCGACTCTATGCCGGTTATGGTCTGGTTTAAAGATGCCCATGGTCGTATTTTGCGGGTCAATAAGTCGGGTGCCGCCATCAGAGGTATGGAACCCCACCAGATGGCGGGCAAAACCGATTGGGAGCTTTATCCGGATGAAGCCGATGAATATTATGCCGACGACCTGGAAGTGATTAGTTCTGGACGTCCTAAATTAGGCATTGTCGAACAGCACCTGCGCGGGGACGGCACAAAAACTTGGGTGTCGACCGATAAGATTCCTTACCGAGATCATACCGGCGACGTGCGCGGCGTAATTGTTTTTGCCAGCGATATCTCAAAGCTAAAAGAAGCGGAAGAGGAATTGCTGGCCATTAGGCAAGACCTGGAAAGCAAGGTGGCTGAGCGCACCAAGGAACTGGAAGAAGCCAATATTTATTTCGCCCTAAGTCGCGACTTGCTTTGCATTGCCACCAAGGATGGTTACTTTCGCAGGCTTAATCCTTCTTGGCAGCAAAAGCTCGGCTATAGTTTGGAAGACCTGGTGGAACGACCTTTTCTTTCTTTGGTGCATCCAGACGATCGAGAAAGGAGTCGGGCTGCCTTGGGGCATCTGCAAGAGGGCGGCTATATTCGCAATTTCGAGAATCGTTATTTGCGTAAAGACGGTTCTGTATGCTGGTTTTTGTGGAGTGCCAGCGCCCCTGCCGATAGCGAGCTGATTTATGCGGTCGCCTATGACATAACAGATCGTAAAGAAGCAGAGCGGGAACTGCATGAGATCAGTGTCGCTCTCAAGAACGCTGTTGAAGGTATTGCCAAGATCGATGTCGAAGATTGCATGGTCAGCGTCAATGAAGCCTATGGCGCCTTGCATGATGTCGATTCCACCAGTTTGATTGGTCGTTGTATCACCGAATTCATAGCCCCTGACTGTCTTGAGAAATGGGCTAATTGCCGTGCTTCGATGTTGCAATCGGGAAAATCTGTGGTCGAGTTGACCGGCTTGAAAGAAGGTGGTGAAACCTTCCATCAGGAAGTTACTCTGGTCAGGGTCGATTCAGATAGCGGCCAGTTTTGCGGCTATTATGTCTTCAATAAAGACATCACTGCGCGAACCGATGCCGAGCTCTCCTTACGTCAGAGCGAAGCGCGCTTTCACCATTTGGCCAGTCATGTGCCGGGCGGCATCTATCAGTATGTCAGGCGTGAAGACGGCAGTTTCTACTTTCCCTATGTCAGTCCTGGTTGCGGTGCCATCATCGGCCGCGATCCAGCAGAGTTGATGAAGAACCCGGAACTGCTCTTTTCGATCTTGCATCCCGAAGATGTGCCACTACTCAACCAAGCCATAGTCGGCACTCTCTCTTCAAATCGCAGCGTCACCTTTGAAGGGCGCATTATTAATGGTCGTGAACTGCGTTGGGTACATTGCGAGTCTACGCCTGAGACTCTGGCAAACGGCGACATTATTTTCAATGGACTAATTACCGATATTACAGATAAGAAGCTCTCGGAAGAGAAGATTCGCAAACTAAACGAAGATCTCTCTGAGCGGGTGAACCGTTTGGCGGCAGTCAATAAAGAATTAGAGTCCCTGACTCGCAAACTTGAATTGGCTTATGACGCAGCTATGGAAGCTTCTAAAGTGAAGTCTGAGTTTGTCGCCAATATTTCGCACGAAATTCGCACACCAATTTCTGCCGTTATTGGTATGTCCGAGCTTTTGCTCGATTCCAGTCTCAGTGATGAACAGAGACAGTACGGCATAATGGTCCGTGATTCGGCGCAGTCGCTGCTCACCATTATCAACGATATCCTTGATTTCTCTAAGATGGAAGCCGGCCATCTGGAACTAGAAGTGAATGAGATCAATTTGCTCAGTCTGGTGGAAGACAGTGTCGAATTGCTGGCTCATGCCGCCAGGAAGAAAGGTCTTTCTCTGACAACTTTTGTCTCTCCCGACCTGCCTGGTTTGGTGCTGGGTGATGCCGTTAGAATCAGGCAGATCTTGCTTAACCTGACCAGTAATGCCGTCAAGTTTACAGCCAGCGGTAGAGTGCTCATCAGTGTTTCTAGTTCTCCCGAAAATCAAGACTTAATTCGTTTCACCGTATCTGATACCGGAATTGGTTTATCGGCAGCGACGCGCTATAAACTTTTCAATCCCTTCTTTCAGGCCGATGGTTCCACAACCCGAAACTATGGCGGCACGGGCTTGGGTCTATCTATTTGCAAACTCTTGGTTGAACTGATGGGCGGCAGCATCGATTTTTACAGCGAAGAAGATAAAGGCACTAAGTTTTGGTTCGATTTGCCTTTGCCGATTTGTGCCGGTTCAGATTCAGTAGGCGAACTATTGGATTGCGCCGTCAAGGAGCGCGGCATTCTTTTGCAAGATAAAGCGCTTCAGTCGTCGAGCGTTCTATTGGCTGGATATTTCGCTGAAACACTTTTGAGTCTGAGCGACAATCTCAAAGTAATTGCGCCATCGCTTGAAACTGTCGAGTGTTTGCTGGATGATGCGGCCGGCATGGCGGAACAAGATATTGCCGGCGTCGAGACTTTGATTTTGGATGTTTCCTCTAGGCGCGATAATGCCGCCGCGTTCATTGCCAATACTGAGCGCGGTGCCCTAAAGGAGGTTGTCGGTGAAGCGATTTTGGAAGAGTTTTGTGCTTCGCTCGAGCAAAACTGCAGAGGGGTCTTCAGCAAGCTCAAGCAAGTCTTCCTTATGCTTCCGTTGGAGTTACAAGTAGAGATACAAGGTGCTGAGGTGCAAGGTGCCGGGCCGATTGAGAAAAGAATGAGGCAGGCGGTGCGCAATTGTCTCAGCTCTTCGGCAGAAGAGAAGCTGCCGACCTTTCATTTGCTTTCTAAGCCGACCAGGCTTTTTGACTTTTCTGAGTCTTTACTGACTGTTCTAAACAGACAGGGGGGTGGTGCAGCACCTGCGGGCGAGGGTAAAGTTTTCGATAGTGACTGTGGCTCTGATAGAGGTTCTAACAGTCTGAAAGAGCAAGCCATTGCCGCAAGCCCATTTTCAAAGCCGGTTTTGGTTGGCTCTGCTCAAAATAACGCCCAAGAAAATAAGGCTCAAGTATTAGCGGCAAAAGAAGAATTAGTGCTTATCGCCGAAGATAATCCGGTCATGCAGGAGCTTGCCCTCAGGCAGCTTATGCGTCTTGGTTATCGCGCCGATCTGGTCAAAAATGGCAGACAGGCTGTAGAGGCGCTTTCACAAAGGCAATATGCCCTTGTTCTTATGGATTGTCAGATGCCCGAAATGGACGGCTACGAAGCCACCCTTTTGATTCGTCGCCAAGAAAAAGGGGAACGGCATGTGCCGATTGTAGCTATGACTGCCTCGGCCATGAAAGGCGACAGGGAGAACTGTCTTGCTTCCGGTATGGACGACTATCTTTCTAAGCCGGTTTCACAAAACGATTTGATTAGAGTCTTGAACAAATGGGTGCATAAAACCGATGCTGAAAGTGAAGGATCTGGTTTGCTTAGCCCAAGTTCTGAGAGAGAAGCCAGCTTAGGACCTGGTCTAGCTCAATATAAAGGAGAGCCGCAGACTGCAGCAGAGCCGCAAGCTAAGCTTTTGTCTGTCGTTCCTCAATCTGTGTCGGATATGCCTTTGGACGTCAAAGAGCTATCTGTTCTTTACGGCGAAGAGGACATGCCTAGATTAGTGAAGAGTTTTTTAGAAGAGTGCGAGACTTTGCTCAGAGACTTGGGAGAAGCCATCGCCCGGGTCAATTCGGAAGAAATCAGCAGGCAGGCGCATCAGCTAAAGGGTCTGGCGGTTGTCATGACGGCCTTTGATCTTTCGCAAGCGGCTTTGGCGCTGGAGCGCTCTGCCGGCAAACACAGCGAAGAAATCTTGCCCCTCTTTCGCTGCTTGCAAGAAGAGTTTGTCAGGGTGAAAGACTATCTCTTTCAAGTTAGTGTCGAGGGCTTATAGCTTATAATCGAGTCTGTCGAATTTTCTGGAAAGTCCCTTTGTTTAGACTCATCTCACTTTTCCTCGTCGTTGTCTTGTTATTGCCGGTCGGGCTTTTGCTTTTAGCCCAGACTCGTCTGCCCATAATGGATGGAGTGCTCAATCTCTCCGAACTATCGAGGGGGGCTGCAGTCAAGTTTGATGACCACCAGGTTCCCTACATTGAGGCTGCCAACGAGCTTGATTTGTACCGGGTGCAAGGCTATGTCACCGCCGCCCAACGTCTATTTCAAATGGATATGTCGAGGCGCACCGCCCTTGGTGAGCTATCTGAAATTTACGGCGCCCAAACTCTGGTGCAAGACAAGCTCATGCGCACTATCGGCTTGAACCGCGCTTGTTCTGCCGAACTGAAGAGTCTACCGAAAGATACTCTCACTGCCTTGGAAAGTTATGCTCAGGGTGTCAATGCCTTTATCGAAGGCAATAAAGACAAGCTGCCCATGGAATATTTTCTACTCGGCGTCAGTCCTCGTCCCTGGAAGCCCCTCGATACATTAGCGATTCTCAAATATTCGCAATATGAACAAGATGAGTCTTGGCGTCTAGATGACTTGCGGCAAAGGGTGCTCGACAAAGGCGGCAACGCTCTGGCTTCCAAGATGTTCGAGCGACCTTTCTCTGCACCGCCGGCGGTGGGCTTCCAACTTGACTCTTCCGCCAAGCTCAATCTGCTTGCTTGCGGAACAGCTGCGGCGACAAGCACAGGCAGCAGCGGTTGGATTGTCTCTAAAGACCTCTCCGATACCCGGGGCGGCTTGCTTGTTCTAGACAAGCACCATCGATTTTCCACTCCCTGCGACTATTTCCTTATTAGCCTCCGTTCGCCATCTTCGCATTTAGCCGGGGCAAGTATTCCTGGTGTGCCTGGTGTCATGCACGGGCGCAACGAAAAGGTCGGCTTTGGTCTTTTAGCCTATAAAGTCGATGTGCAAGATCTTTTTCTAGAGCAGTTCTCCAATCAATTTCCCGGTAAATATAAAACCCCTACCGGCTGGGACACCGCCCAAGAGATTGTGGAAGAAATTCCGGTACGTTTTTCCGATAAACTTTTCTTCTCTTCTTCCAAACTCTTGCACAAGGTGAATATAACCAGGCATGGTCCGCTGCTTTATCAAAGCGAAGACTCGGGAGTCAGTCTGGCTTGGGTCGGCTTAAATCAAGCTCAAAACCAAGTTCAAAACCAAGTTCAAAACCAAGTTCAAAATCCAAGTCAGGCTCAAGCTGACTCTGACAAGAAAAACAAAGACGGGCAAGGCACTAGCACTAAAAAAATTGCCGTTAAGACTTATATAGAGGCAGTTCTAGATCTCAACAGAGCCGTCGATTTCAAGTCAGCGGAAGAAGCCATCTCTACTTATTATGGTTCTCCCTTCAGTGTTTTGTTGGTTGATAAGTCAGGCAATTGCGCTTATCAGCAAGCTGGAACCATTCCACTGCGGGCCAAAGATGCTGCTTTCGGCGCCCATGAAGGCTGCTTGCTCGCCCCCGGTTGGACCGGCGGCGCCGATTGGACCTCTTATATGAACTTCAAAGACTTGATGAAAGTAATGAATCCTGCCGGCGGATATTTTGTCGCTAATTTCCAAGACTTTAAGCCCGAGATGCCGCTCAACACCAATCTCTACAGAGGGCAGAGAATTGCTTCTATTTTGCAGGCTTTCAAGGGCGGTGTCGCCAACCGACCTGGTTTGCCTGAAATGGCTGTTTTGCAGGGTGATTGCCAGGCGCCTCTGGTCACTTTGGTGCGCTCTACTATTCATGAGGCAATGGATAAATCTGAGCTGATCGATACTTATCAGATTGCCGCTTTGGCTGCTCTCGATAAATGGGACGGTTCACTTTCGGAAAACAGCGCCGGCGCTGCTGTTTATGAATGCTTCTTGCGCACTGTTCTGCGACGGGTTTTGGTGCCTCGTTTGGGCAATATGACCTTCGAATATATCGAGCGTTATCCAAGCTGGACTAAGTTTGTTGAGTCGGTCTTGAAAGAAAAGTCGACCGCCTGGCTGCCGTCTGAAGAGCGAACTTTCAAAAATTTCGTCATTACTTCTTTTGGGCAGTCTGTGAAGGAATTGCGTTTGAGCAGCGGCTCAGATGAGGCTTCTCGCTGGAAGTGGGGCGATTTGCATAAGGGAGACTTCCCTCATTTTGTGCAGACTGTTTATCCGGGCGTAAGCGATTTCTTAGCGCCGCTTCTTTCAATTGGCGCAGTCAAGTTGGCTGGTGACCAAGATACAGTTAATACTACCGATGGTGCGGCAGCCTCGATTGCCACTGCCAAGCGATCGCAGTTCGTCTCTGATAGCGGTTCTACAATGCGTATGCTCATCGACATGAGTGACGATGAGAAGTTCTACCAAACCCTTATTCTCGGGCAGGGCGGTCAGATGACTTCCAATCATCGCTTTGATTTGCTGCCGGTCTGGCTCTCATTAAGACCCTACCCCTTAGCCTTCTCACCGGCATCCGAGTCTAAAATATGTCAGCACCGCCTGCTTTTCACAGATCGCTAAGGGCGTTTCTTGCCCTTTCGCTCATTGCCATGGTGGGCGGCTTACCTGAGGCATGGGCTCAGGCTGCCGTGGAATCGCCGATGAGGGGCTTGGGTGATTCGGGAAATAGCTATCGCACCATGAGCACGATCAAACTCAATGAAGAAGCCAGTCGCAATATAAATGCGCCCGGACCGGGCGGCACTTTCCCCACTTTCAATCTCAACCTCTCGGCTCTGCAGCCCCTTTCGCTGGCTTTGAAGGTGACTGGTCTTACTGCCGAGCAGGTCAAGCTTTTGTCTTATTACCATATGCTCTGCTTAAGCGGCTGCCAGAGCGAGACTGGTGTATTGAGCGATAGGTTCTATCAAGTCTATAAAAGAAATCGTCTGAGCGGCAAAAGCAATTTTGTCACTGCCGATGTGATTTTGCATGGCTATTTTACCTATATAAACACCCTCACTCTCAAGGTTGTGGAAGATCAACTTGCGGCAGAGCTGCTGCAGTTTTTGCGCAATCTGAAAGATGCCTGTGTAAGTGATTATCGAATTTGCGAGATTGCCGATATCAAAGACGATATTCAACGCAATCTAGCTTACATATTGGTGGCAATCAAGCTAATCAGTCCGGCAGAAAATCTTCCCGATTATGGCGGCGCCAGCGACCTTATGGAAGCCGAACTGATTTTGATCAAGAAAGAAGAGAAAGGGCGTTCGCCTATTTTTAACCGCGAACTCGACTATTCTCTCTTTAAGCCATTGGGCTTTTACAATCAGTCGGGGCGTACCCGCGCCTTTTATAGTGCTTATGCCTGGCTATCTAAACAGAGTTTTTCGCTTTCAGATCTGACGCTCAATACCCAGGGCGGTGGCGGCAATTCATTTCGCCGGGCGGTCCTGCTCTTTCGCGCTTTGGAAGTCTACAAGGACAAAAGCGGCAATGCTCTCACTGTCAAATGGAAGCGCATAAACGATTTAGTTGGTGCAGTTAGTCAGGGCCAGCTCAGCCGCGAGCCTACGATTTATCCAGATAATATGCGCGGGCTTTATGATGGTGGCAAGGTAGAGTTCAAAGAACTCTTCAACAGTCTTGCTCAGCCCCTGTCGCGGGCTCGTCTGCTTATCGCGGTCAAGAAACTTAAGCCGCAAGGTTTGGATAATATTTCAATCTTCAATATGAATCAGGCTAAGAAAGACGAAGATAACTCGCCTGTATTTCGGCTATTCTCGCAGTTAAGCCCCGTGGAGCTGGATTTCCTCAGCGAGATGGCACCTTTCTTTCAGGAAGAGGGACAAGGCAAAGCTGTAACGCCGCTTGGTCTGCTCTTGCTTTTCGCCATGGGCAGCCCCCAGGCAAGTAACACACTTTCTGCCATGGCTGAGCAAATAGATAGCCGCACCCTGGCAGTTATGCCCGAATTTGTCAAAGTGATGGGACGGCGCACTTTGGCCTTAGATGCAAGCGGCAAAGAACCAGCTTTCCAAACCGAGAAGCGATGGGCCTTGTTGAGCGATTATTTCAAGGTGCACAAGAAAGGCAGCCAAGCCTGTCTACTGAGCCCAAGCTATATGCTGCAGAGACAGCTTAGTGCTTGCGGTGCCTTTGTCGATTCGCTCTCTACATATGAGAGCACCAGTACTAGTGTAAGTGCCGCCGCTTCAGCTAACAGTTCTAATACTAATACTAATACTGTTTCTAATACAGGGGCTGGTGCCAAAACTAGTGTCAGTGCAACTGCTAATTCAAGTTCTAATTCTAATTCAAGTGCCAATACTAGCTCAGGCTCAGCCGGTACACCGCCTCAGACCCGTCCGGCTTCGCCGCCCCGACCGGTCAAGGTTTCCAATTTCCATTATTTAGAGCCTTCTCCCGCACTTTACGGTCATATCTCGACCTATATAGACGAGACTCTCAGAGAATTGAAAAGACTCTCGGCTTTGCCCCAAGATTTTGAGGCGAAAGGCGAAGATTTTAAAAGATTGTGCGAGCGTTTTGTCAAAATATCTGAGAAAGAGCTGGCTTCCGAACCTCTGCCTGTATCAGACTTTCGCTTACTTGCGGCCATAGACCAGGTGCTTCCTGCTATTTGTGGACCCACCCGCGCTGCCATTACTCTAAGAGGGGGCGGTAATGCCACCATTGGTGTCGGCGACCCGGCCAATTTATATGTTTTGTTCAATACCGACCAGGGTCCTTACCTTAGTATAGGTGGGCTTTACACCTACTATGAAATTGGCGGAGGACCCTTCAAGAGCGAGCACTGGGCGCGTAAATTGAGCTTCGGCTTCTTGCGTCCACCGGCCTTTTGTCAAAGTTTCAATGTAATGGAAGAGCGAGGCAAGCCCAGCAATGAATAGAAAAAGCAAAGAATGGTGCAGAAAAGAAAGCGGCAATTTGGGCACTGTCCTTTTAATTGTTGTTTGCCTGCTTGTCTTTGCTTGCGGCTCACCTAATTTGACTTTGGCCGCGCCACTGGGCGGGCTCAATATAGGCGATGAAATCAAGCCTCTTGGGAAAGATGAAGAAAATGAAAAAGAAAAGACGCCCTCAGTTGAAGATGCTGCGGTGAGCGAGAGCGATCTTTATATAATCTTGCATGATGTACACGAAGTCTTGAGAAGGCTGAAGCTGGATCTTGTAGACCTCAGGCACGAGGCTAATCGGCGTCAGTATAAGTCGGCTAATGTACTTGACCAAGATCTGCAGGTAATCGATCCCTGGTCTTCGGACACTCCGGCACTTTTGGCAATGGCAGGCGGTAGGGAAAAAGAATCTACACTTCTGCCGCCTCGCCCCAAGTTTTTGCAGCGTTCCATTGCTTCTCTAGAACAACTTGTGCCTGAGTTGGATGAACTTCTAAACCGGCTATTTAAAGAAGAAGAGAAACAGGGGCTGCTTATGGATAGCCAGGTGCAGGAGCGCCACCGAAACATGCTCAATCTTCTCGACCAGCTCAAATCTAGTTTGGCTGGTCTTAAGGCGATTGCGCCCAAGCCGGCTAATTTGTCATTGCGCGATTCTTCTGCTTCTTTCGAAATCAAATGCCATGACCTCGATGCGCTCTGTCAGACAGAGTGGTCTAAACTCAAGCTTGCCAAGATGACAGGTAAATAATTTTGTTTTATTAACGGCGCTTTCGTTTTGGAAGTGTCCATTGGGCGGGCTTCTTCAGCTGGTATTCGCGTCCTATATCAAGGTCCTATCTTGTCAAAGGGAAAAAGAGAAACTACGATTGCCCAAGCTCTTAAGAGTGCCTATTTTGGAATGCCGATTTTTATGGAATCTTTAAAACAACTGGACTTTGATCATGCCGCTCTAGCGCGCACCTATATAAGCGAAGGTCGCCTCGAGGAAGCCGAAAAACTCTATCAAACCGCTTTAGCTGTAGCCGAGCAGGTGCATGGGGCGCAGAGCCAGGAAGCTATTCCACCTCTAACCAATCTGGCTAATTTCCATTTTGAGCGTGCCGATTTCGCCAAAGCCAGGGTTTATCTAGAGCGACTTTTTAACCTACTTAGTGCCCAAGACTGGCTCGCTTATGCCCGCACCGGCGGACAGCTCGCCTCTTGCTTGGAATGGTGCGCTGAGAACGATCAGGCGGAGAAAGTCTTGCTTGCCACTATCCGCAGTGCTGAGAAAGGTCTAGGTTGCGAGCATGAGGTTACCCAGACATTGTTGCTTGAGCTCGGTAACCATTATGTGAGAGTCGGGGTCTATGTGGCAGCCCGCGCTGTTTTTGAAGAATTGGTAGAGCTTTTCACCAGTCTCTGCCCAGAGTCCGTCGCCCTCATTGATGTCTATGCCAGGTTGGCCGATGTTTATGACAAAATGAGCCTTTATGAAGATCGCATCGCCATTTTAGAGAAACAACTAGCGCTGCAGGAAAAGAGCGAGCAGAGGGCTATATCTTTGGCTTCTACCCTGGTATCTCTCGGGGACGCCTATGGTGCAGCCGCCAGTTATTTCCGCGACCGCGCCATGGCTCAGAAGGCTCTGCAAAGCTTTGAACGTGCCCTTTCAATTTATGAAAATCAAGGCAACCTGCCGTCTGCGCAGATTTTAAAGCAGCGCATGCAAAGACTCACAGCTTAAGGCTCACAGCTTAAGGCTTAAATTTACCGGTTAAGGCTTTTTAGATAGAGCTAGCACTAAGGCGTAAAGTTAGTATCGTCTTTGACGGTCTCTTTTTCTTTCTCTTTCTCGCCCTGTTGCTGGGGCTGAGGAGCTGTCTCGATTAAGGGACCCTTGGTGTAATTGACTGTTTTCTTGGGCGCCGGTTTGTGCAGGTGCATAGGGCGAGCCGCCGACATGGCATGATAGCCGGGCATAAAGTCGAGTCGCAACTTGCCGTCTGAATCTTGATAATACTGCTGCAAAATCTGGTCGAAGCGCCAGCCGCCTTTAGCTAATTTGTTTGCCCCGTGCTGACTCAAACCCCTAGAGCCGTTACCTGGGCCTCTGCAGGTAAAGACCCAGTTGTTGCCTTCTTCGTGGACATCAAGAATGCCCGGGGTGGAAAAGTTGAGCATCTTGGCCAGGGCGATACCGTCTACTTCGCGTCCGCCCTTGGTACCCATCACAGCCACTCTTACGGCATTGCCGATGCCGTCCCATTGTCTGACCGTGACGCCGACTATATCTTTGACACCGGTGATTTTTTCCATGGTCGACTGCGAAACCACAGACTTTCTTATATTGAGGTTCTCAAATTCACTGTCGCCCACAGTGGCTCGGTAAAAGCCAGGCTTGACCTGTCCAGAATCTTTTAGGACCAAACCGCGGGTGGCATGCACCGCCACAAAGGTCGATTGGGCTTCAGCAGCCAGACCCTTATAGGCTTGGTCTCTGACATCGGGCACCAGGTCGAAGCCTTCGCTTTTCCATTTACTGCCCGAGCCCATATGGGCGTAGGCATAGCTGCGCGCCGCCACCGCTTGTGATTTCAGAGCCTCTAAGTGCCATGAAGAGGGCATTTCGGATGGTACGACCCCAAGCAGATATTCTTCTAGGTCAAGCAGATTGACCGCCGTCACATAGCTTGGCATATTAATTATCTCGAGGCAGCCTCTGTACCAGCGGTTGGCTGTCCAGACTCGAAAGTCTGGGGCTGACACAACTGTGCGTCGGTCATAGGGAATAGCAACAGCGGTGCCGGTGGCCAGTTCAGTTATCTTGCCGGGGGTAATGGCATAGACCAAGCCGGGCTTGAGCACAAAAATGGGGCGACCGTCTACAAAGACAGCCCCTTGCTGCCAGACAGCCACACGAGCCATGGGCGAACGCACAGTTAGACCGATGCGTATTGGATGCACCATCATCGGATATGGATTGAAAGCCATCATCGTTGTCGAATGCAAAGGCGCTGGGCTCTTGGCTTTTGCCTTAACCGGCAATAGACCCGATGTAATGAGCAAAATCAAAGTGGCAAGCAGCCCTAGAGCTAAATAAGAAGCCGGGCTGGACAGCCACTTTGATGCTGGGCTTGGTTGCGGCAAGAAAATTCTCTTTGTTTATCTGTTTAGAGGTACTAGCGGTTATGTTAGCAAACTAGAAAGTTAGTAGCATTAAGAGGATGGCATCAAAACTCCATAGAGCCACTAGCCGGCAACTAATCTAGCGATTTAAGAGATTTATCTGAGCCGGGCTTTTATAGCCGAAATCTTTGGCTGTTTGCATTGCTTTCTGCGCTTCTTGCTTGCGACCGAGCTTATCGTAAGCCTGGGCTTTGAGATATTCGAGGCGGGCAGTGATATGGTTATTTACCGAGCCATTTAGGTCTTCGGCTTGGCTTAATTCTTCAATTGCCCGGCTATAGTCGCCTTCTTGCAGGCTGACGCGGGCGCAGTCGGCAAGGGCATAGCAATCTTGACCGGCAAAATAGGCAATATCGGCAAGCAGTCTCAGGCGTTCTCTACTGTCGGGGGGCAAAAGCAAAGCGCCGGCAGTGGGATTGAGGCTGGCTTTGCCCGATTCCAAAGCTTCTAGAACAGTCTCAAGTTTGGCTGCGAAAAACTCTCGCACTGCTATCTGTTCATCGGCATCAAGGCTGACCAGGCTGTCCTTGCTTTTTAGACGAGCAAGTTTGTTTTGTCCATATACATAAAGGGTCTGAAAAACCGGGTCTTGGCGCCGTTTCTGTATTTCTTGCATACGAGCCACCAGGGCTTGAAAATCACCCTTTCTGGCTAAAATTAGCCCTTCATCGTAGAAAGCATAAAGGTCTAGATCGTCTGGACTTGTTTGCAGCGCATCCCAAGCGGCTTTCTCTGCCTTCTTGATGGCAATCAGGGCCTCATCCAATCTGCCCAGTGCCTCAAGGGTCTGGGCGCGATAGCGATGCAAATTGCGCCTGGTCTCAGCTTTGCTTGGTTCACCCTGGGCAAGGGCAGCATCAAAGTCTTGCAAGGCTTCTTGAAAGCGGCCAAGTTCATATCTGGCACATGCCCTATTAAAGAAATACTTGACTTGGGGGGAGATCTTGATGGCTAAAGTCTCTAGGAACTCACCGTCTTCATAGTCTTCCATGGTCAGGGCTTGATAGGCTCTTTCATGAATACTGAGGGCGCAGTCAGGGTCTAGCTCGCTTGCTTTCCTAAGATCGCTTTCGCCTTCATTTATTTGCCCTAGGCGAATTTTGCATTCGCCAAGACCGGCATAGGCTCTGGCTTTTTCTTTGTTTCCCAGACTTCTTTTCTCTGCCTGTTGCAGCACTATCTCAAAGCGTTGCATTATTTGCTTGGGGCGTGGTTCTGCTTGCTCGTTGTTAACCTGTTTAGCTTGTGTTTTATCTAAAGGCAATTCGGCTAATTCTAGTTCGGCCAATTCTAGTTCGGATTTCACAGGCGATAGCAGATGACTCGGCAAAAACTTGGTTTGCAAGAGCAAGATTGGCTTTTTCAGATTGCTTGTTAGGTCAATGCCAAAACCAAATCTCAATCCAAATAAGATCCCGGCCACCAGACAAAGGCAAAGACAGCCGACCAGCGCGGTCATCAAGAAAATTTGAGATTTATCAAATGCCTTCAATTTACAGGTTCAATTTACCAATAGTTAGAGGAAATCTTCCCTCATTTTAAACCTCGCCTTCCCGGGCTTTACGGGAAGCCCTCACTCAAGTGCTACTATTTAGACACGCAAGGTGAGACTAGATGAAAAAACTATTGATTGTCGATGACGAAGTGGATATCGTCGCCAGCATACAGTATGTACTAAACGGTGAAGGCTTTTCCACATTAATAGCCCACGATGGTCTAAAAGCCATGCAACTTTATGAAAGCGAGCGCCCCGACCTGGTCATACTTGACCTGATGATGCCGGGTATCGACGGTCTAGAGGTTTGCCGCCGCATTCGCTCGGCAGACAAACGCACACCTATTTTGATGCTCACCGCCCGTACCTCTGAAATTGATACTGTGGTTGGTTTAGAGCTTGGTGCCAATGACTATATCGCCAAACCGGTGCGCCTCAGAGAACTGGTGGCCAGGGTCAAGGCTCATCTCAGAGAAACCCCGCAGGTGCAAGACACCAACACCAAAGGCATAAAGCTGGGCGATCTCTTTATTGATCTAGAGAGCCGTACTGTTTCAGTGGCTGAAAAAGCGGTTGACCTTACATTTAAAGAGTTTGAGCTTCTTTTAGCCATGGCCAGGCAGCCAAACCGGGTCTTTAGCCGCGACCAGCTTTTTGCCCAGGTATGGGGCTCCGACTTTCTGGGCGAAAGTCGCACAGTCGATGTGCATATTCGTTATTTGCGCGAGAAACTAGAAGCCAATCCCAGCCAGCCTAAGCATATTTTGACTGTGCGTGGTGTCGGTTATCGCCTGGTCTGGGACTGATTTCTAGCCAGACCAATGAGCCGAGAGACTCTCACCTTACGCCAGGCTGTCAAGCGGGGTGCGCTTTTGGCTTGTAGATTAAGCCTGGCTAAAAGGCGATTTTGCTCCGACCTTATGCGTATTCTTCCCAGTGACATATTCCCCTGCCGAGCCTAAACTGACTTCATATTCTTGGCGAGCGGGTAGCAAACAACAGATGAAATACAAAGCAATTCTTCTCGGAGTGAATGTAGCGGCTTCTCTGCCCGTTGTCATTTCGCAGTCGGCTGAAGCTCAGAATGCCACAGCCAAGAGCACAGAAGATTTCATTCGCGCCGGTATGAGCCGCCAGGTTAGCCAACCGGCACCTAAGCTTGTGGCTATGAAGCCATCTTTTATTTTGCAGTCGGCAAGCCAAGTCGGTGGCGCCACTGAGAAGTTTTCGTCGGCAAAGGCCGTGCACACTAGGCAGTCTCTCGGTAGCGAGAGTGTGAAACTTAGACCCTTTGTACCTGGGCGCAAACTACCCAGTCGTTCTGAGCTGGAAGCCGCCAGAATGGGACATCCGAGTTTGGATGAGTCTCAAAGTCGCCTGGCTGGAACCGTGGAAATGGGCTATGGTGCCGCTGCTTCCGATACATACAACAGTCAGGGCTACGGCAGCTATAGTCAGATGGACGTGGCTCGCAGCGCCATGCGCGGCAAATTGCAGAAAGCCGCTCAGTTTGCCGGACAGTTCGAGTCTAAAGTGCGTTCTCGGGTTTTGCCCGGTCAAAAGCTAGTTAGCCCCGGTCAGGTCAATCAGGCTGTGGCGCCCACTGGTTCGCCTTTGCCCCCTGGTCCCAGCGAAGACGAATGGACCGAAATGGCCAAATCTGTTGGGCAGAAGCAAGGTGTAGAAAGTTCGGGGGATTCTTCCGAGTTTGCCGAGTTGGCAAGACAGATGAAAGAGATGCATGGTGAGAAAGCCGGTGCCGGTAATCCGAGCTTTGCTGCTGGACCGCCGCCTTTTCCTCTTAGTTTAATTCCCGAGGCTTCTCTAAAACAGTTTATTGGTGGTAAAGGCGGTCATGCTGCGCCAAGTGCTGCTGTAGCTGCGGCACCCATGGCTTCGTCCTCGAGACCTCCAGCCAGCCATTTCGGTTCTTGGCACGGTCAAAGTGCTACGCCTTCTGCGCATCACTCTAATTTGCAACCTTCCGGTTTTCATACCTATTTGACAGCCGCCAACAGTTCGCGAACATCTAGTGCTTTCAAGCAGTATGCTCCGGCTCAGATGCGTTCGGGTAAGCGTCAAGCGCCGCGCCTGGGAAGCAAAGATAAGGCTGTCCAATATCAAGGACAAGCAGCTGCGCCCAAGCCTGCCACCATGGCTGTATACGGCGAATATTCCTCTAGTCTCTAAATATTTGCTGTCCAGAATTTATCTGAAGTGGATAGATATAAAATAAGTGCAAGCACTTGTTCACTTCAGGGGTTTAAATGGGCGAAGAAAGTCTAGAACAGAAACTGAGACAGATTGAGTCGCTCGGTGAAAGTGCTTTTGAAAAGCTCAGAGCCAACGAGCCACAGCAAGCTGTAAGTGATCTCGAGCAGGCTATCGGTCTGACCGAAGCACTTGGTATCGAGCGCCTGCAGATAGTGCTCAAGACTTACCTGGCTCAAGCTGAAAAGATGCTTGGTCATGATGAAGTGGCTTTTCGTCGCTTTGAAGAGATAATTGCCTTAACTTCTAGGCAAGAAGGTTTTGCTGATTTAGAAATTATTGCCCGCGTTTTTCTGGCTGAGATGCTCAAAGACAAAGGCGAATTCAACAAGGCTTTGAAACATTTTGAATTCGCCTACAACCTTGCTTCCTTTATCAAAGATACTGCCTCAATGGAACTTTCGGCCGGCAACCTTGGTTCGGTCACCTTTAGTTTGGGCAATCTTGAAGCCGCTTGCGATTGGTTTAAGACCGCCCTCGATCTTTCTTCCGACAAAACAGACAACCTGTCTTTGTGGCTTGGCAGCCTTGGCTTAACCATGAGCGAACTAGGCCAGTTCGATAAAGCTCGGCAGTACTACCAAGACTCTTATGAATTAGCCAAAAAGAATGGCGATTATTTGACCATGAGTATTTGCCGGGGCTCGATAGGTAATATCGACTTTGAAGCCGGCAGTTATGAAGCATCAAGCCAGGCTTATGAAGAAGCGCGAAATTTGGCTAAACAAGCGGGTGATGAGCGTCGCGAAGGTATCTGGCTGGGCAATGTCGGCATCGCCGCCAGCCGTTGCGGCGACCAAGACAAAGCTTTGCTTAGTTTGCAGGAAGCGCTCGCGCTCGCCACCACCATTGGTGACAAGCAGTCGATGGCTGCGCATCTAGACAGCTTGGGCGACTGTTTTAAAGCCAAGGGCGACCCGGCTAAGTCATCAGAGTATTATTTGCAAGCCGTCGAACTCTCTCGCCAAATAGAAGATCGCATGGGTGAACGCATTTATCTGGCAAACCTGGCTCGCCTCAAGAAAGAGCAAGGTGAACTCAACCCGGCTTATGAATATTTTGTTCAAGCTTCTGAACTTTTCGACGAGCAGCGCGGACAGATCAAAGCCGATGACCTCAAGACCAGCTTTGCCGATCGCGGGCAGACTCTCTATCGCGACCTGATTGCTACCTGTTTGTCGATGGGCAAGCGTGTTGAAGCTCTAGAGTTTGTCGGCCGGGCAAAATCAAGAGCCTTGCTCGATCTTTTGAGTAATTCTCCGATAGATATCTCTGCCATCGCTAGCACTACTGGTGGTGCAGACCAAGCGATCAGAACCTTGATTGCCCGCGAGGCCGATCTGCGTGCCCAGATTGCTCAGTTGGAAAGACTGTATTGGAAAGGCGATGGCGGCCCATCTTTTAGTCAGTACCGCGGTGCTCAGCCCAGCCAAGAAGATACACGCGCCCTTTACGGGCAATGGCGGGAAGTGCTCAATCAGCTTAAGCGCAGGCATCCCAATTATGCCGGTTTGGTTTCTTCCACCACCTTGCGTTATGAAGAGATTAAGTCGCTTTGGATAGATGGGCTGCTTAAAGACGACACGGCTATCGTCGAATTCTTCCTCACCGAAGAATATATGTTGGCGGCGCTTGCCACCAGTGAGCAGTCAGAGAGCCCGCCCACTCACATGATTTTCGACCAAGCCGAAATCGCCAAGCTCAAGAGCGATGTTTCTACATTTTTAGAAATGAGTTCGACCGAGGGCTGGGAAGTGCCGGTCAGTTTGTGTAAGCGCCTCTATAGTCGCTTGCTTGGCGATTTACTTGAGAAAGTGCCGGCATCGGTTAAGCGCTTGGTTCTTGTCCCGCATGGTGTGCTCTATCATTTACCCTTGGCCGCCTTGCATGACGGCAAAGGCTATCTCTGCCAGCGCTATTCCACATCTTATGTGCCCTCAGTCTCTGTGATTCCGCTTCTGGCGCGCAATTTGTCCCGGCGTCTTTCGGGACGTATAGGCAAACTCGGTAAGGATAAGGATGGTGGCGCATCGTATTTGGTATCAGCGATAAGCGATTATTCCAAGACAAGAGAGAGCGGTATGGTCTTTAGCTCTCGCTTGCGTTCTTCCTCTGGGTTGGAAGATCTAGCCTATACCATGGAAGAAGCCAAGTCTATCGCCGATCTTGGTAAGTCTTTGGCCCAGGCTGATACAGAAGTCGAAGCCAGACTGATTACAAACGAAGAAGTGAAGCAGGCGCTGCCTACTATGTTCGGTCAATATGAAGTGGTGCACTTTGCCGGACATGCCGTCTTTAACCATGAAGAGCCGCTTGCATCCGGCTTGGTGCTTTCAGACGGCAGTATACTTTCAGCTGCTTCTATTCTCGAAGGCAATTCTTTGCGCACCGAGAAGGGTTTTCTTTTGGTGCTTTCAGCTTGCCAGACCGGGGTGAGTGTGGTCACCGAGGGTGGTGAAATTCTCGGTCTGACCAGAGCTTTGATGTATGCCGGCATGCCCAATTTGGTGCTCTCTCTCTGGGAGGTTGCCGACCGCTCCACTTCCGACCTTATGCAAGATTTTCATATGAGTCTGGCTGGTCGTTCAATTAAAGAAGACTTGGCTGCTTCGGTGGATTCCATAGCCGGGGCCTTGCGTACGGCGCAGATGAAAGCCATAGAAGAGAAGCAGCCGATTCATGCCTGGGCTCCTTTCATCCATTTCGGCATAGATTAAGCAGCCTCCGGCAAGCTTTGTTATACTGAAGAGCCTGTTAGGTTTTTCGGAGTTTCATATGTCCGGTCTTGATTTCGCTCGCCTTGGCAAAATGCCAAATGCTGTCATGCTCTGCGCTTCTTCCCTGGCTTTTGCCTCAGGTCTGATTTTGGTCAGTGGTTTCATAAGCTCAGAGGCTGGAGCCCGAAACAGCGATGAGTTCTATTCAGATGGTGGTCTCAAGCCGATCAAGACCAGCCCTATTTTGCCATCCGGGACTATTTTGCCTAATACTGTTTCGCCAAATAATGGTCTACCTAGTACTGTCTTGCCGGCTGGAGCCGGGGTGGGCCTATCTGACATTGAGAGAGACCTTGCCGGAGTTGGCGATAGTGGACATAAAAGTTCTTCTAAGGCTGCTAATGCCGAGGCTCACCGTGTGCCAGCCGGTTCCGAAATGGTCAAGCGTGACCCGCTCAAAATTTATAGAGAGAGCGGCATCGACTCTGAACAGGAGCAAAAGATAAGAAGGCTGGCTAAAGAGTTTGAAGACCAGCAGCGGGTGCGTCTCAGACTGCTTGGTAATATGCTTAAAGATATGCGCAGTTTGGAGCTGGAGCCAGCGCCCGATGAAGATAAAGTGATGTCGAAGCAGGGCGAAATCAACAAAGTGCAGAATGAAATCAATAACGAGCGCATCAAGCTCTTGCTGGCTATTCGCAATGTGCTGACAGTTGAGCAAAAGCAGCGTCTAGTCTCTAATATTCAAAGACTGAGCGGGCAATAGAGACTGAGCAGGCAATAGAGACTGAGCGAGCAATAGACTGCTCAGCTGTCTCTGTCTAGTCAGGCAAATATAAGAATAGAAATTTAGGCTCTGCTTGCTGTAAATTGCACTGTGGCAAAGCTTGGGCTGAAGTCTATACGGGTGATTGAACCGGTCGGTATATTGAAACGCCAGAAATTGGCGATAGGCATCTCAAGGGCGTAGACGAGACTAGAGCGAATAATGCCCGAATGCGTCACCATACAGAGGGTCTTACCGGCATAGTCTTTATTGCGGGTGAGTTTATCAATAGCTTTCCCGATACGGTCTGCCAGTGCGCTAATTGATTCACCACCGGGGGGCGCATTTCCGATTGGATCTTTGCACCAGGCTTGATACTGTTCCGGACTATTTTTCTTTATGTCTAGATATGTGCGCCCTTCCCAATCACCCACCTGCCATTCTTCAAAACCTTCTACTTCTTCGGTCTCTAAATTGAATTTTGCCACCAGTGGTTCGGCTGACTGTTTGACCCTCAAGGCTGTGCCTCTAAGAATTTTGTCGGGGTTGCGACCCTTGAGCAAGCTCTCTAGATGCCCAGCTGCCGATTGTGCTTGCTCTGCCCCTTTTTCAGTAAGAGGCAAATCCGGATTGCTGTATAAAAGTCCCATTTCGGTGGCCATTGTGTGACCATGTCTGAGAAAGTATATGGTGGTGACTTCTTCAAGAGGATGCAGTTCTTCGCTCATTTTTTATAGTCCTAAAAGTTTTCTCTGCAAGGTTTCTGCAGTTTTTGTGCAAGTTTTTTGCAAAAATTTTCAGCGATTTTTTTTTGCTTGGTTTGATTTGGCGGCTACGCCGATTTGCTTATGTCCCTAACTTTGCCGAAGATTGAGGCGGCTTCATGCCATAAATTGAGCAAATAGCAAAGAGCTTTTGCACTTGCTCTTCGCTTAGAACTTCGACTTTACCGAGTTGTCTGGAAATTAGCAAGGTTTGTGCATAATGTTCCAAAGTTTCAAGCAAATAAAAGGCATCAAATATAGTTCTACCGACTGTAAGTGATCCATGGTTTTTGAGCAGCAAGCAGTCTGAAGTCTTTACTATCTCTCTAATGCTTTCAGAGACCTCGATGGTGCTTGGTGTTGCATATGGTGCGACTGGTACGGTGCCCAGCGCCAACACCGCTTCCGGCAAAATAGGGGCATCGAGAGCTATGCCTGCCACTGTAAAGGCCACGGCTGTTTCAGGATGGGCATGCACAACCGCCCTGATATCAGGTCTTTCCGCATAAACAGTGAGGTGCATTGCCAGTTCGGTAGAAGGTTTTTTGCTTTGCTTGAGGCTTTCCCCGATTAGATCTCCATCAAGATTTGTAACCAGAAAATCAGACACACTTAATCTGGCTTTGCAGACTCCCCTTGGGGTTGTCAGTACTCTGCCCTCATCTAATCTTATGCTGAAGTTACCTTCAGTTCCGCAAAGATAGCCTCTTTCATAAGCTAGCTTGGAAACTGCCAGCATTTCGCTGCGCGCCTTAAACTCGTTTAATGGATTCATCTGACTCACTATAAACTGAACTTTAATCTGAACTTAAAACCGATCAACCTTCAAAATCGGCTATTCATGAGTATTATATACAGTCGCTCGGTCTCCAAGCGGAAGGAGCGGATATCCCAGGCTTGAATTTTGGACCAGGGATTTCTTAAGACAATAGGCTCGACTATGCGCTGTCCCGAATGTTCAACTCGCAATTCTGTAGCTGCACTGAAGTGCACGCAGTGCGGCTCGCGCTTTAAGCGTCGACCCCTGCCCATCGGTCTTTTAGCCGGCATTGCTGGAGCCGTCGTTCTCTTTGTCTCCATTATGGGTGCTGTAGCCATTGTTCCGGGGATGTTCAATCCCGAATCAAGCTTGCAGAAAATCGCCAAACAAGTAGCTCGCGGACCCAAGAACGCAAGAGATGCCGAGCGCATGAAGGCTGAGTTGGAAGATGCCGTAAAGCGTTATCTAGAGAAACATACCGACCTCAGCGCCGAAGAGCTTGGTGCCAAACTCCGGGCCATGTTCCCAAGTTCGGTCTATGAGATCAGCGCCTTCGATTTGCCTCGCAATATCAAACTGATAGAGATAGACACACTGCTTCAATCATCTAACTATCTTATTAGTAAGAACCATGTTTTTGTGCTCAGAGGCTTTGAAGTTTTTGATGCCGCTAGAGCCTTTGATGATTCGACCGGCCCGGTTTTGGCTATGGTTGGGCACCGCAATGCGCAGAGCGGCAGACACCCACAAGTGAGACTGCTGGCTCTTTTACCCGACGGCTTCAAAGCCCGCCCGGAAGACAGTGTGCCTCATTTTACTGGTGATGGCTCTGCCACATTCAATGCCAACGGCAAAGATATCGACCTAGATCTTTCTTTGATTTCGAGAGCCGTGCAAGAAGGGCTCTTTGATATGCAGAGCTTGCAGACAAGTGGCTTGAGAGACGAAAATCTCAAGGTGAAGTTGACCTTTGTCGATGGCAAGTACAAACTATCTGATACAAACGGGTCTTCCGCCCTTGCTGCTTTGCGAGCAGCTGCCTTTGTGCTTTCTGATGCCAGTGCCAAAGGGCGCTTTCAAGAATTTTTCAGCCCGCAGGCTGCCGCTGCAATAGACAAAATTGGCAAGCTCAAGACTTGTCCGCCCGAGTTTGAGGTGAAGCGCTTAGGCTCTGGTGCTGTCACAACTACGACTACTACTAATACCGCTTCTGCCGGCTCTTCTAATCAGGACGGTTCAGACAGTAGGCGGCGTAGTCGCAGGCATCGCCGGCGCTACCAGTCAAATAATGCACCAACAATCGTCACCACTAAAGTTTCAGGTTTCAAGTATTTGTTGGCAAACCCTGATGATGCCTTAGAAATCACTCTGAGTCAGAGCAAAGACCGCTTTCAGATTGCCGAAATTAAACGCTCTAATATGCGTCTTGCCAAAGCTGCGACCAGCGCCTCCATAGACCCTGGGCAAGAGGTGCCTTATGAAGATAAGACCTCTAATCTCGTCGATAAGCTTTTGGATTCCCCCGACCCTGTGCTGCCGGCTAGTGAACGCCTCAGTGCCACTTCTGTGATGCCGAGCACTTCCTCAGGGGTGACGACCAACCAACCTGAAGTCTCAAAAGTAGTAGAGAAACAGATTGTCGGTGAAGCTGCCTTTATCGATGCCACCAGCCCCACCGTCAAAGTGCGTAAGGGTCCAAGTACCGGCTATCAGCCTATTTCGGAGGCTGCCAAAGGCACCCAGCTTGAAGTAATAGGTAAACAAGACGGTTGGTACAAAGTGCGAGTAAACGGCAAAGAAGGCTTTATCTATGGCGCTTTTGTTAATTGCAAAACTGCCGATGCTTACACAACCGGCACCCTCACCCGCAGTAAGTCAATCAAAGATGCCAACAACCACACCATCACGCGGGCTCAGAACGGGGACCGACTGGTGGTTCTAACCGGCTCTACCAGTGATAGATACAAAGTGCAGCTTTCAGACGGTCGTATTGGCTTTATCGATAAAGATGCGCTCAGTCTAGCCGGTGCACCGCCAGTTGGTGTTGCTCCGTCTGCTACTTCTACTCCGGCTCCTCAACCCGCTCCAGTCGTGATCAAGTCGCAAAGCAAGCCGGCTCCGCAGCCGGCCGCTCAAGTGTCTCCGGCGCCTACCAAGCCAAGTACTTCTTCTCATTCAGAAAGACGACGCAGCCGCCGCTCTCGCTCGCACAATAGCGAACAGAGCAAGCCGGAAGAAATGCCTCAATTTGTTCCATAGGGCGCTTTCCTCAAGTATTAAGAGCGGCAATACTTTGCCTGGTTGACTTCTGGAGGCGCGACCCTTTTGTGGTATATTAGGCATCTAACGGGACGTAGCGCAGCTTGGTAGCGCGGCTGCTTTGGGAGCAGTAGGTCGCAGGTTCAAATCCTGTCGTCCCGATAGGGTTTCAAGACATCTACAAAACTTTTGTAGATGCAGTGTAGAGAGTTCAGAATCTTTACGTGTTCTTTAGTAGTCCTATATGTTTATCTATATAGGGTTGTCAATAATAATAATAAAATGCTGTAAATAGAGACAGGTTAAGGTTTTTGATAATTTGCATGGTTGTAAATAGCCTTTAAACACGAAAAATAATAGCTCTATACGAATTTACGAACGAACGAACGAACTAAGCCTGATTCGCCCCTCAGTCGAGCGAATTTAAGAAGTTGAGCACTTGTCATGCCGGGTGATAAGAAGCACTCTTAGGCGATGCATTCTCCTAGAATGCTCCCCTGTTAGCTCTGTTACTCATGGCTGTCAGAACCTGTTATGTGTTGAGGCTCTGTAATTAGGCATTAATGCGGGCTATAGGGCGCCGGTCAGGAAATATATCAAGCCTCTCATATTAGCGCTAGCTCTAATCATTCATTCTGGCTAGCAACCTTGGCAAAGTTTTTCGGACTATAGCGTTTGATGGTTCCTTCTCTGGTCAAGCCACTTACCCGAGAAAGCTTCTTGATTGATGAGTCTGCCTTGCTGGCTTGCTGTTTAAGCCAGATGTTCCTGAGCTTAACAAGACTGACATTGAAGCCGAGAACATAGGAAATCTCCGTCATGATGTCCTGAATCTTTTTGACTCCAAGGCGATTGCCGTTTTTCTGCCGCCATAGAGGGGCGTCTGAATCATCAGAGGCAAGGTTTGAGCCTAGTAGTTCAAGGAAGTAAGCCTTGAGGATTTTTCGGAGCGTCATGCCAGAGCTTACGACCCTGCGCCTTGTCCTTCCGCCCTTACTTACTCGAATGAAAACCTCTTGCCCAAGAAAAGTAATATCGCCCTGGTTCAGGTTGTGAATTTCTGAAGGTGTGAGCCCGGCATAGAGCGAAGTCAGGATAAGAGCTTTGTCTCTTGCTGGTAGGCGGTTAGCAACCCATAGGAACCGGTCAAGCTCTTCATTGCTTAGCGTCGGAGGTACCGCTAAACGCTTTTCTGGTAATGGTTCGACACGATGCCCGCCGAAGCCAACAAACTTGTAGTAAACCTTCAAGCCAGTAAGCATTGCGTTGATTGTGTTTGCTTTTCTATGACTATCGACAAGGTAGTCTTTGAAGCTTCTGACGTACTGTTCATGGCTGCCACGACTCATTCCCGCTGGAGCAATTCGATTGTGATATAGCGAGAGATAACTCCGGTAGTATTTCAAAGCGCAGAGATAGAGGCGTCTAGTACTGAGAGATAGCCCTGCCTCTTCGAGCCATCTATCGAAATCAGATTCTAGCCACTTCCTGTCCATGATTGATTCATTCTCCTAAGCCTAAGTATCGCAGAATTTTGGCGTTTAACAAGGCACTATGGATAGTGTCATTGGTAAGCCTGACGTTCGATTCTAGGCGGCTAAAATGCTTCACGGGCAGGAAGCGCCGTCTGAAAAATTTTAACCCCGCCAAGACCAAGCCAGCGGGGTTAAATGAATCGGTAATCTGACCGATTTAAACTGCAACCAAGAGTCTAGTGTTTTCGACTTGTTTCTCTTGGTTCTTGTAGCGGTCGATTACGTTCTTGATAGATGACTTGCTGAGCCCGACCTTAGCAGCTATCTGCCCAAGAGACATGCCCTCTTGGTGCAGCTTGATAATGGCTCGCTCATGCTTGCCCGTTCTAAAGTTGTCTCCCTTTTCTCTACCAATAACCTTACCTTTGGCCTTAGCTGCAGCCATGCCGGAGAGAGTTCTCTCTACCAGAAGCTCTCTCTCAAACTGGCTTACACCGCTTAGGATGGTTGCCATAAGCTTGCCTGCCGCGGTTGATAAGTCCATTTGCATTCCGTTCTGGGCAATCACGCTTACATTTCTGCTCTCTAGAGTTTCAAGAGTTGAAATCAGATCCGAGGTCGAGCGCCCCCATCTGGATAACTCCGTTACCAATACCGCGTCGATGGCTTTTCTTTGAGCCAGCTTCATAACCTGATTCCGCGCTTGTCTGTCGTTCTTCGCACCGGAAGCGGTCTCTGTGTATTCGCCAATTACTTCGTAGTTCATTCTGGTTGCAAGCTCTCTTAAATCGGAGAGCTGACGTTCACAGCTCTGGTCCTTCGTGCTGACTCTGGCATAGATAACTACTCTCTTATTCATCGATATCCGCTCCGTGCAAAATAGGGTTCTTGAATTTAGAACCGGAATGGCTCACTGTGTGGTTGTCGTTTCTGCGTGCAATATAGCGATGGTCATTTTGCACGCCGTTGATGCTTCTATATTCTCATTGAATCGGCTTCCTGCCTACGTTTCACCGCTGAGCTAATGGATACGTTTCATGAACTGGATAGCCCGCAGCTCTGGGCATCCAGACCCCCGGGGTACCCCCCGCCAATAAAATCCGCCAACTGGGTCCCCCCGGGTGCCAAAGACTAAAAACACAATTTTTCGATCGCCTATATACTCTGGTTGGATGGGTCGGCTAGATAAGTCTGGGCGTGGTTATTTTTAGTTGTTATTTGCGAGTAGGTGAGCAAGTGAGCAGACAAGAACAACGGCGAGCAGGTTATTCAGCTTCCCCGAATTCTTTTCTCTGGCTAGCAAGAAAGGAAATCTTTGAAAGCAAGGTTGTTAGGGCTTGCATTACCATGTCTCCTTGTCTTTCTGGAATTGGCTGGCTCGCAAAGCATCCAGGTCGCCTAATTTCCGTGAAGCGTTGAATTCCTGCAATGGAGGGCTGACGGGTCCCTTATAGTCGAAGATTCGCACTTCTATACCCGTACAAATTACTTTGTCACCTGTGTCAGAATAATATGCGGTCGTCTTTGCGCCTGGGTCCTTTGGCGCGCACCAAAATTTGCCTTTACAGGTAGTCGTGTAGCCATCGAAGGGGCCGCCTTTTAAGTAAACTGCCGTTATGCGCTCGGGCTCAGGTGTTGGCTCTGGCATTGCATAATCTCCTATTTTTTTGAGTTGTTCCCATGAGCCCACTGCGCCAAACACCTCAAGTAGGTGATTGTAAGGAATGTAACTTGCACCGTATGTGGTGGCGTTGTAGAATCGTTTTGTGTGGCTGGTACAGCTCGAGCAGCGGGGTATAGATTCTAATGCCAGACATATTTGACCAATTGGCTAGTCAGCAGCAAAGGCAGCCGGATATCTTTGATTGGAGGGCGGTTCAACAGGCTCCAGCTCAAGCACAGCCAGATATATTTGACCAGCTGGCAGCTCAGCAGCGGGCACCACAACCGGTGCCGCAGCAGACCCAGCTGCAGTACCAAAGCCAGCTAGTGCCGTTGCCTACTCCAGACCCGCAGCCTATGCAGCGCGTTCAACCGGGGCAACCGCTTCAAGCCGGCGTTGAGCAGAACTTTTGGCAGTCGTTGCCGATTGTCCAAGATACAACAAAAGCCTGGCAGGCTGGCGACCTCCTGGGCGGAGCTGGTAGCTTTATGCAGGGCTTGCCCGCTGGTCCTCTGGAAGTCTTGGACATGGGCAGCAATCTGGAGCGCTGGCTGCAAGAGCAGACCGCTCGGGCAGTGATGGACTTCCAGCTGCCTTTGCAGGGCATGCAAAAAGAGATGGTTCAGCAAGGCGTTATTGACAATGTCTTGCCCAAGATGGTGGGCGTTGCGCCCAAGCTTGACCTTGCTGGAGATTTCAAGCGCTTTGTAAATCCTAAGTATCCTGGTATCTTCGGCGGTGGCTCGTTTGCTGGTCAGGCTCTAATCCCGGCAGGCACCGCAGCCAAAGGCGCAAGCCTGAGCCAAAAATTAGGCGTCGGGGCTTTGGGTGGTGCGCTTCAGTCCGGCTTGTTTGATATCGGCGGGCAGTATCGAGACAAGGGGCAAGTGAAACCCTTGCAGACCGCTGCATCTGTCTTGCTGGGCGGTGGTATTGGTGGTCTTGGCGCTGGTGCAATTCACGGGCTTGAAAAAGTAGCCGGCAATATCGCGCAGAAGTTTGCCAAGCCGCTGCCCGTGCAGCAACCACAATTCAACCCAATGGCGCTGCAAGGTTTAGACGCCCAGGCGCAGCAAGAGATGTTGGCTCTTGAGCAGCTTGCCAGCCAGGCGCAAGCTCCAGGGTTAAGTCCTGTGTTGAATCGTGCTGGTCAAGAGCCAGTGTTAACTTCCGGTAGCGCAATTGCCGGAAGTGGAGTTGATGCAGTCCGTGCCATGCGCAACCTTGCTTCTCAGGCAGACATGCGCAACTTCTTTGGGCGTTCCTTGGCTGAAACTCCCGAAGATGTTCTAGCTAGAATTGAAGCACTAACTAAGGAAAGTAGACTTAGCCCGATTGCAAATAGCCGTGTTTCTTCCGGTTCAGTCATGGAGCGGGCCGGGAATGAGATTTTCGCTGCGATGCGGCAAGCCGGAAGTGTCGATGATGTTAATACCTTAACCGAGTCACTTCATAGGACTATTGAATCTTCTTTCAAGGGGCAAGCCAGGAAAGAAATGATGGGGCTTTTGTCAAAGGCTCGAACGATTAAGATGCAACAGATTGAGAATGAAACTCAAGGCGCTTTTCCTGGCAAGCAAAGAGTCGACTCAGCCAGCAGCATAGGCAGAAGCGAAGGGGGCAAGCCATCTCAAACGCCTGAAGCTACGGCCGGTGATTTTCGTCGAGTGATTTCTGATGAGTTTAAAGGTCGCAACCGGAACAAGCTGGCGGAAGACCTTCACGGGCATCCCATATACGATAGAAGACCTGTCAGGTTGCTTGTGAATACCTTTGGGAGAGCAAAAGTAAAGCTGGATTATTCAAAGGCTAGGCTTGAGGATTTTGTCTATAGATATAAGAACACTTTCGTCCCTCATGACTTTCAAGGTACTGAGTATGAACTCCCTGGTGGTGGCAAGCTCAAGTTGAAGACCGAGGAAAATTCCAGCATTCCGACAAGAAACAAGCTTGCCAGAGAGAGGGAACCTTTAGAGACTGGAGTTCAAGGGGTGACCGCTCCGACTATAAGCGGCACCTTATCCCGGTACTTTGGAAATGGGCGGGACAAAATATATTTCACCAAAGTGAAATTGCCGAGTGACGAGAAGGAGGCCGCCGAGGTGTTGAGGGGGTTGCAAGCTGAAGCCAAGGCAGCGGAAAAGTCCTATGAAGGGCTAAAGCCGAATCATGCAAAACAGGCATTAGAAGCCGCCCAGGCAGCCTATCAGCGCAAAGCAGAAGAAAAGGGCTACCTTAAGGCTATCGAAACTTTGAGAGCTGGCAAGACTGAGAAAGCTCGGGCGGCTGCGGCGGAGAAAGTGCACGAGTACGAAGGCGCTCTTGCTCGCATGTCCGAGAAAATTGGTTCTCTGCAGTTGGCTTACGAGGAATCACTCAGAACCCTATCCATGCTTGAGAATCTGGAGCAGGAGCTTATCTCTTACACTGGCGACTTGACCGCAGGTGTTCATGTGCGCACGTTCATCCCGCACCCTGAAGAGGGCAAGCCAGGAATTGAGTTTGCATTTGAGTTTAGAAAACCCACAATGAGGAAGCGACTAGATCCTGCTATGACCGGAGAATGGGCGCGACAAAGGGAAGATATCTTGCAGTCCGATTTGAATAGACCCAGGACAGAATTTTGGGGGCTTTAAATTGGTCGCCAAGGATTAACTAACAGAAGCCAAGCGGATAGTGTCATCACAAGAGCGGTGGTGCTCTTGCTGGTCAAGGCTTTTGGGGGGGGGTTGTCGATATGTCCTATGTTGTTGTGTTTGACACATGCAGCCTAGAAAAGAATCTGAACCCCAGCAGCCGAGGTTGGGACTTGTTTAGGAGATGGAGGCTAACCGTTAACGCTTCTGTTTGTCTGGCAAGAGTAACCTGGATTGAGCTTAGGAAGCACATAAAGGCAAGTCAAAATGAGCGGATATCTCGAATACTCAATGCTTGTTTTGACGATTCTACAGTTACTCTCTTCTCCCTTTTTGATAAGCCAGAAGATATCGAGAATTTTAAGAAGAAACTCTTGGATGACATTGAGCGCAATCTTGATGATGGCTTGATGAAGCACCTTGAGGAGGTCTTTGGGGTTAGGCCTGCTATTCTTCCTGACCCAGAGATATCGCATGGCGACTTGCTTGCTAAGTACTACGATGGAGACCGAAAACCTTATAACAACCGGAAGAGCTATCAAGACACGGTACTCTGGGAATCAGTTTTGCAGCTACTATCGACCGCCCCTGCAAAGAAAGTTGTCTTCATATCCAATAATTCCAAGGATTTTGGAGAGGCTAAATCACGGTCTGAAGCTGGAGGAGAGAGCCAAAAGAGTAGCCCGAATGATTCGCTTCACTCAGACTTAAAAGAGGATGTTATTCGGATCCGGCAGGCGGAATCACACGCCGAACACGTAGATTACTACTCTTCGCTAGATAGTGCTGTTGGAGCCCTCTATCAACACAGTGGCAGTGATGATTCCCTTGATGCCTATCAGGTAGATGGGGATATCTGGAAGAGACTCCAAGGTTACATCTTTTCGGGTGGCTATATGGACCGTAGTTTTCTTCTCGGATATCTCAAGGCGCAATTTTTCATGGTCTCTAAAATTGAACGGTTCAGTTGGACGGGCTTTAATCTTGAAATCCCTAGATCCACTCCATCCGAAGCATTGATTGAGATTTCGAGGGTTCAGAAATTAAATGATAACGAGAGACTAATTCATGCTCGTACTTGTGCTGTCTTGCCATGCAATTATGTTGTTAGTTTTCGTACCCCTGTGTCAGGGCAAGAAGCGATGGAATCCGAAACAATAAAAGTATCGATAAGGATGGATTTTGAATTTCTCTTCAACCGAAAAAACGGCAAGATTCTGAGCGCCTATTGTGTCGACGCAAAATTAGTTGAGAAGTTGAATGTAGCTGTTCGTATTAGAAAAGTTTTCACTAGCTTTGAGGTAAGTATCAAACAAGGTGACAAGTCCAGAGCCGAGATGAAGGAGTTAAGCCCGGAATCTCTCAAGCAGGTGCTCGGCTTCCTAGGCTTAGAGCGATTACAGGATGAGATTGACCGAATTGAGGTATTTGATACCTATACTTTCGGTTGCCCTAAACCGGTTTTAGATTTCTTCTTTCCGGAAGTCGAAGAGCCATTACTGCAGGGGTAATGCCCTTTGCTATCCGTTTGAACCGTACTGAAAGTGGCTCTGTATAAGGGTTTGAGTAATTTTGTCTATTGACAGGGTTGCCCAGAGGAATCATACTTGGCTTAGGTTATCTGATTGAACCGCTGGCACTACCAGTGGTAGCGCACTAGCCAGCCTTGTTCTGGCTAGCAATTTTTATTGTCTTTTGTGGAGCGAAGTAATGCCAAGAAATCTCATGAACTCTCTTGCCCCTAAAGCTGACCGGGAAATGCCAGAGCCCACCCTTAGACTTGTTCTTCAGGACTACAAGCGCTTTAGGAAAATCAAAGCAGAAACTTTGGACAAATATGAGTCTATGCTACTCCGTTGTTTGCCTGACTGGTTCGATAGAAACCTCAATGAAATCAGAAAGGATGAAATCCTTGACCGGCATGAAATGCTAAGCCGAAGGAATGGGCCGCGGGGCTCTGGTTCTGCTGAGGCTGATGCAGTGTTCCGTGTTTTTCGCGCAATCTATCGCTTCGCCGAGGGACGTTATGAGGATGAGTTTCTAGAGCCAGTTGTTAGGCGTAATCCGGTCAATGTCCTTAATGCCTGTAGAGCTTGGAATAAATCAAGAAGACGGGTGACCATGATTCCTAAGCACAAGATGAAAGCATGGTTCAAGGCAGTTCAAGCATATCGAAACGATTCGATTAGAGACTATCTAACCTTTATCTATCTCACCGGCTGCCGTCGGTCTGAAGCTGCCGCGCTCCAATGGAGTTGGATTGACTTAGATATCGGCGTGGTGAATTTGCCGGGCGATGCAGTAAAGAACTCTTGCGACTTCTCCTTGCCGCTCTCTGGTTATTTATGGTTCATGCTCAAAGCAAGGAAAAACAGACCTGATGCCGACCCGGTTTGGGTGTTTCCAGGAGGCAAGAATGGGCATCATATTTCCAACCACCTGAAAATTACTGACAAAATTTTTGCCAAGACTGGAATTAATTGGTCAGTGCATGACCTCAGAAGGGGCTATGCAACGATTGCTAATAGCTGTGTTCATTCGGATCTCATTTTAAAGAGGCTCTTGAATCACAAGGTAGATGGCAGAGACGTTACTGCCGGGTATGTAATTTCTGACGTGGATTCGCTAAGGCAGCCGGTCGAAGCTATAGCGGCAAAGATTCTTGAATATTCGGGTTACAAGTTTGTTCCCTATTTTGGTTTGGTCGAAATAGAGAACTCTGCTCAGGCAGAGAGTCTTATTCATGAAGATGCGCTTTTGGCAGCGCTTCGCCGGTTGAATGTTGAGACCTTGCAAGAGATGACCAGTAGCAATGTAGCGAGCATATCTAGAGGTCGGTAGCCTTACTTGTATTTGCTTCCAACGGGATTGAAGATAATGACTAAAGAACAACGATATAGAACAGAGCTTATGAGCGCTCGACTGGTCCGGGCTCTAAGGGAAAAGCGGCTAGCCTCTGCCTTGCTCGATGATAGTAAGGACCAACCGGAGTTAGAAAGAAAGGTCTTTCTAGAGATGGCAAGGCTAGCCAGGATAGAGGCTGATTGCTATGAGGCAATTGGCGGCACCTATGGCTAAATTATCCGAGAGCAAGTTCTGGACCTGAAGAAATGAAGAACCACAGGCGCAAAACTGTGGTTCCTCTTTTCTGGCTAGCCTTCAGACTTGCAAATAGCTTTCGCTGCATCGCCCCAAAAACTATCGGATTCTGGCTTGTAGAGCAGCTTCTGGGAATTGAGCCTATGCGCAAGATGGTTGATGGCTTCGCTCAGAGCGTCTATCGAAGCGTCTTGCGGCAAGTCATCGAGAAAGTCGTCGATAAGCTCATTAAGCGCGGCTCGATTTTTTTTGTATTCAGCGAGTTTTGGGCCTGGCGTGCGAATGAAGTTCATTCGTAACTTGCGGAGCCCTTCCGAAACGCCGTTAAAAACGTCGAATCGAATCGGCTCCAGTTCTGGGTTTTGATTCATTGGGTTGCCTCCTTGAGGTAGAATTGCTGATTGAATTCGCAAATAAGATCTTCTGCGATGAGCTTGCGAAGCGCGTTCTCTAGATCTGTTGCTCGCAAATTGTTTTTAAAAAGGCGATGCAAGGCGCTTCGCCGCTGGGGACCGTCTTTGAGGGCTGCGAGAATGCGCTCAGCGCGTGGGTCTCCAACGACACCGCCGAACAGGTAGGCGGCTGATTTTTCGGCGTAGGACCAGGCTGCGCGACCGGCTGCGAGGTGTTTTGGCTCGATGAACAGAGCCTTGTCAAGCAGTGCGTAAATCATCGAAATCCTCACTATTTGCGCCTCGGCGCGTGCGGTTATGACTCCGAAAACTCCGGGGCGATCGGCTGTTATTTGAAGATAATCACGCCGCCAAGCCGTTTCGGCTTCGGGGCTGAACGTGATGCGGCCAGCACTTTGCCCGAATTTAATCGCCGCCGCAAGCGATGCCGCAATTTTGTCGACTGCCGCTGCATCCATCGGAATGCTGATTGGGACAAGCTTTTCACGCTTGGCGCAGACCCATAAAATGCGATTTCCAAGCCCGTTCCAAATATCTGAAGTGCCAAGAAGCGCGTCCATCTCCATTTTCGTGACATGTCCGACGAAATTAATGTGAGCGCCGGTGGTCTTAATTTGGCAATTTTTGGTGAGAGGCTTTATCTCCCCCGCTTCCCAAGCCGTTCTTAGTACTGCGCTCAGAGTGGAGCCTTCGCGCTTCATCGCCGCCAAGCTGCCGCCGAACTCGCCGAGCAGCCCGAGGAGCCGCTTGTCCGAGACGCCCATATCGACCGGTTCGCCTTTCTTGAGCACATCGGAAGCGTCACGCACCGCGAAAATGATGCCTTCGCCCGATGAGAAGGGCCCGGGCGTAACGTGCAGAACTGGCAGCCCGCCAAGCTCCTGGGCCCTTTTAAAGATGCGCTCAACCGGCTGGGCCGAAGTTCCTTTCCGCGCACGGGCTGACTCGCCTACGATGGAAACGAAGAGCCGGGGCGGGTGGCGGGTGTCTCCGACGGGAAAGTACGACAAGGCGCCGAAGGAAGCCGCCGCAAAGGCAAGAGCCGTGAACAGCACCGCCGCTTGGCTAGCCTCACTTTCCGCGCATGCGAGCGATACGACATCGCCCAACAGTCCGGTCAGCGCTGATTCCTCAAGGTGTGGAAATGCGCTCTCAAGCTGGTGTTGCGCCATATAGGGCACCCCCGTTGACGAGGTCCAGCCAGTCAAGTCCCGGCAAAAATGGACACATTGAAAAAACTGAAACACCCGTGGTCTCTAGTCTTTGGGCGAGATGGAGAGCGGCTCGATTGCCCACTTTGTTGGCATCAGAGTCGCCGAAAATTAAGACCTCTCGCACCGTGGGCGGTATCGCTAGGCGACCAAGCAGAGCCGCAGAGCCTGCGGCCCAGACTGGCAAGCCGGTTGCTGCATGCACGGCGAGGGACGTCTCGATGCCTTCGCCGATGGCCAGCTTGTCGCTTGGCTCCCCGAATCGAACTGCACCGCCGGCAGCAGCACCGGGTTCGATGACTCTTAGTTTCTTCGGCTCTAGATTCGGCAATTTGTGACCAGTGGGCGTCAGGTAGATGAACCTTAGCCCTACCGGATTGCCTTCAATAGAATGAACCGTGAAAACCAAAGCAGGGTGCTTTCCTCGATTTCTTGGTTTACCGCCTTTGTCCGCCTCCCAGTATGCCAAGGCGCCGTGAATCCGAACGGTCTGAGGAATGCTGGCCAGAGGAATGCCGCGGGTTTGGGTCAAATAGATCCAGCCCGGATCGCCCGGTTCAAGAGGTCGGCTCTCGTCCCAAATTTTGGCGAGCTTTCGCTTTGCTGACTCTTGATTCACGCCATCGCCGGTCTTCTTTTCTTGGCTAGCAGCTGGTCCGGATTCGCGGTTGGCTAACGATTCGCCACCCAGCGCGGCTGCCACTGCTTGCAGTGCCTCTTTTGAGGTCCAGCCGTTGGCAAGCTCTAGCAGGCGGAAGCCATCACCGGCGCCGCACGTATTGCAGAAGAAAGTGCCGCGGCCCTCTTTGTCGTCGAAGCGGAAGCGGTCTTTTCCGCCACACGCCGGGCAAGGTCCGTGGGTCCGCGTCAGGTGTCTCTCGTCCACTCCAAATGATGACAAGAGCCACCGCCACTGGTAGCGCGCTTGCTGTCTGATACGCTCGAAGGTAATCGGGGTTGCGATGGGCGGGTTAGTCAGCATGGGGCACCTCTTGAACTTGAGGCTGGCTAGTGCTTTCCCTCTTGTTGGCATTCAGCCATTCCTCGACGTCGATCATCTGATATTTGACCGAAGCGCCAATCTTCACGAACTTCGGTCCGCCCCCGCGATACCGAAAATTTCGAAGAGTTCGGACAGGAATGTTCAGAACTGTGGCCAATTCCTCGTCGGTTAGTAGTTTTTTTTCACTCATGCGTTGCGTACCCCTTTGTTTCACTAGGACGGCAACAGTTTGCGCCAAGACCCTTCGGAGAAATACCCCCCCTACTGCCAGGGGATTTCTCCGAGATTATCCAGTCGCGCCAATCTGCGTCGATTCTAAAATTTCACTCGACCTATTTTTTTTCTTGTTTGTCCGAGGTCCGGACTATCCTTTTTTCTTAATGCCGTAGGAGAGATAAAGTTCCAAATTCTTTCGCTCTGGAGCTCCAAGGAAAGAAAAGACTCTCTCGACAATCTGATAATAAATGCTTCCTGGGGAAGAGGTCGGCTTTATCCCATTTTTGCGGAAGTCTTTGGCGATAACATAGGCGACGCTCCCAAGTCCATGTTGTGTCAAGCGATTCTTCTGCTTTATCGATTCTTTTATGCCAGTGCTAAGAGCCTCAGTAATTTTGGACAGATATTTAAGTCTACTGGTCAGGTCAGTAATCCAATGCTCTGCAACTTGTCTGGTCTCTCTCTCGTTCTGCTCAAGCAAGGGCAAATCCCTGAGAATATCAGGCTCCATGGTCAGCGCGATTAGTCTTAGAGTGTAGTCGTCTAGATTGTCGGCAGACAGGGCTTGAATTGAATCTGTAAGAGCCTCGTTTATTTTCTCGGACACGCCTAAGATACGCTTCCTGTTGGTTGCATTAGTGCCGTCTCTGTATTCTGCCAGTTTCTCCTCTTTGCAGAGTTTGGCTGAAACTAGCAAGTCTCTGATTAAACCTTCTGCACTCTTCTCGATCTTGGCCTTAGATGCGCCTTTGCGATTCTGCGCTTCCTTCTGCGCTTCCTTCTGCGCTTCCTTCTGCGCTTCCTTCTGCAGAATCTCTTCCAATGCTAGTTTCAAGCGCTCAAGTTCTGGGTCTGTTTCGCCTATGGGCTGATATGTCCTGCCCGCGCTTATTAGGTCCACTGCAAGCGGCTTGCCTTCGGCTGCAGGAATCTCCCCTGTAGAGCCTGGCTCGCTTTCTTCATTAGCATCGCTATTGGTGCCCTTTAATCCGCTCCGGTAAACCTTCTTCAGTGCTGAGAGAGTTGCCTTAGCTTCGGGAATGTTCTCAAGGCTCTTAATCGCTTGGTCGATCTGGTCTTCTTCCATGGGGCTACTCTGCCTCATTGCTGAGGGCTATGCCCATCAATGAAGCTAGTCTATCTGTTATCTTCTGTTGGTAGTGGCGCAGCTTCTCCGGGCTTACCGTGATATAGCTTTCAGTGATATCCGAGCCGCGCTTATGATTGGCCAGAATTTTTGACACTGCATAAGGTGCCTCTATAGACTGGGCGATTGATAGATATGTGCGTCTGAGGTCATGGGTGCTGAACTCTATCTTGGTGGCTTTAGTCACCTTGTTGATTGATGCCTTTGGCTCTCCAATGGGCTTACCAGGCACTCTACTCGGGAACACGAACGGGTTCAAGTCGTCCCTGTAAAGCTCTTTCTCCTCGAATAGGTTGACAAGGAAGTTGCTTAGGTACACTCTGTGGGGTTCATTGTTTTTTGTATCGGCCGGGCGAAGTTGGATAAACCCACCCTTGAGGTTTATTTTGTCCCAGGTCAAATTTGAAGCTTCGCCCCTTCTCATGCCGGTAAACAGGCAGACCAAAAGCATGTCCCGTACGCTATCCGATTGCAGCTGCATGACAGCCTTATACCAACTGGCTAGGTCTCCGTCTTCTATTCGCCTATGCCGCCGCTTCTTCGCGTAGGCTTTTGGGAAGCCAGTGGCAAATCCATCTGGCAAGCGAAGTTCTCTCTTATCTTCAGTTACATACTCATCTCGAGCAAATATGAGCATCGACCGTAGAACTCGCATTATCTGGTTCGAGTTCTCGGTCGCTCCCTCTGGATTGCTGCGAGGTCCCACAGCCTTCCCTAGCTCTCTTTGCCGTGCCTTAATCATGGGTCTGGTTATCCTGCATATCGGCAGGTCAAGCCAGTCGCTTAGTCCTCGCCTGAGAGCACTCTCGTAAACCTTGACTGTCTTGGGTCTAAGCTCTCGCACCTCTTTGTATTGAAGCCAGACCTCATTCAGTGTCGTCTGGTCGGCTTTGACGCTTCGCTTTTTCTCGTTAGCATCCAAACCCTCAGCAGAGTATCCCAGCAATTGCCTTGCCTTCTTACGGGCTTCCTCTGCGGTTATTTTGCCATGCTTTCCGAGCGTAAACCTGACGCTCTTCTTTTTCTCGGCGAGCCAATACTCACATATATAAGTCTTCGATGAAGCCGTAACCCTGAGCCCGAAGCCAGGCAAATCGGCATCTCTGTATAGCTTCTGCCCCGATTCCTGATTGGGCAGAGCCTCGACTGAAGTTTTATTCAGACGAATTCTGTTTTGCTGGCCAGGAGATTGCTGGCCAGAAGAAAAATCGTTCAATTCGTTCAAGTCGTGCGATTCGTACATTCGTAGAGACATAACCTAACTTCTTCGTTCTCTATAGTATTTTGTAGATATTTTGTAGAGAGATGAAGGAGTAAAACAACGCAACCCACTGCTCTCTAGAGTCTCTAAAGTATGCCATGTATGGGGCTTTGGAGTAAAGTAGGGTAATACAAAGAAACCTGGATTTATAGGTAAAAACTACTTTGGGAGCAGTAGGTCGCAGGTTCAAATCCTGTCGTCCCGATACTTTTAGTTCGTGCTTAGTGCTTTGTATCAATTCTATTCAGAAAAGATTTGCTGCTGACTTTTGGTTCCGTATATTTTGGCTCGCCACGTCCCGAATTTTAACCGGTAGAGCCGGTTAGAATTCCAGGTTATTTTCAAGACCTAGACTCCGCAGGCGCTCCTGTCTATTTTGTGAGACCGACTCGAGCAGCGACTTGTCATTATTGCCAAGATAGCACTGTCGTACCTTTATGTAAGCTTGGTCCGATTTATTCAGAAGGCGGTCTGCTTCCTCGTTCTTTCCTTGTTTATGTAAGCTTGCCGCTTCTTCCATCTCGCCTAACATTAGGTCTTGAAGCACACATAGTTCTGCGTAAGTTCCTGGCTCTTGTGCTTGCCTGAACAGTTCTAACAGTGCTTCAGCTTTAGACCACTGCCCACGTTCTTCATACTTTGTCTTCAATTGCCGATAAGAATTTGGTAGATAACAGAACTCTGTTCTTTTGAATTTATTGCATTTGATTTTGGCTATCGCTCTTAAGAACTCATCTGCTTTTTCAATCTCGTTGCGTTCTAAATATGCTTCAGAGATTAGATATAGTCTATCGAGAATACAGTTTCCTTCTTCTGCCGCGGCTAGCTTAAGCGCTTGCTCTGCCAGTTTATCGCCTTTCGACCGATCATCATATCGTATGTAGAAACCACTCAAATGCGCCATTGGTTCAATCAAGATCGCTCGGTCTTCTGCATGGTGCTTTTTGGCTGCATCAAGCACTTTTATCCAGGCTTGCTCGACCTCCTTTATTCGCTTCGCAGCTGCAGGCATTCTATTAAGACTATTGATTCTCTCAAACTCATAACTGGCGGCACATAAGTTTTCGTTGTCGGCTGGTTTGTTCTTTAGGATCATTGCAAGCACGCAATCTAATAAGTCAATCCCGTTCTGTCTTCGTCCACTAACGATAAAATACTCTGCCACATTAGATGCGCCAGAAACATAGGGCACGGCGCCTGGTATGTCCGAAGCCTTCAATATTCTGTGGATGGCTTCTCTTTCCGCGCTCTCGCTAACTGTAGTCTTTAGATAGTTGAGCAGTAATTGCCAGAGTGGATCTTCAATATTTTGGCTGTCTGCTCTGCCTGCGCTGTCAGTACTTTGGAATTGCTTTAGAGACCTTACAGCTTCTTTATAGAGACCATAAGCAGAGTATGTATCTCCGCATGATAGGTATAGATTGCCGCGGTTTGCCGCTTCTTTAGTAAATGTAGCTGGATCTAAATTTCTTCTTCGCCAAGTTTCAAGAAACGATTTAGAATCAAGTTTCAATAGTTCCTTTATTCGTGCAACATTCTCTTCTTCAAGTTTCTTTTGATGTGCTCTCTGCAGTAACTTGATTTCATAGTAATTTTGTTGAGGATTTGTTTTCGATTGCTGTGCTTCTTGGTTCTGTTGCTTGGCCTCTTGGCTCTGTTGCTGGGACTCTTGGCTCTGTTGAGCCAGCGCTGCCGGTAAGGTCAGCAATAGAGGCTCAGCTAATTTAGGCTGATCTGTTTTGCTAATCAGGCTTATGCGGTGGTTCTGCCAAGACAAGAGCAATGCAAAGCTCACAACCAAAGCTTCTGGAAGTTTGTTCTTCAATTTCTTAGTCAAGCTGACACCAAAATCACTTGCTGCTTATGGCACTATCTAACCGGTCATTACTTCAATTAGACCCTCTCTCACCGCCTCGACAAGCCTTGTATGATCTTCTTTATTCTGTTCGGCGTATTTCACTGAAAACTCTCCGATTGCTTCGGCGAAGACGTCTCCTTTACCAATATAGCCGGCAATAATCGAGGCATCGCCTGAACGGGCATGGGCGCCAGCCAGGGCCCATCCGCAATTTCTTGCATAGCCAAGCATGTTCTCTGGAGTAAATATCTCGACCAGGGGCTTCACTTTGACATCGCGTAGCTGTCTGACATAGTAGTGCTTTTCAGTGACGCTGACATAGTGACCAAGGAACATGTCGCTAGCCGCCTGCATTAGCCGTTGCCCGGTGACTACTCTCTGCCCATTTGTTGTTTCGTTTTTGAAGTGTGAGTATCTCTCAAGCACAGACTTTCTGGCTTCTTTGACTTGCAAAAACAATGGATCATCTTCTGCTGCAAACAAGAGGGCGATTCCGCAAACTGTGCCGACCGATCCTACTCCTACTACTTTGATGGCGTTGTCTACCATCTCATAACGGTCAAACAATACTCGTTTGTCCATCGAAAGTGATTCACGATAACGGGCAATTGATTCTTCAATACGTTCGATTTGGGCTGCCGAACCATAGTCTTCTACGTGAAAGATCAACGGGGGCTGATCTTTGATACGAGGCTTGCCATCCACAACATGCCCAAGTTTGACGAACTCTTCAAAAGAGTCCCTCTTTAGAGCTTTCTCCAAGACCTTTTTCCTCAACTTCTTCAGTTGCTTGTCAGAGGTGAGTTCAATTAGGTCTTTATAGTCCAAATAGGAATACCATGCATCGAGTGTGCTTAATTCCGATAGTTCCTTCATTCTGTCTCGATAACACTGCACGACTCGCATAGCCGCTTTTCGTCCGTCCGAAAGCTTGTGTCCATTATTGAGAGAGGCAATGACAAAGCTTGCTGTTAACCTCTTCAGGTCCCATTCCCACGATGCCGGAAATGTTTCGTCAAAGTCATTTATATCGAAAATGATGTTTCGCTCTGGTGTCGCAAAGGCGCCAAAATTCATCAAATGACAGTCACCGCAAGATTGCACGGCATAGTCGGTAGCGGCTGTATCATCTAAATCTGATGCCATTATGTTGGCAGCGCCACGGAAGAAAGCAAATGGCGAGGTGAGCATTCGTCCATATCGAATCGGTACGAGATGCTCCAACCGCCCTTCACTCGATTCGATCAAGAGTTCTACCGGATTTTCTCGCCCGGATTTGTTTACAGTAAATTCGGCGTGAGCCTCTCTAGAGCACTTTAGTCTCATGGCCCGACCGAACTCATAGCGCTCTTTTCTAGTTTGCATATGGGTCGGTTTATTCAGATACTCGGCTTCAATGGGCTCTGGTCTGAACTTAGGCACTACTGACTTGGATTCTTGCTGGGAAATGTGCTCAGATAGATGCGGCGCGTCGTTCTTTTGAGTTTCAGTCTTTGGACTTTCGGTCTGAGGTCTCTCGGTCAACTCTTGCACGGCCGCTCTAGCCTTGTCTTTCTTATTTCCCATTGCCAACTCCATATGGTCGCCCGTACCTAAAGAGGTCTTACCCACATAGAGGTGTCTAATAAATCTGTTTGAGCCTTTAGATTTTAAAACTAATGATGTCTCTGAAAGCAGGGTTTTGATGTTTTGATCTTAAAGTCTAAGATTAAGGAGGGTGGTTCTGATTAATGTTGATTTGTGGATATATGGGGCTTTTGAAAATTTGCCGTCAACCCCTAATGTTCCAAACGCTCATTCCGTCACTCAAAAAATTAAACGACCTACCGCTAGTCCAAATGTCACTTAAATCCTTAAAGCGGCTCGGGCTCACCTTGTTCTCTTAGCATGGTGTTAATTTCTAAGACTACTCGGGTTCCTTTCTGTGGTTTGGAATCGAACCAGACTTTGGCGGGAAAAATTCTGTCAATTAGTTCGGTTCTCTCTCTGATAATACCTGTGCCGCTGCCACCAGCCGTAGTGCGTCCGCCGCGATTCTGACTGCTTTCGCTTAAGCTAAAGCCTTTGCCGTCATCGCTTATACTCATGATGAAAAGATTGTGGTCTACACCAATAGTCACATTGGTCATTGAAGCATCGGCGTGTTTTGCCACGTTGTTTAGGCATTCCTGCGCGATTCTGTATATATGCAGTTCAACTTCGCTGGGGAAAGTTGGCAGCTCTTCAGGGCATTCGAATTGACATGGGCAGCCTAAATGTTTCGAAGCCGAGTTGCAAAGTTCGGAGAGTAGGGGGCGCAGACCGCAGTCTCTGAGGTCTCTCGGATAAAGGTCTTGGCAGATTTCTCGCAGCTTGACCGAGATTTCGTCCACCAGGTCATGTAGTTCTTCGTTGCTATTGTTAGCCGATAAAGAACGTTTCAAGAGCATGACATTGCCGAGCACAACATCGTGAATCTCGCGAGCCAGCGAGTTCAAGATCACTTCTTGCTGGTCGACTATTTTTTGCACCAGGGCGTGCTTCTCGTCTACAAGCGCTCTGACCACTCCGGCAAAGCTATAACCGGCGGCGATAAGCCTTAGCGGCTCGGGCATGCCGTCTATGTCGCTGCGAGTGCGGCTGACTACGTCTTTAAACAGCCCGCGCATAAGGGCATTCATTTCGTCGCCTGTAACTACGACATCGCTTACGGTCCAGGCGCCGAGATCGCGGTCGTGCACTTTAAGAGTTAGTTTGTTGCGAGAGGGCAGCTCGCTATCGGGCAGGGTCATTATTTCGGTGGCGGGAATGATGAAGCAGTCGACGCTTTCTTCTCTTCCTCTGACGGTAATAGCCCACTGCGAAGTGGCTACGATTAGTCGTTTGTCGCCGTTTGGGTGGGTCGTCTTTTGCACTGACATGTGCAGCAATTCGTCTTCAACTGTCGAGTTATAGCGCCGCACCAAAAGAGTAAAGAACTCTTCCAACGAAAGTAAAAGAGCTTCGAAAGGTTGCTCTCGCTCTTTGCCTTCTTCTAGTTGCTGGTTGACTTTCATTAGTCTGACTCAAGCTTGCCGAAGCCGCTATCGACCGCCCAGGCAATCAGCGACTCGCGCCCGTCTAGTTTGAGCTTGTCTATAAGGGCTTCAACTTGCTTTCTCACGGTTTCAGGTGATGTTTGTCTCTGGGCGCCGATGTCTTGATACTTCAGCCCCCTGGCTAAGAGGGTGAGTAGATGTCTTTCGGCGCTGGTCAGATGAGGTTGGTTTTGTCGAGTTAGATCGGCTGAAATTACCGGCGTTCTGCCGTGATGAACATCTCTTATAGCCTCGGCTATTTTGGCGAGCGGCTCTGATTTGAGCAAGAAGCCATCGACACCGGCTTGCATGACAATTTGCATAATTGCCGGTCGAGTCTCGCCTGAAAATACCAATACTCGAGATGACTTCAAGCTGCAAAAGGTCTCACTGAGAGTCTTTGGTCCGCTTGAGTCGGGTAAGTGCAGATCGAGTAGTATCACATGCGGTGCGTGCTCTTGGGCTAGCTTTAGGGCCGCGCTTTTACTGGTTGCGGTGCCAACTACTTCCAGGTCGGGCTCTTCGGTCAACTGCATCTTCAGACCCTTGAGAGTGGCCTCATGGTCTTCTACCAGCAGCACCTTTATTTTTTCCGCTTTCTTATCTGTACTGATGACCGTTCCTGCCTTAATCAATCGCCCAATTATTTCTCAGCTGTGACCTGGGGCATGCTTACTGTGGCTTTGCCGGGCACGTCTTTCTTTGATACCAATTTGGCTGAGAGTATGGTGACATTATCTGGAGCATTGCGACTCAATACCATCTCAAGCAATGTAGCGCAGGCTTCTTCCGGGCACTCGAACTTTTCCACGGTTTCTTTGATTTCTTCTTCTTGCACTACTTCAGATAGACCGTCGCTGGCTAGCACCAGCCAGTCGCCGAAGTTCATTACTTTCAGGCAATAGTCGGCAGAGACGTTCTCGTCGTGACCTAGGCATCTGGTGATTATGCTGCGAAAGGGACTGACTCGGCATTGCTCTTTGGTGAGCTGGCCGCGTCTAAACATTTCCATGACCACCGAATGATCTGAAGTGAGACCTTCCACCGAACTGGCTACTGTACTTATATATGTGGCGCGGCTGTCGCCTACGTGACCGATATGGGCATGACCGTTCTCAGACAGAACAGCCATAACAAGGGTGGTTCCCATATTTGGCGAGTCCCGACTTTCAAGGGCTGCGGTACGCACCGAGGTATTGGCTGCGGCAACAGCGTTTTGAATCCAGGCTTCGACCGACTTGGCATTATTGATATCGGGCTTGTCTTCTTCCCACAGTCTTTCAATAGTTTCCACCGCCAGCTTGCTTGCTCGTTCGCCGCCGCTGGCGCCGCCCATACCATCAGCCACCACCAAAAGCGCTCTATCTTGGCTAATAAAGAAATTGTCTTGGTTGTCTTTCCTTTTTAGACCCCGGTCGGTGAGACCAGCGGTCACCCAGGTTAGGTTTTGCATGGTGGTGCTCCAGATTCTTGCCAGTTAGCGGTCACTACTTTGCAGCGATGCCTTTATTAAGTGCTTCACTTATCCCATAATAGGGGCTCATTAAGTCAGACGTAATTCCCGATTCCGGGTATTTGCGTATATGAGGTGAGACGGCTTGAGCCTGAGAAAGTTGCAAAGCTTGGTTTCCAGACCAATTTTACTCAAAATTGCTTACTTGTTCTTTACATATATCTACCTGGTTTTCCTTATTGCTGGTTCGGTCTTGGCTGCTCCCCCGACCGACTTTGACTCGAAAGGTCCATTTCAGGCTGAAATGGTCGATGGTGCTGGGCTTATAGAGAAAATGGTGAAAGAAGCCGACTCTTTGAAAGACTATTCTTTGGTTTTCGAGACTATTACTTTCAAAGGGAAAGAGACAATAAATGAAAGGGGCAAGCTTTCGTTCAAGAAGCCTAAGCTTATGCGTCTAGAAGAGATTGGTGATTATAAAAAAGGTTCTCTGGCCGTTCTCGGCAAAGATGGCATGGTGCGCGCCCATGCCGGTGGTCTGATAAAGTTTGTCACCCTGACAATGCGTCCCGATGACAAACAGCTTGATGCTGCCAATGGCGATAAAATGGAAGACTCTGACTTGGCATCTCTGGCCAATTTGCTCGCCCGTAGAATCAAGGAAGGAAATCTCTCCCGTGCCACTGCCAAACCTGTCCCCTGCAATCTTGGTAACGGAACTGCCTATGTGCTTGAACTATTTCATAAGAGCAATCCGACAGTTTGTCTCAAGAGAGTATATGTAGATCCCGTAAGCCACTTGCCGCTGCGCTGGGATGACTATGATTACAAGACCCCCTGCACCAGCAAATGGTTTGATATTCGCACCAATATAGGACTTTCCGATGACTTGTTCAAAATCTAGACAGAGTTTTTCTTTTGCAGTAGCTGTTCAGGCGGCGATTGCCCTCTCTTGCTTGACAGTAAATGCGGCGCAGGCCCAAAAGCCGGTTAAGTTTTCTGATGCCATTCCCGAATTAAGTAAGCTGCGTAAAGATGCTTTTCGTACTCCTGATGCCAAACCAGGTATGCGAGTGCTCAAGCCCTATTCAGAGGCTAGCTTGAGCAAAATTTTGAACGAGCGGGTGGAAACAATTGAAGGTGTCGATCGCCTCAGCTTTGACGCTTTTGCCGACAAAGTTTTGGCCGGCACTTCGGCTGATCTTTCGGCTGGAATTTATATGACAACGAATAACGCCGAGATAAAGAGGCATATTCTTTTTCCGGCCTATCCAAAGAAGTATTGGCCGACCGTAAAGGAGTATCTTGATCTGACCGCCTTGCAGTGCGGCGCTCGCTGGTCTTACGATCGCAATAATCAATATGTGCCTGATAATCAGGCTTTTAGACAACTAGCCGATCAGTATGCGCGCTTCGACTTTGTGCCGGGCGCGGCGGCGCCGTCATACACCATAGCTTTGCCCGGTGGCTGGTTGTCCGCCCCGAAAAGTTATGGTATTAGCTATGGTGGCAAAGACTATATGCAGGCTCTAGAAATATATGAACTGGGTGCTATGTCGCCTGAGAATGCTAAAGATGCCGCCTATGTAAAGGGAGACTTTGCTAGAGACGTGCTTGCTCTTTGGACTGAAGGGCTGAAGCCTCTCTCTGCAGTGAAACGCGTGAAAGTCGGCGCTTATGACGGCTATGTTTTTGAAACAATAATAGATGCACGTTCCGGCAAGGTGTATTACAAGCAGTGGCTGTTCGTCGCCGGCAATAAAGCCTATACAGCCATTGCGCGCATGCCTGAGGCGAGCAAAGCGGCAGTTTTGCCGGCGGCTGAAAGAGCTTTGGCTAGCTTCAAACTAAAGTAAGTCGGTCGATTTGATAATCAGCAGAGAAGCTGAGCAGATTCGCAGGTTCGCTAAAAAAGCCTAACTGCTCGTGGCTATCACTTAAAGACCGGCATGGCTCTATACAGCCAAGGCGCTCTGGGCGCCGACCTTGCTTAGTTCGACAGAGGGGTTCAATTCCTGAAATCTGGATATGTCCCACTTGGTTTTGAATAAGAGTACCGGTTCTTCAAATTTATCGGTGGCTACATTCAGTCTGCTTGTATTTTCCAGAGCCTTCAGTACCGGCCAGCCTCCCACCACCCAGAGTGCTGCTTGTATGTCGTAGTTGTTGAGCAAGGTGGTGACGCCGTATTCCGACTGCAGTCTAAATTGCACCACTTCAAACTGCAGAGGACCGACCGCCGCCAAAAGAGGAGTGCGGGTGTCTCGCTGGGTCATCCAGAAAATTTGGATGGCGCCTTCATCTTGTAGGGCGGTGATGCCTTTATGAAACTGCTTGTATTTGCTTGGCTCACGATTTTCTAAGAAGGCAAAGAGCTCGGGTGCAAAAGTGGGGATACCCGGATACTTGAGGGGCTTGCCACTAGTGATGGTGTCGCCGATGGCAAAGCCGCCCGGGTTGGTGAAACCGACTATATCACCTGGAAAGGCTTTATCGATAGTCTGTCTTTCTTGGGCGAAAAGCCGTTTTGGTTGACTGAGTTGGATTGGCTTATTAGTGCGACAATTGGTCACAGTCATGTCTTTTTCGAAGGCGCCTGAGCAGATGCGCACAAAGGCGATGCGGTCTCTATGGCGCGGGTCCATATTGGCTTGCAGCTTAAAGACAAAGCCTGTGAAGTCTGGATATGTAGGCGCTATTTCACCAACCGATGATGTGAAAGAACCGGGCGAGAGGGCTAGTTTGATGAAGGAGCGTAGGAATAGTTCTACACCGAAGTTGTTCATGGCGCTGCCGAAATAAATCGGGCTCAGCTCGCCGCAGTCGATAAGCTCTGGGTCAAGCGGTGCCGAGATGGCATCTAATATTTCCAGCTCTTCGTGCAATTCTTTGAGCAGACGATCCGGGATCAGTTCTTTGAGTTTTTCGTCGTCCAGCTTATAAGAGCTGACCGCTCCAATTGACCGGCCGCCGATGGTGCGTTCAAAGAGATGAACTGTGCCGGTGGCTCTTTCTACTACGCCTTTGAATTCGTCGCCGGTGCCGATTGGCCAATTGACCGGGTGCACAGCCAAGCCCAGTTCTTTCTCGATTTCGTCGATAAGTTCGAGCGGAGTGCGGCTGGGGCGGTCTAATTTGTTGACAAAGGTGAATAGGGGCAGATGTCTCATGCGGCAGACTTCAAAGAGCCTTCTGGTTTGCGGCTCTAGACCTTTGGCGGCGTCAATGAGCATGACTGCATTGTCGGCAGCGGCTAAGGTGCGATATGTGTCTTCACTAAAGTCTTGGTGACCCGGTGTGTCGAGCAGATTGAGACAACTGTCTTCGTATTCGAACTGCAAGACAGTGGAGCTGATTGAGATGCCGCGCTGCTTCTCCAATTCCATCCAGTCTGAAGTGGCTTGCCTTTGCGCTTTTCTTGCCTGGACCGAACCAGCCTCGGCAATGGCACCCCCAAAGAGCAGCAGTTTTTCGGTGAGAGTTGTCTTACCGGCATCGGGGTGCGAAATAATGGCAAAGGTGCGACGTCTTGCTGCTTCTTGCGCAACCGGGCTTTTTTCTTCTAGGCTCGGCTCAAGTTTCAATTCGCTGCTTTCAGCGGTCATCATAGGGTCCTATAGTGTTGTCTTAGGGCTTCGGAAATCCACCGAAAGGCTTGATTCTACCGTAAATAGCCTCTGTCGGGCTGCACCGGCGGCACTTCCTAGATATCTTCTTAATAATGGCTTCTTGAGTGCCGGCATTTCCTCCCAAATAGAGGCCGGTTTGTGATTAAATTCTGATATGAAAAAATTGAAGTTTTTTACTGGTTCTTTGTTGACCATCCTATCGGCTCTCAGTTTCAGTGCCGTCGCTTATGCTGCCGAAAATCCCGACTGGCAAAAACTAGAAGAAGAAGCCGAGCAGAGCTTTCTTTCTGGCGAAAAAGTGAAGAGTGAGCGGCTTTTTCAAGAGGCGCTTGCTTTGACCCGAGGCACCTCGACGTCGAGTCAGTCTGGCCGCCCGGTCTCGAACCAGAGTGCCAATCAAGGTCCTAACGAACTGGCAGAGGCTGAGATTCTCAATCAGATGACCCATCTTTATTTGAGCGAGAAGCGCTACAGCGAAGCGCGGCAGGCTCTGGACAAAGCTCTCAAAATAAGAAGAGAGAAGTTGGGAGCGCAGTCTGAGAAAGTTGCAGAAAGCCTGGGCAATCTGGCTTTGATTGAACACCGCGATGGCAAGGATGCCTTGGCTGAAAAATACTATAGAGAAGCAATTGCTATCAAAACTGCCGCCAAATCAAGCTCTTTAGCGGTGACTTTGACCAATCTGGCCAATTTGTACAGCGACAAAAAGCGCCTTGATGAGGCTAAGCCCCTCTATGAGCAAGCTCTCGCTCTCGATAAGAAAGAGTTTGGCGAAAATCATATCGAAGTGGCAAGAGACCTCTTTAATTTAGGCGGTATGTACTATCACCACAATTATTTCAAAGAGGCTCTCGCTTATTTTGAGCAGGCTTTATCTGCATATAAGAAGCTAGACAATGTCGGCGGTCAGGTGAAGTGCCATCATTACATTGGGCTTTGTTTATTCGCCGACAATCAGCATGAAAAGGCTGGGCAGTCTTATGCCGAAGCTCTCGGCTTGCAAGAGTCGCAGAAAGGCAAGAACCATCCTGATACTTTTGTGCACAAGCTCAATATGGCCAAATCTTTCGATTTTGCCGGCAAGTCTGATAGAGCGGAAGAAATTTATCGCCAGTCTCTGCAATCAGCCGGTGAAGTACAAAAAGAGGCGAAACTCAAATTTGTCGAGTGTTCTATTGAGTATGCGCATTTTTTGAGACGTCATAACCGCCCTAATGAGGCAGAGAAAATACTGGAAGCGGCTCTCACCAGTTATGAAACCTTGAATAGCGAAGAGCGCCGTAAGCTCTACGAATTGCCTAGAGTTTACAGCGACCTGCTTAGAGAACTTAAGAAAGACGAAGCGGCTCATGAGATGGCTCATCGTCATTTGCATGTTTATGGGCAGTCTCATAAGAAGACCGCACCTGCTGCCAACAAAACAAGCACCTCCAAGTCTGATAGGAAGGTGCCTTAGTTATGCAATTACAAGCTGAAGTAAAGTATGACGGCTATGACGATCTGCCCAAGCAGCAGGAAGTAAAATATGCTGATTCAAATGCTTCTTATTTGAAGGCTGATGTTTCGACCGGAAAGCACTATTACGATCTCAATGCTGCTTCCAAGACCTATAGCGGTCCTTGGTTGTTTGGTAAGCAGAAAGTAGAAGTAAATTTGCGCGGTATGCGCGGTCAGTGGATTCAGTGGTGCCCGGTGCCGGCCGATGTCAAAGACGGCGTGCTTTTGCGGGGCAATGTCATTTACCAAAACGGTGATGGTAGCTATAGACTCAGCCCCGATGTTTATGAGGGTGTGATTGAGTCTGAACATGGCTTTGAAGGCGGACGCTATTTTGTCGGGCGCACCCAGCATACTTTTGTTTCCAACAATCTGCCAGGCGGCCAACTGCGGGTGGTGGCAAATCTGCGAATTCATTTAGATCAGCGACTTGCCTATAACCCGATGACCGGTGCCGGTAACAATAGTGGCGGCGGGCAAAATTATCAAAACAATCAGTACAATCAGAACAATAATTACAATAAATATCAAGAGTCGAACAACACTCAGCCGGCAGCCAATAGTTATGATTCTTCTTCTCTTCAAAGTCCTGAAGGGGCAGAAGTTACCCCCTCTTTCTCGCAGAGTGCCTCTGAAAGTGATAGCGGATTTTAGGTTGTTTTTTGATAGAAGCGCCAGGGGCTTACTGTTTGCCTTTGCTCTTTCTTTGGGCGGCGGTGCTTTACCGCCTGTCTATTGCGCCGAAGCTGAATTGACCGACCGTGCCAATATTGATCTAGCCCGTTCATATCAAATGGCTTTGACCGTCTATACCATGCACCGCCAGCTCTATCAGCGCAGTTTGGCTCAGGCTGCTGCGGCAAGCGGCTCAAGCGGTTATTCTCTGGCTGATTCTTTGTTGCGTTTACAGGACGAGCCGCGCCCCGATTTGAAGATGCCGCCTATTCAGGTAGCCGACAACAGTCCCTTTATCGAGGCGGCGCAGCGCGATTTTGAAATTACCCGCATGCAGGTTTCGCTCAAGCAACTCTTGCCCGCACTTTTAGCCATACGTTTCAAAATTTCTCGATCTGAGTATGAAGCTACCTGGAAAGATTTGATGGATAGAGTTCTTAAGGTAGAGCAAGCTGTAATTGACCAAGACCACAGACTGTCGTCTTTGCATGCCAGCACCAATAGTAGTATCACCGATATGATTCATGCCGCCGAGAGAGACTGTGATCAAAAAGAGTATCTCTCTACTTACCGAACTTTTAAGGAGACTGGCGGCATCAGTAATCTGCTCTTTGCCCATGCCGATAAGCATGCTAAGCTCACCCTCGACTTGAAGAATACTTTGCTGGCTAATCCGCCCGACGGCATGGACTCTAGAACAGCCTTGATCTCTGTAATATCGCCTGGTCTTCTGCCTGCCATCAATAGACCGACTGCCGCTAGCCCCAATCTGGCTGGTCCACCTGATGACCCTTCGTTTAGCGAAAAGTCTTTACCCGAGCAAGAAAAACAACTTGATCGCGAATATCAAATGGTCAATAGTCTATTTTTGAGGCTTAAGTAAGCCGTCGAAAGTGACTGTATTGCCTGGGCTGGCTGCGGCATAGCGCAGTTGTCTCGATTCTAAGACATCAGCATAGTTGAAAACCGGCATTTCGATGAGAAAGAAGCGAGAGAGGGCTGCCACTCCGGCAAAGTAGCGCTGTCTATAGCCGGCAAAGCGCAAAGCTGCCGCCTGAGCATTAGTGGCTCCGAGATTTTCAAATATCGGCACAAAAGTTTCGGGTGCTTGAATGAGGTCGTCTGCCGCTCTCGACAAAGAAAGATACTGGCAAAAGACATCTACGGCTCTGACGCCGTTTTCGTAAATAGAAGCAAAGACTGATGCGCATTCAGATTTTTGCATGGCCATGGCGCAGGCGGCGGCATCTAGAACCACGAGCAGCTGTATGAGCCAAGATGCCCTCGAACTGCGGGAGCGGAAGTAGAGCAAGATTGGATAGGCTGAATGGCTTTGATATATGTCGGTAAGCCAGTGTTCGCAGAGTTCAAGGGTGCTCATGGCGTTTTCGTCGCGCAAGAGGCGCATATAGAGCACGCAGCCGTTTTTGCTGTGACCATGCCTGGAAGAAATAATCTGGGCTGAGACTTCGCGATTGTGAAAGTGCGACTGCACGGCAAACATAAAGGCAACAGTGATGGCCAGCAAAACCAGACCCGAGAGAGCCGCCGCAATTACAGTGACGCGCGAAACCGGCGAACAGGCGATGACATCGCCATAACCTACGGTCAAAACCGAAGTGGCTGCAAAATAGAGAGCTTCGCCAAAGTTATTGAGCGGCGGTTTAACACTGCTTCTTTCCGCCCAGAGAATCATGGCATAGCCTGAAGTAAGCAAAGCCAACCAAAAGGTTAGCATTGAAACAATGGCTGCCGGGGCAAAAAGACTGAGATCTTGTTCGGTATGTCTGCTGCGTCTGATGAGATGGCCGCGCAAGGGCTGCCAGAGCAGTTTAGAAATGAAGAGCGGTGACAGTCTCGAACCTTGCGGACGGTAGTGCGGCACGATTATTGACTGAAAGACGTCGGACAAGACCAAGGCGATAATCACCAGCCCCACTGATAATGAAATAAGGTCTGTTTCGCTGAAACTCACTCTGTCTTCCTCGAACCTCGATTTATGTTACCAAGAGATCAGTCTTTAGGCATTACCGCCATTAAAGAATCAAAGCTCTTGGTAAATAATCGAAAAGACTAGAGCCAATTAAGCTGGTTTAAAGGCTAATTGCGCCTGGCTTTGCCACAATCTGATTTAGCTGTGGCAGTACTAGCTATAATGAGCGCGTTTTTATGAAAGATGCATACATGGTTTTCGTTCTAATAGTGGTGGTGATGACGCCCTTTTTGCCACTGCTTTGGAAAAATAAGTGCCCAGCCTGCAACAAACGCAAGTTGGTGGGTGTGGAGCGGACCCCTGCACCTGAAGACGAAGGTCGTTATCTCACCTATTTTGCCTGTCAAAATTGTCAGACTGAGTTTACCCGTGAAAAGAGCGGACCACTCTTCAGGAGTGATGCCAACTCCCCCTCCCAGTCACTCTGAGGCTTGCTCCGGCGGCATTTTTGAGGCCGGCGAATTCGTCTTCAACATGATCTGGACTTTCTGGATTAATCAGCTTGATTGTGGTTATGGTTTTAGAACTTGCCAGAGTTCTCACCACTTGGTCGTCTAATTTGAAACCACTGATACGTAGTTCGGTCACCGCCGACTGCTTGGCAAAGCCTTTAGCGTCTTCGATATTCCAGGTATGCAGACCGACTGAAAGCCGTTTGATAGATTTGTTGCCGGCTAGCTTTTGTAATGCTTTTGAAGAGACTGCACAGTCGTCCAGGTCTAGCCTGGAAAGGCTGGAATTATCTTTGAGCACCTCAACTATCGGGTCGGCATTAAGTGGAATCGGATTGGCTTCGGTTGATTTTGCATCCATCAAACCCTTGATGCAGATATTGCTGGCAGTCTTTAAGTTTGGCACGGCCGCCACATCTTCCACTTTCACATTCATGTCTTCCAGTGCCAGTCCTTGCAGATGCTCTAGCCCTTTGACTTCGCGCAGGGCAGAGCTTGAGGTCTTAAGCCCTGAAAGAGTCAAGGCGATGAATTTACTAGTTGCTCCAAATTTTTGACATATAAACGCTAGCTGCGACTTGTCTTTTATATTGAAGACTTTGATGCTGTCTATATCGCCGTCCCTAAAATACTTTAGGAAATTCGGATCTGTCTTACAAGCGTCAAATCTCACTGATATTGGTCTATCAAGTTCGACTATTCCACTGCTGTCAGGCATAGCGTGTTTGCCCTTGCTGTCGCCGAATTCCACCTGGCGAAAACCCGGCGCCAGGCTTATTCTGATTTTGCTGCCGCCGAGATCTGTTGTTTGCACCGGCTCCCTTTGCGAGCTGTCCACTTTCTGCTTTTCGGTCAGGTTGCGGTCATAATTATAGCCATCATTGATTGCGGCAATAGATGCTGACTTGGCGGTGAAATCATTGAGATAGTCTTTCTTGGTTGGAGCAAGCAAAGTCAAGGCTTCCAGGCCCACAGTGAGCAAAAGAGCCAAGATAACAAAGGACCACAATAGAACACCTTTTTTCTTACCGGCAGAAACTTGCTCATACTCGACAAGCTCATCATCATCATCATCTTCTTGTAGGGAGCTTTCTGCATCGCCGTCATATTCGTAGCCGCGACCGACTGGTTTCCCATCTAAAATGCGCTCTAGGTCGTGCTTGAAGCTGTCTATCGAGGGATAGCGCTCTCTGGTATTTTTGGCAAGGCTGCGACCTATGCAATAGTCTAGTTCTTCTGGAAAGGCCAGCTTGCACTTATCGCTCAGTTTGGGAATGGGCGCACCTAAATGCATTTGAAAGGTCTGTACGGCTGTTTCTCCGGCAAAAGGCACTCTGCCGGTCAAGCATTGAAAAAGCGTGCAACCAAGGGCATAAATGTCGCATGATTGACTGACTTCGCCGCGGCATTGCTCAGGACTCATATAATAGGGAGAGCCGAAAACTGTGCCCTTTTCAGTCATTTGTTGTTTGACCAGCTTTTCGTTGCGACTATCTAAAAGGCGCTCTGCCTCTACCGATTTTGCTAGTCCGAAATCTACCAGTTTCACCACGGCATCATTTGATATGACGATATTAGCCGGCTTTATATCTCTATGGACGATGCCTTTGCGATGCGCTTTGGCAAGAGCGTCGGCTACGGCGATGGTTATCTTTAGGCTGTCTTGCCAGACAATTGGTCCGCTACCTGCAATTACTTCATCTAAGGAAGAACCGTTCAAAAGTTCCATAACATAGTAAGGGTTACCGTTTTTGTCTAAACCCATGTTAAAGACTTGGACGATATTTGGATGATTGAGAGCCGCTAAGATTCTCGCTTCTCTCTGAAAGCGCAGCCAGGTTTCTTCATTGATTAAACTGGCTTTGATTACCTTGAGGGCATAAACTTGGCCGATGAAGCGATGCTTGGCTCGATAGACCTGACCCATGCCGCCCTCACCGAGAAAGCTCTCGATGATATAGTCTTTGTCGATGGTATCGCCGGCGGTGTAAAGTTGGCTCACTTAGTCATTTGACTTAAAGATTCGGGTTGACTTAAATTTTCGGTTTGCCCTAAAGATTCAATTTGTGCTCTGCGATCACTTGCTCTAGATATTGAGCCGATTTTTGATCTAATTTCAGATCGTTGGACTTAAGAGTCTTGATCAAATCTTCTGCCTTATCTTTTTTACCACTGCTCAAATAAATTCTCACCAGAGCCAGACGCGCTCTTTCGCCCAAAACACAGCTATCTAGGCTGGCTGCCTTTTCATAAAATTTGTGAGCATTTGATTTGCCCATTTTTTCAGCACATTGACCTCTCAGATAGGCTAGTTGTGCCAGCAAAATAGGGGCGAATTGACCCTTGTCGGCGCGGGCATCGATATAGCTTTCGGCCCGCTTCAGCACTCTGGCGGCTGCGTGAGGCTGGTTCCTCTTCAATCGCTTGTGGCAATAGCCTAAGGTGTCGAGCAGCCAGGCTTGGTCATCAGAAAAGTGGCTGACAGCCAAAAGTTTTGCTTGGTTGCCCGAGCCCACGCTTCCGTGCAAATAGAGCCAGACTCCTTGGCAGTAAAGCTCCTTCCTGAACTTAAGTTCTCTCACAGTCTCTTTCGGCATCGCCGACCTAAATAGAATGAAAGAGCTGATCAGAGCTAGAAAAGCGGCAGACAGCCGTGGTTTGTACCACTCTACATTGGCGTGCATAGTCTAGCCCTCATCTTACTTATATCGTTCAAGGTAGCATTGTTTCCCCCTGCTTGAAAGAAGCTAGGCAACACTTTTGCTAAGAATAGGTTGCCTGCTCTTTAAATTAGTTTCGCATCTCGATGAGATTGCCCGATTGGTACGATCTCAATCCAAAGTTGAAAATGCCTATGCCGGCTGCCAATATAGCCAGAGCGCCCAAGAAGGATAGCCCGATAAGATCGGCTCTCAACTCTTTCATGCCCAAAGCCTCAACCGGCAGACCCGAGACCAGACCGGCGGGAATGAGTGTAAAGAGAATGAGCTTGACCAAACCTTCGAAAAGGCAGCTCGGATAGGTGGAGAAAGTGATCATGGCGAAGAACCATTGCTCTGATATAGCTTCAGCCTGGGCAAAGTAAAAGCCGAGACTGCCTCGCATCAAGTTGAAGCCGATAAAGACCAGAGCAATGTTTATTGTCAGGACAATAAAGGCAAGCAGGTGTGCGGTATCGGGCCTTACCAAGGCCAGATAGACTATATAACCAAAGCAGAGATCACCGAGGGCGGTCGGGCTCATCTTGGCCAAGGCCAGGTGCGCGACGGCATTTCTGGGATAGGTGAGCCAGACATCCAACTCTCCTCTGGCAATCAGCAGTGCCAGATTGTGCAAGTTGTAGAAGCATGCTGTCGACAGACCGAAACCTGCCGAGGTGAGGCTCCACAAGGTGAGAATGTCTTGCCTGCCCCAGCCTTTGATGATTGGAAATCTTTCGAAGAAGATTAGCCAGAAGGCTAGCCAGGTGCAGTTATTCAAGACCATGGCCAGAAACTGCCAGGCAAAGGCCGCCTTGTATTGGCTGTGAATACCGACATTGAGCTTGAAATAGGCTAAAGCCAGTTTCAAATAACTGAATAGTTTCATCTCAACCTCCATTGGTCGAAATCTTACTGAGGGCATGTCTATAGACAAGAGCCACTAGAGTGGTGAGAACAAGAGCCGACAAGGTTTGTCCGCCCAGCACTTTGAGATATTCCTGCCAGTCTGGTCTGGCAAAGAGCTTGACCGGTTCGTACATCATGTAAGGAAAGGGCAGAAACTTGACCAAGCTTCTCAGCCAATCCGGAAAGAGTTCGATCGGTATGAGCATGCCGCCCAAGATCATCGTCAGCCTTGTGTAAATCAAGGTAAGACCGGAAGTATCTTGAAAGTAGATAGCCGTAAGCCCGATAAGAATGTGTGCCAGCCCATCTAGAATGAAAGCAGCCAGGATGGCTGTGCCAGTCATGATGGCGCCCTCTGCGCTCAGCTTGACCGGACCAACCAAAAGCAGAGCCAGGCTGAAGCTGATTAGCAGATTGAAGAGAAAGCGTGTGCTTCGCTCACCTAAGTTGCTCATCAAGCAATAAAGCGGATAAGCCATTGGTCTGAGCAGTAAGACCGAAAGATTGCCGGAGCGCACGTCTTGATCGATTTGTTGGGATAGACGCGGCGCCGACATCCACATTGCTTCGGTGATACTCAAGTACCAGATCATATCGGGCAGGCTAAGACCAGCTAGTTTGTCGCTGCCACTTTGTTCGTAGGTGGTTTGCCAGAGCCTCAAGAAGATATAGAGTATGACGGCAAGAAAGCCGGCTCTACCCAATACTTCCAAGGGATAGGCTAAATTAGCCCGGGCTGCCACCCAGGCAACGGCCAGGGTCTGACGCCTGAGGCATCCTAGATTACTGTCCATAATTGTCAGGTCCTTATGATTTCTCGAAATATCCAAAAGGCTCTTCAGCCGAAGAGCTTACAGATTGTGCTCTCTAGACCGTCAGCCTGACCATGCGCGGCTCTTAGTCCGTCGATAGTATCGTCGACGGTGATACGTCCATGGTTTATCATGATCAGTCGTGAAGCTACACTCTCTATGTCGCCGGTATCGTGGCTGGTGAGAAAGATAGTCATTCCTTCTTCTTTGTGCCATTTGCTGATGAGCTCGCGCAGGCGCATGCGGGCAACCACATCTACACCTATGGTGGGCTCATCCAAAAGCAAAAGCCTGGGCTTATGCAATAGACTGGCTGCTATTTCGGCTCTCATCCTCTCGCCCAGCGAAAGTTTGCGCACCGGCGTATCAAAGAAAGCATACAAGTCGAAGCAGTCGACAAGCATATCTCTTTGCTTTTTGAACTCGGCTTTGTTGAGGTCATAGATCTCGCCCAAGAGGTCAAAGCTGGCTCTGGCAGGCAGATGCAGCCAGAGCTGTGATCTCTGTCCGAAAACAGCGCCTATTTGGCGAACCAGCTTGGCTCGGTCTCTGAATGGATCTAGACCTAGAACCCGGGCTTTACCGCTGCTTGGTTTGAGTATCCCGGTCAACATCTTGATCGTGGTCGACTTACCTGCACCATTTGGTCCGATGAAAGCAACTGCTTCGCCTTCTTTGATGTTCAGGTCGATGTCGCATACGGCTCTCACCAAACGCGACTTCCGGAATAATCCACTAGAGACTAAAAAGTCTTTTCTTAGTTTTTCAGCTTGAACAGCAAACATAAAATCTCCTAGCGCCCCTTTTATAGAGGGGCGAAAAAAATAGAGCGACTCTTTGGAGCCGCTCTCAGACATCTAATTTGTTTCGCCTCTTATCGAGGTCGAGCACCATAATTGTCTTGAGTGAGGCTATCTGTCACGACATAAACAGGCTTTTGCACCATAGCTTGAGGCTGGACGAATTCTCTTGCCACTTGCACTGCCACTGCCACTTGCTCTGCGTTAGTTCCGCAAATAAGCATGGTGGTATATTCCTGCATTTTTTGCAAAGAAGAGATGACTAGTTGGAAGAGCTTGTGCATTTTCTTTTTTTCCAGTAAATCACTGCGCCTTAATAATTCCATTATGTTGATATATGGACCAAGGTCAATGAATTGTAAATTAATCTGCAGGGCTTTTCTTGGCTCCGCAATTTGAGAGTCACGATTTCTGGCGCCGAAACTGCAAGAGCCGAAACTGCAAGAGCTAATAAAATCACCTAGCCGACCGGTGCTGCCGCTCTTCTGCGCCGACCGCTCAGTAAGTAGATTGCCGCTCTAAGCTCAAAGAGCGGGTCGTCTGAGGCTTCCAGTCCATCGATGCGCGGAATAGGATCAAAGATAATCTGCTGTTGTTTGGCGGCATTGTCTTCCACCGGCTCGGTCAGTTCAATGGCGCCGAGCTCGACCAGGGGGCGGTCTTCGGGCCAGCGCACTGTGGCATCATTGGTGATATCACCTTCTTGAGCCAGCTGCACCATGAGCTTGAATCGAACCGGATTGTCTTTAAGCCTTTCCACTATTTCAGCAACCAAGTAATCCTGATCTTCCTTCGCCGCTTCTTCCTGGCTGAGATACTCTTCGCTTTCGGGCAAGATGCGAAAACGACCGTACTGTTCTGCGCCTTGAGCGTTGATAAATTTAAATGCCAGAACAGCAAAGTACTTTTCGGTGGCGAAACTGGCCGGGGTAGGTTTGGGCGCCTTGATAAAGCTTTCAGTAGCTGGATGGGCAGCGATGAATTTGTCTAAAGCCCCTGGCTGGCTATCTATAGATGCTTTGAGAAAGTCTAAGAACTCAGCACCGTCTCGATTTGGAAAGGAATCGATTGAATGTCCAACTATATCGGTATGACGATGTTCGGCCAGGAAAAAGCGTAGGGCAAAGCCACGGGGATTGGCGGCAGGATCGTTGTCAGGCAATTGTGGTAAGCCTGTGGAATTGGAAAAGCGCACGAAGACCGGTAGTTCTCGGCTGAAGTGTTCGGCACGACTGAGTTTGACCGCTTGGGGGCTTGGTCTAAAGGTGCCCTTGAGCATGATTCCTTTGGCATGCGCGGCTCGATAACCTGGATGAAGTCCAAAGATCTGGTCGAATACAGCCAGCAGGTCGTTGGCTAAGGCAACTACTTTGGCATCGTCTGGAAGAGGCATGATGGGACCTTTTTTTGAGAAGAAGTCGGAAAATCCCACTAATTTAGCACATCCACATCAAGTAGCCAGTATTGACGCGCCTCTAAAGGCCCGTCAAGAAGCTCCCTGGGCGGCACTCTCATTTGCGAAGCCGTGAGAATAAGCAAGTCCGGCAAGCAGTGAACTCACTCAACCAGCTCTTTGTAAATCGAAAAGGCGTTCTTTGTTTCGGTATAGGTAGTTATTTTGGTGGGTGAAAGTTTAGCTTTTAGTTCTGCGCCGACTTTGCCTTCGGCTAGACTGGGATCGATTTTGACATAAATAAGTTTGAGTGGCTTCAAGGAAAGCACCCCGTCTTTGGTAAATTTGGTGCCATGCAGGCGCAGTTCTTTCAGATTGGGCATTGCTCTTAGATAGGGCGCGCTGCGGTCGGTTATAGACTGGTTATCGCTGATAAAAAGAGTGCGTATTGATTTGGCATTTGCTAGTTCTTTCACGTGTTCATCAGTGAGCTTGCACTTTTCAATTTCAAGGGTGACTAGTTGTGGGCACTTGGCTATTTCTGCAATAAACTGCGGCTTCAGTTGATTGCCGTCTAGGCGCAGACCTTTGAGATTTTTCAATGTTTTCAAATAGGGCAGACAAGAGCCGTCAATGTCTGTATGACCAAGGGCCAGCCATTCTAAGTTGGGCATGGCCTTTATAAAGCGAGCCACACTTTTGTCGGTTAGATCTGTCCCTTCAACTGAAAGCCGCCTGAGATTTTTGAAGTCGGCAATAATATCAGCATTGCTGTCGTCAATGGTTGCTCCGTCCACTGTCAGAGATGAAATTCTTTCGTGAGGCAAGAGTTTCAGAGCGGAAATGTCAGGCAGGAAATCTGAAGTCTTGACACCATAGCAGACATTGTTTTGAAAGGTGACGAGTCCCTTCAGTTCTGCCGATTTGATGCCTGGCGCTTGCTTTTCATAGTATTTGCTGTCTGGCAGACAGAGAAAAACAGTGCCTTGCGAAATTGGATATTTAAAGTCTATTTGTATTCTCTCTTTTGCTTGGGCTAGAACAGGCGCGCAAGGCAAGTATGCTCCTAAACAGATAAAACAGAAAAAGCAGATAAGTAAGCAAGAGAAGAGAAAAGATAGAAGTGAACATCTCGCCTTGTTAACTTTGGCTTTCAAGTTTTTAACTGTCATGATCTTAACTTTCATGCTCTTGCTTCGCCTCTAGTTTGTCGAAGCCGAAGCTCGATAAATCTATTTTACTCTCGCCGCACAAAGCTATCTGCCCCAGTGCTTCTCCGACAGCGAAGGAATGCTTAAAGCCATGTCCAGAGCAGGCGGAAGCATAGATTATTGCATCGCTTTCCCCCTCCAGGCTGCCTATGCCGAAGCGCGAGTGGCGAGCATCGGTGTAAAGGCAAACCGCCGACTTGAGGCACTTGGCACCAATGCCCCTAAAAAAAGGCTTGACCTGCTCTTGGTACATTTGCTCGCTTTCCTTGGCGCTCACAGTTCTGTCGACCGTCTCGGCTGTGGTCTCTGGGTCATAGCGAGGGCTGGCAATCTTTATGCCGCCGTCTCTTCCGTCTAGAGCCGGAAAACCATAACGTGATTCGAGACTGGGGCGACCGTCCCAAATAAAAATAGGGAATTTATCTGGCAGATAAGCTTGGTAGTGATCTTCGATTTCAAACCAATAAAGTACTTGCCTCAAGACCGAAAAATACTTGGCAAAATCTGGTCTGAGATTGAGAAGCCAGGGACCGGCTGTGACTAGCACTTTAGCCGCCAAATAGGTCTTTCCCGCTGTTTCCACTTTCACTTTGCCGTTATCTAGGGCTTGTAGACTTTTGACAGTGGTATTGCGGGCGATGGCGGCGCCGTATTCTTCGGCTAAGTCTAATTGTACTGAGATGGCAATTTCAGGTTTGATTATGCCGGCATCAGTTTCGAAATAGGCATACTCGTCGTCGGCGATATTTAAGGTGGGAAAGCGCTTTCTAATATCGGCGGCTTCGAGTAGTTGATAATCGATATTGTAAGTTTGAGCAGCCTCTATAGTTGTTTTGAAAAAGTTTTCAACATGATGTATTGCGATTGAGTTCTCATTTGAGATCATAAGACCGCCAGTCTTTTGGTAAATCATGCGGCCGCTTAATTTCTCTAGTTCATCGACTATTCCGAAAGAGCGCAAGACCAAGGGCGTGTATTCACCGCCCTCGCCGATGGCTTTGCGAGTAATGCGACTTTCGCCGTGGCTGGAGCCCATTTTGTGCGGCGGCGAAAAACTGTCGATGCCAAGCACCTTTGCACCAGAGCGGGCAAGTTGGTAAAGGGCGGCGCTGCCGGCGGCCCCGAGACCAACAACTATCGTGTCAAATATTGCGTCGGTAGACTGCATAAAAGCAATTATAACCCTACAAATTTGACAAATTGAGCAACTGACTACGCATGGTTTTGGTTTGGTTCAGAATAGAGAGCTTCAAAAAAGATCTTTGCCTGAAAGCTCTATAAAAAATTATTTGTTGCCAAAGCCCTTTCCGAGGTCGTCCACAATGTCATTGATTAAATCGTTGCCGAGCATGACCTGGTCTTCGCTCTTTACTGCTTGTAAGCCTGGGGGCGGATCAAATACCGAAACAGGTAGTTCCAGCTTTTCGATTTTGACAGTTTCAATTTTGGTTTTTTGACGGCCGGCATAATCCCAGGTGACTATGCGCAAACTCTGTCTTTTGCAGAGCTCTGGTGTCCAGGTCTGTCCGAAATAATCGGTCATTTGGGGTGCCATCGGAATTTCATCCGATATGTAAAAAGCCGAGCGTTCTACATCAGTTTTCTGTTGTGTTTTTCCAATATTCTTGTCGGCGACGCAAAAAATGCTGCTGCACTTTTGTCCGGCGATGGTTTGCTTAGGACCATCTTCTAAGTGATATTTGGCTGGAAAAAAAGATTCTTTGGCAAAACGAGAGCGCAGTCCGAAGTTTTTCTTTGATTGGGCGATGGTGGTGCTATAGATGGTTTTACGGGTGGTGTTGTAAAAGGTTATTTTCCATTCTGGCGTTCTTGATGTTATCGTGTATTTTGCCTTGGTATAGACTGCCATATAGCCGTCTTTGCTGACATATAATTCGCGATCGCCCATGAAGTCGCCCTTTTGATAGAGCTTCCAAACTGTGGTCGTCTTTTCTCTTTTGGGTAATTCAGTTTTGCCTAATTGACGCTGCTTGCTACTTTCTAGCTTGCGTGCTTCTAGTTTGCTTGCTTCTAGTTTGCTTGCTGAACTGGGCGAGGGCGAGAGCATAACAGTGAAAACTGCAAGAATTGTGGACAGCGAAAGAATGTGGAAAGAGTAGGTATTTGTGTCGGGAAAATTCAAACCATGGTTTTTATCGAATTTTCTTGCTTCTCTTTGGGAGAACAGGGCGAGTTCACTATTTGTGGTTTCTATCCTTTCTATAGCTTCGATCGCTTTCATCGCTGCCCAACCTCTTACCTAAGTCTCCGATTATGTCATTTATTATGCCATCTCCGATAAGCACTTCTTCCTCACTCTGTGTTTTTTTGTAGCCGGAAGGAGGCTCGAAGAACTTGCGGGGCAAGAGTTCAAGAACTATACTTTTGGTATCGAGTTTATTCGACCTTCTACCATCGCCCAGTTCAAGATCGATTCGCAAGGGTTGGTTCTTGCACATCGCTGCTCCCCAGCTTGGTTTGAAGAATTCTTGCATACGCGGCGGCAGGGCGATTCTCTCCGCTAGATAGAAATCACTTCTTTTTACTGCGTCTTTATTGGTAGGCTCTGCGCTCTGGCAGGTCAAGCAATAGGTTTTCTCGCCGGCAATGAGCTTTGGCTTGCCCGGCACAATCTTGTACTTGTATGGGTAGAAAGACTGAGCATTGGCTCTAGCCCTGAGAGAAAGCCTTTTGTTGAAGCTTTCTATGGTGGTGCTATATATGGTCCGTCGGTCTATGTTGAAAAAGTGAATCTTCCAGTCTGGAGCCGATGCTGATATGGCATAGTGGGCTTTAGGATAAAAGGCTTTGAAAGAATCGGCACTAATATAAAGAAAGCGTTCACCTAAAACATCGCCGCTTTGATGAATTTTCCAAACTTTGACTTTGGCTTCATCTTCTTTTCTCTCTTGCTCTTTTTTTACTTGCTCTTGCTTGTCCGATTCTTTGCTTCTGATAATTGCCGGCTTTTCAGCCTGGGCCGGCGATTGACAAAATATGGCGAGAAAAGTCGGCAGCAAAATATAGCTTGCAAGCAAAGCAAGAACAGACATAGGCCAACTAGAAACAGCAGAAATCTTGTTTGTCTTTTTCAAGACAAAGTCGGCTTGCTTCAATTCGAGATTGGCTCTAGCAGCAGCGCATGGGGGCATTAAAGCTCTCCATATTTGAGGTTTTCAATTCTTGGCTTTGCAGATTGCACGAATCTGTATCTGTATTTACCGCCTTTTGACCTGGCGGACGGAACCAGCTGCGCACTGCTTCAAAGACTATTACCAAGACTAGTGTGATGAATAGTCCGCCTAGGGCGGCATCGAGATAATCATTGAAGATCAAGACTGGGGCAGATGCTGCTTCGCTCTCTGGCATTGACCCAGCTGCCAACTTGGCTTGCAGCATATGGGCATGGGCGAGAAAACCCAGTTTAGGGTCGGCAGCAAAAATTTTGAGATAACCGGCGCTGAGAGTGACCGTCAAAAGCCAAGCTAGCGGTGCCAGTGTGATAAAGGCGTATTTGCCTTTGCCTGAGCTGATTATGCAAGAAGTGCCGACACAAAGAGCGACCACGGCCAAGAGTTGATTGGAGATACCGAAGAGCGGCCAGAGGCTGTTGATGCCGCCTAAAGGATCGACTACGCCTTGGTAGAGAAAATAACCCCAACCTGCCACCACCATTAGTGAGCTGAGACAGACCGCCGGATACCAGTCGGTTCTGCCCAAGGGTTTCCAGGCAAGACCCAGGAAGTCTTGCAAGAGGAAGCGTCCTACGCGGGTTCCGGCGTCGAGACAGGTGAGAATAAAGAGGGCTTCAAACATGATGGCGAAGTGATACCAAAATGAAATGGTGGCATCAGATAGACCTGGCACAGGCAAATTGGCTAAAACCTGCGAAAAGATATGGGCCATACCAACCGCCAGGGTTGGTCCGCCGCCGGTTCTTCCCCAGAGGCTCTCTTCGCCGACATTGGCGGCCAGTGTGCTCATGTCCCCGGCTGTGACTGCATAGCCCCAAGATGTAATCATCGCTGCAGCTTGGGTTGGGTCTGCTCCCACCAGTCCTTTAGGGCTGTTTATGGCGAAGTAAGTGCCAGGTGCAAGCACACAGGCCGAGATAATGGCCATGATTGCCACTGCCGCCTCGCAGAGCATGCTGGCATAACCAATTGGGCGAGCATGGGTCTCGCGCCAGATCATTTTGGGTGTGGTGCCGGAAGAAACCAGGGCATGGAAGCCGGAAATAGCACCACAAGCAATAGTGATAAAGCAGAATGGAAAGATATTACCGGTGAAGAGCGGTCCTTTGCCATTGACAAAACAAGTGAGGGCGGGCATCTCTAAAGATGGATTGAGAAAGACTATGCCGAGGGCAAGTAAGGCGATAATGCCAATCTTGAGAAAGGCCGAGAGATAGTCGCGGGGGGCCAGTAATAGCCAGACCGGTAGAACCGAGGCGACAAAACCATAGATCATCACTGAAATGGCGAGCTGGGTGCCATTTAAGGTAAATATCGGTGCCAGGGTGGGGTCTTGTCCTACCCATTTGCCTGCCACTACTGCCAGTATCGTGAGAATGACGCCGATAATCGAGCCTTCCATCACTTTATGCGGACGTATGGCTTTCATATAGATGCCGACAAGCATGGCTATTGGTATAGTGGCTGCCAAAGTAAAGGTGCCCCAGGGACTGGCTTGCAAAGCCTTTACTATGACCAGAGCCAGTACCGCCATTAGTATCATCATGATAAGCAAAATGGCAATCAAGGCTACGATGCCTGCCAGGGGACTAATTTCATCTTTGGCCATTTGGCCAAGCGACTTGCCGCCGCGGCGCATCGAGGCGCACAATATGACAAAGTCTTGCACAGCGCCGGCCAAGACGACACCGATAATTATCCAGAGCGTGCCCGGCAGATAGCCGAACTGTGAAGCGAGAATCGGCCCTACCAAGGGTCCGGCTCCTGCTATGGCAGCAAAGTGGTGCCCAAAAAGCACCCATTTATGGGTGGGAACGAAATCTTTGCCGTCATCGATTCTCTCAGCGGGGGTTTGGGCTTGATCAGATAATTCGAATACTTTCTCGGCAATAAATTTGCTATAGACTCGGTAGGCAGTGGTGAATGTGCAAAAGGCGGCGACAATCAGCCAGGCGGCATTTATCTTTTCACCGTGGTTGAAGGCGATGGTGATTAGCGCATAGAGTCCGATTAAGCCGAGAACAACCGTTACGACTAAAGTGGTTGCTTTGTTTTCCTTCTTTTCTGGTGCTTTGGGTGCCATCTGTGCGCTCTGCAAAGTCCTCTCCTATTTATAATTGATTGAGTATGCCGGCTAAGCAAGCCGATAGATAACTGGCCATTGTGCCGCAGATAAGTGCTTTAACGCCCAAGCGGGCTAAGTCTTCGCGGCGGGTGGGGGCGATTTCGCCGATGCCGCCTATTTGCATCGCGACAGAGCTGAGATTAGCAAATCCGCAAAGAGCAAAGGTAGCTATTGTCTCGGCTTGGGCAGATAAAGCGTGGGCGGGGTTCTTCAAAATGGCGGATAGATCGGTATAAGCCACAAATTCATTTATGACGAATTTCTCTCCCATTAGCTGTCCGACTATATTGGCGTCGCTCCAAGGGACTCCCAGGACGAAGGCTATGGGCGCGAAAACAGCTCCGAAAATATCCTTCAAACTGAGATGAGCGAGGTCGAATCCCATACTGTTTAAGTTTAGTCCAAGTTGCGCCAACCAGCCGCCGCAAACACCAAGGGTGGCGTCGCATAGCGCAATTAAGGCTCTGAACGCCACCAGCATGGCCAGCACGTTCATGCCGATGCGCATACCGTCTGAAGCGCCATGGGCTGCTGCATCAATAATGTTAGCCTGGGTGCGCTCGACTCTAATGCTTACTTTGCCGCGGGTGGTTGATTCTTCAGTTTCAGGATAGACGATCTTGCTAATCACAAGTGCTGCCGGGGCGGCCATTATGCTGGCTGTGAGCAGATAAGAAGCTTTTATGCCGATACCTATGTAGACGGCAAGGACTCCTCCCGAAACACAAGCCATGCTGCCGGCCATCGAAGCCAGAAGTTCAGAACGTGTCATGGTTGGCACATAGGGCTTGATCAGCAACTGCGCTTCCACTTGTCCAACAAAGACTGAGGCAGCGTTCGAGAGGGCTTCGGCTCCGCTGGCACCCATAATCACTGCCACCACCCGCGCTACTATCTGTACCACTTTTTGCATGATCCCTAAGTAGTAAGAGATGCTGACCAAGCTGGAAACAAATATGATTGTCGGGACTACTCTAAAGGCAAAAATAAAGTCGGCGCCCGGTCCAAAAACTTCCACCAGTTTCTCTGGTTTTTCGACGAGGGGACCGAAGACCATGCCCGCACCTTTATCACTAAAGTGCAGAAGTTCGGTAATAAAGGCGCCGACATTTTTGAACAGTTCTTGTCCGAAGGGTACCTTTAAGACAAAAATCGCCAGACCAAGCTGGAGAATCAGACCGGAGACCACCAGCCGATAGTTGATCGCCTTTTTATTGTTAGACATGAGAAAGGCCGTGCCAAGTATGAGCACAAAGCCCAGAAGTCCCATCCAGTTGGACGATGTGGGCACAAGACCTTCCCCGTTATACATCTACCAGGTCAAAATATCACAAGCCGGGGGAGACCGGGTAAGGAATGAGGCAGGGCTTAGGTCGGCGCGCCTAAATTGTCGTTAATATGGACGTCAGCCCGGCAGAGCCGCAAAATAGGTTTTCAAATCATCAATTGAAATACCGATTTCGCCGTTCAGGACCTCGGAGCCATCCTGCACCGTTTCGGCAATTTCATTCATACGCACCAAAATAAATTGCAAAAAGGCTGCTTCTTTGATGGTTCTCTCGGGGGCTTGCAGGGCTCGCTCTATCTCGAAACGAGTCAAGAAGCCATCTTTGTTTAGATCGAAACTATTGAAGGAGGCAAGAACGAAGTCTAGAAGCTGTTTGAGCACCTCGCCAGCACTCTGAGATGCGGCACTTTCTTGAAAAGGGTCATCTAGTTCTTGCATAGGTCTTTCCTGTTTCTGCCTGGTCTTTGAATTATAATCTACTGCGTTGGTTAACGGGATGGAAGATATTCGCTATGCCTCTGCAAAGTACGCCCAGACCCAGTCCCTATAGGGCTCTCGACTTCCTTTCTCGGGTGCCGGCTCTGGCCGACATAGAGCGCTTACAGATGGAAGCCCTGACAACTCCGGCTCAGAATGTTCAGCTACCCTGGATAGTTAGTGAACCGCCATGTGGCTATTTTATGATTGCTTCTTATGGCGGCACGACAGGGCAGGCGCCCAAGTGGGCTCTATACAAAGATAACGGCAAAGTGCGCGAAATGCTCTGGGTTTACCAAACTCACGACACCGCCCTGATTCATAACATGCTGCTTTGCGCTTTCGCCGATCAGAATCTTTCGCCCGAATCGCATAACACTTACGCTTATTTCTCCGGGCAAAATCGCAGTGAAGGGGGCGCCCCCTCACCTAATTATTCAGGCAGTGCTGGTGGGACCGGAGCGGGAAGTGCTGGTGGGACCGGCGATGGAAGTGCTGGTGGGACCGGAGCGGGAAGTGCTGGTGGGACCGGAGCGGGAAGTGCTGGTGGGACCGGAGCGGGAAGTGCTGGTGCCGAATCGAGGCTATCTGTCTATCAGAGACACTTGCGTCAGATCGGTGTAGATGAGCGCACCGTGCTGCAGATCGTGCCGCTCACTGCTCAGGAATATGTGCTTGCTACTCAAGATGCCATTGAAGTTGATGTAGCCATTCAGTTTCAGATGGGCAAACTAATGGATGGCGTGAACACGCTTCAAGAAATAGTTACCGCACTTAAGCTAGCGCCAGAGGTTTGGATTCCGATTGTCTATAATGTCTTGCGTTGCGGCTTGGCTCAACGAATTCTGACGGATGTCTCAAGTAAAGCCGCCTCCGCCGGTGGTGCCGCGCCTGTCCAAGCCGGCTCTGGCACAGTCACTAACCCTGCTTCACAGGGCGCCGCAGTTGCTAAAGCTTCCGAAGGCAGTGCTATTAGTCAAAGAGCCATTCGAAGCGACGATACAGAGGCAAAAACAATCGAGTCTCTCAAGCGAGCTATTTATAGCAAAGCTACCGGTCTTCTCAGTTATCCCGCCTTTCAAATGTTCCTTAATAAGGAATTTCAGCGGTTCGAGAGCCATCGCCGACCTTTCTCTCTAATTCTTTTGCGCTATGTTGACGAGAGCATCGAACTGGCTAGAGACGGCGGACCTCTTGTCACTTGCTTGCAGACAATCATCAAACATTTGACCCGAGCCGACTACCTCTGTCACTGGGGCAAAAGCGGCTTGGCAATTTTGTTGCCTGAAGTTGAGAAAGACGACGCCAAGCAGCTCACTCTTACATTGCTGAATGCTATTAGCCAGTTCTATCTTGCTTCTCTGAAAGGTCAGTCGGTACCTCCGCCAAAGTACAAGATCAAGATTGGCTCTGCTTCGGTGCCGGATGATGGTTTTTCCGCTAGCACGATTCTTTTGTCAGCAATGGAAAACGATGCAGTTGTGCTTGAGTTGGGCTAGTCAAATGAGTAGAAATTGTCTAACTAGAAGATTGCCATTTCTGGCACTTCTCTTAACATTCGCTGCGTCAGCTTTGCTTCCTGCCTTCAGCAAGGACGATTCTAACCTGCTGAATTTAAACATGAAAAGAATAGTAGTTAAATGCTATTCCGACTCAGATATAGCCGGTAAAGAGCAGATTATTTATCGATGCGGTCAAACACTTGGACGTGTCGAATTTACTCGTCCGTCAAAGAGTCCTGCTTCTAGTTCTGAATGCGAAGTCGAGCGCTTAATTGTTATATCTTGTCCAGATCTTTGGATCTGCTCGATGTCAGACGGACTGGCTGAGCATATGCTCGACAAGGATACCGACTCACGCTTGCGCTTACCGATCATGTCAATAAAGCAGAGAGAATTTATCGATCTGGAATTTGGCCGAGAAGTTGAGTTCTTTAAGACAAAGAAGGCCAAGCAGACTGAGAATCAAGAAAAGGAGGGCACGCAAACGCGTTCATACAACTTCGTTTCCGGTCCTGTGCAGTTTGACCTCGTCACTAGAGCTGCTGACGATATCCCGCTCAAACTCACAATAAATACTCCGCAAGGAAAAAGAAGCTTTGAATACAAGTCATATGAAATTCAGCCTTGCAATAGTGCCCTCTTCCAGATACCGACTAATCTAAGGGTCGTTGAGGCTAAAAATCGCTCCAGCCGCAAACACTACAGCAAGCAAGGTATCGCCACCCACGAGCCGACCGCCCCTGTCGCTGAAATAAAGAACGATACCGACTGGCAACTTTGGCAGACTTACTATTATCTTTTTCCAGCCAACCCGGACCTTATAGTTGCATCTCTCAAGCGAGCAGAGGATAGCGGTTCTCTAGACAGCATTGGTTCTATACCTCCCATAGCCGCTTTCACAAGTCGCATTTTTGCTCAGAATCCTCAGAAAATAAGTTATTGGGTTGAAGCCCTCGGAAGTCTATCTGCTGCTCATAAGAACCAGGTTCTTTCAAGCGCTTTGGTTTGGTCTGGTGTTCCTGCCGCCAAAGATTTGGCGCAAACAATGAGTAAATCTGAGAGTGTGATTCTAAAGGAACTCGGGGAAACACCGCTAGACCCAGCAAATCTTGAAACTTTGAAGATAACCTCTCCTAGTCATTTGGATATGATGTGGGGTTGCTTTATGGCAACTGGTGATAAGCGCTATATTCGGAAGATAATCTCTGTTCTTGCCTGGTTTGACCGTAAGTCCTTACAACTATCAGAGATACTTATTGCCGGGGCTGCCGAATGGTCTCTTTCTTCAAACTGCGTTCAACATAGGCTTGTCAGACAGATTGTGGAAGAAGAGAGCAAAACCAATCCTGAGGCGAAAGAGGCCTTGCTGAGAATTCTCAAGACGGCAGATAGCGATTGTGAGTAGTACTTGTTGCGGTGCTATTGACGAGTCTTTTCTATAAACACTTTCTAGAGATCGCAAACTCAAGTAGGTCTGGTGAAACATAGTTTCTCAGTGTCTTGTAGCCTACATAGCCAGAAGAAAGGCATCTTTGAAGAAAGCTTCCTCTTTTGGCTCCAAGGACTATTTCATTGGCGCAGGAAATAAATAGAGAAAGATACTTTCTACTTACTCCTTTCGCCAGATCCATTGTGATTCTCATGAAGATTTTCGCTGCATCTTGGATGTCTTCTAGAGCATTTAGGTCGTCTCCAGATTGTTGATTCATGCGGTGAAATTCTTTTGGGTTGAAGTTCTCCTTTTCAGTTTTGACTAATTTAGAGTTCCTTGCAGCGGGAAGTTGGAATTTGCCTCCCTGCAGCGGCTCAAGAAGACCGTCGAATTCAAGATCAGTTATCGCAACTAAGATCTCTTTGCTATTTCGCTTTGATTCACCCAGAATCTCATCAAGAGTCATGGGTCCATTTGCTAGTCTTTTGAGTATGTATTCCTCGCTTGTCGAGGTCTTTCTCTGAATGGAAGCGCCTTTTAGATCACCCTTCGGATTTCCTTCCTTCCCAGTCTTTCTTTGTTTCTTCTGCTCGTTTTCTTTGGGATAAGGTTCATTAGTTTTCTCCTCGCAATCTGATACTTCGTCAGCTGGCTTTTTTAGCGCTGGAGTGAGAATCGATCTTTTGGAAAAAAATAGCCGAAATCTAAATGTTTCAAGCGCAATCGCAGAGCTTTCAAACCTTTCTTTTTCTAGAATTAGCAAAGTCGACTTTATTATTTGTAGGGCAGAGGACTGTGCCACTCCAACTGCTTCGCCAAGCCATTTTGAACTGACGTAGAAGCTGTTTTCTATGATCCAAATAGCAAACAACCAGGCTCTTACTTTTTTGACGCCATGAAATATGGTTCCGGCTGTAACCTGTCTTTTCTTTCTGCAAGAGTTGCAAACCAGCTTTCGACCCGACTGAACTTCAGTTTCATCAGAGCTACACCTGCTACAGCGAAGATGACCAGCGATGCGCATTTCTGAAAAGATGAAAGTCCAACAGCTGGGCTCATCAGGAAATGCGGAATTGAATTCTTGCAGTAATTTGCTTCTTTGCTGGCAATAGAATGAAGAGGTGAATTCCTCAAGTCGTTCTTTATGAGTTCTTTCTGCCACTTTCATAGAAATCTGCCTCTTAGAGGGGTCTATTTACTTAGACGTAATTTCTTATGAAAAAGTTCAATTCAATTGCCAAAAAATTTTGCGGTTTAATCTCCGATTGAAAATTTGCCGATATCGGTGCAATTACGATCTAGAAATCGTCAAATTTTTTGCTGCAAACTGTCGCATGCGGCTACTAGGGCTCAGCGCCTGCATCTTTCTTATTCAGTCTATCTAACCTATATTTGGCAAACACCTAAACTTCGAGCGGAGGCTTAACTGGTTCTCTCGGAGTAGCCATTATCTTGGAAACATTAGCTTTCCAAACTTCTTCACCTTCCTGCTTTACCCTAAACGATTCCCCAATTCTTCCCGATTGTTGCAGTGCTTGGGCGTAGACAAGACGACTTGCGGATTGTTCCATAGCCGCCTTAAGCAGGGGCTCTTGAGCCTTTGTCAGGCTCTCCTCTGCGCTCTTGCGGCGCTCCTGAAGTTTTGCCGCTGAGTCAGCAATTGACAAAAGTTGTGGCTGATCTGCAAGCTTTTCCCTAAGACTAGATTTCGTTTTATCATCGATCTTGTCATCGGCTAGCAGAGTTATAACTGCCATCGCTCTTGCTCTGTCTTCTGGTGGCATTTGTCTGAGAATTTCGCCAGCTTGTGCGTTAGCCCCCATTAGCTGGGAATTGATCATGCCCAGATCTCGTCTGGCGACTAAAACATTCGACCAGTTTTCACCCATTGATTTGCCGAAATCTTTGTCTGATTGAGTGATCGCTCCCTCGAAACGAGGTTGTAGCTTTTGCATAGCCTGTTCTTTATCAGAATTGGACAGAAATGCTTCAGCTGCAGCTCTTGTCTCCTTCAGTCCCAGTCCGAGTTTATCGGGCGGAACTGAAATAATTCCCTGCAGAATATCTTTGCCTTTCTGTTCAGGTTGAGCGTCTGGAACCTTTTGCTGAATGAGATCAATTTTTGCTTCTACCTGTGCAGCGGTCCCTTCGCTCTCTTTTGGCCTGTCTTTAGATTGGTCAGGCCTATTTGACATTAGGTCATTCACCCAAGTCAAATTACTCTCTTTCGTTCCCCCAGGAGAAACGGCTTTTTCCCACATTTTGCCTTCCGCCTTATTTTCAATATGAGTGTTGTCAATATTGCTGCTTGCCGAATTATTATTTGGGGACGGCGAAAATACTATGGTGAAATTCCCATTCAATCTTAGACAAAGAGCCCTCTTGGACTGCAAGAGGGCTCTTTCTGCTCAATCTAAATTCCTGTGCTTCTAATCGTCCTTAATTAGGTTCTCCAGCGAAGAATAGATTCCTTAATAGGATTCTTGAAGGGACGTTTCTCTGCCTGGGATGAGTTCCATTCTTTTTTCAGCAAGAAATACCAGTGCCCGGGAGTTCCTGCGTCTTTAATCGTCATAATCAGCCGAGGTTTGTATTTATTGATGATTTTTTCTTGCATCAAGGCAAGACTTTGGTCTTGTTTGAGGAATGTCGTGACGAAGTAATTCAAGACAGGATCGGCAATGAATTTGGGAATGGGCAAGGTCCAATATGTTGTGTGATTTAGTTCAGTATGCGTTTCGTCGATTGGTGTCAGGGTTGTGATGCCTGAAAGGAAGGTGCGGTTATTGAAAGTGAGGTATTCTCGTCTGCAGCCCGGCAGCCGGAAGCTGATTTCAGTTTCAATGAATTGTCCAATTAGCTTGAAGGCAATTGAATGTTTAGAAGGTTGATGCTTGACCATGGTCCAGCCTGTGCCGGATGGAATGTATTTCTTGTTCTTTTCTTTCAGGGCTTTGGCAGAACGCCACCACCATGATTTGTGAACATAGGGAACATGGGCTGTATCAATTAGTGCCGCTACGGCATAGTCGATATGGGTGGGCAGCTGCAAAGTTACCGTATTCTTGGCGAATTTCAGACCGTCTAGACCAGGTGCATGCGGGACTTCGGGTAGGTCTTGCGGATTGTCTCCGAAGTAGACCCAAATACTTCCCAAAACTTCAGTGACTGGATAGTTTGCAGTCTTGATCTTGCACAGATTCATCTTTTGATCCGAGCAAAGCGAAGGTATATCTGTGCAGACTCCGGATGTATCGAACTTCCAACCATGGAACGGGCACATAAGTTCTTTGCCGTCGAAGGGACCGGCTGAAAGTGGTATCGCCTGGTGCGGACAAATATCGCGCAAGGCGAATAGCTTGCCTTCGTTGTCTCTTCCGATGACGAGAGGTTCGCCCAGCATCACCTTTGATTCTATTTCGCCCTTCTTTAGCTTCTCGGAAGGCAGAGCGTAATACCACATGTTGCGGGTGTAGGTTTTGCCGTAAGGCTGCTGACCGCTCTCGCTGGCTTCTGTTTCTATACTGCCGGCTAGACCGTTATCCAGACCTGTTTCGGAAGGCGTCCACTCTGGAGATTTGGTATTCCGGTTTTCGTCGGCTTTTCCAGAGTCGGTTTTCGGTAGGGTTGTTTGCATGCTCATAAGTCCCGAAGATTCGTCTTCAGCTTACTACGCTAGCGCCTGGAAAGATATCAAGTGTTGCTAATTTGAACAAATTATTAGAGGCCGTTGCTGCCTTCAAGCGGTTCGAGATTGACGCCCAAATAGTCTTGACCGTTGAATTCGAGCACCCTAGAAAGGGTCTTGAAACCAGGCTTTCGTACTTCCAGATTGTGTGAACCGTTCTTTAGGTGGCAGGAAAACGTGCCGCCTGAAAGTCCTGAATTGTTCGCTATATTGATTCTGCCGATATGGGTGCCATTGAGAAATATCTCGGCGCCGACCGAATCGGAATCGCCATTTACAAAGAAGTTGGTATTGCGCCTTCCTGTACCCCTAGTTTCTACGAAGAGAATCATGAGGACCGTGAGTACGATGCTGAACCAAATGGCTGGGGCATTGTTTTTCTTTGGTTGGAGCATCTTTACCTGGCTGGAGTGTACGGACTAGCTTGATTGTATGGATACAATCTCATCACTGTGTCCGGGTTGTGTGTCTGAGGACCTCTGCCTTCACTTGGGGACGGTGCTGGTTTCGGTTCGCTTTCTTGTGGTGCTGCCGGCGGTGCTAGCGGCGGCATATTTGTTTGGTTGCCCGCACCACCAGAACCACTAGAACCACTAGAACCACTAGAACCATTTGAATTAGACGAGCCTGCCGAGCCCGATGCACTGGAAGAAGAGCCGCCGCCGGCGTTATTGCCAGAACCGCCAGAGCCACCAGAGCCGGCACCGTTGCCGCCGGGCAGTGGTGCCTTGCCGCTATCGCCTTCTGTACCCGCGCCCGAAGCTTCACCGGGCTTGCTGCCCGGCAAACTCAGTGCTGAAGCGCTATCTCCATTGCTTTTGTCCGATTCACCATTAGCGGAATTGCCGCCTTCGCCGTTTTGAGCGGTGTTATCGCCTTCGGCTCCTTGCTCGCCCTTAGCCACTTGTTCGCCAGCAGGCTTGTTTTCATCGGGGTTGATCGGCGACGGCACCATAAAGTTGCCTGGAGGAGTCGGTCTGGCTTTGTAATAGGCTTCGTTGTAGTCGTGCCAAATCTTGGCCATGATGACGCCGCCAGTAACGTTTTTGCCTTCAATCGGCTTGTTCTCATCGTTGCCGCCCCATACTGCCGTGACCATGTCGGGGGTGAAGCCTATGAACCAGATATCTCTGCCTTCATCGGCGGTGCCGGTTTTGCCGGCCACCGGTCGATCGGCAAGTTTAGCTTGGGTGCCGGTGCCCCATTTGACTACGTCTTGCATACAGTCGACCAGTCTGGCTATGGGCTCGACTTGGAAGGCGCGGTCCACTTTGGGGTCAAAGACTTCTATTACCCGACCTCGGTTATCTTCTATTTTTCGAATTACTTGCGGCTTGATCGTCACCCCAAAACGGGCAAAAGTTGAGTAGGCGCCGGCCATTTCTAGGGGAGACGCCGCCGAACTGCCTAGAGCAAGCGAAAGGTTGGGATCTAGTTTGGCGGTCAGGCCAGCCAGTCTGGCGGTCTCAATCACGCTGTCCATACCCACTTGCTGCCCGACTTTCACCGCTGGTACGTTTCTGGAAAGGGCGAGCGCCCTTCTTATGGTGATGCGTCCATAAAACTTGCGATCGAAGTTCTTAGGGGCATAATCGGGCAAACCCCAGGGTTGATGAATGACTAGGGGCGAGTCGTCAATCATGCTGTCGGGGCTGAAAGCGTTCTTATTGAAGGCGGTCAGATAGACAAAAGGTTTGAAAGATGAGCCTACTGTATGAGGGTTTGTCGCCCGGTTAAATTGGTTTTTCCAGAAGTCACCGACTCCGCCCACCATTGCCACTACGGCTCCGTCGCTCACCCGCACCGAAACCAGGGCACCTTGCGAAACTCCTTTGGGTGCTTTCTTGATGCCGGCGTTGAGAGCGTTCTCGGCAAGTTCTTGGGCTGTGGTATCGAGATTGGTGTAGACCCGCAAGCCCTGACGGCGCATTTCGGCTTGCGAAAAGCGCTCCCGCAGGCATTCGAGCACATAGCTTATGTAATATGGATACTTCTGTAGTGGGTTCACTCCCTTTTTAAAGGCGAGCTTTTGATTTTTGGCTTCTTCGGCTTGCTTTTGGGTGATATAGCCGTATTCGACCATCTTGTCGATGATGTCGCGTTGTCTAGAGGTAGCTTGACTGCGTCCTTTTACCGTTCCTAGTTCGGAAGGCGCCTTGACCAAGCCCGCCAAGAAGGCGGATTCGGCGATGCTCAGGCGCGTGGCCGGCTTATCGAAATAGCGCGAAGCGGCGCGTTCGATGCCATAAGCATTGTTGCCGAAATAGACCTGGTTGAGATACATATTCAAGATGCGCTCTTTCGAATAGCGCCTCTCTAATTCCCAGGCCACATAGGCTTCTTTCACCTTGCGGTCGACTGTGCGTCCCGAATCTGAAAAGAAAAGATTTTTGGCGAGCTGCTGGGTAATGGTCGAGCCGCCTTCGACAACGTGTCCAGCTTGCATGTTGGCTAAGAAGGCGCGAATAATCGAAAAGAAGTTGATGCCGTTATGCTCGAAGAAATGGTGGTCTTCCGCCGCCAAGATCGCCTGTTGCATATGGTTTGAAATTTGGTTGAGCGGTACGACGCGTCTGTCTTCGTCGCCTTCTACCGTACAAATGAGGCGGTCTTGACCGTCGTACAACTGAATTGCTTCGATTGGTTCGAAGCGTTCAACCATTGTTACATCGGGGAAATCTTGCAGCTGTTTCCACACTTTAGCGCCGATATAGCCCAAACCAAGACAACCTACCACCAGGGCAAGAAAGAAAATCTTCTTTGCCGGTCCAGCCAGGTTGCCGAAGAAACCTTTGTTCTTTTTTCTTGCTTGAGAGCGTCTTCTAGCCATAAGTTCGATTATATCGGGACTTTGAGCTTGCTCTGTTAGCGCTGCCTCATAGAATTGCCAGGTCTAGGTAAAAATCAGGCTAAGATTCGGACCAAAATTAGAAATGAGTACAAAACCGGTCCAGCGCATGAGTATAGATTTCAGTCCAATTTTTGCCCAATTTTGCCAATTGCCGACCATAGCTGCCCATAGCCGACCATAGCCGACCGTTAATACCCATAACAAAGAAAGAGGCAGCTCGGGGAGCCACCTCTTTTCTCTATCTATTTTATTAGCGTTATCTCAGGCTCTGGGGTGAGTGTTCATATAAACACGCCGCAATCTTTCCAGGCTTACATGGGTGTAAATCTGGGTGGTATTGATGGTTGTGTGTCCCAGCAAATCTTGCACCACTCTCAGGTCGGCGCCGCCTTCCAAAAGGTGGGTGGCAAAGGTGTGCCTGAGTGTATGGGGCGTGATTGTTTTGTTGATGCCGGCTTTCAGGGCGTGCTTCATAACAATTCTGTGCACCGAGCGGGACGACAATCTGGTCGCTTGCCTGCTCACAAAGAGGGGCAGTTCGGCTTGGGGCAGTCTGCCTTCGGCAAGTTTGGACCAATATTCGTTGAGATATTTTTTCAGCCAGCCTTGGGCGCTCTGGTTGAGCAGTACAACTCTTTCCTTACCGCCTTTGCCCAGCACACGCATTTCCATGGCTTCTTGATTGTAATCTTGCACTCTCAGTCCGCAAAGTTCACTGACCCGCATACCGGTTGCATAGAGAACTTCCATCAAGGCCCGGTCTCTGACACCAAGTATGGTGTTGGTATCGGGGGTCATAAGCAGTCTCACTACTTCTTCTTTATCGAGGCAAGCAGGCAGTCTTCTCGTTAGCTTAGGACCACGCACCTGTTTAGAAGGGTCTTCTTCAATCAATTGTTCTCTGCGCAAGTAGCGATAGAAACTTCTGATCGCCGAAATTTTTCTTGCCACAGTCGGTCTTGAATACTGCTCTTGAATTTGTCTGATGTAGGCTCTCAGTCCCTCGGCTTCCAGCCAGCCACTACCTGGGGTCATAGTGGTACCGCTTACCGACTGCTCTGTGGTCGGCATATTCTGAGGCGGAACACCTTCTATAGTGGCGCTTTGATTTTCGTTGGGCAGATCGCAACCGATCAGCTGTCGCAGATCATTCATATAAGCCCGAATTGTGTGTGATGAATAGTTTCGCTCTACCTCAAGGTAGCCTGCGAACTGGTCCAGCCAGATCTGATGACTGTTTGATGCGCCACTATTGATGGCGCCACTCATAGAACCACTTATAGTTCCGTGGGTGGTTTCATTCATAGTTCCATCGATTGCGTTGTGCGATTGCGAATTCACTTTTTACCGACCTTTTAGTAATGGGGAAGTGCGCGCCGATAACTCTTAATTATGAGAAGTTTGCAAGCTTTGTAAAGCCCCCTCCCCGCCTAAAAAAGGAAGTCAGTAGGGTGATAAAGGAATATTATCGGCCGCTCGGGTCTGCCATCTCGGGTGGTGTCAGATCGTGGTAACACCGGTGGTGGCACGATCTTGATCGATTCGCAGACGCGATTTTTGGCCGACCCGGTTTATGCGCCGTCCAGATAAAAAGGTCAAATAATTAATGAGTCGGGGATGCGTGGGAATCGAACCCACCCGGGACTGGATCAGCCAGCCCCACAACGGTTTTGAAGACCGTGCACCACACCAGCAGTGCTCCATCCCCATCAGTGGCGGTATCAGCAGTGGTGTCGCATCAAGACAAGATTGAAATATCGACTTGCAGGCGAGTCACCACCGGCGATGTCATCCCCGATCCTGCGGACTTTTTCGAGTTTTGCGCCAGCTTCTCGGGCGCTTCACTCAAGCTCGTTTTGGACGGGGAGACAACGACAAATCTAAGTGTAGTCTCTCTTTGGGCTGTATATCCGAGAGGTATGCAAAACCTATGTAAAAGATTTGGATGCTTTGCTCTAGGGCGCGGGTTCCATTAAATTTTTCACCTTAGCCAGGTCTAAGAATGCTGCGCTAAAATTAGCAGAGTTTTATCGAGTTGTGCAAAAAGCTTGAAACGATACGCTAGTAAAAGAGTTCGGGTCTTTGAGAAAAGTTTAAGAAAAATTTGGGGGCTTGACGGCGCGTCATGATTCCCAACATTTTCGTTGACAATACTTTAGATATCTACGTATATTTGACCCCCTGTGTCTGCGGTTGCCTGGGCAACTGCGTCACTTTTTGCATCCACAGCCATAAATTTCGAGGTAACCGATGGCTTTAGAGTTGTCTGAGCGCGTACGAACCTTCGGGGCCGGCAGTACGCGCATTGCCGATCTGCCCGATCTAGCCGAGATCCAAAAAAGTTCATTCAAATGGTTTATCGAGGAAGGGCTCGCAGAAGAACTGCGTGCCTTTAGTCCTATTAAGGACTTCACCGGTAGACTGGAACTGCACTTCCTGACTAATTACAGCTTCGAGGATCATACCGAGCCTAACAAGCCGAAGACCCCCGAAGAAGCTCGTTCTCTCGATGCCAGCTTCACCAAGAAGCTGCGTATTCAAATGCGTCTTGTCAACAGAGAAATGGGCGAGATCAAAGAGCAGGAAATCTATGTCGGCGATATTCCGATGATGACCGACCGCGGTACCTTCATTATTAATGGAGCCGAGCGCGTTATCGTTTCGCAGATCGTCAGAAGCCCTGGCATCTACTTCAAAAGAGAAGTCGATTCCAACGGTAAACGTACCTTCTCTGCCACGATGATCCCCAACCGCGGTGCCTGGCTCAAGTTCGAGACCGACGTCAATGACATTATTTATGTCAAAATCGACAAGAACCGTAAGCTGCCCGCCACCACCCTGCTTCGCGCTCTCGGCTATACCGATTCCGAGATGGAAAGCTTGTTCAGGCACAAAGAGTTCCTGAAGAAAACCCTCGATAAAGATTCCAACAAAACTCGCGAAGATTCCCTGATAGAGGTATACCGCAAACTGAGACCGGGCGACCCGCCCTCAGTGGCCGGTGGTCAGAGCATCCTCGATAGCCGCTTCTTTGATGACAAGCGCTACGACCTCGGTCGTGTCGGCCGCTATAAATTGAATAAGAAACTCAGCCTCTCGGTGCCTGAAACCCAGAGAACCCTGACCCGCGAAGATATCGTTGCTTCCATCGACTATCTCATCGGTTTGCACTACGACGAAGGTCATGTGGACGATATCGACCACCTCGGCAACCGTCGTATCCGTTCGGTCGGTGAACTCTTGCAGAACCAGTTCCGCATCGGTCTCACCCGTCTTGAAAGAATCGTGCGCGAGCGCATGACTTTGCAAGACGCCGATACCCTCACTCCGGCCAACCTGCTCAACACCAAGCCCTTGGTTGCTGCTATTCGTGAATTCTTCGGCTCATCGCAGTTGTCGCAGTTCATGGACCAGACCAACCCACTGGCTGAACTGACCCACAAGCGCAGACTGTCTGCTCTTGGACCCGGCGGTTTGTCCAGAGAGAGAGCCGGCTTCGCCGTTCGCGACATTCACCCCAGCCATTATGGTCGTATCTGTCCGGTAGAGACCCCTGAAGGTCCCAACGCCGGTCTGATTGGTTCACTGGCTACCCATGCCCGTGTGAACGCCTATGGCTTCATCGAGACACCTTATAGAGAAGTGCTGAACGGCAGAGTTACCGATGCCATCCACTATCTCACCGCCGATGAAGAAGACCGCTTCCGCGTTGCTCCCGGCGATGTGCCAATCAATGATGACGGCAGCTTCGTGAAAGAGCTCGTACCGGTGCGCTACAAAGCCGAGTTTATCGAGACTGGACCCGAGCAAGTCGACTATGTCGGCGTCAGCCCCATCCAGATCGTATCGGTCGGAACGGCGCTCATCCCCTTCCTCGAGCACGACGACGCCAACCGCGCCCTCATGGGTTCGAACATGCAACGTCAGTCTGTGCCGCTCGTCAAGACTGAAAGACCTCTCGTCACCACCGGTATCGAAAGACAGGCCGCCCGCGACTCGGGTATGGTCATCGTCGCCGATGTCGAAGGTAAGGTCGAATATGTCAGTGCTACATCTATACATGTGCGCACTAAAGACAAGCGTCTAGTTAAATACCGTCTCTCTAAGTTCCAGCGCTCCAACCAGGATACCTGCTTGAACCAGAAGCCGGTGGTTCGCGTGGGCGACAACGTCAAGCCCGGTGAAGTCATCGCCGATGGTGCCGCCACCAATACCGGCGAACTTTCAGTAGGACGTAACCTGCTCGTGGCTTTCATGCCTTGGGAAGGCTACAACTTTGAAGACGCCATCTTGATCAGCCAGCGTCTAGTTTTCGACGATGTGCTTACTTCAATCCACATCGAAAAACTGGAAATCGACGCTCGCTCCACCAAACTCGGACCGGAAGAAATCACCAGAGAAGTGCCCAACGTTTCGGAAGAATCGCTGCGCCACCTCGATGAAACCGGTATCGTCCGTATTGGTTCCCGTGTTTATCCCGACGATATTCTAGTCGGCAAGATCACTCCTAAAGGCGAATCAGAGCATCCGCCCGAAGAGAAACTGCTCAGAGCAATCTTCGGTGAGAAAGCCCGCGACGTGCGCGATAACTCACTAAGAGTGCCTCACGGTGAAGGTGGTCGTGTTGTTGACGTTAAGGTCTTCGACCGCGAGAAAGGCGACGAACTGCCTCCTGTAGCCAACAAAGTCGTCCGTGTCTATATTGCTCAGAAGCGTAAGGTTTCAGTGGGCGATAAAGTAGCGGGACGTCACGGCAACAAAGGTATCGTAGCCAAGATTCTTCCCACCGAAGATATGCCCTTCTTGCCCGACGGTACACCGGTAGACATCGTGCTCAACCCGCTCGGTGTACCTAGCCGTATGAACGTCGGTCAAACCTTCGAAACCTTGCTTGGTCTGGCCGCTTATCTGACCGGACAGCGCTATGAAGTACCTCCTTTCGACGAGATGTTCGAATCGGAAGCTTCATCAGTGACCGTGCACAACGAAATCAAGAAAGGCAAGAAAATCTCTGGCTTTGAATGGGTCGGCGACGACGGTAAAGTGACCCTCTACGATGGTCGCACCGGCGATGCTTTCGATAACCCAGTCACAGTCGGCAAGATCTATATGATGAAACTCGTTCACCTTGTGGACGATAAGATTCACGCCCGTTCAACTGGACCCTACTCGCTCGTCACCCAGCAGCCGCTCGGTGGTAAAGCGCAGTTCGGCGGTCAGCGTTTGGGAGAGATGGAATGCTGGGCTCTCGAAGCCTTCGGCGCCGGCTACTCTCTGCAAGAGATGCTCACCATCAAGTCGGACGATGTGAATGGTAGGTCTAAAGCCTACGAATCGATAGTCAAAGGTGAAAACCTGAGACGTCCCGGTATTCCTGAATCATTCAAAGTGCTCGTACGCGAACTGCAGTCTATCGGTCTCGATGTCTCGGTCGCCAAACGTACTCGTGAAGGTCAGGAAGTGGAAGTTGACCTCATGACCGAAGTGGAAGATGTGCGTCCTCGTGGACTGAGACGTCTTTCACCCTTCGGTGAGATCGGACTCGAGTCGGAGTTGGCCGAGCTATCGCGTCAAGCTCAGATGCCCGGAGGAGCAGTGGCTGTGGCCGGCTCTGAAGAGGAAGGCGAAGAGCTTATCGGTGGCGGCGGTTTCAACGAAGTAACCGAAGAAACTGAAGTGGCAGTGCCGGCGGGCACCACTGAAGCTTTTGATTCGGACTTCGCCGACGATGAAGAAGAGGCTTAAGAAGTCAAAAGTATCGTGGCTCAGGCCACATCCCACTAGGTTAGCCGCATAGCGGCAATGGAGGACTGTCAGGTACCATGCCTACAAGTATTGACCGATTTGACTACATCAAAATTGGAATCGCGTCACCGGAGCGTATTCTCAGTTGGTCTCACGGCGAAGTAACCAAGCCCGAGACAATCAACTACAGAACCCTCAAACCGGAGAAAGACGGACTTTTCTGCGAGCGCATCTTTGGACCTTCCAAGGACTGGGAATGCTATTGCGGTAAGTACAAGCGCGTTCGTCACCGCGGTATCACTTGCGAACGCTGCGGCGTCGAAGTTACCGATTCAAAAGTACGCCGTCACAGAATGGGTCATATCAAACTGGCTTCGCCGGTAACCCATATCTGGTTCCTCAAGGGCATCCCGAGCTATATTGGTCTTTTGCTCGACCTGCCCTTGCGTGATTTGGAACAGGTTGTCTATTTCAACGCTTATGTCGTAACCAACGCCGGTAACGCGCCTGATTTGCATAAAAATCAGTTGCTCGCCGAAGACGAGTACGAAAAGCTTCTCGAAGATCCCAACCTGCAGTTCGACGTCGGTATCGGTGCCGAAGCCATCAAGCAACTCTTGCACGATTTGGCCAAGCCCGTCTACGAGCGTCCGGACAACAAAGACGACCGTGGTCGCCTCATTGAACTGCCTGGTTTGAGAGAAATCTCGGTTGCTCTCCGTGAAGAACTCGCCGGCTCCGGTGGTTCACAGCAGAAGCGGGCCAAGATCATCAAGAGACTGAGACTGGTGGAAGCTCTGCTTTCATCACATACCGACCCCACCTGGGTCATTCTCGATAATCTCCCGGTCACCCCGCCCGACCTGCGCCCCATGGTGCAGCTCGATGGTGGACGCTTCGCCACTTCCGACTTGAACGATCTCTATCGTCGCGTGATCAACAGAAACAATCGTCTGGCCAGGTTGCTCGAAATGGGCGCTCCTGAAATCATCGTCAGAAACGAAAAGCGTATGTTGCAAGAAGCTGTCGATGCTCTCATCGACAACGGCAGAAGAGGTCGTGTGGTGGTCGGTCCCAACAACCGTCCGCTCAAATCGCTCTCCAACATCATCGAAGGTAAGCAAGGTCGTTTCCGTCAGAACCTGCTCGGTAAGCGCGTCGACTACTCAGGTCGTTCGGTTATCGTGGTTGGTCCGACACTTAAACTGCACCAGTGCGGTTTGCCCAGAGAAATGGCTCTTGAACTCTTCAAGCCCTTCGTGATCAATAAGCTCATCGAGCGCCAGATTGTTCAGAACATCAAATCAGCCAAGAAACAAATCGAGAAAGGCTCAGCCATCGTCTGGGAAATTCTGGAAGAAGTCATTCAAGGCCACCCGGTACTCCTGAACCGCGCCCCTACGCTCCACCGACTCGGTATTCAGGCTTTCGAGCCGGTACTGGTGGAAGGTCGCGCTATCCAACTGCACCCACTTGTTTGCTCAGCCTTCAACGCTGACTTCGACGGTGACCAGATGGCCGTTCACGTACCTCTATCGGTAGAAGCTCAGGCTGAAGCCCACATGCTCATGTTGGCTTCCAACAACACCCTGCTTCCCGCCACTGGACGCCCCACCATCACTCCTACCCAGGACATGGTGCTCGGCATCTATTACTTGACCATCGAAAAACCGGGCAACGACGATCCTTCCATCTGTCGCGGTGCCGGTATGCGTTTCGTTAGCCTCGCCGATGCTCGCTCAGCTTTTGAAGCCGGCATTCTCGATCTGCACGCCAAAATCAAAGTTCGTGACTTTGACGGTCAGATGATTGAGACCACTCCTGGTCGCATCATCTTCAACCAGGTCGTGCGCGAAGCGATCGCTACGGTCAACTAAGCAGTGGATCGAAATTAGCTTTTACTGTCGATGCCATAAAAGACGAGGGACAAATGGTCACAGGCGATAAGAAAGAAACAATTGAATTCATCAACACCACAGTTGATAAAAAGAAGCTAGGTGCGCTTCTTTCCGATGTATACGAGCGCTTTGGTACAGCCCGCACAGCTGAGCTGGCCAACGCGCTTAAAAACCTCGGTTTTAAATATGCCACCAAGGCCGGCGTCACAATCTCTATTGACGACTTAGATGTACCCGAAGCCAAAAAGGGTCTCATCTCAGCCGCCGAAAAAGAAATCGAAGCCGCTCAGAAGCGTTATGAACGCGGTGATATCACCGAAGTTGAACGCTACAACAAAGTAATCGATACCTGGTCTGCTACAACCGACCAGCTCACAAAAGAAGTAGTCGATAACTTCGATAGACTGAACCCGGTTTACATGATGGCGTTCTCCGGCGCTAGAGGTAACATCTCTCAGGTTCGTCAGCTTGTCGGTATGAGGGGCTTGATGGCTGACTCTCAAGGTCAGATTATCGACTTGCCCATCAAAGCCAACTTCCGTGAAGGTCTGAACGTTACCGAGTACATTATCTCCAGCTACGGCGCCAGAAAAGGTCTCGTAGATACAGCGCTCAAGACAGCCGACTCTGGTTATCTGACCAGACGTCTCGTCGACGTTGCTCAGGACGTAATCGTGCGTGAGCCCGACTGCGGCACCAAGCGTGGTATTGCCATGCAGCCGATCTCGGAAGGCGACAAAGACATGGTCAAGCTTGCTGAGCGTATCTACGGTCGCACACTGGCTGAAGATGTAGTCGATCCTGAAACTGGTGAAGTAATCGCCAGACTGGGCGAACTTGTCACCCGTAAGCTCTCCACCACTATCGACGGCGCACTCAAGAAGCCCAAGAAAGTGAAGGTAAGGTCACCGCTCACTTGCGAAAGCCAGTACGGTGTCTGCCAGAAGTGCTACGGCTGGTCTCTCACCAACAACAGATTGGTCGATCAGGGTGAAGCAATCGGTATCATCGCTGCTCAGTCAATCGGTGAACCTGGTACACAGCTGACCATGAGAACATTCCACACCGGTGGTGCGGTCTCAGGCGGCAGCAGCCGTAACCAGGTTAAATCTCCCGCTAAGGGCACAGTCTCCTTCAAGCTGCAGAGCCGTTCCATTCGTACCGCTTATGGCGATGTTATGGAACAGACCACCAGAGATGGTGTCATGAAAGTAGTTGCCGGAGAGAAAGAACATTCGGTCAATATCCCTATTGGTTCTTTCTTGCACGTCAGCAGCGGCGCCGAAGTGACAGCCGGACAGGTGCTCTGTGAGTACGATCCGCCGGGTCAGAAAAAGAACTTGACTGAGCGCGCCACCAAAGATATCACTGCCGATATCTCCGGTCGTATCATGTTCCAAGGCTTCCAAGCCGACGAAAAACGCGACCGTCAGGGCAACATCTCTAGAACAGCCAACCGCGCCGGTATCATCTGGGTACTGGAAGGCGACGTTTACAACTTGCCTTCGGGCGCCCATGTGGTCGTCAAAGACGGTCAGGAAGTGAACGCTCTCGATGTTCTAGCCGAAATTCAAATCACTTCCGAGCATGGTGGTGAAGTGAGATTTGGTCCTGAAATCGAGACCGAAGTGGTAAAAGTTGGTCGCAGCAAAACCCAAACCAGATTGGTCAAGGGTAAAGAAATCAACGTCATCATCGCCTCGGTCGGTGCAAGCAACGCCAAGCTCGAACCCGGTCAGAAAGGTCATGTTTGGAAAGTAGCCAAACAGAAAGAATCTTTCGCCATCAAAGTGGTAAGCGATGAAGTGGTCGAGAACGGCAAAATCATCGCTGAGCTTGTTGACGATGGTACAAACGTAGTCAGCTGCGGCGGCGAGATCATCTATGATGGCGTCGAAATCGACGACAGAAGAGTTGTCACCAAGGCCGGTAAAGTGCTCTTCGTTCCCGAAGAAGTACACTTTATCTCGAAAGACAGCTCGCTCAAGATGTCTGAAACCGGCGAAACAGTAACAGCCGGTCAAGAAGTGGTCAAAGATGTATTTGCCCATATGGAAGGTGTTATCGAGATCATCGCTGATAACGACATCATCCACGAAGTAATCATCAGACCCGGCGAACTGGTGCCGATCAACGATCCTTCCGACCTGCGCGTTCCCGAAGGTCAGATTGTCGAGCCCGGTACCGAGATTATCGATGGTCTTACCTATAAAGAGCGCAAGCTGGTAAGTTTCTTCGAGAAAGAAGACGGTTCCTGCTATGCCCTGGTTAGACCGGTGGAAGAGTATTGGATCGAGCCCAGAGAGACCAAGTTCAAGCACAGAGCAACCGACGAGAAAATCTCGCTCCGCTCCGTCACCCAGTTGCTTTTCCGCGATCGCGAAAAAGTGCGTAACCTGCAAGGCGCCCAGCTGACCAGAACCTCACTGGTTCTGCAGATGCAAGGTCACCTGCAAGGTCTCAAGGGTATTGTCGAAATGGGCGAAGAATTGCTCATCGTCGTCCAAGAGAACATTCTCTTGCGCCGTGAGCAAGACCTCAACGTCACCCTGCTCGCCGTCGAACATGGTCAGGTAATCGAAGCGAAAGAGCCGGTAGCCACCACCCAGGTGCTCACCCGCACTTCCGCCCGCGTACAGCTGTCCAAGAACGACGAGCGCCGTATTCTTCTAATCACCGAAGAACAGCAGACACATCAGAAAATCAAAGGCACTGCCTCCGTCAAAGACGGTGATTTGATTCGTCTCGGCGATAACCTATCCAAGTCTTCCACAGCCGGAGTCTCCGGTCAGGTCGTCTCGGTGGACGGTGCCGATGTCGTGATCAGAAAAGGCAGACCTTATCTGATCTCGGTCAACACCCAATTGCAGTCTGAAGACGGCGCCCTGGTGCAAAGAGGCGACTTGCTCGCTACTCTCATCTTCGAAAGACAGAAAACCGGGGACATCGTTCAGGGTCTTCCTCGTGTAGAAGAGCTTCTTGAAGCCAGAAAGCCGAAAGAGAACGCCATTCTCGCTGAGAAAGAAGGACGCGCCCGCATCCTTACCGAAGACGACGTAACCAGGCTCTTCTTGGTCTTCGGCGACGGTACCGAAGAAGAAGTGGTGATTCCTCAGGGTCTCAACGTTATCGTTGAAGACGCAGAACAAATCACCCTCGGCACCGCCCTCACCGACGGACCGCCCAACCCTCACGACATTGTCAGACTGCGCGGCATCGCTGCTGCTCAGAAATATCTGGTCGATGAAGTGCAGTCCGTTTACCGCTCTCAGGGTGTAGACATCGCCGACAAACACATCGAAGTGATTGTTCGTCAGATGACCCGTAAAGTGCGCGTAGATGAACCGAAGGACACCATCTTGCTCCCCGGTGAGCTGATGGAGCGTTACATCATCGATCAAGAAAATGACAAGATGGGTCAGCAAGGTCTCGAGGGTGCCACCTACACCGACGTACTGCTCGGTATCACCAAGGCTTCACTCAATACCGAGAGCTTCATCTCAGCCGCTTCCTTCCAGGAAACCACAAGAATCCTCACCGAAGCTGCTGTTGAAGGTAAGAAAGACTGGCTGCGCGGTCTCAAAGAGAACGTGATCATCGGTCGTCTTATTCCTGCCGGTACTGGCTTCCAGGGTCATTCACAGCCCCAGGAAGAAGAGGAAGAAGAGGAAGATATCTATCCGCCCATCGGTGAAGGCAGCTTCAACGTTCCGGCCTGATCAGTATCTAACTCAATTGAGTAAGAACGCATGAAAAGAAAGCTTCCCCTTAGGGGAAGCTTTCTTTCAATTAGGGGTGGCTGAAGGGCACTGGCTAAAGACTGAGCTTTAATCAGTGCTTGTGTCTTGAGTAGTCGGAACAAAGTATCTCGTTGGCGTTGAAACGCTTAGAAATACGATGGGCTAGAAAATATGTGCCGGCCTTGCGCGACGGGTTGCAGCGCTGGTCGAGTAGAAGATGGGTGAGTATAGAAACAGTAATGCCGACTCTATATGGTTGGCGGGTTGGTCCTTTGAAGAAAAGAAAGAAAAGAGCGAGAAGCTCATAGGAATGAAGAGGCAAGTAAAGCTTACCTGAGTATTTCTCGTGTGCTGCCTCTGAGAACCTACCCCAGTCCAGTTTCCAGCCATGGGCCCGGACATAATCTACGATATGGTCTAAATCAATAAGGAAGCCGGCCAAAAAGCTCGCCACAGCTGCTTTTCTAGATTTGTACACCAGATAGCTGGCGGCTCCGACTCCGGCTGATGTGATAATGTGTCCAACGGTTCTCATAGAGCTTCCTGTTTAAGATCTTATATAGTGCCTGCAATAAGCCTTTTTGGCTTTCCGCGCCTTATTTTGCGGTTCTCTCTGATAAAATCCTCTAGATATCGGTAGGGTCAGCATTCAAATCTGTCTATTTGTTGTACCCAAGACCGCTACATTTTATGCAGGGCTTCAATTAACCAGTTAAGGGGTTTGCTAATGTCCAGAAAGTTTTCAGCCGGAAACTGCATCTCTTTCAAAGCTAGAAAGATGCTTAAGCTGAGCTGTCTCATTGCCGGTACTGTGATTATTGCGCTGCCCTCAGCCCACGGACAAAATCAGAACCTGCCCCAGGGCGCCGCCGGTCAACAGAATCATCAGGCGGTGGGCATGTACAACCTCGGACTGCAGGCCTATCAGCAAGGTTCTTTGGAGTCGGCGATTATCTTCTTTAGAAGAGCCACTGATCTCGATCCCAATTTGGCTGATGCCCAATACAACCTCGGTGTACTTTATCAAAGCCAGCGCCGGGCCAAAGAGGCCATTCCGCGCTTTCAAGAAGTGCTGCGGGTGAAGCCTTCCGACCCGGATGCCCACTATCAACTTGGTCTTGCCCTGATGGAAATGGGCAGAGCGGCTGAGGCTAAGACCCATTTCGCTTCGATTGCGCCCAATTCCACGCATTTCAACGACGCTCAGAAGCGCAGCCAGATGTGCGATGCGCAACTTTCAGGCGCCACCATCGCCACCCCGAGCTATAGTCCTAATCCGCAGCCTCAGCTCAACATGAATAGTCAGTCGCTGAGCACGCCTCAGGCTCCGATTCAACAGAGCCAGATGCAACAGGCTTCAATGCAGCAGCCGACACAGCAACCCCAGCCGACCCAACAGACTATGACTGCAAGCTATAGAGAGGCTTATCCTAGTCAAGCTTCAATGGCCCAGACCTCTATCAGTCAGCCGGTCCAGACTGCTCCAGTCGCCCAGGCCCCTGTGCCGGCTAAAGCCAGTAATCCGACCGCGGTGATGGCCAACACTTCAGTAAGAGTTATCGCCACTGGTTTCTCCGCCCCATCCGGCTTGACTTTTGACCGTTCCGGCAATCTTTATGTGGCTAATTATGAAACAAATAGTGTTGATCGCATTTCAGCCGACGGCACCCGCAGCCAGTTTAGTTCCGGTGCCCATTTGAAAGGACCGATCGGTCTTGTGGCCGATGAGACCGGCAATATCTATGTGGCCAACTATGAATCGAACACTGTGGCGCGCATCACCCCTGCCGGCATTTCAACCATTATCGGCACTGGTTTCAAGCGTCCCTATTATCTGGCTCTAGATAAAGAGGGTAATCTCTTTGTCAGTCAGCAACAAGACAATTCAATCGTGCGCATAACTTTGCCGCGCACTGTAGTGACCCGATAGGAGCCCTTAATGCCCACTGCCCATGACTTGGTCAGGCTCGATTCCGATTATTTTGACGAAAAGAGGATCGAGGCCCAAGGCTTTGCTGGAAAATGCTTTGAAATCTATCACCGCATCTTCACTAGAATAAAGATAGAAGGGCGAGAGAACCTGCCTGCCGATGGACCTCTGGTAATCGTTGGTAATCACCGCTCCTTTTACGATCCGCCTCTTTTTACAGTCTCCACCCAGATGAAGATTGTTTATTTCGCCAAGCAGGAGCTTTGGGATACTTACTGGCTGGGCCGTTTTCTCACCTGGGTGGGGGCTGTACCGGTGAACAGAAAGCGCCCGGAGATATCGCGCATCAAGTTTTTGCGCATGATGATGAAGCGAGGCTGGTCGATTGGCATGTTTATTGAGGGCACCCGCTGCAAGATACCGGGCAAGCTCGGCAAACCAAATGTTGGACCGGCTTATTTTGCCAAAGTGACTGGGGCGCCCATATTGCCTATAGGATTTATCAATACAGATAAGCGTTTTGGTCCGGTCACCGTGCGCATCGGCAAGGTCATGCAAGGCTCAGACGACTTGGAAGAGACGACCTGGCGCATTATGGAAGCTCTTTCTCAATTGACCGGTTATGAAATTTCAGAGCGAAAATTGGCAAAAGAAGACGAATAATACGAATTAATCTTTTTTTGCTGTCCAAAATTGAACTTTTTGCTCATGATGATCGTTATAGAGATATGGACATTTCTCTAAACGAGGTCGGCTTATGTATCAATTTAGATTTCCCAAACGGCTATTAGCTTTAGCTATGCTGGCCGCCTGCACCTTAACCTTGCCGGCCCAAGCTGGTCCCAAGCTTATAACCGGCACCGAACAGTGGGAGAATGTCAATTATCTATTGACCGAGATTCCCTGGTATCAGAGTCTTTCGCAGGCCCAAGAAGCGGCTCGCCAGAAAGGCAAGATGGTCTTTTATATGCACATATTGGGCAAACTGAACGGGGCCACTTGAAGCGCCGGAAATAGTTTGAGAGCCGTGTCGCTCTCTTCGCCTCAAGTAGTAAGTGTTCTCAAAGATAATTTTGAATGTGCCACCCGAGATATAACTGGGTCGGAGTATTCGGGTGTTTCCGGCAAGCATGAAGTGACCGGCAAGGCGGTTCGCACTACAAACGGTGCCGGCCCGCACAATATTCAGATGTTCATGCTGGCCTCAGACGGCACTGTATTGCATTGCCTGCCGGGCTATTGGGCTCCTGCCGATTTAGTCCATGAAGTAGATCTGGCTAAAAAGCTCAATACCGTGTGGACAAGCAATATGAGCTATGACCAGAAACGCCGTGAGTTCTACCGGCTGCATTTAGCTCATGCCTATGCCCATTCAGACGCCACCAAGATGCGCAGCAAAATGCAGGGTTTCGACCAGAAATACGAGGCAAAGCATAGACTTTCCACCTCGGATACAATCTTGAACCCCACCCTGGCTGCGCAGATACTTGAGCCGGGTGGCAAGGCTCCCCCTGGAGCCTTCAAGACCACTGACCTAATCATGCATGAAAGAATGGCAGTACGTCCTTTCCTTCCCTATAATCAGTTCGATGTTGCGGCATACAGCGATTATGGCCGCCCGCTTTATGACAAGAACGAAGACTATCGCACTGCTTCGGGTGAAGTCGATAAAGATGCCGCCAAGCATGCGCCGCGCATAGGTAATGTCGATGCCATGAAGCAAGCAAAGATGAAAGGCGGCGGCGTTTCTAACGCTTCCGGTTCCGGCTCCGGCTCCGGCTCGGGCTCTTCTCGTATGGCATCTTATTTGACTAGACGTGGGGTTCGCACCTTTACCCGCATGGGGGTAAGAGCCCTCACCAACTAACAGGTCAATGGTCTACAGTCCGGCACTATTTCAAGTGCTGCAATTTGATAAAATCATGCACTGAGTCTTAACTCAGTGCATATTTTTTAGCCGCGAGCCAAGCCATGAAAGTTCTTCTGGTAGATGATGATTCAAACATACGAACAATCGCCTCCATAGGGCTGGAAGACGAGCCCGACTGGGAAATTGTGGAAGCTTCATCAGGTGATGAAGCTCTCGGTTTGGTCTCTGGTTTTTCGCCCGACGTAATCTTGCTCGACATGATGATGCCTGGTCTCGATGGTTTGGGAACCTTTGAGCTTTTGCGGCAAAAGAGCAATATGCAGGCAACTCCGATAATCTTTATGACAGCCAAAGTACAGCCGGAAGAGGTGGAACGGTACATTACCCTTGGTGCTGCCGGTGTGATTATCAAGCCTTTTGACCCAATCACTCTAGCCTCCGAGATTCAGGGCATACTCAAGCAGGCTGTTTGAATTGATATCACTGAAGGTCCGATTCTTAGCTTCCTGGGTGGTTACAGCCTTTTCAGTGATTATGGCTGCAGGTTTCATCCTCAATCATAACCAAAGAGTAATCGCTGAAAAAACCTGGCTCAATCAAAGGCAGGTTATCTTTCATAATTTGGACGAGGTAGCTTCACTTAATCTAAAAGCAGAGAGTGTTTCACGCTCTTATTTATTGACTGGCGACAGATACTATCTCAAGCTACGCGATACTTATATTGGTGCTTTGCGCAACAGGCTTATCGCCTTGAGAGAACAACTCAAGAAAGAAGAGCAGGTGGCAAAGCTCACCGAGAAATTAGGCAGGGCTATAACCGCTCGCATAGACCTTTCAGACCGTTGCATCGCGGCTAGAAATGAGCTGAATACCCATGACGCCATGATCTTGGTTAAGCAAGGCGCCACCCTAGACGAAGAAATAGAAGACACTCTTGCTGCTTTAGAAGAATGGCAGTCTGAGCTGGTCTCAAAGCGAGAAGCTGCTTTTCTCAAGATGATTCTCGACACAAATCAATTTGAGTCATTACTGGGCCTGCTCTGTTTGAGTGCTCTGACAATTTCTATTTCGCTCACTTATCGCTATATGTCGGCTAAGCGCATGTCTGACCTGCGCTTTCATGCCATATTCGACCAGACATACCAGCTTATCGGTTTGCTCTCTAGCGACGGCAAAATAGTTGAAGCCAATCGTACTGCCCTAGATATGGTCGGCAAGAAAGCAGAGGAAGTGCGTGGGCTCTTCTTCTGGGAAAGTCCCTGGTGGGAACATTCGAATGTTGAGCAAGAGAAACTCAAGGACGCCATCAGAAAAGCAGCCGATGGACAGTTTGTTCGCTTTCAAACCGTCCATCGCTCTCTCAACGGCAATGATTTAGCTATCGATTTTTCAATCAAGCCAGTGTTTGATGATACAGGTAAGGTGCTTTATCTGTTGCCGGAAGGGCGCGATATGACCGAACAACGGCGCCTGCAAGAGATGACCAAGGCTAGCGAAGAGCATCTCAAGTCGGTTCTAACCTGTCTGGCTGAAGGAGTTATCCATCTAGATCTAGACGGTACCCTCGTCTATATGAACGGGGCGGCGGAAAGGCTCTTGCAATATGAAGAGTCTGAACTAAAGGGGCGGCAGGTCTACGATGTCTTGGGTGTGCAAGACCTGGGCAAAAGGCTGAGCGCTAGAGCGGAGTTGTTTAAACGCAAAGACGGCACCACTTTTCCTGTCGACTATGTGGCATCGCCCTTGGTGCAAGAAGGTGAAACAATTGGTTCGGTGGTTGCCTTTCAAGACATTACTTTGCGCAAGGAAGCCGAAAAGAGAGTAAGCGAATTCTATTCTACTGTTTCGCATGAGCTGCGCACTCCGTTGACTTCAATTCGCGGCGCTCTCAGACTTTTGGAAGCAGGCAAGGGCGGCGGCAACAATCTCAATGATCGCGGCAAACATTTGGTGGCGATGGGTTTACTTGAATGCGACCGTCTAATTAGACTAATCAACGATATGCTCGACCTGCGCAAAATTGAAGCAGGCAAAATGGCTCTTCGCTATGAAGAACTAGACTCTAGGGAAGAAAATAAGAAAGTGGCATTGGCTTTGCAGGCTTATGCCGATGAATGCAAAGTGCACCTTGAGACTGCATCTGAGCAGTCATATAAATTTATGGCCGACCCGGATAGGTTTGCACAAATATTGACCAATCTAATCTCAAACGCCATTAAGTTTAGCCCCGCCGGTGGTACTGTTAAGGTTTCTGTTCAGCCGGTTTTTGATGAAAACTGCAAGGAAGAGTTTCTCAAGTTCTCGGTCAGCGACAGCGGTCCCGGTATTGATCAGCAAAGCCAGCGTAAGCTCTTCAAGATATTCCAACAGCTCGATTCAACCGATACTAGAGGAAAAGGCGGCACTGGTCTAGGGCTGGCAATCAGCAAGTCTCTGGTGGAGCAGCATGGCGGCGCCATTGGGCTGGAAAGTGAAGCCGGTAAGGGTGCCACCTTTTGGTTCTCATTACCCTTAGGTCGGCGTCAGATAATGGCGGCTGGTCAGCTAAGCTCAGGTGTGCAGCCGCGACTGGAGCAGGCGGCGAGCCAGCCGGGTCACTTAACCAAGGGTAAGGCTGCTGCGAGCGAGAACCTTTACGCCATAGTAGTGGAAGATGACCGATTTACTCGCAATCTACTTGAAATGGAATTGCGACGACTTGGACTAGAAGTCATTTGTACTGAAACAGGCAAGGGTTGTCTTGGTTATTTTGAGCACCCCGATTCTTTTCAAATAGAGCTTTTGGTGCTGGACATGGGTTTGCCCGATATGGACGGGCAAGACCTAATTGATGAGCTATTGCGCCGAGGCAAGAATGACCTGCCGCTAATTGTTTACACCGCCCGCGATCTCAGTGATGAAGCCAGGGCCCGTGCTACTTTAGGCAACACTATTCATTTGACCAAGTCTATAGATAAAGAAGAAAAAATTGGAGAAGCGGTAAAATCGGTATTGGGTGAGCGCGCAGTCAAATTACCGGACCGCGGCGCCACTACCGATAATCGCTTACCATCGCTTTCGCAAGAGGAAGCTTCACGCCTGCTTGGCAAGGATGCAAACTCGGAAAACAGCCCTAAAGGAGCCGTTAATGACGCGGGATAAATGTTCAATACTCGTGGTGGATGATGATCCGGCCTTTCGAGCCTTGGTTGCCACCATTCTCAAGTCTAGAGGATATCGAGTGCGGGAAGCCGGCAGCGCCGATGAGGCTTCGAGCCTCTTTTCTGATCAAGAAACAAAGCTCGCCATCGTCGACTACAAAATGCCCGGTAAAGACGGACTTTCATGGATAGAGAAACTGCGAGACTCCGGCCGAGCGATTCCAGTAGTATTTGTCTCAGGCAATTGGTGCGATCCTAAAACTTTCAACCGACTGCGCAACTTGCTCAAGGTTTCGCTTATCGTCAAAAAGCCGATTGTGCCGGCCGTGTTTCTAGAGCAGGTGGAGAGTCTGCTTAATGCGGAAACCAGGCTTTCTCTGCAAGACGACGGTATCGCGGGCTTGACCGACGATATCAATCTCTCTGTGCAAGAGGGCTCTGAGAAGAGCGAGAACATCAGGCAGTTGATGCAGATGCGCTCAAAGCTGGAACTAAAGTCTGCTTTGAAAGTGGCGCAGGCAAGCTATGTGCAAGACCTCTCGCGCCTTTGGTCAGACCTTGTCAGAACCTGCAATGAGGTCAAGCAATTTCCCGAAAGAGTTGATTTGCAAAGTCATGCCATAAACGAAGCGCATAAAATCAAGGGTACGGCGGGTTCCCTCAATCTGGTCAAAGTTAGTGAAATAGGCGCCAAAGTCGAGCATCTTATGAAAGTGCTCGACCCTCGCGAGTCGACCGAGATGGAAGTTATTTGGTCTGAGATAAACCGGGCCCTAGCTCTTGGTGAAACCGAGGTGCGTAAAGCAATCGAGGAATGTTCCAGTCTCACAGAAGAAGCGCAGGCGGCGGTGCGCATCTTGGTCTTGGGCGACAGTTTTGAAGATTTCGTATCGGAAGACGAAAAGATAACTGTAAGCCATTCTAGAACGGCTTCCAACGCCCAGAGTCGACTAAAGAAACATCGTTTCGAAGCCTGTATCTTCGACGTTGTACAAACCGGGCGTCACGAGCTATTTGAGTTGGCGCGGCAGGCTCGGCTGCCGGTTGAAGGCACCGTCCCCTTGGCTCTTGTTAAACCAGACGACGAAGCGCATCTGCTCAGTCACAGCGATGAACTTTTTATCGGCGCCTCGGTTTCTTTGCCCTTTACTGAAGCCCGTGAAAACTTTGCCGGCCTACTTACCCATTTGTTGCAACTGAGGCAGGCTCAAAAGACTCGCATAATGGTCGTCGATGACGACCCCGTGCTGTTGCACTTTGTTGATACCGTGCTCACAGCCCATGGCTACAATGTACGCACCTTGAATAATCCTCTCAACACCAGTGCTGTTCTTGATCTGTTTAAGCCGGATCTTTTGATTTTGGACGCTATGATGCCGGGCCTCACCGGTTATGAAGTTTGTCGCATGGTCAGAGAAGATCCCCATTGGACCAAACTGCCTATCTTGTTTTTGACAGGCAAGACTTCTCCCGAGTCACGCGCTGCCGCTTTCCAAGCCGGGGGCGATGATTTCTTGGCTAAGCCGGTTTTGGTAGATGAATTGCTCACTCGAGTAGGCGGGCAAATAGCCAAGTCGGGTGGCGGTCGTAGTGCTGATTTTGATGCAGGCAGCGGCTTGCTCAAGGAAGACTCGTTTGTCAAGTTGGCGGCTAAGGTAATTGATGAAAATAGCGCTGAAGGAGGGCTCTTCAGTATTGCTTTGCTGGCCTGCGATGATGTCGAAGGCATTAGACTGGTGCATGGTATCGAGCCGCTTAGACGTGCCTTGCTCGACTTTGGTCAAGAAGTGCGCCTACGCTTCAAAGCTGAAGACTTAAGAGGCAAAATAGGTTACGACGCCGTGGCTCTTCTTGTTTCTGGTGAAGAACGCGCCACTGTGGCCGGTGCCATTGCTCTATTGCAAGAAGAGTTTGCCAGCCGGACTTTCAAGGGTGATCGCGGCAATTTCGGCATGACCTTTTCTGCCGGTGTTGCTGACTCTGCCGAGGGGTTGAAAGGGCTCAAACCTTTATTGAAAAAGGCTTATGAGCGAATGCTAACCGCTCGCCAGACCGGCACAGGCAGTATAAACTGCGGTGAGATGCTGAAAGATGGAGCGATTTCTTGATGCCAATGCTTCATCGGCATCGCTTCTTTCTGTTTGCTCTGGTTTTGTGTATTTATTGCTGGTTGTTTTCAGGCACCGAGGCTTTCACCGCGGAAGTCGACAAAGAAACTAAAAGAGTGCAGGCTTTTGCCTCGCTGATATCTGCCAAAGCCGGTAAAATGGACAGTCGCCAGATTTGGTCGATGATAGATGATTATAAGAGAGGCGGAACGCCCTCTGAGTATTTTTATGTGGAAGTCGCAAGCCGTCTTTTCAGTCTCAAAAACACAAGCGATGCCTTGAAGCTTTGTGACCTGGGCATGAAAGAGATTCCGAACAGTTATCAGATACTCAGTCTCAGAGGGCAGATGTGGACTTCGGTGGATGAACTGGACAGAGCCGCTGCTGATCTGAAGAAGGCAGCTCAAATGGGTCAGAAATTTGCCCCCACGTATTATCGACTGGCGAATTATTACTTGGCTTCGGAAGACCCCAAATCGGCGCTCTCTGCCGTCGATAAAGCAATTGTCCTAGACGATGAAAAAGGTGGCACTTTTCATCGCTTTAGAGCTGCCATTTTGGCTCAGCTGAAGCGTTTTGATGAAGCTGCTGCCGAGCAGTGTTTAGCAATTAAGATGAGCATCTATGACTATGAACGAGTCTTACTTGTTCAAGAGTTGGCCCGGTATCAATTTGGTGCTGAGAAATACAAAGAATGTATTGACACCTTGTTGTCGCTCGGCGACTCTTCCAAGCTAGCTCGCAGGAGCCTTGATAATCGAAGCATACTTCTTGCTCGCTGTTATGAGCGCCTTGGCAAGAACATCCAGGCTCAAGCCGCTCTGAAAAGTATTTCGATGAGTTCGGAGCATTATCCAATCGCTCAGAAAATGCTGCTTGAGTCTTACAAGAAGTGCGGACAGAAGAAAGAGTATCTTGAGCAAGAGCGAAAGAATCGAGACTTATTCAAGGAGATTAAACCGCTGTGAGGCGCAAGATCCACCTAATCTGGATGAATTATGATTGAGCTGGATTTTGAACTCGAAGCTGATGCCAAAGGTCCAGGCGGTCCCTACCCAGACTTATGGGTCAATGAGATCCAGCTCGGTTCGTTCGAAGGTTTACAAACTTTTATCGTCAACGACTTAGACTTGTCCGGTCCCCTTCCGATTCTTGGATTCGCCAGGAATTTGAGGGTGATTGCCAATCTCCTCGCGAAGATTCGGATTGGTGAACAAGAGTACTACGATCTATCATCGGAATGGGTAATAAAGTTTCGAGCCGACGGCGAGACTGTAGAGATCTCCGATATCAGGGGGAGATCATCAATCTCGCTCGATGAATTTCAAGAAGCTGCCCGGAAATATGCAGAGCGTGTTTATACTGTCTGCCATCGCATCTCTCCCGATATTCTCGATAGTGAATTCGTTCAGGATTGGTGGAACAACGACGATTGGTTTCCCGAGCTATTTGAGCCTAAGAGTACTGACAGGAGTAGCCTTACGCCGAAGCACCCGTTTTACGAGGGACCTAAGTGAATTGAGAGGGCTCATGCCAGAGAGGACTTACTTGTTTTGCGTTTGAGTAAGGCTAGGTGCTCTGCCAAAATAATCGCATACTAAGGCGGTTGCCACTCTGTTATACTCGCCTCTCAACGGCAATAGGTCCAGAATCTCTCCAAAAGAGTTTGTGAGTCTTGACCAAAGTTACCGCTCAATCTGACCGTGCCGAGATTTCCAGATTGGCTAAAATACTGGTAGACTCTAGAACTCTTGCCGTATAGAGAGTGATGGTCGATGAATTCGCGTGGTGCTACAAATAGCAGAAGTACACGAGGATGTCTTCCTGATTCCAGCGATTTTTCAAGCAAAAGCTTTGCTTCTGAAACCATCAAGCCTGCCAGCGCCAGGTTGTAACTATTAACTGGGGTATTGAAACGTCCTTGCAAGAGTTGATCAAAGTACCGTGCCTGTGAGTACCAATTTAGGTCTACTTTCGTAAGTTGCAATTTCCAGATTTGATTGTCTACTCTTGCTGCTGGATGCAAGATTAGAGAGGATCCTAGAATCAATATTTCGGGTGTCTTAAGCTGGTTGATGTAGTCTGTAAATTTCGCCCCGGTAGCTTGTTGGTCTGTAAGCACAATACCTGGAATCTGCACCAGAAAAAGAGGTCTGAACTTAAGGACGAAGGCGTCAAGACACATGATAAGTATGATGATCAGTATAGAAGTGCTACCAAGTATTGTCTGAAAAAACTTAGTCGTACGAGAACGGACTCTCGCTTTTGGGTCTTGGGTATCACTTTGTTTGGATGCCAACATAGTAGCCTACTCTTTGCTTGCTAGCGACAGTATGCTTTTGAGAGAGGGTTACCGATAGCTCTGTTGATTCAATCAGGCACTATCAAAACGAACTTCTTTTCGCCTTTGTAAGTCTGCTCGATAGGCTGCGGGCCTAAATTTATAGAGCTTTTGCTTGGCTTTTGGTAGAAGTATCGCGCTTAGGTTACGCCTTCAGATGTTACCCTTTTTAGAGCCTCTTTTAGGCGCTCGATTAGGGTCTTTAAATAGGTTTGATCAATTTCTAACTCGATTGAATGTGGCATAAGAAATGACTTAATCCAAAAGTTGCCTTGCACAGCTAGGCTGCCCAGACTACTTACCGAAAGTGTAAAGATGGCGCAGGTTGAGTTGCCTAGCTTGATCTCGCAGTTGCCCTGGAGCTTGCAATAGATTGCTTCCAAGTCATTTAGCCATTTTCTAATCTCTTCTGGATTTAGCTCGCCGCAGATTCGTATTTTGTCTGCATCGCTTCCTCCTTGGTTGCTTACCTCGAAGTATAGATTGTTGCTATTAGATGCTTTGCAGACTTGGAAGAGCAGACTGGCGTCTTGAAATTGAAAGCTTTGTGTCAGGTTTTCGCCATCAAATGAATTGAGTTTGCACAAATCTTTGTAATGTTCTGTTAGCTCGAACTTGTCGTGTATTTCTCTTAACTTCTCGTCTAAGACTAAGTCTCCTGTATAAAGGCCAAATGCCGTGGCACTCGCTAAAGCGGTTCTGAGACCGTCTTTATCAACGATGTCTTGCTCTAGAGCCGGCATGACAAGCGCTGCCGACCCTTCTAGTAGACGTTTCAGCGGGCCGGCGCCGACCGCCGAAGCAACTAGTTTTGAAGGCGACTCGGTGATCTTCAGAATGCAACTATAGGCGTTGAGGGGCGCCTCTTCGCAAAGTGCCTCCAGTTTAGACCAACCCCAACTGTAGGCACTAAGCTTGTTCTCAACGTAGAGAGTAAAGGCTTCTGCTATTGCTGCTTCGATTTTGTCTTGGTCTGTCATGGTGGAGAAGATCTTGTACACTTGCACCGGAGCGACGCAAAATTGCGCATGGTGTTCTTTCAGAATGGAAGGATAGAGATCCAATTTGTTCGTTCAGCAGTTGGATAGTAACACAGCGCGCAAGGTCTTATCTCTTTTGGGGCTCAGGTATTGAGGATACACCATCTATCTGTGCAAGACTTGATGCAAAGCCTGCACACTTCAGAAGCCGGACTAGCCAGCGCAGAGGCAGGGCGTCGCCAGTCGGAGTTTGGACCCAATGTAATCAAGCAAGTAAAGCAGAAGTCTCTCTTCACACGTTTCCTGCAAGGCTTTACTCATTTTTTCGCTTTGATACTTTGGTGTGGTGCGCTACTGGCCCTTTTCGCCGAATGGAAGGAGCCTGGCGGCGGTATGGGCTTACTGGGTTTTGCCATCCTAGGGGTGATTTTAGTAAATGGGGTTTTTTCCTTTTGGCAGGAGTACCGAGCCGAGGAGTCAATTGCCGCTCTAAAGCTTATGATTCCGGTAATGGTGAAGGTATATCGTGACGGCGAGTTATGTGAGCTAGAAGCAACCAGTTTGGTGCCTGGTGATTTGATCCTCCTAGAAGAAGGAGACTCTGTACCTGCTGATTGTCGCCTGATTGAAGCGGTCGGCATTCGAGTCAACAATTCCGCCTTGACTGGAGAGTCGACCGCAGTCTCCAGACGTGCGGAAGATTCTAGGGAGGAAGATATTCTTCAGAGCGGGAACGTATTGCTCGCCGGTACATCATTATTTGCCGGTCATGGCAAGGCTTTTGTATTTGCGACTGGTATGGAAACCGAGTTTGGCAAGATCGCCGCTTTGACGTCATCTTTCCATGAATCATTGTCGCCCCTGCAACTGGAGATTATTCGCCTAAGTCGGATAATCGCCTGCATTGCCGTCAGTGTAGGCTTACTTTTCTTCCTTATGGCTCAGTCGTTAGGAATGGCGTTTTGGACGAATATAGTCTTTGCCGTGGGAATAATTGTTGCTCTTGTACCAGAAGGACTATTGCCGGAAGTGACACTGGCACTGGCTAGCTGTTCGCGACGCATGGCGAAGAGAAATGCTTTGTTGAGGAATCTTCCCTCTATCGAGACTTTAGGTTGTGCCTCTGTGATTTGTACTGACAAGACCGGGACTCTCACTGAAGGGAAGATGACCGTAAGTCAGGTGTATTTATGTGGTCAAAGTTTTGAGAAAGCGCAGATTGTTAGTGCCACTGAATTTGAAACAGCATTTAGAGAATTATGTTTGATCTCGCTTAACTGTGAAAATACGAGACAGGGCAAAAGAGCTGGTTCCAAGCAACTATTGGGCGATCCTATGGAACTGGCCTTGGTAGACTTTGCCAGGGCCAATTATCCGACTTTGTCTTCGTTAGAGCGGGTTGATGAGATTCCTTTCGATTCAGAACGCAAGCGGCTTACCACAGTTCATCTTCTTGACGAAGGGCGATTAGTTCTCTACAGCAAAGGCGCACTGGAGACTTTGCTTCCTTTATGTGATTCGCTGTTTTTGAGCACTGGTGTTGCTGAGCTGACCGAGCAATACCGGCAAGATATCTTGAAGGAAGAGAGAACTCTTGCCGACAAAGGACTGAGAGTATTGTCTTTATGTAGGCGTAGTTTGCCTCATACCTATGAAAAGGAGGACCTAGAAGCTCAGTTGACTTTAGTTGGTTTGGTGGCTATGGAAGATGCACCACGTTCTGAAGTTCCTCGTGCAATCGAGCGTTGCCGCAAGGCCGGCATCAGAGTCATTATGTTGACTGGCGATCATCCCAGTACTGCACTAGCTATTGGCAAAGAGATCGGCTTAGTGCAAACTGATTCACCTGTGGTTGTTTCTGGTCCAGAGTTGAAAAGGCTAACGGAAGCACAACTAAAGCTTATGCTTGGTCGGCAGGAAGTCATATTTGCAAGAATTGATGCTGATCAGAAAATGCAAATTGTACAGGCTTTAAAGAGAATGGGTCATATCGTGGCTGTCACCGGTGACGGAGTCAATGATGCTCCGGCTCTTAAATCGGCAGATATTGGCATCGCCATGGGCTTGAGTGGTACTGACGTAGCGCGAGAGTCTGCCGATATGGTTCTTGCTGATGACAATTTCGCCAGTATCGTCAATGCTGTTGAAGAAGGAAGATCCGTCTTCTCCAATATTCGCAAGTTCCTAACTTACGTTCTTTCATCCAATATTGCTGAGTTGGTTCCGTGTTTAGCCTACGTTCTATTAAAAGTCCCGCTACCTCTGACGATTATCCAGATACTTAGTGTTGATCTGGGTACTGATTTACTTCCAGCCCTTGCCTTGGGCACCGAGCAGCCAGACCCGGCTGTTATGGAAAGACCCCCACGCTCGCGCTCTGAGGGGTTGTTCGATTCTTACTTATTGCTAAAGGCTTATCTATATCTTGGTGCCATGGTATCTGCCGCCTCACTGATCGGCTACTATTTTGTTTTTACTCTGGGAGGATGGCGATACGGGCAGTCTCCGCCGGCTTCGGACCCTGCCTATAGAGCGGCTACCACGGCATGCTTGATGGGCATAATGTGCATGCAGATAGTGAATTCTTCAATTTGTCGAAGTGAGCGAAAGTCTATATTTGCTATCGGAGTATTCAGCAATAAGCTGTTGAATATCGGCGTCGCAGTTCAGATACTTTTGATGTTGCTTTTGACCTATACAGATACCGGGCATCGGGTCTTCGGCACGGCGCCCTTGCCTTGGCAGTTCTGGCTTCTGATGCTTCCACTGATGATAAGCATGCTTGCCGCAGAGGAGTTTCGCAAGCTGATCATGAGAACTAAGTTGAGATAGCCAAGATGTTGATTTTCATAGGCTAAGCCGATCTAATTATTTGTTTTCCTTTCTTTTCGTTAGCTTCCCTGCCTTGCCGTGAGTACACTTTCGTAATGTCTTTGCACAGCCTGCTCATTCGACAACCCAAGTCGTTCCTGCGGGGTCAGACCAACAAAAGTGCTATACCTCCAGGCTGTCCATTCCGGCATTCCTGCCGCCTTGAGCAGAGACCTGGCGTTGTATTCGGCCCACCACCTAGATCTGTTAACAACAATATGGGAGACGTCTCCATCTCTACTGCTTGCATCGCGGCGGGCTACGGCTCCACCATTTTCAGTATGTCTGTTGGTTCTGAAGATGAGTTTAGGCAGATCTTCTAAATCTTGCACTCTTCTGCGATGCTCTCTAGGATCGGCGAGCAAGCGCGGAAAAGTACTGCCATCGGTAGACATAAGATAGCCACCTATGGTGGGATCGAATTTTTTAATAGCCTTAATGATGCTGCCACTGAAACCGGTATCAACAACAGCAGCACCTGGAGGTATCTCTTTCAGCCATTGCCTTTTGGTTGACTCATCATCATACTGAAGACGGCTGAATAGAAAATACATAGCATTTCTGCCTCGCTCCTTCAGTATTGGTAGAAGCGGCCAGGCATCACGGCCAAGCAAAACTATAGGCTGATGGCTTGGTATCAAGCGTTCAATGCCATCGGCTGCATCCAAAAAAGTATCGGCAGCTTTTAGAAAATTGCGTGGCTGCGGCAAAGTCGCTTCTGTTTGGAAACTATACCCAACCTGTTTGGCTTCTCTTTGAAGTCTTATTAGCTCGGTGCGATTTAGTTGAAAGCCCTGGGCTAGGTGGTCGGTTAGAAGGGCATGAAAATTCTTGCCGGTACCATAATCGCGCAAGCCTGCAAGCACTTGCTGAAGCCTATAATTGCCGCTCCACGAGCCCCTGGCGATAGCTAAAGATAGCGGCGCTGGAAATGCAGATAGGCGCATAACGTCCTTAAGTTGCGCAGTGGTTGCGTTCTCCGCCAAAAGATCTTTGAGGAGTTGTGGATGCTCTCTATCAAGTTTGCTGTATAGCGATACTTGCACCATAGATAGTCCACTGTCAGCCAGTTGACCAAGTTTTGCCAACTCACTCGGCTCATAGCCATCAAGTTGGGAAACATAAGTTCTATCAGCCAGTATATTTGGCTCTAAATCTCTTGCTCTTGGTCGCTCATTAAGTTTGGCTTTGAGATATTCCTTTGCCGCCGACTGCTCGGAAGCTAGATGATGGATATCTTGAAGTTTCTCTTCAGATGGAGCCAGAGCAATAAGGTTGTCTATTTGTCGATTGTTCAACTTTGCGTCTGCCGCAAGTCGCACTAGGCTGCAGATGCGTGACACGTCTGGAGCTTGGTCGAGCCAACCTTTCATGATCGCTCTAGTTGCGATTTCTTGACTTTGCTTCGGTTCTGCTGTGAGTTTGCGCCCCAGGTCGTACTTATGCCAGTTTGTTAGCCCTAATGAGTCTATTTTCGCCAAGATATCGGGTCGGTTAGAGTAGAGGGACTGCAAATAAACATGCGCCATAATCGCCTCAGGAATGAAATCTCTTGCAGAACCCTTCTGGTTGGCTAACTCGTTAATTCGATTGATGCTCTTTTGGCGAATTGCGGCGTTTTCGCTGCAGTCACCGGTAGCAAGAGCGAAATAGATAGACTTCATAAGTTTTCTGCCAGGCAGATCTTTGTCAGTAAGAGCGAGTATATAGTTAAGCGTGTCTTGCTTGATTCCCAGTTTGGATAGCTCTTGTCCCAAGGTTTTGAGCGTTATTTTGTTGCAAAGTTCATCAAACGACAGTTTCTTTTCTGACTCTGTTAGACTCTTCCATGCGCCAAACATAAGCAGTTTGGTTTGCCAGCTCTCATTTGAAAGACTAACTAGATTCTCCTTCACCCATTGGCGAAGATCGGCATGTCTGAAGAGATGCGCAGTTTCTAGCGAATTAGCTAGTCCGAGCTTACCTATACTATTGGCTAAGTCGGCGGCTTCCTTTGCCGGTATCGTTTCCCAGTCTTTCTTGTCGGCTATATTCCAGACTGCTATAACATTTTTCATTTCCGCACCTTCAAGGCGCTTGTAGTCTGGCGGAAGTTTATCCCACATACCGCCCAGCAAGGCATCTACGTTTACCTCACTGATAGTTTGAGACTGTGCAAGGTAGCGTCTTAGGTCTGGTCTATCAGCGACTTCGTTGAACCCTTCACTGGTCAAGGAGTAGCGTTCATTGACAGCGAAAAGATTTGCTAGGTCGAACTCGCTGAGCTTTCTCCACTGTTCTCGACTTAGTCTATGCCAATTGACTCTAATATTTTCCAGCAGATTATCATTAAGGTGGGTTTGTTCGGCGCTTAGACCTTTCCATATGTGCGCAAATTCACTGCGCTTTGTATCATTCGTTCCGGCAAAGTCATCAAGTGATCTTTTGATTGCAACACTGTCGTTTATCGTTGAGAGAGAATTTTTGTCTAAATAAAGTTTGAATGCTCGCTCCTTGTCACTGGCACTTTCAGTCTTCAGCAGATTCATATCCATAAGGACATAGAGTGAACCCGGGTCTTGCTTGGCCATAGTTATGGCAGCTTGCTTATATTCAGGTGCGAGCGATGGTATCGCCCGTGTTGCCAGGGGTCTTGCCTCTCCAAATGCAAAGGCAGTCTCAAATGCTCTATAGCGTTCATGCGGTGGTAGCTTGTCAATCGACTTCGCGGCTTCAAGCCTTGACTCTGGATTTGCAATAGCTTGGTAGAACCTTTCTGTAATGTAGGGCGTACCTTTCAATCGGTCCAGTTCGAAAGCCGCTCTTCCTGCCGCTCCAGTTTTTTCCAGAGATTTTTCCAAAATTTCGTTCACATCTTTTGCGTCGGTTAATAGACGAACTGCAGTTCTGGGCACTTGTCCGTTGTTGTCTGAATGCTCTAGTGCCAGCGCCAGAGCCGTCTTTATAGCATCCTGGCTCGGCAAACTGTCTACCTTTCGGCCTGCCACTAGGGAACCTTCAGGGCTTTGCAGAAGCTGCTCAAATTTAGCCAGGGTGGTAGGCGACTTCAGGTTCTTCGGTTCTAGTCCGCCCAAGTCCCAGACTACATTGCCCGGTCCTCGGTTCGCTGACCAGTCATCGCCAAGCTTTAGTGTATAGCGATCAAGCACCGCTTCAATAGGCTCTCCCTCGCGATGCTTAGCTCTGTCAACAAACTCAGTTAACATCCATCCGCTTTTGCCAACGTTGGCAGCATGGAAATCGATTAGATTGCTGACTTTGTGTTTAGAAAGTAGGGCAAAGGCCGCAGTCTCCGCTGCACTACCGTGAATGTCGTGGCGAGCAGGATCGGTTGGAACCTTAAATGCATAATCCTCATGACCCAGACTTAATTTGTAGACATGGGCCACCTCTCCAATAGCAATCTTTTCTACTTTTATTTGCTTGTCGCCAAATTGCACCTCAGTAGCAGGTAGGTCAATCTGCATAGCGCCCAGTCCCGATTTCTTCTGCGGAGGGAAAGTACCGTCAATTTGACGAAGCGCCTCCGCTAGATCGTTTAGCTTGTAGTAGGCCAGTTCTTCGGGGCAACGCTCTGAAATGAAGGCTTTAGGCAGGTTTCCCACCATTCTGCTACCTACAAAGTGTTGAAACGCTCCGGCGGTAGGCAGTCCATCAAAGTGGCTTCCTGCCTCTTTTAATGAGATTGAGAAAGGTGGTGCTTCGATCGAACGCATATTGCCAGCCAATTCGTATGAAGATTTAGTTGATATTTCAGGTTGATCTGTGAATATAAACATTTGCTTTGTTGATGCATACTTACCAAAGTCGTGTTTCCCTAGTTCATATACCGAAAATTCTTCAGATTGTTTGTTGGCTTTGTGGTTGACTTTATGTAGTTCGCTCGGAGCCTCGCTCGGAAGTGATTGTTTTTCCGAAGCACCCTTCAATTGAGTTGCCGATTCGCTTGCTTCAACTATTTGTTTTGTGTCCGGTTGGAGCCTTTTGACCGATGGGTGAAACGACGCCAGGGCCGAACCGGCTACAGCAAATGAATAGGCGCTTTGAATGAAATTATCCTGGCTAATCTTCGATTCTCCGCCGGATAAGGCGTACTGCGTGCCCAACTCTGCCGCCGCCGCCGGTATGCCGCTAAGTGCACCAGAGGTTATTGCCACCGTTTTGGGTACCAGTTGTCCTGCCACTTCGCTTCTTTCGGCTAATGGCGCCAAGCTTTTGCTCAATGCGCCTGAAATACCCAAGCTGGAAGCTGTCAGTGTGCCGAATGTGGCAAAATCTTGCACCATAGCTCCAGACTTCGCTTTCCAATAGTTGTGTTCCCCTCCTTGATATTCGACCGACTTAATTGCTCCAGCATATACTGCTCCGGTTATTCCGCCCTCAAGCGATAGTTTTGCTCCTGTCGAAGAGAACATTTTGGCGCCGGCAGCTTCGTCCACACCCACCACTAGAGACTTTGTTAGGGCAGTTTTCTCTGCCAGTCCCCTGACTGCTCCTCTGCAGGCCATAAACCATGGAATCACGCCGATTGCACCACCAATAGTTTGTCCGTGCCATTCGGCGCTACCAAAGTCGGTAGCTTGCGGAGCACTGACAAGTAAGTCTTTGCTCTTTTCGTATAGCTTGGTGCCAAAAGGCTTGCCCAAAGTATGATCAAATGTCTGCGCCATGCCTTCTACTGGTGCTTGCACCGCCGAATAGAGCGCGGAGTGTCCTAGCTCATAAGCAAATCCATTATGTTTTCGGTCGTCCTTAGGCTTGCTGCTTTCATTCTCTTCTTTACTTTTCTCTACTGGCTTTGAAGCGTTGCTTTCTGTGCTGCGCTCGCTCTTCCCCTTCGCAATTTCTGCGTGCAGGCTGTCATTGATGAAAGTTTCTGAGGGCTTTGCTTTTTTGAAATCTGAGATGCTGTCCATAGATAGTAGAAAACCTCTAAGGCGGGGTATTTGCCATCCCTAATAAGAAACAGGGGAGAGTGCTGGAATACTATCTGCCAGGCTGTCAAATCTGAATAAAATGGGGCAAGTCCATTCGGCAGACAGATAGCAGAGCTGTCTTCTTCAATGGAGCGTGGGCTTAACGATATTGGAAGTTAATTTAGTTGTTTCGAGCAGTGTGCTGAAACGGGGGCCACTGTTTTTGCCTGTGGCGCCCACGCCAGGCGATACTTCATCAAGGCTCATTTAAATAATAAATAGGCTTGCGATCAGATACTTCAGATTTTTGCCGATTTATTTGAAATTGATCGCTGCGCTCGCGACCTCGGTCTATTCGAGCAGGAAGTCTCCCTAATGTGACGACAGGAGGGGCTTCCGAACCTTACAAGGATGACGGCATGGCTGGACAAGCACAGCCTTCCTGCTCTGCCTCAAAGCTCATTTGGTAAAGCAGTCAACTATTGACTAAACAATTGGAGTGACCTCAACAAATACCTTTTGGATGGAGGCATGAGTTTCGACAACAACCCCGCAGAGCATGAAATGAAGCGTGTCCCACTTGGAACGAAGAGCTGATATTTCCACGGCAGCGACAACGCCGGAGAAGATGCCGCTGTGCTCCCCTAAATTAGCCCCATCTGCAAGAGACATGGAATAAACCCTGCGGAATACATCAAGGATGTTCCTGAAACGTTCACGATTAAGCTTGGCGTTCAAATAGATTCTCTTCTTCCAAACAATTGGCAGAAAAAAGAGCAAAAATCCGATTTCAAGGTTTGTCTTATCACCCCCAGAACTGGCTTTGCGATAATCGCGATTCGAAAACGCCCACTAATAGCGAGCTTTCGAATTACTAATCTGTGCATAATTGATATGATCAGGCACTGGCTCGCCAAGCTCAGAATAAACATGCCATCATAGGCGATGGCAGCTTGAAGGTACAGAATGAACAGAAAGTCTCAAGCCTTTTTCAAGGTTTGACGCACTCACCGAACGGACACAGGCTGTCAGACGAGAATCCCCGAAAGGAGCCATTGCCGCTCCCGTAAGCTCTGACCGTCTGAGCAATTGCAGGTTTGCCAATGCCAGCAATTCTTCATCGAAAGTTCCACAAGTAGAAAACAACTGATTCCATCTATCTTCGCCGTTCTCAACGAGATCGAGCAAATCCAGTGACTCTGCCAAATACGCTGCGCTCTCTTGAAAGACCAGATCTGCCATCTCTCGTTGATTTCGGAGTGATTTCAGCATTGTTCTCAGGTCCTCCCGCCTGCCTTCCATTCGGCTCGCAAACCAAAGCCAATTAATCTCTCAGACCATCCATTGCGCGTTGATTGTCTCCAGCGCTCGGAAGCGTCGGCCTTCGTATTGTTACTATCCCCTAAAGCCTATAGATATGATAAGTTACGAAACAGCTAGAGCTGCCAAAAGGCGATCTAGAGCAAGATTACGGTCAAGGAAATCGAATGGGAACCATTATTAAAGCCACTCTCTTGCCAAGGGTGTTTCCGCCACTCTTGCTGGTTGTGCTTGGTTTTGCAGCGTCCTTGACCTTTTCAGTACCGCACAGTCAGCCCTCTTCGAAGCCTCGTTGCTTCAAGTATGGCGTGCCGGCCTCCAATGATTTTGAAGCTGAGAAGCTATATCGAGCAAACCTGAAGGCAGCGCCCGGTGACTGGTACACAACTGCCTGGTACGGTACATTTCTAACCGATCGTGGGCGATATGCTGAGGCCGAACAAATTTATAAGGACTGCATTCGACTCACTGAAAAATCCAAGGGCAAAGACAGCCTGTTTCTGGCTATTCCCATGGAGGGTTTCGCTCGTCTATACCAGAAGCAAAAGCGATATGGCGAGGCCGAAGCCTATTTGAAAGATGTATTGCGCCTGCGACTTAAGGTCACGGGCAAAGACAGTTTGGAAACCTGGGAATCAATGAAGTACCTGGGATGGCATTACTATATCCAGAGTCGCTACCTGGATGCCGAGCCGTTTTTCAAGGAGTGTGTTCGCATTAGCTCAACCCGTGGAGCAACCGACAGCGCCGCTCTGACCGATTTGGGCGATTGCTACCTAGCAGAACGTCGCCTTAAGGAGACCGAGTCTGTTTACAAGGAAGCTCTCGACACCGATCAAGCGAAGCTTGGCAGCAACAATGCTCAAACTGCTATCCGAATGGAAAAGCTTGCAAACTTGTACGAAACGCAAGCACGTTTTCGGGAAGCGCTTCCAATGCGTGAGGGTGTTCTCAGAATCAGGAAAAGGATATTTGGCGAATGGAATGCCGACACAGCCAAATCAATAGACAGGTTGGCCTCTTTGTACCTGGAATTCGGCCGCTATGCGGATGCTGAGCCACTCTACGAGGAGGCGATTCGCATCCAAACCAAAGTGCTAGGTACTGAAAATGAGTCAACTGCGTCGTCTATGGCTAATCTAGCTCGACTGTACGTTTCGCAAGCACGATACTCGGAGGCTGAATCCTTGATGCAAGCGGCTCTTCGAATTAAGAAGACGGTGCTTGGCGATGACCATCCTGCCGTACTGACAATAAAGGGCAATCTCGCCAGCCTCTTCAACGATCAAGAACGTTGGGATGAGGCAGAGAAACTGCAAAAGGATGTATTGAGAACAAGAATCCGAATTCTTGGTAGAGATCATCCAGATGTTTCCACTGCAGCCAATAACCTTGCGAACTTGTATGAAGATGAACAACGCTTTCATGATGCCGAGCCGCTTTACTTGGAAGCGATTCGCATTAGAAAGAAAACTCTGGGCGATGCCCATCCCGACACTGCCACGGTAATGCACAATCTTGCGAGTTTGTACTCCCGCCTTGGGCGATATCATGATTCTGCCAAGTTGAATCAAGAAGCATTGAATATTTTTCAGCGCACCCTCGGCGAATATCATCCGAAGACAGCCATGTCTATGAATAACCTGGCAGGCGTTTATCTTGATTTGGGTGACTTCGTAAAAGCAGAGCAACTCTGCAAGCGGGCACTTGAAATTCGCAAACGTTTGTTCAGCAATGACCATCTAGACATCGCCACATCGTTAAATACGCTTGCCGCCTTGAATAGGGAACAAGGAAATTACTCCATAGCAGAAACGCTGTACAAGGAAGTTCTGAGAATTGTCAGAAAGATAAATGGAAATGACCATTCTTGGACCGCAGCATCACTGAGTAATCTATCAGCCGTTTATGGACTTCAAGGACGCACTAAGGAAGCGAAAGAGCTAGATATTGAGGCACTTCGACTCGGCAGGAAAATTTGGGGTGACACTGATTCTCAGACCGCAACATATATCTCAAACCTGGCATGCGTTTGCGAGAGCGAGCAGGACTATCCAAAAGCCGAACAAATGTTTCGAGAAGCGCTTCAGATCAAGACCAAGGCACTCGGTCGCAAGCACCCTGACGCTGTCAAATGTATTCATAGTCTGATGAGAATTACAAGACTCGAAAAACGCTACAAAGAAGCTGAGTTGATGGGCAAAGAAGCAGTTGCTGAGCGCACGAGAATCTTCGGCATCAACCATCCTGACACTGCAACTTCGATCTACGAACTGGCTCTTGTTTATAGGGATGAGGGGCAAAAGGCGAATGCGCTTCGACTCTGCAAACAAGCTTACTCAATAAAGATGAATTTGCTTGGCGAGTCGCATCCTGATGCCGTTCGATACCGTGAGACGCTCGCTTCAATAAGCCGCTAGGCTTCGAGCCTAGTCCCGCCATCTCCGAGCAAACGGACACACTGGCCAACGTTATTCACACGAAAGGTGCGACAAATTATTCTCTCGGTTACAATCCGGGGTGGTTGAAAATTCGTCGCCCTCATGGAAGGCGAAAAAGCAGAGAGGGCTGGAAAATTGATTTCCCAAGACCCCCTCCAAGTTGGCATCTACAGCTTTTCAAACTGCCGATGCACCTTATCAGTTATTGTCAGATTATGTTTTTGCCTGAAGCAACAGCTCTGATATCTAGCCAAAGTTTGAATCAAGTGATGTAGCTATGTTCCTGCTCGGAAATCCTTGGTAACCATTAACGCAGATTGTGCTGTTAACTGGCGTATCTGTGACTAACAACAGCTAAAATTGAATTGATGGTTGCGTACTTTCACCACTTGCAAGGTTTACTGAGGATGGTAGTGTAGAGAAAGACAAGGCCCAAAGAGTATAGGCAATATGATTTTAGTATGTAGAGACTTCATCCCTGGGGTGCTGACCGCGGGATTTCTGTTCGTTATTTCACCTGTGATTTTTCACTTTTTCCTAACGATGGATTCTGAAAGAAAGTTTTTACTGGGACTTTCTGCTGTTCGAGAAAATCGGTTGGAAATTGCGGAGAAAGAGTTTCGAAACTCGTTGCTAGAACGGAGGATTGATCCGCTTCTCAAAAGTGAACTTGCGGAATCATCTCACAATTTGGGATGCGTGACAAAGAATCTGCAAGAGCGTGAGGTTCTGCTGACTCAGGCCCTTGCCATAAGACAGAATATAGGTGGGTTTGAGAAATCAATCACAGAATTATGTCTTGCCAACCATTTTTTCTCTGTTGGGGAGTTTCGAAAGTGCGAACCACTTTATTTAAGTGCGTTGGAGACAGCGAAACTAGCATCGGGAAAGACCAGAGGGTACATTCTGCCTTACTCGTCTGCATTGATCGACTTCTATCTAAAAACAGGCAATATTGAAAAAGCGGAAAAATTGAAGAGGGAACAGAAGGAAGTGGAAGCGGAAGTAATTTCATACTTCAACAGGTAAGAGGCTATAAGAAGGAATCAAGTGAGGCGGGGCGGCCGAGGAAGACCACCCCGCTGTGGTTTACATTTTGCGATCCTATCGGTTGCCGAGCGTTGTCTTGCTCAGAGAAAAGTCACACTGATGGTACTGGCGGTTCAGGTGGACCTGGAGGTAAGCCTGGCGATGGAGGCGGGGAAGGCTGAGAGCCACCTCCCATTGACACTCGTCCAACTCCTCCTCCGGAGGAGCCGACAGGTCCTGGTTATGGTCCCGGTTGGGGCGAAGGAGAGCCTTGGTATCCAGATCCTGCCGACAAGACACCACCAAAGCCTCCAGGTTTACCTCCACCAGACCCTTTTTATTTTGATAACTTTCCACCACCGTCAAAACCATATCCTGATGGACCAAAATCGTGGAACATTTGAGAATAGCTTTGCAATCCAAAGTGAAGAGGAACACGTTTATCTTTGGCTAACTGGCAAAATACAAGCTGAAATAGCCTCTGGATAAAATTCTTTGCTTGGCCAAAGTCTTAAGCTGATTACAACTTTAACGGAAGGTTTCGATGGAATGTCTATGGTTGAAAGCAAACCCAAGATATCTTTCTCGCTACTTGAAACGCTTTCGAAGAAGCTCATAAATGCTGCTCTTTCGGTTTTGGCTATGAAGTCGAAAAAACAACAGCTTATATTTGCACGGTCTTGTTCCTCTAATCCTAGAATTATGCAGACTTGTGGAGATAGTGCTTTTATGTTGCCACTCTTATCTAAAACCAAAACTCCAACCGGCATAAAATCCAATATTGCTGCTCTTCTCTTGTATTCGTCTAGGGAGAGTTCCGAATCGAGGTTTTGCATTTTTGTTTTCCTGAAGGAGAGGGCTGAGTGTCATGAGTCTCTAATAGCAGCAATTTAACTAGATTCTAGTTTACTCGTTTCCGTGATAGACGGAACTTGTAAACGACCTTTAGGCAGATTTTCAATAGAGTTTAGTGTAACTCTGATTGCTTCTCTCTTTGTGCTTGGGCAAATCCTTCCATTCAGGGGGTTCCTGCCGGAGACGGTGAAACCAGTAATAGTAGTTGTTCTTGCTGATGTTCTTTCTATCTAGAAAATACTGCATACCCTCTGGACAAGAACGAGCTTACGGAATAATCGTCTCCCAGAATGATGCTGCCGCTGATTGCTGCTTCCTGCTTCCTGCTCTTGCCTGCCATACTTGCCCATTCCAGACCAGCATGAACCAAATGCGGTGACAGCGCAAGATGTAGTACATCCATCGCCATTCATCGCATCTTTAATGGATTTGCAAGCCCTAGCTGTTTTGTTCAAGGGCTACAGTAAACTTTTCCCCGGACTTGTCTAATACATCATAGTCACAGAGGGTGACGCTGCCCCATTTGTTGGGCCACCTTTAAGAGACAGCTGCTAGTTTTATATTCCCAGTTAAATCCAGTTTGTTCTCCTTTAGAAGTGGGTTTGCTTCTTCGGCTGCTAGTCTGAACTGCAACGGTGTCATGTTGCCCAGGGCGCTGTGCGGACGCAATGCGTTGTAGTCGTGTTTCCACTTAGAGATTAGCGTGGCTGCGTCTTCGATGCTTGTGAACCAATATTGA